>NZ_JBWKCH010000004.1:69848-757316 GCF_056436585.1 Streptomyces sp. NPDC043685 | reverse complement strand
TTTCCCTTTCCGGCGGTTCCGACTCTATCAGATCCTTTCGGGCCTGATTCCCGGTCAGCGGGAGTTGTCTTTGCGGCTGTTGGGCCGTTCCGACGTCCCCAACCTTAGCGCGCCCTCTCGGTGATCCCAAATCGAAGCCATTCGGAGTCGATCAGATCGTCGAGTCCCCATTCGAATTGAATTCGGGCGTGCCGATATCAATCCCGTGGGGAGGTCGAGCTGGTGGTTTGGGTGCCGCTGCTGCGGCGGAAGTGCTGTCGAAGAACCGTTACGGCTCTGCGGCAACCCGGAGAACTCTACGGATCCGTCCGGGGGCTGTCAAGCAGCCCCTGTCAAGATCTTTTCGGCCCGGGCGTCAGTCCAGGTCGGTGAGGCGCCCGCCGGCGTCCGGCTGGGCGTGCTCGACCCGGCGCAGCAGACGGGTGAGCACTTCGCCCAGCGCCGTGCGCTCCTCGGGGGTCAGGTCCTGGAGCAGGTCCTCCTCGAAGACCGTCGCCAGGCGCATCGCCTCCAGCCACTTCTCTCGCCCCTCCGATGTCAGCTCCACGATGACGCGGACGCGGTTCGACTCGTCTCGCTCACGGGTCACCAGAGATTCGGCGACCATGCGGTCGATCCGGTGGGTCATCGCGGCCGGGGTGAGGCCGAGGCGCTTGGCGAGGTCGCTCGGGCCCAGGCGGTAGGGCGCTCCGGAGAGGACGAGGGCCTTGAGGACCTCCCACTCCGCGTTGCTGATGCCGAGGGCCGAGGTCTGGCGGCCGTAGGCGACGTTCATCCGGCGGTTCAGGCGCGAGAGGGCCGAGACGATCTGCTCGACCTGGGGGTCGAGGTCCTGGAACTCGCGCTGGTACGCGGCGATCTGCTCTTCGAGGGTCGGCTCGCTGGGGCCGGGGGTGTCGCCCATGGGCGCAGTATGGCACGGCCCTTCTTTGCCTTGAAGTCCTTGGGTATGTACTCTTTAGCTTCGAACTTTAGCTTCGAAGTCTTCACTCCTAACTCGTGAGAGAGGTGAACGTGACCAGGGCGATGGGCGCAGCGATGCGCCGGATTCACGTGGGCAACGCACTCAGCGCTTTCGGGCTCGGCTTCACGGTCCCGTACCTGTACGTCTATGTGGCGCAGGTGCGAGGTCTCGGGGCCATGACGGCAGGGCTCGTGCTCGCCGTCTTCGCTGTGGCGGCGCTGGTCGTGCTCCCGTTCGCCGGACGGGCCATCGTCCGGCGCGGCCCGCTGCCGGTGCTGCTCACCGCCCTTGTCACCGCCGCTCTGGGGGCGCTCAGTCTGGGGATCGCGAGCAGCGCGGCGGCCGTGCTGGTGTCGGCCTCGCTGCTGGGGGCCGGGCAGGCCGTGATGCAGCCGGCGCTGGCGACGATGATCGTGGACTGCTCGTCGGCCGAGACACGGTCGCGTGCCTTCGCCATGCAGTTCTTCCTGCAGAACCTCGGGCTCGGCGTCGGTGGTCTGATCGGCGGGCATCTGGTCGACACCACCAGCGCCGCCTCCTTCACCCTGCTCTTCGCGATCGAGGCGGCGATGTTCCTGCTGCTGGTCGTGGTGATGGTGACCGTGCGGATGCCGCACGCCCCGCGGATCGGGGACGCCCCCGCGGCCGGGCGGGGGAGCTGGAAGCAGCTGCTGGGCAACCGCGCCATGGTGCAGCTGTGCGTGCTGGGCTTCGTGCTGTTCTTCGCCTGCTACGGGCAGTTCGAGTCCGGGCTGAGCGCGTACGGCGTCGAGGCGGCGGGGATCTCGACGTCCGCGCTGGGGACGGCGCTCGCCGCCAACACGCTGATGATCGTCCTGGCGCAGTTCGCCGTGCTGCGGTTCGTGGAGCGGCGCCGGCGGTCGCGGGTGATCGCCGCCGTGGGGCTGATCTGGGCCGTGGCCTGGGCCGTCGCGGGGTACGCGGGGCTCGGGCACGGGAGCCAGGAGATGGCGACGGCCGCGTTCGTGGCGACGTACGCGCTGTTCGGGCTGGGTGAGGCGATGCTGTCGCCGACCGTGGCCCCGCTGGTGGCGGATCTCGCACCCGAGGGCATGGCGGGGCAGTACAACTCCGCCTTCGCCCTGGTCAAGCAGCTCGCGCTGGCCGTCGGGCCGGCGGTGGGCGGGCCGCTGGGGGCTTCGCTGCACGCGCCGTACATCGCGGCGTTCCTGGTGTTCTCGCTGGGGATCACCGTGCTGGCCGTGCGGCTGGGGCGGCGGCTGACCGAGGTGCAGGACCAGCCGTGGCTCGGCAGGAACCGGGTCGTGGCGCGAGGTGGCGCGCCCGTATCCGCGGACGTCTGATCCCGCTCCCCCTCTAGGTGGCCTGGGTGCGCGGCAGGGCGAACTCGCACCAGACGGCCTTGCCGCCGCCGGGGGTGCGGCGGCAGCCCCAGTTCGACGCGATCGTGGCGACGATGGCGATGCCCCGGCCCGATTCGTCGCCCGGTTCCGCGCGGCGGCGTCTGGGGAGGTGGTCGTCGCCGTCCGTGACCTCGATGATCAGGCGTCTGTCCGTGCGGCGCAGGCGCAGTCGCATCGGCGGGGTGCCGTGCTGGAGGGAGTTGGCGACCAGTTCGCTGGTCGCCAGGACGCCCAGGTCGTGCAGGTCGGCGGGGAAGCGCCAGCTGGTCAGGACACCGGAGGCGAAGGCACGCGCGCGGGGGGCCGCTTCCACACCGCCCAGGAGTTCCAGCGCGGCGTTGCGGAAGAGGTCGCCGTCCGCTCCCGTGCGCGCGGGGTGCTGGAGGACCAGGACGGCCACGTCGTCGTCGTGGTCGGGGGTCACGCCCGCGGAGCGGACCAGGCGGTCGCAGACGACCTGGGGGGTGCCGGTGGCGCCGGCCAGGGCGCGTTCCAGGGCGGCGATGCCCTCGTCCAGGTCCGCGTCGCGGCGCTCCACCAGGCCGTCCGTGTAGAGGACGGCCGTGGAGCCCGGGGCGAGGGGGATCGAGCCCGAGGTGTGCATCCAGCCGCCGGTGCCGAGCGGCGGGCCGGTGGGTTCCTCGGCGCGCAGCACCGTGCCGTTCTCGTCGCGGACGAGGATCGGGAGGTGGCCCGCGGAGGAGTAGATCAGCTTGCCCTCGTTCGGGTCGTGGATGGCGTACGCGCAGGTCGCGATCTGGTTGGCGTCGATCTCGGCGGCCAGGCCGTCCAGGAGCTGGAGGACCTCGTGCGGGGGGAGGTCGAGGCGGGCGTAGGCGCGGACCGCGGTGCGGAGCTGGCCCATGACCGCCGCGGCGCGGACCCCCCGGCCCATGACGTCGCCGATGACCAGGGCCGTGCGGCCGCCGCCCAGGGTGATGACGTCGTACCAGTCGCCGCCGACCGCTGCTTCGGTGCCGCCGGGGTGGTAGGTGGCGGCGATGCGCAGGTCGTCGGGTTCTTCGAGCTCCTGGGGGAGCAGGGACCGCTGGAGGGTGACCGCCGTCTCGCGCTGGCGGCGTTCGCTGGCGCGCAGGCGCTCGGCGGCCTCGGCGTGGTCGGTGACGTCGGTGGCGAAGACCAGGACGCCGCGGCCCTCACTGCCGCCCTTGCCGTCGCCCGGGGCGACCGGGGTGCAGGTGAAGGTGTAGGAGCGGCCGTCGGGGGCCTTGCGGGACTTGACGGTGCGCGGTTTTCCGCTGCGCTGGACCTGGTCCAGGAGGGAGAACAGGCCGAGGGCGTCCAGCTCGGGGAGTGCCTCGCGGGCGCGTTCTCCCAGCGGGCGTACGCCGAAGGCGCTGGTGTAGGCGTCGTTGACGTAGGCGATGCGGTGGTCGGGGCCGTGGACCAGGGCGACGAGGGAGGGGACGCGGTCGAGGACCTCACGCACCCGCAGTTCGTCGACGGCGGGTACGGACGGTGTCTCGTCGGTCAGTTGTTCGGCACGGGCGGCGGGTACGGAGCTTTCCCCCCGCCGGTCCGGGGAGGCCGTCTGCTCGGTCCGCGCTGCGGCGCGGCGCTGCGTTCCGGGGAGCCGGGCGCTCCAGCGCGTGAAGTTCACGAATCCTTGCCTCGTGTAGTGGTCGGCGGCCGGCACCGGAACCGGCCGGGGCCCCGGAGGGCCCGCACCGGGGCGCGTGGTGGCGTGCCCGTGGTGGTGGACCAGTCTGGCAGGGCGCGGACCGGACCGACATCCGTCAGACGCCGGGCCGGCCGGAGGAGTTCCTGGGTCCGGTCAGGACGACCCCTTCGGGTTGTGCGGGGGGTCGTGAGGAGGCTTTCCACCGGCCGCGAGTTCGAACTCCGCCCGGGGGTGTTCGAGTGAACCCAGGGAGACGATCTCCCGTTTGAACAGGCCCGCCAGGGTCCATTCGGCCAGCACGCGCGCCTTGCGGTTGAAGGTGGGCACGCGGCTGAGGTGGTAGGCCCGGTGCATGAACCAGGCGGGATAGCCCTTGAGCTTGCGTCCGTAGACGTGGGCGACGCCCTTGTGCAGGCCCAGGGAGGCGACCGACCCGGCGTAGGAGTGGGCGTAGGTCTCCAATGGCTCGCCGCGCAGCGCGTGCACGATGTTGTCGGCGAGGACCTTGGCCTGGCGCACCGCGTGCTGGGCGTTGGGCGCGCACTCGCGGCCCGGTTCACCGGCGGTGACGTCGGGGACGGCGGCGGCGTCTCCCGCCGCCCACGCGTGCGCGGTGCCGTCGACCGACAGCTCCGGTGTGCACCTCAGGCGTCCGCGGTCGTCGCGCGGCAGGTCGGAGGCGGCGAGCACGGGGTGGGGTTTGACGCCGGCCGTCCAGACGACCGTACGGGTGGGGAAGCGGGCGCCGTCACTGAGCACGGCGACCCGGTCGGCGCAGGACTCCAGGCGGGTCTCCAGACGGACGTCGATGTTGCGGCGGCGCAGTTCGGTGACGGTGTAGCGGCCCAGCTCCTCGCCGACCTCGGGCAGGATGCGGTTCGAGGCCTCGACGAGGATCCACTTCATGTCCTCGGGGCGGACGTTGTGGTAGTAGCGCGCGGCGTAGCGGGCCATGTCCTCCAGCTCGCCGAGCGCCTCCACACCGGCGTAGCCGCCGCCGACGAAGACGAAGGTGAGGGCCGCGTCGCGGATCGCGGGGTCGCGGGTGGAGGAGGCGATGTCCATCTGCTCGATGACGTGGTTGCGCAGGCCGATGGCCTCCTCCACGGTCTTGAAGCCGATGCCGTGGTCGGCCAGGCCCGGGACCGGCAGGGTGCGCGAGACGGAGCCGGGGGCGAGGACGAGCTGGTCGTAGGCGAGCCTCTGGCCGCCGGTGCCCTCCTCCTCGGTGGCGAGGGTGGTGACGGTGGCGGTGCGTTTCGCGTGGTCGACGGCGGTGGCCTCGCCGATCAGGATCCGGCAGCGGTGCAGGACGCGGCGCAGCGGTACGACGACGTGGCGCGGTGAGATGGCGCCCGCGGCGGCCTCGGGGAGGAACGGCTGGTAGGTCATGTACGGGTCGGGGGTGACGACGGTGATCTCCACGTCGCCGTGGTCCAGTTCCCGTTTCAGTCTGCGCTGCAGGCGCAGGGCCGTGTACATCCCGACGTAGCCGCCACCGACAACGAGAATGCGCGCACGTTCCTTCACCATCCCATGACGCACCCGTCGCTTGCGTTTGTCCACAGCCCCGACAAATTGTGTGACCGGAGCGGGGGCGCGCGCCGACTTGGCCGGATTAGCGAGGTGCGGCTCGTTCCCGCAGGTCAGCAGGGGTGGTGCGAGGGGCGCGCGGGGGAACATTCGGGACGTATGCGGCCCGTACTCCGATCGGTGGGCGCTCCGTGCGGAACCTGCCCCTTCTGAATTGACTCCCTCTCAACTATGTTCGTGTGTCGACGGGGTGTAGGGGGATGCGCTCACCGGGGTCCGCGACGGGCGGGCCGCGGGACCGGGGCGCTTCTTCGTCCCGTCGTCGAATGGCGGGGAGTCTCCGGGGGGAGACGTCATTACCGGGGGAATACTTATGCATGTTCAGGACTCTCATTGGTCGCCCGCGTCCGCTGTGGCGCCGGGCGGCATGACGATGAGCGCGGCGGGCAACGGACGCGACGTGTCGCGGACGACACCGCTGCGCGTGGACGCTCAGCGCAATCTGGAACACGTGCTGCGTGCGGCGCGCGAGGTCTTCGGCGAGCTGGGGTACGGCGCGCCCATGGAGGACGTGGCGCGACGCGCGCGGGTCGGCGTGGGCACGGTGTACCGGCGGTTCCCGAGCAAGGACGTCCTGGTGCGGCGGATAGCCGAGGAGGAGACCTCCCGGCTGACCGACCAGGCGCGTGCGGCGCTCGGGCAGGAGGACGAGCCGTGGTCGGCGCTGTCGCGCTTCCTGCGGACGTCGGTGGCCTCCGGTGCCGGACGGCTGCTGCCGCCGCAGGTGCTGCGGGTCTCCGTCGAGGACGGCGGGACCGGCCCGCGGGTGCCGCAGCAGCGGACCCAGCCGGGCGGGACGGAACTGCGGCTGGTGCCCGACCAGCCGGTCGCGGTCGCTCCGGTGCCCGCGGTCGCGGCCGACGACGACGCCGGGACGTCGGCGCTGCTCGAGGTCGTGGGCCAGCTCGTGGACCGGGCGCGTGCGGCCGGTGAGCTGCGGGCGGACGTGTCGGTGTCGGACGTGCTGCTGGTGATCGCCACAGCAGCGCCCTCGCTGCCGGACGCGGCGCAGCAGGCGGCCGCGTCGGCGCGGCTGCTGGACATCCTGCTGGAGGGTCTGCGCTCGCGACCGGCGTGAGCCACCGGGGCCCGGGCCGATCCGGCCCGGGCCCGCACGAAAGCGGGAGCATTCCCCGAACGAGTGGCGGTTAGTACTGCCGTGCGACAAAGTCCCCACGGATGAGTGATGGTCCGGTCTGCGGGGTTCTGACGAAAAGCCAATATGGCACGCTGACCCGGTGGTTCGGACGGATGGGGCGGCTGCCGGGGGCTTTCCGCGATGAGCGTTGACGGGCGGGACGAGTCGGGCGGCAGCGCCGGCGGCGACGCGACGACCGGCGGGCCGGTTCCGCCGCAGGTGCCGAACCAGGGCGGACGCGCGAGCGTGCCGCCCGGCGGGCATCCCGCCGACGGCTCGGTCCCGGCCCAGCGCCACCGGCGCGAGGACGGCGCCCTGCCGCCCCCGCCCGACCGGAGCGAGGGCGGGATTCCGCCACCGCCTCGTGACCGGAGCGAGGGCGGCGTTCTGCCGCCCCCGCGCGAGCTGCCGCCGTCCGACGCCGACCTCATCGAGCGGATGCGCTCCGGCGACGACACGGCGTACGAGGAGCTGTACCGGCGTCATGCGCAGGCCGTGCGCCGGTATGCCCGCACCTGCTGCCGTGACGCCCACACCGCGGACGACCTGACCGCCGAGGTCTTCGCCCGGATGCTCCAGGCGGTCCGCGGCGGATCGGGCCCCGCCCACGCCGTGCGCGCGTACCTGCTCACCTCCGTCCGGCGCGTCGCCGCCTCCTGGACGAGGTCGGCGCGGCGCGAGCAGCTCGTCGACGACTTCGCGGTGTTCGCCGCCCGGTCCGCCCGCGGATCCGACGTGTCCGACGACGACACGCTCGAACTGGGCGCGGACGTACGGGCGATGCACGAGGCCGAGCAGTCCATGGCCATGCGGGCCTTCCGGTCGCTGCCCGAACGCTGGCAGGCCGTGCTGTGGCACACCGAGGTCGAGGACGAGTCACCCAGCGAGGTCGCCACCCTGTTCGGGCTGGACGCCAACGGCACCCGAGTGCTCGCCAGCCGGGCCCGTGAGGGCCTCAGGCAGGCCTACCTCCAGGCCCACGTCAGCGCCACCCTCACCGGCGACGAGGAGTGCGCCCGCTTCGCCGACCAGCTCGGCACCTACGCCCGAGGGCGGCTGCGCACACGGGCCGAGCGGGGGCTGCGCAAGCACCTCGACGAGTGCGCGAAGTGCCGGCTGGCCGCGCTGCAGATCGAGGAGGTGGCCGGCGGTATCCCGGCCGTCGTGCCGGTCGCGGTCATCGGCTGGTTCGGGGCGGCCGGCTATGCGAAGGCGGCCGGGCTCATCGCCGGGGGCGCCGGAGCGGCCGGTGCGGCGGGGGCGGCCGCGGCGGCGGGCGGCGGCAGTACGGCCGGTGGAGCCGGAGGCGGAGGTGGCGCGGCCGTCTCCGAGGGGCTCGGCGCGCCGGTCAAGGCCGGTATCGCGGCCGGCGTGGTCGCCGTCGGTGTGGCGGCGGTGGTGATGGCCCTGGCCGGCAGCGACGAACCGGGGCAAGAGGCCAGAAGCGCTCCTTCCGCCTCTCCGCCGCCGTCCTCGGTGGTGCGCCCCGGCGAGCCCACATCGACGCCCTCCCCCGCACCGCCGAAGGCCGGCCCGCGACCGCGGCCACGACCGCCGGGGATCCTGCCCGCCGGCGCCGCCACACCCGCGCCGACACCGAGCCCCGCAACCAGCCCCAGTCCGGATCCGGCTCCCGACCCGGACCCCACCCCGACCCGCAGGCCGGCCCCGCCGCCCGCCTCCCCCGAGCCGACCCCGCCCCCCGCTCCCGCCCCGAAGCCCACTCCCCCGCCGCCCCCGCCCGCACCCACCGTCTACCAGTGGAGCGACCTGTCGTACGACATCGGCGGTGACGGCACGAAGCCCGAGATGCGGATCGGTTCGAGCAGCTGGGTCTGGAAGCGGTCCGGCCTGTCGATCGGCGACCAGCGGTACGCGCACGGCGTCACCGTGCACGGCCGCTCCTCCGTCACCATCGACCTCAACCGCTCCTGCGCGTCGTACGACGCGCTCGTGGGGGTGGACGACATGACGCTGCGGCTGGGCAGGGTGCACTTCTCCGTCTGGGCCGACGGGGTCCTGCTGTGGCGGTCGCCGCTGGTGGAGGGCGGGGACACGGCCCTGCCCGTGCATGTGGACCTCACCGGCCGCAGCACGGTCCGGCTGGTGGTGGAACCGCGCAGCGCCCTCGACCACCTCATGCCGGTGGACTGGGCGCAGTCCAGGTTCACCTGCCGCTAGCGGAAGCGCAGGCTCACAGCGCCCGGCCGGTGACGTACGCGCCGCGCGCCTCCTCCAGCTCGCGCAGGACGTCCTCCGCCGTGAGGGCCGCGCCCCGGGCGCGCTCCGCCTCGCAGCGGGCACGGCCCAGGGCGGCACGCGCGGCGGACCTGGCCCGCTCCGCCTGGACACGCTCCGGCAGGGAGCGCGGGCGCCCGGCCCGCCAGTGGTCGCCGGTGCCGAGCAGTCTGGCCGCGCGCGGGAAGTCGCCGAAGTCGGCCAGCACCCCCGCCGCGCCGTCCACCACCGTGGCCCGGACCGCGTCCGAGCACCGCTTGTCCACGGCTTCGCGCAGGGACTCGGCCAGCTTGGGCAGGGCGGACCGCGGGCCGGACTCACTCGCCGTGATCACGGCGTCGAGCAGGAGCAGCATCACCATGAACTGAGGCGGCGGGGTGCCGGGGACGGTGTGCGCGCGGGCCTCCTCGCACCACGCGCGCGCCCGGTCGACATGCCCGTCCTCGAACGCCATCTGGGTGCGCATCAGCAGGATGTACGCCTTGGCGTCCCGCACGCCGTACCGGTCGGCGGCGGCAGTGGCCTCGTCCAGCGAGGCCAGCGCGGCCTCCCGGTCCCCCGCGCGGTAGGCGATCTCGCCGAGCCGGGCGATCAGGAACGGCGACTCGGCGTAGGCGCCCACCTCGTAGGCCAGCCGCAGCGCCTCCTCGTACTCCCCCTTCGCGTCCTCGAAGCGGCTGCGGGCCATGGCGGCCTCACCGGCCGCGCTGCACACCTGGGCGCGCAGCCAGCGGTCGCCCGTGCGGCGGCTGAGGATCCGCAGCTCGGCGAGGTCGTCGTCGACGCCCTCCAGGCCGCCGGGTCCGTCCACGACGGTGTGCGCGCGGAACATCAGGGCTACGGAGACCTCCCAGTCGCCGCCGTACTCGCGGCAGTTGGCGACGGCGGCGTCCAGGACGGCCCGGATCTCGTGCTGGTCGCCCAGGAAGGAGGTGAGGATCGGGCAGACGAGCCCCGGGATCCGGGCCGCGTGCGGGCCGCCATCGAAGTGGTCCCACACCCGCTCCATGTAGGGCCGCTGCTCCGCGACGAACGTCTCCATGGGCTCGGCTTCGGTCATGAAGAACAGATGCAGCATGCGCACATCCATCCGCAGGTGGTGCCGCGGATGCCCTGCCTCCCCGTCCGGCGCGGAGAGGAAATGCTCGATGTGGCCGGGCTGTTCCGGCTCGCCGCCGGGCGGCACACGGCCCGCGAGGTCCAGGGTCACGCCCAGCCGCAGCGTCCGCTCCAGCCACTCCAGGCCTTCCAGGCGGTAGTTGCGCAGCCACCAGAACCAGCCCATGGCCAGGGCGAGGGCAGCGGCCTCCTCCTCGTCACCGGCGGTGAGGGCCCGGTCGAGGGCCGCGCGGATGTTGTCCAGCTCGGTCTCCAGGCGGGACATCCAGGGCAGTTGCCCGGCGGAACGCAGCATCGGATCGGCCCGCTCGACGAGCGCACGCACCCACGCGCGATGCCGGACCTCGGCGGCGGCGCGCACCCGGGGGACGTCGGCGGCGCGCTCGACCGCGTACTCGTGGATGGTCTCCAGCATGCGGTACCGCATGCCGCCGGTGCCGTCGTCCGGGCCCGGGGCCGCCACGACGAGGGACTTGTCGACGAGCGCCCCGATCAGTTCGGCGGCCGGCCCCGAGCACACCGCCTCGGCCGCCGCGAGGTCCCAGCCGCCCGCGAACACCGACACCTCGCGCAGCATCGTCCGCTCGGCGTCGTCGAGCAGGTCCCACGACCAGTCGACGACGGCCCGCAGGGTCTGCTGGCGGGGCAGGACCGTACGGCTCCCGGAGGTGAGGAGGCGGAAGCGGTCGTCGAGCCGGTCGGCGATCTGCCGGGGGGTGAGCATCCGCAGCCGGGCCGCGGCCAGCTCGATGGCCAGCGGCAGTCCGTCCAGCCGCCGGCAGATCTCCGTCACCGCCCGCTCGTCGCGGAGCACGGTGTCCGCGTCGGGACGGACGGCGGCGGCGCGCTCCGCGAACAGCCGGCGGGCGTGATCCGGCCGCAGCGGCCCGACCGGACGCACCGACTCGCCCGGCACGCCCAGGGGTTCACGGCTGGTGGCCAGGACGGTGAGCCCCGGGCAGCGGGTCAGGAGGGTCTCGGCGAGGTGGGCGGCGGCGCCGATGACGTGCTCGCAGTTGTCGAGGATCAGCAGGAGGCTGCGCTGCGCGCAGTACTCGACGAGCAGGGCGAGGGGATCGTCCTGCACGGCGGTGAGCTCGCTGGTCACCAGCACGGTCTCGCGCAGACCGAGCGCGCTGACCACCGCTCCCGGCACCGCCTCGGGCCGGTCGAGCGGGGCGAGCTCGGCCAGCCGTGCCTGCGGGAGCCCGGCGGCGGCCTCCTCGGCCAGCCGGGTCTTGCCGGAGCCGCCCGGTCCGGTGAGTGTGACGAGCCGGGCCCCGCGCAGCTCGGAACGGATGGCGTCGATCTCGGGTTCGCGGCCGACGAATGAGGTCAGCCGGGGGCGGATGGCACCCGCGCGGGTGCGTACGGGCTCCGGCGGCGGGGGCGTCGGGCCCTTGCCGTCCTCCGGCGTGGAAGCGAGGAGTTCGGCGTGCAGGGCGCGCAGGCGGGGTCCGGGGTCGGTACCGAGGCCTTCGGCCAGGCGGCGGCGGGCGGTCTCGTACGCGGCGAGGGCGTCGGCCGCGCGGCCGCTGTCGCGCAGGGCCTCGATGAGCAGGGCGTGCAGCGGCTCGTCGTACGGGTGTACGGCGGTCAGTTCGCGCAGTTCCGGTACGACCTCCGGGCCGCGGCCGAGCCGTAGCCGGGCCTCCGCCCTGGCCCGGGTCGCCTCCAGGCGCCTCGCCTCCGGGCGGGCGGCGGCGGAACGGTCGGGCAGGTCGGAGAGGGCGGGGCCGTGCCAGAGGGCGAGGGCCGCGTCGAGGTGCCGTTCCGCCGCGGCGGGGTCACCGCCGGCGAGGGCGTCCATGCCCTGCCGGACGAGGCGTTCGAAGACGAAGAGGTCGATGTCGTCCGCGCCGGCGGCGAGCCGGTAGCCGCCCGTCTCCGAGGTGACGGCGTCCTTGCCGAGGGCTCTGCGGAGCCGGCCGACGAGAGCCTGGAGGGCGGCGGGGGCGTCCTGCGGCGGGTCGTCCGTCCAGACCTCGTCGATGAGCGTCTGAGGCGTGACGACGCGGGTGGGCCGCAGGGCGAGGGCGGTGAGCAGTGCGCGGAGCCGGGGGCCGCCGACGGGTACGACAGTGCCACGCTCGTCCTCTGCCGTGGTGACGCCCAGGATTCTGTACCGCACGGGGTCATTGTCGCGCGGGTGACGCTGAGGGGCAGGGGGTTTTCGGCGCGCAGGCCCACGGCCTCGTCACCGATGGCCCAGATCCCTCGGCCGGTCCTCGGGGGCGCCGTGGCCGAGGCCGGCGCGGCGGAAGGAGCGGCCGGGCCGGAACGGCCCCCGACAGCGCGCGATCCCAGCAGGGGCTGTTGTCCACACCCCATCCCCAGGGCCCGGGTCCGTGCGCGGCCCGGCAGCGGGGTACCTCTCCCGAGCTGTCGGCTTCGCGCGAGCGGGGACCCGTCGCCCGCTCGTCGCGGCGCCCACAGCGGCATCCATGCCCGCAACCGGGCGCTGCGGCCCCGGCCCACCACGCCGCGCGAAGGCAAGTGCGAGCACCCGCAACCGCCGGGCGGTCGCTACACCCGCCGTCCTCCGCCGGCCCCGGCGCCCAACGCCCCCCGCTGCGGCGCGATGCCCGCCGGAACCGCGCGTTGCCTCGCCGGTGTCCCCGTCCAGCACGTGCCGCGCCGGGACAGCAGGCGGCGCAGCCACAGTTCCAGGGAGACCAGGTCGGCGAGGCCGTCCAGGGGAAGGGGTTCACCGGCCGCCGCGCCTCGCAGTGCCTTGCGGACCACCCGGGCCTCGACGAGCCCCGCCTCCGCCAGCAACGGGGTGTCGAACAGGGCGACCAGGGAGTCCGCCGCCACCCGCAGTCCCGTCCGCTCCGCGGCCGCCGCCGTCGCCTGGCTGGGGGCGCCCCAGCCGGGCGGCAACTCCCGTACTCCGGCGCCTTCCAGCACCGTGCGCAGGATCGCCGCCCGCGCCCCGGGCCGCACCCGCAGCGCTTCCGGCAGCGCCCGGGCCGCGCGGACGACCTGGTTGTCGAGGAACGGCGCGTGCAGCCGCTGGAAGCGGACCTCCGCGGCCTGCTCCAGCACCCGCAGGTCCGCCGCGTGCCGCGCCAGCGCCGCCCGCGCCCGGAAGTCACCGGGCCGCTGCCCGGGCCCCACCGGCTCCGACCGGTGCGTCGACGCCTGAAGGCGAACCGATACTTCAGCGAGCGCCTCACCGGTCAGCCAGCGCGCCGCCGGCCCGGGTCTCCCCCAGGTCAGCGCAGCGAGCGAGGCGTCCAGCGCGCCGCCGGGCGCGTCGAGACCGTCGTCGGAGCGCGGGTCGAGGAGACGCTCGGCGAGGGACTGCAGACCCGACCGGTACGGCGTACGGGACAACCGCCGCGCCGCCGCGTACACGCGCGCGGGCACCAGCACCGATCCGTCGGCCTTGGCCAGCGCGGCGACCGGCCGCACGAGATGACGCCGCCTGCGGTCCATCAGCAGGTCGGCCAGGCGCGCGGGATGCGCGTCCAGCACCTGGCGCGCCCCGTGGCCGGTGAAGTGGTCCGCGCTGCCCGCCGCCAGCCGGGCCCGGTGGCGCGCCGCCGACACCAGGCAGGGCCCGGGCTCGTCCGTCAGCGGCCCGTCGAGGTCGGCGTACGGAAGGGTGCCCTCGTCGCCCGCGACGACGACGTGGTGCAGCCGCGGGTTCGCCGCCAGCGCGCCCGCCCGCTCCAGTTCGGCCTCGCGGCCCCCGACGGCGAGGTCGTTGAACGTGACGGCCAGCAGCCGCTCCCCCGCGCCGGTGCCGTGCCCGAGCACCGTGCCCGGCATCCCGGGCAGCCCCGCGGCCAGCAGCGCGAGGGCCCCGGACGCCGGCCCGCCGGACAGGTCGGCGCCGATCCCCGGCACGGGCATCCCCCGGGCGGCACGCCGCTCGGCGGGCCCCATGCCGGGTACGGGTCCGGGGTCGATGTCCGCCCCGGGGACGTGCCGCGGCGCGGACAGCCGCGTCCGCACGGCTTCGACGAGCGCGTCGCGCACCGCGTCGACCGCGCTGTCGGGATCGGCCGGGGGCGCCGCCACGGCCAGCGAGGCGACCGGTTCGTACCCGGCGATCTCGCGCGCCCCGGCGCGCAGGATGAGGGCGTGCCCGGGCGGAACGCGCTTCACGCCGTCGTACGGCGTGGAGTCGTGCAGCGCGGCGGGGACGTCCGGCGCGGCCAGCAGAGCGGCGAGGTGCCCGAAGTCGAGGTTGGCCTCGACGAGGTCGGCCAGCGGCAGCGCGGCGGTCGCGTACGCCGTGCCGCCGGCCCAGGGCGTGTGGAACACCGGCCGCGCGCCCGCGAGATCACCGCAGACGGTGATCCGCCTGCCGACCTGGACGATCGCCGTGTAACTCCCCGGCCAGGCGGTCAGATGCCGAAGTGCCCCGCCGCGCGCGGCGAACAGCGCCACGCGCAACTGCTCGTCGGTGGCGCCGCAGATGCCGAGCACGGCGATCCGGGTCCGCTCGTCGGCCTTCACGACCCGCACCTCGTCGGGGCGCCAGTCGCCGACCGCCCACAGCGGATCGGGGTCGCCCCACAGGAGTTGGGACCCCACCGGGTGCAGCGTCTCACCCTCGCCGCCGGTGGCCCCCGCCGTACCGGCAGCGACGGCTGCCGCGGCGGTGCTGCTCCATCCCACCAACCACCGCATCGCCGCCTCCACAGGCTGTGGACAACCAGTGCACCGTACGAACCGGTTCACCATGCTGCCATGAAGGAGGCGTTCCAGAGGGTGCCGACGCCGCTTGCGCTCCGGTGAATGCGCCCCGGCGGAGCCGCCCGCACCGCCCGGGCACCCCGAACACCCGCGCACCACAAGGGGATCCGGGCGGCCGCGAGAGGCGGCGGAAAGGAAGGGACGGCCAAGAATCAAGGCATGTCGGCGACATGTCTGTGGGAGGACTGCGACGCGAATGCGCCCCCGAAACGCGCCCTCATCACACCCGGCGCGCCCTCAACTGCCATGGTCGCAGCCCTGACACGCCCTGACCGACGGGATCGATTTTCGGCCAAATCGCCATCGCGCGGACAGCTTCGAACACGCTCCGTACAGGCTTGCCGGCCTGTCGCCCGGCCGCGCAGTCCGGGAGACGGAGCACGCCTCCCGGACCGGTCCGCCGCCCGCGGGGATGTAGGCGGCGGTGTCCCCCAGCCCACTGGATCCAGTACAGCGGGCCGACCCACGCGACGACCATGGAAGCGCTCCCGCGATGGCCGGAGAAGAGCGCACGGACAGGCGCACGGCCACACAGTGGGAGCACGTCGCAACAGCCCGTATCTGAACCGCACTTCAGTACGGACCACAATCCCGCCAACCGGAACAATGCCCCTTAACGCTTGGGATGCGGCGAACTACGCTGGGTTTACGAATGCCGCGTGGTTATGCCAGTGCGGCAGCCGTCTGTGTCGAGGGGTGGCGCATGTCCAGGGAGCAACGCGGGCCGAACGAAAAACTCGGCGCCGTTCTCGCCCTCGCGGGAATATCCAACGCGGGCCTAGCGCGGCGTGTCAACGACCTCGGAGCCCAGCGGGGCCTGACGCTCCGCTACGACAAGACGTCGGTGGCGCGCTGGGTGTCGAAGGGCATGGTGCCCCAGGGCGCCGCGCCGCACCTCATCGCCGCCGCCATCGGGCAGAAGCTCGGCCGTCCGGTGCCGCTGCACGAGATCGGCCTGGCGGACGCGGACCCCGCGCCCGAAGTCGGCCTCGCCTTCCCCCGGGACGTCGGCCAGGCGGTGCGCTCGGCCACCGACCTCTACCGCCTCGACCTCGCGGGCCGCCGGGCCGGCTCCGGAGGCATCTGGCAGTCGCTCGCCGGATCGTTCGCGGTGAGCGCATACGCAACGCCCGCCTCGCGGTGGCTGATAACCCCGGCCGACAGTTCGGTCGCGCGTGACGTGGGCCCCGGCGAGGGCTCCGGCGCACCGCTCAAAGTCGGCCACAGCGATGTGCAGAAGCTGCGGGAGGCCGCCGAGGACGCGCGGCGCTGGGACTCCAAGTACGGCGGCGGCGACTGGCGTTCGTCCATGGTGCCCGAGTGCTTACGGGTGGAGGCCGCCCCTCTGCTGCTCGGCTCGTACTCCGACGAGGTCGGCCGGGCCCTGTTCGGCGCCTCCGCCGAGCTCACCCGGCTCGCGGGCTGGATGGCCTTCGACACGGGCCAGCAGGAAGCGGCCCAGCGGTACTACATCCAGGCCCTGCGCCTGGCCCGGGCGGCGGCGGACGTCCCCCTCGGGGGCTATGTGCTGGCCTCCATGTCCCTCCAGGCCACCTACCGCGGCTTCGGCGACGAGGGTGTGGACCTCGCCCAGGCCGCCCTCGAACGCAACCGGGGCCTCGCCACCGCCCGCACCATGAGCTTCTTCCGCCTGGTCGAGGCCCGGGCACACGCGCGTGCGGGCGACGCCCACGCGGCCGGCGGCGCCCTGAAGGCGGCCGAGAGCTGGCTGGAGCGCGCCCGCCCCGGCGACAACGACCCGAGCTGGCTCGGCTTCTACGGCTACGACCGTTTCGCCGCCGACGCGGCCGAGTGCTACCGCGACCTCAAGGCGCCCCGCCAGGTCCGCCGCTTCACGGAGCAGGCCCTGTCGAAGCCGACCGAGGAGTTCGTCCGCTCGCACGGCCTGCGCCTGGTCGTCTCCGCCGTCGCCGAGCTGGAGTCGGGGAACCTGGACGCGGCGTGCGAACAGGGGGTGCGGGCGGTGGAGGTCGCCGGGCGGATCTCCTCGGCCCGTACCACCGAGTACGTGAAGGATCTCCTGCACCGTCTGGAGCCGTACGGCGACGAGCCGCGGGTGGTGGAGCTCCGCGAGCGTGCGCGGCCGCTGCTGATGACCCCGGCGTAGTCCGTGCGGGTCTCCCGCCCGTCCCGCGTTTGAAGGCGTTGTCAGTGGCGCAGTGCAGTATCGAGGCGGGAGGTGAGATGCGTGCGGACCGCATACGACTGTGACGTGCTGGTGATCGGCGGCGGGATCGTCGGCCTGTCGACGGCCTACGCGATCACCCGCGCCGCGCCGGGCACACGTGTCACCGTCCTGGAGAAGGAACCGGGCCCGGCCCGCCATCAGACCGGCCGCAACAGCGGCGTCATCCACAGCGGCATCTACTACCGCCCCGGCTCCCTCAAGGCGCGCTACGCGGTGCGGGGCGCGGCGGAGATGGTCAAGTTCTGCGCCGAGTACGGCATCCCCCACGCGATCACCGGCAAGCTGATCGTCGCCACCGACCGTGCGGAGCTGCCCCGCCTGCACGCCCTGGTGCAGCGCGGCCGGGAGAACGGAATCCCCGTCCGCGAACTGGGCGGGTCCCAGATCGCCGAGTACGAACCGGAGGTCCGCGGCCTGGCCGCGATACACGTCGGCACGACGGGCATCTGCGACTTCGTCGCGGTCGCCCGCCAGCTGGCCCACGGCTCCGGCGCGGAGATCCGCTACGGCACCCGGGTCGTGCGGGTCGACCGGAGACCCGAGCGCGGGGTCGCCGTGCTCACGGCCACGGGAGACGTCGTACGCGGGCGGGTCCTGGTGAACTGCGCGGGGCTGCGGTGCGACGAGATCGCCCGGCTCACCGGGGACGACCCGGGCATGCGGATCGTGCCGTTCCGGGGCGAGTACTACGAGCTGGCCCGGCCGGAGCTGGTCCGAGGCCTGGTCTACCCCGTGCCCGACCCGGCCTTCCCCTTCCTCGGGGTGCACCTCACCCGGGGTATCGACGGGGGTGTCCATGTCGGGCCCAACGCGGTCCCGGCGCTGGCCCGCGAAGGGTACGGATGGGGCACGGTCCGCCTGCGCGAGCTCGGCTCGACCCTGGCCTGGCCCGGTTCCTGGCAGATCGCCCGCCGGCACTGGCGCTACGGGGCGGGTGAGCTGCGGCGGTCCCTGTCCAAGAAGGCGTTCACGGACGCGGTGGGCAGGCTGCTGCCCGGGGTGTCCGAGGACGACCTGGTGCCGACGGCGGCGGGCGTGCGCGCGCAGGCGGTGCTGCGCGACGGGACCCTGGTCGACGACTTCCTGATCCGCGAGGGCGCCAGGACCGTCCACGTCCTCAACGCACCGTCTCCCGCGGCCACGGCCTCTTTGCCGATCGGCCGGGAGGTGGCACGCAGAGCGTTGGCCGCGCTGTGAGAGTGCGGTGCCCGGCGTTCCCGCCCGCGCCGGGTGGGTCCGCGGCCGGCGGAGCGGTTCTCCGAGCACCGGGACGCCCCCGGCGCCCTGAGCGGCGCGATGACCCGCGGCCAGGGCGGACGGACACCCCCGGCGCGCCCCACGCCCCTCACCGGCGCGCAGGCGCGAGCGCCCACGGCCGTAAAATCGAAGGCACTGTGTCTGACTCCGCGAACACCCCCGAAGCCCCGAACCCGCACCCGCACGCCCCCGGTGACCCCGTCCGGGACGCCCGGGCCAAGGGCGAGCCCCGCTTCCCCGACGGGCCGAAGGCCGAC
The DNA here is from genome assembly GCF_056436585.1 of Streptomyces sp. NPDC043685. Classification (NCBI taxonomy): domain Bacteria; kingdom Bacillati; phylum Actinomycetota; class Actinomycetes; order Kitasatosporales; family Streptomycetaceae; genus Streptomyces; species Streptomyces sp. NPDC043685. The sequence goes on along the minus strand of NZ_JBWKCH010000004.1, from coordinate 738,804 downwards.
CCCGCCGGGTCGCACTTCGAGCGGCGGATCCGGAGTTTCCAGCCCCGGCGCAGCCGGGTCACCGCAGGTCAGGCGGACGCACTCCAGCGGCTGTGGCCCAAGTGGGGCCTCGACATCGACGGCAGCCGCGTCCTCGACCTGGACGAGCTGTTCGGCAACGACAACCCCGTCGTCCTGGAGATCGGCTTCGGCATGGGCGAGGCCACCGCCCGGATGGCCGCCGCCGACCCCGCCACGAACATCCTCGCCGTCGACGTCCACACCCCCGGCCAGGGCAACCTGCTCAATCTCGCCGACCGCGACGGCCTGTCCAACATCCGGGTCGCCAACGGCGACGCGATCATCCTGCTGCGCGAGATGCTCGCCCCCGACTCCCTCGGCGGTCTGCGCGTCTACTTCCCCGACCCCTGGCCCAAGAAGCGCCACCACAAGCGCAGGATCATCCAGCCCGATTTCCTCACCCTGGCCGCCACCCGCCTCCGGCCCGGCGCGATCCTCCACTGCGCCACCGACTGGGAGCCGTACGCCGAACAGATGCTCGATGTCCTGACGGCGCACCCCGACTTCGAGAACACGCAGGCCGACGGTGGTTTCGCGCCGCGTCCCGACTTCCGTCCGCTGACCCGTTTCGAGGGCCAGGGACTGGACAAGGGACATGTCGTGAACGACCTCCTCTTCCGTCGCGTACAGCACGTGGACCAGCCTCCCGCCGGCGCCTGACCCCTTCTGGCGCCTTCTCCCGCCTGCGGACAGCTCCCATCCGTCGTTAGGGTCAATGCCGTGGCCACCAGCCCTCCCCCTCCGTCGTACCCCAGCGGTCCCACCGACGGCGCTCCCTTCGCCGGCCCGGGCCCGGGCGGCCCCTTGCGGCACGCCCACTGGTGGCAGCGCGCCTGGGTGCGCTACGGCGCGCTGAGCACGCTCCTGGCGATATCCGGCCTGGTCATCCTCGCCCTGGTCCGCGAGGAGACCGGCACGGAGGGGTTCCTGGTCGGGCTGGGGCTGGCCGTCCTGCCGGTGCCCCTGCTGCTCGCCGCGTTCCGCTGGCTGGACCGCGTCGAACCCGGCCCCTGGCGGAACCTGGTGTTCTGCTTCGCCTGGGGCGCCTGCGCGGCGGCGCTGATAGCGATCGTCGCCAACAGCTTCGCGACGAGATGGATAGCGACGGCGACGGCGGACCCGTCCAGCGCGGACACCCTCGGCGCGACGGTGATAGCGCCGGTGGTGGAGGAGTCGGCCAAGGCGGCCGCCGTCCTGCTGGTCTTCCTCTTCCGGCGCCGCGACTTCACCGGCATCGTCGACGGGGTCGTCATCGCCGGTGTGACCGCCACCGGCTTCGCGTTCACGGAGAACATCCTCTACCTGGGCACGGCCTTCGGCACCGACCAGCTCACCGGTGGTACCGGCATCGCCTCCGTCACGGCGGCGACCTTCTTCGTGCGCATCATCATGTCGCCGTTCGCGCACCCGCTCTTCACGGTCCTCACCGGCATCGGCTTCGGCATCTGCGCGCTCTCGGCGGACCGCCGGCCGCGACGCCGCGTGATCTTCCCGGTGTGCGGCCTGCTGCTCGCGATGGGCATGCACGCGATGTGGAACGGCTCGTCGGCGTTCGGCGAGTACGGGTTCTTCGCCGTGTACGCGGCGTTCATGGTGCCCATCTTCGGGCTGCTGACATGGCTGGTGATCTGGACGCGGCAGCGGGAGCTGAAGACCGTCCGGGCGGAGCTGCCCGCCTACGCGGTGGCCGGGTGGCTGACGCCGGCCGAGCCGTACGCGCTCGGCTCGATGCGGGCCCGGCGGATCGCCCGCCAGTACGCCCGCCGCCACGCGGGCAAGGCGGCGGCCCGGGAGGTGGCGCGGTACGAGGCGTACGCCACGTCGCTGGCGTTCCTGCGGCACCGGGCCCGGCGGGGCCGCGCCGGGGCCGGCTTCGCCGTACGGGAGCAGGAGCTGCTCGGCGAGCTGTGGCGGCGCCGGGAGGCGGCCCGTCCCGCGCTGGACCACGCGGCACGGGTCACGGCCCCTCCGGTCCCGGTGGCGGCGCCGCCCTGGCCCGTGCAGGGCGTGTACGGGTACGGGTACGGCTACCGGCCGGCGCCGTACCCGGCGTACAACCCCTACCGTTCCTAGGCCGAGGCCTCCGTGAGGCGGGCGACCTCGGCGTCCGTGAGCGTCAGCTCGCCGACGCCCACCAGGGCGGGCAGCTGCTCCACCGTCCGCGCGGAGGCGATCGGCGCCGCCACGGTCGGCTGCGCGGCGAGCCAGGCCAGGGCCACCGTCGCCACGGGCACGTCGTGCGCCCCGGCGACCTCGTCGAGGGCGTCGAGCACCCGCCGCCCCCGCTCGGTCTCCAGATGCTTGGCGGCACCGCCCGCCCGGGCGCTCTCGACCGTCGTACCGGGCCGGTACTTGCCGGTGAGGAAGCCGGACGCGAGCGCGTAGTACGGAACGGCCGCGAGGCCGGACCCCTCGGCCAGGTCCTGGAGCGCACCCTCGTAGGTGTCGCGGGAGACCAGGTTGTACTGGGGCTGGAGGGCCACGTACCGGGCGAGTCCTTGGCGGTCGGAGAACTCCAGGGACGCCCGCAGCCGCTCGGCGGAGATGTTGGAGGCGGCGATGTGCCGCACCTTCCCGGCCTTCACGAGTTCGTCGAGCGCGCCGATGATCTCCTCGACGGGCACGTCGGGCCGGTCGAAGTGCGTGTAGTAGAGGTCGATGTAGTCGGTGCCGAGGCGGCGCAGGGAGGCGTCGGCCGCGGCCTTGATGTTGGCGGCGGACAGGCCCTGGAAGTCGGGGTGCTGGCTGACCTTCGTGGCGACGATCACGTCGGAGCGGTTCCCGCGTGCCGCGAGCCACCGGCCGAGGATGGTCTCGGATTCCCCGCCCCGGTTGCCCTCGGCCCACGCCGAGTAGACGTCGGCGGTGTCGACGAAGTTGCCGCCGGCGGCGGTGTAGGCGTCGAGGACGGCGAACGACCGGTCCTGGTCGGCGGTCCAGCCGAAGACGTTGCCGCCGAGGGCGAGGGGGAAGACCTCGAGGTCGGAAGAGCCGAGCTTGCGCAGAGAAGTCATGCTCCGTGTCAACGCCCGTACAGGAATGCCTGATTCCACAACGGACGCAAAGTTCCCGTAAACACCCGGCGGAAAACCGGCGGCCCTGACGTCGGGGGGTCGTCGTCAGGGCCGCCGGTGCTTCCACGGGTGTGGACCGCTCAGGGGGTGAGTCCCTTGCCCCGCAGCCACGCCATGGGGTCGATGCCGCTCGCGGATCCGGCGGAGTGGACCTCCAGGTGGAGGTGCGCGCCGGTGACGTTGCCGGTGGCGCCCACGCGGCCGATGACGTCGCCGGTGCTGACCTTCTGGCCGACGCTGACGCCGATGGAGGACTGGTGCGCGTACCAGATCTCGGTGCCGTCATCGAGGGTGAGGACGGTCTTGTAGCCGTAGGAGCCGTTCCAGCCGGCCTCCGTGATGGTGCCGCTGTGCACGGCCTTGATCGGCGTGCCCGTGGGCGCGGCGAAGTCCAGGCCCGTGTGGTAGCCGGAGGACCAGTAGGCGCCTGCCTGGCCGAAGCTGGAGGTGATGGTGTAGGAGGAGGTCGGCAGCGTGTACTGCTTGGCGAGGGCGGCGAGCCGCTCGGCCTCGGCCTTCTTCCTGGCCTCTTCCTCCGCCTTCTTCTTGGCTTCGGCGGCCTTGGCCTTGGCTTCCTTCTCCGCCTTGGCGACGGCTTGCGCCGCTGCCTTCTCGGCGGCGGCCGCGGCGTCCTGCGCGGCCTTGGTCTCGATCTGCTCCTGCTGGTGCTCGACCTGCGCCATGATCCGGGCGCGCAGCGCCTCGCCTGCGCCGGAGGTGTTCTCCTCGGGGTCCGCCGTGGCGGTGCCGAGGCTGCTGAGCGGGGTGGCGGAACCCTCAGGGGTGTCGTCGTCCGAGATGAGGGAACCCACCGAGGGCAGGTCCGGCACGGAGATGGACACCGGGGGCTTGCCGGTCTGGGCACTGGCCATGCCGCCGGCACCCACGGCGGCTATGACACCGACGCCCAGGACGGTGGAGCTGCGGGCGAGACCTCCGCCGCGCTGCTTGGTGACGCGGTGCCGGCCACGGACGGGACGGATGGACTCCTCGGTGGGGTTCCACTCCTGGAACGGGCCCTCGTCGGTGCGCTGACCGCCGTAGCCGAAGGTGTCGGTGTCGCGCTTCTGCGCGAACGGGGCTGCGGGGGCAGGCCGGTTGGACGCCACGTGGGCGTGCTCCTTTCCTTCCTTCTCGCCTACCGGGTTAGCTGACGGGTTCGGAGCAGGAAGGTCTCCTACGCGCGTATACCCACCGTGCTTCCACGGTGGTATCCGCCCGATTCACCCCAAGTGGTGGTTCCCCGGTTCCCTTTCGGGATTCGGCGCGTGCGCACGGAGCCGCCTTCTGTGACGGCTGGGACGACCGCGCTGCGTTATCGAACGTTAATAGACGCACGAGGGGTATTCCAGCGATTCCACTTGATCATTAACCTTTTTCGCGCGGACTTACCTGCCATGACCGGCTTAAATCGGGCGAGTTGACCACCTCACAAGTAACTTACGGGTTTTGACGGTGTGTCAGTTGTGATGCGGAACGGGGTGGTTCGCTCACCGAGCGTGAGGGTCGTCGCGAGATCTCGAGGAAAAACACCGAGGGCCGGAACCCTTTCGGATTCCGGCCCTCGGCCTTCAGTAGCGGGGACAGGATTTGAACCTGCGACCTCTGGGTTATGAGCCCAGCGAGCTACCGAGCTGCTCCACCCCGCGTCGTTGTGATTCCAGTGTACGCCATCCGCGGGACAGCTCGTGCACACCCGTCGCTCAGCCGTCCGGGGCGCCCGCGTGGGTGAGGGTCTCCCAGGCGGTGAACAGGTCGTCGGTGCCGGCGGGCCGGGCCCGGACGGCCAGTTCGTGCGCGGCGGGGACGGACCGGCCGCGCCGTTCCTCCAGATGGTGCAGGGCGACCTCCAGATGGGGTCCGAGGCCCCGCTCGACCCGGCCGCCGCACAGCCACTCGGGTGCGCGCCCGCCCTGTTCGTGGCGGGCGTGCAGGGCGAGCGCGGTCGCCAGCCGGTCCTCGATCTCGCCGTAGAGGTCGACGCCCTGGTGCCAGGCCGTCTCGGCGATGTGGGCGGTGGCGGCGAGCGAGGCGCCCACGTGCCGGAAGCTGTGGCAGGTCTCCTGGGAGACGCCGTCCCGGTACGTGGTCTGGCCGAACCAGTACGAGGCCATCCGCTGCGGGCCGTCCACGCCGGAGCCGGGCACGGTGAGCGGCACGGGGCCGTCCTTCTCCAGGTAGAGGTAGGCGGGCACGCGCTCCCGGAAACGCTCCAGGGCGTGGCCGAAGACCCGGTGGTCGCCGAGGAAGACCGCCACGGAGATCACGGCGTCGATCGCCACCAGGTCCCAGGATCCGGTGAAGTCCGGGTCGGAGGCGACGACTTGGGGGAGGTGGGCGGTGCGCAGCATGTCCTCGAAGCCGCGCACCCGCGCGGCCGGCCAGCCCCCGCCGGGTGTGTGCCGCACGATCTCGGCGGCCCGCGCCCACACCGACCCGGTCCAGCCGGCCTGCAGCGCGGCCTTCTCCCCGGTGTGCCGGCGCAGCGTGGCCGCCCAGGCGTCCATGAGCTGCCTGGCCTTCTCCGCGTGCCGCCGCTCGCCGGTGGCGGCGAAGAGCAGGGCCTGCGCGTAGGCGGCCAGGGCGTCCTCGCGCTCCGCGGCGCAGCCGCGGCCCTGAAGGTCGCCGGCCGGGCAGACGACCGTCTCGTGCGGCCGGGCCCGGTGCCGGTACGAGCCGTACGGGCTGTCGCGCAGGGCGAGGTACGCCGCTCGCCAGGGCTGCCGCCCGGCGGTGACGTGCTCGCGCAGGGCGTCCAGCTGGGCCCGGTCGACGAGGACGCCGGGGTGGGTGAACGCGGCGCCGGAGGGCAGGACCGGGCCCATGGCGCGGGTGCCCGGGCCGTCGGGCCGGCAGGAGGGGACGAGCAGGGCGAGCGCGGTGAGCAGCGGCAGCAGGAGCAGTGCCGCCGTCCTTCGTCTGCGCGCTGACCCCATGGCCGCCGCCTCCGCGCTCGTCGTCCGGGTCCCTGGAGGCAGCGTGGCCCGGACGGCGGTGCGGACGCAGGATCTGTTGGGCCGATCGGCTCGCCCTCAGCCCAACAGGTGGCGGTTCGGGGCCTTGGCCCGCTCCTCGTGCTCCGGGAGGACGACGACCTCCGCCCCCGCGGCCGCGAGGAGACCGCTGCCGTCGGCGTCCGTCACGAAGGTGTCCGGCTCGCGCCAGGCGGTGACGACCCGCCGCACGCCCGCGTCGAGGATCAGCCGGGCGCAGGGCGCCGGGCGGGAGGCGCGGCGGGCGCAGGGTTCCAGGCTGCTGTACACCGTCGCGCCGGGCAGGCGCGGGTCGTCCGCGTCGAGCTTGGCGAGGGCCGCCTCCTCGGCGTGCACGACCGGGTCGCCGGCCTCGCGGGAGTGGCCGCGGGCCAGTTCCGTGCCGTCGGCGGCGACCACGACCGCGCCCACGCTGAACGCGGTGTCCGACGGCGGGCAGTGCCCGGCCAGATCGCAGGCGAGGGCCAGCCAGTGGTGATCGGCGGCGGTGGGCAGGGCGCCGGTGCCCGGGGCGGTCGGTTCGTAGCGCATCAGGACGACGTCCTCGATCCGCCGCGTCTCCAGCAGCCGGAGCCGGCCGCCCTGGTAGCCGCCCGGGCCGAAGAGGCGGGGCGCCCGGGGGTCGCCCACGAAGAGCGGGGCGAGGACCAGCTGGAGTTCGTCGGCCAGGCCCTGGGTGAGGAGCTGGGTGTGGATCAGGCCGCCGCCCTCGACCATGAGCCGCCGCACGCCCCGGACGTCGTGCAGGTGGGTCAGGAGCCGCCGCCAGTCGAGGTCGGCGCCGAGCGGGACCACGTCGGTGGCGAGACCGAGGGCACGGGCGCGCTCGGCGCCCCGGTCGGTGGTGTAGAGGACCTTCTCTCCGCCGGTGTGCCAGAAGCGGGCGTCCGGGTCGAGGTCGCCCGAGCCGCTGACGGTGACCTTCAGGGGGTACTCCGGCTGCCCGGCGGCCGTGCGGGCGGCCCGGCGTTCCGCGGAGTTCACCAGGAGCCGCGGGTTGTCGGCGCGGATGGTGCCGGCACCGATCAGGATCGCGTCGACAAAGGCCCGGACCTCGTCGACCCGGTCGAAATCGGCCGCGCTCGACAGCAGCAGGCGGTCGGGGCCGGTGTCGTCCAGGTAGCCGTCGAGGGAGACGGCGGCGGACAGCAGGACGTACGGGTGAGGCATCGACGCTCCGCGGCTGGTCGGGTCAGCGGGACTGGACTGGGTCTTGGTTCAAGTTTGAAACAAACCTACACTGGCGGCATGACGACTCGCTGGCTCACGCCGAAGGAGCAGCGCGCCTGGCGCGCCTACATCGCCGCTTCGCTGCTCCTGGAGGACGCGATCGACCGGCAGCTCCAGCAGGACGCCGGCATGCCGCACCTGTACTACTCCATCCTGTCGGTCCTGTCGGAGTCCCCGGGGCGCCGGCTGCGCATGACCGATCTCGCCGAGCGGCTGAAGATCACGCGCAGCCGGCTGACGTACGCGGTGACGCGACTGGAGAAGGACGGCATGCTGCGGCGCGAGGCCTGCCGGTACGACAAGCGGGGCAGCGTCGCCGCGCTGACCGACGAGGGGTTCGCGGTGCTGGAGCGCGCGGCGCCCGGGCACGTCGAGACCGTGCGGACCTCCCTGTTCGACCGGCTCAGCGAGGAGCAGGTGGGGCAGCTGGAGGAGATCTCCGCGGCGATCGCGCGGGGCCTCCAGGAGGACGGCACACGGGCGGCGGCCGACGAGGTGCCGTGGCGGCGGAGGTCGTCACCGGCCTGTTCGTGACGCGGCGGGTGACAGGGCGGGCGCGCCGGGCGGGGCACGGGCGACGCGGAAGTGACCCCCGCCACACGAGACCGGACCTCATTGCTTCAAATTTCAAGCACGAGTAGGGTTCCGAGCGTGCATCTGCTTCAAAACTGAAGCACTACGGCTGTGCAGCCGAACAGGAAACGGAACCCGGAGGCCCCGCATGCCCGACACCCCCGCCGTCGTCGCCACCCCCCGCTCCCGCGTCCGGGTCCCGCTCCGATTCCACGACGGCTACGAGGCCGACGCCGAGCTCGTCACCTTCCACGGGCTGGTCGACGGCCGGGAGCACGTGGCCGTCGTCCTGGGCGAGCCCGGGCCGGTCCCGCTGGTGCGGCTGCACTCCGAGTGCCTGACCGGGGACGTGTTCGGCTCCGCCCGCTGCGACTGCGGTCCGCAGCTGCGCGAGGCGGTCGAGCGCATAGCCGAGCGCGGCGGCGTGCTCCTCTACCTCCGCCAGGAGGGCCGGGGCATCGGCCTGTACAACAAGCTGGACGCGTACGCCCTCCAGGACGAGGGGCTCGACACCTACGAGGCGAACGCGGCCCTGGGGCTCCCCGAGGACGCCCGCGACTACACGGCGGCGGCCCAGATGCTGCGCGCCCTGGGCATCGGCCGGCTGGACCTGCTCTCCAACAACCCCGACAAGGCGGAGCAGTTGCGGTCGCTGGGCGTCGACGTCCGCGACCGCGTTCCCACGGGCGTCTTCACGACCGCCCACAACGTCCGCTACCTGCGCGCGAAGGTCCTGCAGACCCAGCACACGCTGCCGCTCGCCGCGCTGACGGGGCTCAGCGCCGGCTGAGCCGCCCGGCCGGTCCGGCCGGGCACCGAACCGGGCTGCTTGTCCCTCGGTTCCTCGGGTACAGCCTTTGAGAGAGGGCGACCTCTCCCGTACCCGGAGCTTTATGGAAGTGACCGTTTCGTGACCGATCTCGGCGGCCTCGGCGACCACCGGGCGAGGGGACCGGGCGATGGCCCGGAGGCCGTCGCAGCGCAGATCGCCGATGCCGTGGAGCGTCTGACGGCACTGTGGTCGGTCGCCGCCCAGGAGGCGTCCCTACGGCTGTCCCCGCACCAGCTGCGGGCCCTGCGCACCGTGCAGGCGGCGCCCGGCCTGAACCTGACGGCGCTGGCGGAGGGCCTGGACATCGGTCTGCCCACGGCCAGCCGTCTCTGCGACCGGCTGGCGGCGGCCGGGCTGCTGGAGCGGGCCCCGCACCCCGACACCCGCCGCGAGGTGCAGCTGTGGCTCACCCCGCACGGCCGGCACGTCCTCGGGGAGGTCGCCGGCCACCGCGCCCGGGCCCTGGCCACCGCGCTCGCGGCGATGGCACCGGCGGAACGGGCGGCCCTGCGCGAGGGCTTGCGCGGATTCCTGGCGGCCCGCGACGCGGTGGTACCGCGCGCCGACGGCACGGACTGAGGTCCGGGGCACCCAGAGGGCGCCTCCTCACCGACGCCGGGCGAGACGCTGCGGCCCTGCCGCGCGCCCGGCGCCCTGAACGCCCGTCAGATGCCGGACGGATGCCCGTCAGATGCCCGAGCCGCGGCAGCTCACAGGCACCGCGATCGCAACCCGCACACACCCGTCCCCCGCGCCCCCCGGGGAAAACCCAGGGCCCGCGGAGAACAACCCCTTACCGACGCCGGCCGGCGCGAGCCCGTGCCGTGCCGCTCATCGGCTCCCTCATGCCCGTCAGATGCCCGAGCCGTGGCGGCTCACTCCGCCCGCGGTCAGCACCGCCACACACGTGTCGTCCCGCACCGGCCGGGCCGCGCTGCCCGAGTCGCGGAGCACCACCGCCGCCGCCACCGCCGGGTCGCAGCCGGGGAGCACCCCGTCGTCGGGCGGCGTCCAGCGGCTGGGCAGGCCGTCGCTGTGCAGGACCAGCAGGCTGCCGGCCTGCCAGGGCACCCGCTGCACCGGCACGGACGCCGGGGTCTGCGCGCCCACGATGCCGGGGTGGGACAGCAGCGCCTTCCAGGTGCCCTCGGTGCGCAGCCGGGCGCCGACGTTGCCGATCCCGGCGAAGCTCAGCTGCCCGGTCCGCTCGTCGAGCTGGGCCACGGCGACGGCCGCGCCCCGGGTGGGGCGCAGGGCCCGGCCCAGCCTCCGCAGGATCTCGGCGGGCGGCAGTCCGGCCAGGGAGCGCAGCTCCTCCACCGCGGCGGTGGAGGCCTCGGCGGCCTTCGGCCCGTGCCCGAGCCCGTCGGCGAGCAGCAGGGTCAGACGGTCACCCTCGCGCGCCCGGCCCCAGGCGTCCCCGGACTGCTCGGCCCGGCCGAGGGGAACGTTGACACCCCCGGCGCGCGGACCGGGCGGGGGCGGGCCCTGGTTGCGGACGGCGGGCTCGTGGCCGATCCGGGCCATCACGACGGTGCCCCGGCCGGGGGCGCTGTGCAGATCGAAGTCGTTCGCTATGCGCCGGCAGGTGCCGAGCCCGGCGCCGAGCGAGGCGGCGACGGTCGTGGTGTAGCCGTCGCGCATCGCCGCGGCGACGTCGGGGATGCCGGGGCCGTGGTCGACCGAGACGAGCTGCACGGCCGGCCGGTGGCCGTCGTCGTGCGCCCGCTCGACGAGGTCGATCAGCACCCGCCCGCCGTCGGCGTGCCGCAGCAGGTTGGTCGCCAGCTCCGTCGCCACCAGCGCGGCCGTGGCGGTGCGGTTCGAGGGCAGGCCCGCGCGGGCGCTGGCCTCCTCGGCCGCCACCCGGACGTCGCGCACCCGGGTCGAGTCGTCCACCGGCACGTCCCAGACCCTGCTCATCACGGCACCGTCCGGGAGGGCGGGACGACGGTGGCCCAGGCGGTGACGGTGACGGTGGTCCCCTCACCGGGCCGGCTGTCCACCTCGAACTCCTGCACCAGCCGCTTGGCCCCGCTCAGCCCGAGGCCCAGCCCGCCGCCGCTGGTGTAGCCGTCGGTCAGCGCCTGGTCGAGGTCGCGGATGCCGGGCCCGGTGTCGACGAAGGCGAGGCGCAGCCCGTGGGACTGCCCGGTGCGCAGCTCGGTGAGCTCCACATGGCCGCCGCCGCCGTGGACGAGGGTGTTGCGGGCCAGTTCGCTCGCCGCGGTGACGAGCTTGGTCTGCTGCACCAGACCGAAACCGAGCTCGGCGGCGGTCTGCCGGACCTGCTGCCGCACCCAGGCCAGATCGGCGTCCGAGCCGATCGGCAGGCTGGTGGGGCCGGCATGGCGGGAAGCCTGCATCACGGGCTCCCCTCGCCGCGGAGCGTGGTCACGCCCAGCTGTTCCATCGCGCGTTCGACGTCCAGGGCCGTCCGCAGACCGGGCAGGGTGAGCCCCAGCTCGACCAGGGTGATCGCCACCGCCGGGCGCATCCCGGCCAGCACCGTACGCGCCGCGAGCAGTTGGGCTCCGGCGGCGATCTCGGCGAGGACCCGGCCCAGGAACGAGTCGACGATCTCCACCCCGGAGATGTCGATCACGACCCCGGTCACCCGCCTGTCCGAGATGCGGGCCGTGATGTCGTGCTGGAGCTGCTCGGCCATCCCGTCGTGCAGCTCTCCCTGGAGGGTCACGAGCAGGACGTCGCCCAGCTGGAGGACGGGCACGGTGAAGCCGTGCCCGCCCCCGGGTCCGTGTGCCGCCGGGCCGGTCACCGCGTGCCCGCGTCCGCCGTCGGGCCGGCCACCCGCAGCGGCGCGATCTCGACCCCCTGCTGGCTGAGCGCGTAGGCGAGCGCGTCCTCCAGGCTGGAGCGGGTGAGCACCGTGCCGAGGTCGATGCCCAGGTGGACGATGGTCTGGGCGATCGCGGGCCGGATGCCGGAGACGATGCACTCGGCGCCCATCAGCCGCGCCGCCGCCACGGTCTTCATCAGGTGCTGGGCGACCAGCGAGTCGACCGTGGGCACGCCTGTGATGTCGAGGATGGCGTACCGGGCGCGCTCGGCGACGATCGCGTCCAGCAGGCTCTCCATCACCACCTGGCTGCGCGCGCTGTCCAGGGTGCCGATCAACGGCACGGCGACCGTGCTCTCCCACAGCTTGATCACCGGCGTGGCCACCTCGTGCAGCTGCTCGCGCTGCCGGGCGATCAGCTCCTCGCCCGCGCTGACCGTCGTCTCCAGCACGACCAGGCGCAGGGTGCCCATGAGCACGGTCAGCGCCACCACGGCCTCCTGGGCCTCGGGGGCGTACGGCTCCGCGAACTCGGCGCGCAGCAGCTCGGTCACCGGCTCGCGCAGGGCCGCCACCTCACGGGCGACCCCGTCCGGGTCCGTCCCGGTGCGGGCGCGGGAGGCCGCCATCCGCCCCAGCTGGTCGCGCACGGCCTCGAAGCCGGACGCCCGGATGTCGTCGAGCCGCCCGGAGGCGGCCACCGCCGCCAGCGCCGCGGCCACGGCCCTGCCCGCCTCGACCGCCTCGTCCCGGGACACGGTGAAGACGGTGCGGAACAGCGCGGCGTCCGCCCACCGTTGAGCGATCTGCTCCCGGCGCCGTTCCAGGAAGGCGCTCACCTGGAAGGCGGCCGGCTGCTGTTCCGTGTTCTCTTCCGACACCGACACTTGTATCGCTCCCTCGCACGGGCCGGACCGAGGTCGCTGCACGGCGCCTCAGCCGTTACTTGCCGTATGACAAACATTAGTGCCGGCGTCCGGCACCACCAAACAACCGGCGTGCGCTGCCCCCGACCAGCGCCTTCCCCCATCACTTACCGGCCACGCCAGTCCAGGCACACCACCAGGGCGTCGTCGTCCGGGGTGGACGGCCCCCGGTGACCGGTCAGTTCGCGCAGGATGGCCCGGGGCACCTCGGCGGCCGGCAGCAGCCGGGTGGACTGGATCGCCCGGGCCAGGGCGTCCGCCCCGTAGGTCTCGCCGCCCGGGGAGGCGACGTCGTACACCCCGTCGCTGACGAAGACCAGGCGGTCGCCGGGCTCGGCCCGGAACTCCTGGATCACGTAGTCGGTCTCCTCGAACATGCCGAGCGGCAGCTGGGCCTCGAAGGGCACCCGCTCCACCACGCCCCCGCGCAGCCGCAGCATCTGCGGCGACCCGGCGTCCACCGCCCGGACCCGCCCGGTGGCCAGCTCGAAATCGAGCATCAGCACGGAGAGGTAGCAGCGGCCCCGGTAATGGGCGTACACCGCCTGGTCGGCCAGGGCCGCCTGGTCGTCGATGGACAGCCCGGCCCGGCGCGCGTTGCGCAGCGCGTTGAGGGCCAGGTTCGTCAGCAGGGAGGCCTCGATGCCCTCCCCCATGCCGTTGGTGACGTAGAGGCTGAGCCGGTCGGCCGAGGCGCACCAGTCGAAGTTGTCACCGAAGATCGCGTACGCCGGTTCCAGCTGCGCGCCCAGCTCGTACTCGGGGCCGGCGCAGGAGCGGCCCGGCAGCAGCTGCCACTGCATCTCGGCGGCCAGCGTGAGCCGGTCCCGGCGCCGCGCCTGGAGATACAGGTCGGTGTCCCGCTCGGCCACGACGACCTCGTGCCCGAGCACCTCGGCGATGTCGGCCAGCTCGCCCAGCGCGCCGTCGGCGTGCTCGCCGCCCGGCAGGGTCACGGTCAGCACGCCGAGGCGGTCGCCGCGCACGGTGACCGGCAGATGCGCCCGGACGAGGCCGCCGGAACAGGCCTCCACGTGCGGCTCCTGCGCGCCGAACGCCCGGCCCGCCGGGCTGTTGTGCACCGGCACCGGCTCGAGGGTGTGCGGCAGCACGGACACCGGCTGGAGCACGGTCAGTCCGTAGTCGGCCAGGAAGAGCTCGACGGAGTCCGCCGCGTACTGATCGGCCAGTACACGACGGACCGCGTCCAGCAGTCGGTGGGGTGCCGCCGTGCGCAGGGCGCGCTCGGCGGCCACGAATCTGTTCGTGATCGTGGTCACGGTGGTCCTTCACCATCCTCGGTGGGACGTCGACGCGTCCTCGGAAACGTTCCTTGTCACAGGGCGGCGAGCGGGGCGGGGAAGCGGCTGACCGGGCGGCTCACACCACGCCTAGTACGCTGACGGCCATCCCGGTGCCTGCGAGAGTGTGACTGTGACTTCCCTCCGACCCCGCCCTGAGCCAGCAGAGGTCGCCCGTGTGACCTCCACGGCCGCGGAGTTGCTGGAAGTACTCTGGGGCCGCGCCTCGACCGCGCCGGCCTCCGCGTCCCAGCTGCGGGTGCTGCTCATGCTCGAACACCACGAGGGCATCAACCTGCGCACGCTCGCCGACTCCCTCGCCTCCACACCGCCCTCGACCAGCCGGCTGTGCGACCGGCTCCAGGCGGCCGGATTCGTCGAGCGCGAGGCGAGCCGGGCCGACCGGCGCGAGGTGCGCCTGTACCTCAGCGGCCGGGGCCGCACCTTCCTCGCCGACCTGCGCGTCCGCCGGGAGCAGGCGCTGCGCGCGGTGCTCGACCAGATGCCGGCGGCGAAGCGGGGGGCGCTGCTCCAGGGTCTCGAGGCGTTCTGCCACGCGGCGGCGGCCCAGATACACGACGACTCCGAAGACTCCCGATCGTCCGGTACCCGGACTGCCTGACGTACCCGCCCTCGCACGGAGTCGGTCCTTCCGGTCCCTTCCCCGAACGCGCTCGGCACGCCTAGGCTGTTGCCCTCCACCTATAGTTGTCAAACGACAACTGCCCGCTCCGCGAACCCCCGGTCTCTTTCCTGCTCTCCCCACCGCCCATCCCTCCCACCCGTACCGTCGCAATACCGGTCCGGGTACCCCGACACCTCCTCGACCTGCGCCGACTGTGGCTAACGTCTCGCCGGGGCAGCTGCGGGGCATGAGCCGGGCGAGGGGGGGTAGCGGCGCTGGAGGTGGCCTGTCGGGGGATCGGAGCGGGCCGGAACGAGAGGGAGGGCCCGTGACGGCGACCACGCGCATCGGCACGACGACGGATTCCGCCACCTGCACCGGTGAGGAACTGCCGCAGATCGCCGAGCCCCAGAAGATCGCCCCGCAGGACGCACGCGGACTGACCGGCCAGTTCCTCGACCGGCTCGCCGTGCTCGAAGAGGGCACGCCCGAATACCAGTACGCCCGCAACACGCTCATCGAGATGAACATGTCCCTGGTGCGCTTCGCGGCCCGCCGGTTCCGCACCAGCGGCCAGTCGATGGAGGACATCGTCCAGGTCGGCGTCATCGGGCTGATCAAGGCCATCGACCGGTTCGAGGTCTCCCGCGAGGTGCAGTTCACCAGTTTCGCGGTGCCGTACATCATCGGAGAGATCAAGCGGTTCTTCCGCGACACCTCCTGGGCCGTGCACGTGCCGCGCCGCTTGCAGGAGGCCCGTACGGAGCTCGCCAAGGCCACCGAGGAGCTGGCCTCCCGCCTCGGCCGCGCGCCGAAGGTGGCCGAGCTGGCGGCCCTGATGAACCTGTCCGAGGAGGAGGTCGTCGAGGCCCAGATCGCGGCCAACGGCTACCTGTCCTCCTCCCTCGACGCGACGGTCACCGGCGACCCGGACGAGAGCGACACGACGCTCTCGCAGTTCATCGGCGAGGAGGACCCGGCCCTCGAACTCGTCGAGGACTTCCACGCCCTGGCCCCCCTGGTCGCCGAGCTCGACGAGCGCCAGCGGCTCATCCTCCACCTGCGCTTCGTGGAGGAACTGACCCAGGCGGAGATCGGCGCCCGGCTCGGCATCTCGCAGATGCACGTGTCCCGGCTGATCTCCCGCACGGTGGCGAAGCTGCGGTCGGGAATGCTGGCGACCGGCTGACCCGCCCACGACGAGAGCCCCGGTCCGGATCGTCCCGGACCGGGGCTCTCGTCCGTGTGCGCGGGGGGAGTGCTTCTCCTCGTCATGGATCTCCCCCCGGGGCGCAGGGCGGCGCGGAAGGCGGTGGCCGCGCTGTGGATGGCCCGCTCCACCTGCGGGCTCGTGGCGCCGGAGAAGCAGGAGGCGTCGGCCGCGGGCAGCACCTCGCCGGGGGCGAGGAGGGACTCGGCGTACAACCCGGGGACCAGCCCGGCCAGCGGGGTGACGGCGGTGATCAGGCAGGGCCGCTCGGCCGTGCGGGGATCAGGAACCACCCGCCGATCCCCTCGGCGGGGCGCCCGGGCTCGGCGGGCTGCTCGCCCGGTTGCAGGGCAGGAGGCTGCCCTGCTGTTCGAGGAGAACGACATCTGCGGCTGGCGCTGACTCGATCGCGCCACCGCCGCCGCGGCGCGGCCGTGACACCGGCCGGGACGCGGCTGTAGGTGGGGGCCCGGATTCCCCGGGCCCCCACCACAGCCGTCTCCCCTCCCGGGCTCAGCGCGCGGTCGTCATCTCATCGACGAGCGCGTCGAGCACCTCCCGGGTGAAGGGACCGTAGGTACGAGTGCCGTCCGCGGCGCGCGGCGACATCAGGTGCCCGAGACCCGGGTGGAGGCGGAGCCGGACGTCGAGGCCCTCCTTCGCGGCCTGCCGGAACAGCAGGCCCTGCCGCGGCGGAGTGGTCCAGTCGTCGTCACCGACGTGCACCCGGACCACACCGCGGACCGATCCGATCCGCACGAAGGCGTCCGGCTGGGCGCACCAGTCCCGCCAGAAGGCGGCCGGCGCGTCCTCGTTCCCCTGCTCGAACGCCTGCCCGACGAGCGCCTGGTGACGGCCGATCAACAGGGCCTGCACCTCCTCGATGCCGGCGCTGGGCCCGAGCCGCTCGTGCAGGTCGAAGTCGTCCCACCAGCCGGACCGGCCCACGCGGTCGGCGGCCGCCGCGGCGAGGTCCGTCTTCCCGTCGCCGTCGACCAGGCCCCTCAGCGCCAGCCACTCGGTGCGCCGCTCCACGTTCAGCCAGCGCCAGCGCACCGGGTAGTGCTCGGCGACCGGGGCCACCAGCAGCAGGACGTGCTCGCCGCCGAGCTGCTCGGCGGCCGCGACCGCGACCTCGGTGCCCAGTGAGACACCGAGAAGGGCGACCCGCCGCGCGTCGACTGCGCCATGGGCCCGGACGGCGGCGAAGGCCGCCTTGGCGTCGTCCACCAGCCCCTGGAACGTGACCCGCCGCGGATCCCAGCCGTCCTCCCGCCGCCCGGTGACGAACCGGCAGTCGAAGCGCGCGACGGCCACCCCCGCGGCGGTGAACGCCTCCTCCAGGTCCGCGAAGAGACGCACCGGCCCGTTGCCGGTCACCTCCGGCGGCAGACCGCCGTCGCGGTCCCACGCCCCGAACGGGTGGAGCAGGACGACCGCGGGCACCGGGCCGGTGCGTTCGGCGGGCAGGGTCAGCGTCCCGGGAAGCCCCCCGGTCGGATCGAGCTCCTCCAGCGGCGCCGTGGCCGCCGGACCGGGCCTGTCGGACGAGTGCCGGACCATGAATACCCCTCCCCGGGTCACGCGTGTCCGCT
Source organism: Streptomyces sp. NPDC043685 (assembly GCF_056436585.1). NCBI lineage: Bacteria > Bacillati > Actinomycetota > Actinomycetes > Kitasatosporales > Streptomycetaceae > Streptomyces > Streptomyces sp. NPDC043685. The sequence continues at coordinate 721,585 of NZ_JBWKCH010000004.1, read as the reverse complement.
GCCGCCGGCGGCCAGTTCCACCAGGTCGCCGACGGTGCGGGTGGCATGGTAGTCGCGCAGGTCGAGCCGGACGCGGAAGGCGCTCTCGATCGCGACCTTGGTCTCCAGGGAGTTGAGGCTGTCCCGCTTCTCGTGGGCCACCACGCGGGTGTCGGTGGTGAAGTCCTCCGGCTCCGCGTCCAGGATCGAGCAGAGGATCTCCACGATCATCGACTCGATGTCCTTCGAACCGCACCTCCGTTCACCGCGCTCCCGGTACAGGGCCGGGCGGTCTCCGCCAGCTCCAGGACGTCGAACCAGCCCCGGGACAGCAGCCGGCCGGCCAGCTCCGCCGGATCGCCCTCGGCGGAGACGACCGCGACCTCGGGCAGTTCGACCGTCACATGGCCGCGTTCGAAGGGCGAATCGTCCATGAAGACTCACACAGCGGCCCTGACCAGAGAACTGGTGGATTGGCCTCTTTGGTGTCTACAAACAACGTTTGTCGATGACTTGGGAAGCATTTGACGAACAAGCGGCTCGCGAACGTCGACACGTATCCGGTTCGCTCGTTGCGTCAGACGATCTGGTTCCGGTGACGGAGCCCGATCCGCAGCCCTGCTTCCGCGCGCGGCGGGGAGCGCGGTTGGACCTGGTAGGCCGCTTCGCCCGGAAAGCGTCTTCGACAGGGAAGCCGACAAGTACCTCAGCGGCCCTCGTTCTCGCTGGTCACAGGCATCGTCCACCAGGACCGGTCCGATCGTCCGACTTTGCAGAAGCGTGCGGGGAACCCAAGCTTCCGTTCGCTCGTCTCTCTCTCGAGAGGGGGATCCCATGACCAAGGATCTGACCATCGGCGAGCAGATCGTGCTGCTCGCCCTGGACGAAGAGACCGGCATCCTGCGCGAAGCTCCGCTGCGGGTGTCCCTGGCGGTTTCGGCGGCCGCCTTGCTGGAGCTGAGCCTCTCCGGGTACCTGACGGAGCGTGATGGCGCACTCGTTGTCGCTGGTGGTTCGACGCCGGCGGACCCGGCGGCCACGGCCATGGCCGAGCACATGCAGAGCCATCCCGAGGAGACGCCCCGGGAGTGGCTGCTGGCCGTACGCGAGCAGGCTTTCGACACGGCGCATCAGGGGCTATTGGAGAAAGGCCTGGTACGGGAGCAGGGACGACGCGTTCTCAACGCCTTCGGATCGGTGAAGTACCCGGTCACGGGCCTGTCGGAGCTCGCGGCGCTGCGAGAGCGGCTGGCAGCCGTCCTCGCGCAGGGCCAGGACCCCGATGAGCGCACAGCGGCGCTGATCACCGTGCTGCACCACGCGGGCCTCCAGACCGTCATGCCGCAGAGCCCCGGGGCGGACGCACGCGAGGACCGTCTGACCGCGATCGCCGAGGGGCAGGGCCAGGCTGCGGCACTCGGAGACGCGATCCGCACCACGGTCGCCGCTCTCACCGCGGTCATCGCCTCATCAGCGCTGTAGGGAAGAGGCCGTCCGAAGCGCGGGCGGACCCATAGACGGGGTCCGCCCGCCGGACAGGGCGGCCTGTTCACTCCTTCGCTTTCGAGATTGACACCCACTTGAACAAATGTTCGAATGAGGTCATGGGGGAAATGACCTTGACCACATTGGGCATTTCGAGTTTCGACCAATCCGTGTACAAAACCCTGTTGCAAGAAACAGAGTTGGGGGTGGCCGGCCTGTGCGTGGTCCTCGACCGTAATGACGAGGACATCCGCGCCTCGCTGCAAAGACTTGCCGAACAAGGCATGGTCCGTTTGGACAAACGCGGCGAACCGACTGCCATCAATCCCGACGAAAGTGTCGGGCGAATCATGGAACAGCGGCTCAAAAAGCTTCACGCGGAGCAGCAGGAAGTTTTGTCGTTCGGTTACTCGCTGATCCGTCAGTCTCTCGCCTGGCGTTCTCCCAGACAGCTTCAGGGAGACGACAAGGGTGTGTGCGACCTGGCCGAGGAACTCACGGTCCAGGCCCGGCGCGAAGTGCTGACGATGCAGCCGGACTGGACCCTGACACCGCAGACGATCCTGGCCATACGTCGCGTCGGCGTGGTCTGCCTGCGTCGCGGGGTGACCGTGAAAGCCCTGATGCACAAACGGGCTCTGGAGGACGAGGCCACGTCCACGCTCCTGACCGACCTGATCCGGAACGGTGCGCAGGTCCGCCTCTTGGACGGAGTCTTCGAGCGTGTGCTGATCGCCGACCGGGAGACCGCCCTGGTACGGGCCGAGCGGGGCAACTCACAGAGCACCATGCAGGTGGAGCAGGGAGTGCTGGTCGGCGCGCTCCTGTCGTTCTTCGACCGCTGCTGGTCCCAAGCGCTCGACGCCTCGACGCTGCTCATGCCGGGGCAGGGCCCTGCCCCACTGGACGCGATGCAGCTGAAGGTGCTCCAGACCATGGCGCGCGCCGACAAGGACGAGGTCGGAGCACGCGAACTGGGCATATCCGTACGCACCTACCGAGGGCGGGTCGCGGAGCTGCTGAAACACCTCCATGCCGCCAACCGCTTCCAGGCGGCACTACGAGCCAAGGAGAAGGGGCTCATCTGACCGGTGTACCCGCCCGACAGGCCCGCCCTCGGCCAGGTCTTTCACGAGCTGGAGCACGCGCGGCTGAACGGAGGGCACCAGTCGGGCGGCGCGGCGGGCGTGCTCGATACGGGAACAGAGCAGGTTCCGCGCGATGGCGTACCGTCCCTGTTCGGGCACCAACACCAGCTCCTCGAAGAGCTTCACCTCACCCGAGACCACGCGTTCGATCTCCTCGTCGAGGTCCTCGCTCCAGTCGAGGGGCCGTACCAGCGCGCCGGAGTCGTCCATCTGCCGGTACCAGTCCCTCATGTCCGCCAGGACGGCGGCGCGGAACAACTCGTCGTGCCGGCCGGACTGAAGTTCACACAGCAGCGCATGGGCGGTTCTCGCATCGTCGAGGACGACCATGGGCAGCCGGTGGGGACGCGGCATCCGGTTCCTACGGGTGCCGCTGTCCATCAGAAGGGCCGCGGTCGGTTCCACGACGGTGCGGAATGTATGGCCCGCGTCGGCCACCCTCAGCCACAGATCCCAGTCCTCCAGACCGGCACCGCTGCGCCAGCCTCCGACCCGCTCCACGACACCGCGGCGATGTCCCACCCTTGATGGCTCGAACATAGGCCCGAGCAATTGGAGTTGGGGATGCCAGAAGGCCGACAGCGGTGAGAACTCGGCGGCCTCCTCGCCGTCGGCGTCGTGGTACGTACAACCCGTCACCGCAAGGTCCGCGTCCGCACGCAGCATGCCGAGCAGGACACGAAGGTGATCGGGCCGCCAGACGTCGTCATGGTCCAGATAGGCGATGAACTCACCACGGGCAAGAGCCAGCCCCGCGTTGCGCGGTCCGCTGGGGTGGCCACTGCGCTCGACGCGGTGGAGTCTGACGCGAGCATCCTCCCGCGCGGACCGGCGCACCCAGTCCTCGGTGTCATCGTCGCACCCGTCCGAGACCACGAGCAGTTCCCACTCCTGAAGGGTCTGCGCGCGGACGGAGTCGATGGTCTCCGTGATCTTCCGTGACCTGTTGTACGTCGGACAAATCACGGACATCGTCACTGTGTCATTGCTGTTCATGGCCCCTCATAACCTCCGTCCTCGGACCGTTTCACAGGAACGCCAGAGTCCCCGGAGCGGTGTTCTCGGCGCTCAGGGCGAGCAGCACGCCTGCGGCTCCGGTCGCCAGGTCCGTGGTGAGGCGCACGTTCTCCAGGCCCAGGAACGCCGGCCTGCCCTCGTGGGCGACTTCGTACAGGCCGACCGCGGCGGCAAGTCGCTCGACTGCGGCAGCATCCGTCTCGCCGGCCAAGCGGGTGGCCGCCAGCATCACGCCTGCGGAGCCGTGGAAAAGCCCCGCGGTGTGGGGAATGCAGTCCAGGGCCGTCAGCAGGACGGTTTCGCAAGCCAGGGCGAAACGCGGCTCGTCGCGCTGGGCGAGGTACTCCTTGAGGACCATGGAGGTGCCGCCACTGCCGGCGGCGAAAGTGGGACGTGCACCGACGGCACCTTCCGCCCAGCCTTCCTCCGCCCCGGCACGGACGACGCCCCTTTTCGCACCCGGCTCCACCGTCCACCCGAGGGCGCGCAGATCGGCGTCGAGCAGCTCACGGGCCCCGTCGAGCAGGCCGGTGTCAGGCGTATGGGCGTGCAGACGCAGCAGGAGCAACGCGCTACCGGACCTGCCGCGCATCAGACCGGCTTCACCGCGGCGGGGTGGCCGGGTCGCCGCGTTCTCGATCAACTGCTCCGCCAGGACCGTGGCCTGCTTCAGGGCCGCGTCGTCCCCTGTAGCTCGCGCCAGGTACAGATGGGCGAGCCCGAGCCCGGCCCGGCCGTCCAGAAGGCTGTCGTTCGCGGGTTCCACCCCGGACGCCTCTTTGAGCAGCGCCGCGGCGGCATCGGACCGGCCGAGGTGCTGAAGCACGCACGCGACACCGGACGTGCCGGTGTAGAGCCCCGGGGACGGGTCGGTGAGCCGACGCGCGGACGTCTCGAGCCAGTCGATGTGGGCAGCGGGAATCTCCGTCCCCGCCTCGCTGAGGGCCCACAGCACCCCTGCGGCTCCGTATGCGAGGCAGGTCCCGCCCTCCGGCAGGAGGAACTGGGCCGTGTCACCAGGGAAGAGGCGGTCCTCGCGCTGGGGCGTGGCCATCGCGAGAATGCCTTGGCCCACGGCAGCCGGACCCGGTCGGCCCGCTGTGACCTGCTGGGCCACGGCGCCGGACTGATCGCCGGGCACCGCAGTCACGTCGCCGTCCTGTGCGGCCGCACCGTCACCGCTCGTGAGCGGCGCGAGGTCGGCGCGCACCTTCGCTCCGTAGTCCTCCGGAACCGGGTACCGGGCCTCCACGAGCTCGATCAGCTGGTCCAGCTTGTCGGCCCCCCACGGCAGGAGGCTGGTGAGCGGGGCGAACAGAGCGAGGCGCAGGCAGCCCAGGGCGTACCTGTCGATGTCCTTGCCGCGGTAGGCGGGGGGTGCGGCGAAGCCCGGCGCCGCGTGGATCTGGTGCGCGGTGAGATCGGTCGACGCCGTCTCCAGGTCGATGAATGCGACGGAGCCGTCCGGGCGAACCATGACGTTGCCGGGGTGCAGGTCGCCGAAGACGACGCCCCGCTCGTGCATGGCCCGCACTCCCTGCTCGATCTGGTCGAGCACGTCGAGCGCCCATCGGGTGTAGGTGGCGGTCCTGTCCGGATCAGCGCTCGGAGAAGACGGGTTGTCCCTGGTGGTCCGCACCGCGAGCGTCTCGCCCTCCACGTACTCCCGCACGAGGAAGTGGTGTTCGTGCCCCACACGGGCTTCGATGAGCTCAGGCACCCACTTGAGACCGGCGAGCTTGCGCAGGCAGTCACGCTCCCGGGTGAGTCGGACGACCGCGTCCTCACCGTTGGCGTCGACCCCGGCGAGCGGTCTCGCCTCCCGGAGCAGGACGGGCTCGCCCGTGCGCAGGTCGGTGCCGCGGTAGACACCCCCACCATTGGAGAAGTGCAGGGCCTGTTCGGCGCGGTAGGGGAAGTCGTGCAGGGTGCCGGCGTTGCGTGCCTCCACCGCTTCGGTCAGGCAGTCGGGAATGGTCACCCACTCCGGGGGCCGGAACGACGGACCGCGCAGGTCCGGTACCAGCTTGCCCTCGGGATCCTCGATGCAGGGGACCGTCACCCCCCTCTCCGACGTCATGGTGCGCGCGACGAATCCGCCGTAGCGCACATAAAGGGGACCGGAACGCCACCTGAGGTCACTGAGTATGTAGGGACCCTGCTCCCCGTCGAGGATGGTTCCCAGCTCGTTCAGCACGCAGGCCAGGCGCGTCTCGTCTTCGGGATAGATGGTGATGAACTTGCCGCTGGCTCCACGGTCGCCGTACTTGCCGTTGCGTCGCAGCAGCACCTTCCTGCTGCGGATGAACTTGAACGCCATGCGGCGGGCCACCAGCCACTCCCAAGACCGGGCGAGAACTCGCTGCGCATTCTCCGTCGTGGCCGACACATGGATCTTCCATCCCTGCGGTGGCATCCGGAACCCGTGCGGGGTCAGCATGGTCCAGTCGGGCCCCGTATGGCACGACCAATCGTCAGGCGTCGCCGACGTCACGCTACGGAAGTCGTCGTCCGCAGCGCCGGTGTCGGCCTCGTCCCGGTCGAAGAAGGGCGTGCCTGGCGCCAGGAACATCACACGCCGATAAGCATCCATGACAGGTTCAACCGCCTTCGGAAGTACGGAGATCAAAAGTGGCAGGCGGGGATCAGCGCCAGAAGGGCGCCAGATACTTCAGGTAAAGCCAGTCACCCAAGCGCCGCTCGCCTGCGCTCACCACGGCTTGGCCCGTGGTCCCCGAGGGCAGCCGTCCGCCGTCGAGGGCAATCCCTGTGGCCGGCACCCGTACCGAGTCGAGGCCCTTCACCGGGACGAAGGCAGAGATCGGCACCGACAGGTCGACGAAATCGGTGGAAGTCACCGAAGCTGTGCCCAACTGCTTCTGCAGTACGGCACCCCCGCTCAGCAGACGCACCTCGGCGCCGGGCTGGACAGCACCCCGGTCGGTCGTGCCGGTCGACACGAAGAGCGTCCGGCCCTGCTCCACCACGAAGCCACCGGTGACGGTGTACGGCACGGACACACCCAACATGACTGCCGCCACGGCTGCGACCCCCGCCACAGAGGCAGTCAAGCGCCGCCAAAGCGGCGCTCCGGCGGTCCGGGCCTCCGCATCCAGTTTGAGGGCGCCGACGTAGACGCGCAGCATCAGGTAGCCGACAGCGACGGAGACGACGACGGCGCCCACCATGCCCGTGCTCTCAAGGAGCGAGCCCCAGAGCGTGAAGGCCATGCTCACGACGTACAACGGAAACAGCATGCACGCCACACCGAACAGCGGTGCCCAGTCGATCCCGGGCAGCGCACGCTCATAGCGTCCGCCGAACAGCAGCCTGGCGACGAACCGACGCGCGTCCGTCATGGAGCGGTCCCGCAGATGGGAGATGTCCAGGTGGCTCATGAGCGCCAGGTAACCGTCCAGTTTGACGAACGGTATGGCGTTGAAGAACCCGGAGACGTAGTTGGTCACCGTGAGGAGCAGCAGAACATCCCGCAGCGCGGGGCTGCCGCCTGCCGCCGCCACGACGACGGAGCCGACGCCGGCGAGGCCGGCTATGACCGCCTGAGTGGCGATGCCGGCCAGTGCGACACGTACGCGCTGGCGGTTCTTCGGCAGCCGCCACCCGTCGGTCACGTCACAGAAGAACGCAGGCGTCAGGTAGAAGAGCATGAAGCCCATGCGGCTGGGCCTGCCACCGTAGTGGCTCAGCACCAGGCCGTGCGAGAGCTCGTGCAGCATGGTGCCGCAGTACGTGACGACAATCAGCGCGATCAGCGTCGACGTGGAGATCGGCTCGGCCAAGGCATCCAAGGTCGCCTCGGCCTGGGCGATGAGACACAGCAGTCCCGCCACGGCAAGGACTGCTGCGACGACCGCCCAACCACGGTGTGCCAGAGGTGCGGTGAGCGGGCGAAACCTGCTCAGCATGCGTTCCGGACGCACCAGAGTGAACTGGACGGTGAGCGGTGGGACGAAGGTGATTCTCCGGTCCCGGCGAGGTTTGCGCTCCGCGTCCTCAAGAAGCTGGGTGCGCTGCGCGCGCACCAGCCCCTCGCCCACCAGCTCGACGGTCCAGGGATCGCCGAGCTCCCTCGCCATGGCCTCAGCGTTGCGAGTACCGTCGGCAAGGCTCAGGAGCTTCGCCATGCCGGCGGTCACCCGTAGGTAGCGCTGCGTCCCCGACTGGACGAGCCAGGGAGCGCCGCTCTCGATCGGCTCGTGAACCCGCACGTCCGGCGCCAGGCGCGGACACTCGGGCAAGGACGCCGAAGTCGTGTCCACCTGCGGCCGGTTCAGGGTCGGTCTCACGGTAGGTCCCTGCGCAGGAACAGCGTCCGGGCAGCGATCGTGCCCACGACGATCCACGCCGCGAGAACCACCAGTGCCCATGGGATCGGCAGCAGATCCTCATTGCCGCCCCGGTACACGGACGCCATGGCCTCGTCAATGGTGAACCTGCCGATCTCCGGGAGGATCCGCAGCAGGCCCTCCCCGACGAGCCAGGTGCTGATCAGCAGGACGAGAAGGGCGGCGACCTGCTGCCGGACGAGCAACCCGAGCAATGCGCCCCACACGGCGCCCACCACGATGACCAGCATCACCCCGAGCAGCGTCCAGGTGGTGGTCGCCGTCCACTCGGGCTCCTGCGCGCGCCCGGCCAGGAACACCCACGGGCTGGCAGCGGCCAGCACACCGGCCCCCATGGCGAACACCGTGCCGCAGCCGACAGCGGCGATCAGCTTGGCCGCGAGCAGCCGGCCTCTCCCTCCGCTCAGCAGAACCGACCTGCTGATGGCGCCGTTTCCGAACTCTCGGGTGACCGCGAGCATGGCGACCACCGCGGCGGCGAGTTCGACCATGAACCAGCCCTGCACCAGGGTGGATGTGATCTCGCGGGTGCTGCCGCCCTCCGGAGCCTTGGCGATCTCCTGCTGCAGGAAGCCGGCATCGGCCATCACACACATCAGCACGGCGGCGGCGGCCACGGCCCACCAGGCCCGCCCGGTCCAGATTTTGCGCCACTCGGCTCCGACCAGGTCAAGCATGCGCGTTCTCCTTCACCGCGGGTCCCACCAGGTCGAAGAAGCGGCTCTCCAGGCTGACCTCGCCGTTCTGCGTCAGGTCGGCGGCCGTGCCGCTGTAGCGCAGCGTCTTCTGAAGGATGACGATGTCGTCGGCCACTTGCTCAACCTCCGCCAGGATGTGGCTGGAGACCAGCACGGTGCGCCCTTCCTCTGCGAGTGACCGCAGAAGCTCCCGGAGCCAGCGGATGCCGTCGGGGTCGAGCCCGTTGGAAGGTTCGTCCAGGATGAGCAGTTCGGGGTCAGCGAGCAAGGCGGTCGCCAGGGCGTGCCGCTGCCGCATGCCCTGGGAATAGTCGCGGAGATTGCGGTGGGCGTCCGCGGCGAGCCCTACCTGTTCGAGGACGTCGTCCACCCTCGTACGAGAGAGGCCGAGAGCCTTGGCCCAGATCCGCAAGTCACTTCGCCCGGAACCCGCGCCGGAAGGGCCGATCCCGTCGATACTGACTCCCACCCGGTGCGCCGCGCGGGGCAGTTGAGCATAGGGGTGACCGAAGATCGTAGCGCCGCCCGAGGTCGGACGCGCGAGACCCAGCAGCATCCGCAAGGTCGTCGTCTTCCCGGCCCCGTTGCGCCCGAGGAGTCCCACCACTCGACCCGGCCGGACGGTGAAGGACACGTCCTCGACCGCGGTCATTTCGCCGTAGCGCTTCGTGAGTCCCGTGATGTCGACGATGTCGGTCACGCCCCGGCCCGCCCCCTCGCACGGAGGTACAGGCCGACACAGACGATGAGCGCCAACTCGATCCCGACGCAGATGAGCAGCCCTCTGGTGCGGGCCGGACCCTCAGTGAGGGCGTAAACCACCCCGGGGGCGGCCACAGCAGCGACGAGCCCGAAGGTCACGAGGAACCGGACATTGCCGCGAGAAGGTGCTTGAGGCATCGGGTATCTCTCCTCTGCGGCTCGGAGCCGCACGTATATTCATTGGTGCGGCCCTGTTCCGGATGCTAATGGCCAGCATCCGGAACAGGGCTTCGTCCGTCAGGCGTCCGACCGGTCAGGTCGCGATGACAGAGGTGACGGCGACAGTGCTGTAGGCAGCGCTGACACCGGCCGAGATGGCGGTGCTTGCGAGGAAGCTGTCCCACCAGTCAGGCGCCTCCATGCCCTCCAGCTCCTCCATGGCCAGTTCCTGCATGGCCAGCTCCAGAGCGGGGTTGATGTTCTCCTTCATTTCTTTCACCTCCTTCAAGGGGTCTTCGACATGTGCTTCCGCAGGGCCACTCCGCTCAGCGGCGGCGGCCCTCCGGATCAGGTCGCCAGCGTGACGATGGAGACGTAAGAGATGACGCCTCCTGCGCTCAGGCCGCCGATGGCGCTAGCCGCAGCGCTCCAGCTGAAGTCCGGGGCGTCGAGCGCCTCCAGCTCCTGCATGTCGAGCTGCTGGGCCTCCAGCTCCTGCAGAGCCAGCTCCAGAGGTGCGGACACGACGCTGTTCTTGTTCGCAGTCTGCATTGTTGTTTCCCCCCTCCCGTGGTGTCGCGGGCCGTCCGTCAGCGGACGCCGACGGAAGTCTGTGGTGTGTGATGACGCCCTCTCGGTACGCCGTCACGCGGCGGGCTGTGGCTGCCTGACGGCCTCGGCCATCACCCGCCGGACATCGGCGAGAGTGAGGGCACCCAAGGTGGGCAGGCCATCACCCCACGCGCGCATCGTGGCCCGGGCGATCCGGTCCGTCCGCTCCACGGTCGCCTCGATACCGCGCTCGATCCGCCAGGCGTCCAGCAGAGCCGCGACGCCCTCGACCGGGTCCGCGGGCAGTGCCGGCCGGTGGGCCATGGCTACGGCCTCCCAGAGCCGCCGTAGCCGACGGGCAGAACCCCAGCGGACGTCGCCTTCCGCGATCCGCTGCCACAGGGACGGCAGCACCGCGGCCGCGGCCGTCATCTTGCGGAGACCCAGACCGGTGGAGAGCTCGTTGGCCAGGTACCAGCCCTTGCAGGCGCACGGATCACGGCCGAGATTGAACCACTGGCTGTGGCTCAGACCGCTGAGCTTGGCGATCTCCAGGCGCAGCAGATCGCCAGGGACTTCGCCTGCCTGGCGGACGGACGCCAGCTCAGCCCCCAGAACGACCAGTCGCTCGATGAGCGTCAACGCGAAGGCGTCCTCCGAGGGGAGGTCCTGCGGATCCCCCACGTACATGCCGGCCACCCGAAAGAACACTTCGAGGACGCCTTCCGCGAGGAGTTCCACGGGCAGTGTCCGGGTGGCGACAGGGTCGAGCACCGCGACATCCGGCTGCAACCCGTTACCGAGCACCAAGCGTTTGCCCTGTGAGCCCGCGAGGCAGGCGCCACCGCTCAGCTCACTGCCGGTGCCCACCGTGGTCGGCACCGTGATCAAGGGGATCTTCGGTTCCGCCTCAGCCGGTAGCAGCACCAGACCGCTGCGCTGCCGCACTGCCAGCCTGTCGCGCACTACGGGGGCCGCGCTCATCAGCACGGCCAACTTGGCCTGGTCGAGCAGTGTTCCCCCGCCGACCGCCAGGACGAGTTCGCTGTCACAGAGCCGTTCGGCCAGCGCCGTCACGCTCTCCAGCGTGCCGGGGCCGTCCAGTACCAGCCGCTCCACCGACCGTCCCGCCCACGCCGCGCATGTGGCCACTTGATCCACGGCCTCCGAGTCGGCGACAGCCGGGTCCGCGAGCAGGGTCACGGTCCGTCCCTCGTGGAGGGGCAGCCACTTGGCCAGTCCGCTGATCCCGTAGGCCACCTGAGTGAGGCGTCTGCTGCTCAGATTCCACACCGCATCCATTCAGACCGCCTCGGCCTCACTGCCGAGCCCGGCACGGTCCCGGGCGTGTGCCCTCACTCCGAGGCGCACGCAGTGCAGGAGCTCGGTGAGTTCGTCGTCGGTGTAGATCAGTGCGGGAAGGATCTGCACCCCGTTGACGCTGGGGTGGACCAGCGCGCCGGCTCTGCGGATCGCGGCGACGACCTCCGGCACCTCCTGCTGCGGCAGTGGGTCTCCCTCAGGCGTGCTCAGCCGAATGGACCGGAAGCAGCCGATGCCTGTGGTGGCCGAGACCAGCGGTTCGGTGGCGACCAGGTCCTCCAGTGCCTTGTCCAGAAGGGCTGAGAGTCGTCGCGCCGAGGCGACCGCGTCGAGCCGCCGCATCTCCTCCACCGTGGCGAGGATCGCCGCGCAGGTGACGGGTGTCCCGGCTTGGGTCTCCCCATGGACGAACACGTCACCCGCCGCGTCGAAGGGTTCAGCGAGGGCTTGAGGCATCAGTACGGCCGCCGCCGCATGCGTGCCGTTGGTCAGCCCCTTGGACGTGATCAGCAGATCCGGAGGCGCCGGCCACCGCTGTGAGGCGAAGAAGTCACCGGTACGGCCGAAGCCGGTGGCGACCTCGTCGGCAACGAGAAGGAAACCGTGGCGGTCTCTGAGTTCGAGCAGCGTCTCCACGTACTCCGGGGTGAGGGGCACCGCACCGCTGCCAAGAACGGGTTCCACCACCACTGCCGCGATCCGGCTTCCCTGCTGGGCCACCAATCGGGCGATTTCTTCGCCCGCGTTGGGTGTCACATGCCTGACGAACCGTTGGTCGACGCCGTACACGGCCTGGCCGAGATTCTCGCCGGTGAGTGCGAACCCCCCGAAGGTCAGCCCGTGATAGCTGTCGCGGAGACCCACCACGAGCTTGCGCATGCCTTCGCCGCGCAGCGCGTGGTAGTGCCTGGCCAGCTTCATCACCAAGTCGTTGGCGGCACCGCCGGAGGTCGAGAAGACGCACCGGCCGTAGTGCTCCGCCCCTGCCGCCTCGACCAGCGCCCGCGCAGCACGCCTGGCGTAGATGTTCTCGTAGCGGAACACCGACAGATAGGAGGCGTCACGCAAGGCGTCCGCACAGGCTTGGGCGATCGCCTCGTTACCGTAGCCGAGGTTCACGTTCCACAGCCCGCTGGCACCGCAGAGCAGTTCACGGCCGTCCTCGAAGCGGATCCTGACGCCCTCGGCCGACACGGCGCACAGCTCATCGGCTCCGTGCAGGCGGGGTTCGAGCAGCGAGGGCCAAAGTTCGGTGGACATCAGACGGCCTCCGCCTCGAGCAGCACACCGGTGTGGCGGGGGGAGGCGGCGGGCAGTGGATGACGCGCCACGACACGCAGCCCCGCGGAAGCCAGTTCCCGCGCAAGGTCGTCGGGGGGCAGGACCCGGATGGACGTGGTGAGCACCAGCACCGGTCCGTCCTCCGGCGTTTCCCGCTGGGCCGGCAGGATGGTGACCTTGCGGGCTTCTTGCCCGGCCCGCCAGTGTTCGATCATCCGGTAGCGTCGGCCGCTGGCACCCGCGGCCTCGAGGTCCAGGTCATCCCCGTGGGTGACGGCCACGTCGACAGTGGACAGCAGGAACCTCCCGCCGGGCCGGAGATGGGCCCGCACAGCCGCGTAGAGTCCGGCCCGGCCTTCTGCGTCGAGCAGTGAGATGGACGTGGTGCCGAGCACCACAACGGCGTAGGTGCTGCCGAGTTCGAATGCGGACATGTCACCCTGCACGACGGTGCACCGTCCCCTGACACCTGCCGGGGCCTCGGCGAGCCGCTCGTGGAGCAGGGCCACCATGCTTTCCTTGAGCTCCAGGGCCGTGACCTCCCGGCCCAGCGCGAGCAGCGGCAGCGTCAGCCGGCCGGAACCGGCGGCGAGTTCCAGCACCGGGCCATGACAGGCACGGACCGACCGCAGCAGTTCTCTGATCTCGGTGGTGTCGGTGGCCGCCAGGTCGTGATAGACCGAAGCACCCGCCTCGTCGTACAGGTCGTGCAGGCTGACTCGGTCTCCGTACCCGGCCAGGATCTGGCCGGCCAGCCCGGGGAGCGCCGCGGCTTCCGTCGTCGTCATGCGGACGCCTCCAGGACGGGAGCACCCGGAACCAGCGAGACTCCCTTGTCGGCGAAGAAGGCGAGTACCCGCTCGACCGCAGCCCGGTCCGCCGATCCGCTTCCCGTCTTCGCGGCGTTCCGTTCCGCGTGCTCCTCCACGGCTTCGGCGCTTCCGAGAACCAGCAGCATCTCCGTGGTCTCCGCCGCGCGTCGACCGAGCTGGAAGGTCCGGTCGACACCCGGGACCCTGACGTACGCCTTGTCCGACGTCCAGCAGAGGAACGGCGCCCCCGGATCGTCGGTGTCCGAGGCCCCTTCGACCGCATCGAGCCCGGATACAAGCCGGCAGCCGAAGCCCGAGACCCTGGGCTCGGTGATCCCACGCGTCTGGAGGTCGCGCAGCAGGTCCAGCGTGGCCAGATAGCGGGCAAGCCAAGGCCTTCGGCGCACGGCGGGGCCGCGCACCTCCTCCGCCACGGCCGCGCCGAGCGGCACCGCGCCACCCACGTCGCTTGCCGCGTTCAGGCGCTGCCATGCCGAGTGCAGGGCCGCGGCTGAATCTCCGGCGGTCCCCAGCCGCAGTCCCTGCGGCGAGACGGAGACACCTCCGTCTCGGTCCACGTAGAGCCTGGTGCCCGGTCCGTCGCCCGGAACATGGCCCCCGAGCGCGGAAAGGTCTGCGATCTGTACGGCCGGGCTGACTGCGAAGGGCGCAAACCTGCCCTCCGCCTTGGCGGCGTCGGCGTCCGCGAGGAACATCTCGAAGTCGATGTCGCCGGCCATCCGCACGAGCGTCGTGCCGAGCAGCGACATGTAAGGGCTGACGCCGTAGTCCTGGATCTGGAGGAACAGAACGTCACCGACCGACGCGTCGCCCTCAGACCCGCTCAGCGATCCCTCGTACCCCACGACGGTGGCACCGGACCTGCCGTCCTCACCGTCCCGTACCCCGGGGGCGAGGACCAGCGTCTGCGGCCCCACGGCATCGGAGCCGAGCAGCGCATCGAGACAGGCCGGATCCTCGAGCACAACGGTGGCGGACTCCGGCCCCGGAGTGCCACCGGCCGACGGGCGGCCGGTGACCCAGGAGCGCAGATGGCGCCCCACCCGGGCGATCAGTTCCTCATTCACCTGAGTCCCTCCGATACGCGCCTACCGCGGCGAGAATCTGCTTCAAGTCGTCCATTGCGGCATTCACGCCGTAGAGCCGGCAGACACCTGTGAGGTTCAGCACGATTTCATCGACCCCGGCATCACGATACTCATCGAGATGCTTGACGACCTGATCGATATTTCCATAAAGGAATGCACCGGAGTCCGCCATGAGCCGTGCAGCCGCTCGCGAATCGAGCTCGGAAAAATCAATGCCTGCCTTTCCGAGCATGTCAAGGTAGTGAGGCGCCTGCATGTGTGCGGAATTGCTTGCCAGTACGAAATCGGAGACATCCCGGTCGGAGCGTTCCAGAGCCACGGGCACCATCGCGGTGATCCGGGGCACGGACCGGCCTGCGGTGGCCGCCCCCTCCCGCAACGCGGGGCGGACGACACCGTCGAGGTAGGCCGCCGGCGTGAGCCAGGTGACCGCCACATCGGCGACCTCGCCCGCGAGGCGGGCCATGCCGGGACGCAGCACTCCGAGTCCGAGGCGCACGGGCGGTGACATGACCGGGCCCATCCCCGCATGGCAGGAGTAGTACTCACCGTCGAAGTCGACCGGATCGCCGCTGAGCAGCCCTCGAACCACCGTCATGTATTCACGGACCGCCGTGAGCTGGCTTCGGTAGGGAGAGCCGAGCAGACTCTGCTGGAACGTTTTCGCGCCCGGTCCGAAGCCGGCCACGACGTCCTTGCCGGTCGCCATCGCCAGGGTCTTGACCTTGTGAGCTGCCTCGAACGGATGCCGCAGCGGCATCAGAGTCACTCCAAGCCCAGTCGGCACCCGGAAGCCCGCACCCGCAACGGCGGAAAACGTCTGGAAGGGTTCCATCAGCAGGCTTTGCCCCTGCCAGAGCCTGCTCGCCCCCGTCCATTCGACCAACGCCGCAAAGGGAAGAACCTGCTCTGATCGGCGCGGCAGGAATGGCACCAGTATTGAATACTCCACATTTCCCCCCGGACCGCGACTTCTAACGTAGTGAATATTCCCAGAGAGATCATCGGGGGCGCAAGGATTCTCGCTGCAACTTGATGCAGGTAGAACTGCAGAAAACTGCACCGCACGAGTTCGTGGCCTGACTCGCCCAGCGCGGACGGTGGTATCGCATTCCGTCGGCAAGGCCATCACCGACGCCATCCACGTTGCTGTCCTCAGGTCCGCGCCTCGGCCTGGACACCAGCCGTCGACCTGAACGGTGAGATCCGCAATGTGCGGCCGGGGCTCCGAACTCGCCGCTGAGGTGCGGGACGGCTGGTCCACAGGCGTACGCCTGATCATCAGCGAAGAACGCCCGCGCCCCGTGCCGGGCGCCTCGAAAACGTGCTCACCCTGGCCGGCCGCACCACCGCCGTGCACGAGGAGGGCCGCGTGCGGTCCGTGTCCGGTTCCGAACCTCATAGGCCGTAGCCGAGCCGCGGGCCAGGGGCGCATCCGCTCACGCACGGGCTGAAAACCAGTCAGCGCCCGAGCCGACCGAAGCCGACCCGGACGCTGCACCGCAGGTCAGAGGTCATATCCCCCGACCACCACCGGTAGGCCCTGTGGGACTCGAACCCACAACCAATGGATTAAAAGTCCACTGCTCTGCCAATTGAGCTAAGGGCCCAGGCGTTGTCGCCCCCACGAGCATAGCCGGACGACGCCGCGTCTTTGATCGGGTATCGGTCCCATCGGCCCCGCCGGAGGGACGAACAGGGCCGATCGGGGCTGCGGACCGCCCGGTTGGGGCGGCCGCGCGCGCCACGCGCGGCCCGGGGGAACGACGAAGCGCCGTGGCCCGCCCGTCGGGACGGGGCCACGGCGCTCCTCATGCGCTCATGTCAGCCGTTGCGCTTCCAGCGCGGCTTGTCCTCGCGGCGCTGGAAGGAGCCGCCACCGCGGTGGTCGTCACGACGGCCGTTGGGGCGGTCGTGCCCGCCGGAGCGGAACCCCGGACGGTCGTCACGGCGATCCCGGTTGAAGGGACGGTCGCTGCCCCGGTGACCGGTGCGCTCGTCCCGGCGGAAACCGCCGCGGTCATGGTCGCGGTTGAAGCCGCCCCGGTCGTCACGACGCTCGAACGGACGGCCCCCGGCCCCGCGGTCGTCACGACGCTCGAAGGAACGGCCGCCACGGTCACCGCCGCGCTCACCACGGTCGTCCCGGCGGAAGCCACCGCGCTCGCCGCGCTCACCGCTCCGGTCGTCACGGCGGAAGCCACCGCGCTCACCACGGTCACGGTCGAAGGAACGGCCGCCACGGTCCCGGTCACGGTCGCGGTTGAAGCCACCCCGGTCGTCACGACGCTCGAACGAACGGCCCCCGGCCCCGCGGTCGTCACGACGCTCGAACGAACGGCCCCCGCGGTCGTCACGACGCTCGAAGGAACGGCCGCCACGGTCACCGCCGCGCTCACCACGGTCGTCCCGGCGGAAGCCGCCGCGGTCCTCACGCCGCTCCCGGCGCTCGTACGGGGCTGAGGACTCGGGGCGCTCCTCGCGCTCGACGTCCTTGGCGGTCGGCTGCTCGGGCACCGACACCTCGACGCCGGCCGGCACCTCGCCGGCCTCGCCGGCGGCCACCACGGCCGCGGGCTCCTCGCCCCGCTCGCGCGCGACCCGGGCGAGCAGCCGGTCGGCCTCCTCGCGCAGCTCGTTCGCGCGCCGCTGCGCCCGCTCCAGCTCCTTGGTGAGCGCCGCGACCTCACGCTCGGCCTGCTGCGCGGCGTTGCCCACGGACTCGGCCTGGACCTCGGTCATCGACCGGGCGCCGGTGATCTCGGCGACCTCCGGGTCGAAGGCGCCGGCGCCCTGGATGATGTGGCGCGTGGCGTCGACGCCCGCGTCCTCCATCAGCCGGAAGATCTGGCGCCGCTGGTGCGGCAGCGACAGCGAGACGACCGTGCCGGTGCGGCCGGCGCGGGCCGTACGGCCGGCGCGGTGCAGGTAGTCCTTGTGATCGCCGGCAGGGTCCACGTTCAGCACCAGGTCGATGCCGTCGACGTGGATACCGCGGGCGGCGACGTCGGTCGCGACGAGCGCGTTGACGTAGCCCTTCTTGAAGTCCTCCAGCACACGGGTACGCGCGCCCTGCGTCATACCGCCGTGCAGCGCGTCCGCCTTCACACCGGAGTCGCAGAGCTGCTCGGCGATACGGTCGGCGCCCAGCTGGGTGCGGACGAAGATGATCGTGCGGCCCTTGCGGGAGGCGATGGCGGCGGTGACCGGCGCCTTGTCCTTGGGCTTCACGATGAGGATGTGGTGCGACATGGTCGTGACGTTGCCCTGGGCGCTGTCGACCTCGTGCGTGACCGGGTCGGTCAGGTAACGCTTGACCAGCGTGGAGATCTCGTTCTCCATCGTTGCCGAGAACAGCATGCGCTGACCGCCCGCCGGGACCTGGTCCAGCAGCTCGGTGACCTCGGGCAGGAAGCCCAGGTCGGACATCTGGTCGGCCTCGTCGAGAACGGCGATCTGCACGTTCTCCAGCGAGCAGGCGCCGCGGTTGATGATGTCGCGCAGCCGGCCCGGGGTGGCGACGAGGATGTCGACGCCGCGCTCCAGGGCGTAGATCTGGTTGCCCATCGACGTACCGCCGCAGACGACCTTCATCTTCAGGCCGAGGACGTCGCCGTAGGGCTGGAGGGCGTCGGCGACCTGCATGGCGAGCTCACGCGTCGGCGTCAGGATGACGGCGCGCGGCTTGTGCTTCTCGGTCCGGCCGCCGGCCAGCGTGGCCAGGGTCGGCAGACCGAACGACAGGGTCTTGCCGGAGCCGGTGCGGCCGCGGCCGAGGATGTCCTTGCCGGCCAGGGCGTCCGGGATGGTCGCGGCCTGGATCGGGAAGGGGCTGGTCACACCGTTCTGCGCGAGCTTGCGCACGATGCCCTCGGGCAGGCCGAGGTCGGTGAAGGTGATCTCGGGGGTGGTGTCCTCGACGGCCTCGTTCTCGGGGCTCTCGGGCACGACGACGTGATCAGTACTGGCGATGGACATGCGAATGCGAAACCTTCCGGAGTCTCAAGTCGGCACGCGCCCGTCAACTCCGTGATTCGCGATTCGCAATACGACCGCCTCAATGCGGTCCACCACGGCAAGGGAGAGTACGCGCCACACGGCGCGCTCTGCAGTGGCGCCGGGCAAGATGGGATCAAACGATCTGCCACCATACGCACTCCGGGCCCCTCAAGGCAAACCGGACTGTGCAGGAGACAGAGGGCAGCAATCCGGTGGCCGGACGGCTCCCCCAGGGCTGCAACCACCCCCCACCCGGAAATGTTCCCGCCCCGGCCCACGGGATTCATGCCCCTCAGCGCGTCCCGGGTCTCACGCCGGTGACCCCGCCTCCGGCGCCGGCTCCCGCTGCGCCAGCTGCGTCCCCGGCGGCTCGTGGGCCGAGGACGACGGCTCCGGGGTCGGCTCCGGCGAGGTCGTCGGCTCCGGCGGCGTGGGGGTGGGCTCCGGCTCGGCCGTCCGGGTGGGCGTCGGCGGCACCGGCGGCTTCGGCGTCGGCCGGGGCGGCTTTCCCGGCTTGTCGCGTCCCGGCGCCGACGGGCTCGCGTCGGCGCTCGGCGACGCCTCGGGGGGCGCCGGCTCGCGCGCCCCCGCGCCCTTGCCCTTCTTGGCCTTCCGGCTCTTGCCGCGCTCCCGCTCACCGTCGGCCCCGGCGGCGCCGAACCCGCCACCGCCCGACACCGCCGGCCCGCCGTCCGGCGCCTCGCCGCCACGCTGCCCGGCGGAATGCGACGGCTTGACGCTCCCGCCCGCACCGTCGTCACCGACACTCATACAGCCGGCGGCAGCGGCGACGGCCACGACCGTGGCGGCCAGTCGGACGGGTACGTACAAGGGGCGCACGGGGCCACCTCCGGAACGGGTGAGGAGTCGACACCCTCAACTCCCGCCGCGCGCAAGAGGACACGCGCCCCGTATTCACAACCCCGTCAGCCGTAACCCAGCGCGTGAAGCCGCTCGTCGTCGATGCCGAAGTGGTGCGCGATCTCGTGCACCACGGTGATCTCCGTCTCCGCGATGACGTCCTCCCTCGAGTCGCACATCCGCAGGGTCGGATTCCGGTAGACGGTGATCCGGTCCGGCAGCACACCCGCGTACCACTCGCCCCGGTCGGTCAACGGCGTCCCCTCGTACAGCCCGAGCAACTCCGGGTCGTCCGCCGGCGGCTCGTCCTCCACGAACACCGCGACGTTGTCCATCAACCGGGTCAACTCCGGCGGGATCCGGTCCAGCGCCTCGGCGACCAGCTCCTCGAACTCCTCACGCGTCATCTCCAGCACAGGCCCATTGTCGGCCACGAGCCCGCCGTACGAGAGCCTCCCGGCGTCGCATATCCGGCCGCACACCTGGGCATAGGGCACCAATGCCCCGCGTCCCCGCCGCAGCCCGGAGTGTCCTGAACCCGATCCGCAGGGCCGCCCGCACCCTGGCCCGCCGCTACCGCTCCCGTCAGGCACCCCCGACGACCGCACTCGTGGCGCCGCCGCACCCCTGGACGCGCGCGCTGGGACTCGTGGCCGTCGTCCTCCTCGGCGCCTGGCTGGGACTGCTGGTCGTGGGCAATGTCCGGGTCCCGGTCGGCCCGATGAACACCACCATGACGCTGCGCCCCTCCTTCACCGGCGGCACCAAGATCAACATCTCGCCCCTGGGCGCCCTCCAACTGGACAGCCACATCGCTCCGGTGCGCCTGGACGTCAACGTCGACCAGCTCGACCCCGACCGCTCCCAAGCGCTCGTCGACCACCCCGAACGCCTCTCCGGCCTCCAGGACGAGGTCGCCCAGGACGTCACCCGCGGCACCCTCGACGTCGCCCTCCGCTCCGGCGTCGCCGTGGTCACCGGCGCCACCGCCCTGGGGCTCGCCGTCTACCGCCGCCCCCGCCGGGCCCTGGCCGCCGGCGGCCTCGCCCTCACCCTCCTCGCCGCCTCCGGCGGCACCGCCTACGCCACCTGGCGCCCCGACTCCGTCCTCGAACCCAAGTTCTCGGGCCTGCTCACCTCGGCCCCCTCCCTGGTCGGCAACGCCCGCAGCATCGTCACCGAGTTCGACGTCTACCAGAAGGAGTTGGCCCGTCTGGTCACCAACGTGACCAAGCTCTACGACGCCACCTCGACACTCCCTGCCTACGCGCCCGACCCCTCCACCATCCGGGTGCTGCACGTCTCCGACATCCACCTCAACCCGGCGAGCTGGAAGATCATCGCCTCGCTCGTGCAGCAGTACAAGGTCGATGTCATCGTCGACTCGGGCGACACCATGGACCACGGCACAGCCGCCGAGAACGGCTTCCTGGACCCCATCGAAGACCTCGGCGCCCCTTACGTCTGGGTCCGCGGCAACCACGACTCGATGATCACCCAGCGCTACATGGAACGCCTGAAGAACGTGCACGTCCTGGACGACGGCCGGGCCGAGACGATCAGGGGCCTGCGCTTCGCCGGCATCGGCGACCCCCAGTTCACCCCCGACCGCTCCGGGCAGGCCGGCGCAGAGCAGTCCCAGGAACTCGCCGGTGCGCGCCTGGCCACGGCCCTGCACGACCAGAGCGACGCCGGCACACCGGTGGACATCGCCATCGCCCACGAGCCCTCAGCGGCCCGCGGCGTCGACGGCGAGGTCCCCCTGGCCCTGGCGGGCCACCTGCACCACGACGAGATGGAGGTCCTGCCGTACGGCACCCGGCTGCGCATCGAGGGCTCCACGGGCGGCAGCGGACTGCGCGCCATCGAGGGCAAGCACCCCGACCCCATCGAGGCGTCGATCCTCTACTTCGACCGGGACACCCGCCACCTCCAGGCCTGGGACGAGATCGAACTGGGCGGGCTCGGTCTCACGACGGCCGAGGTCAGCCGTCACCTGCCCGAGGAGAACCAGCCCGGTGCGAACCCGTCCCCCGGCACCCCCGCGGAGGGCACTCCCACGAGCTCGCCCTAAACCGTTTTGGCGATAGCTCCCGCCATCCCATATGCTTCTCACGTCCCCGACGCGCTGAGAAGCGCCCAGGCGGGCCGATAGCCCTCATCGTCTAGCGGCCTAGGACGCCGCCCTTTCAAGGCGGTAGCACGGGTTCGAATCCCGTTGGGGGCACGCACCACCCTGTGCGACACTGTCGTACGAAGCTTGGTCCTGTGGAGCAGTTTGGAGTGCTCGCCACCCTGTCAAGGTGGAGGCCGCGGGTTCAAATCCCGTCAGGACCGCTGAGGTTTCACGTGAAACCTCGTGGCTGGGTAGCTCAGTTGGTACGAGCGATCGCCTGAAAAGCGATAGGTCGCCGGTTCGACCCCGGCCCCAGCCACAACCGCCCTCACCAGGGCCTGAGCCCCTCTCCCTCACCGGAGAGGGGCTCTTTCGTGCGTCAGGACGCAGCAGCCGAGCGGGGGCGGGTCCGTCGCGTCGCCGAGCCCCTCCCCCGTCGGCCGGAGCCCCCGGGACAAAAGCGTTAGCCCCGAATTTCCCGGGGATGAGATCCTGGATCCCGTATGTCTACGCAATCCGCCCCCGCCCTCGGCGCCCTCGCCCCCCGCCTGACCGAGCTCTCCCTGCGCGACGCGCACCGGCTCGGGCGCAGGCTCGAAGGTGCGCGCAAGATCCGTAAGCCGGAGGCCCGGGCCGCCGTGCTCGCCGAGATCGAGGCGGAGGTGGGCAAGGCCGAGGAGCGGATGGCCGGGCGGCGCGCCCTCGTGCCCGAGGTGACGTACCCGCAGCAGTTGCCGGTCAGCCAGAAGAAGGACGTGATCGCCGACGCCATCCGCGATCACCAGGTGGTGATCGTCGCCGGCGAGACCGGCTCCGGCAAGACGACCCAGATCCCCAAGATCTGCCTGGAGCTCGGGCGCGGCGTACGCGGCATGATCGGGCACACGCAGCCCCGCAGGATCGCCGCGCGCACAGTCGCCGAACGCGTCGCGGAGGAGCTGGACACGCCGCTGGGCGGGGCCGTCGGCTGGAAGGTGCGTTTCACCGACCAGGTCGATCCGGAGGCGACCTTCGTCAAGCTGATGACGGACGGCATCCTGCTCGCCGAGATCCAGACGGACCGCGAGCTGCGCGCCTACGACACGATCATCATCGACGAGGCCCACGAGCGGTCCCTCAACATCGACTTCCTGCTGGGTTATCTCGCGCAGCTGCTGCCCAAGCGCCCTGACCTCAAGGTCGTCATCACCTCGGCCACGATCGACCCCGAGCGCTTCTCGCGGCACTTCGGCGACGCCCCGATCATCGAGGTCAGCGGCCGCACGTACCCGGTGGAGGTCCGCTACCGGCCGCTGCTGGAGGAGGACGGCGACGACGCCGACCGGGACCAGATCACCGCGATCACCGACGCCGTGGAGGAGCTCCAGAAGGAGGGCAAGGGCGACATCCTCGTCTTCCTCTCGGGTGAGCGGGAGATCAGGGACACGGCCGACGCCCTCGCCAAGAAGAACTACCGGTTCACGGAGATCCTGCCGCTGTACGCCCGGCTCTCGCACGCGGAGCAGCACCGCGTCTTCCAGCCGCACACGGGCCGCAGGATCGTTCTGGCGACGAACGTGGCCGAGACCTCGCTGACTGTGCCGGGCATCAAGTACGTCATCGACCCCGGCTTCGCCCGGATCTCGCGCTACAGCCACCGCACCAAGGTGCAGCGACTGCCGATCGAGCCGGTGTCGCAGGCCAGCGCCAACCAGCGCAAGGGCCGCTGCGGCCGTACCTCGGACGGTATCTGCATCCGGTTGTACAGCGAGGACGACTTCAACGCCCGTCCGGAGTTCACGGACGCGGAGATCCTCCGGACGAACCTCGCCTCCGTCATCCTCCAGATGACCGCGGCAGGCCTCGGCGACATCGAGAAGTTCCCGTTCATCGACCCGCCGGACCACCGCAACATCCGCGACGGTGTGCAGTTGCTCCAGGAGCTGAACGCCCTGGACCCGGCGCAGAAGGACCCCCGCAAGCGGCTCACGGACACCGGCCGGAAGCTCGCCCAGCTGCCCGTCGATCCCCGGCTGGCCCGGATGGTGCTGGAGGCCGACAAGAACGGCTGTGCGCGGGAGGTCATGGTCATAGCCGCCGCGCTGTCCATCCAGGATCCGCGGGAGCGCCCCGCCGACAAGCAGGCCCAGGCCGATCAGCAGCACGCCCGGTTCAAGGACGAGACCAGCGACTTCCTGGCCTATCTGAACCTCTGGCGCTATCTCCGCGAGCAGCAGAAGGAGCGGGGTTCGTCGTCCTTCCGCCGGATGTGCAAGCAGGAGTACCTCAACTTCCTTCGCATCCGCGAATGGCAGGACATCTACACCCAATTGCGTACGGTCGCCAAGCAGATGGGCATCCACCTCAACGAGGACGACGCCCCGGCCGACCGCATCCACGTCTCCCTCCTGGCCGGCCTGCTGTCGCACATCGGCATGAAGGACGTGAAGGAGGGCGCGAAGAACGAGTATCTGGGCGCCCGCAACGCCAAGTTCGCCGTCTTCCCCGGCTCGGCGCTCTTCAAGAAGCCGCCGCGTTTCGTGATGTCCGCCGAGCTGGTGGAGACGTCCCGGCTCTGGGCCCGCGTCAACGCGAAGATCGAGCCGGAGTGGGTCGAACCGCTCGCCGCCCACCTGATCAAACGCACCTACAGCGAGCCGCACTGGGAGAAGGACCAGGCCGCGGTGATGGCGTACGAGAAGGTCACGCTCTACGGCGTGCCGATCGTGGCGCAGCGGAAGGTCAACTACGGGCGGATCGACCCGGAGGTCAGCCGTGAGCTGTTCATCCGGAACGCGCTGGTCGAGGGCGACTGGCGCACGCACCACAAGTTCTTCTCGGACAACCGCCGGCTCCTCACCGAGGTCGAGGAGCTGGAGCACCGGGCGCGGCGCCGGGACATCCTGGTCGACGACGAGACGCTGTACGACTTCTACGACCGGCGGATTCCCGAACACGTCGTCTCCGGGGCGCACTTCGACTCCTGGTGGAAGCACAAGCGGCACGACCAGCCCGACTTCCTCGACTTCGAGCGCGAGATGCTCATCAACGAGAAGGCGGGCGAGGTCACCAAGGCCGACTATCCGGATTCCTGGCGTCAGGGGAATCTGAAGTTCCGGGTGACGTACCAGTTCGAGCCGGGCGCCGACGCCGACGGCGTGACCGTCCACATCCCCCTCCAGGTCCTCAACCAGGTCACGGACGAGGGTTTCGACTGGCAGATCCCGGGCCTGCGCGAGGAGCTGGTGACGGAGCTGATCCGTTCCCTGCCCAAGCCGATCCGCCGGAACTACGTCCCCGCGCCGAACTTCGCGAAGGCGTTCCTGGACCGGGCCGTGCCGCTCCAGGAGCCGCTCACCACGACCATGACCCGCGAGCTGAGGCTCATGGTCGGCGTGCCCTTCGAGGCGGACGACTTCGACCTGTCCAAGGTCCCCGACCACTTGAAGATCACGTTCCGGATCGTGGACGAACGGCGGCGCAAGCTGGCCGAGGACAAGGACCTGGAGGCGCTGAAGCTCAGGCTGCGCCCGAAGGCCCGCAAGGCCCTCTCCCAGGCCGCCGCGGCGACGGCGCAGCGCTCGGGCGGCGAGTCGCTGGAGCGCTCGGGCCTGACGGACTGGACGATCGGCACCCTGACCCGCGTGTTCGAGACCCGGCGGGCCGGCCAGCCGGTGAAGGCCTATCCGGCGCTGGTGGACGACGGCGACACGGTCTCCGTGCGCCTGTTCGACACCGAGGCGGAGCAGGCCCAGGCGATGTGGAAGGGCACGCGCCGGCTGATCCTGCGCAACATCCCGGTGAACCCGGCGAAGTTCGCGAGCGAGCGCCTGACGAACGCGCAGAAGCTGGCGCTGTCCGCGAATCCGCACGGCAGCATCCAGGGCCTGTTCGACGACTGCGCGATGGCGGCCGCGGACAAGCTGATCGGGGACTTCGGCGGGCCGGTGTGGGACGAGGAGTCGTACCGGAAGCTGTACGACAAGGTGCGCGCCGAGATCGTCGACACGACGGTCCGTACGGTGGGCCAGGTGCAGCAGGTCCTGGCCGCCTGGCAGGCCTGTGAACGCCGTCTGAAGGCCGTACGCAGCCCCGCGCTGCTGCCGAACCTCCAGGACGTGCGGGCACAGCTGGACGCCCTCGTGAAGCCCGGCTTCGTGACGGAGGCGGGGCTGCGGCGGATGCCGGACCTGATGCGCTACCTGGTTGCGGCCGACCGGCGTCTGCAGCAGATGCCGGCCAACGTCCAGCGGGACACCACGCGCATGGAGAAGGTCCACGAGATGCGGGACGAGTACGCGTGGCTCCTGGAGCAGATGCCGCAGGGCCGCCCGGTGCCGTCGGCGGTCCTGGACATCCGCTGGATGATCGAGGAGCTCCGGGTCAGCTACTTCGCCCACGCGCTGGGCACGGCGTACCCGGTGTCCGACAAGCGGATCGTGAAGGCGATCGACGCGCTGGCGCCGTAACGGCACCGGCACGCAGGGTGAGTTCGACCAGGGACTCCCCCTCCTGTACAGTCTCTTCTCGCAGCGCAACGCACGAATCGCACTGCGAAACCTGGTCCTGTGGAGCAGTTTGGAGTGCTCGCCACCCTGTCAAGGTGGAGGCCGCGGGTTCAAATCCCGTCAGGACCGCAGAGAAAGAGCCCGGATCTTCTGATCCGGGCTCTTCGTCGTCCGCAGGGCTTGTCCGCCGCCACCAGGGCTCGGATCCGAAGATCCGGGCCCTTTCGCGCACCCTGACCTCTCCGTGAGCCTCCGCAAGCCTCTCCGCGCCCCACACGCCGTCTTGACGCCTCTTCATTCCCTCGGTACCCCAGAACCAGGGCCGCGCCTGTGCGGCCTTCTGGAGGTGGCGTATGGCGACAGCGGCCAGGCACGAGACGCGGGCCCTGCTCCGCGCGCATCTGTCGGCCGCGTCGTCTTACCGGCATCTGACGCGGCATTGCCCGATCTGCCATCACCTGCTCCGGCTGGCGATGGAATCCGCGCCGCGTGCCGCTCGGGCCCCGGCCGGGGAGGGCGAGAACGCGGCTCCCCGGGCGTGAGCGGCGAGCGGCCCCAACACCCGCCGGAGCAGGGGCTGCTGGCGTCGGCGGCCTCCTCTACCGCACACGCGGCGGAGCTAACAAGCCGCTTGGTATGTGACGGGTGTCACCGCATGAGTTTTACGAAGTGCGGTACTTACGCCCCGCCTACAAAGAGTCAATTTAATATGTGCAATTGCACCCTGACCGAGGGGTCGCGCACAGGGGATCCGACACCCCTCCCCAGGCTCCTACAAGGCCGCTCACAGCAGGTTCCCCGGACCCACCGCGGGCGCACAAAAAAGATCGCGCTGGACCCGGCGGAGTCCAGCGCGATCGACGACGCACCCTGTTGTATGCCTGCAAAGCTCTGACTGGCTTGGGCGTGGGGCCTGTTGGGGCAGGTTCCCGCGTCGCTTGGAGCTGTGGTCATGGACGCCTCGGCCGATGGGGGATCAGCCGGTTTGCCCGATTATTCAGTTGTTCAGGCCTCGCTGCGCTGCTGCGGGATGCCCGCGAGCAGAGCGCGGACCTCGGCCTCGCGGTAGCGCCGATGCCCGCCGAGCGTGCGGATCGACGTGAGCTTGCCGGCCTTCGCCCACCGCGTGACCGTCTTGGGGTCGACGCGGAACATCGTGGCGACCTCAGCCGGGGTCAGCAGCGGCTCGGCATCAGGGGTGCGAGCGGTCATGAGCGGCCTCCTCGGGAGAACCGAACCTTCTCGGTTCTTTCCTCTAAATTCTGCACCTTGACCCGCGTTGCCCGAAATGGCGGACGCGAGTCGAGTCGGTTATAGGACGAACGGCTTGTCCTCGGCACTACAACTACACCATCTGTCCAGCCGCGTCGGCCAAACCGATGGAATTGCCCCTCCAGGTGTTCATCAGCGACGGAAGCCGATGGACCATGCCATAGCGGACAGTCACACCGCTGTGACGATCAGTCACAGCGGTGTCAGGAAGTCACCAGACCCCCCAAAGCGTGCAATGCTGAGATTCCCCCCATAGTGCAACACCATGGGACGGAAGGAGCCCTCCCCGGACTCCTTGTCCTATTTTGGCATGAGGAGGGGCAAGGGGCGCAAGAGCCTCGTACGTGTAGTCCGTCACGCTTGGCCTACTTGAGAGGTCTGCCCGGATCGGTCCCTACCGTCCTGTGTTGACGGAGCCTCAGAAGACGCTCAGCCCGCTTCAGGAACTCGGTGCGAGGACGAAACCCCAAATCGGGCGGTTCGTCAAACGTCAGTTCGTGACCTACGGCGAGCGGTCTGCACGGACATCCAGCTCAGGGATCAGTTGGCCGACCGCAGATCCCGCACGGAACGCCACCGCTGCACGAGCCGCGCGTACGCCTGCCCCGCGGCGGTCCCGTCGCCCCGGCGCAGCGCGGCGATGCCCTCGGCCACGTCCGCCGCGGAGTGGTCGTCCTCCAGCGCCCCGGCCGGCACCGCGTGCACCAGGCCGCCGTAGTCCAGTTCCACGAGCGAACGCGGGTGGAACTCCTCCAGCCAGCGCCCGACGTCCACCAGGCCGTCGATGAGCGGCCCCTCGTCCATGGCCTCCCGCAGGGCGCGCAGGCCCCGGGCCACCCGCCGCCTGGCCTGCACCATGGGGGTGCGGTAGCGCAGCACGGGCGGGCTGCCGGCCGAGGCGCCCTTGTCGTACTCGCGCTCGTCGTCGGAGACCAGCACGAACCAGTTGATCGGCACCTGCCAGGTGGCGGTGCGGATCCACGGCCGGGCGTCCGGGTTGATCGCCAGCCAGCGCTCGTAGTCCTGGGCGGCCTGGCGCCGCAGCACCGGGGGCAGGACCGCGTCCATGACCGGCGGCGGCAGTTCCTCGGCGAGCTCGTCCAGGGCGAGCCAGCCGCGCAGCCGGGTGCGCCAGGGGCAGACGCAGACCACGCCGTCGACATCCAGCACGAAGGCTTCCTCGCTCTCGTGCACCGGCACCGGGACGGGCGGGGTGGGGGCCAAGTCGGCCAGGGCCCGGCGGAGTTCGTCCTGGTACGAGGGGCGGTCCGTGCGGCGGGCGTAGCGGGCCCACTGGCTGCGCTCCGGCTCGGGGAAGGCGGCCAGCGGTTCGTACACGCGCAGGTAGGACGCGTAGGGGACGATCACCGAGGTCACCTTGGGCACGCCTGCTCCCTCCCCCGCGCACCGCCGTGAAAACCTGCGGAGCCCACTCACGGTCGCGCGGGAAATCCATGCAAATCGTCGCACGGTGTACTCCGGTCGGAGGTGATCCTGTGCACAGAGCGGCCGGCGGGCCCACCAGGCCCTAATCTCGTGCTCAACAGTCCCCGCCACCCTCCCCCACAGCCAAAAGCGCGGGGGGATCACCACGGGAGCTGGTCTCCACCCGCCGCAACTTACTCAGGAGTCACCACAGTGACCGACGTAACCGGCGCACCTGCTGATGTACTGCACACCCTGTTCCACTCGGACCAGGGCGGACATGAGCAAGTCGTGCTCTGCCAGGACCGCGCGAGCGGCCTCAAGGCCGTCATCGCCCTGCACTCCACCGCCCTGGGCCCCGCGCTCGGCGGTACGCGCTTCTACCCGTACGCGACCGAGGCCGAGGCCGTCGCCGACGCGCTGAACCTCGCCCGCGGGATGTCGTACAAGAACGCCATGGCCGGTCTCGACCACGGCGGCGGCAAGGCCGTGATCATCGGCGACCCGGACACGGTCAAGAGCGAGGAGCTGCTCCTCGCCTACGGCCGGTTCGTCGCCTCCCTCGGCGGCCGGTACGTGACCGCCTGCGACGTCGGCACCTACGTCGCCGACATGGACGTGGTCGCCCGCGAGTGCCGCTGGACGACCGGCCGCTCCCCGGAGAACGGCGGCGCCGGGGACTCCTCCGTCCTCACCGCCTTCGGCGTCTACCAGGGCATGCGCGCCTCCGCCCAGCACCTGTGGGGCGACCCCTCGCTGCGCGCGAAGCGGATCGGCATCGCCGGGGTCGGCAAGGTCGGCCACCACCTGGTGGAGCACCTCGTGAAGGAGGGCGCCGAGGTCTTCGTCACGGACGTGCGCGAGGACGCCGTACGGCGGATCACCGAGCGGCACCGGGACGTGATCGCCGTCCGGGACACCGACGAGCTGATCCGCGTCGACGGTCTGGGCATCTACGCCCCCTGCGCGCTGGGCGGGGCGCTGAACGACGAGACGGTTCCGGTGCTCACCGCCGAGGTGGTCTGCGGCGCCGCCAACAACCAGCTCGCCCACCCGGGTGTGGAGAAGGACCTCGCCGACCGCGGGATCCTCTACGCGCCGGACTACGTGGTGAACGCCGGCGGTGTCATCCAGGTCGCCGACGAGCTGCACGGCTTCGACTTCGACCGGTGCAAGGCGAAGGCGTCGAAGATCTTCGACACCACGCTGGCCATATTCGCACGTGCGAAGGAGGACGGCATTCCGCCGGCCGCCGCGGCCGACCGGATCGCCGAGCAGCGGATGCACGACGCGGTCGTGGCGCGCCGGGCGCGGTGATCCCGGCCTGATCCCGGGCGCCTCGCACGTTTGGCCGGTACCCGCCGGTGGGCAGTTAGAGAGAACTCTCACTTCTCCCGGCGGGTCGACCGCCGATAAGTGGTTAAAATCGCGGTTGACCAGCGAGGACGGGGCGCCTCGAAGGTCCTGGGCGCGGGCACGTCATGCGGGCGACGTACCGTATGGGCGCGGGCTCAGGTACCGTGGAAGCCCTACGGACCGGTCTCTCCGCGGAGAGGCCGTGCCGGACCATGAACGCGTGTCAAGACTCTGGGGCCGTCGAGCCCCGTCGTTGAGGGGGTCGAGCCATGGGGCGCGGCCGGGCCAAGGCCAAGCAGACGAAGGTCGCCCGCCAGCTGAAGTACAACAGCGGTGGGACTGACCTCTCACGCCTGGCTGAGGAGCTGGGTGCATCGCCTTCGAATCCGCAGCCGCCTAACGGCGAGCCGTTCGAAGACGATGAGGACGACGACCTGTACGCACGGTACGCCGACCTCTATGAGGACGACGACGACGAGGACGACCAGTCCTCGCAGCATCGTCGCGGCGCTTGACCCTGCACTGAGCATGTTCCCGGTCGGTGACTTCGGTCACCGACCGGGTTCTGTGCTGCCCGCAAGGGTCATGACCCCCGTGCCTCAGCTCGCGTAGTCACCGATCAGGGCGGCACCAGTGGTGTGCTCGCCCCGGTCCGTGATCTCTCCGGCCACCCAGGCGTCCACGCCACGGTCGCCGAGGGTCGCCAGAGCCACGTCCACGGACTCCTGGGGCACGATCGCGATCATGCCGACGCCCATGTTCAGGGTCTTCTCGAGCTCCAGGCGCTCCACGCTGCCCGTACGGCCGACGAGGCCGAAGATCGGGTCCGGCGTCCAGGTGGAGCGGTCCACGACCGCGTGGAGGCCGTCCGGGATGACCCGGGCGAGGTTGGCGGCGAGCCCGCCGCCGGTGATGTGGCTGAAGGCGTGCACCTCGGTGGTCCGCATGAGGGCCAGGCAGTCCAGCGAGTAGATCTTCGTCGGCTCCAGCAGCTCCTCGCCGAGGGTGCGGCCGAGCTCCTCGATGTGCGCGTCCAGCGCCAGGCCTGCCTGGTTCAGCAGGACGTGCCGGACGAGGGAGTACCCGTTGGAGTGAAGACCGGAGGACGCCATGGCGATCACCGCGTCACCCGTACGGATGCGATCAGCGCCGAGCAGCCGGTCGGCCTCCACGACGCCCGTGCCGGCGCCTGCGACGTCGAAGTCGTCCTCGCCCAGCAGGCCCGGGTGCTCGGCCGTCTCGCCGCCGACCAGGGCGCAGCCGGCCAGCACACAGCCTTCGGCGATGCCCTTGACGATGGCGGCGACGCGCTCGGGGTGGACCTTGCCGACGCAGATGTAGTCGGTCATGAACAGCGGCTCGGCGCCGCACACCACGATGTCGTCCATGACCATCGCGACCAGGTCGTGGCCGATGGTGTCGTAGACGCCCAGCCGGCGGGCGATGTCGACCTTGGTGCCGACGCCGTCCGTGGCGGAGGCGAGCAGGGGGCGCTCGTAGTTCTTCAGGGCGGAGGCGTCGAAGAGGCCGGCGAAGCCGCCGAGGCCGCCGAGGACCTCGGGGCGCTGCGCCTTCTTCACCCACTCCTTCATCAGTTCGACGGCGCGATCGCCGGCTTCGATGTCGACGCCCGCGGCTGCGTAGCTCGCGCCGCCCTCGGCAGGGGGTTTCTCGGACATGGCTAAGGAGACCTTCGTGTCGTACGGCAGGTGTTACGGGCCGTCTACGGGCGGCGGATCGCGTCGGCGGCGGCCGTGGCGGCCGGGCCGGCGGCCAGCTCCGTCTCCAGCAGCTGCTTGCCGAGCAGCTCGGGGTCCGGGAGCTCCATCGGGTACTCGCCGTCGAAGCAGGCACGGCAGAGGTTCGGCTTGGCGATGGTGGTCGCCTCGATCATGCCGTCGATGGAGATGTAGGCCAGGGAGTCGGCGCCCAGGGAGGTGCCGATCTCGTCGATCGTCATGCCGTTGGCGATGAGCTCGGCGCGGGTGGCGAAGTCGATGCCGAAGAAGCAGGGCCACTTCACGGGCGGCGAGGAGATCCGGATGTGGACCTCGGCGGCGCCCGCCTCGCGGAGCATGCGGACCAGGGCCCGCTGGGTGTTGCCGCGCACGATCGAGTCGTCGACGACGACCAGGCGCTTGCCCTTGATGACTTCCTTCAGCGGGTTCAGCTTCAGGCGGATGCCCAGCTGGCGGATCGTCTGCGAGGGCTGGATGAACGTCCGGCCGACGTAGGCGTTCTTGACCAGGCCGGCGCCGAACGGGATGCCCGAGGCCTCCGCGTAGCCGATGGCGGCGGGCGTGCCCGATTCCGGGGTCGCTATCACCAGGTCGGCCTCGACCGGGGCCTCCTTCGCCAGCTTGCGGCCCATCTCCACACGGGAGAGGTACACGTTGCGGCCGGCGATGTCGGTGTCCGGGCGGGCCAGGTACACGTACTCGAAGACACAGCCCTTGGGCTTCGCGTCCGCGAATCGGGAGGTGCGCAGGCCGTTCTCGTCGATGGCGACGAACTCGCCCGGCTCGATCTCGCGGACGTAGGAGGCGCCGCAGATGTCGAGGGCCGCGGACTCGGAGGCGACGACCCAGCCGCGCTCCAGCCGGCCGAGGACCAGCGGGCGGATGCCCTGCGGGTCGCGGGCCGCGTACAGGGTGTGCTCGTCCATGAAGACGAGCGAGAACGCGCCCCGGACCTTCGGGAGGACCGTGTGAGCGGCCTCCTCGATGGTCAGCGGCTTGCCCTCCTCGTCGACCTGGGCCGCGAGGAGCGCGGTGAGCAGGTCGGTGTCGTTGGTCGCCGCGACACGCGGGGTGCGGCCGCCTTCCTGCTTGGGCAGGTCGGCGACCATCTCCGCGAGCTGGGCGGTGTTGACGAGGTTGCCGTTGTGGCCGAGCGCGATGGACCCGTGCCCGGTGGCACGGAACGTCGGCTGGGCGTTCTCCCAGACGGAGGCACCGGTGGTCGAGTAGCGGGCGTGTCCGACCGCGATGTGACCCTGGAGCGAACCGAGGGAGGTCTCGTCGAAGACTTGGGAGACCAGGCCCATGTCCTTGAAGACGAGGATCTGTGAGCCGTTGCTGACCGCGATTCCCGCGGATTCCTGGCCTCGATGCTGGAGGGCGTAGAGCCCGAAGTACGTGAGCTTGGCGACCTCTTCGCCCGGAGCCCAGACACCGAAGACGCCGCAAGCGTCCTGGGGGCCCTTCTCACCGGGGAGCAGGTCGTGGTTGAGTCGTCCGTCACCACGTGGCACGCCACCGAGTGTAGGCGAGGTCGACCGTTGGTCCGAATTGGGGATACCGGACTTTCCGGTGGATCACCGCTCGGCGACCGCTCGCACACGCGTACCGTTTTCGCTGGTCAGCGTGAGGGTTTGGTGATCGACCGCGTACGTCAGCCGTCCGTCGAAAAGACGCAGCAGGGCCTTCTCGTCGGCCATGAGTGAGTCTTCGCACATCATGCGGGTCGTGGCGGGAGGGCCGAGGGTGATATGGCCGTCGCGGACCGTGGCCTTGGCGTTCACCTTGTTGCAGCCGAGGCTGCCCGCGACGGTGCCCTTCTTCGCGTCGAAGGTGAGGTGGGCCCGGCCGTCGGCCTTCGGGGCGGTGACGGTCCACTCGGTGCCGGCCAGCGGGGCGTCCTTCGCCTCGCTCAGGCGGACGGTGTCGCCCGAGCCGGTGGTGAGGGTGAGACGGTCGCCGTCCACCTCGGCCTTCAGCTCCTGGCCGGAGAAGGCCCGGGCGAGGGTCGTCTCGAACGCCATGGGCTTGTTCTCGCAGGCCATCTCGGTGGCCATGGTCCTGCCGAGCCGCACGCGGTCGCCGTCGACGGTGGCCTCGGCGCTGAAGTGGTTGCAGCCGAAGCTGCCCTCGGCGCGGCCCTTGTCGATGGTTACGTGGGCGCCACCGGGGGCCTTCTGGGTCTTTCCGCCGGCGGTGACGCTGTCCACGGTCCACCGCACCCCGGTGACCGGTTTCCCGGCACCGACCGAGCCGCTGCCGCCGTCCGCCTTCTCACTGCCACAGGCCGCCAGGAGCGGGACGAGCATGGCGGCGGCCGTCAGGGTCATGCGCTGCTTCTGCCTGTCCATGCCGCTTCGACGGGCGAGGCGGGGGGATCGGTTCCCCTTACGGCGGGGATTCCTCCTGATGCCATGAGCATTCAGGCCATCAGCGGCAGGTGGGCCGACAGATCCGCGCGTTCCCCGCTCGCACCGACGACGGCGTCCCGGAGTGCCTCGGCCCACGCCAGCCGCCCGGTCGCCAGCCGGATCCAGGTGAGCGGGTCCGTCTCGACGACGTTGGGCGGGGTGCCCCGGGTGTGCCTCGGCCCCTCCACGCACTGCACCACCGCGTACGGCGGCACCCGTACCTCCGTCGAGCCGCCGGGCGCCTTCGCGGCGAGCGCGTCGGCCAGCAGCCGGGTGCAGGCGGCCAGGGCCTGCCGGTCGTAGGGGATGTCCAGGCCCGGGACGGCGGCGTTGAGGTCGTCGGTGTGGACGACGAGTTCGACGGTGCGGGTGACCAGGTAGTCGGCCAGGGTCATGGCGCCCGTCCGCGCGGCGAGGACACGGGTGCCGGGGGCGTCCGCGAGCCTCGCGGCCAGGCGGTCCTCCGTCTCGGCGTACAGGGCGTCGAGGTCGGGGTGGGCCTCGGCGAGGCGCCGGGTGCCGTCGTCGATGTCGGCGGCGCGAACGGCGGTCGCGAAGGGCCAGTCGAGGAGGGTGAGCTCCGGTTTCGCCGGGGCCTCGCGGTCGAGGTTGCGGCTGACGGTCTCCACGGCCATGGTCACGTGGGCCGCGAGCTCCCGGACGGTCCAGTCGCCGAGCCGCGTCGGCAGCGCGAGCTGTTCGGGCGTGAGGGTGTGGACGGCCTGCCGCACGTGCCCGAACTGGGCGAACACCGCCGTGCGGATCTTGGCGGGGTCGTAGCTGCGGGTGCGCTTCCTGGCCGGTGGCATGAGGGCCAGCCTAGGCGTGGCGGACGGCCGTCGGGGGCGCTCCGGAGATCTCGCGCGGTGCGGAGGTCAGGGGCCCCGGCAGGTGAAGGCGAGGGCTGGAGGCCTCCCCTCGGGCCGGGCCGGACACCGCGTGGCCCCCGCCCGGCGGTCCGGGCGGGGGCCACGCGAGGGTCGCCTACTTCAGCAGGGCCGGAATCGTGCCCTCGTGCGTCTCGCGCAGCTCGGACAGGGTGAGCGCGAACTCGCCCTGGACCTCCACGGTGTCGCCGTCCACGACACCGATGCGGGTGGCCGGCAGGCCCCGCGCACCGCACATGTCGTTGAAGCGCAGCTCCTCCGAACGCGGCACGGCCACGACAGCGCGGCCCGCCGACTCGGAGAACAGGAAGGTGAACGCGTCCAGACCGTCCGGGACGATCAGACGGGCGCCCTTCTCCCCGAGCAGCGCCGACTCGACCACGGCCTGGATCAGACCGCCGTCGGACAGGTCGTGCGCGGAGTCGATCATGCCGTCGCGGGAGGCGGAGATCAGGATCTCGGCGAGCAGCCGCTCGCGCTCCAGGTCGACCTGGGGCGGCAGACCGCCCAGGTGGTCGTGGATGACCTGCGACCAGGCCGAGCCGCCGAACTCCTCACGGGTGTCGCCGAGGAGGTAGAGCAGCTGGCCCTCCTCCTGGAAGGCGACCGGCGTGCGGCGGGCCACGTCGTCGATGACGCCCAGGACCGCGACCACCGGGGTCGGGTGGATGGCCGCCTCGCCCGTCTGGTTGTAGAGCGAGACGTTGCCGCCGGTCACCGGGGTGCCGAGCTGCTGGCAGCCGTCCGCCAGACCGCGCACGGCCTCCGCGAACTGCCACATCACCGCCGGGTCCTCGGGCGAGCCGAAGTTCAGGCAGTCGGAGACGGCCAGCGGCTTGGCGCCGGTGGTGGCGACGTTGCGGTACGCCTCCGCCAGCGCGAGCTGGGCGCCGTGGTACGGGTCGAGCTTGGCGTACCGGCCGTTGCCGTCCGTGGCGATGGCCACGCCGAGGCCGGTCTCCTCGTCGATCCGGATCATGCCGGAGTCCTCGGGCTGGGCGAGGACGGTGTTGCCCTGCACGAAGTGGTCGTACTGCTGGGTGATCCACTTCTTCGACGCCTGGTTGGGGGAGCCGACCAGCTTCAGGACCTGGTCCTTCAGCTCCTCGGACGTCTCCGGCCGCGGCAGCTTGTTCGCGTCGTCCGCCTGGAGCTCGTCCTGCCAGGACGGGCGGGCGTAGGGGCGCTCGTAGACCGGGCCCTCGTGCGCGACCGTGCGCGGGTCGACGTCGACGATCTTGCCACCGTGCCAGTAGATCTCCAGGCGATCGCCGTCG
This sequence comes from Streptomyces sp. NPDC043685, assembly GCF_056436585.1. NCBI lineage: Bacteria > Bacillati > Actinomycetota > Actinomycetes > Kitasatosporales > Streptomycetaceae > Streptomyces > Streptomyces sp. NPDC043685. The sequence goes on along the minus strand of NZ_JBWKCH010000004.1, from coordinate 685,063 downwards.
GTCACCTCACCGATGACGGTGGCGATGACGTCCCACTTCTCGCAGATCTCCAGGAAGCGGTCAACCTTCTCCGGCTCGACGACCGCGCACATGCGCTCCTGCGACTCGCTCATGAGGATTTCCTCGGGCGAGAGCGTGGAGTCGCGCAGCGGGACGTCGTCCAGGGTGACGCGCATGCCGCCGGAGCCGTTCGACGCCAGCTCGCTCGTCGCGCAGGACAGGCCCGCCGCGCCGAGGTCCTGGATGCCGACGACCAGCTTCTCCTTGAACGCCTCCAGGGTGCACTCGATGAGGAGCTTCTCCTGGAAGGGGTCGCCGACCTGCACGGCCGGGCGCTTGGAGGGCTTGGCGTCGTCGAAGGTCTCGGAGGCCAGGATCGAGGCGCCGCCGATGCCGTCGCCGCCGGTGCGGGCCCCGTAGAGGATGACCTTGTTGCCGGCGCCGGAGGCCTTGGCGAGGTGGATGTCCTCGTGCCGCATGACGCCGATGGCACCGGCGTTGACCAGCGGGTTGCCCTGGTAGCAGGAGTCGAAGACGACCTCGCCGCCGATGTTGGGCAGGCCCAGGCAGTTGCCGTAGCCGCCGATGCCCGCGACGACGCCCGGCAGGACGCGCTTGGTGTCGGGGTGGTCGGCGGCGCCGAAGCGCAGCGGGTCGACGACCGCGACCGGGCGGGCGCCCATGGCGATGATGTCGCGGACGATGCCGCCGACACCGGTGGCCGCGCCCTGGTAGGGCTCGACGTACGACGGGTGGTTGTGCGACTCGACCTTGAAGGTGACCGCGTAGCCCTGCCCGACGTCCACGACACCGGCGTTCTCGCCGATGCCGACGAGCATGGCGTCGTTCTCGGGCGCCTTCTCGCCGAACTGGCGCAGGTGCACCTTGGAGGACTTGTACGAGCAGTGCTCGGACCACATGACCGAGTACATGGCGAGCTCGGCCCCGGTGGGGCGGCGGCCGAGGATCTCGACCACGCGCTCGTACTCGTCCTTCTTCAGGCCCAGTTCGGCCCAGGGCAGCTCGACGTCGGGGGTCGCGGCCGCGTGCTCGACCGTGTCCAGAGGCGTCCGGCTCATGCGTTGACCAGCTTCTTGAGGATCGAGGTGAAGAACGGGAGGCCGTCGGTGCGGCCGGTGCCGATCAGCGGCTCGACGGCGTGCTCGGGGTGCGGCATGAGGCCGACCACGTTTCCGGCCTCGTTGGTGACGCCGGCGATGTCCCGCTGCGAGCCGTTGGGATTGAAGTCCACGTAGCGGAAGGCGACCCTGCCCTCGGCCTCCAGCCGGTCGAGCGTGTACGCGTCGGCGACGTACTGCCCGTCGTTGTTCTTCAGCGGGATGTGGATCTCCTGGCCGGCCGTGTAGTCGGTGGTCCAGGCGGTCTCGGCGTTCTCCACCCGCAGCTTCTGGTCACGGCAGATGAAGTGCAGGTGGTCGTTGCGCAGCATCGTGCCGGGCAGCAGGTGGGCCTCGGTGAGGATCTGGAAGCCGTTGCAGATGCCGAGCACCGGCAGACCGGACTTCGCCTGCTCCAGCAGGGGCTCCATCACCGGCGAGAAACGCGCGATGGCACCGGCCCGCAGATAGTCGCCGTAGGAGAATCCACCGCACAGCACCACGGCGTCGACCTGCTTGAGGTCCTTGTCCTTGTGCCAGAGGGCGACGGGCTCGGCGCCCGCGAGACGGATCGCACGCTGGGTGTCCCGGTCGTCGAGCGAACCCGGGAAAGTGACGACGCCAATACGAGCGGTCACTTCACGGCCTCCGCGACTTCCTCGACCCGGATCGTGAAGTCCTCGATCACGGTGTTCGCGAGGAAGGACTCCGCAAGATCATGAATGCGGGCGAGGGCGGCCTCGTCGACCGGCCCGTCAACTTCCAGTTCGAAACGCTTTCCCTGACGGACGTCCGAGATCCCCTCGAAACCCAGCCGCGGCAGTGCGCGCTGCACCGCCTGGCCCTGGGGGTCGAGGATCTCCGGCTTGAGCATGACGTCGACTACGACGCGTGCCACTGGCACTCCCGGTGTGTGGTGCTGAGCAGGTCCCTTCAGACTACCCGCACAAAATTTCTACGCGCGTTGACTTGTAGGAATCTACGTGACCGTCATCACGATCCGGCATCGAGGGGCCCACACGCGAAATTTTCGGGAAAGATTCCTGATCGACACCCGGCACCTATTGCCTTCTGGCACTCAGAAGGATTTAGTCGGGTTTCACAATGTATTGCAGGGCACTGTACAAATAAATTGGCATAGTGCCGTATGAAGGGACCGATATTCGTGGCGCAGAAGGTCGTGGTCACTCTCTTTGACGACATCGACGGCTCGGAAGCGACGGAAACGATCGCCTTCGGACTGGACGGCAGGTCGTACGAGATCGACCTGAGCGAAGTCAACGCCGGAGAACTGCGCAAGGCGCTGGCGCCCTACGTGGAAGCCGGCCGCAAGCGCTCCCGCTCGGGCAACGCGTACCGGCAGACCGAGGTCGCCCCCGACCCGTCGGCCGTGCGCGCCTGGGCTCAGGCCAACAAGATGGACGTCCCCGCGCGCGGGCGCATCCCCAAGAAGGTCTACGAGGCGTTCACCGCCGCGCAGTGACGGCCCGTCGGGCCCGGACCGACGCCGGCCCACCCGCCCCTCGCGGCAACCGACTTGCGCAGCACCCCGGCTGATCAGCTAGAGTCTGGAGCACGCCGAGGGGCGAGGCCGAAAGGCCCGGCTCACGGAGTCATGCGGGTGTAGTTCAGTAGTAGAACATCCCCCTTCCAGGGGGAAGGCGCAGTGTGCGATTCCTGTCACCCGCTCTGCACAGCCGTACCGGCCGTACCCCCTGCTCGAGCTTGTCGAGAGCTCGGGGGTGGATCAGGTAGGCTGGTGCTCGCACCGGTCAGTGAAAGCTGATCGGGAGCACATGCGGACGTAGCTCAGTTGGTAGAGCGCAACCTTGCCAAGGTTGAGGTCGCGAGTTCGAACCTCGTCGTCCGCTCGGGAATGAAGACCCCGGTCCTCCAGGACCGGGGTCTTCTTCGTGTTCCGCCGCCGCTTCTGACATTTGTCATGCCGAGTGATGACAGCGCGCACTGCTCCCGCGCGGGAACGGCACAGACGCTTGAGGCATGGAATCCAACGGACACGAACACGTGATTGAGGTCACTGACCTGCGGCGTGTGTACGGGGGCGGGTTCGAGGCGGTCCGCGGAATCAGCTTTTCCGTACGGCGCGGGGAGATCTTCGCGCTGCTCGGCACCAACGGCGCGGGCAAGACGTCGACCGTCGAACTGCTGGAGGGACTCGCGCAACCGGCCGGCGGCAGCGTGCGGGTCCTCGGACACGACCCGTACACCGAGCGGGCCGCCGTACGGCCCCGCACCGGCGTCATGCTCCAGGAGGGCGGCTTCCCCTCCGAGCTCACCGTCGCGGAGACCGCGCGGATGTGGGCCGGATGTGTCAGCGGGGCCCGGCCGCCGGCGGAGGTGCTCGCGCTGGTCGGCCTGGACACGAAGACCGGCATCCGCGTCAAGCAGCTCTCCGGCGGCCAGCGCCGCCGCCTCGACCTGGCGCTCGCCCTGCTCGGCGACCCCGAGGTGCTCTTCCTCGACGAGCCGTCCACCGGGCTGGACGCCGAAGGCCGCCGGGCCACCTGGGAGTTGGTCGGCGCGCTGCGCGACGGCGGCACGACCGTGCTGCTCACCACGCACTACCTGGAGGAGGCCGAGAACCTCGCCGACCGGCTGGCGATCATGCACGAGGGCCGCATCGCCACCACCGGCACCCCGGCCGAGGTGACCGCCGCCGAGCCGTCGCGGATCTCCTTCGAGCTGCCCGACGGCTATTTCGTCGGCGACCTTCCGCCGCTGGCCGAGCTGGGCGTGGCCGGGCACGAGACCGACGGCCGGATCGTCCGGCTGCGCACCCACGAACCGCAGCGGACGGCCACCGAGCTGCTGATGTGGGCCGCGCGGGCCCGGCTGGAGCTGCGCCGGCTCGACATGCGCCCGGCCTCCCTGGAGGAGGCGTTCCTCGGGATCGCCCGGCACGCCTCCGAGGAACGGACCACGGGCACGACGACGAAGGAGTACGCGGCATGAGTGCCACCCGCACCGCCCCCGGACCGGCGCCGGCCACCACCGCGCTGAGCCGGATGACGGCCCTGGCCCGGGCCGAACTGACCCTCCTCGGGCGCACCAAGGGCGCCCTCGTCGCCGCCCTGTTCGTACCGCTGGTCATGCCGTTCAGCGTGCGCGCCACCGCCAAGGACATGGACCTCGCCGAGGCCGGGCTGAACACCGGCACCCTGGTGCTGCCCGCGGCGGTCGGCTTCTCCCTGCTCTTCGCCGTCTACTCGGTGCTCGTCGGATCCCTCGTCGTCCGGCGCGAGGAACTCGTCCTCAAGCGGCTGCGCACCGGCGAGCTGCGGGACGCCGAGATCCTCGCCGGATCCGCCCTGCCCGCCGTCCTCACCGGGCTCGCGCAGTGCCTGCTGCTGGCCGTGTGCTGCGCCGTGTGGCTGGATCTGTCCGCACCCTCCGCGCCCCATGTGGTCGTCCTCGGCGTGCTGTTGGGGCTGGTGATGAGCGCCGCCCTCGCCGCGGCCACCGCCTGCTTCACCCGGACCGGCGAGAGCGCCCAGGTCACCCCCATGCCCCTGATGCTGGTGTCGATGATGGGCTCCGGCATGTTCGTCCCGCTGGAGATGCTGCCGGACCGGCTGGCCTCCGTCTGCGCATGGCTGCCGCTGACGCCCGTCATCACCCTGGTGCGCGGCGGCTGGAGCGGTGATCTGCCGGCGTCCGAGGCGCTGCGGGCCGCCGCCATCGCGCTGGCCTGGATCGCCGTCGGCGTGTTTGCTGTACGGCGGAGGTTCCGCTGGGAACCGCGGCGTTGAGACCGGAGGGGGAGTGACGGGCCGATGCGCGGGCCGGGCAGGTGGTGGCGGCACAAGACGACACCGGCGAAGGTCGAGACCTACACACGGTGCTCGTTCCACTTCTTCGCCGTGATGGAGTTCTGCTCCGCCGGGCTCACCTCCGTCGCTCCGCTGGGGTCGCGGCTCGGCCTTGTGATGCTGTCCCTGGTGGGTGTGCACGCCGCGCTCTGCTTCGCCACCGTGTCCCGGGCCGTCGACTGGACGCGTGGCCGCCGGCCCCAGCCCGTCGGCCTGCTGTGGACGCTGGCCGCCGTCACCGCCGCGATCTCCGTCGCCGCGATCGGCATCGCCCAGCGCGGGCCGGCCGGTGAGGACGTCGACACCGCGGCGGGCGGGGTCTTCGGCGTCGTCTCGATCTTCGGTCCGGGGATCATCGCGCTCGGCGTGCGCGACCGGTGGCGGGCCTTCGCGGTCGCCGGGGTGTTCGCCCTGGGGTCCTGGCTCGTGGCCTTCGCGCTCGGCGGGTCCGCGGCGGCCGCGTTCCTCTCGGCGTTCATCGTGCTGCTGGGCGGTGTGTTCATCGCCTTCACAGCCGTCTTCTCCCTGTGGCTGCTCAACGCCGTCTACGAACTCGACGAGGCGCGCGAGACCCGGGCCCGGCTCGCCGTCGCCGAGGAACGGCTGAGGTTCGGGCGGGATCTGCACGACGTCATGGGCCGCAACCTCGCGGTGATCGCGCTCAAGAGCGAGCTCGCCGTGCAGCTGGCCCAGCGGGGGCGGCCCGAGGCCGTGTCGCAGATGGTGGAGGTGCAGCGGCTCGCGCACGAGTCGCAGCGGGAGGTGCGGGAGGTCGTCCGCGGTTACCGGGAGGCCGACCTCGGGTCGGAACTGGCCGGGGCGCGCGGGGTGCTGAGCGCGGCGGGGATCGAGTGCACGGTGAGCGGGGCGACGGTGGCCGGGCTGCCGGCGGCGGTGCAGTCGGCCCTGGGGTGGGTCGTCCGGGAGGCGGCGACGAACGTGCTGCGGCACGGGGACGCGCGGCGGTGCGCTGTGGGACTGCGGGTGTCGGAGGGGCACGTGATGTTGACGGTGGAGAACGACGGGGTCACCGAGGCGCAGGACGACTCGGCCGGGTCGAGCGGCTCCGGGCTCGCCGGGCTGCGGGAGCGGCTGGCCGAGATCGACGGGACGCTGGAGGCCGGGCCCGCGGGCGGGGGGACGTTCCTGCTGACGGCGCGGATCCCGCTGCCGTCGGTGCCCGCCCCTGCCGGTGCCGTGCCCTCCGCCCCGGTGCGCGCGGTCAGCGAGGTCACCTCATGACGGCCCGGGCGCCGGTCCGGCTCCTGCTCGCCGACGACGAGCACCTCATCCGAGGGGCGCTCGCCGCGCTGCTGTCACTGGAGGACGACCTGACGGTCGTCGCCGAGGCGGCCACCGGGCCCGAGGCGATGGCGATGGCCCGGGCCCACCGGCCCGATGTCGCGGTGCTGGATCTCCAGATGCCCGGGGCCGACGGTGTGAAGGTCGCCACATCCCTGCGGGGCGAACTGCCCGGCTGCAAGGTCCTCATCGTCACCAGCCACGGGCGGCCCGGGCATCTGAAACGGGCGCTGGCGGCCGGGGTGCGGGGGTTCGTGCCGAAGACCGTGAGCGCGCAGCGGCTCGCGGAGATCATCCGGACGGTGCACGCCGGGAACCGTTACGTCGACCCGGAGTTGGCCGCCGACGCGATCGCCTCCGGGGACTCGCCGCTGACCGCGCGGGAGGCCGAGGTGCTGGAGCTCGCCGCCGACGGGGCGCCGGTCGCGGAGATCGCCGAGCGCGCCGCGCTGTCCCAGGGGACCGTGCGGAACTATCTGTCGTCCGCCGTGTCGAAACTCGGCGCCGAGAACCGTCATGCGGCGGTGCGGCTCGCACGGGAGCGAGGTTGGGTATAGTGGTTCTCGCGCCACGGCGCATGCGAACGTAGCTCAGTTGGTAGAGCGCAACCTTGCCAAGGTTGAGGTCGCGAGTTCGAACCTCGTCGTTCGCTCCATCGAAAAGCCCCCCGGTTCCGGCCGGGGGGCTTTTCCGTGTCCTACGACCAGCTCGTTCCGGTCAGACGCTCGTACGCCTCCACGTACTTGGCGCGGGTGGCGTCGACGACCTGCTGCGGCAGGGCCGGCGGCGGCTGCTCGCCGCCCCGGTCCCAGCCGGACTCCGGCGAGGTCAGCCAGTCGCGGACGAACTGCTTGTCGTACGACGGCTGCGCGCGGCCCGGCTCCCACTGGTCGGCCGGCCAGAAGCGGGAGGAGTCGGCGGTGAGGACCTCGTCCGCGAGGACCAGGTCGTCGCCGTCGAAGCCGAACTCGAACTTCGTGTCCGCGAGGATGATGCCCCGCTCCCGGGCGATGTCCCGGCCCCGGGAGTAGACGGCCAGGGTCACCTGGCGCAGCCGGGCCGCGGTGTCGGCGCCGACCTGGCGGGCGACCTCCTCGTAGGAGACGTTCTCGTCGTGCTCGCCGACCTCGGCCTTGGTGGCCGGGGTGAAGATCGGGGCGGGCAGTTCACTGCCGTCGGTCAGGCCCTCCGGCAGGGCGAGACCGCAGACCGTACGGGTCTCGTTGTACTCGGCGAGGCCCGAGCCGGTGAGGTAGCCGCGGGCCACGCACTCCACCGGGACCATCCGCAGCGACTTGCAGATCAGGGTGCGCCCCTCCCAGTCGGCGGGGGCGCCCTCGGGCAGGTCCGTGCTCAGGACGTGGTTCGGGACCAGGTCGGCGAGCCGCTCGAACCACCACAGGGACAGCTGCGTGAGGATCCGGCCCTTGTCGGGGATCTCGGTGGGCAGCACCCAGTCGTAGGCGGAGATGCGGTCGCTGGCGATCATCACGAGGTCGCCCGCCTCGTTCCGGTACAGCTCGCGCACCTTGCCGGTGTGCAGATGTACCAAGCCCGGAACCTGGATCGGCTCGGGCTTTTCGACGAATCCGGACACGGTTCCTCCCCGTGGTTCTGTACGAGTGGCTCGATTCTCCCGTATCCGGGCCTGATCGCCGACAGCGGGTCAGTCGCGTTTGCAGATGCGGTCCAGGAGATTGGCCGTGGCGCGCTGGACACGGGCGTCGACGTGGCCGGGGCGGTCCAGGGCCGGGGACCAGGCGAACGTTCCGGATGCGAAGACCCAGGCGCCCGAGGGAGCGCGGTACAGGGACGTCTCCTGGTGGCGCGGGGCGCCCTCCTTGTCGGTGTACGGGGAGTGGGCGAGCAACGTCCGCTCCTCGTGCTCCGGCAGCGCGGTGCGCGGGAAGTAGCGGTCGGCCTCGCCCGCCACCAGGTTCTCGATCTCGTCGCCCTCGTGCGCCCCGGTCGCCTCCCACAGCCAGTGCCCGGCGTTGCGCACGATCAGCGGGTGCGGCTCGGGGACGGCCCCGGCGTACTGGATGCCCAGGACCTGCTGCTCCGCCCGGTCGACCTCCCGCCACAGCACCGGCTTGCCCGGGCCCCGGCGCTTGCGGCAGGTCAGCAGCCGGTCGGGGACGCCGGACGGGGAGGGGCCCAGCTCCACCTGCCAGTACATGGAGTTCGCGGAGAGGAACACCAGCGAGGTGCCGCTGTCCCGGGCGCGTTCCACGGTGGCGCGCATCGGGGCCGACCAGTACTCGTCGTGGCCCGGGAAGACCAGGCCGCGGTAGCGGCTGGGGTCGACGCGGCCCGCGTGCAGGTCGCTCGCGTCGGCGTAGGCCACGTCGTAGCCGTAGCGCTCGGCCCAGCGGATGAAGTCGTAGGCGTGGCCGATGTGCAGGGGGAGGCCGGCGCCGGCGTAGGGGCGGTCGAAGGAGACCGTCGTGGCGGCCTCGGACTCGCCGAGCAGACGGCCCTGCTCGTCCCACGCGTGGTAGAGGCTGGCGCCGGTGCGGCCGTCCTCCGGGTAGAGGTTGTACGCCTGCCATGTGACGTCCGGCAGCACGAGCAGCAGGTCGGCGGGCTGGTCGTGGCGGACGGTGAAGGGCACGTGGGAGCGGTAGCCGTCGGCGGTGGTCAGGACGGCGACGTACGCGCCGATGTTCCAGTACGACGGGACCTGGAGCCGCCAGGACAGCCACCAGTGATGGCAGGAGACCGTACGGTCCGCGGTGAGCGGCGCGGGCTGGACGATGCCGGACAGGCGCGGGCTGGTGGTGATCTTCGCGGCGCCGTCACCGCCGTAGTGGCCGATGCGGTAGACGTCGACGGCGAACTGCTGCGGCGGGTCCACGGTGATGTGGAAGTCGACGGCCCCGCCGGGCGCGACCGCGCCGGTGGAGGTGAAGCCCTTGATCTGGCGCCGCACGTCATCGGCCGCGCGGGGGCCGCCCGAGCGGCCGCCCTTCCTCGACGGGTGGGAGGCGTCCTGGTCCACGTACCAGGGGACGACCTGGCCCGAGTCGTCGAAGTACGTCACGTTGCCGCGCAGCCATGGCACGGGGCCCTGCCCGAAGGGATCCGTCACGGCGTGCGCCAGCGCTCCCGACTCCCAGCGGCGGATCTGCTCCGAACCCATGGTTGCTTCCCCTCCCCTTGACCCCCGTGGTGGTGCGTCCCTGTGTGGTGTGTGCGGTGTTCTGCGGTGCCTGCGACGCCCACGTGCCTATGTGTTTGTCGTATGTCGCCCGCCCTTGCCATGCGTCCGAACGGTCCAAGCACATCACATGACGCGCGCGCTTCGTCACTGTTCGTTTCGAATTGGCCAGAACCGGAAGTGGACGCTCCGGGGCTTCAGGCGAGACGGACCGGCTTCTCGGGGCGTATGCCGAGCTGGGAGAGCCAGACCCGCAGGGGCGCGGCGTCGCCGTCCTCGATGAGGGTGAGGACCTTGGGTGCCAGGTCGGCCGTGCGCTCGCCGTCGACGAGGAGGGTCGGGCCGTCCAGCCAGTCCAGGCCCGGGGTCGCGCCGGCGGTGTCCATCGCGGCGCAGCAGACCATCGCGGTGAGGTGGTCGGCGAGCAGGTCCCTGGCCGTGCGCGGGGGCTGGAGGGGGAAGAGGGGAAGGGCCCGGTCGTCCCAGAGGGCGACGGGGTCCGGGGTGGGGGAAGGGGCGGCGGGAGTCGGGGCCGCCGGGGAGGGCGTGGCCTCCTCGCGGGCCAGCTCGGCGCTGAGCCGGGCGGCCAGGGTGGCGCTGGGGGCCGTCGTACCGGAGAGGTCCTCGTCGTCGAGGAGGTCCGGTGCGGCGGGGGGCCGGCCGGAGGCTTCGGGGGGTGCGAGATCCGGTCCGGGGCCGGTGGACACCGCTGCCGGGCCGGTCGCTCCGGTGCTCCCGCCCGCCCCGGGCGCGCCCGGGTCCGTCAGGTGGTCGAGGACGCGGGACAGGGTCGGGGCGCCGGTCGCCATTGCCGCCGAGCCCCCGGCGGGGCGGACGCCCATGGCGTCCAGGACGCGATGGAGACGGGCCGCGTCGAGGCGCCACTTGCGGTCGACGACCGCCTCGGGATACTCGCTCCAGTCCACCGGCGACCAGTCCGGGCCGGGCCCCGCGGGGCCGCCGTGGAAGAGGCGGGCGGCTAGGAGGGAAGCGGCTTCGTCGACCGCGCCCGGCTCCTCCAGCAGATCGCAGGCGGGCCGCTCGCCGAGCCGGGACGCGAAGCCCTCGGCCAGGCGGTCGCGCCGGGACAGCTCCGTGAGCGCCGCGACCACACCGGCGTCGAGCCGGGACGGCCAGCGCCCCATCCGCCAGGCGGGCAGCGCGACCCGGGTCAGCAGCCGGTCCCAGCCCGCGTAGGCCAGGCCCACCTGCTCCTGGGCGACGATCCGCAGCCCGTAATCCACAGCCTGTGCACGCTCCGCCGCCGCTGCCGCCACGCCCCGCTCCATCTCGGCGGCATGGCCGCGGCAGCCGCGCAGCAGCAGCCTGGCGATCCGGCCGACCCCGGCGAGCACCGCCCGCGACACCGGATCGCGGCGGGGCGCCGACGCCACGGCCACCGCGGCGTCCAGGCCCCGGACGAAGCGCCGGGCGGCGGCTATGTCCGGGTGGGCCGAGGGGCCCGTACCGGCGATGACCGGGGCGAGGACGGCGCGCAGCTCGCCGACCCGCATCCACCACAGGAACGGGGAGCCGATGACGAGGACCGGCGCGACGGGGTTCTGGCGGTGCGCCCGCTTCCCCGCACCCGCTATGTCGTGGTGCTCCTCGGCCGGGGGTGGGGCGTGGGCCGGGTGGGTGCGGTCCTCCAGCCAGCTGTCGCAGTCCGGGGTGAGCGCTATCGCGGAGGGCGCGGGGACGTCGAGCCGGTCGGCGAGGTCGCGCACCATCCGGTACAGATCGGGGGCCGCCTCCTCGACGACCGGGACGGTCGGGCTCATCGCGGGCCGGGCCCGGGCCACGACCAGGGCGATCCCGGCGGCGGCCAGCAGCACCAGGACCGCGACCGGCGTCATGACCCAGCGGGCCGTGTCCCAGGCGGGGCCCTCCAGGCGGTTGCCCGCCGCGCCCGCCAGCAGGATCACGGCGACGGCCGCGGGCAGCAGGGCGACGGCCAGTGCGCGACTGCGGACACGCAGCACGGCAAGGGCCCGTGCCCGCGCGACCTGCGCGCCTGCCTCCACACCCATTCCGGTCACGACCGACCTCACCCCCTCCCCGTAGACCCGACGCTGTCCTTGCTCACTCCCCCACTGTGGCACCCGCCTCTGACATCGCAATGCCGGTGGGCCAAGTGCCGGAACGCTTGCGCCGCACCCTAGTTGGGGCTCCGCCCCCCGTCAGCCGGATAGGGCATCGGTCACTCGATGGAATGGCTTTGGGGAGAGGTGGATGACGGAAAGCGAGCGTCAGGCACCCCACCTCCCGTATGCGTCGGGCCACCTCACCGCTGCGTCGGGCCTGCTTCCCGCATGCGTCAGGCCCCGGTTCCTGAGACGGATCCGGGGCCTGTCGGGTTCATCGGCGGGGGCGGTTTCGGCGGATTTCCCACTCCCCTGGGGGGCGCTTACCCCTGGGCCGCCTTCGCGGCGATGTCCGTGCGGTGCTGGGAGCCGTCGAGGCGGATGCGGCCGACGGCCGTGTAGGCGCGCTCGCGGGCCTCGGTGAGGTCCGTGCCGGTGGCCGTGACGGACAGCACGCGGCCGCCGGCGCTCACGACCGCGTCGCCGTCCCGGCGGGTGCCCGCGTGCAGCACGTACGCGTGCGGGGCGTCCTGGGCGGCGACCTCGTCCAGACCGGTGATCGGGTCACCGGTGCGCGGGGTGCCGGGGTAGTTGTGCGAGGCGACGACCACGGTCACGGCCGCGTCGTCGCTCCAGCGCAGCGGCTCCAGGTGGGCGAGGTTGCCGGTGGCGGCGGCCATCAGCAGACCGGCCAGCGGCGTCTTCAGCCGGGCCAGGACGACCTGGGTCTCGGGGTCGCCGAACCGCGCGTTGAACTCGATCACGCGCACGCCCCGGGAGGTGATGGCGAGACCGGCGTAGAGCAGGCCGGAGAACGGTGTGCCCCGACGCCGCATCTCGTCCACGGTCGGCTGGAGCACGGTCTGCAGCACCTCGTCGACCAGCTTCGGGTCGGCCCACGGCAGCGGGGAGTACGCGCCCATGCCGCCGGTGTTCGGGCCCTCGTCGCCGTCCAGGGCGCGCTTGAAGTCCTGGGCGGGCTGGAGCGGCACGACCGTCTCACCGTCGGTGACGGCGAAGAGGGAGACCTCGGGGCCGTCGAGGTACTCCTCGATGACCACGCGCTCACAGGCGGCGGCGTGCGCCCGGGCCGCCTCGATGTCGTCGGTGACGACCACGCCCTTGCCGGCGGCGAGCCCGTCGTCCTTCACGACGTACGGAGCGCCGAAGGCGTCGAGGGCCGCGTCGGCCTCCTCCGGGGTCGTGCAGACGTACGAGCGGGCCGTGGGCACCTCGGCCGCCGCCATGACGTCCTTCGCGAAGGCCTTGGAGCCCTCGAGCTGCGCCGCCCGGCCGGACGGGCCGAAGACCGGGATGCCCGCGTCGCGCACGGCGTCGGCGACACCGGCAACCAGCGGCGCCTCCGGGCCGACGACGACGAGCTCCGCGCCGAGCCGTGTGGCCAGCGCGGTGACGGCTGCGCCGTCCAGGGCGTCGACCTGGTGCAGCTCGGCGACCTCGGCGATGCCGGCGTTGCCGGGGGCGCAGTGCAGCGCGGTGACATCGGGGTCGTGGGACAGGGAGTGGCACAGGGCGTGTTCGCGGGCGCCGCTGCCGATGACGAGGACCTTCACGGGGGTCAGCCTAACGGGAGACGCCGGGTTTCCCTTGTGCGGGCTTCCGAAGGGAGGGGGGACGGAGGGCTGGAGGTTCCTCCAAAGGGGGCGCTGCGGCTTCCCTGCGGGGGCGGGTTGCCCAGCGGGTGAAGCGCCTGGCCGGGTGCGCGTCGGTGACCTGGTTGGGTGCTTGCCCGCTCGGGGCGGTTTCCCGCTCGGGTGCTTTCCGGTGACCCGCCCGGCTACTCGTTCGTGAACTCCTCGACCACCGTCGCCCCCAGCTCCCGGACGATCAGCTCCTGGCCCGAGAGGGCCGATTCGACGAGGTCGGGGTCGTCGTCCTCGGGGATGTCCTCCTCGGCCGAGACATGCCGCGGTGCCGGGGCGGAGGGGCGGGAGGCGGCCGGGGCGGGAGCAGAGGTGCCGGCGCGTGAGGCGGGGGCGGGCGGCGCGGACGGCTGGGAGGGCGCGGGGCGCTGGGCGGTCGCCGTGCCGCCACCGCCCGCGTCGTAGCCGCCACCACCGCCCGACGGGAACCCGCCGCCACCGCCCGCGGTGAACCCGCCACCGCCGCCGAAGCCGGAGGGACCGCCCGGGGCCGGGGGCGCGGAACCGCCCGAGGGGTCGACGATCGCCTCGATCTTCCACTGGACGTTGAACTGCTCGCCCAGGGCCTGCCGGAGCACGTCCTCGCTGCCGCTGCTCAGGAAGTTGTCCCGCGCTCCGGCGTTGACGAACCCGAGTTGCAGGGTCGTGCCGTCGAAGCCGGTCACCTGGGCGTTCTGGCTGAGCAGGATCCAGGTGAAGCGACGGCGGTTCTTGACCGCCTCCAGGATGTTCGGCCAGAGCATCCGCGGGTCGAGGTTGCCGCCACCCGTGGGAGCGGGGGCGGGAGCCGGGGCGGCCTGGGCCGGGGCCGGAGCCGGTTGCCGGACCGGCGCGGGGCCACTGGGGGCCGGAGCGTTCGCCGGTGGGGTGTGCGCGGCGGGCGCGCCCGGGGCGGCCGTGGGCCAGCCGCCGGGGCGTCGGCCGCCGCTGCCCGCGGAGGCGGCGGTGGGCCATGCGCCCGGGGCGGGGGACGAGGAGGCGGCCGGGGCCTCGGCGGGGGCGCCGGGACCATCGGAGCCGCCGGGTCCGGCCTGTGCGGCGGGAGCAGGGGCCTGAACCGGGGGCGCGCTCGGTGCCGACGGCGACAGGCTCTGACCGGACGACGGCTGCGGCGCGACGGGGCCCGGCGCGACGGGGGCGGAGCCGGCCTCAGCCCCCGCAGGACCGGTGCCGCTGCCGCCGCCGGCTGGGATTCCGGTGTTGCCGCTGCCGACGGGGACGCCGGTGTTGCCCGCTGCTCCGGCGCCCCGGACCGCCGCACGGGCCGCGGCCGGGCCGCTGCCCGGAGGCACCGGACCGCCGCCGCCCGCCTGGGCCGGGGCGGGCGCCGCTCCCCCGTGGGCCTCCGGCCCGGGCACGTAGCCCATGGCGGGCATTCCGGCGGGGGCGGCGGAGTGGTGCACACCGCGCTCGATCCGGTCGAGGCGGGCCATGACCGAGCGCTCGTCACCGTACGCGGCGGGCAGCAGGACGCGGGCGCAGATCAGTTCGAGCTGGAGACGGGGCGAGTGGGCGCCGCGCATCTCGGTCAGGCCCTCGTTGACGAGGTCGGCGGCGCGGCTCAGCTCGGCCGGGCCGAAGGTGGCGGCCTGGGCCTGCATCCGCTCGATCACATCGGCGGGGGCGTCGATCAGCCCCTTGTCCGCCGCGTCCGGCACGGCGGCGAGGATCACCAGGTCGCGCAGGCGCTCCAGCAGGTCCGCGACGAAGCGACGGGGGTCGTTGCCGCCCTCGATCACGCGGTCGACGACCTCGAAGGCCGCGGCCCCGTCACCGGTGGCGAAGGCCTCGACGACGGAGTCGAGGAGCGAGCTCTCGGTGTATCCGAGCAGGGCGGTGGCCATGGTGTACGTCACACCATCCGCCGCGGCGCCCGCGAGGAGCTGGTCCATGACCGACATGGAGTCACGCACGGACCCGCCGCCGGCCCGCACCACGAGCGGGAGCACGCCGTCCTCGACGGGGATGGCCTCCTGCCCGCAGACCTGCCCGAGGTAGTCCCGCAGGGTGCCGGGGGGCACGAGCCGGAAGGGGTAGTGGTGGGTCCGCGACCGGATCGTCCCGATGACCTTCTCGGGCTCGGTGGTCGCGAAGATGAACTTGAGGTGCTCCGGCGGCTCCTCGACGACCTTCAGCAGCGCGTTGAAGCCGGCCGACGTGACCATGTGGGCCTCGTCGATGATGTAGATCTTGTACCGGCTGCGGGCGGGCCCGAAGAAGGCCTTCTCGCGCAGGTCACGGGCGTCGTCCACACCACCGTGGGAAGCGGCGTCGATCTCGATGACGTCGATGGAGCCGGGGCCGTTGCGCGCGAGGTCCTGACAGGACTGGCATTCGCCGCAGGGTGTCGGGGTGGGTCCCTGCTCGCAGTTCAGGCAGCGGGCCAGGATGCGGGCACTGGTCGTCTTGCCGCAGCCGCGCGGCCCGCTGAACAGGTACGCGTGGTTGACCCGGTTGTTGCGCAGCGCCTGCTGCAACGGGTCGGTGACATGCTCCTGCCCGATGACCTCGGCGAAGGTCTCCGGGCGGTAGCGGCGGTACAGAGCGAGAGACGACACGCATACGAGGTTATAGGCGCCCACCGACAACGGGCTCCGGCGGCGGGATCCGGCCCGGGAACGCAGACGCCCCCCACGCACCCGCCAGAGCCGACCTACCCTTGCTGCCTTCCGGCCCTGGGGGAGTTCAGTCAGATAGCGCCGCGTGAGGGGCTGCGCCAAGGCTACCTGATGTCGGGGGCGGGGAACGAGTTCGCGAGCACCCTTCTCGGTCATGTAATGTTCCGAGCGGAGGATTCGCCTAGAGGCCTAGGGCGCACGCTTGGAAAGCGTGTTGGGGGCAACCCCTCACGAGTTCGAATCTCGTATCCTCCGCCAGTGCCTCACCGGGCACGATGTCGAAGGGCCCCACCGTTCGCGGTGGGGCCCTTCGGCGTAACCATGATCGAGTCGATCACGACATCCGGGACGCCGAGGATCAGAAGCACGGTCGACGTATCCCCAGTGGAGCCCGAGCACCTCTCCTTGCCGCAGGCCGCGCGCCAGGGCGACGACGAACAGTTCAGAGTCAGAGAAGGTCCCGCCAGAAGGGGGCCGTCGCTCGCGGGTTCCAGCTGTCGTCGACCTCGCCCCGCGCCTCGTCGAACTCCTGGTGCATATAGTCGGCCAGGTCCAGGCCGTAATAGACGATGTCGGTCTGCCACATCGAGAGCACCGGATGCCCGAAGCTTCCCCGGCCGGCAGGCAGGTATCGGTGGGCATACACGGGCACCATCACCGGCGCCTCTGCCAGATGACGCCGCGCCGTATCCAGTGCCGCCGTTCCGTCGGCCGGCCGCTCGCCCCAACCGTCGTACCAGAACGCGTTGCGCTCAACGTCGAGGAGGACACCCTCGACCGGCCAGTCGAGCTGTCGGCGCAAGCTGTCCAGATCGCCGCCGCGCCACTCCGGCCAGGGCCTGGACCAGGTCTGCCCGTCCTCGGGAGGGACGTTGATCGGGAGCCCGGCCGCAAGGAATGCTCGGTGATCGTCCGCGAACTCGAAGCCGTACTCGCGCTCGATGCGCGTGAACTCGGCCTCCGTCAGCCCCGCCTCGAACTCATAGAGGCCCGTCTGTGCCAGGCGATGTGCGGCCTCCGCACCCAGGCGTACTCCCTCATTGCTGATCACCGCCGCACGCTAGCGCCGAGCGCATCCAACCGTCACCCGAGTTATGCGCGGGCTCCGTTTCCGTTTCCGTCTCATTCAGCCCCGCCGGACAGCGGATGTCGGACACCGCAACGAAAACCCCTTGCCCAATGGTCAAGAAACGTTGACCATTGCTCGCATGCCTACCGAGGATCTCCCCGAGACGTTTCACGTCACCACGGACGAGCAGCTGCGCGCCGTCTCCAGTCTCACGCGCCACCGGATCATGGCCGTGCTCCGCTTCGAGCCCGCGACGATCACGCAGATCGCCGAGCGGGTGGGCCTCGCGAAGGGGAGTTCCAGCTATCACGTGCGGCTGCTGGAGCGGGCCGGCCTGGTGAAGGTGGTGCGGACGCGGAAGGTGCGGGGTGTCACCGAGCGGTACTACGCGATGGCCGCACGGTCGATCGCGCTGCCGGATCCGGGCGAGGGAGGGCCGGATGTGCTGATGCGGCATGCGGTGGCGGACCTGGAGGCTTCTCCGGCGGATGGCGAGCGGCACGTACGGATGGCTCATCTGCGGCTCACCGACGAGCAGTTCGCGGAGCTGGGGGCCCGGCTGGAGGCACTGGCGGACGAGTACCGGGCGCTGTCCGATCCGTCGCTGCCGGACGCGTCGCTCGTCTTCGCACTGTTCCACCCGGCACCGCGCGCGCAGACCGAGGGAGGTACCAAGTGACCTCAGGAGCTGGGAAGTTGCCGACCGGGTTCGGACGGTTGTGGACCGCGCAGACGGTGTCCTCCCTCGGTGACGGGGTGTCCCATGCCGCGTTGCCGCTGCTCGCGTTGACGTTGACGCGGGATCCGATGGCGCTCGCCGTCGTCACGGCCGCCGGGACGCTGCCGTGGCTGCTGTTCGGGGTGCTCGGCGGTGCGCTGGTGGACCGCTGGGACCGTCGGCGCACGATGTGGGTCATGGACGCGGCGCGTGCGGCGCTGCTCGCGTTACCGGCGGCGGCGGCCTTGCTCGACGGCCTGAGCATTCCGCTGCTCGCGGCCGTCGCCTTCCTGCTCGGCCTCGGCGGGCTCTTCTTCGACACGGCCGCCACGGCCTATCTGCCGGATCTGCTCGGCCGCGACCCCGCGCTCCTGGAACGCGCCAACTCGCGCTTGCGCGGCGCCCAGACCGCCATGTCCGGCTTCGCGGGGCCGCCCGCGGGCAGTGCGCTGCTCGCGCTCGGGCGGGCGGTTCCGCTGCTCGCCGACGCGGTGTCGTTCCTGCTCTCCGCACTGCTCGTGCGTACGCTGCCCGCCCTGCCCCGGCCCGTGCCGGAGGTCCGCGAGTCGCTGCTCCGGCAGGCGCGGGCCGGGGCCTCGTACGTGTTCCGGGACCGGTTGCTGCTCGGGCTCGCGCTCCGCCCGGCGGTCGGGAACGTCGCCTTCCTCGCCGTGGAGACCGTCCTGGCCCTCTTCGCGCACGACCGCCTCGGCATCGACACCTACGGCTTCGGACTGCTCCTCACGGCGGAGGCCACCGGCGGTCTGCTGGGTGCGGGCATCGCCTCCTGCCTCGGCCGACGGCTCGGCACCGGCACCGCGCTGACCTGTACGGCCGCCGTCGAAGGGCTTGCCATCCTGGGTTTGGCCGCTGCCCCGAACCCGTACGCGGCCGGGCTGGCGCTCGCCGTCTGCGGGGCCGGCATGGGCGCCACGATGGTGCTCGGGCCCTCTCTCCGGCAGGCGATCGTCCCGGCCCGCCTCATGGGCCGCGTCGCCTCCACCTCCCGCATGCTGGCCATGTGCGCCGCCCCCGTCGGAGCCTTCCTCGGCGGCTGGCTGGCCACCGCGTACGACATCCGCACCCCGTTGTACGCCGCCGCCGTCCTCCTCTTGGCGATGACGGCCATTACGGCGTCCATGACCAGCAACCGCCGGGTCGAAGCGGCGCTGCGTGCCGTCGCCCCTGACCACCCGGCATTCAAGGAGTCCAAGGAATCGAAGGAAACTACCCGCGCGAGCGCACCCGAGGTGTTGTGACGCCTGCCGCGTGAGCGGTCCGGCCCTCTGGTGCCTCTCGCGCTCACGGCCTTTTCGCAGCGGAGCGTTTCGCGCTGCGGCCGCGGCCCGTGGGCGCGGGTGCCGCTGCGGTCTTCCGCTTGGGTGCGGTCTTCCGCTTGGGCTTTTCCCCGTCCCCTCCCGTGTCCCCTCCGCCGGTTCCCGCGCCGGACCCGGTTCGCGCGGAGGCACCGCCGGACCGGGCGGTGGGCCACGTCAGCTCGATCTCCAGCTCCATCTCCCCGTCACCGATCTCGATCTCCATCTCGCTGTGGAGGTCGTCGGGGATCCGCAGGCCCAGCGTGCCGGGACCGAGGTCCAGCTCCGCGTCCCCGCCCTTTCTCAGTGCGTCCGCGAGGGCCGTGAGCTGGTCGGCGGCCTCCTGGCGTGACAGCGAGCGCTTCTGCTCGAACTTGAGGTCCTTCATGGGGCCCTCCGCTATGACACAGAAGAGTGGATAAACACATTTTGGACCGATACGCGGACGCGCGGTCAGTCGCCCGTCTCCGGGCCCCAGTGTTCGGGCCCCACGCCGCGCCAGTCGATCCACGGCACCGCCGCCACGTCCGCCGGGTCGATCTCCAGGCCGGCGCGGCGGAGGAACTCCGCGACGTCGGTCACGTTGTGCGCGAGCCCGAGGATCTCGCCGTCCACGCGGACGCGCCGGCCGCCCGAGGGCGACGGCGGGTGCACGATCACGCGAATCGATCCGGCCATGCCCTCAGGATCATCCGGTATGTACGGCTCCGCAGTTCGGCCCGTCATCCGTGGCGCCGCTCGTCGGCGTCCCGGGCCGCTCTTCCCAGCTCACGCAGCTCCCACCAGGCCGCAGGGGCCGGCCGTCGCCGCTGCCAGCAGGGGTGGAAGAAGGTCTGGGCCGACAGCCGGTACAGGCGTCGGCGCAGCTCGGTGCGGCCGGGCCGCTCGGCGAGCCGGCGGTAGGTGACCGTCCACTCCCGCTGCGCCCGGACGAGGTCGTCGGGAAACGTTCGCATGGCCAAATTCAAGCATGTGTTCGATTTTTTGGGCCAGCGCGGGCTCTCCGTCGGTCTCGGTTCGGGCACCGTACGCCGACAGCCGCAGCGCAACCGGCCCGAGTAGGCGCATACTGAAGGCAATGACTAAGCCTGCTGCTCCCAAGCGTCATTTGCCCACCAGCCCCTTCAAGGCGCCGGTCGCCCCCGCTCCCAAGCACTTCGCCGTGGGTGACCAGGTCACCCACGACATGTACGGGCTCGGCCGGGTCATCGGCATGGAGGATGGAATCGCGGCGCTCGTCGACTTCGGTCCGGCGCAGATGCGGATCCTGAGCCCCTACGCCAAGATGACCAAGCTGTAGGACCTTCGTGCCCGGTCAGGGCACGCCTGGCCCTCCCGGGCCAGTAACGGAAAAGAGACCTCTCATCGAACCGACTTCGCTGTTCTCCGCCGTGGAAGGGCAACCTCGCCATTCCGGCACGTCGTCACCGACCCCGGCGACCAACCCCTTCCAGGCCCCGGACTTCGGGGAGGACGAGTCCTTCCCGTTCGAGGACGTGGACGTGACGGAGCAGCCCTCCACCAACCGACGTCCGGCCACCCGCCGCAGGGCGGCCTAGCCCCGCGGTCCGTCAGTTCACGGAAGGCCGCTCACCCGTCCGGTCCGAGGCGGGCCAGACGTAGGGCAGGTCGTCCGGGACATCCGGGAACAGGTCCGCGTAGGTGTCGGGGTCCTTGCGGACCAGGGCCGAGCGGTGGCTCTCGTGGAACGAGTCGTCGCCGAGCCAGGGCGGGAGTTCGCCCTCGGCGGCCAGCCGCTCCTGATCGCGGATCGGGGCGTGCGGGCGTGTCGCCGCGAGGTCGGCGACCAGGGTGGCCGCACAGGTGTCCTGGTGACCCTGCTCCCGCCAGACCCGGCAGATCTCCAGGCCGTAGCGCACCAGCGCCTCCTCGTAGCCCAGCCACATCTTCACGGCCGGGTGGCGGCGCCACCCGTACCCGGGGACGACCAGGCCGCGCAGCACCTGGAGTGCCTCGACCCGCTGTTTGCCGAGCCGGCGACGGTCCAGGGCCAGGGCCGTGGCGCGGAAGTCGGGGTAGGGCAGGAAGGTCTGCATGCCGTCGTAGGTCTTCCTCACCGTGCGTCGGCGTGCGTGCGGCGCCGGCCGAGGGCGAGGGCCAGGCCGATCATGGCGAGGCCCAGGACGAAGTGCAGCCAGTCGTCCGCGGTGTTCAGCGGGACGAAGTTGGCGTCGCTGTCGTGGCCGACGGACAGGCCGTACACCCACAGCACCAGGTAGACGGCACCGCCGACCAGCAGGTACGAGTACGCCCGCGCCGCGGTGCCGGCGAGGGCCAGACCCGCGAGGCCGTAGGCCAGGTGCACCAGGTTGTGCAGGATCGACACCTGGAACAGGCCCAGCAGTTCCGCGCCCGAGTCGTGGGAGGCGAACTCCATCGAGTCGTAGTCGGTGGTGATGCCGGGGATGAAGCCCAGCACGCCGACCAGCAGGAAGACGAGGCCGACCAGCAGGGCGGCCCGCTGGACGGGGGCGCGGACGGCCCGGTGGGACGTGGGTGTGGTCATGGCCGGTGGCTCCTCACGGAAGGGACAGGGACTGTTCCGCCCAGATGGTCTTGCCGGTGGCGCCCTGGCGGGTGCCCCAGCGCTCGGTCAGCTGGGCGACGAGGAGCAGGCCGCGGCCGCCCTCGTCGTAGGTGCGGGCGCGCCGCAGGTGGGGAGCGGTGTTGCCGCCGTCGGAGACCTCGCAGATCAGGGTCGTGTCGTGGATCAGGCGCAGCTGGACCGGCGGCTCCGCGTGCCGGATGGCGTTGGTGACGAGCTCGCTGACCACCAGTTCCGTGACGAACACGGCGTCGGAAAGGCCCCAGCGCTCCAGTTGCGCCACCACGTCCTTGCGGGTCTGGGCGACCGCGGACGGGTCGGCCGGCACCGTCCAGGTGGCGACCTGGTCGGCGTCGAGCGCGCGGGTCCGGGCGAGGAGCAGGGCCACGTCGTCGGCCGGGCGCCGCGGCAGCAGGTCGGTGAGGACCGCGTCGCACAGCGCGTCCAGCGACCCGGCCGGGCGGGCCAGGGCCTCGCGCAGCCGGTGGACGCCGGTGTCGGGATCCCGGTCGGGCGTCTCGATCAGGCCGTTGGTGTAGAGCGCGAGCAGGCTGCCCTCGGGGAGGACGACCTCGGTGGCCTCGTACGGCAGTCCGCCCACGCCGAGCGGGGGCGCGGCCGGGATTCCGACGAGGTCGACGGCTCCCTCGGGGCTCACGACGACCGGGACCGGATGCCCGGCGCCGGCCAGGCAGCAGCGCCGCGTCACGGGGTCGTAGACGGCGTACAGGCAGGTGGCACCGAGATCGCCCGGCGTCCGGCCGGAGTCCGCCCCGCCGTGCTCGCCGTGCTGCTCCTCGGTGTTCAGGCGGGCGACCAGGTCGTCGAGGCGGGTCAGCAGCTCGTCGCACGGCAGGTCGATGTCGGCCAGCGTTCGGACCGCCGTGCGCAGTCGCCCCATGGCCGCCGAGGCGTGCAGCCCGTGGCCGACCACGTCGCCGACAACCAGGGCCACCCGCGCGCCGGACAGGGGGATGACGTCGAACCAGTCCCCGCCGACACCGGCGTGCCCGCCGGCCGGGAGGTAGCGGGAGGCGACCTCGACCGCCGCCTGCCGGGGCAGCCGTTGCGGCAGCAGACTGCGCTGGAGCGTGACGGCGGTGGCCCGCTCGCGGGTGTAGCGGCGGGCGTTGTCGATGCTGACGGCGGCCCGGGCGGCCAGTTCCCCGGCCAGGACCACGTCGTCGTGGTGGAAGGTCTCCTGGTTGCGGTGCCGGACGAAGAAGGCGACGCCCAGGGTGGCGCCGCGGGCGGTCAGCGGCACGGTCAGCACGCAGTGGATGCCGAACGCCCTGGCCCGGGCGGCGCGGACCGGGTCGCGGGCGAGCCAGGCGCGGAACGCCGGGTCGCTCACCTCGTGCAGGACGGGCCGTCCGGTGCGCAGGCTCTCGTGGTGCGGCGAACCCGGCGGGTAGGAGTCCACCGCGCCGGCCGCCACCGCCGACTCCGGGGCACCCGGGGTCACCGACCGCAGGGCGGCCCGGCACAGCGGCAGCGGCCCCTCGTCCGCAACCGCACGGGCGGGCGGCTCGGGCACGTCGTCCAGCCCGGCCAGCAGATCCACGCCGACGAAGTCGGCCAGGGCGGGGACGGTCACGTCCGCCAGCTCCTGGGCCGTGCGCGTCACGTCGAGCGTGCCGCCGATGCGCCGGCCGGCGTCGGCGATCAGCTGGAGGCGCTTGCGGGCCCGGTACTGCTCCGTCATGTCGTGCGCCGAGAGGCAGACGCCCCGAATGGTGCCCTCGGGGTCGCGCAGGGCGGACATGAAGACCGACCAGGCGTGCTCGTGGGCCTCGCCCGGGGCGCGCAGGTAGTTCTCCACGTACTCCGGCTCGCCGGTCCGCAGGACCCGGGCCATGCTGCGCTCCGCCCGCAGACCGGCGTCGTCGTCGACGATCTCGGACACGCGCAGGCCCCGCATCTCCTCCTCGGTGAGCGCCATGGAGCGCTCCATGTCGGTGTTGGCCCGGCGCAGCCGGAGCCGGGTGTCGTAGATCGCCTGGGCGCAGCACGGGGACTGGGCGAAGCTCCAGCTCACGAGGGACTCGTCGAGGCCGGACGCCGTCTGCCGGCCGGTCAGGGGGGAGACGATGAGCCACGCCGGGGCGTCGGCGCCCGGCGGCCTGTGGTGGGCGAGGATCCCCACCGTGAGCTTCCGGCCGTCCCGGTGCCTCAGCGCGACGTCGCCGTTCCAGCGCGGCAGCCCGGCGAGCGTGGGCAGACCGCCCCGCACCGGGATCGGCTCGGCCAGCAGATCCGCCGCGCGGCGGCCGGTCACCTCGGCGGCCGGATACCCGAGGAGCCGCTCGGCGCCCGCGTTCCAGCCGGTCACCAGGCCGCGCTCGTCGAGAGCGACCCGGGCCGTGAGAGCCGCGCCGACGAGGGCGTCGAGGGCTTCAGGTCCTTCCCCGGACGACCGGGTGGCCCGGCCGACGGTGACGGGCTGCTCCATGATCGGTCATCTCACTCTCGGTGGCATCAGTCGTGACACCGGACATGCACAGTTATGACCTGATTACCCCGATTGTCACGTGTCTCACCGTGCCGTCCGGCCGAGAAGCGGAGCCTGCCGCCGCCCGGCCCGGGTAACCGCTCCCCCATGGGTGAGATCCGCGTGGGCACGTGTTCCTGGACCGACCGGGCCCTGGTCGGCAGTGGCTGGTATCCCGTGGGGCGGCGGGACGCCGAGGGGCGGTTACGGCACTACGCCGAGCGGTTCCCGGTCGTCGAGGTCGACGCCTCGTACTACGCGCTGCCCAGTGAGCGGAACAGCCGGCTCTGGGCCGAGCGGACACCGGACGGGTTCGTGTTCGACGTGAAGGCCTTCTCGCTGCTCACCGGGCATCCCACCCGCCAGGCGGTGATGCCGCACGGGGTGCCCGCCGAGCACCGGGACCCGGCGGTGCTGGACGCGGTGTGGGACCGGTTCACGGCCGGGATCGAGCCGCTGCGGGAGGCCGGGCGGCTCGGGAGCGTGCTGTTCCAGTTCCCGCCCTGGTTCCGGCCGGGGCCGCGGGCGGAGGCCTTCCTCGGGGAGTGCGCCGAGCGGGCCGAGGGCTGGCCGCTCGCCGTGGAGTTCCGGCACCCGTCCTGGTGGGAGCCGGGCCGGGGCGAGGCGACGCAGGCCCTGCTGACCCGGTACGGCATGGCCGCGGTCGCCGTCGACATGACGCAGACCCTGCCCTCCTCCGTCCCGCCCGTCACCCCGGTGACCTCGCCCCGGCTGTCCGTCGTCCGGTTCCACGGCCGCAGCACCGCCTGGGGGACCGGCAGCAAGGAGGACCGCTTCCGGTACGCCTACGACGAGGACGAACTCGCCGAGTGGGTGCCGCGCGTGCGCCGGCTGGCCGAGCGGACCGAGCAGGTCCATGTGCTGTTCAACAACTGCTGCGGCGACGCCGCCGTCCGCGCCGCCGAGGCCATGGCACGGCTCCTCGACGACGCCCCGGCGGCGGCGCGGCTGCCTAGGGCGCGATCCGCACCCGGCGCTCCACCGACACCTGGTCCACGTCCGACACCCGCACGGTCGTCTTCATCGTCCAGTTCCCGGCGAGCGGCAGGTTGACGGAGTTGGTGCCCCAGTAGCCGCCCCGGTCGGCGAGTTCGGCGTCGATCGGGCCGACCTTGCGGGAGGGCAGGGTGAAGGTGACGCGGACCTCGGGGACGACGACCAGCCCGGTGTCGGCGCCGGAGACGACGGCCTGGACGGCGTTCTCGCCGACGCGGGCGGGGTCCAGGGTGACCTGCACCGTGCCGCGTCCGCTCACCGATCCGGTGCCCGTGTCGAAGGGCACGGTCACCAGGGTCGTGGGGGGCAGCGCGCCCGCCGGGGCCCGCCCCGCGGCCTCGGCCTGGGCACGGCCGGGCAGGGTGCCGGTGAGCACCGTCGTGATCATCAGCACCACGGCGGCGACGACGACCTCGACGAGGACGGAGCGGCGCAGACGGCGGCGCCGGTCGTCGTGCCCGTCGTGCCGGTCCTTCCGGTCGTCGTCGTGCCCGTCCTTCGGGTCGTCGTCCCGGTGGTCCCGGTCGTCGCCCCGGGCGGCGTCGGACGCGGGGGGCCTGTCCGGCAGTGCGCCGGGATTCTTCGCGGGCCCCGGCTCCTCGGTCTTCCCCTGCCCGGCCGGTGCGCCGACGGGTTGCGGGACCCGGGCCGGAACCGCTGCCCGGACAGCCGTCGCCGGTGCGGCGAGCCGCTCCGTCCAGCGCCGCGAGTACCCGGCGACCAGCAACAGCACGGCGACCCCGGCCAGTTTGGCGAGCAGCAGCCGGCCGTACGACGTGCCGGTCAGCGCGGACAGGGAGCCGAGGCCGCGCCAGGACTGGTAGACGCCCGTGACGGCCAGGACGGTCACCGAGGCGAAGGCGATCCGCGAGAAGCGGGGCACGACCTCCACCAGGTCGTCGCCCGGGGAGCGGCGCAGGGTCAGCAGCAGCGCCACCAGGCCGCCGAACCAGACGCCGGTGGCCAGCAGGTGCAGGACGGACGACGTCATCGCCAGCGGCACCTGGATCCCGGCGGAGGCGTGCTCGGCCGCCGCCCAGGTCAGGGCCAGGGCGACGGCCAGTGCGGTGCCCGCCGCCAAGGCCACGGGCCGCCTCCCGGGCTCACGGCGCCGGGACAGCCGCGGCAGGAAGGCGGCGATCGGCAGCAGGACGACCAGGCGGGCGAGCAGCGCCTCGCCCGGGCGGCCGGTCAGCGTGCGGCCGAGGGCGGAGGCGTCGAAGGCGGCGGCCGGGCCGGTGCCCGTCTCGTAGGGGGCGCGCAGCAGGAGCAGGACGACCGTCGAGCCCAGCAGCGTCCACCAGGCCGTCACCAGCGGCCGGCGCAGCGGGGCGGTGTGCGCGGGCCGGCACAGCAGCAGGAACGCCGTCGTGCCGACGAGCAGGGCGGCGGCGAGGTAGGCGAGGTAGCGGGCGGCGTCGTGCAGGCCGCGGGTGAGCGGATCCTCGGCCGGGCCCGTGTCGACGAGGGCCGTGGTGGCGGACGGCTTCCCCACGGAGAAGCTGAAGGCGCCTGAGACCGGGTGGCTGTCGGCGGAGACGACCCGCCAGGCCACCGTGTAGGTGCCCTGCGCGAGCCTGCGGGGCAGGCCGACCCGGGCCGTGTCGGAGCGGCCGTCGGCGTGTGTGGCCTCGCCGGTGTGGACCCGGCGCTGGTCCGGGCCGAACACCCGGAAGGAGTCGTCGAGCAGGCCTACGGACTCGGTGAAGGTCAGGGTGACGTGGCGGGGAGCCTGCCGGACGACGGAGCCGTCGTCCGGGTCGGTGCCGCGCAGGGCGGCGTGGGCCGAGGCGGGGCCTGCTCCGGCGAGGAGCAGGACCAGCACGGTGCCGAGCAGCACCAGCGCCTGGAACCGCCGGGGGCGTCCGGCATCGCGATCCTCGTCGGGCCGTTGGTCCACGTGGGTCTCCGGGGTCGGGCTGTACGGCTACCAGAGGAGTACGGGCGGGGCCGCCGCAATGCTCACCCGGCGCACAGCCGCGCGATCTCGTCGGCCGCTTCCGGGTGGCGGGCCGTCAGCTCGGCGGCGTCCCCGTGCTCATAGCCGTCGAACGTGAAGCCGGGCGCCATCGTGCAGCCGAACAGCGTCCACCGCCCGTCCCCCCGCACCCTCCCGCCCATCCACGTGCCCGCCGGGACCGTGAACTGGACGTGCTGGCCGCCCAGGACGTCCGGTCCGAGGACCACCGTCCGGGCGCCGCCGTCGGGGGCGAGCAGGAGGAGCTCCAGGGGATCGCCCAGGTAGAAGTGCCAGATCTCGTCCGTCGGCAGGCGGTGCAGGGCGGAGAAGTCGTCGGCCGTCAGCAGCGCGACGATCGCCGTGCCCTCCGGCCTGCCGTCGGGGCGTCCGGGTCCGGCCCAGGTCTGGCGGAACAGGCCGCCCTCGCGCGGGATCGGCTCCAGGCCGTAGTGGGCGATGAGGTCCTCAGGCGTCACCCGGGAACAGTATCTCCCGGTCCAGGAAGGCGAGCTGGGCCTTCTTCTCCGGCAGGTACACGTCCGGCAGGTCGATCTCCGGCAGGACCACGACCGGCCCGGGGGTGAAGCCCATCCGCAGGAAGCGGGCGATCGCCTTCTCGTTGCGCACGTCCGGGTCGACCACCACCCGACGCCGGTCCAGGCCGAACAGCACGTACGCGGCGACGACCCGCACCAGCCGGGCCGTCCAGCCGCGCTGCCCGCCGCCCGGGCCGGCGGGGGCGAGGAGCAGGTGGACGCCGATGTCGCCGGGGCGGACGGGGTAGCACTCGCTGACCCGGTCGGCGTCCGGCTCGTAGGTCTGCAGGAGCGCGACCGGCTCGCCGTCCCGGACGACGAGGTAAGCGTGGTGGGTGTCGAGCGTGGCCATGTGGGCGTAGACATCGGCGACCTGTTGCCGGGTCAGCCCGGTCATGCCCCAGAAGGCGGCCCGTTCCTCGGCGACCCAGCGGTGGATCACGGCGGCATCGGCGGCGGGGTCCAGCGGCAGCACGCGGACGGTGCCGAAGCCGTCGATCGGCTGCTCGTGGACGGCGGTGCGGGAGGCGTACGGGTCAGACATCGGTTTCCTTCTCCAGCCGGGTCCAGTCGGTGACGACCGGGACGAGGTCTCCCGCGAGCCACAGGGGGAGCTGGTCGCGGTGGTGGGGTGAGCCGGGGACGCCCGAGGCGCCGAAGGGGACCACCCACCGGCTGTCCTCACGCCGGGCCAGGTCCCAGACGTACCGGGCGGCCGGGCCCCTCGCGGCGCGGTCGGTGAGGCCCGGCACGCCCGAGGTGCACAGCACGCAGTCGTGGTCGCCGGACAGCCCCGGCTCGTCGTAGGGCTGCTCCGCCTCGAGCGCCCGCCAGGGGGCGAGCCGGTGGGTGTCGCCCCAGGCCCCGGCCGGGGGGTGCTCCGCGACCTCCTCGATCGCCGCGCGGACGGCGGCCGGACGGTCGATCCCGTACAGGTCCCCGGCCCGCAGCAGGTGTTCGAGGGCGAAGGCGACCCGCGGGAGGAGGGCCAGCCAGGGCTGGAAGATGTCGGGGTACGCCGGGGGCGCGCAGAGCGCGGCGAACGCCGGGTGCGCCGCGAGCCGCCGTACGACCGCCGCGCGCACGGCCGCGTAGAGGGCCGCGTCGGTGCTGCCCGCGTCCATACGGCGGTCCCAGCCGAGGAGCCGGTCCCGGAGGGCGACGGCCCCGGGGGTGAGGCCGTCGAGGGCGGCGAGGTGGTCCAGGAGTGGGGACGCGGAGGCCAGGTGGGTGTCCGTGTGGATCGCGGGCATGTCGGCGGCGGACCAGCGCTCCTCGCGCGCGAGCAGGGCGGCGATGCGGTCGGCGCGGTGGGGCGGGGCGAACTCGACGCCGAGGGGCCCGGACGGCCCGCGCTGGTTGGCCATGACGGCGACGCCGTCGGTGAGCCCGGCGCGCGGTGCCGCGTGCCAGCCGCGCCACTCGTGGCCGGGCTCCCAGGCGGGCACCGTCCGAAGGGAGTTGGCCGCGGCGCGACGCGGCACCCGCCCGGCCACGCGGTGCAGGACCGCACCCTCGGTGTCGGCGGCCTGGACGACGTTGACCGGCTCGGCCCAGCGGTCGAAGGCCCGGTCCACGTCGGCGACCCGGCGGGCCCGCAGCAGCGGCAGCAGAGCGCCGAAGCCCAGGTCGCCGGTGACGCGGGGCGGGTAGCGCAGGCTCATCGCCACGGGCGCGCCGGAGGGGTCGGCCGGGTCACCGTCCAGCCCGTCGGGCCCGCCGATGATCACCGGCCCCCGGGCGGTCTCGATCACCTCGACCTCGACCGCCTCCTCGCCGGCCACCTCGACGGTCTCGACATGCCGGGCCGCCCGCCGCCAGACCCCGTCCGGGTCGAGGGCCTCCACCCCGGCGCCGGTGCGCCGCAGCCGCTCCCGGTAGAGGTCCTGGTAGTCGGCCATGGCGTTGGTGATGGCCCAGGCGACCGTGCCGGTGTGTCCGAAGTGGGCGATGCCGGGGACGCCGGGGACGGCCAGCCCCACGACGTCGAACTCCGGGCAGGACAGGTGGATCTGCTGGTAGACGCCCGGGTCCTCGATCCAGCGGTGGGGGTCACCGGCGATGACCGCGTGCCCGGTGACGGTCCGCTCGCCGGCGACCAGCCAGCCGTTGCTGCCGGAGGTGCCGGGGCCGTCGGTGGCGAAGAGGCCGATGGCGTCCGCGCCCAGGTGGGTGGCGACCTGCTCGCGCCAGAGCTTGGCCGGGAACCCGGCGAAGAGGATGTGCGTGGCCAGCCAGACGCCGAGCGGCGTCCAGGGCTCCCAGCGGCCCGGGGTGAGACCGGTGCGGGCGAATTCCGGCGCGGTGCCGCCGGCGAGTCCCTCGTTCACCCCGTCGACGTACGCGCGCACCCACCGCGCCGTCTCGGGGTCCTGTCTCTCCAGATCCGCGAAGCAGCGCCTCGCGGTGTCGTCGAGCCGGGCCCGTCTCGCGAACCGGTCCCAGGCCAGGGCGCCGTCGCCAAGGAAGGCCGCCGAGGTGCCCTGCGCCCGGTGCCGCTCGACCTCCAGCTGCCAGGCGCGGTCCCGGGCGGTGACGAGGCCCTGCGCACGGGCGAGTCCGGCCGCGCTGCCCGCGCGCAGATGCGGGATGCCCCAGGCGTCACGGTAGATCTCGGTGGCCACGCTGCGCCCCCTCTTTCCTTTAGGTTAGCCTTGCCTAAGTCACAGTCTGTGGCCGGAATCGTACGCGAAGGGGCGAAAAGGCGATGGGGCAGGGGCGGGGTTGGGAGGGCGCGGTCCTCAAGCTGATGCGCGCCAAGGACTTCGAGTTCACGGTGACGGACGTCGAGGACGTCACGCCGGACTACCGGCGGCTGCGCTTCACCGACGGCGGTCTGCTGGCCGCGACCGGGGTGCACCCCACCATGTGGGTCCGGCTGTGGTTCGACAACGCCGGCAAGCCGCACCAGCGGGCCTACACCCTGGTCGACCCGGACCCGGTGGCCGGCACCTTCGCCCTGGAGTTCGCCCTGCACGAGGGGTGCGCCAGCGACTGGGCCAGGGCGGCGAAGCCGGGCGACACCATCGAGGCGACCGTCCAGGGCACCGGCTTCGAGCACCCGAGCCCCGCGCCCTCGCACGTCTTCGCCGTCGGCGACCCGGCCTCGCTCCCGGCGATCAACTCCCTCCTGGAAGCCCTGGATTCCGCCCCGGCCACCATCTGGTTCGAGGGCGGCGACGACGACCTGCCGTACCGCACGGATCCGGCCCGGCACGAGCTGCGCAGGGTGCCGCGCCAGGACGCGGGCGCCCACCTGGCCGACCGGGTGAAGGCGGACCTGCCCGCCCTGCTCCGGGCCACCCCCGACCCGTACGTCTGGATCGCCTGCGACACGGCGACGACCCGGACGCTCGCGGCGTACGTCCGCAAGGAACTGGGCCTGCCCAAGCAGCGGGTGCACGCGCTCGGCTACTGGCGGGCGAGCTAGGCACCGGGCGAGGGGCGGCTCCGGACGCGGCGGGGCCCGCACCGGGGGATGATCGGGGCATGGACGTCACCCTGCACCTCGCCCAGGACCCCGAGGCCGACGCGCTGCTCGGCCGCAGCCCGCTCGCCGCGCTGGTCGGCATGCTGCTGGACCAGCAGGTGCCGATGGAGTGGGCGTTCAAGGGCCCGGCGACGATCGCCCAGCGGCTCGGCGGCGACGACCTGGACGCCCACGAGATCGCCGCGCACGAGCCGGAGGCCTTCGCCGCCCTGCTGTCGCGGAAACCGGCCGTGCACCGCTACCCCGGCTCCATGGCCAAGCGGATCCAGCAGCTGTGCCAGTACCTCGTCGAGCACTACGACGGTGACGCCGAGGCCGTCTGGAAGGACGTCGGCACCGGCAAGGAGCTGCTGAAGCGGCTCGCGGAACTGCCGGGCTTCGGCAAGCAGAAGGCCCAGATCTTCCTCGCCCTGCTCGGCAAGCAGCTCGGCGTGCGCCCGACGGGCTGGCGGGAGGCGGCGGGCTCCTACGGCGAGCCGGACTCCTTCCGTTCGGTCGCCGACATCACCGGCCCGGAGTCGCTGGTGAAGGTACGGGCTCACAAGCAGGAGATGAAGGCAGCGG
This sequence comes from Streptomyces sp. NPDC043685, assembly GCF_056436585.1. Taxonomy (NCBI): domain Bacteria; kingdom Bacillati; phylum Actinomycetota; class Actinomycetes; order Kitasatosporales; family Streptomycetaceae; genus Streptomyces; species Streptomyces sp. NPDC043685. The sequence goes on along the minus strand of NZ_JBWKCH010000004.1, from coordinate 653,560 downwards.
CGAAGGCAGCCAAGGCCTCCGGCTCATAGGGCCGTCTCTTGGGCCCGGGTCGGGCTTGTGGGGCTGTGCCTCTGGCCCGAGTCGGGCTCATAGGGCCGCCTCTCTGGCCCGGGCCGGGCTCGTGGGACCCGCCCTCCACCTGGCCCAGTCGGGCTCGTGGGCCGTCTCTCTGGCCGGAGTCGGGCTCGTAGGGCCCGCCCTCCGCCTGGCCCGGGTCGGGTGACCAGCCGACCCATCGGGCCCGCCCCCCGCCTGGCCTGGGTCGGGCACGTGGGGCCGTCTCTCCGGCCCGGGTCGGGCTCATAGGGCCCCTCTGACCCGAGTCGGGCTCGTAGGACCCGCCCTCCACCTGGCCCGGCCGGGTGACCAACCGACCCATCGGGCCCGTCCCCCACCTGGCCCGCCCAGGCGACGAACCGGCCCATGAGGCCCGTCCCCCAGTTGGCGCGCCCGGGTGAAGACCCAGGCTCATAGGACCCGTCCTCCACCTGGCCCGCCCAGGTGGCGACCCCCTCCGGCCCGGTCCGAGCATGAACCATGGCCGAGCCACCGAGCGGCTCCCCCGGGGGCCGGGACCACCAGACCGGGCCCACCCGCACGCCCCGGAGCCCCCGGCCTGGAAGAGCCCAGCCCGGCAGAGCCCGGCCCCGGACGGCCCCCCACGCCCTGACCCGCGCGAAGGGCGACACCAGACGCCATCCGGCTCCCTGCCTCCCCCGCCCCCGGAGAGCCACCGCCCGTCACCGACGGGCCCCTCGCGGCCGCGCGTCACGGAGCCCGGCGTGGGCCGAGCGGGCGGTTCTGGCCGTCGGCCGGATGAACGGCCCCGGCACGGCGGGGAGTGACCACCCGTGATCCCCGCACCGCAGCCGGTTCCCCGCCGCCCGCGCCGGAACACCTGGCTGCGGGTGCTCGTCCTGCTGCTGGTCCTGCTCGTGCCGGGCACCCACGCCGAGGCTCAGGCGGGGCCGCCGGCCCTCCTCTCCGGGGAGAACACCACCGTCGAGTGCGACGTGCCGGACACCGCCCCGCGCCCACCGGCCAGGAGCTCCCGCCGCACCCACGTCCCGCTGAGCCCGGACCCGCTCCGGGAACCGGGGCCCGCGTACACCGCACAGCACGCCGCACCCGTACCGGAGAACCCGCCGCACGACCCTCGCCCCCCGCGTTCCGAAGTCCTGCGCTGCTGACAGGACCGGCCGCCCACCGGCCCGTCCGTCCCGCACGGAACCAGAACGACGAGGAACGACGAGGTACCCAGCCATGCTCCAAGACCCGTACGCGGTCCTGCGCGCCCTCCTGCGCGCCGAGGCCACCCGCAACGCCCCCAAGCCCCACCCCCGGCCGGACACGCCGAAGCCGCAGCGGCCGCCGAAGGAACAGGGCGGGCAGGACCGCGGTTGAATCACGCGTTCGGCGGAGGCGCACCCGCGCCTCCGCCGTCCTTGGGACTCCGGATGCCCCTTCGGGGACCGGGTCCCGTAGGAGGCCCCGACCCCTTTCGAGCGAATCAGGCGCACGGCCCGCGTGATCGGCTCCGGCAGCGCCTCGCAGGCGGGCGGGCCGACGGCACGGTCTCACCGTCCACCTGGTTCACGCCTCTGTTCCGGGTTCGTACCGCCTTGTGGGGGTTTTTTCGGCGCCGCACCTCGGCGCCATGGCTGCGCCCGGAAGGTCTTGACCGGTAGGCTTTCCGTGTGATCTTCAAGCGCATCGGAAACGGCCGGCCGTACCCCGACCACGGCCGGGAAAGCACCCGGCAGTGGGCGGACGTCGCGCCGCGCCCGGTCCGCCTCGATCAGCTCGTGACGACCAAGGGTCAGCTCGATCTGGAAACGCTGCTCGCCGAGGACTCCACGTTCTACGGCGACCTCTTCGCGCACGTCGTGAAGTGGCAGGGCGACCTGTACCTGGAGGACGGTCTGCACCGCGCGGTGCGGGCGGCGCTCCAGCAGCGCCAGGTGTTGCACGCGCGCGTGCTCGAGCTCGACTGATCCCCCCGCCCGCCGCGGGTTGGCCCTTTCGGGTTCCGCTGGGCGACGTCGAATGATCATCTAGTAGGCATCGTCGCCCAGGCGCACTACGCTGCGTTCATGAGCATGCTGACTCCCCCCGGCATGGGCGGCAAATACCGCATCACGGGCAACAAGTACCCCAAGATGCGAAGGCCCCGGCGGCGCGGCAGGCTCGTCGTCCTGACCGTCGCGTCCGTCACCGTCCTCGGTGTGGGCGGGTGGGGCACGTGGCAGCTCATCGACGTCTTCACCGGCGGCGGCGAGAAGGCTTCGGCGGCCGGTTCCGGCACGGGCTGCGGCGTCACCACCAAGGCGAGCGCCTCGCCCAGCGCCAAGCCCCTGCCCGAGCCGCGCACCATCACCGTCAACGTTCTCAACGCCACCACGCGCGGCGGTCTGGCGAAGAAGACCGCCGACGAACTCAAGAAGCGCGGCTTCAAGATCGGCGACGTGGGCAACGCGCCCCGGCAGTACGACAAGAAGGTCAAGGGCACCGGGCTGCTGCTCGGCCCCGCCGCGGCCCTCGACACCACACTGCCCGTGCTCGGCACCCAGCTCCCGGGCGCCGAACGACGTGCCGAGGCGGCCCGCAAGGGCGCCGCCGTCGACCTCGTCATCGGGGACGGCTTCAAGGAGCTGGCGAAACAGCGCGACGCCGACCGGGCGCTGACCGAGCTGGCCACGCCCGAGCCGGCGCCGACGACGAAGAAGGGCTGCTAGGGCCTGTCGCGGCCCTCGGGTGCTACTCGGCCGACCCGTACATCCGGTCCCCCGCGTCCCCGAGGCCCGGCACGATGTAGCCGTGCTCGTTCAGCCGCTCGTCGACCGAGGCGGTCACGACCGTCACCGGCGTGCCCGCCAGCTCGCGCTCCATGATCTCGACACCCTCGGGGGCCGCCAGCAGCACCACGGCGGTGACGTCGTCGGCGCCGCGCCGGATCAGCTCCCGGATCGCCGCGACCAGCGTCCCGCCGGTGGCGAGCATCGGGTCGAGCACATAGACCTGACGCCCCGACAGGTCCTCCGGCATACGCGTCGCGTACGTGGAGGCCTCCAGCGTCTCCTCGTTGCGGATCATGCCGAGGAAGCCCACCTCGGCGGTCGGCAGCAGCCGGACCATGCCGTCCAGCATGCCGAGCCCGGCCCGCAGGATCGGCACCACCAGCGGCCGCGGGTGCGAGAGCTTGACGCCCGTGGTCCGCGCGACCGGCGTCTGGATGTCGACCTGTTCGGTGCGCACATCACGCGTGGCCTCGTAGGCGAGCAGGGTGACCAGCTCGTCGGCGAGACGGCGGAAGGTCGCGGAGTCGGTGCGCTGGTCGCGCAGCGTGGTGAGCTTGTGAGCGACCAGAGGGTGGTCGACGACGTGGAGACGCATGTCGACAACACTAACCGGGCGGGTTTCCGCGGCCGCACGGCCGGCCCGCCGGACGGCCGTCGCACGACCCTGGCGTCAAACCGCCCGTCCGGGGAAAGTGGGAAGGACGGACTGGGGGTGGTGAACCTGATGCCCGACCGGAAATTCCGAGACGATCTGTCGCCGCGCACACGCCCGGGGACCAGCGTGGAGCCCGACCACGCGGACGGGACCGAGGAGTCCGACGCCGAGCGCCGCCGGCGTCGCGCCCGGTTCCTGCGCGATCTGGCCGAGGCCCGGGAGCTGCGCGACCGCGTCCAGCCGCGCCGCGCCAAGACGGCCCGGTTGCGCCACGCGATGCGCATGCGCACGTTCCGCTGGTAGGGAACGGCTGTGGAAACCTCCGGCAAAGATCACGAACCGCGCGGAGATTGTCGCGGGTGACCGTGCGTGCGGCGGGGTAAACCCGCGTACGATCCGCAGGTGGCGGCAACGAGCGTGCGAGCAGAAGTGCCGGACACAGGGAACCGAAGACGTCCCCTGAACGCCTTGTTTCTGCCACGATTCCGAGTGGGTGGGGCTCGGACGAGCACTCCCCGCCCGTAACCTCCGCCGGGGGGACCCCCAACCGGCACACCTATGACCAGTGGGAGAGTCACGGTGTACTTCGCCGCACTGCTCGCGCGCACCGAAGACGGGTGGGAAGCGAGCGACACAGAGCTCGACGATGTGGAAACCCTGTCGGATCTGGCCGACCTGGCCCGTGAAGCCTCCCCCGACGAGGACACGGTGCTCGTGCTCATCGAGCAGGAGGACGCCTGGTTCGGCGTGGTCCGTGTGGACGGCGAGGAAGACCCTCGCATCTACGTCTCGGACGCCGCAGCCGCTGCCCGCAGCAGCTACGGCGAGATCCTGCTCACCGACGAGCTGCTCGGCCGGGACCCGGGTGACGACGACGCCGTCCTCGCCGCCCTCGACCTCGACGGCAGCGAGGACGGTGACGCCGACGACGAGGAGGACGATGCCGACGACACCGCCGGGCCCGCCGCCTCCGCCGAGTCCGTGCCGCACGGCCCGGTCGGCGACGCCCTGATCCTGGACGACCTCGGCGTGAGCGAGAAGGAACTGCGCCTGATGTCGACGGACGCCGTCACCGAGATCGCCGAGTCCCTGGGCGCCTCCGAGACCCTGGAGACCGTCCGCTGACCGCTCAGGCCGCCCCGGCACCGCCGGACCCGGTCCGGGACCCCTGGCGGCCCGCGATGCGACTCGCCCTGGAGGAGGCCGCCGGGGCGGTCCTGGGCGGGGACGTCCCGGTCGGCGCCGTCGTACTGGCCCCGGACGGCACGACCGTGCTCGCGGCCGGGCACAACGAACGCGAGGCCGGCGGCGATCCGACGGCCCACGCGGAGGTCCTCGCCCTGCGGCGGGCCGCCGCCGCGCTCGGCGCGTGGCGGCTCGCCGGCTGCACCCTCGTGGTGACCCTGGAGCCCTGCACGATGTGCGCGGGCGCGATCCAGCAGTCCCGCGTCGACCGGCTCGTCTACGGCGCCCGCGACGAGAAGGCCGGCGCGGCCGGTTCCCTCTGGGACCTGGTGCGCGACCGGCGGCTCAACCACCGGCCCGAGGTGATCGAGGGAGTGCTCGCCGAGGAGTGCGCCGGGCTGCTCACCGAGTTCTTCCGCGGCCGCTGAATACCGATTTCAAAGCACGCGGCTCCTTGCTGTAAGGTCTCCCTCGGTAGCGTGTCCGAGCGGCCGAAGGAGCTCGCCTCGAAAGCGAGTGTGGCGCAAGTCACCGAGGGTTCAAATCCCTCCGCTACCGCTTGAGAAGGGCCCCGTCGTCAGACGGGGCCCTTCGTGCGTCCGCCTCTTCGTGTGCTCGATCCTTCATGCGATCATGTGCGCTGCATGGGACACCAGTGACAGGGGAGGCCGCGATGGCGGTGAACGCCAAGAAGGTCGCCGTCTACGCCCTCGTGGTCTTCGCGCTGTACGTGATCATCACGGACCCGGCCAAGGCGGCCGACTACGTCCAGATAGGCTTCCAGGGCATTTCGGACGCCGCCCAGGCCCTCGGCGACTTCGCCACGTGGGTCGCCAACGGAGGTAAGTGATGATCCGCCACCTGGTGCTCTTCAAGCTCAACGAGGGCGTCGAGCGCGACGACCCCCGGGTCGTGAAGGGCGTCGAGGCCTTCCGCGCGCTCGGCGACACCATCCCGGAGCTGCGCCACTGGGAGCTCGGCTGGAACGTCAGCGACCGTCCCATCGCGTACGACTTCGCCATCAACTCGGCCTGCGACGACGCGGACGCGCTGCGGCGGTATGTGGAGCACCCGGACCACCAGGCGGGCGTCGCGCTGTGGCGGGAGTTCGCCACGTGGGTGATCGCGGACTACGAGTTCTGAGACCGGCCATCGGCCTGCCGCCACGGCCCCCTGTCGCTTCGACAGGGGGCCCTTTCGTTGCGCAGGCCGATTTGTGCGGCTTTCATCCCTCAACACGTAGTTATGGGGTGCTTGCACACAGTGCACATGTCTTGTGATGCTATGACCGCTTTTGATGGAAGAGTTGACGGATGAGTTGACGATGACGAGGTGGAGTTGACCGTGCTGGCCAGTACCGCACCTCAGGCACCGTCCCCCCAGGCCCCGTCCCCGCAGCCGCCGTCTCCGCAGCCGCCGTCTCCACAGACAGGGCCCGCGCAGGCCGCCCCCGCACAGGCCGCGCCGGCCCAGGTCACGCCCGCGCAGGCCACGCCCGTGGAAGCCGGGCCGGCCGCTCCCCAGCGGAGCAGCCGAGGTGCCGACACCCGGGCGCTCACACAGGTCCTCTTCGCACAGCTCAAGGACCTCCAGCCGGGCACTCCGGAGCACGACCGCGTGCGCGGGGCGCTCATCGAGGCCAACCTCCCGCTCGTGCGCTACGCGGCCGCCCGGTTCCGCTCCCGCAACGAGCCGATGGAGGACGTCGTCCAGGTCGGCACGATCGGGCTGATCAACGCCATCGACCGCTTCGACCCGGACCGGGGCGTGCAGTTCCCGACCTTCGCGATGCCCACGGTCGTGGGCGAGATCAAGCGGTACTTCCGCGACAACGTCCGCACGGTCCACGTACCGCGCCGGCTGCACGAGCTGTGGGTGCAGGTGAACAGCGCGACCGAGGACCTGACGACCTCCTTCGGGCGGACCCCCACCACCTCGGAGATCGCCGAGCGGCTGCGCATCACCGAGGACGAGGTGCTGTCCTGCATCGAGGCCGGGCGGTCGTACCACGCGACCTCCCTGGAGGCCGCGCAGGAGGGCGACGGGCTGCCGGGGCTGCTGGACCGCCTCGGCTACGAGGATCCCGCGCTGGACGGCGTGGAGCACCGGGACCTCGTACGGCACCTGCTCGTCCAGCTGCCCGAGCGGGAGCAGCGGATCCTGCTGCTGCGCTACTACAGCAATCTGACGCAGTCCCAGATCAGCGCGGAGCTCGGTGTTTCGCAGATGCACGTGTCGCGATTGCTGGCTCGCAGCTTCCAGCGGTTGCGGTCTGCGAACCGCATCGACGCGTAATCGCAAACGTAAGCGACAGGTCACCGCGGGGAGGGAATCCCTCATCAGGGCGGTTGCCGACAGTTGAAAGCCGACAGACCGTCAGGCTCCTTGTTTGCAGGGCGGATTCGCGTCTCAGATGTCGACATGTCACTACAGCGTGTTGCCGACATGTGACATTCTGCGTGAAGCGCGTTTGCCGGAGCTTCGGCTCCGGTATTCAGGTGAAGGCTGCGTTCCTCCGACGGGAGCGTCCGCCGCGACCGTCCCGCGACCCAAAGGGGGTGGCATGTCCGCAGAACAGGGCAGCTCGAAGGTGCTCACGCTCGCGGAGAGCGAGTCAGCTCCCCATGCTCTCGACTCACTCGGCCCCATCGATGAGGCTCCGGCCCTCGTGGCCGAGCCCGTCCCGGTCCTTCCGACCGCGGGCGCCATCGACACCCGCACCCTGTCCCGCTCCCTGTTCCTGCGGCTGGCCGCGCTCGACGAGGACAGCCCCGAGCGTGCGTACGTGCGTGACACGCTCATCGAGCTCAACCTCCCGCTCGTGCGGTACGCCGCCGCGCGGTTCCGGTCCCGGAACGAGCCGATGGAGGACATCGTCCAGGTCGGCACGATCGGGCTGATCAAGGCGATCGACCGGTTCGACTGCGAACGGGGCGTGGAGTTCCCGACGTTCGCGATGCCGACGGTGGTCGGGGAGATCAAGCGGTTCTTCCGGGACACCTCGTGGTCGGTGCGGGTGCCGCGCCGGCTTCAGGAGCTGCGGCTCGCGCTGACCAAGGCCAGTGACGAGCTCTCGCAGAAGCTGGACCGGTCGCCGACGGTCACCGAACTCGCCTCCGTGCTCGGGGTGTCCGAGGAGGACGTCGTCGACGGGCTGGCGGTGGGGAACGCCTACACGGCGTCCTCGCTGGACTCGCCGGCGCCAGAGGACGACGGCGGCGAGGGGTCGCTGGCGGACCGGCTGGGGTACGAGGACACCGCGCTGGAGGGCGTGGAGTACCGGGAGTCCCTGAAGCCGCTGCTGGCCAAGCTCCCGCCCCGGGAGCGGCGGATCATCATGCTGCGGTTCTTCGCGAACATGACGCAGTCGCAGATCGGCGAGGAGGTCGGCATCTCGCAGATGCACGTCTCCCGGCTGCTGACCCGGACGCTGGCACAGCTCCGGGAAGGCCTGATCTCGGACTGACGGAGTCCTGACGGATTCCTTCGGCAGAAGCTGGGGCGCGGCACGGTCGTCGAGACCGGCCGCGCCGCAGTCCTGTGTCCGTTCCGTCTGACGCTCGCGTACGCGCATGGCTGCCACCCGCCCCGCCAAGGGCGGCACGGGTGGGCGAGGGGGTCCCCTGTTACGCCAGCGCCAGCCAAGCCACCGCCGCGACGACCGCCACAGCGACGACCACTCCGAGGATGAGGCCGATGCGCGGGCCGCTGCTGGAAGGGGCCGCCGCCTGACGGCCCTGCGGGGCCTCGTCGACGAACGCGCGGAACATCTGGGTGCTGCCGGCGGGGTCGTGATTGCCCTGCGGGGCCTGGTTGTTAGCCATGGCCCGAGACCCTAGCGAAAACGGCGGTGCTCCCCAAGTGGGGGTTGGCGTTCCGTTTGGCCCGGGCCGACCCGTGTCACCGGGCTCGCCACCAGCACATTTACTCCCGCAATACTTGCCTTTGCCAACTTTTTATGCCGGACCGCGCCTTTTTATTTGCCTGTAGCAACCAACAGCTCCTATGGTTGCCTTAAGCAACGAAAGCGGAGGTGTCATGGCCGACAGGGCGCAATACGAAGAGCTGGTACGCCAGTTCAGCGCCTTCGGCGCCGTGAAGCGGGAGCTCGGGCGGATCATGCCCGCCGAGTGCCCCGGCGGGTCGGCGGCCGTTCTGACCCTGCTGGGCCGTCACGGCGACATGCGCATGAGCAAGCTCGCCGAGCTGCTCGCGGTGGACATGTCGGTCACCAGCCGCCATGTCGCGCACGTCGTGGACCGGGGCTGGATCGAACGCTCCCCCGACCCCGCCGACAAACGCTCACGCATCCTGCGCCTCACCCCCGCGGGCCACACACAGCTCGACGAGCTGTCCCGGCGGACCACCGAGGTCCTCGCCGAGCGCCTGAGCGACTGGACCGACGAAGAGGTCGGCCAGCTCACGGACCTCATGGCGCGGCTGCGCGAGAGCTTCGACTGCCGGCCCGGGACCCGGGCCGCCCCGGCCGCTTTCGACCAGACCACCCGTACACCCGCAAGCACGTAAGAAAAGGAAGCCCATGGCAACGACCACACCAGCCGGTGTGCGGGCTCATGCCAAGCACGGGGGAGGCTCCCACGGCCCCTCCGGCGACGGCGCTCCGATGACGCACCGGCAGATCATGGAGGCCCTCACCGGCCTTCTGCTCGGCATGTTCGTCGCGATCCTGTCGTCGACGATCGTCTCCAACGCCCTGCCCCGGATCATCAGCGACCTCGGTGGCGGCCAGAGCGCCTACACCTGGGTCGTCACCGCGTCCCTGCTGACGATGACCGCGTCCACCCCGCTGTGGGGCAAGCTCGCCGACCTGTTCTCGAAGAAGCTGCTGATCCAGTTCGCGCTGGTCGTCTTCGTGCTGGGGTCGGCGGCGGCCGGCATGTCCCAGAACCCGGGCATGCTCATCACCTTCCGCGCGGTCCAGGGCATCGGCATGGGCGGTCTGTCCGCGCTGGCCCAGATCATCATGGCGGCGATGATCTCGCCCCGTGAGCGCGGCCGGTACAACGGCTACCTCGGCGCCACCTTCGCCACCGCCATGGTCGGCGGCCCGCTGGTCGGCGGTGTCATCACCGACACCGACTGGCTCGGCTGGCGCTGGTGCTTCTACGTCGGCGTGCCCTTCGCCGTGATCGCCCTGATCGTGCTGCAGAAGACCCTGCACCTGCCCGTGGTCAAGCGGAAGGTCAAGGTCGACTGGGCCGGCGCCTTCTTCATCACGGCGGCCGTCAGCCTGCTGCTGGTCTGGGTCACCTTCGCCGGTGACAAGTACGACTGGGTCTCGTGGCAGACGTACGCCATGGTCGGCGGTTCGGTGGCGCTGCTCGCGCTGTTCGTCCTCGTCGAGGCGAAGGCGAGCGAGCCGATCATCCCGCTGCGGCTGTTCCGCAACCGCACCATCACGCTGGCCTCCGTGGCCTCCCTGTTCGTCGGTGTCGCGATGTTCGCCGGGACCGTCTTCTTCAGCCAGTACTTCCAGCTGGCCCGGGACAAGTCGCCGACGATGTCGGGCGTCATGACGATCCCGATGATCGCGGGCCTGTTCGTCTCCTCCACCGTCTCCGGGCAGGTCATCACCCGGACCGGCCGCTGGAAGGCGTGGCTGATCGCCGGTGGCGTGCTGGTGACGGCGGGCCTGGGCCTGCTGGGCACGATCCGGTACGACACCGAGTACTGGCACATAGCGATCTTCATGGCGCTGCTGGGTCTCGGCATCGGCATGATGATGCAGAACCTGGTGCTGTGCACGCAGAACCAGGTGGAGCCGGGCGACCTGGGTGCCGCCAGCTCCACGGTGACCTTCTTCCGCTCCCTCGGCGGTGCGGTGGGCGTCTCCGCCCTGGGCGCGGTGCTGGGCAACCGGATCACCGACTACGTCAAGGACGGCCTGACCGACCTCGGCCCCAAGGGCGCGGCCCTCGGTCACGCCGGCACGGGCGGCGGCGGCATCCCCGACCTGAGCACGATGCCCGCGCCGATCCGCACGGTCGTGGAGAGCGCCTACGGCCACGGTGTCGCGGACGTGTTCCTCTACTCGGCGCCGATGGCGCTGGTCGCGCTGCTGGTGGCGCTGTTCATCAAGGAGGTCCCGTTGAAGACCAGGGGCGGACTGGCGCAGGCCGCCGAGGCGCAGGCGCCCGCCGTGACTCCGGCCGTATCGGCCGCCGAGGCTCCCACGGCCGAGAAGACCGCACCGAGCTGGGCCGCGGCCGAGACCGCGCAGGACGGGACCGGACCCGAGGGGACGCAGCGGCTCGCCGCCGTCGCCACGGCGGCTCCGGCCGGGGAGTCCGCGTCCGGTGGGGGCGGTGTCCCGGTCCGCGGTTTCGTCCGCGGCGCCGAGTCCGCGCCCGTGCCGCAGGCCGCCGTCACGCTGATCTCGCTGACCGGACGCCAGCTGGGCCGGTCCGTGGCGCAGGCCGACGGCTCGTACGCGGTGGACGCCCCGGGCTCCGGCTCGTACGTCCTGATCGCCTCGGCCGACGGCTTCCAGCCGCAGGCGTCCACGATCGTGGTGAACGGCGAGCCGGTCGCCTACGACATCCTGCTCAGCGGCACCAGCGGGCTGACCGGCCTGGTGCGGGCCGCCGGGGACGGGCAGCCCGTGCGGGACGCCATGGTCATCGTGACCGACGTGCGCGGAGACCTGCTGGCCAACGCGACCACGGGTGAGCAGGGCGAGTTCTCCTTCGCCGAGCTGGTGCCCGGGGCGGTGACCGTCGCGGTGAACGCCGCCGGATACCGGCCGCGTGCCCTGCCCGTCGAGGTGGGCGGCACCGGGGTCACCCGGGTCGAGATCGACCTGGACGCCGGCGCCCGTGTCCAGGGTGTCGTCCGCGCCCCGCACGGCCCGCTGGCCGATGCCCGGGTGACGCTGGTCGACCAGGCGGGCAACGTCGTCGGCTCGGCCACGACCGGGACGGACGGGGCGTACGCCTTCACCGACCTGGACGGCGGCGAGTACACCGTCATCGCGACCGGCTACCCGCCGGTGGCCACCGCCCTGACGGTGACCGGCCGCGGCGCCGACGCCCACGACATCGAACTCGCCCACCCCGGCGAGTAGTACGGACCCCGGCCCGCGACGGGTGGGCGCGCTCCGAGCGGAGGTGCGCCCCCTGTCGCGGGCCGGTTTTCTTTCTGAGGAGCAGCTGAGATGGGACTGACCGCGAGGATCCGTACCCGGGACGGATGGGCCGTGTCGCACGCGGTCGTCACGGTGGCGGACATGACCGGCGCGCAGGTGCTGCGGGCCGAGGCCGACGCGGAGGGCGCCGTACGGGACGCCACGCCGATGGAGCCGGGGGCGTACACCGTCATCGTCACGGCCGTCGGGTACGCGCCCGCGGCCTCCAGTGTGATCGTCACGGCGAGCGGGCGGGCCGAGGTCGGTTCGGTGACGCTGGCCCGCCAGGGCGGCACCGAACTGCCGCCGCCGGGACCGTGGACGATCGACCCGGTGCACTCCAGCGTGGCCGCCGTGGCACAGCACCTGGGCATCTCCAGCGTGCACGGCCGGTTCACCGAGTTCTCCGGCTCGATCGAGATCGCCCCGGACGACGTCACCGCGTCGCGGGTGCAGGCGGTGATCCGGGCCGCGTCCGTCGACACCGGCAACGACATGCGCGACGAGCACCTGAGGTCGCCGGACTTCCTGGACGTCGAGCGGTTCCCGGAGATCACCTTCCGGTCGACGGGGCTGACGGCCACCGGGTCGGACCGCTGGACCGTCCACGGCGAGCTGGGCATGCACGGGGTCGTACGGACCGTGGACCTCGACCTGGCCTACCTCGGCACGGGTCCGGACCCGTGGGGCGGCACCCGCGCGGCGTTCCGCGCCACCACCCAACTGCGGCGCGAGGACTTCGCGATGAACTACAACCAGGTCCTCCAGGCGGGTATCGCCGCGATCGGCACCACGCTGAAGGTGGAGCTGGACATCCAGGCCGTGCAGGGCGGGTCACTGCCGGCGGCGTGACTCCACCGTGGCCACTCTGGCCACCAACTGGCCGCACAGGTCACGCAGTTTGACGTTGCGGTCCTGCGAGACCCGGCGCAGCCGCTCCAGCGCGTTGCGGGCGTCGATCCGCTCCCGGGCCATCAGGATGCCGATCGCCTGGTCGATGACGCTGCGGGAGAGCAGCGCGGTGCGCACATCGGCGGCGGACTGCCGCCGGCTCTCGATGCGCACGGCCATGGCGATCGCGTCCCCCGCCCTGGCCGCGAAGGCACGGGCCGCCTCCCGGCCCGTGCCCAGTTCCTGCGCGCGCTCCCCGTAGAAGTTGATCGCGGCGCAGTTGTCGCCCTCGACGGCCACCGGCACCGCCAGCACACAGCGCACTCCGGTGGACAGGGCGTACTCCGTGTACGACGGCCAGCGGGACTCCGCCGCCAGATCGGGGGCGTACTGCTCCTCACCGGTCTCGGCCGCGTCGACGCAGGGCCCCGAGCCGTTCTCGTACTGACGCAGGTCCAGGCCGCTGGGCATGCCGTCGCTGCCGGCCAGGGTGAGCAGCCGGCCGGCGCGGCGCACGGTGATGCTGCACGCGACGGCGCCGGGCACCTCCTGCACGGCGCGGTCGGTCAGATCACGCAGCAGGGTGTCGAGCCCATTGCTGCGCACCATTGCCTGGTCCAGCGTGTCGGACGTCTCGGAACTCATGACCGTACGGGTATCCCGTCATCATCCGAACACGCCTTCTCCGTAATTCACGCACCTCAGGGGGTGTTGTGAGCGCCGACGATCCGGCGGGCGAGGTCGCGCAGCTTCACGTTCTCCCGCTGGGAGGCGCGCACCAGGCTCTCGAAGGCCGCCGTGGCGTCGATGCCCTGGCGTTCCATGAGGATGCCGGTGGCCTGGCCGATCAGGTCGCGGGTGCGCATGGCCTCGGTGAGCTGCTCGCGCACGGTCGCGGAGTCCAGGGCGATGCTGACGTGCGCGGTGAACAGCCGGCCGATGCGGGTCGCGTCCTCGTCGAAGGCGCCCGGCTTGCTCGCGTAGGCCGTGAGCACGGTCAGCCGGCGGCGGTCGGAGCGCAGCCGCAGGGACAGCGCCGAGCGCAGTCCCAGGTCCGCCAGCACGTCCCCGCCGTCGTCCGCCTCGCTGTCCGTCATCCGCGCCACGGGGCTGTGCCACAACCGGTCCCACAGGCCGTGCTGTTCGCGGCCCGTGTGCCGGGCCTCGGCGGCGCGCACGACCTCGTCGGTCCAGGCCAGGGTGTGGAGGGTGGTGCCGCGCTCGATCACGGAGATGCCGGCGTGCTCGGCGCCCGGCATCAGGTGCACGGCCAGCCGGACCGCCGTGCGGAGCGTGCTGTGCGGCGTGGGGGTTTCGTGCAGTTGCTGAGACGCCACCGTCAGGGCTTCGGCCAGCTCGGCGCCAGCCGGATAACGGGGCAAATCAGGAAACTCGGACGCAGCCACCACGAACCTCTTCGGCATGCACGGCCATGGCCGTGCGCAGGAGAGCTCCGCAGCACATTCCCGACTGCGAGCACAGGACGGACAGCACTCTAACTGCTCGGTTGCTTCCAGGTGTCGTCCGGCCGACGCCGCCGCGGGCGCGCTTCCTCCACCCGCCCCACGCATGATGGAATGGCCCCACGGGTCAGGAAGCGGCCTTACCGGAATCCGGACGAACGTCTGCCAGGTGAGTGCCGTGACCTTCTTCACGAATCCCACAGAACACCGCGGCCTCCCCGGCCGCGTCCATCTCGCCCTGCCCCCCGAGATCGACTACTGCAACGCGGCGGAGCTGCTGCCGCTCGTCATGTCCGCGGCCGAGGCCCGGGGTGACGGGCTGGAGATCCTCGTCCTGGACCTGAGCGAGACCTCCTTCATGGACTCCCAGGGCATCCGCCTCATCAACGAGGTGCGGCACCGGCTGCGCCCGGGGGCCCGAGTGCGCCTGGTGGCCCGCCCGGAGGGGATCACGAGCCGTGTCCTGGAGCTGACCGGCCTGCGCCGGGACGTGCCCGTGTACGACGACCTCGACGAAGCCATGGCGTCGTAGGCTGCCGGGCATGGCACCGAACATCGCGACGAACACCCGCGTCTCCCGCGACGAGTTGCTCGACTTCGTCCGGCCCCGGCACCACGCCGTCCTGCTGACCCGGCGTGCCGACGGCAGCCCCCAGAGTTCCCCGCTGACCTGCGGGGTCGACGACTCCGGCCGGATCGTGGTCTCCACGTACCCGGAGCGCGCCAAGACCCGCAACGCCAAGCGGGACCCGCGGGTGAGCCTGCTCGTGCTCAGCGACGACTGGAACGGCCCCTGGGTCCAGATCGACGGCACGGCCGAGGTCATCGACTCCCCCGACTCGGTCGAACCGCTCGTGGAGTACTACCGGAACATCGCCGGGGAGCACCCCGACTGGGACGAGTACCGCGCCGCCATGGTCAAGCAGGGCAAGTCGATCATCCGGATCACGCCGGAGCGGTGGGGGCCGGTGGCGACCGGGGGGTTCCCGGCGCGGCTGGTGGAGGGGGAGTAGGTCAGCTCTCCCCGGGGGCTTTCTGGGCTCCAGGGGCTTCGGGGGCTGCTTCCTCGCCGGAGGGCTGCCGCTCGCGGACGACCATCGCCTCGATGCCCGCGATCAGCAGTTCCAGCGCGAACTCGAAGTCCCGCTCCAGCATCTCGGCGACCGTGTCACCGCCGCGCGCCGCCATGATCTCCCGGGACTCCTGGAGCACCTCGGCGGCCTGCGGGGCGGCGGTCACTGTGTCCAGGGCCTGCTGGAAGTACTCGTCCACGCTCATGCCGCCGGCGGCCGCCCTGGAGGCGAGATGGCCCTCCAGGGTGCCGTAGCCGTAGACGAACTGGAACACGGCCGAGATCGTGCTCGTCATGCGCTTCGCGGGCAGTCCCGTCCTGCGGACGACGCGCTGCACCACCCGTGAGAACGCCAGGCTGTTGGGGCCGATGTTGAGGAAGACCCCCACCAGCGCGGACACCCAGGGGTGGCGCACCAGCAGCGTCCGGTACTCCCGGGCGAGCGCCCGCACCTGGTCCCGCCAGTCCTCACCGGCGTCCGGATCGGGCAGCCGCACCTCGCCCATGACCTGGTCCAGGGCCAGTTCGAGCAGGTCGTCCTTGGTGTCGACGTACCAGTAGACGGACATCGCGGTGACATCGAGCTCCCCGGCGAGCCGCCGCATGGAGAACTTCGGCAGCCCCTCGGCGTCCAGCAGCCGTACGGTGACGTCGATGATGCGCGCCCGGTCCAGTCCCGAGGGCTGGCCGCCACCGCGCCGCCGGTGCGCCTTGCCCTCCAGCCAGACACTGGACCGCGGCTGATCCTGCCGGGCGGCTTTCGCCATGGCGCACCTTCCTCGTCTCCTGGACGCCGATCATGCTAAGCGCCCCGTCAGGGGCGCGGGGACCCGCGCGACCAGCGGCGACGGACCGCAGCCGCCCCCTCGCCCCGGCCGCCCGGGCTCCTAGGCGGACTCTGCCCGCTCAGCCCGCCGAAGCAACCCGGCCGCGACCAGTCCGCCCGCCAGCACGGCGACCGCCCCCACCAGCTGACTGGTCTCAAGACCTGAGGCGAACGCGTCGGAGATCCTGGCCTTCTCCTCGGCCGAGCCGGCGGCCGCCAGCGCCGCGGGCAACGACGCCGCGGAGACGGCGACCAGCGAGGCGAACCGGGCGTTGAGCACCGCACCGAGCACGGCGACGCCCAGCCCGTTGCCGAACTCGGCGAGGGTTCCGTTGATCCCCGCTCCGACCCCGGCCTTCTCCGGCGGGATCGCCCCCATGATCGCGTTGGCCATCGCCGGCATGGACAGCGCCACACCCGCGCCCATCACGACCAGCCCCAGCAGTGTCCCGCCGTATCCGTGTCCACCGAGCAGGGCGATCGCCGCAAGCCCCGCGGACACCAGGGTCATGCCGAGCGCGATGGCCGCCGGTGTACCGGCCTTCAGCACCAGCTTCGCCCCGACTCCCGTGAAGTTGAGCGCGACGACGGTCAGCGCCAGCGGCGCCGTCCGCAGCCCGGCGTCCAGCGGCTCGTACCCGAGGACGAACTGGAGGTGCTGGGTGAGCAGGAACAGCGAGCCCGTCATGCCGAACGCCACGAGGATCGCGCCCGCGACCGCGCCCACGAACTTCTGGTTGCGGAAGAAGTGCATGTCGAGCATCGGGTGCTCGGCGCGCAGTTCCCAGGTCACGAAGAGGGCGAGGACGGCCGCGCCGATCAGCGCGGAGACCAGCACCTGCGCGGAGGTCCAGCCGTGTTCGGGGCCTGTGATGATCGCGTACACCACGGAGGTCATGCCGATGGTCGACAGGACCGCGCCGACCAGGTCGGGCCGATCGCCCGCCTTGTGCTTCGACTCCGGTACGAGCGCGGCGACCGCGACCAGGCCGAGCACGGCGACCGGGATGTTGATCAGGAAGATGGCGCCCCACCAGAAGTGGTTCAGCATCACGCCGCCGATCAGCGGCCCGGCCGCGAACCCGAGCGAACTGACCGTCGACCAGAGCGCGATGGCCTTCACGCGCTCCTGGTCGTCGAAGATCTGCACGACGACGGCGAGGGTCGTGGTCATCAGCAGCGCGCCGCCGACGCCCATGCCCGCGCGGGCCGCGATCAGCTGGGCCGGGCTCTGGGACAGGCCGGCCGCCAGCGAGCCCACCCCGAAGATCGCCAGGCCCGACATCAGCATCAGCTTGCGGCCGTAGCGGTCGGCGGAGTTGCCCGCGGTGAGGAGCAGGCCGGACTGCACCAGGGAGTAGGCGTTCATCATCCACTGGACGTCGGCGGTCGAGGCGTCCATCTCGCGGGTGAGCGAGGGGATGGCCACGTTGAGGATCGTGTTGTCGAGCAGCACGGTGAGCTGCGCGAGGCAGATGACACCGAGGATCAGCCAGCGCTGGGGGTGGCCGCCCCGAACGGTGTGCGGCGGGGCCTGTTCCTGGGAGGACGTCGTCATGCTGTACACCGTAGAACAGTTCCTGTACGGCGTACAACGGAGTTTCGGCGGACACGGCGCAGGGCGGTGGCTTTCGGCCACCGCCCTGCGTCCGCTCGGAGACGTGTCAGCTGCTCGCCTTCTGCGTGAGGTCGTAGAAGGTGCTCGAACCGACCGTGACCTTCTTGAAGGTGGCCTCGACCCAGGAGGTGATCCGGGAGGAGGCGCCGTCGCTGCCACCGCCCATGCCGCCGCCCATGCCGCCCGAGGCTATGAAGTAGTGGATCTTTCCGTCCGCCACGTACTTCTTGAACTGGGCGAGGGTCGGGGACGGGTCGGTCCCGTTGAAGCCGCCGACGGCCATCACCGGTTCGCCGGTGGACAGCTGGTAACTCGCCGCGTTCTGGGCGCCGATGGCCGCAGCGGCCCAGGTGTACCGGTCGGCGTCGGTCTCCAGGAGCTTCTTGGCCTCGGAGCCGACGCTCGCGCCGTTGAGGAGGCCACCGACGCCACCGCCGCCCATGCCGCCCATCCCGCCCGTGCGGCCGCCGTCGCCGTTCTGCTGGCCCTGGCCCTGGCCCTGCGGGTTCCGGCCGCCGCCCGGGAAGCCGCCTCCGCCGGGAAGGCCGTTGCCCTGCTGACCCTGGGTACGGCCGTTGCCGTCCTGCTGGTTCGGGCCGCCGCCGGGGAAGCCGCCACCGCCGGGAGCGCCGCCACCGCCCGGTCCGCCGCGGCCGCCCGCGACCGACGGGCCCGCCGTGACGATCGAGCCGGTGTGCCCCTCGCTCACGGTGGTGAGGGTGTACGCCGCCGGACCGGCCAGCGCGGCGACGAGGCCGAGACCGGCCGCTGCGAGGGCCGGCCGGCGCCCCAGCCGCCCGGCGAAGACCAGCCCCAGGGCCGCCGTCAGACCGCCGGCCAGGACGAGCCACTTGAGCCAGGGCAGGTAGTCGGAGGAGCGGTTGAGCAGGACGTATCCCCAGGCGGCGGTCGCCGTCATGGCGGCCGCCAGGGTCAGCGAGGCCCACACCTTGTCGCGCCTCTCCCAGAGCAGCGTCGCGCCCATGCCGATCAGCGGGGCGAGGTAGGGGGCGAGGGCGACCGTGTAGTACTCGTGGAAGATGCCCTGCATGTAGCTGAAGACCAGCATGGTGGTGAGCAGCGCGCCGCCCCACACCAGGAACGCGCCCCGGGTCGCCGAGGCCCGGCGGGCCTTGCCCATGGCCACCAGGCCCGCGACGAGCAGGATCAGCGCGGCCGGGATCAGCCAGGAGATCTGCCCGCCGAGGGAGGAGCCGAACAGCCGGTCCCAGCCGGTCTCGCCCCAGGCTCCGCCGCCGTTGCCGCCGCCACCGCCGACGCTGCCGGACTCGTCGCCGTTGAGGCGGCCCAGGCCGTTGTAGCCGAAGGTCAGGTTCAGGAAGCTGTTGTTCTGCGAGCCGCCGATGTACGGGCGGGAGGACGCGGGCCAGAGTTCGACGATCGCGACCCACCAGCCGCCGGAGACGACGATCGCGGCGAGACCCACGGCGAGTTGCCCGATCCGCTTCCTCACCGGCACCGGGGCGCAGAAGCCGTACACGAGGGCGAGCGGCGGCAGGATCAGGAAGGCCTGGAGCGTCTTGGCGAGGAAGGCGAAGCCGATCGCGGCACCGGCCCACAGCAGCCACTTCGTGCGGCCGTCCTCCAGCGCCCGGATGACGGCCCAGCAGGCCACCGCCATCAGCAGGGCCAGCAGCGCGTCGGGGTTGTCGAAGCGGAACATCAGCGCCGCGACGGGGGTGAGCGCGAGCACGGCGCCCGCGATCAGACCGGCCGCGGGGCTGAACCGGCGGCGCACGGCGGCGTAGACGACGGCCACCGTGCCGACGCCCATGAGGGCCTCGGGCGCCAGTATCGCCCAGGAGTTGAGGCCGAAGAGCCGTACGGACAGGGCCATGGGCCACAGGGCGGCCGGGGGTTTGTCGACGGTGATGGCGTTCGCCGCGTCGAGCGAGCCGAAGAAGAACGCCTTCCAGGACTGGCTGCCCGCCTGTACGGCCGCCGAGTAGAAGGAGTTGGCGTAGCCGGAGGCGCTCAGGTCGTAGAGGTAGAGCACGGCCGTCGCCAGCAGCAGGGCGAGGAGGGCCGGGCGGGCCCAGCGGGGGTCCTCGGGCCGGCCGTGCCACAGGCGCCGCGCCAGGGGCCGCACGGGCTCACCGGCCTGCGGGGAGGGCGGCGGTGCGGACGGGCGCGTCCGGGTCCCGGGGCGCGCGGCGGTGCCGCCGGTCCGCTGGTCGAAGTGGACGGTCATCGCGCGTTCCTCGCATCGGTGTCGTGCGGACGCACCGGCAGCAGCTGCCCGGTGCGGTCCCGCCAGGAGTCCGCGGCGTCACCGGCGCGGAACGAAGGGGTGTCACAGGGGGCGGCCACCGTGGCGTCGCCCTGAGTGGTGCCGTACGGAGTGGTGCCGTACGGGGTGGTGCCGTACGGGGTGCCGTACGGGACTGCCGTCGGTATGCCGTCCTCGCGCCGGTCCGGGAACACCCAGGCCCGGAAGAGCAGGAAGCGCAGCACGGTCGCCGCCAGGTTGGCCGCGATGAGGACGGCCAGTTCGGTGGAGTGCGCGGGCTCGGAGGTCGCCGCGTTCAGTGCCGCGAGCGAGCCGCTGGTCAGGGCGAGTCCGATGCCGAAGACCACCAGGCCCTGCGCTTGGTGCCGTACGGCTCCGCCGCGCCCGCGTACCCCGAAGGTGAGTCTCCGGTTGGCCGCGGTGTTGGCGACCGCCGAGACCAGCAGGGCGAGGGCGTTGGCGGCCTGGGAACCGCTGAAGACCCGGAAGCCGCTGTAGAGCAGCAGGTAGAAGAGGGTGGACAGGGCGCCGACCACACAGAACCCGACGAGTTGGCGGGCCAGTCCCTTCGGCACGTCCGTGATGTCACGGTCGCGGGGGTCGTCGCCGAACGGCCGGGCGAGCCGGTCCAGCGGCAGCGAGCCGGTGGCCAGCGCCCTGCCGATCCGCCACACGCCCTTGAGGTCGTCGGTGGCGGTCCTGACGATGTGGACGGTCGAGTCGGGGTCGTCGACCCAGTCGACCGGCACCTCGTGGATCCTGAGCCCGGCGCGCTCGGCGAGCACCAGCATCTCGGTGTCGAAGAACCAGCCGGTGTCCTCGACCAGGGGCAGCAGCACCTGCGCCACGTCCCGGCGGATCGCCTTGAAGCCGCACTGGGCGTCGGAGAACCGCGCCTGGAGCGAGCCGCGCAGGATGAGGTTGTAGGCGCGGCTGATGAACTCCCGCTTGGGGCCGCGCACCACCCGTGAACTGCGGGCCAGCCGGGAGCCGATGGCGAGGTCCGAATGGCCGGAGATCAGCGGGGCCACCAGCGGGAGCAGGGCGTTGAGGTCGGTGGACAGGTCCACGTCCATGTAGGCGAGGACCGGGGCGTCCGAGGCCGACCAGACGGCCCGCAGGGCCCGGCCGCGGCCCTTCTGCTCCAGCCGGAAGGTGGTGACCTCGGGAATCTCCGCCGCCAGCAGCCCGGCCACCTGCCGGGTGGTGTCCGTGGAGGCGTTGTCCGCGATCGTGATGCGGAACGGGTAGGGGAACGTGCGGGTCAGGTGCTCGTGCAGCCTGCGCACGCATGGCTGGAGGTCCTTCTCCTCGTTGTAGACGGGGATCACTACGTCCAGGACAGGCGTACCGGCTGGTGCGGCCGGGAGGTGCTCCCGCGCCGGCAGGGTGCCGGGAGAAGAGTCGGTTCGCATGGAACCGACTGTCGTCAGGCGCCCTGTCGTGCCCGTGTGGTGACGCTGTGGCGTGCCTGTGACTGCCCCTGCCGGCTCATGTCCGGCTCCGGCTCGGGCGGCAGCGCGGGCAGGTGCACCGTGAACATGGTCCGCCCGGGCACGCTGTCGACGGTCACGGCACCGCCGTGGGCGGTCGCCACGGCCTGCACGATGGCGAGGCCGAGCCCGGTCGAGCCGGTGGAGCGCGAGCGCGCGGAGTCGCCCCGCGCGAACCGCTCGAAGACGTGCGGGAGCAACTCGGCGGGAATGCCCGGCCCGTTGTCCTCGACCTCCACGCACAGCCACCGGTGGCGCCGCTGCACGCGTGCGGTGACGGTGGTGCCGGGCGGGGTGTGGGTGCGCGCGTTGCCGAGCAGATTGACGAGCACCTGTTGCAGCCGGGCCGCGTCCGCCGAGACGAGCGCGGGTTCGTCGGGCAGGTCGAGCCGCCAGGTGTGGTCCTGGCCGGCCGCCCGGGCGTCGCTGATGGTGTCCACGACGAGCGGGACGAGGTCGGTCCGCTCGAACCGGAGCGGCCGTCCGGCATCCAGCCGGGCGAGCAGCAGCAGGTCCTCGACGAGGAGGGTCATGCGCCCGGCCTCGGACTCGATCCGGCCCAGGGCGTGCCGGGTGTCGGGGCCGACCTGTTCGCGTCCCCGCCGGGTGAGTTCGGCGTACCCGCGGATGGAGGCGAGGGGGGTGCGCAGCTCGTGACTGGCGTCGGCGACGAACTGCCGCACGCGCGTCTCGCTCTGCTGCCGTGCGTGCAGCGCCCCGTGGACGTGGTCCAGCATCCGGTTGAGCGCGGCCCCGACCTGGCCGACCTCGGTGTGCGGGTCGGTCTCGGAGTCGGGGACCCGCTCGCTGAGCCGCACCTCACCGGTGTGCAGGGGCAGTTCGGAGACCCGGGTGGCGGTGGCGGCGACCCGGCGCAGGGGGCGGGTGGCGACGCCGACCAGGACGGAACCGGCCAGACCGGCGGCGGCGAGACCGGCGCCGGTGACGCTGATCTCGACCAGGACGAGGGTGTTGACGGTGTTGGTGACGTCCGTGGTCGGGATGGCCACGTAGTAGCTGCCCTTGTCACCGCTCTTGTACGCGACCCGGTACTCACCGAGGCCGGGGAGGTCGACGGTCCGCCGCGTCCCATCGACCCGGGGCACGGAGGCGAGGGCGGCTCTCTGCGCGGAGTTCAGCGACCGCGAGGTCATCTGGTAATTGCCCTCGGAGACGCCGTACGCGGACTCGGTGATCCGGCCGCCCTCGATCTTGGCGGCGACCGTACCGCCCGGCTGCGGCCCCCTGGTGACGAAGTCGGTGAGACTCTCCACCTTGTTCTTCGCGGGCCCGCCGGACCCGCCGGCCCGGTCGCCGCCGGGCTCCCGGGGCGGGCTGAGCGCGGCCCGGGCCGCGGCCCCGTCGAGTTGCCCGTCCAGCTGCTCGTACAGGTGGGACCTGAGCGCCAGCGTCGTCACCGTTCCGATCACCGCGCACACCACGGCGATCAGCACCACGGACGCGACGACGAGCCGCGTCCGCAGCGTGCGCGGCTTGGCTGTTCGCCGCCCGCCCGTCTGCCGCTGCGTCCACTGCCGTCGTCGTCCGCTCATGACACCGCGGGCTTGATCAGATACCCGGCGCCACGCCGCGTGTGGATCATCGGCTCGCGCCCGGCGTCGATCTTCCGCCGCAGATAGGAGATGTACAGCTCGACGACATTGGCCTGGCCGCCGAAGTCGTACGACCACACCCGGTCGAGGATCTGCGCCTTGCTGAGCACCCGGCGCGGATTGCGCATCAGGAACCGCAGCAGCTCGAACTCGGTCGCGGTCAGATGGATGTCGTCCCCGGCCCGGGTCACCTCGTGACTGTCCTCGTCGAGGGTGAGGTCGCCGACGACCAGCAGGGACTCCGCACGGCGGTCGGCGGCGCCGGAACGCCGTATCAAGCCGCGCAGCCGGGCGACGACCTCCTCCAGGCTGAACGGCTTGGTGACGTAGTCGTCGCCGCCCGCCGTGAGCCCGGCGATCCGGTCCTCGACGGCGTCCTTGGCGGTCAGGAACAGCACCGGCACGTCCGGCAGTTCGCGCCGCAGCCGCCCGAGCACGGACAGCCCGTCCATGTCGGGCAGCATCATGTCCAGGACGACGGCGTCGGGCCGGAAGTCGCGGGCGGTCCGGATCGCGCCGGTGCCGTCGCCGGCACTGCGGATCTGCCATCCCTCGTAGCGCAGGGCCATGGAGAGCAGCTCGGTGATCGACAGCTCGTCGTCCACCACCAGCACGCGGACGGGGCTCCCGTCCGGCCTCAGCAGTTCGGTGCGCCCCTGGGGCGAGGTCGTGGTCATGTGAACACGATGTCGGCGGCCTCTGAGAGCCCGCTTGCCGCAACCTGTGTTTTCCCTGAGAAACACACAGGCACTTCTCAGGGAACGCCTGGGAACGCCGGGCGCGTCAGAACAGGCCGTCCTGCACGCTCGCCGCGTCCTTGAACGGCCGGACCGGAACCGTCACTTCGGCCCCCTCCGCGGGCACCAGCTCCCATCCGGTCATCAGCCGCGTGTCCAGCACCACGACACCGCTCGCGGTGGCCAGATGCAGATCTGGGCCGGCGGCCGCGACCAGCTCCCCGCCGACCGCGCCCCCCGCGGCCAGTTCACCGACGCTCCCGACGGCGACGGGCACGTCCGCGAGCCCGAAGACCGCGACATGGTCGACGACCCGCAGCGGCTCCCGCACGAGCGACTCCGGCCACGCGGGGAGCGTGACCGCCCGCTCGTAGAGCTCGGCGACCTCACCCGCCCGGTCCGCGGCGGCCTCGGGCAACGCGGCCCGCACCGCCCGCTTCTCGGCGTACGGGATCCGGTCGGGCACCCGCAGGGCGGCCCGGAGCAGCTCCTCCGTACGCCGCGCGGCCATGAGCGGTCCGACACCGAGCCAGCTGAAACAGACGGCCCCCTGTTCGAGCAGCCGGGCGGAGCCTCGCTGCCGTGCCGTGATCCCCACCTTGACCATGCCGGGTCCGAACCACGCCAGATAGACGCGGTAGGGCCGGGGATCGTCGGCGAGGGTGTCCGCCGCCACGGAGTGCGCCCGGTCCAGCCGCGCGCACTCCTCGCACCGCGCACCCGTGCTCCGCTCCGGCACGACCGCACCGCGTGGACACGCGTGCCCACGCGCCCCCACGCAGGTGCGCACACTCCCCGCCGCGACACCGAAGGACACGCGTTTCCCCCAGGTCAGCGCGCTGCGCCGTCCGCCGTCCCACAGCAGCACGGGACCGTCGGCCGACCACCGCAGCCCCGAGCACTTCCATGCCTGTGCCATCTCCACCGAGCGTAGGGGGCACCACTGACAACGGGACACGGGCCGTCGCGGAACGGCTCACCGCACGGGGTCGGCGGCACCGGCGGCGACGGTCTCCGGCTCCCCTTCCCGCTGAACCGGCATGGCCGGAGCGACCGCACGCCCGGCACGCTCCGCCCGCCGCCCCCGCCCGGCCAGCCGGCAGCCGAGGCACTCCGCGTGCCCGCTCGGCGCCGCCGAGTCCCGCACCCGCCAGTCCCACTCCGCCCTGGGCCGCACGCCCGGCCCCTTCCCCCACCCGGAGAGGTGCAGGGCCCAGGTCACGAGCAGACTCACGGCCCCGATGGCCACCCCGCCGGCGATCAGCACACCGGAGACGGTGCAGACGCCCAGGCCCGCCACACCCGCCCCGACCGTGGCGATGCCGAATCCGACCCACCCGGCGACCGTGTGCCCGTGGTCATATTGATGTGCACTCACGTGTCACTCCCTCGCACCCGAGGACTCCGACCCGTCGAACCCCTCACCTGCTAAGACTTTTACAACCCAAACATCTCACGAACTAAGGGATATGGGAATGGATGCCAAGCCTCGTCCGGCCGCCACGCCGGAGCAGGCTCTGTCGGCGATGGACCAGCTCATCGCGACCCACCTGGTCGGACAGCACGAGATCGCCCAACAGGTGGGCTTGAACGTGACTGACCTCACCTGCTTCGCCTACGTCATCGAGGCCGGGGAGAACCTCCCCACGGCAGGCGACCTGGCGGCCCGCGTCCATGTCACCACCGGCGCGGTCACGGGCATCCTCAACCGTCTGGAGCGCGCCGGCTACGTCACCCGCCGCCCCGACCCCACGGACCGCCGCCGCATCCGCGTGGCGGCCCGGCCCGACGCGGTCGCCCGCATCCGCGAGGTCTACGAGCCGTACTACGCCCGCCTCACGCGCCTGTTCGCGGACTACTCCCCGGACGAGATCGCGGTCCTGCACGACTGGTTCACCCGCGCGAGCACACTGGCGGCGACCTACCTGGAGGAACACTGCCGCCCCGACTGAGCGCGCCCGGCGTCCCGCGCCCCGGGAAAACCGGTTGGGCCCGGGGCCGGCGGGGCGGTAACTTGCGGAGCGCCGTGACCGCTCCGAAAAGGTGAGACCCCCATGAACGCCGTGTCCCTGTGGGTACTCCACCTCGTCATCACCGTCAGGCGAACGACGTAACCGTCACCGGAGCCACTCGCCGGGTGGGAGAACGTCCGCACCTACATGCCTGGCCGTCGACGGACTTCGTTCCCGGGAACCGGGAAAAGGCCCCCGGATCATCTCCGGGGGCCTCTGATCTGTGCGCACTCGGCGGTGTTACAGCCCTCTCTGCTCCTCGAAGGCGGCTCGCTCCGCTCCCGTCATGGGTGTCTTTCCGCTCGGCGGGGAAGTACGGCTCGACGCTTCGAGCCGTAGTGCGTCGCCGGGCCCGGCTTGTGCGGGGACGGCGTTGACGCCCGCCACCCGTACCGGCACCGGGTCGCTCGTCCGCCGCGCCAGGCGTCGGCGGAGATGTGCCAGACGGAGGTAGAAGCGGTCGGGGAGGAACACCGCGTCCGCGACGATCATCGCCCCGGAGAAGAGGGGCAGGCCCATGAGCACGGCGATGCCGATGTGCATGCCCAGCAGCATGGTGAGAACCGGGTACTTGAGCCTGCCGAAGAGCACGAACGGGAAGGCCACCTGAAGAAGCACGGTCAGGTAGCCGGCGATGGCGATCACGAGCGTGTGCTCGTCCACGAAGTTCGAGAGCGCGGGCCAGGGCCGGAAGAGCTCCAGGTTCAGGGCGTAGTGGAGAGCGGTGCCGTTGCCCCAGGTACTCCCCTGGACCTTGTACAGACCGGCTGATCCGTACAGCAGACAGACCTGCGCCGCGATGAGGAACATGCCGCAGTTGTGCACCGTCGTGACCAGGGCTGCTCGGCTGTCGCGGAAGTGCCGTGCGAGGGGGCTTCCCAGCGCTCGTGGCTCGCTGTCGGCAGAAGCGGACTTCCGCCTGTTCCTGCGCGCGTCCAGAGACAAGCGCCGGCCGCAAGCGGTGAGGACGAGGTAGAGGGCCATGAGCAGAATCAGGTTGTCACCCCCGTCCGTCATGAAGATCGCGCGCGCATGGAACGAGGTCACCATCACGGCGAAGAGGACGGACATGGCGCGGGTCCGCCAACCCAGCGTGAAGAGCGCGGACGTGACGAGGGCCAGCACGTAACAGAACTCGAAGTAGGCCCGGCTGTCGGACAGGGCCAGAACGCTGACCCAACCCGTCTGCTCGAAGAGCTCGCCGACCAGGGCGGGCGTCCACGGAGATCCGGGGCCCCAGATCTCGTCCCGGTGCGGGAACTCACGCAACAGAAAGACCAGGTAGAGCAGCCCGTACCCGATGCGCAGCACCGACGCGGCATACAGGGACACCGGGCGCCCGGTCAGGAGGTCCCACCCCGCGGCGACACGGTCGGCGAGCCAGCGGTCCACGACGTGGAGCGGCGCCCTCCGCGTCTCGTTCCCGTCCTTGGCCACATGCGCCTCATTCAGCATGGCGGGGCACCTTCCACCAGGGCAGGAGCCGGTTCTCGGCCGGCTTCTTCGGGCGGCCACCGGCCGATGATCCGGGCGCGGCAACAGGGAGAGTGACAACGCGGAGCTGAACGAAGTCGAAAGTGCCGCCCTGCTGGGCGGCGAGGCGATCCGCGGCGATGTTGGTCAGGTACTTCCGCATCATCACGGCGCGTTCCGTGCGCGCGCTGTCGTCTCCTCCGTGCGAGTCGACGTAGCCGGACCACGCCCGACGCAACATGTTCTGAGCCGTGTGGCTCGGAAACACATGATGTTCGACCGCGGAGCCGTCCCTGGCGGTGAGATCGAGCCAGGGGCTCACCTCGAACGATCCATCGGAGTCAGTGCGGGCGGTTCTCGCCAGGATCTGCCGGTTCACGGATTCCGGATCCGGGGCGAAAAGCCGCCAATTCTGTTCGAAAAAGGGGAACACCCATGCATTGATCTGCGAGCTGTATCTCTTCGAGATGGTGTTGGCCGGTGCCACGTGAAGAAACACCAGAAGCACGTGGACGACACTCGCCATCATGCACAGGATCACCACGGCACACAAACCTGCTCGGAGGAAACGCGCACCTCTCGGCAACGTGGGCGGAGCGGCCGTGACGTCATGGAAATCCTGCCCATCCGGACCGGGTCCGGAATGCTGGATATCCTTCACGCCCGCCGCATCGATTCCGCTTGCCATCGCCTACCGCCTCTCTCACATCGCCTGCCCATGCCGGGCGGCGCGCGGCGGATTCGGAGAGATTCCGCCGCGCGCCGTCATCGGGTGAGCAGGCCGACCGTAGTGCGTTGCCTAGCCGTCGTGGCGCTTGGAGTGGTCGTCGCCCACGTGCCCCTTGGGCGTCCCGTCGAGGCCCCAGTTCCGGTGGGGCTGGTCGCCGTAGCCGTACTTCTCGTGAGGCTGCTCGCCGTAGCCGTAGTCCTCGTGGGGCCGCTTGTCGTCGGAGTCGTCGCCGTGTCCCGGCTTGCCGTGTCCGTGCCCGCCGTTGTCGCCCGGCCTTCCGGGCTTGTCGTCGTGCCCCGGCCTTCCGGGCTTGTCGTCATGGCCCGGCCCGCCCGGTCCCTGATCGTGACCGCCGCCGTTCCCGCCGGTGGTGTTGCCGGCTGTGTTGCCCGCGGTGTTCCCCGACGTGTTGCCCGCGGTGTTCCCCGCCGTGCTGCCGGCGACGTTGCCCGCGGTGCTGCCGGGCGAGGCGATGGGTCCGCCCAGGAGACCGCCGGTGACAAGGCCGCCGCTGACGAGACCGCCGCCGAGGAGCCCTCCGCCGGTGGTCGTGCCCGCGGTGGTTCCGGTCGTCGTGCCGGTCGTGGTTCCGGTCGTCGTGCCGGTGGTGGTTCCCGTCGTCGTTCCACCCGTGGTGGCGCCGGCGCATCCGCCGAGGAAGATCCGGTTGTTGTCGAGCGACACGGCGCCGTTACGGGCCAGCGCCCGGCCCTCGATGTTCGCCCCCGTCGTCACGCTGATCGAGGTCAGCGCCATGATCGTTCCCACGAACACGGAGTTGGTACCGAGGGTGGCCGAACTGCCGACCTGCCAGAACACGTTGCACGCCGAAGCGCCGTTCGTGAGGAGGATCTGGCTGGACGATGCCGTGATCAAGGTCGAAGGGATCTGGAAGACCCAGACGGCGTTGGGGTCTCCGTGGGCGTCCAGCGTCAGGGTGCCGTTGATCTGAACACCGCCGGATTCACGGGTGTAGACACCGGGGTCCAGCGTCTGGCCCGCACCGATCACCGAACCGAGCGCGAAGTCCTGTGCCTGGCCGGCCGCGTTGTTGTAGGCCGTGACGAGGTCCGCCTTGGCCTGAAGGGCCTGGGCGTCCCCGCGGTGCACCGCACCGCGCACCTCACCGGGCGGGAATCCGGTCACAGCCGGGTTCGGGGAGGTCCCGAGGTCGTTGTAGAGCACGGTCGGGCCGGTGTTGGTCACTCCCTGACCCGCCAGGACGGAATAGCTGGCCGCCGTGCCCAGCCCCGGGGCCGTGGCGATGGCCAGCGCAGGCGTCGGCGTCACGGCGACCATGACGGCGGCGACCGTCGCCGCGAGGACCGACGCGAGTACGCCGGACAGAGAACGCCGCTCAGTCGCTTGCGGGATCTTCAGCTTCATCTGAAAGGCCAATCCTGTGAGGACCATGGCGTACCGGGCCCTACCTGCCACCCGGGAAGCCGTGCTTCTTTTACGCAGCGGCATATTACGCAGAACTATCGTTGTAACTGACTTGAACAAGACAGAAGAATCTCTGCTCATTCAAACGGCGCACAGCGCTAAGAAAATAGCTTGAATTCGAGCAGGTGGAGCCGGATGCAGCATTTTCCCTACCGGCGCTTCGGGTGTCTGTCCGCGAAGTTCCCCGCCTGCGGAGTGACACCACGCCGCGCCGGTACGCCGTGCTCACCACATGCGTATCGAACCTCGACGCGTGAGGGGGTGCCCAAGCGAGGCATCCGATTCGTGCGCATCCAGGCTCCGGCTGACCGCACTCCCCAGCGCGTCACACGGTCCGCTTCCACGACCTCCGCCACAGGTGCGCCTCACTGCTTCACGAACGAAGCGCCGACGCCCGCAAGAAGTAGTTCCACAATGAGTCCGCCGAGCCGCTCTTCACCGGGTCGAAGTCGACCCCGACAGGAACCAGAGCCCGAAGATCACCACGAGGATGATCAGCTCCGGGAAGACCACACCCGGCTCCCCCACCCGCCCCCTGAGGCGGTTGCCGTCACACGCTGCCGTCAACGCAAAAAGCCAGAGGCCCTGTGGATTACTCCACAGGGCCTCTGGTCTGCTGTGCACTCGGCAGGATTCGAACCTGCAACCTTCTGATCCGTAGTCAGATGCTCTATCCGTTAAGCTACGAGTGCTTGTTCTGTTTTTTCGCCGCTCTCGGGCCTTCCGGCTCGCTCGCGGCGACAGGAAGAACATTACATGACTGCCGCCGCCATGTGAAATCCGTTAGCCGCACCCCTTGTGACCTGCTGAAACCGCCCCACGGGGCGTTCGGGCCCGGACGGTTGACGGTCCGGGCCGGGAAGGGTGTGCGCGGGCAGCCGCCGTCCAGGGCCGGTCTCTGCGCTCGCCGGGCGGGCTTCAGACAGCACGGTCCCGAAACCCCACGGAAAAAGCTCAGGGAGTCCGGCACGTCGTGCCGGACTCCCTGAGCTGAGGGCGGAGGCGGAGGGATTTGAACCCTCGATGGGCTTTAAGGCCCAAACCGCATTAGCAGTGCGGCGCCATAGACCGGACTAGGCGACGCCTCCAGCATCACTCCCGCGCGAGCGCGAGCGGTGCGTGCCGATGATGACACAGTCGAGCGTGCTGTCACCAATCGACCCCCACGGTACTAGGCGGGAAGGGCGCGGGGCAAAGGCCTTGTCAGGCCCGTGCGGACCGCCGCACGCGTGGCCGCGCGCAACATCCGGGGTGCTACCGCGTTAGGCAGGGCATGTTGCGTGCCACTGCCCGGGCCACCGCCCGCCCCGCCCTGCGTCGCCTCCTCATCAGCGCCGCCGCCTCCGTCGCCGCCGCCGGGTCGCTGACCGCGGTGTCCCCCGTCGCGTATGCCGAGGCCGGCGGCATCGGCCTGCCGTCCCCGACCCGGCCGGGCGGCGGGCCGGACCGCGATCACCTCACCGTCACCGTGCGCAACGCCGGCGGCGGTGCCGACGGAACGTTCGAGCTGTACTGCGGCCCCGACGGCGGCACACACCCGGACCCGAGCGGCGCCTGCGCCGCCCTGGAGCGGGACACGCGGTGGGGGCAGGACGTCTTCGCGCCCGCGCCGGAAGGCGGCTTCTGCACCATGCAGTACGGAGGGCCCGCCACCGCGCACGTCACCGGCACCTGGGCCGGACGCCCCGTCGACGCCAGGTACGACCGCCGCGACGGCTGCCAGATCTCCCGCTGGGACCGGCTCGTGCCGCTGCTGCCGGGTGTGGGGGGCGAGGCGGGCGCCAGGTCCTGAGCCGTCCGCGGGGGCGTGGAACCGTTCGCCCGCGCCCCGCACATCGGCGCCATCCGCGCCACGGACCGCACTCATCAGGCCAGTCCGGCCCAAAGGTACAGAAACACCGTCCTCGTAAAGGTCCCGCGAAGGTCCCGCGACGTCGTCGCAGGGAGGCGGGTGTTTCACGGTTACTCGGTCGTCAGTTCGGGGTCACTTCCTCGTGCGACCTCGCTCTCATCCGGCGTCGCGAGCGCAACCGCAGCCCTTAGACTCCCTCGCGTGACACGCCGCGGGACGGTTGGCAAGATGGCCCGAGCGGTCGGCAAGGTGCGGTAACAGGGAGGAAGCGTCTCGTGAGCAGCAGGCCATCCCGAGGCGCTGCTCGCCTCGCAGCCATACTGGACGCCCTTCCCGACGCGTTGGTGCTGGTCAACGCCAACGGCACGGTCGTCAACGCCAACACCATCGCCCTGGAGGCCTTCGAGACCCCGGGGACCGCTCTGGTGGGTCGCGGGCTGCTCGATCTGCTGCCCCAGTTCGACTCCAAGCTCATCCCCGGCTCCATGCGGCGCCCGGAACACCTCGATCCGCACGCCCGGACCAAGCCCACCCGGATGATCGCGCGCAGGACCGACGGGACCCAGTTCCCCGTCGAGGTCACCAGTGCGAATCTGGAGAACGGCCAGCAGGCCTACGACGGTTACGGCTACACCGGCGACGAGCTGCTCATGCTCGTCGTGCGCGACCTGTCCGGGACCGTGGACACGGAGGCCGAGCTCGCCCGCTCGCAGCGGCAGACCGAGATGATCCTGCGGGCCGCGGCCGAGGGCGTCGTCGGCACCGACACCGACGGGCGGATCGTGCTGGTCAATCCGGCCGCCGCCCAGATACTGGGATTCCGCGCCAGCGACCTCGGCGGGCGCGAACTGCACAACCTCGTGCTGCACTCGCGCGCCGACGGCTCGCCCTTCCCCTACGAGGACTCGCCGCTCGCCGACACCCTGCGCTCCGGGCGCAAGCACCGGGTGCGCGGCCAGGTGCTGTACGCCAAGGACGGCGGCAAGGTGCCGGTCGACCTGACGACCGCGCCCGTGCGCGACGGCGACCAGCTCGTCGGCGCCGTGATGACCTTCACCGACCGGCGGCCGTACGACGCCGTCGTCAAGGAGAAGGAAGAGGCGGAGAAGCGGCACGCCGAGGAGCTGGAGCGGATCGCCGAGGAACACGCCTCCGAGCTGACCGCGCTGCGCCAGCAGCACGTCACCGAGCTCGAGGAGCTGACCGAGCGGCACGCCGAGGAACTCGCCGCCAACGAGGAGCGGTACGCCGCGCTCGGGGAGCGGGAGAAGGACCGGTTCGAGGCGCTCGCCGCACGGCACGAGCAGTTGCTGACCCTGCTCGGGCGGTCGCTGCGCGGCCCGCTGGAGGAGCTGCGCCGCGAGCTGGCCGCGCTGGCCGCCGACGACGCGGGGCAGCTGTGGCCCGAGGCCAACCAGGTGCTGCACCACCTCTCGGCCGGCTACGCCCGCATCACCACGCTGATCGACAACGTCCTCGGGTACCAGCGGCTCGACGCGGGCAGCGAGGGCATCTCCCGTACGAAGGTGATGCTGGACGCCGTCGTCGCGGCCGGGGTGGACGGGGCCGTCGAGCTCATCGGGCCCGGGCGGGTGCAGTTCGCCGTGCACGCCCCGCCCATCGAGGCCGAGGTCGATCCCCGGCTGCTCGCCACGGCCCTCGCGCATCTCGTCGCGGACGTGGCGGGCGTGGACGCGACCGGCAACACGCCCGTGTCGGCGGGCGGTTACCTGGACAACACGGTCGTCGTGGCGGCGGCGCAGCGCGGCGAGGTCGTCCGCATCGAGGTGCGCGGGCCGTACGCCGGCGGCGACACCGTGCACGAGCCCATCGTCCGCGGGATCGTCCGGGCCCACGGCGGTGTCCTGCAGACGCACGACGTGCCGGGGATGAGCGGCAGCGCGTACGTCCTCGAGGTGCCGATCGGGGGCGGGGCCGGGGCCGTCGCCGCCCAGCCGGTGAACGAGTCGGCCGCGGTCGCCCTCGTGGACCCCGCCGAGCAGAGCTCCGCCGGGGGGCGGCGCCGGGCACGGCGGTCCAGCACCGACGCCTTCCTGGACGGGGACGTTCCGACCGGTGAGGGTGACGGGGCCGAGGCTCCCGCAGCCGACGGGGCCGTTCCCACCGGGCGGCGCAGGCGCCGGGCCGCCGGGGAACCGGCCGCCCTTCCGGCGCAGGCGTCCGGTGAGGGTGCCGCGTCCGGCGGTACCGGGCGGCGGCGCCGCGCGGCCGAGGACGCCGCGGCGGGTGCCGTCGGCAGTGCCGTCCAGGGAGTCGCCGAGGGGGCCGTGGTGACGGCCGCCGAGCACGCGGCGGGGACCGCCGCCTCCAACTTGGGGCTGGGCGGGACCGTGCCGCCGCAGGGCGTGCCCGCGCCGTCCGGACGGCGGGCCCGGCGTGAGCCCGGGGAGCAGGCGGCGCTGCCGCCGGCCCTGCCCGCCGCGTCGAGCGGCGGTGAGGCCGCCGGGTCTGCGGAGGCGGCTGCCGACGCGGCCCAGGATCAGGTTCAGCAGCCGACCGGGCGCCGGCGGCGTGCGCTGGCCGCCGCCAACGAGCGGGCCGCCGCGCAGGAGGCCGCCGGGCCGCGCCCGGTGTTCGCGCTGCCGCCGGCCGAGGCCGACCAGTCCCCGGCTTCCGCCCCCGCACCGGCTCCCGATGCGGCGCGGTCCGGGCCGGGGCAGCCGGTCGCGGACCGGCCCGCGGGTGCGCCGGGTGGTGTGCCCGCCCAGGGGCAGGTTCCGGCGCAGGCGCAGGTACAGGTGCAGGGCCAAGCGCAGGTGGCAGCCGGGGCGGCTCCCGGTACGGCCGGCGCCGGTGACGGGGGCGTCGAGGAGGGGCGGCACGACGCCGTGCCGCACGACCAGTCCGCCGATCACACTCCGCCGCAGCCGCATCCCACCAGTGCGCCGACCGGCCGCCGGCGACGGGCGGTCGCGACGCCGCAGCCGGCCGAGGGGGCCGCGGCACCGACGCCGGGAAGCAGTGAGCAGACGGGTGGTACGGGACCGGCGGGTGCCGTACCTGTCGCGCCCGTGCCTGGCACGCCCGTGCCCGCGGGTGCCTCGGCAGGTCCCGCGCAGGCAGGTCCCGCGCAGCAGGACACCACCGGGCAGGTCCCGGTGGCGCAGGCCGGGCCGGGCCAGGGTGCGCCCGTCCAGGCCGGGGCCGCCGCTGCCCCGGTCCCCCCGGGCACGGCCGTTCCGCCGCAGGGCGTTCCGGTCCCGGTGCCGGGGGTCCCCGCTCACCCGCAGGGCGACGCCGTACCTCCGCAGGGCGGTGTTCCGCACGGGAACGTCCCTCAAGGGGCCGCCCCGCAGGGCACCCACCCGCAAGGTGCCGCCGTCCCGCCCGGGGGTCTCGCCGCAGCCCCGCAGGCGGTGTCCGTCCCGGCGCAGGGCGGTCTCGGACACAGCGTGCAGGCCGCGCTCCCCGGGCATGCCCTGCAGCCTCCGGCCCCGGCGCAGCCGCTGCCGCCGCAAGGCGTCGCCGCACCCGGCCAGCACGCGTCCGCCGCTCTGCCGCTCCCCGCGGAGTCCGCTCCCGGACAGGGCGCAGCGGCTCAGGGCGCCCCGAGCCAGGGCACCCCGAACCAAGGCACCCCGAACCAAGGCGCCCCCCAGCCGGGCACACCCGCCCAGGGCACGAACGCCCACGGCACTCCGGCCCACGGCACGAACGCCCACGGCACTCCGCCGCAGGCCGGTGCCCCGGCCTCCCCGCCCTGGCCCGCCGCCGACGACACGGCAGCCGGTGCCGTGCACCCCGCGCCCCCGAACGGCACGCCGTCCAGGGCCCCGCAGCAGCACACCCCCGCGCCGGGCACCCCGCTGCCGCCCGAGGGTGTGCAGCGGGCGGCCCAGCCGTTGCCCGCCGAGGCCGCCGCGCCCGTGGACCCCAACTCGACCCAGGGGCGGGCGATCAGCGTGCGTACGCTCGGCCAGGGCGTGCCCTTCACCCGGCAGGCGGCCCAGGTCCAGCAGCCGTCGGCGACGCCTCCCCCGCACCAGCCGGGCGGATCGGGGCGGCGCCGCAAGCTCGGCACGCCGCCCGACCCGGCGACGCGCGCGGACCAGGCGGCCCGCCCTGAGCAGGGGCAGCCGCGTCCGGCGGAGCGGGGACCCCGCCCGGAGCAGGCCGCGCGGTCGCATCCGGCCGCCGAGCACACGCCGCCACCGCTCTCCGCGCAGGTGCCCGCCCCGGCCGGCGCTCCGATGCCGGCGCAGCCGTCCCTCGCCGGTCAGTCGCGGCTCGCGCCGATGACCGAGGGCGGCGGACGTTCGTACGCCATAGGCGCGCCGGACGAGAACGCCGCCGAAGGGCCCGAGCCGCTGGACGGTCCCGGCGGGGCCGTCGAGGTGGCCGATCCGCCCCGGCCGCAGCCGATGGACGACGAGCTGCCGCCCGAGCCGCTGGACAATCCGCGGCGGCTGCTGGTGTGGCCCGCGCCGGACGTCAGTACGCAGCAGGCGCTGAGCGACCGTGGCTACCGGCCGGTGATCGTGAACTCGCGCGAGGAGGTCGACGCGCAGATCGCGGCGTTCCCGGCCGCGCTGTTCGTCGACCCGCTGACCGGGCCGATCACGCGGACGGCGCTCCAGTCGCTGCGGCAGGCCGCGGTGGCGGCCGAGGTGCCCGTGCTGGTCACGGCCGGGCTCGGGCAGGCCTCGCGGGACGCGGCGTACGGGGCCGATCCGGCCGTGCTGTTGAAGGCGCTGGCGCCGCGCGACAGCGAGCAGCACCCGCCGCGCGTGCTGCTGATCGAGGAGCACGCGGAGATCGCGCTGGCGCTGACGGCGACCCTGGAGCGGCGCGGGATGCAGGTCGCGCGGGCCGCGAGCGACGCGGACGCGGTGATGCTGGCGGGGCAGTTCCGGCCGAACCTGGTCGTGATGGATCTGCTCCAGGTGCACCGGCGGCAGGCCGGGATCGTGGACTGGCTGCGGGCGAACGGGCAGCTCAACCGCACCCCGCTCGTCGTCTACACCGCCGCCGTCGACCAGGCGGACCTGCCGCGGCTGGCGTCCGGCGAGACGGTGCTGTTCCTCGCGGAGCGGTCGACCAGCGGCGAGGTGCAGTCCCGGATCGTCGAACTGCTCAGCCGGATCGGCACCAACTAGGGCTCAGCGGGCCGTCAGGCGGCGCGCCGCCTCCTTCACCGAGGCGCGCAGCCGCTCCCGGTCGGGCTCGCCGCCGCCGACCAGGATGCGCCGCATCTGCGGGACGACGGCCGTCCAGTTGGCCAGGGCGGTCAGCAGGAACAGCAGGTCGGCGGGCGGGATCGCGTCGGTGACGACGCCCCGCTCCTGGCCGTCGCGCAGGGCGGCGACCTTGCGGGCGTAGTGCTCCTGGCGGTCGGACTCGTGGGGCAGCTCGGCGCTGCCGTACTCCAGGCCCTCCCAGAAGAGCAGGCGCAGCAGCTCGGGGTGGGCGGCGTGGTAGTCCATCAGCCGGTCGATCCAGCCCTCGATGTCGTCGGGGTCGACGGGGACGGCCTCGGCGAGGTGGAGCATCTTGCGTTCGAGGACGATCGCGAAGAGCTCGGCCTTGTTGCCGAAGTAGGCGTAGATCAGCTGCTTGTTGGCCTTCGCCTCGGCTGCGATGCGGTCGATGCGGGCGCCGGCGATGCCGTGCCGTGCGAACTCGGCGACCGCCGCCTCGAAGATCCGGGCCTTGGTGGCCTCGGGGTCCCTTGCTGCCATGGGGGAGAGGGTAGCGCGCCCGGGTAACCAACCGTTTGGTTGACAGGGAATGGAGGGGCGGCCCAGACTGTTGCCCGGTTATCCAACCAACCAGTTAGTTGTTAGAGCCGACTCCAGGGAGCCCTCCCTCATGCCGTCAGCGACCACCACGATCACCTCCCCCCGGACCGGCCGGGCCCCGGCGCGACCGCCGCGCACGCCCTCCCCCGGTCTCTTCCTCACCCTGCTCGCGGTGTGCAGCGCGGTCACCGCCGCCAACATCTACCTGGCCGCGCCA
The DNA here is from genome assembly GCF_056436585.1 of Streptomyces sp. NPDC043685. Lineage (NCBI taxonomy): Bacteria > Bacillati > Actinomycetota > Actinomycetes > Kitasatosporales > Streptomycetaceae > Streptomyces > Streptomyces sp. NPDC043685. The sequence goes on along the minus strand of NZ_JBWKCH010000004.1, from coordinate 616,325 downwards.
CTGCTGTCCCTGATGGCCCGCGACTTCGGTTCGACGCCCTCGGCCCTCGCCTGGATCGCCTCCGTCGCGCAGCTCGGCTACGCGGTCGGCCTGCTGTTCTTCGCCCCGCTCGGCGACAGCGTCAACCGCCGCCGGCTGGTCGCCGGACTCACCATGGTGACCGCCCTGGCGCTGGCGGCCAGCGCCCTCGCCCCGGGAGCCGGGATCCTCGCGGCCGCCGTGTTCGTCGCCTCGGCGGCGACGGTCGTCCCGCAGCTGCTCGTGCCGCTGGTCGCCGAACGGGCCCCGGCCGAGCGGCGCGCCCGTCATGTCGCCGCGGTCATCGCGGGCCTGTTCACCGGCATCGTCGGGGCCCGGGTGCTGGGCGGGCTGGCCGGGCAGGCCTTCGGCTGGCGCTGGGTGTTCGCGGGTGCCGCCGTGCTGACACTGGCCCTGGGGCTCGCGACGGCGGCCGTCCTGCCGTCGCGGCGCAGCAGGGAGGGCTCGCTGTTCTCGGGGCTGGCCGCCCTGCCGTCGGTGCTGCGGGGCTCGCCGGAGCTGTGGCGGGCGTGTGTGCGCCAGGCCGGGATGTTCGGGGCGTGGAGCGCGCTGTGGACGTCGCTCGCCGTGCTGCTGACCGGGCCCGCCTACGGTCTGTCCACCGCGACCGCCGGGTTGTTCGGGCTGTTCGGGCTGACCGCGAGTGCGGTGGCGCCGCTGGCCGGCGGGTTCGTGGACCGGTTCGGCGCGACCCGGGTGGTGCGGTCGGCGTATCTGGTCGCGGCCGTGTCGGTGCCGCTGTTCTGGCTGGGCGGGCAGGTGCTGGGCGCCCTGTTCGCCGCCGCGGTCGCGATCCACGCGGCGCTGGTGGCCTCCCACGTCGCCAACCAGACCCTGGCCCTGACCGCGACCGCCACCCCGGCCACCGCCAACACCGCCTATGTGGTCGCCGGTTTCGCGGGCGGCGCCACCGCCTCGGCCCTCGCGGGCGCCGCCTACGGCCACTTCGGCTGGGACGGGGTGTGCGCGGTGGCGGGGCTGTGGCTGCTGCTGGGCTGGAGCGTGACCGCCGTACGACGGTGAAACACTGCCGTACGGCGGTCCCCCGGCCCGTCAGAGCCGGGTGATGTCCAGCTCCCCCTGGGCGTACTGCCTGCGCAGCACCTTCTTGTCGAACTTGCCGACGCTCGTCTTCGGGACCGACTCGATGATCGTCCAGCGCTCCGGCAGCTGCCACTTGGCGATCTTGCCCTCGTCGGCGAGGAAGCCGCGCAGCGACTCGAAGCCGACGGAGGCGCCCTCCTTGAGCACGACCGTGGCCAGGGGGCGCTCGCCCCACTTGTCGTCCGGCACGGCGACGACGGCCGCCTCGGCGACGTCCGGGTGGGACATCAGCGCGTTCTCCAGCTCCACCGACGAGATCCACTCGCCACCGGACTTGATGACGTCCTTGGCGCGGTCGGTGAGGGTGAGGTAGCCGTCGGCGGAGATGGTGCCGACGTCGCCCGTCTTGAGCCAGCCGTCCTCGCTGAACTTGTCGGCGGGGCGCAGCGGCTCGGCGTCGGGGCCGTTGTAGTAGGCGCCCGCGATCCAGGGGCCGCGCACCTCCAGCTCACCGGCGGACTCGCCGTCCCAGGGCAGGCGTTCGCCGCCGGGGCCGGTCAGCCGGGCCTCGACACCGGCCGGGAAACGGCCCTGGGTGAGGCGGTAGGCGAACTCCTCGTCGGTGCCGACCGCGGCGGCCGGCGGACGGGCCACCGTGCCCAGCGGGGACGTCTCGGTCATGCCCCAGGCGTGACAGACGCGCATGCCGAGCTTGTCGAAGGCCTCCATCAGCGAGGGCGGGCAGGCCGAGCCGCCGATGGTGACCTGGCCGAGGGAGGCGACGTCGCGGGGGTTCGCCGTCAGCTCGGCGAGCAGGCCCTGCCAGATGGTGGGCACGGCGGCGGCGTGGGTCGGCTTCTCGCTCTCGATCATCGCGGCGAGCGGGCCCGGCTGGAGGAAGCGGTCCGGCATCAGCAGGTTCACACCGGTCATGAAGGTCGCGTGCGGCAGGCCCCAGGCGTTCACGTGGAACTGGGGGACGACGACCAGGGAGGTGTCCTGGTCGGTGAGGCCCATCGACTGGGCCATGTTGACCTGCATGGAGTGCAGGTAGATGGAGCGGTGGCTGTAGACCACGCCCTTGGGGTCGCCGGTGGTGCCGGAGGTGTAGCACATGGCGGCGGCCTGGCGTTCGTCCAGCTCGGGCCAGTCGTACGCGGTCGGCTTGCCGGCGATCAGGTCCTCGTACTCGTGGACGCGGACGGACGCGCCGGCGAGGAGGGAACGGTCTCCGGGGCCGGTGACGACCACGTGCTCGACCGGCTTCAGGTGCGGCAGCAGCGGCGCGAGCAGGGGGAGCAGCGAACCGTTGGCGATGATCACGCGGTCGGCGGCGTGGTTGACGATCCAGGCCAGCTGCTCGGGCGGGAGGCGGAGGTTCAGGGTGTGCAGGACCGCGCCCATGGACGGGATGGCGAAGTAGGCCTCGACATGCTCCGCGTTGTTCCAGGCGAGGGTCGCGACGCGCTCGTCGCCGGTGACGCCGAGGTCGTCCCGCAGGGCGTGGGCCAGCTGGGCCGCGCGGGCGCCGATCTCGGCGAAGGAGCGGCGGTGCGGCTCGTCCTCACCGGTCCAGGTGGTCACCTGCGATGTCCCGTGGACCGTCGACCCGTGGGTCAGGATCCTCGAGATCAGCAGCGGTACGTCCTGCATGGTGCTCAGCACGGCGTCCTCCCGGGGCGACATTGCCTGCGCGGTGGTAAGAGTTGCGCTGATTCTGCGCACATACCGCGCGGTATGTCACTAGGGACGGGCGATCGATCAGATCACGCCATGCCGGTAGGGCAGCTCACAGCCGGGTGGATCGTCGCCTCACTGGCGGACAAGCCCCAGCTCAGCGTCCTCGCGGAGCTTGCCGAGCGCCCGGGAGACGGCCGACTTCACCGTGCCCACCGAGACGCCGAGCAGCTCGGCCGTCTGGACCTCGCTGAGGTCCTCGTAGTACCTGAGGACCACCATCGCCCGCTGCCGGGCGGGCAGCCGCATGACCGCGCGCCACATCGCGTCGCGCAGCGCCTGCTGCTCGGCGGGGTCGTCACCGGCCGGGACCGGGTCCGGCTCGGGCAGCTCGTCGCAGGCGAACTCGTCCACCTTGCGCTTGCGCCACTGCGAGGTCCGGGTGTTCAGCAGCGCCCGGCGGACGTAACCGTCGAGGGCGCGGTGGTCCTCGATGCGCTCCCAGGCGACGTACGTCTTGGTGAGGGCGGTCTGCAGCAGGTCCTCCGCGTCGCTCGGGTTGCCGGTGAGCGAGCGGGCGGTACGCAGCAGCACCGGCTGGCGGGCCCTGACGTACGACGAGAACGACGGGTACGGAAGGGTCTGCGCCGCTGGTCCGGCCGCCTTCGAAGCGCTCGTGCAGACGAGTGTGGTCATGGCTCCACGCTATGAGCGACGGCATGGCCGGCGGATCGCCCGCAGGTCCCGAAGCAGGGTCCCCCTCAGGTTGTACGGGTAGGGCTCACCGCACCTCCTCCAGGTGGAGCGCAGGGCCCGTGGTACTGCGGGTTCACCCCTGAGGGTCGGCGGTCAGGACCAGTCCGGACGTGGGCACACCCGTCCCGGCCGTCACCAGGACCCGCTCCGCACCCGGTACCGGGTTCGCGGCCGTGCCCCTGATCTGCCGGACGGCCTCCGCGATGCCGTTCATGCCGTGCAGGTACGCCTCCCCGAGCTGCCCGCCGTGCGTGTTGAGGGGCAGGCGCTCCTCGGCCACGAAGTCCGCCGCCTCGCCCGGGCCGCAGAAGCCGAACTCCTCCAGCTGCGTCAGCACGAACGGCGTGAAGTGGTCGTAGAGGATCCCCACGTCGATGTCCGCGGGCGCGAGCCCCGAGGTCCGCCACAGCTGCCGGGCGACGACCGCCGTCTCGGGCAGGCCGGTCAGGTCGTCGCGGTAGAAGCTGGTCATCTGCTCCTGGGCGCGGCCGGAGCCCTGGGCGGCCGCGGCGATCACGGCGGGCGGGTGGGGCAGGTCGCGGGCCCGTTCGGCGGAGGTGACGACCAGGGCCTGCCCGCCGTCGGTCTCCTGGCAGCAGTCGAGCAGCCGCAGCGGTTCGACGATCCAGCGCGAGGCGGCGTGGTCGGCGAGGGTGATCGGCCGGCCGTGGAACCAGGCCGCCGGGTTGGTCGCCGCGTGCTTGCGGCCGGCGACGGCCACGTGCCCGAACGCCTCCGGGCTGAGCCCGTAGGCGTGGAGGTAGCGCCGGGCCGCCATCGCCGCCCAGGAGGCCGGGGTGAGCAGGCCGAACGGCAGCGACCAGCCGAGGGCCGCCCCCTCCGCCGACGGTTCCCGGTGCCGCACCCCGGAGCCGAAGCGGCGGCCCGAGCGCTCGTTGAACGCGCGGTAGCAGACGACCACGTCGGCCACGCCCGCCGTGACGGCCAGGGCGGCCTGCTGGACGGTGGCGCAGGCCGCGCCGCCGCCGTAGTGGATCCGGGAGAAGAAGGACAGCTCCCCGATGCCGGCCGCCTGGGCGACGGTGATCTCGGGACTGGTGTCCATGGTGAAGGTGACCATCCCGTCGACGTCGGACGGGCTCAGCCCCGCGTCCGCGAGAGCCGCGTGCACCGCCTCGACGGCCAGGCGCAGTTCGCTGCGCCCCGAGTCCTTGGAGAACTCGGTGGCCCCCACCCCGACGACGGCCGCGCGCCCGCCGAGACCGTCCCGTCTTCGAAGGCTCATGCCGGGACCCTCACCGTCACCGTGCCCGTGACGTGTGTGCCGAGGCCGTTCGCGCCGACGATCCGGACCGTCGCCGTGTCGCCGTCGACCTCCTCGACCGTGCCGGTCAGCACCAGGGTGTCGCCGGGGTGGTTGGGCGCACCGAGCCGGATGGCCACCCGGCGCAGCACGGCCCGGGGGCCGAAGTGGTCGGTGATGTAGCGCCCGACCAGGCCGTTGGTCGTCAGGATGTTCATGAAGATGTCGGGGGAGCCCTTCCGCCGGGCGAGGTCCGGGTCGTGGTGGACGTCCTGGTAGTCGCGCGAGGCGATGGCCCCGGCGACGATCAGGGTCCGGGTGACGGCGATCTCCAGGGGCGGCAGGCGGTCACCGGCCTTCACGGCGTCACCGCCCGGAAGACGGGCAGCACCAGCTCGTCGTCGTACCGCCGGAACTCCAGCCGCACCGGCAGGCCGATCCGCACCTCGTCGTACGGCACCCCGATGACGTTGCTGACGATCCGCACGCCCTCCGCCAGCTCGATCAGCCCGACCGCGTAGGGCGGTTCGAAGGCCGGGAAGGGCGGGTGGTGCAGCACCACGTAGGAGTAGACCGTGCCCTCGCCGCTCGCCCCGACGGTGTCCCAGTCGGGCGAGCCGCAGCCGTTGCAGCCCGGCAGCCAGGGGAAACGCAGGGTGGCGCAGGCGGCGCAGCGCTGAATGAGCAGTTCGTGGCGGGCCACGCCCTCCCAGAAGCCGGCGTTGTCGCGGTTGACGACGGGCCGGGGGCGGCGCTCGGCCGGTCGCGAAGGCCGCTGTGCGGGGGCGTACTTGAGGATGCGGAAGCGGTAGGTCCCGGCGAGTTCTCCGCCCGCGCGGACGTCCGTACGGGTCGTGACGAAGTAACCCGCCCCCAGTTTCGTGGACTTGCGGCCGGACACCGACTCGATCACCGCGTCGAAGGTGATCTCGTCGCCGGGGCGCAGCGGGCGCAGGTACTCCTGCTCGCAGTCGGTGGCGACGACGGCGTCGTGGCCCGACTCGTCGAGCAGGGCGAGGAGTTCGTCGTAGGCGGCCGTGCGTTCGGGGCGGCGGGTGAGTCCGGCCATGGTCCAGGCCTGGAGCATGGTGGGCGGGGCGATGGCGTCCGGGCCCGTGTACGCGGGGTTCGTGTCGCCCATGGCCTCGCACCAGTGCCTGATCATCGGCTCGTTGACGGGGTCCCGGCCCACGCCGGTGGCGGCCGCCGGGAGGCCCTCGTAGGCCTTCAGGCGCGCCTCGAACCCCTCGTGGACCTCCGGCTCACCGCTCACGGTTTCTGACTGTCCGTCAGATACGGGCCTCCGTCAAGGGCTTCAGGGCGCGAAAACGTCTGAGCGGCGGTACCGGAGCACCGCCGCTCAGACGCTTGTCACCCCACGACACACCCCCCACGAACACCCGGGCCGATGCCCCGCACCGGCCCGGTCAGCTCACCACCACAGCGGGGCGAAGCTGATGGCCGTGTTGGCGTTGCCCTGGTTGACGGCCGTGAACTCCGAGCCGTTGACCTGGGCGGTGTTGCTCTGGTTCGAGGCGCCCTCCCCGACGGCCTGTTGCTGGGTGGTGGCCGCGTTGCCGAAGTTGTCACCGCCCACGCCGCTGCCGAGGATGCCCTGCTCGGCCTCGGTGACGGACGCGATGGATCCGTCGTCCGCGAAGGCGCCGTTGTCCGCCGCCGCGACACCGGCGAAGAGGGCGGCTGCGAGCGGAAGGGCGGAGACGGCCGCGATGACGCGGGCGGTACGGATGCTTGCCATGGTTGTTGTCCCTCCAGGACCTGTCGAACCGAGCACGCGCCGGCTCAGGGCCGAGTCGTGCGTGAACCACTGCTGTCACCGGGGAAGTTGGCCGGCCGCCCCGGTGCGGTGCTCGACGTCGCGAGTCCAGAGTTGCCCACCGAATCCCCGGCGAACCACACCGGAAGCGGCTATTCGCACGCAAGCGTGAGGACAAGTCGATAAACCCCTATGCGTCACTTCCGTACCGGATGGGGGCGTAAGGGGGCGTTCGAACCCGGGTGCCGCAAGGGATGAAGCGTTCCCGCAGTTTTCGACCGACCCCAGGGCCCTCGGCGCGTCGCACCCGTTCCCTCTTTCCTTTTTCGAACGTACGTACGAAACTAGAGCCATGGCCACCACCGACCGGCAGGCCACGACGCTGGCCCTCGCACACGCCCTGTCAGCCGCCGAACGCGGACTGGCCGTCCTGCCCCTGTCCCGCACCAAGCTCCCCGCCCTGCGCTCCCCCCACCGCGACGACCCCGACCCCTCCCCCTGCCACGGCGAGTGCGGCCGCCTCGGGCACGGGGTCCACGACGCCTCCAGCGACCCGGAGCGCATCCGCGAGCTGTTCGCCGCCGCCCCCTGGGCGACCGGTTACGGCATCGCCTGCGGGCTGCCCCCGCACCACCTCATCGGCCTCGACCTGGACGTGAAGACCGGCACGGACTCCTCGGCCGCCCTGCGCGAGCTGGCCCTGCGGCACCTGTTCACCATCCCGCCGACAGTGGTCGTCGTGACCCCGTCCGGCGGGCGTCATCTGTGGCTGAGCGGCCCGCCCGAGGTGGTCGTGCCCAACTCGGCGGGCCGGCTCGCCCCCGGCATCGACATCCGGGGCGCCGGCGGCTACCTCGTCGGACCCGGCTCCCGCACGGCCCAGGGCGTCTACGCCGCCGCCCCGGGCACCGCGCACCTGCCCCCGGCCCCCTGCCCCCGCTCGCTCCTGCGGCTGCTGCTCCCGCCGCCCCGCGCCGCCCACCACCCGGCACCGTCCCCGGCCGACGGGCACGGCCAGGGCCTGGTCCAGTTCGTCCTGGCCGCGCACGAGGGCCAGCGCAACACCCGCCTGTTCTGGGCGGCCTGCCGGGCCTACGAGGGCGGCATCGGCCCGGCGCTGGTGACCCCCCTGGTCGACGCGGCCCTGCACACCGGCCTGACCGAGCGGGAGGCCCGGACCACGATCGCCTCGGCGGCACGGATGACCGGGCACCGGCCGTGAGCACGACCCGCACGGCCCCGTCCCTGAGCACCGGAAGACCCCCATGCGACAGCACGCCATCCCACCGGCCCTGGCGCTCGCCCGCCTCGTCCTGGCCTCCGGCCGCTCGGTGGACCTCGCCGACCTGCGGTTCTCGTCGACGTACGGCGACATGCTGGAGGGCTATCCCTGCAAGCCGCTGAACGACCTGCGGATCCGGGGCCTCCTGCACGCCGCCGAGCGCCTCCGCCCGGGCACGCCGGTGCACCTCGTCGCGCCGCGGCGCGAGTACCCCGACCAGTACGCGGGCGGCCTCGGGCCGGTCGAGGTGCTGCCCGCGGTGGCCTGCCTCGGCACGTTCCGCTCGACGGCCCTGGACCCGGCCGGCGACCCGGTCTCCTGCCGCTCGCGACTGACGGTCGTCTGGTTCCAGTCCACGCCCCGCCTGCCCGCGGGCTGCGACGCGGAGCCCGGGCTGCGGGACCTCGACTGGGCGGCACTGGCCCGGGACGACGCCCCGGTGCTCGCGCAGGCTCGTCCGACGAGTGCGGCGTCGCCCGGAGCGTGACGGAGATCGGCCATCTGCGGCTGCGCCTGCTGCGAGCGGCGGCCGCGTGAGTCCCGGGAGCGTCCCGGTGGGCGCCGGGCGGCCCGGGTGGTCCGTCCCCGGGCCATGACCCCGTCCTCGGGGCGTGGGTGTCGGGGGCGTGGCATCGTGGGGGCATGAGCATCGATGTTCGTCCGGCCACGGTCTTCGAGGACGTCCGGGCCGTGATCGGGCCGAAGTCGGCCCGGGCGAACGTCTGCTGGTGCCTGAGCTACCGGATCCCCTCCCGGCTCAACAACGAACTGCGCGGACCCGCCCGCGGGGAGTACGTCGAGCGGCTGTGCCGCGCGGAGCCGCCCCCGGGTGTGCTCGCCTACGACGGTGACGAACCGGTCGGCTGGGCCGCCGTCGCCCCGCGCGCGGAGACCTCCTTCGCCCGCAACCGCAAGATCCCGCACCTCGACGACCTGCCCGTCTGGTCGCTTTGGTGCGTCCGGGTCCGCCCCGGCCACCGCAAGCAGGGCATCTCGCACGCCCTCATCGCCGGCGCCGTCGCGTTCGCCCGGGACCGGGGCGCCCCGGCGATCGAGGCGTACCCCCTGGACAACGGGGACGCCAGGGTCGACCTGACGATGGCCTACGCCGGACTGCGGAAGAACTTCGAACGCGCCGGCTTCACCCACGCGGCCGACACGACCTCGGTCCTGGCCGGCCACCCCCGCATTCTGATGCGCCTGGACCTGCGCTGAAAAGCAAGGCCCGACCGCTGGCGACGGGGGATGCACCAGCGGTCGGGCTATGGCCAAGGGTAACAAGCGCTTGCCCACCCCGAGCCGACTGACCGTCAGGAAAGGCCCGGTTGTGACTCGTCTCACTCAACTCCCTTTATTACTCCCGGTGTTGAGCCGGACAGCGGTCAGTCGTCGCACGGCGGATCGTAGGAGAGCCGGGGCAGGTACTCCCGCCAGGTGTCCGGCGTCAGCACACCCCGGGTCATCGAGCAGACACGGCGGGCCGCCGCGTCGACGTCGAGGTTCCACAGCCGGACGGTGTCCGCGCCGCTCGACACCCCGAGCATGTGGCTGTTCGGGCTGAACGCCAGGAAGTTGCCGGTCGTGGCGTCGGGGCTCATCGACGGGCCGATCGCCGTGGCGTGCGCGGGGTCCGAGACGTCCCACAGCCGCACGGTGCTGTCGTTGCCGCCGCTGGCCAGGGTGCGCCCGTCCCGGCTGAACGTCAGCGACACGACCGCCTCCGTGTGACCGGTGAGCCGCGCCTCCTCGGAGACCTCGTCGAGGTCGGTGAGGTCCCAGAGGCGGACCGAGTTGTCGTCGCCCGCGCTGGCCAGCGTGCGCCCGTCCCGGCTGTAGGCGAGGGCGTTGACCGCTCCGAGGTGGCCCCGCAGCGGCGCCCCGATCAGGGTCACCCGGCCGGGGTCGGACACGTCCCACAGCCGGATGGTGCCGTCCGCGCTGCCGCTGGCCAGGGTGCGGCCGTCCGGGCTGAAGACGAGGTGGTTGACGTAGCCCTTGTGACCGGTGAGAGGCGTGCCGAACGGGCGCGGACGGGACGGGTCGGCGACGTTCCACAGCTGGATGGTGCGGTCGTCGTAGGCCGTGGCCAGGACCCGCCCGTCCGGGCTGAACGCCAGCGGGTCGGCGTACCGGATCCGCAGCGGGGAGGGAGAGCCGTACGGGACGGGGCGTGCGGGGTCGGCGACGTTCCACAGTTCCACGGCCCGGCCCTCCGTCACGACCGCCAGCGTGCGCCCGTCCGGGGCGAACTCCAGTGAGCGCACGGCGCCCTTCCGCGGGCGAAACGGTTCTCCCATCCGGACCGGCCGGCCGGGCGCCCGCACGTCCCACAGCCGGATCCGCCCGTCCCGGGCCGCCGTCGCGAGCACCTGCCCGTCCGGCCGGAACACTCCGGTCCGGCCGACCATGTCCGACATCGGCAGCGACCACAGGCGGACCTTGTTGTCGCCCGCCCCTGTCGCGAGGGTGCGCCCGTCCGGGCTGAAGCCGAGCGCGTACATCTCGCCGCTGCTGCCCGCGAGGGGCCCGCCCACCTGCGACGGGTACTGCGGATCACTGACCTTCCACAGGCTCGCCGTACTGTCCGCGCTGGCCGCGGCGAGCATGTTCCCGTCGGGGCTGAAGGACACGGACCAGACCGGCCCGGTGTGGCCGGTCAGCGGCGCGCCGATCGCGGTCGGGCGGCCCGGGCTCGCCGTGTTCCACAGCCGTACGGTGCCGTCCGCGCTGCCGCTGGCCAGGGTGCGGCCGTCGGGGCTGAAGGCCACGGAGTGCACGGTGGTGGTGTGGCCGGTCAGCGGTGCCCCGGCGGGCTCCGGACGGCCGGGCTCGGACACGTCCCACATCCGGATCGTGCCGTCGTCGCCGCCCGCTGCCAGCGTCCGGCCGTCCGGGCTGAACGCCACCGACCGCACGGCGCTGCGGTGACCGGTCAGCGGATCGCCCAGCGCCCGCGGCCGGCGCGGGTCGGCCACGTCCCACAGCCGCACGGTGTGATCGTCGCCCGCGGAGGCCAGGGTGCGTCCGTCCGGGCTGAAGGCGATCAGGTAGATCGTGCCGTCGTGGCCGGTCAGGGGCGCGCCCAGCGACTTCGGGTGCGCGGGGTCGGTCACGTCCCAGAGCCGCACGGTGCCGTCGTCGGAGGCACTGGCGAGGGTACGGCCGTCCGGGCTGAAGACCGCGCTGCTCACCCAGCTCGTATGACCCGTGAGGGGCTTGCCCAGGGGCTTCGGCCGCTCGGGGTCGGAGACGTCCCACAGCCGTACGGTCCGGTCGTAGCTGGCGGTGGCCAGGACCTGCCCGTCCGGGCTGAAGGTGGTGAGGTAGACGGCGCCCGAATGACCGGTCAGGGGCGTGGACAGCGGGGCGTTCACGATGGAGATCAGCCGGCTGGTCGCGCCCTTGTCGTCCGGCCGCAGCCGGTGCGCCACCAGGTCGAGCTGCGCGGACAGCGACGGATCCGTGTCCTGCAGCCGGTCGGACTGGGCGAGCACCTGCTCGAAGACGGCCTCGTCCCGCTGCTTCCAGGCGACCACGGCCGACCCGACGGCCAGCAACGCCAGCACCACCAGGGTCGCCACCGCGCCCCGGCTGATCCAGGTGATCCGCCGGCGCAGCCGGACCGAGGCGGCCAGGAACTCCACCGCGCTGCGGGTCAGGAACGTGTCCCCGGCGGACCGCGCCCAGCCGTCCGCCTGTTCCAGCCGGGAACCCCGGTACAGCAGCGAGGTGTCCCGTCCGGACTCCTCCCAGGCCCGGCCGTCCTCCTCCAGGCGCTGGCGCAGCAGGTTGCCCTGCCGGTCCTCGTCGATCCAGTCGCGCAGCCGCGGCCAGGCGTGCAGCAGCGCCTCGTGGGTGATCTCCACGGTCTCCGCGTCGAGCGTCACCAGCCGGGCGCGGACCAGCGCTTCGAGGGACTCCTCCGTCTTGCAGGGGTCGGCCGACTCCTGCTCCAGCTGCCGCCGGGTGCCGCGCCGGCGCGTGGCCTGGGTGTCCTCGCCCAGCCGGACCAGGCGGAGCAGCAGCAGCCTGGCCGCCGTGCGCGCGGCCGGGTCGAGGCCGGTCCAGGCACGCTCGGCGGTGGCCGCGACCGCGCCCTGGATGCCGCCGGCCGCGCGGTAGCCGGCCAGGGTGAGCCGCCCCGCCTTCCTGCGCTGCCAGGTGGCGAGCAAGGCGTGCGAGAGGAGCGGCAGCACACCGGCGTCGTGCGCCCCGCGCGGGCCGTCGGCACTGACCTCCCGGATGATCAGCTCCGCCAGGCCCGGTTCCAGCTCCAGGCCGACGGCCTTGGCCGGACCGGTCACCGCCTCGCGCAGCTCCGCGCTGGTCAGCGGCCCGAGCACCATGTGCCGGTGCTGGAGCGCGTCGGCCAGCTCGGGGTACCTCAGGCAGCGGTCGTAGAAGTCGGCGCGGATGCCCAGCACCACGATCGCCGGGGCCGGTTCGCCCGGGCCGGCGGGGGAGCAGGCGGCGTGCAGGGCCGCGATGAAAGCGCGCCGGTCCGCCTCGTCGGGGCAGAGGGTGAAGGTCTCCTCGAACTGGTCCACGATGACGACCGGGCGGACCCCGGAGGGCGCTTCGCGCCGGGCCCAGGCGCCGACGGCGGCGCGGACGGCACGGGTGAAGGAGGGGGTGCCGGGGGCTGGTGCGGCGGGGTGGGGGGCAGGGGTGGAGGGGGCGGAGTCGGGTGCGGAGGGGTTGGGGGCGGGGGCGGAGGGGGCGGAGTCGGGTGCGGAGAGGCCCGGGCCATTCACGGAAGGGCCCGGGCCAGGTGCAGAGAGGCCGGAGCCGGCTACGGAAGAGCGTGGCGGGGTCCGGGCCGAGACGACGGGCGCCAGCTCGGGTATGCACCGGATCAGCTCCGCCAGCGGATCACCGCCCGGAACGAGCTGTACGACCTCCCGCGCTCGGGCACCGCCACGACCATGGGCGTCACCGCCGTCACCGCTGCCACCACCGTCAGCCCCACCACCCCTGCCACCCCCGCCACGGTCGCCACGGTCGCCGTCGTCACTCAGCGCGCCGTCCCGCAGGGCGGGCACCAGACCGGCGTTCAGCAGCGAGGACTTGCCCGCCCCCGAGGCGCCCACCAGCATGACCAGGCCACCCGATCCCGCGACGGCCCCGAGCTGGGTGACGAGCGCGTCCGTGCTCCGCTCCCGGCCGAAGAACCAGCGGGCGTCCTCCCGGCGGTAGGAGGCGAGACCCCTGTACGGGCACACCCCGCCGGGCGCGGACACGGCCTCGTCCGCGGGCCGTTCCTCGGCCGCCGACGCCGCGGGGCGCTCGGCGACCGGGTCGGCCACCGCGCGTTCCCACAGCCGCTGCCACTGGCCGAGGTCGTACAGCCCCGGGGAGACCGGCGTGGGCCGCTCACGCCGCGCCTCGGGGATCAGCACGTGCAGCACCGCCGCGAGCGCGGGGAACTGCGCGGGCACGTTCCGGGCCCGGCGCCAGTCGCTGATGCGCTGGGCGGACACCCGTACCGGCCGCCCCCGTTCGTCGACCCGCTGGAGACGGACGACCGCCTCGGACACCCGCTTGAGAGGGGGGTTCCCGGCTTCCTTGTACAGCAGCGCGAGGCGTTCCGCGAAGGCGGTGCGTGCCCCCGAGTCGGAACTCAAGGTCTCAGCTCCTCACTTCCACGCCTGGACGTCCGGACCGGAAAACTCACTCTATATCGCTGACCTGCGGCAATACCGTCCGCTGAAGGCCGGAACCTCCTCCTCCACGGCCGGAAATGGCAGGATCCGAACGCAGTGGCACACGCATCCGGACTGCTTCCGTCCGAACCGGACGACGGTAGCTCCACCGTTCGGTACCGGTCCCCACGAGGGGAGGGACCGGTGCCGGACGACGTGGTCGCCACTCCCGGAGGACCGTGCGCCGCCCCCTGCGGATTGCCTCCGACACCCCTGGATAACTGACGACCCGTCAGCTATGGTCCCCCTGCCGTACCGCTTCCGCAGCGATGTACAGGGGTGAGCGCAGTGGAGTCACGTCCCGAGATCCCACGTCCGCAGGGTGCCCCGCGCTGGGTCGCGCTGTACTACCGTCCGGCGGCGGGTGCCTGGCGGACGGCCGCCGAGTCGCCCCACCGCGCACCGGTGCTGTACGCCCTCGGCGAGATGACCCGGACCCTGCGCGCACGGGGCGATGAGGTCACCGTCGCCCTGTGGGGACCGAAGGACGGCGCGTGGCACCGCTTCGACGCCCCGCGGCAGCAGAGCGTCGCATTTCAGCCGAATCCTGAACCCGCCCCCGGCGAACCGGCCACCCTGACGGACAGGATGACCGGCCGCCGCCACCAGGTCCTGCTCGCCGGCCTGACCAAGGCGGGCCTCTACGACCTGTCCCCCGAGGACGACACGACCGTCAAGGCGCTGGTCGAACGGCTCGACGAGGCCGCCGTACGCCGGGTCGCCCACTGGCTGGCGACCGCAGGGAGCGCCCGCTAACCCGGCCGGTTCAGCCGGGGGCGCGCTGGGCAGTCAACTCCCCGACGGCCGCGAACTCCCGTGGCCGCCCAGGAGGGGGACAAAAGGCATGAAGGTCTCCATAGACCGCGATCTCTGCTACGGCTCCGCCGAGTGCGCCCACCGGGCCCCGGAGGTCTTCGACTTCGTCGACGGCTTCGGGGTCGTCCGCCCGGGCCGTGAGCACGTGGGCGACGCCCCGGAGATCCTGGAGGCGACCGAGAAGTGCCCGAGCCAGGCGATCACCCTCACCCGGGCGACACCCCCACCGGACGGGCCGTAGCGAGGAACATGCCGCCCACGCCGCTGCTCGCGATCTTCGCCCACTCCGCGCTGGTGTGACGTCCCGCTGGACGAGGCGGTGGCCGACCGGTGGCCCAGGGGTGCACACCCACCGCGTGACTGCCCTCGCGGCACACGCCGCCGGCCTGGAACGCCTCTACCCGGAGGCCGGAGCGCCCCCGCAGGACTTGGTCACCTAGCCGCTCTCACGAAGCCGCCGGGGCGTCCCAGCGGAGGCGGGACAGGGCCAGGGCTCTCGCTTCGACGACCGCCATGCGCGTCTCCCGCTCGGACTGGTCGGTGTGGGCCGCCTGTCCGGTCACCTGGCCGTCCCACTTGCGGTACAGCAGGCCCACCTCTCCCGAGAACCAGCCCCGGCTCACCGCGTTCAGCGCCAGCAGCAGGCCGGTGTCCTCCGAGGCGGGCAGTGCCATCCAGCCGCCCAGGGCGAGCAGCAACTCCCGTCGCACGAACAGCGACGCGGGATGCACCTGGGCGAGAAAGCCGTTCGCCCTCCAGTGCTCGAGCACGGCACCGCGCTCTATCGGCCCCTGGTCCGGATCGCCCGGGAAGCCGACGGTCGACCCGTCGGGCAGAAGGTCGAGCACCCGCGACGTGGCCCACCCGAGGCCCGGGTCCCCTTCCAGCGCGGCCAGATCCCGCGCGAGCGCCCCCGGGGTCAGCCGGTCGTCGGCGTCCAGGACCTTCACGTACGCCCCGTCGCCGTGCGCCAGCGCCATGGTCCGCGCGACCCCGGGCCCCCCGGCCCGGCCCTGCCGGAACGTCACCCGGTGGTCGGCCGGCACATACGGCCTGACGCGCTCGCTCTCGCCGTCCTCCTGTATGACCCAGTGCCACTCCCAGCCCGCGGGAAGCCGCTGCGCGCGCAACGACGCGTAGGCCTCGGGCAGGAACCGGGCGTGCGGGCCGTGCACAGCGGTGACGACGACGATGCGCCGACTCACGGCGACGCTCACCCACCCTTCTCCGACCGGCACGCCTCGATGATCGTAATGCTCACCGCGTACCCGGCTGCGTGCCTTCCAGTTCCAGGACGAGGTGGTAGCCACCGGCCAGATCGACGCCGGTCCGCTCCCGGAGCAGCTTGACCGCGGCGATCTGCTGCCCGCCGTCGAGCAAGGCGACCAGCTCCGCGACCAGTCCGGCGTCGAGCTCGCGCAGCGCGTCGAGCGCCTGGCCGCTGGTCGTGGGCAACGCGTGCCCGGCGACCAGCAGTTCCACGGCCTCCCGGGCCGGGCCCCGCTTGAGCCAGGAGCCCCTGCGCAACCGCCGCACGGCCTTACCCGTACGCCCGTCCCGCGCCAGCACCCTCGCCTCGTCCTGGGCGTCCTGCCCGACGGGCGTGATCATCGCGGCCGTGCGCGCCTTGGTATTCGTCATGCCACTCCTGCGTCGTGATGTCTCACGACGAAAGACGAGACAGAACAGCCACCCGTTGCCCCACGCGTAAGGGACGCCCCTCGACGAGGGACGCCCCTTACGGACTGCGCGAGTCAATCGCCCTGGGGAGGCAGCCGATCTCCCGTCCGAGGCAGCCTCGCCGCTGGCTGAGGTGCCGGCGCCACGCGGGCGGGCGGGCGGGCGGGCGGGCCACAGCATCGCGGTCCTTTACCGCTTCTACGCCAAGGAAATCCACCACAACCAGCGGGGTGCGAAAAACCGCCAGAGGCATGAATCCAACGCCCTCACTCATTTCAGCTTCCATGATCAAAGTGGTCTACAGGACAGCCAACCCAGCCATCCCAGATCTCACTTTTCCGCCAGCCAAGATCACGTTAGTCGCAAGCGGACGGTCTTCAGTAGCTGTCTCCGATACGCGGTGGAGCGCGAGTTGCCCGGTGACCAGCGACGGCGAGCAGCGAGAACGCCAAGGTCACTGCTACGAGGGGCCATCAACTCGTACAGCCGATCGATTCGCGCCAACCAGCAGTCTCCATCTGATGGCGGATACCTGTCACCGCATCGGCGCACGTGGCCCTCGCCCCCCGGTCCATTTCGGTTCAACACGTCAATTCCGCGAAGGTGAAGCACCGTTGACGATTCATTCCGCTTTCTCCAGAGGCTCCCTGCAACAATCCGATCCGGTCCGGCCAGTAGCTCGGGTCGGTAATCAGTCACCCCTCGAAAACTCCCGTCTCCTGCGCGTCTCCTATGTGATCGTTGTGGCTACTGGGACGACGGCGGGGCCATGGCATGGCGCCCTGTCATGGCAGAGCCGCCTGACCACCAGGAAGATGACCAAGGAGGGGAACGGAATGAAGAGAGCCAAGTTCGTCGCCGCCACGCTGCTCACCGCCGCGCTCGCGGTGCCCACGGCCACGGCCGTCGCCGCTGACGCCTACGGTGGCGGTGCTCACGCCTGGTCGCCCGCCGGCGGCGACAGCGGGAAGATATCCGTCAAGGACAACAGCCGTGACGGGGACCCGGTCAAGGCCGAGTACTACCGGACGGAAAGCCCTGACACGAAGCGGACCCTGTGGAACCACAGCGGCCCGGGCACCACCGCCACTTCCGGCGACGGTTCCCGGATCTACAAGTTCAAGGCGTGCGACGAGAACTACGGCGACCCGGACGACTGCTCCGGGTGGGTCATCCCGTAAAACGGACGCCACGGACACCTCGCCGCACCAGCCCGAAGGGGCTGGTGCGGCGTTCCCATTTTTTCTGACAAAAGGCCAGATTCTGTGAAACCACTCGATTCGTCCGGGCTTCAGGTGAGTGGCCTGTGCTATCAGGTCGACGGCCGTGCCCTCCTCGACGGTGTGGAATTATCCGTTGCTCCCGGCGAGTCGGTCGCGGTGACCGGCCCCAGCGGGTCCGGCAAGTCGACACTGCTCATGTGCATCCTCGGCCTGATCAAGCCGCAAGCAGGCACCATCACCGCCGGAGGCCAGGAGATCACCGGGCTCGGGTCCGCACGGCTCGCGCAGGCGCGGCGAGACATTCTCGGCATGGTGTTCCAGTTCGGCGAACTTCTCCCCGAACTCAGCCCGGTGGAGAACGTCGCCCTGCCGGTGCTGCTCGACGGGGGTCGCCACCAGGACGCCTACCGGCGCGCGGAAGAACTCCTCGGCGAACTCGGCGTCCCCACCGGTTCCACCCCCACAGGAATGCTCTCCGGAGGCGAGCGCCAGCGCACCGCCGTCGCCCGGGCTCTGATCACCGAGCCTGCCGTCCTCCTGGCTGACGAACCCACCGGCGCCCTCGATCCCGAGGCCAAAGAGGGAGTCGCCCGCCTCCTCTTCACCACCGCCCGCGACCGGAACTGCGCGCTGCTCCTGGTCACGCACGATCCCTCGGTCGCCGAGCGGGCCGACCGGCGTCATGAACTCCACGGCGGGATCCTGACCGAAGCAGGAGCGCTCTGATGCGTACGCCCATGCGCACCGCGGGCACACTGATCAGAATCGGCCTCGCCGCGGGCCGCTCCAGCCCCGGTGACCGGTTACGCCGCTGGGGCCTGTTCGGCGCCTCCCTCGCCGTCGCCCTCGTCGTCCTGGCGACCGTGGCCACGCTCGCCACCTATGACGGCCGCGAGAGCCGGGCGGACGCCCGAGGGCCAGTGATCACCGACAGCAAACACGCCGCTCTGCTGTACCGGGAGGGTGCCGACTCCATCGGCGCGCGGCCCGTATCCGTCGTGTTCGTCCATCCCCTCACCTCCAAGGCCCCGGTCCCGGCCGGCGTCACGCGCTGGCCCGAGCCCGGCGGGGTACTGCTGTCTCCCGAACTCCTGCGCACCGGAGACTCGGAGGGGATCCGCAGCCGGTACGGCTCGTTCGCCGGAACCATCTCCGCCGACGGCCTGGTCACCCCTTCCGAGCGGATCGCCTACGTCCGGGTGGCCGATACGCCGCCGGCGAGCGACCACCGGTGGCTGCCCGTGGCCGCGTTCGGGGGCAGCGGGGGAGCGACAGGAGAAATGGTCGATCAAGCTCCGGTGACGTCTCCGCTCACGGCGATGTGGGCACTGGCGGGCCTGCCCGCTCTCGCCCTTGCTGTGATCAGCGCGCGGGTCGGCTCCCGCTCCCGCGACAGACGCAGCAGCCTGCTGCAAGCACTCGGCGGGACATCACGGCACCGGATGCTGGTCAACATCGGCGAAGCTGCGTTCCCCGTGGCATTGGGAACCCTCGCCGCGTTCGTCCCGTACACCGTCGCCTCCCTGCGCGACATCCGCCTTGGCCCTACCGGATACATCCTCGACCACCGCGACGTATGGGACGCCTGGCTCACGGCCGCGGGGGCGGGAGTCATCTCCCTGCTGGCCGTGGTGGCCATCGTCGTGGCCACACACCGCGTCCACCGAGACGGCAGATCCACCCGCCCGACCTCGTTCACATCCCGTGTTCCGGCATGGCGGCTGCTGGCCTGCGGAATCGGCGTCGCGCTGGTCCTGTCCAGCCAGTACGTGCCCCGCAAAGCGCAGCTCATCGTGTTCACCAGCGGTACGGTCGTGATGTGGGCATTCCTGTCCTCCGTCGTGGCGCTCGCCACCCGCCATCTGGGGGCCCGGCTCGCAGAAAGCGGCAGGCGCCGGGGCCATGCGGGCCGCCTGATCGGCGGTCGGTGGACGCACGCTCATCCTGGAGTCATCGTGCGCCTCGCACTGGCCATGGTGATCGGCATCGGGATCGTCGCCCAGATGCAGGTATGGACCAGCCGCCTCGGCGAGCACTCCAAAGCGGCTCTCGCCACCCATGAGCGCATCAAAGACACGGTGATCGAACTGACCACCAGTGGCATGACCTCGGCACAGACCGAACGATTCCGCTCCTCACTGCCGTCCGGGTCGCTTCTGCTGACCCGCACCATGCACGACCCTGGACCGCCCAGAGATCCATGGGTGTCGATCGAGGGCTCCTGCCAAGACCTTCGCAGCCTGCATGTGACCTGCACCGGAGACACGCGCCCGGCGGCAACGAGCGCCCAGGTGGGAGAGCTGCGCCGCTGGTACGGCGACATCAAGTTCACCCCGGCCTCCCGGATCACGGTGAGGCCGGACGGCACGCAGTCTCTCCTTGTCGTGACTCCCGCGCCAGGACACCTCGCCGCCGTGAAGAAGGCCGCGTACACACTTCCCAACCCTTCGGTGCAAGTCACCGAACTGGGCGGAACCTGGCTGGGCTCCTCACGGACCCGCCTGCCGAACTGGATCCAACTGTTCGGCGTCACCGGACTTCTCTTCCTCCTGGTCGCCGGCGCCGTGAGCGCTGCGGCGGAATTCGTCCGGATCCGCCACGCGCTCGCCCCGCTGTCCGTCCTGACCGGCCGCCGCCAGGTGTTCCGGTCCGTGAGCTCCTGGCACCTGACCGTCCCCCTGCTGATTGCCACGGTCGTGACGGGCGCTGTAACGGCATGGCACTCGGTGTTCTTCATCGCCCTGGTACAGGAGGGCTCCGTGTCCTGGACCGTCCTGGCCGCCGGCATCACGACCTGCGCTCTGGTTTCTCTCGCCGTCGGGTTTCTCGGCGCTCGTGCAGCCGCGCGAGAGGCCGACCAGTGGAGGCCCGCAGCCGACTGAGCAAGGGGGTGTACCGGTGGCCTGCGTCCACCGGTCCCTGCTCCACGCCCGGTCCACACGCAGTGATCCACAACGCGACAGAGCCGGATCAAGGTGAGACAGGACCCATGCAGAAGGGGTGCCTCTGACGAGAGGCACCCCTTCTGACCCGCAACATCTATGACCTGCGCGGAGGCGGTGGGATTTGAACCCACGGTGACATCGCTGCCACGACGGTTTTCAAGACCGTTCCCTTCGGCCGCTCGGGCACGCCTCCCCGCGCCGGCCGTGATCGGCGGCGCGGGGACAAGGGTAACGGGTCGGTGCGGGCGGGTGGGGGTCAGTTGTCGCCGACGCGGGAGCCGAGCGTGACCTCGGCCGTGTGCTCCTTGCCGCCGCGCTCGTAGGTGATCGTGACCTTGTCGCCGGGCTGGTGGGTCCAGATCTCGCCGATCAGCGTGGGGCCGGAGTCGATCACATGGTCGTCGAGCTTGGTGATGACGTCGCCCGGCTTGAGGCCCGCCTTGGCGGCGGGGCCGCCCGGCTCGACCGGCGCCGAGCCGCCCGCGCCCTGGTCGGTGATCTGCGCGCCGTCGGAGTTGTCGTCCAGCGAGACGGAGGCGCCGATCTTCGCGTACACCGGCTTGCCGTTCTTGATCAGCTCCTGGGCCACGTACTTGGCCTGGTTGATCGGGATGGCGAAGCCCAGTCCGATCGAGCCCGACTGGCCGGTGCCGAAGCCGCCGTTGCCGGTGGACTGGATCGCGGAGTTGATGCCGATGACATTGCCCTGCGCGTCCAGCAGCGGACCGCCGGAGTTGCCCGGGTTGATCGAGGCGTCGGTCTGCAGGGCGCTCATGTACGACGCCTGGCTGCCACTGCCGTCGCTGGAGGCGACCGGGCGGTTCTTGGCGCTGATGATGCCCGTCGTCACCGTGTCGGACAGGCCGAACGGGGCGCCGATCGCGATGGTCGCGTCGCCGACGGCCACCTTGTCCGAGTCGCCCAGGGTGAGCGGCTTCAGGTCGGAGGGGGCGTCCTTGAGCTTGATGACCGCCACGTCGTAGCCCTGCGCGTGACCGACCACCTCGGCGTTGTACTTCTTGCCGCTCGGGAACGTCGCCGTGAGCTTGCCGCCGTCCACCGCGTCCGCCACCACGTGGTTGTTGGTGACGATGTGGCCCTGCTTGTCGAAGACGAAGCCGGTGCCGGTGCCGCCCTCGCCGCTGGTGCTCTCGGCCTCGATCGTCACCGTGCTCGGCAGCGCCTTGGCGGCGACGCCCGCGGTCGTGCCCGGGTCGCGCTTGACGTCGCCGCCGCTCGCGGAGGCCGAGACCGTCGTGGAGCCGGTGCTCTCGTCGTTGTTCTTCGCCAGCACGTAGCCGAGCCCGCCGCCCATACCGCCCGCGACCAGCGCGGCCACCAGGATGGCGGCGACCAGGCCGCCGCGTCCGCGGCCGGACTTCGGCGCCGGCTGCTGGTACGACGAACCCCAGCCGCCCGGGCCGGCCCCGGAACCGCCGTCGCCGTACGGGGCGGTCGGCGGCGGGGGCGGGGGCCAGGAGGGGTCGGGGGCGGACGAGGAGGTGCCGGGGTGGTGGCCGGCGTCACCGGAGGCGCCCTGCCCCTGAGGGGGCTGCCCCGGCGTGTCCTGCCCGTACGGCCCGCGCAGGGCCTGTCCCTGGGGCGCCGGAGCAGCGGGAGCGTCCACCGGCACGGGGGGTGCGGACGGGGCGGGGGGTACCGCGGTGCCCTCGTTCTCGGTGCTCACAGCTTCTCTCCTAGATCCACGGCCGTTTTCCGGGTCGCACGCGGTCTCGCCTTTTCCCGCCGCTCGACGGGTCCGGCGCGATACAGCTGTGCTTGTCCCTTTGTATGCCGTCAGCTTTTCCCACGGGCCGTCAGAGCACCATAAGCGGTGGCTGTGCGTCCGAGGCCATTCTTTATATAGGTCATTACTGGCGAAAAGGATGCAATCTTAATGCCGCCGTCCGGACCTGCGCTTCCGACGGGTCCGTCCGACCGGACGCATACCCGCACTCGGTGGCACCATGACGCGGTGACCCACGCACGACAGCACGTGATTCAAGTCGTCGCCCACCGCGGAGCCTCCGAGGACGCCCCGGAACACACCCTGGCCGCGTACACCAAGGCGATCGAGGACGGCGCGGACGCCCTCGAGTGCGATGTGCGCCTCACCGCGGACGGCCACCTGGTGTGCGTGCACGACCGCCGGATCAACCGTACGTCCAACGGCCGCGGCGCGGTCTCCGCACTGGAGCTCGCCGACCTCGCCGCCCTGGACTTCGGCTCCTGGAAGACGGGAGAGGCCTGGAGGGGACGTGAAGAGGAACCCGACTGGGAGCACCGCCCCGAGGACCGCGAGGCGACCTCCGTCCTCACCCTGGAGCGACTGCTGGAACTCGTCGCCGACGCCGGGCGCCGCGTCGAACTGGCCGTCGAGACCAAGCACCCCACGCGCTGGGCGGGACAGGTCGAGGACCGGCTGCTGGTCCTGCTGAAGCGGTTCGGCCTCGACGCACCGGCCTGCGCCGAGGAGTCCCAGGTGCGCGTCATGAGCTTCTCGGCCCGCTCCCTGCACCGCGTGCGGGCCGCCTCGCCCACGCTGCCGACGGTCCACCTCACGCAGTTCCCCTCACCTCGGCTGCGCGACGGACGGCTGCCCCCGGGCGTGCGGATCGCGGGCCCCTCCATCCGGATCGTGCGCAACCACCCCACGTACATCGAGCGCCTGAAGCAGGCCGGACACCAGGTTCACGTGTGGACCGTGAACGAGCCGGAGGACGTCGAGCAGTGCGTGGCACTGGGCGTCGACGCCATCATCACCAACCGCCCGCGCGCGGTGCTGGACCAGCTCGGACGCTGACGACCGGCCCCCGGCTCGCAACCACTCAAGTCCCACCAGACCCACGCACACCTCTTGACTACGGATCCCGGCGGACGGGATCCTCCTTTCTCGGCCACACCGATGATTTCCAGCCAGGCGATTACACGGAGTGCTCCGGCGCGTTCGGTCCGTATTCGCTCTGGTGAATGCGTCACCGGAGGTGGATTGGCCGGTTTCCGGTACAGGCCAATGGGGCATCCACACCGTGGCGTGGGGCGAAGGAGGTCTCGGGGGTGGCGTTGGTGGTGGCACAGGAAGTGCCCACGTCGTCGAGCATGGCCGTTCCCCATGGCCCTGCGGGCGTGGGGAAAGCGCGACACCGGATGCGTGCGCAGCTGCGTAGAGGCGGAGTCGCGGAATCGGTCATCGACGACGCCGTTCTGATCCTTTCCGAACTCTTGAGCAACGCGTGCAAGCACGGCAGACCTCTGGGCGACGCGCTCTCCGGCGACGGTGACGTGCGCGCCGCGTGGCGCGTGGACCCGGCCGGCCGGCTCATCGTCGAGGTCACGGACGGCGGTGGCCCGACCCGCCCCGCCCCCGCGACCCCGTCGGTCACGGCGCACGGCGGACGCGGGCTGAACATCATCAGCGCGCTCGCCGACGACTGGGGCGTGCGGGACGACATCCGCGGCGAGGTCACCGTGTGGGTCGTCGTCCACGACGACGTGCACGACCCGGACGCCGGCCACCGCCGTGACGACTTCGCCACGCGCGTCACCGCCCCCGCGGTCTCCCGCATACCCGGGCTCGACTTCGCGGACGCCTTCGACGAGCTGGACTGAGCACCGGACGCCGCGCTCGACCGGGCGTTGTCCACAGGACCGGGTGACCCGGGGCCCGAACGGCTAGGCTCGCGACCGTACGAGACCAGCCGTAACCGGGAGACCCATCGATGGCCAAGAAGCGACCCCAGACGAAGGCCAAGCGCCCGCAGACCACGGGCGGGGCCCGCACCGCTGGTGCCGGGGAAGACGTTCCGGTCGTCGGTGCCCGTGAACCCTGCCCCTGCGGCAGCGGCCGCCGCTACAAGGCGTGTCACGGCCGCGCCGCCTCCCACGCCGCGACCGAGCTGGTGCACCGCCCCTTCGAGGGACTGCCCGGCGAGTGCGACTGGGTGGCCCTGCGCGAGCTGGTGCCGGCGGCCACGGTCGAGCTGACCCTCAAGGACGGCCTGCCCGAGGGCGTCCCCGCGGTCACCTTGGCCACGGTCCTGCCCATGGCCTGGCCCGCCCTGCGCCGCGACGACGGTTCGGTCCTGCTCGGCCTGCAGAACGACACCTCCTCCGGCGACATCAGCCGCGACCTCGCCGACACCCTCCAGCGCGCCCTGGAGGCACAGCCCGGCACCCCCGTTCAGGGCCGCCGCGCACCGGCCGACAGCCCGCGGCTGCAGGATCTGCTCGACCCCGAGGGTGCGTTCGAGCCAGAAGTGCACAGCGGCTTCGAGTTCTGGGTCCCGGACCCGGAGAACGCCACGCCCGACGTGGCCGCCTCCCTGGAGCGCGCCAACGCCGCGGCCATCCCGACCGTCAAGCTCCAGGGCGTGGACGCCGCGTACTGGTGCGAGACCCCGGAGAAGAACCACCTGCGGTGGGTCATGCCGCACGCCGAGGAGCGGCTTCTGGACGCGCTCGCGCGACTGCACGCCGCGGGCCGCTCCAGCCTGGGCGAGGGCACCCGCCTGGTGGGATCCTTCCGCGCTCACGGGCTCACGGTTCCGGTGTGGGACCTGCCCAGCGAGGTCACCGCCGAGGACGTCGAGAAGCCGGCGGCGGAGTTCGCCGAGCGCCTCGCCGCCGCACTGGCGACGGACGCGCCGCTCACCGCGGACGAGCGCCGCGCCCGCGGCGGCCTCACCAACCGGCAGGTCACGCTCAGCTGACACGCTCCGCGAAGCCCGGCCGTCCGGTCCACCGGCCGGCCGGGCCCGCGTGCCCCGCACCGATCACAACTCCCGGTGGGGACAAGCCAGTCGGTGACCGGAAAGACGAGTTCGAATTTGCGAACCGCCGATCTCTTGTTACCGTTCCTGTAGCCCGGTTGCTGGTGCATCCCCCGTCGCCAGCAACCGGGTCTTTTCGTCTCCGCGTCGGCTCACGGCGCGCAGCCGCTCGTCAACTGCCCGTGTGCACAGGCGAGTTGCTTCCGGAGCGCAGCAGCAGCGGCCCCCGGCCGCCCCGCTCGGCGAACTCCGTGACGGCCGTGTACTCCGGCAGGTTCCCGCGGGCCGGCTCCCGGGGCGTCTCACACGTCCCCGGCTCGTCCCCGGCTCCCACGGAGCAGGTCATCCGTACGCTCCGGTCGTGCGGGCCCATCAGACTCAGCACGGCGTCCAGCGCCTCGCCGGTGGCATTGCGGTAGTAGGTCCGCGCCCAGGTCTGCGCGCCCTGCGCCACGACACAGGTCTGCGCCTCGATGCCGTCGGGGGAGGAGAGTTCGGGGCCGCAGCGCACGGCGGTCGCCAGACCCTGGGTGAGCACCGGGAGGCCGCGCTCGGCGGTGGGCACCCCGGGGGCCTTGTCGTCGGCACGCGGGGAGGGGCGTACCGCTGCGGACCCGGACGTGCGGGCGCCGGCAGCCGCCGAGTCCGCGCCCCCCTCAGACCCCACAGACCCCGCGGATCCCACCGGCCTCGCGGGTCCCACGGACCCCGCGGCCGCCACCGCCAGCGGCAGTGCGACCGCGCACGCCACCACCACACCCGCGAGGGCGAACAGTCTGGTCTTCCGGGAGTCCCGGGAACGGTCCCGGGCGTGACGCCGCATGGTTCCGGAACTTAACGCCCCGGGGCGGGCACCGGGCTCGGCGCGCCCGACGGCCCTACAACTCGGGCGCGCTCACACCCGTTCGAGTGAGGGCCTCCACCACGGCGTCCACCACGGCCTCGACATCGGGCACCCACGGCGAGGCCGAGCCGGGCAGCGGAGCGCGCTCCCAGCGGATCTCGCCCTGGCCCGTCTCGGAGGGAGGCAGGGCCAGATAGCCGCCCTCGCCGTGGAAACGGAGGGAGCCGGGCACGAAGTCCTTGGCGTAGAGCAGCTCGCCGAGCTGCTCCATGGAGTACGGCTTGACGAGGATCGCCCAGCGGGCGGGGGAGGCGACGACCGGGCCGAGCCGCATGCCCATCCGGTCGAGCGCCTTGAGCGCGCGGGCCGCCGGCAGGGCCGGAAGCGAGACCGCGCACGGGGCGTGGCCGCCGGTGGCGAGGATGATCGGGGCCGTCGGCCGGTTGCCCCACCACCAGCGCACCATGCGGCCGTCGGTGGTGGCCGCGAGGAGGCCGGGGTCGAAGGGGTGTGCTCCGGGCACCGTGCATTCGGGGTCCGGGCAGCTGCAGCGGGAGTGCCCCTGCGGGTCCGCCGGCACCCCCGGGAGCACGGGCCACTGCCACCCCGTCGCATAGGTCAGGGCCGCGCCGATCAGCTCAGGACTCCCGTCGCTGCGCTGGGACAGGAGCCTGCGTCGCCTTCCGAGGATCTCGCGCATGAGCGCTCGTTCCTTTCCGTTGCACGCCTGGCAACACCGTGGTCCAGATCACGTCATGTGTCGATCACTTCACTGTGCGTACCTGTTGGCGCATCACACCCCTGCCTGAAGCAAGGGGAACCCCTATGGGTAGAGCTTTGGGCTGCCTCCGCGGCCGCCGCCCTTACTGCGTCTGACGAATGCACGGGCGTGGCGCAGGGGTGGCGAAGTATGGCGTTTGCCGTCGCGCGTATTTCTCTCCGCCTCCGCCACGGGAGGATGGGGCACGGTCGTCGGTGGATAGGACGCCCGGTTCCGTCACCAGGTTCCGGGTGGTTCCCAACCACCCCTGGCCTTTACCGAGTAGGTACCCATCACGACCGTTGTGACGCTCCGTCGAGCAAGCCCAGTCGACCGCAATAAGCCGTCCCCTGAGGCAGTTTTAAGCCAACTTTGCATTTCCGCAAGAGGAAGGGAAGTTGTTCCCTCGCACCTCACGGACACCAGGAAAACCGGCAGGACAATGCTGGACATCTCCTCACGAGTGCGTGTACATGTGGAGACACTGCTAGCGACGCAGAATGACATGGGGGTTTGCGATGCTTTTGAGCAGTACGTACCGGTCGGAAGGCCGGACGCCATGAACGCTCCGCACCCTCCGAAAGTGGCTGGAATCGATCCAACGGTTCCGGCACCCGCACACACTGTCGCGCCCGTGGCCGCGGGTTCGCCCCCGGCCGCCCCCGCAGATCCCCCGGCGCCCGCCGGCGCGGTGCTCCAGGACCGCCTGGCCGGCTGGGTCTCCGACCTCACCACCCTGCACGAACTCACCGAACGCCTGGCCCGCACGACCGCGCTCGACGAGGCGCTCCAGGAACTGCTGGGCGCCGGTGCCGCCCTGATCGGAGCCCGGCGCGGCCTCGTCGTCCTGGAACCCGGTGACGGACTCGGCCCGGACACCACCAGCGGCCTCGGCCTCGGCCGCGCCGACCTCGGCCACATCGAGACCGTGCCGCGCAGCGCCCTGTCCTACGGCCGGATCCTCGAAGGGCTGCCGGGCGGCGAGGACGGCATCGCCGAGCCCGACCTGTTCGCCGCCGAGGGGCTCGACCCGCGCCACCGCGAGGTCGCGGCCCGCCTCGGCTACGCGGCCAGCTACGCCCTCCCCCTGACCACCGACACCGCCGGCCGTCTCGGCGTCGCCGTGTGGCTCTACGACGAGCCCGCCGAGCCGGGCGAGCGGCAGCGCCACCTCACCGGCCTCTACGCGCGGTACGCCGCCGAGCACGTGGCCCGGCTCCTCGAACTGGAACGCACCCGTACGTCCATGGCCACCATGGCCGACGAACTGCTGCCCGCGCGGCTGCCCCGGGTCGCCGGTGTCCAGCTCGCCGCCCGGCACCGCACCGGCCCGCGCGGCGGCGGCGACTGGTACGACGCGCTGCCGCTGCCCGACGCAGCCCTCGGCCTCGCCGTGGGATCCGTCACCGGGTCGGGTCCCAGCGCGGTCGCCGCGATGGGACGGCTGCGGGCATCGCTGCGCGCGTACGCCGTGATGGAGGGGGAGGATCCGGTCGCCGTCCTGTCCGACCTGGAGCTGCTGCTGCGGCTGACCGAACCGGCCCGCTCGGCCACCGCCCTGTTCGGCTACTGCGAACCGGCCGCGCGCAAGATCACGCTGGCCGGCGCCGGGCACAGTCCGCCCCTGCTGATCGGGCAGCGCCGCACGGAATTCGTCGAGACGTCCGTCTCCGCCCCGCTGGGCATGCTCGCCTGCTGGGAGGCACCCAGCGTGGAGATCCTCGCCGAGCCCGGAGAGACGGTCCTGCTCTACACCGACGGGCTGCTGCACCGCACCGGCGAGGCCACCGACCGCGCCTTCGCCCGGCTGCACGCGGCGGCGGCCGGAGTGCCCCGGGCCCTGCGCGGCGATCCCGGCGCGATCGCCGACCACGTCCTGCGGAGCGTCCTGCCGGACGGCCTGGACGCGGCGCAGGGAGCGGAGGATGTCGTGCTGCTGGCGGCGCGCTTCGAGTAAGGCTCCTCGTCATCGCCCTGAGGCCGCTTCCGCTCCGCCGTACAGTGGACGCTGGTCCAGTGCCGTATCGAGGAGGATGACCGTGGCGGAGGATCTCGCGGAGACCCCGGAGACTGCCGAAGAAGAGCCGATCAAGCAGCGGAAGAACGGACTGTACCCCGGCGTGTCCGACGAGCTGGCCGAGAACATGAAGAGCGGCTGGGCCGACACCGAGCTGCGCGACCTCGAGCCCATCCCCCAGGCCGCCGAGACCGCCGCCCGCCGGGCCGCGCTGTCCGCGCGTTTCCCGGGTGAGCGTCTGGTGATCCCCGCGGGCAACCTGAAGACCCGCTCCAACGACACCGAGTACGCCTTCCGCGCCTCCGTCGAGTACGCCTACCTGACCGGCAACCAGACCGAGGACGGCGTCCTGGTCCTTGAGCCCAAGGACGAGGGTCACGAGGCGACGATCTACCTCCTGCCGCGCTCCGACCGCGAGAACGGCGAGTTCTGGCTGGACGGCCAGGGCGAGCTGTGGGTCGGCCGCCGGCACTCCCTCACCGAGGCCGGGAAGCTGTACGGCATCCCCGCCTCCGACGTGCGCGAGCTGGCCGGCGCCCTGCGCGAGGCCACCGGCCCGGTGCGGGTCGTGCGCGGCTACGACGCCGGCATCGAGGCGGCCCTGACCGACAAGGTCACCGCCGAGCGCGACGAGGAGCTGCGGGTCTTCCTCTCCGAGGCCCGCCTGGTCAAGGACGAGTTCGAGATCGGCGAGCTGCAGAAGGCGGTCGACTCGACCGTGCGCGGCTTCGAGGACGTGGTGAAGGTCCTCGACAAGGCCGAGGCGACCTCCGAGCGGTACATCGAGGGCACCTTCTTCCTCCGCGCCCGCGTGGAGGGCAACGACGTCGGCTACGGCACGATCGCCGCGGCGGGGCCGCACGCCTGCACGCTGCACTGGGTGCGCAACGACGGGGCCGTGCGCTCGGGCGAGCTGCTGCTGCTCGACGCGGGTGTGGAGACCCACACGTACTACACGGCCGACGTGACGCGCACGCTGCCGATCAACGGCCGGTTCGACGAGATCCAGCGCAAGATCTACGACGCCGTGTACGACGCCCAGGAGGCCGGGATCGCGGCGGTGAAGCCCGGCGCGAAGTACCGGGACTTCCACGACGCCGCGCAGCGGGTGCTGGCCGAGCGGCTCGTCGAGTGGGGCCTGGTCGAGGGGCCCGTGGAGCGGGTGCTGGAGCTGGGCCTTCAGCGCCGCTGGACGCTGCACGGCACCGGTCACATGCTCGGCATGGACGTCCACGACTGCGCTGCCGCGCGGGTCGAGGCGTATGTCGACGGTGTCCTCGAGCCCGGGATGTGCCTGACCGTGGAGCCCGGCCTGTACTTCCAGGCGGACGACCTGACGGTGCCGGAGGAGTACCGGGGCATCGGCGTGCGGATCGAGGACGACATCCTCGTCACCGAGGACGGCAACCGGAATCTGAGCGCCGCGCTGCCCCGGCGCTCCGACGAGGTCGAGGCGTGGATGGCCTCCCTCAAGGGCTGAGTTCCGGGTACGGGTGGGTGGGGGCTGGTCGCGTCCTCGCGGCGGAGCCGCACGGTGACTCAGCCCCGCCCCGGTCAGGGCCCGGCGGACGTGGGGGAAGCCGGCCCCGGCCTCTCCTCGCGCACCGGCCGCGCCGTAGCGAGGCCCGGCTGTGCACCTCCTGTGAAGGTGCCGGGCGTCCGACCGGTCGGTCAAGAAACAGCAGGTCAGCGATAGTTGACGTGTGAGATCATGGCCGACCTTGCCGGGCCGACTCTGGGAACGGGCGCGATCACCATGAAGAACGTTCAGACGGCGCTGACCATGCAGGACGCCATCCTCACCCTGCAGAAGTACTGGAGCGACAACGGCTGCATGATCACGCAGCCGCTGAACACCGAGGTCGGAGCCGGTACGGCCAACCCGGCCACGGCACTGCGGGTGCTCGGTCCCGAGCCGTGGAGTGTCGCCTACGTGGAGCCGAGCGTACGGCCGGACGACTCGCGGTACGGCGAGAACCCCAACCGGCTCCAGACCCACACCCAGTTCCAGGTGATCCTCAAGCCCGACCCGGGCAACCCGCAGGAGCTGTACCTGGGCAGCCTGCGCGCCCTGGGCGTCGACCTGAACGCGCACGACGTGCGGTTCGTCGAGGACAACTGGGCCTCCCCCGCGCTCGGCGCATGGGGGCTGGGCTGGGAGGTCTGGCTGGACGGGATGGAGATCACCCAGTTCACCTACTTCCAGCAGGTCGGCGGTGTCGCCCTGGACCCGGTGTCGGTGGAGATCACGTACGGCCTCGAACGCATCCTGATGAACCTCCAGGGCGTGTCCCACTTCAAGGACATCGCCTACGCGCCGGGCATCACCTACGGCGAGGTGTTCGGGCAGAACGAGTACGAGATGAGCCGCTACTACCTCGACGACGCCGACATCGACACCAATCACCGGCTGTTCGAGTCGTACGCGGCCGAGGCGCGGCGCCTGCTGGACCTGGAGCTGCCGGTCCCGGCGTACACCTATGTGCTCAAGTGCAGCCACACCTTCAACGTGCTCGACGCGCGCGGTGCGATCAGCACCACCGAGCGGGCCAAGGCGTTCTCGCTGATGCGCGGTCTGACGCACGAGACGGCCAAGCTGTGGGAGCGGCGGCGGGCCGCGCTGGAGCATCCGCTCGGGCTGGCTCAGGCACCGGCTCCGGCCGAGCGGGGCATGCTGCCCAAGGTGCCCGGCGTCGAGACGCTGCTCTTCGAGATCGGCGTGGAGGAACTGCCCTACGCCGACGTCCCCGCCACCACCGAGGCGGTGCGCGAGTCGGTCACCGCCAAGCTCGCCGCGACCCGGCTGGGGCACGGCGCGATCAACGTCATGGCCACGCCGCGCCGCATCGTGATCACGGTCGACGGTGTGCAGCCCCGCGAGCGGGACACCATGCGGACCGTGCGCGGCCCCAAGGTCGCCGCCGCCTACAAGGACGGCGCCCCCACTCCCGCGCTGCTCGGCTTCGCCCGCAGCCAGGGGGCCGAGGCGTCGGACGTACGGGTCGTCGAGGTCAACGGGGTCGAGTACGTGGCGCTCACCCGCCATGAGGAGGGGCGTCCGGCCGTCGAGGTGCTCAGCGAGCTGCTGGCCGAGGTGGTCTCCGGGCTGCGGGCCGGGCGCAACATGCGCTGGAGCGATCCCGGGCTGTCCTTCTCGCGTCCCGTGCGCTGGCTGCTCGCGCTGCTGGGCCGCACCCCCCTGCCCGTGGTGGTCTCCTCGCTCTCCGCGAGCGACACCACACGGGTGCAGCGGCAGGCCCCCTACCCGGAGGTGCGGGTGACCTCCGCCGAGGGCTATCCGCACTTCCTGCACATGCACGGCATCCTGCTCGACCGGGAGGCCCGGCGCGGGGCGGTCGTGCGCGGGGCCCTGGAGGCGGCGGCCGAGGTGGGCGGGCACATCGACGTGGAGGCTCAGGCGGGGCTGATCGACGAGATCACCGACATCCTGGAGTTCCCCTACGCCGTGCGGGGCTCGTTCGACGAGCGCTACCTCGAACTGCCCGCGAGCGTCCTGACCACCGTGATGCGCAAGCACCAGCGCTATTTGCCGGTGCTGGACGGTGAGCGGCTCATGCCGCACTTCGTCACCTTCGCCAACGCCCTGTGCGACGACGACGTCGTGCGGGCCGGCAACGAGGCGGTCCTGCGGGCCCGGTACGAGGACGCCTCGTTCTTCTGGCGGGCGGACCTGAAGGTGGCACCGGAGGAGTTCCGCCGTCGGCTGGACAAGCTCACCTTCGAGGACCGGCTGGGCACGGTCGCCGACCGCGCCGTCCGGCTCGCCTCCCTCGCCCAGGACCTGGCCGGGCGGGCCGGGCTGCCGGAGGAGTCGGTGGAGGTCGTGCGGCGGGCCGGCGCGCTGGCCAAGTTCGACCTGGCGTCGCAGATGGTGATCGAGTTCTCCGGGCTGGCCGGGGTCATGGCGGAGGAGTACGCCCGCCGTGCCGGTGAGTCCCCGGAGGTCGCCCGGGCGCTGGCCGAGATGGAGCTGCCCCGGTCCGCCGGTGGCGCCCTGCCGGCCACGGACGCCGGTGCCGTGCTGTCGCTCGCCGACCGGTTCGACCTGGTGACGGGCATGTTCCTGATCGGCGCGGCACCGACCGGGAGCTCCGACCCCTACGGGGTGCGCCGGGCCGCGATCGGCCTGCTCAACGTGTTGCGCAGCCTGCCGGCCGTGGCCGGGGTGCGGGTGAGCGAGGGACTGCGCGCGGCG
Organism: Streptomyces sp. NPDC043685; assembly: GCF_056436585.1. Lineage (NCBI taxonomy): Bacteria > Bacillati > Actinomycetota > Actinomycetes > Kitasatosporales > Streptomycetaceae > Streptomyces > Streptomyces sp. NPDC043685. Next base: position 583,514 of record NZ_JBWKCH010000004.1, on the reverse strand, counting down.
GCCGTACGGTACGCCGCGCAGGGCGTCGAGGTGCCCGCCGAGCGGGTCGCCGAGGCGGCCGAGCTCATCACCCGGCGCTATGAGCAGCAGCTCACCGACGCCGGACACGAGCACCGGCTCGTGCAGGCCGTACTGGGCTGGGCCGACCGTCCCGCCCATGGCGATCACACGCTGGCCACGCTGGAGCGGCACGTCGGCAGTGAGGCGTTCGAGGCGCTCGCCGCCGCGTTCCAGCGGGTGGTGCGCATCCTGCCCGAGGGCGGAGTCGAAGGGGCGGACGTGTCCCTGCTGACCGCGCCCGCCGAACTGCGCCTCATCGAGAGCGCGCAGGCCGTACGGGAGGCCCTGCGGGGGCGGGAGGACGATCTCGGCGCGCTGATCGAGGTCTCCGCCCCGCTGGTCGAGGCGATCGGCGCCTTCTTCGACGAGGTGCTGGTGATGGACCCCGACCCGGCGCTCCGGGCGGCACGGCTGGCGCTGCTGACGGAGGTGGCGGGGCTGGCCCGTACGACGCTCGACTGGAGCGCGCTGTAGGGCGGTTCGTCAGGGGCGGTGTTTCACGTGAAACACCGCCCGCCTCACCCGGGCGGTCAGACCGCCATCAGCGGGGCGTCGCTGCGCCACTTGAGGACCTTGTCGAAGCTCACCACGGCTCCGCCCCGGCCCGACTTGTTGCCGATGTGGACATGGTCGGCGAGCTCCTCGATGAGGCACAGCCCCCTGCCGCTCTCCGCGTCCGTGTGCGCGGGCCGGATCGCCGGACGGGAGCGGCTCGCGGACGCGGCGGGGAATCCGGGACCCGCGTCGGCGACCTCGATCCGGCACTTCTCACCGTCGAGGTAGGCGGTGACCCGGTAGGCCTCCGAGCCGGGCCCGCGCCCGGTGTCCCCACCATGTTCCACGGCGTTCGCACACGCCTCACTGAGGGCCACGGAGAGGTCGTAGGAGATGTCCGGGTCGACGCCCGCGGTCTCCATCGTGCCGATCAGCAGGCGGCGGGCGAGCGGCACGCTCGCAGCTTCGCGCCGCAGATGGAGTGACCACCAAATGCTCATGCTCCAGCCTCCTGGCTGCGGCTCGACATACCGTTACGTATTGCCCTGAGTACCGGTGTGTAAGCGTGAAGTTGACGTGAGGCCGCCCATACGGCGGATGCGCGCTGGTCCTGATCGGTGTATGCGGAGGCGGACACCGGCGCATCCGGGGGCGCGTCGGGCCAGAGCGTGACGTTCCGGTCGTACGGCATCTTGTGGACCTGCCGCACGGGGCCCGCGGGGCCAGTGCGATGATGAGCCCGCCATGACTACCCCCCACGCGCGCGCGACGCGCTCCGGACACACGCTCCGGATCCTGCGGGCCGCGGTGTTCGCCGCGGTCTGCGTCGTGCTGGCCGGGGCAGGTCATGCGCTCGCCTCCTGCGACGGCATTCCTCTGTGGACGCTGGGGGCCGGGTTCCTCGGCGTGGTCGCGGTGACGGTCCCGCTCGCCGGGCGCGTGCGCTCGCTGGCGGGGATCACGGCCCTGCTCGCGGTCGGCCAGACGGTGCTGCACACGCTGTTCGGCCTGGGCCAGCACGGTACGGCCACCGTCACCTCCTCGCTCCCGGCGGGCGCGAGCGACACCGCGCTGGTGCAGCAGGCCGCGCGGTTCGTGTGCGGCACGACGGCGGCGGCGATCAGCCCGGCCCAGGCCCAGCGGATCCTCAGCGAGGCGCGCATCCAGCCGCCCGCGGGAACGCACACAGACCTGGCCGCGGACGCCGTGTCCGGCTCATCGGCCTCGCTGTGGCCGTCCCTGCCGATGCTGCTCGGTCACACCCTCGCGGCGCTCGCCGCCGGCTGGCTGCTGCGCCACGGCGACCTGGCGCTGCTGCGGCTCACCGAACTGTCGGCGCAGGGTGTCACGGAGGGGGCGCTCGTGCGCTCCCTGCGAGCCGCCCTTGCGCTGGTGCGCGCCCTGCGCGCCGGGCTTCCGGGAGCCCCCAAGGCCCACCCGCGCCCGGTACGCGCCGCGCGCCACACGCCTCTGACGCCTCGAACGACGGCGCTCCAGCACACGGTGATCCGGCGCGGCCCTCCGGCCGTCCCGGCTTCCGCAGCCGCACTCGCCCTCGCCGCCTGACGCGACGCGACCACCACCACTCCGCTCCCGCGGAGGAGGGGCCGCCGTCGTGCGGCACGCGCGTGTGCGCGCATCCCTCCTTCACCTTTCAGACCGACTCACAGCGGAGTGCCCCTTCCATGAAGGCTTCCCGTATCGTCGCGGCCGGTGCCGCCGCCGGTATCACCGTTCTCGCCCTGTCCGCCCCCGCCTTCGCGCACGTCACCGTGCAGCCCGAGGGCACGGCCGCCAAGGGCGGCTACGCGGTCATCGACTTCAAGGTCCCCAACGAGCGCGACGATGCCTCGACCACCAAGCTCGAGGTCAACTTCCCGACCGACCACCCGCTGGCCTCCGTCATGCCGGAGCCCATGCCGGGCTGGAAGATCGTCGTCACCAAGTCCAAGCTGGACAAGCCGCTGGAGATGCACGGCGAGAAGATCACCGAGGCCGTCACCAAGGTCACCTGGACCGCCGAGGGCAAGGGCATCGAGGCCGGCTACTTCGAGAAGTTCCCGCTCTCCGTCGGCCAGCTGCCCGAGGACACCGACCAGCTGGTCTTCAAGGCCCTCCAGACGTACTCCAACAAGGAGGTCGTCCGCTGGATCGAGGTGCCGCAGAAGGGCCAGGAAGAGCCTGACAACCCGGCCCCGGTGCTGGAGCTGTCCGCCGCCTCCGAGGACGGCCACCACGGTTCGGCGGCCGACGACGACTCCGGCCACGAGTCCGCCGAGAAGGCCTCCACCGACACCGCCGCCTCCGACTCCGCCTCCTCCGACGGCACCGACACCACCGCCCGCGTCCTGGGCGTCGTCGGCATCGTGGTCGGCGCGGCGGGCGTCGCCTACGGCGTCCTCGCCGGGCGCCGGCGGTCCGAGGCCTGAGGCTGCTTCCGTTGACGGCGCGCACCGGACCCCCCGCTTCTCGCGGGGCACCCGGTGCGCGCCGGGCCACCGACATCTGGGACATTTTTCTATGCGCACCAAGACCTTCGCCGCGGCCGCCCTGCTCGCCGCCGCCTCCCTCACCCTGACCGCCTGCGGCAGCGGCGACGACAGCGACAAGCCCGTCTCCGTGGTGTCGGAGGAGGCCGGTTCCGACAAGGCCGCCACGGTCCTCGACAAACCGTTCGAGAAGCCGGACCTGGTCCTCACCGACACCCAGGGCAAGAAGTACGACCTCCGCAAGGAGACCGCGGGCAAGCCCACGCTGATCTACTTCGGCTACACCCACTGCCCCGACGTCTGCCCGCTGACGATGAACAACATCGCCGTCGCCAAGAAGCAGCTGCCCAAGGCTGAGCAGGACCAGCTGCGCGTGGTGTTCGTCACCACCGATCCCCAGCGCGACACCCCGGCTGAGCTCGGCAAGTGGCTCAAGGGCATCGACAGCCGGTTCATCGGCCTGACCGGTGACTTCGCGACCATCCAGGCCGGCGCCCGCACCCTCGGCATCTCCATCGAGCCGACGCGCAAGGACAAGAACGGCAAGCTGATCTCCGAGCACGGCACCCAGGTCATCGCGTTCTCCCCGAAGACCGACGGCGGCTACGTGCTCTACGGCGAGGACGCCGACGTCGACGACTACACCAAGGACCTCCCCAAGATCATCAAGGGGGAGAACCCGTGAGGCGGCGAATCGGCCCGGCGGCCCTCGCCATAGCCGGGGCCCTGGCCCTGGCCGGCTGCGGCGGCTCGGACTCGGGCGGCTCCGGCGACAACGGCTCCGGGAAGGCGGAACTGTCCGTCGGCTCCGCCTACATGCCGCAGCCGGTGTCCGACGACATGGCGGCCGGATTCCTCACCGTCACCAACAAGGGCGGTGCCGCCGACGAGCTGACCTCGGTCACCAGCGACATCGCCGGGCAGGTCACCGTGCACGAGACCGTCGACGGGGCCATGCGGGAGGTCAAGAGCCTCAAGATCCCCGCGGGCGGCCGGCTGGAGCTGAGGAGCGGCGGCGACCACCTGATGTTCGAGCATCTGAAGCGCAAGCCGAAGGAAGGCCAGAACGTCTCCGTCGAGCTGCACTTCGCCCACTCCGGCCCCGTGAAGGTCGAGATGCCGGTGAAACCGGCGACCTACACGCCCACGACCGGACACTGAGGGAGGGACTCCTGTGACGCAGACCATCGCCCCCCGCGTCCGGACACTGGTGCTGCTGCTCCTGGCCGCGGCCTGCGCACTCCTGGCCGGAGCCGGCCCGGCCTCCGCGCACGCCGCCGTGACCGGCAGCGACCCCGCGCAGGGGGCGGTGGTCGACAAGGCCCCGGCCCGGATCTCGCTCACCTTCTCCGAGCAGGTCGCGCTGTCCGACGACTCGCTGCGCGTACTCGACCCCCAGGGCAAGCGCGCCGACACGGCCAAGCCCGCCAACGTCAGCGGCACGACCTACGCCGTGCCGCTGCGCCCGGGCCTGCCCGACGGCACCTACACGGTGGCCTACCAGGTCGTCTCGGCGGACAGCCATCCCGTCGCCGGCGCCTACACCTTCTCCATCGGCGCCCCCTCCAAGACGTCCGTGTCGGTCTCGGGGCAGTCCGCCGACGACGGGGTCGTGGGCTGGTTGTACGGCTTCGGGCGGTACGTGTCGTACGCCGGGTTCATCGTGATGGCCGGCGGCGCCGCCTTCGTGCTCGCCTGCTGGCGGCGCGGTTCCGGGGTGCGGCCGGTGCAGCGGTTCGTCGTCTCGGGGTGGGTCGCCCTCACCGCGGCGACCCTCGCGCTGCTCCTCCTGCGCGGCTCCTTCACCGGGTCCGGGAAGGTCTCCGACATCTTCGACCTGTCCCTGCTCGGGCAGGTGCTCCAGACCAAGTCCGGAGCGGCCCTGGTGTCCCGGCTGCTGCTGCTCGCCGCGGCGGCCCTGTTCATCGCCGTGCTGTTCGGCGCGTACGACAAGCGTGAGGACGCCCAGGAGAAGCGGGACCTGACCTTCGGGCTCTCGATCGGCGGCATCGTCGTGGCGGCCGGGCTCGCGGCGAGCTGGGCCATGTCCGAGCACGCCTCGGTCGGTCTCCAGGCGGGCCTGGCCATGCCGGTCGACGTGCTCCACCTGCTGGCCGTCGCCGCCTGGCTCGGCGGACTGGGCGCGCTGCTGGTCGCCCTGTACCGCGCGCCCGCGGACACGCCCGTCGACGCACCGGCCGTGCAGCGCTTCTCCCGTCTCGCCTTCGGCAGCGTCCTCGCCCTGGTCGCGACCGGGACGTACCAGTCCTGGCGCCAGCTTGGCTCCTGGTCCGCCTTCACCGACACCCGCTACGGCCAGCTCCTCCTCGCCAAGATCACCCTCGTGGTCGTCCTGGTCGGCGTCGCGTGGATCTCGCGCCGGTGGACGGGCCGGCTGACGGAGACGGCGCCCGCGGAGGCATCGGCGGTACGGGCGAAGGAGCGGGTCGGCGCGGGGGCGGAGGCCGCCGGGCGCGGTGAGTCCCCCGGCGAGGGGGACAGCACCCTGGACACCGACACCGCCTCTGCTCACGGGGCCGAAAGCTCCGACACCGGCACCGGCACCGGCTCCGGCACCGGCACCGGCTCAGGCAAGCAGCCCGGTTCCGAGCCCGCCGACGCCGAGCGGGCCGCGCAGCTCGCCCGGCAGCAGGCGGCCCGGGACGCCGCGCGGCAGAAGCGGCTGCGGGACGCGGACCCCAACCGCTCCGGGCTCCGGCGCTCCGTGCTGGCCGAGGCCGGTATCGCGGTCGTGCTGCTGGCCGTCACCACCGTCCTGACCCAGACCGAGCCCGGACGCACCGAGCAGGAGGCCAAGGCGGCCACCGCGGCCTCCGCCTCCTCGGCCCCGGACACGGGCGCGTCGGGGGCGCTGACCCTGAACATGCCGTTCGACACCGGCGGCGAGGACGGCAAGGGCATCGTCACCATCGACATCGACCCCGCACGCGTCGGCGACAACGAAATGCACGTCTATGTGGAGCGGCCCAACGGCCGGGCCTTCGACATCCCCGAGGTGAAGGTCGACTTCACCCTGAAAGCCAAGGATATCGGGCCCCTGCCCGTCGTCCCCGACCACCTCGCTACCGGACACTGGTCGGCGAACGGAGTGCAGATCCCCATGCCCGGCGACTGGAAGGTCGACGTGACCGTGCGGACCTCCGACATCGACGAGGTGACCGTCTCCAAGAACGCTCAGATCGGCTGAACGACCATGCCTGACCAGTCCATCCCCCAGGCCCGTACCCCCGAGGCCGCCGCCACCGGGGAGCCCGCGGCGACCGCCGTCCACGAGGGCATCTCGCGTCGGCGGCTGCTCGGCACCGCCGGTGCCACCGGGCTCGTCCTCGGCACGGCGGGTGCCGCGGCGGGGTACGGCGCCGCCCCCTCCGTAGCCGCCGCTCCGCTCACCTCGCTCGGCACCGACCGGGCGATGTTTCACGGGAAACATCAGCCCGGCATCACCGACGGCCTCCAGGCCCGCGGCCACCTCGTCGCCTTCGACCTGGCGGCGGGCGCCGGCCGCAAGGAAGCCGCCGCCCTGCTGCGTCGCTGGTCGGAGACGGCCCGGCGGCTGATGGCCGGCGAGCCGAGCGGCCACGGCGACACCGGCGTGGCCCGCGACGCCGGACCCTCGTCGCTGACGCTCACCTTCGGCTTCGGCCACAGCTTCTTCGCCCGCACAGGCCTGGAGAAGCAGCGGCCCACCGCCCTCGACCCGCTGCCCGAGTTCTCCTCCGACCGCCTGGACAAGAGCCGCAGCAACGGCGACCTGTGGGTGCAGATCGGCGCCAACGACGCCCTGGTCGCCTTCCACGCCCTGCGCGCGATCCAGAAGGACGCGGGCCGGGCGGCCAAGGTCCGCTGGCAGATGAACGGCTTCAACCGCTCGCCCGGCGCCACCTCCCACCCCATGACGGCCCGCAACCTCATGGGCCAGATCGACGGCACCCGCAACCCCAAGCCCGGCGAGAGCGACTTCGACCAGCGCGTCTTCGTGCCCGAGACGGGCGAACCGGCCTGGATGGCGAACGGCTCCTACGCCGTCGTCCGCCGGATCCGCATGCTCCTCGACGACTGGGAGCAGCTCTCCCTCAAGGCGCAGGAGGACGTGATCGGGCGCCGAAAGTCCGACGGGGCGGCACTGTCCGGGGGCACCGAGACGACCGCGATGGACCTGGAGAAGACGGACGCCAAGGGCAACCTGGTCGTCCCGATCAACGCCCACGCGCGCATCACCCGGCCCGATCAGAACGGCGGCGCTGCGATGCTCCGCCGCCCGTTCTCCTTCCACGACGGCATCGACGGCGACGGGGTGCCCGACGCGGGGCTGCTGTTCGTCTGCTGGCAGGCCGATCCACTGCGCGGGTTCGTGCCGGTGCAGCGCAAGCTCGACCGCGGCGACGCCCTGTCACAGTTCATCCGGCACGAGTCGAGCGGGCTGTTCGCCGTGCCGGGCGGGGCCGGGCCGGGCGAGTACGTGGGGCAGAGGTTGCTGGAGGGGTGACAGTTCAGCCGTGTGCGGGCTTGTGGGGGATAGCGCTTCCGCGAGGCCATTAGGGTGAGGTCATGCCAGCGAGCTATGCGTATCTCGGCCCTGAGGGCACCTTCACCGAAGTCGCCCTGCGCACGCTTCCCGAGGCCGCCACCCGGGAGCTCATCCCGTACGTGTCCGTCCAGTCCGCACTCGACGCGGTACGCGCCGGCGAGGCCGAGGCCGCGTTCGTGCCGATCGAGAACTCCGTCGAGGGCGGCATCACCACCACCCTCGACGAACTGGTCGCCGGCACGCCGCTGATGATCTACCGCGAAGTGCTGCTGTCGATCACCTTCGCCCTGCTGGTCCGCCCGGGCACGACGCTGTCGGACATCAAGACCGTCTCCGCGCACCCCGCCGCCCAGCCGCAGGTGCGCAACTGGCTGAAGAAGCACCTCCCGGACGCGCACTGGGAGTCGGCCGCCTCGAACGCGGACGCCGCCCGGCTGGTCCAGGAGGGGCAGTACGACGCCGCCTTCGCCGGTGAGTTCGCGGCCGCCCGCTACGGCCTGGAGGCCCTGGAGACCGGGATCCACGACGCGGAGAACGCCCAGACCCGGTTCGTGCTGGTCGGCCGGCCCGCCCGGCCCGCGGCACCGACCGGAGCGGACAAGACCTCGATCGTGCTGTGGCAGCGTGACGACCACCCCGGCGGTCTGCGCGACCTGCTGGGCGAGTTCGCCACCCGCGGCATCAACCTGATGCTGCTCCAGTCCCGGCCCACCGGCGAGGGCATCGGCAACTACTGCTTCTGCATCGACGCCGAGGGCCACATCTCCGACCGCCGGATGGCCGACGCCCTGATGGGCCTGAAGCGCATCTGCCTCCAGGTGCGCTACCTCGGCTCCTACCCGCGCGCGGACATGCGGCCGGAGCAGGTGCAGCCGCCGCGGCTGGGGACCTCCGACGAGGAGTTCGCGGGAGCGGCGGACTGGGTCGCGCGGTGCCAGGACGGCCGCTTCTGACCGGTCGTACCGACTGGTTGTCGTTATCCACAGAAGTTATCCACAGGTCCGCTTCTCGACCTGGGGACAAGTCGACAACGAAGCATGACTCAGTCGACAAATCGCCCTACAGGCCCCTGATGGGTCCATCCAGGCGCAGGTCACCCTTCGTCCACCGTTTCCCTTTGTATAACTCTTCCGGGTGACCACATTCCACTCCAAAGTGAGGATGGAGCGGGTTTGCACAGGGAATTCCGAGGGAGTTCCCGACCTTCCGGAGTGATCAATTCCAAAGTCCACAGATCTTCCACACAGCCTGTGGATAACTTTTCGGGGAGTGTGGATCCCTGTGGACAACAGAAGCCCAAGTCCCGCTCCCCGCAAGGGATTCACGTCAACGCGGCGCCATGCGGATGCCTCGCTCTGGGGATACGGCCCGTTTCATTGACACCACACGTGATTCACCCATAACGGCACGTATGCCACGCCCCCGATAGTGAGTCGTGGACGGTCATCCCGCACCGGTAGCCTTGGACGCGTGATTGACCTTCGCCTGCTCCGTGAGGACCCCGACCGTGTGCGCGCCTCGCAGCGCGCCCGTGGAGAGGACGTCGCCCTCGTCGACGCCCTCCTGTCTGCCGACGAGCGGCGCAGGTCGTCCGGCATCCGCTTCGACGAGCTGCGCGCCGAGCAGAAGGCGCTCGGCAAGCTCATCCCCAAGGCGGCCGGCGACGAGAAGGCCGAGCTGCTCAAGAAGGCGGGCCAGCTCGCCGCCGACGTCAAGGCGGCCGACGCGGACCGTGACGCGGCCGCGACCGAGACCCAGGAGCTGCTCCAGCGCCTCGGCAACCTCGTCCACCCCGACGTGCCCGTGGGCGGCGAGGAGGACTTCGTCACGCTCGAGACGCACGGCACGATCCGCGACTTCGCCGCCGAGGGCTTCGAGCCCAAGGACCACCTGGCGCTCGGCCAGATCCTCGGCGCCATCGACGTCGAGCGGGGCGCCAAGGTCTCCGGCTCGCGCTTCTACTTCCTGACCGGCGTGGGCGCGCTCCTGGAGCTCGCCCTGGTGAACGCGGCGATGGCCCAGGCCACCGCGGCCGGCTTCACCCCGATGCTGACCCCGGCGCTGGTCCGCCCCCAGTCCATGGCGGGCACGGGCTTCCTCGGCCAGGCCGCCCAGGACGTCTACCACCTCGCCGACGACGACCTCTACCTGGTCGGCACGTCCGAGGTGCCGCTCGCGGCGTACCACATGGACGAGATCCTCGACGCCGACCGCCTCCCCCTGCGCTACGCGGGCTTCTCGCCCTGCTTCCGCCGCGAGGCCGGCTCGCACGGCAAGGACACCCGGGGCATCTTCCGCGTGCACCAGTTCGACAAGGTCGAGATGTTCTCCTACGTCGCTCCCGAGGACTCACAGGCGGAGCACCAGCGCCTGCTGGAGTGGGAGAAGCAGTGGCTGACCTCGCTGGAGCTGCCGTACCGCGTGATCGACGTGGCGAGCGCCGACCTGGGCGCCTCGGCCGCCCGCAAGTTCGACTGCGAGGCGTGGATCCCGACCCAGGGCAAGTACCGCGAGCTCACCTCGACCTCGGACTGCACCGAGTTCCAGTCCCGCCGCCTGTCGATCCGGGTCCGTGAGGGCAAGCAGGTCCGCCCGCTGGCCACGCTCAACGGCACGCTGTGCGCCGTCCCGCGCACGATCGTGGCGATCCTGGAGAACCACCAGCAGGCCGACGGCTCGGTGCGCGTGCCCGAGGTGCTGCGTCCGTACCTGGGCGGCCGGGAGGTCCTGGAGCCGGTGGCCAAGTGAGCGACACGGCTTCCCCGGGCGGCTTTCCCTACCGGCTCGTCGCCACCGATCTCGACGGCACGCTGCTGCGTTCCGACGACACGGTGTCTGAGCGCACCCGTGACGCGCTCGCCGCTGCCACGGCGGCGGGCGCCGCGCACATCGTCGTCACCGGCCGCGCGGTCCCCTGGACCCGGCACATCCTCGACGACCTCGGCTACCGGGGCCTGGCCGTCTGCGGTCAGGGCGCGCAGGTCTACGACGCGGGCGCGCACCGGCTGCTGACGTCGGTGACGCTGGACCGGCAGCTGGCCGGGGTGGCGCTCGCCAAGATCGAGGCGGAGGTCGGCCCGCTGCACCTGGCCGCGAGCCGCGACGGCCTCGACGGCGAGGTGCTGGTGGGCCCCGGCTACGCGGTCACGGGCAGCCTGCCCGCGACCCCCTTCACGGACGCGTCGGACCTGTGGGCCGCGCCCCTGAACAAGCTGTACATCCAGCACCCGACGCTGAGCGACGACGAACTCTGCGAGGTGGCCACGCACACCGCCGGCGGATTCGTCACCGTCACGATGGCGGGCGCGGGGATCGTCGAGCTCCTCCCCCTTGGCCTGTCCAAGGCGACGGGGCTGTCCCTTGCGGCCCGCCGGCTCGGTCTCAAGGCGGCCGACACGATCGCCTTCGGCGACATGCCCAACGACATACCGATGTTCGCCTGGGCCTCCTACGGTGTCGCCATGGCCGACGCCCACGAGGAACTGAAGGCGGTGGCCGACGAGGTGACGTCCTCCCACGACGAGGACGGCATCGCGGTGGTGCTGGAGCGGTTGCTGGGCTGAGCGCCGGGCTCGTCGCCCGTCGCCGGGTCGTTCTCGGCGGAGGATGCACGAATCGAACGTGCGCGGGCTTTTCAACCCGACCTTGGCTTAGCAAGCCAGTGCCTTACCACTCGGCCAATCCTCCGGGTGGGCGGCCCACGCGAGGTGCGATTCGCGTGCTCGAAGCGGCCGCCCCGGGCAGCTCCCCGTGTGCGGCGGGTTCCACGGAGGGGTGGTGACTACTCCGGATCCCGCCGCGGGCTGCCCTGAAGGGAGCTGGACGTACTGCCGTGCATGGACATCGTCCCGCTCCTCTCCCAGACGGTGGCACCGGGCTCGACGCCCAGCCGCGACGACAACCACTCTGCCCGCCGGACGGATGGGACGCCACCGAATAAATCGGCGGCCGAACGGCCCGCGCGGGCCCAGCTAACGCCTGCGCCACAGGCGACGACGGGCCTTGCTGAAGAACCAGCCCGCCGGCGGCTCGTCGGACCGCCAGGGCTGCGGCTCCGGTTCCTCGCGGCGCCACCTGGCGGCGAGCATCCGGGCACGGGCGGACGGCTCGGAGGCGTCGGCGGAGCGTATGAAGGCCTCGTCCAGCACGATCCCGTCGAGGTCGTCCCGGGCAGACCTGTCGAGGCCGTCCCGGGCGCCGTCACCGGGACCGGATGGCCCGCGGTCGTCGTACTGAGACCTCTCGCCCGCCATCGCAGCCCTCCCAGCCGTCCAACTCCCGCTGTGTTTCCCTGCGTCCCGTCGGCCCAGTGTGCCCTGGCAGGGGTGAAGCCCCCGTCAAGGCACAGGGCACGTCACTCCTCGCCGGCGAGCGTCAGGGAGCGCAGTTTCTGTCCGGCGAACCAGGTGGCCAGCACCGTGACGGCCACCAGCAGCACCGTCGCCGTGGTCAGACCGACGTCGGAGGAGACGAGGTCCCCGCCGGACACCTTCTGAGCCACCGCCAGCGACCACTGCTGAACGCTCAGGGTGCGCGCACCCGGCACCAGGGAGCCGAACAGGGCCTCCCAGACCAGGGCGTAGACGAGCCCGAACACCACCGCGTGCCGCGAGACCGTGCCGAGCAGCAGGAAAAGGGCCGCGTAGGCGATGGACGCGACGAGCGCGGCCACCGTGTACGCGACGGCGACCTGCTGGCCGTTGCCGTTCAGGATGAAGCCCGCGATGAGCGTCGGCACCGCGGAGAACACCATGGTCACCGCGACCGCGACGATCAGCTTGGTGAAGATGATGGTGGGCCGCTTGATCGGCTTGGACAGCAGGTACACCACCGAGCCGTCGTCGATCTCCGGCCCGATGGCGCCGGTCCCGGCGATGACGCCGATGATCGGCACCATCGTGGCGAGGGCGAGTCCGCCCAGCAGGTCGGACGCCGTCTGGTCGTCCGCTCCGGCCAGGGCACGCACCGCCACGGCGATGACGATCAGCAGCATCGGCAGGGCGCCGAGGATGAGGGCGCGGCGCCGGCCGAGCAGGGCCCGGTAGGTGAGCCGGGCGACTGTGGGGTCGTACATCATGGCCTCCTACGCCGCGACGAGATACGAGAAGACGGACTCGAGGGACTCGTCGGACGGCGAGACCGTGAGCAGCCGGATGCCGTGGTCCTTGGCCACCCGCGGCAGCAGGGCCGTGAAGCGGCCGAAGTCGACGGCCTGGATGCGCAGCGCGCCCTCGGCGAGGTCGACCTCGATGCCGGCCGTCGACGGGTCCGCGATCAGCGCGGCCGCGAGGGCGCGGTCGTCGCTGGAACGCACCAGGTAGCGGTGCGGCCGGTCGGTCATCAGACGGCGGATCTTGCGGAAGTCACCACTGGCGGCGTGCCGGCCGGCGACGACCACCTCGATGTGCCAGGCGAGTTGCTCGACCTCTTCGAGGATGTGGGACGAGAACAGCACCGTGCGGCCCTCGTCGCCCATGCGGCGCAGCAGGTCCATCAGCTGCATGCGCTGGCGCGGGTCCATGCCGTTGAACGGCTCGTCCAGCAGGAGCAGGGAGGGGTCGTGGACCAGGGCGGAGGCCATCTTCACGCGCTGGCGCATGCCCTTGGAGTACGTCTGGATCTTGCGGTCCTGGGCGTACTCCATCTCGACCGTGGCGAGTGCCTTCTGGGCCGCCTTGGCGCCCAGACCGTGCAGTTCGGCGTTGGCCAGGACGAACTCCTTCCCGGTGAGGAAGTCGTACATGGCCTCCCGCTCGGGCACGACGCCGATCTGCTTGTAGATCTGCTCGTTGCGCCACACGGCCTGGCCGTCGAGGGTGACCGTGCCGGTGGAGGGTGCCAGGAAGCCGCCCATCATGTTGATGAGGGTGGACTTGCCGGCGCCGTTCGGGCCGAGCAGGCCCGTGACGCCGGGGCCGATGGTCATGGTGATGTCGTTGACGGCGACCACGTTGCCGAACCAGCGGGAGACATGGTCGATGTTGAGCGTGGTCACAGTCCCACCTTCTTGTAGCGGCGCATCAGCAGGCCGTAGCTCGCCGCGATCAGACCCAGGGCGACGACGACGTAGACGACGCCCTCGGCGGTGCTCGGGCCCACCCCGCTCGGGGAGGCGGAGGTCGCGCCCAGGAACGCGGACTGCACACCGTCGACGATCGTGATCGGCGAGAACAGTCCGATCCACGGGACGGCGTCGCCGCTGCCCTGGGCGTCGGCGATGGCCTGGAGGGTGGAGACCGCGCCGTAGGTGATGGTCAGCACGGCGATCACGGCCGCGATGCCGAAGCCTCGGCGCGGGGTGAAGGACGCGATGACCAGGCCGATACCGGCGAACAGCAGTGAGAGCAGTGCCACGGAGACCAGTCCCTGTGCGAATCCCTTGGTCTGGTCGGCGAAGTCGAGCTTGGCCAGCAGCGCGCCCACGTAGAGCACGAGCAGGGGAGCGGCCGTGAGCACGAACAGCGCCGACGCCAGCGCCGCGAACTTGGCGCGGACGTAGTCGGCGGTCTCGATGGGCCGCGAGAAGTACAGCGGAACGGTCTTGAAGCGCAGGTCGCGCGAGACCGACTGGGGTGCCTGCGAGGCGACGTACAGGCTGATGACCGCCTGCATGATGATCGCGTAGCGCGTGTAGTCCACGGGCAGGGCGTTGGCCTTGGTGGCGACCGCGACGGCGACCATGATGGCCGCGGGCACGCACATCACCACGAAGAGCAGCATCGGCAGGACCTTGGACTTCACCGAACGGCCGAGGCCGTAGGAGCCGCGCAGGGACTGCGAGTACAGCGAGCGCCGGGCGTAGGCGCGGCCGAGGCGCGGGCCGTCGTAGCTGCGGTAGCCGATGTTGTGGATGCGGGTCTGGTCACCCGGTGCCGGGGCGGGTGCCCCCGTGGAGTGCTCAACCGCCATGGCCGACCGCCTCCTTCCGCTGCTCGCGCTCGTCGCTGCTGGTGAAGACCTCGGAGATGTGGTGCCGGCGCTGCTCCATGCGCACCAGGCCGAGTCCGAGGTCGGCGATCACGTCCCGGACCAGGTCGTACGTCTCCTCGCCCTGCGCGGTGAGGAGCAGCACATGGCCGGCGCCCGGCAGGCCGCTGCCGTCCTCGACGCTCACCCCGCGCGCGTGCAGCGCCTCGCGCACCGCGCGGGTGCCGTCCGGGTGCTCGTCGGTGTCGGTGACCTCGATCGCCAGGGTCGTGGTGATCTGGGTGAAGTCCGTGGTGGAGCTGGAGCGCAGGAGCTTGCCGCCGTCGACGACCACGACGTGGTCACAGGTGCGCTCCAGCTCGCCCAGCAGGTGGGAGGTGACCAGGACCGAGATGCCGAAGTCGGTGTGGATCCGGCGGATCAGGCCGAGCATCTCGTCGCGGCCGACCGGGTCGAGGCCGTTGGTCGGCTCGTCCAGGAAGACCAGCTGCGGGTCGTGGACGAGGGCCTGCGCGAGCTTGACGCGCTGCTTCATGCCGGTCGAGTAGCCGCCGATGGGGCGGTAGCGCTCCTCGTACAGGCCGACGTGGCGCAGGGTGTCGGCCGTGCGCTCACGCGCGGCGGTGGGCGGCAGGCCGGACATGCGCGCCATGTGGACGACGAACTCGGTGGCCGAGACGTCGGGCGGCAGGCAGTCGTGCTCGGGCATGTAGCCGACCCGTTCACGGATGTCGGCGCCCTTGGTGGCGACGTCGAGGCCGAGCACTTCGGCGCGGCCCTCGGTGGCCGGGGACAGACCCAGCAGGATCTTGATCAGTGTGGACTTGCCGGCTCCGTTGGCTCCGACGAGTCCGGTCACACCGGGTCCGACGTCCACGGAGAGCCGGTCAAGCGCGGTCACCCGGGGGAACCGCTTGCTCAGGCTTTCGGTCGCGATCACAGTCACCCCTCGAAGGTAGGGCCCCGGTGCGTGGCGGTCGTCACTCCGCAGAGCTGTCTTGGGATCAGCCCTGAGT
This sequence comes from Streptomyces sp. NPDC043685, assembly GCF_056436585.1. Taxonomy (NCBI): domain Bacteria; kingdom Bacillati; phylum Actinomycetota; class Actinomycetes; order Kitasatosporales; family Streptomycetaceae; genus Streptomyces; species Streptomyces sp. NPDC043685. Next base: position 567,978 of record NZ_JBWKCH010000004.1, on the reverse strand, counting down.
ATTACGGGCCCCTAGGGGAGCTGGTTCTCGGGAGTTACCACGGACGGGAAGCCGCTATTGACGAACTCTCTAACAACTGCCAGATTCGCCGGATGACGTTGCTGACGGGAGCGCGGGAGCGCTGGGTGCGGACCGGCGAGGTCGAGCTGTGCGTGGCCGAGCTGGGTGATCCGGGACGGCCGACGGTGATCCTGGTGCACGGCTACCCCGACAGCAAAGAGGTGTGGTCCCTGGTCGCCGAACGGCTCGCCGGGCGCTTCCACGTGGTGGCGTACGACGTGCGCGGTCACGGCCGGTCGACGGCGCCGCGGCCGCTGCGGGGCGGGTTCACGCTGGAGAAGCTGACGGACGACTTCCTGGCCGTGGCGGACGCGGTGAGCCCGGACGAGCCGGTGCACCTGGTGGGGCACGACTGGGGCTCGGTGCAGGCCTGGGAGTTCACCACCGTCCGGCGCACCGAAGGCCGCATCGCCTCCTTCACATCGATGTCCGGGCCGTCGCTGGACCACTTCGGGCACTGGATCGACCGGCGAGTGAAGAGGCCCACCCCGCGCCGGGTCGGCCAGCTCCTCGGTCAGGGCGCCCGGTCCTGGTACGTGTACCTGCTGCACACGCCCGTGCTGCCCGAACTGGCCTGGCGCGGGCCGCTCGGCAAGCGCTGGCCCCGGCTCCTGGAGCGCGTCGAGAAGGTGCCCCGGGGTGGCGGCTACCCCACCGCGTCCCTGCCGTCGGACGCGGCCCACGGGGCCTGGCTGTACCGGGACAACGTCCGGCCACGGATGCGCGGCCCCCGATCGGACGCGTACGCCCACGCACCCGTGCAGGTCATCACCCCTCTGGAGGACCGCTTCCTGTCGGAGCGGCTCGACGACGACCTGGAGCACTGGGTACCGGAGCTGACCCGCCGTACGGTCCGGGCCGGGCACTGGATCCCGCGCACCCGACCGGACCAGGTGGCCACCTGGATCGACGCGTTCGTGACGTCCGTCGAGAACGGGCGCCCCCCTTCGCCGGCGAGCGGTGAGCACGCCGAGCGGTTCGGCGGGCAGCTCGTGCTGGTCACCGGGGCGGGCAGCGGCATCGGGCGGGCGACGGCGCTCGCGTTCGCCGAGGCCGGCGCGCGGGTGGTGGCCGTCGACCGGAACACGCAGGCCGCGGCCCGCACCGCCGAGTCCTGCCGTGCGCTGGGCTCCCATGAGGCCTGGGCGGAGACGGTCGACGTCTGTGACGAGCAGGCCATGGAGAGGCTCGCCGAGAAGGTCACCGCCGAGCACGGCGTGGTGGACGTCCTCGTGAACAACGCCGGGATCGGGCTGTCCGGATCCTTCTTCGACACCACGCCGGAGGACTGGAAGAAGGTCCTCGACGTCAACCTGTGGGGCGTCATCCACGGCTGCCGGCTCTTCGGCCGCCGGATGGCCGAACGCGGGCAGGGCGGTCACATCGTCAATGTGGCGTCGGCCGCGGCGTACCAGCCGTCCCGGGCCCTGCCCGCGTACAGCACCTCCAAGGCGGCCGTGCTGATGCTCAGCGAGTGCCTGCGGGCGGAGCTCGCCGAGGAGGGGATCGGCGTGACGGCGATCTGCCCCGGCTTCGTCAACACGGCGATCACATCGACGGCGCACTTCGCCGGGGTCGACGCCCGGGAGGAGAAGCGGCTGCGGAAGCGCGCCGCCCGGCTGTACGGGCTGCGCAACTATCCGCCGGAGAAGGTCGCCCGCGCCGTCCTGCGTGCGGTGGCGCGCGACGAGGCGGTGGTGCCGGTGACGCCGGAGGCGCGGGGTGCCCGTTGGCTTTCCCGGTGGGCACCGGGAGCACTGCGGAGGATCGCCCGGGTGAAGCCTCCCGTGTGAGACCGGGGGCCAAAGCCGGTGTCGGAGCCGCCAGTTGTCCACAGAACCGCCGATTTCGCTGTGGATAACCGCCCTTGCTTGTGGATCAAACCTCCGGAGTGAAACTCGATCGCGTGACGCGCGTCTCTGCCGCACCCTGAGGGGATGGACGAAAGACGCACGGTGAAGGTGTCGAAGTACCTGTCGAAGCATCTGCGCCACCAACCGGAACGCATCGGGCTGACGCTCGACGAGGCCGGCTGGGTGGACATCGACACCTTGATCGCCGCGGCCGCCGCGCACGGCTTCCGCTTCACCCGCGACGAGCTGGACCATGTCGTCGCCACCAACGACAAGCGGCGCTTCGCCGTCGAGGGCAGCCGGATCCGCGCCAGTCAGGGGCACAGCGTGGAGGTCGACCTGGGACTGGCGCCGACCGCTCCGCCCGCGTACCTCTACCACGGCACCGTGGCCCGCACCCTGGACGCGATCCGGGCCGAGGGGCTCAGGCCGATGAACCGGCATGCCGTGCATCTGTCGTCCGACCGGGAGACGGCGACCCGCGTGGGCGCCCGCCGGGGCAGGCCGGTCGTCCTGGCCGTGGACGCGGGCGCCATGCACCGGGACGGCCATGTCTTCCACCTGAGCGCGAACGGCGTGTGGCTCACCGAAGCCGTCCCCGCTCGCTATCTGCGCTTCCCCCAGCCGGGCTGACCGCCCGTGTCCGATAGGTGCCGCTGAAGCGTGACCATCCAGACGCGCACGGTGACTGTTTCACGTGAAACACGGGTGACCGTCGCGGCTCCCTTAGGCTCGATGCCATGAGTCTGCGTCTGAGCACTGTGATCCTGCCGTACCGCCGCTGGCACGAAGGCGGCCGCGCGGCCTGGATGCGCGCCGAGCAGCTCGGCTTCCACACCGCGTACACCTACGACCACCTGTCCTGGCGCACCTTCCGGGACGGTCCGTGGTTCGGTGCCGTACCGACCCTCACGGCCGCCGCGAGCGTCACCGACCGGCTGCGACTGGGCACCCTGGTGACCTCCCCGAACTTCCGGCACCCGGTGACGCTCGCCAAGGAGCTGATCTCCCTCGACGACATCTCCGGAGGGCGGATCACGCTGGGCATCGGCGCGGGCGGCTCCGGCTTCGACGCCACCGCACTGGGCCAGGAGCCGTGGACCCCGCGCGAGCGCGCCGACCGCCTCGCCGAGTTCGTCCCGCTGCTCGACCGGCTGCTCAGCGAGGATGCCGTGTCGTACGAGGGCGACTTCTACTCGGCCCACGAGGCGCGGAACATCCCCGGCTGTGTGCAGCGCCCCCGGCTGCCGTTCGCGGTGGCCGCGACCGGGCCGCGCGGGATGCGGCTCGCCGCCCGTTTCGGCCAGGCGTGGGTGACCACCGGCGACCCGAAGCTGTTCGAGAACGGCACGCCCGACCAGTCGGTTCAGGCCATTCGCGGGCAGGCGGAGAGGCTCGACGACATCTGTGCCGAGGTCGGCCGGGACATGACGGATCTCGACCGCGTCCTGCTCACGGGATTCACCCCGGACCGCGGCGCCCCGCTCCAGTCCGTGGACGCGTTCGTGGACTTCGCCGGACGGCACAGGGAGCTGGGGTTCACGGAGATCGTGATCCACTGGCCGATTCCCGACTCGCAGTTCGCCGCGGACGAGAAGGTCTTCGAGCAGATCGTGATGGAAGCGCCCGCGCAGGTGCGCTGAGCGTGCACGGATGGCTGAGGACGGTATCCACTCACCTGTGCGGAGCCCCGCACACCCGTGCGGGCATGTGCGGGACAATGGCCGGGTGACTTCAGCGACCCGACAGCCCGAAACCGCGGCCGAGACCCTCCCGCCGCGGCTGATCGCCACCGACCTCGACGGCACCCTGCTGCGCGACGACAAATCGGTGTCCCCGCGAACGGTCGCCGCGCTGGCCGCCGCCGAGGAGGCGGGCATCGAGGTCTTCTTCGTCACAGGCCGCCCGGCCCGCTGGATGGACGTCGTCAGCGACCACGTGCACGGCCACGGCCTGGCGATCTGCGGCAACGGCGCCGCCGTGGTCGACCTGCACGGCGGCCCCGGCGCCCACCGGTTCGTGAAGGTGCGGGAGCTCGCACGGGAGAACGCCCTGGACGCCGTGCGGCTGCTGCGCGACGCCGCGCCGGGCACGGTGTACGCGGTGGAGCAGACGTACGGCTTCTACCAGGAGCCGGCGTACCCGAAGCTGCACATGGAGATTCCGGACAGTCTCGCCCCGGCCGAGGAACTGCTGGGTCCGGACCACCCCGCCGCCGCGGAGCCGGTGCTGAAGATCCTCGCCTACCACCCCGAGATCGACCCGGACGCCTTCTTGACCCTGGCCCGGCTCGCCATCGGTGAGCGCGCCAACGTCACCCGCTCCAGCCCCAGCGCCCTGCTGGAGATCAGCGGCCCGGAGGTGTCGAAGGCCAGCACCCTCGCCCTGTGCTGCGCCGAGCGCGGCATCTCGCACGAGCAGGTCGTCGCCTTCGGTGACATGCCGAACGACGTGGAGATGCTCACCTGGGCGGGCCGGTCCTTCGCGATGGGCAACGCCCACCCGGACGTGATCGCCGCCGCCTCGGGCCGGACGGTCGCGAACAACGAGGACGGGGTGGCGGTCGTGATCGAGCGGTTGCTGGCGGAACTGCCGTAGCCCGGGCCCGGGTGCGGGCCGCGGTGTCTCAGAGGGAGACCCCGCGCGCAGCCAGCCATGACACCGGGTTCACCGCCGACCCCGACTCCGGTGTGACCCGGGCCTCGAAGTGCAGGTGGGGCCCGGTGGAGTTGCCCGTGGTGCCCGACTGGCCGATCCACCGGCCGGGGCCCACGCGCTCCCCCTGCTCGACCGCGACGGCAGCGAGATGCGCGTACTGCGTGTAGTAGCCGCCCGCGTGCTCGATCACGATCTCCATGCCGAAAGGGCCACCGCAGGACACCTTCACCACCCGGCCCGCCCCCACGGCCCGCACCGGCGTGCCGATCGGCACCGCGAAGTCCTGCCCGGTGTGCCGGTTCGACCAGCGCTCGCCACCGCTGCCGTAGGACGCGGACAGCTCGTACGTCTCGACCGGGGCGACCCAGTCACCGTCGATGAACCCCGTCTCCGGCTGGTCGAGCCGGACCGCGCCCCGGCACGCCCCGGCGGCGACCGCGGCGTCCGCCTCCCCCTGGAGCTGCGAACGCGCCGACTCCAGCTTCTGCTGAATGGCCCCTTTCAACGCCGCGAGTTGGGCGTTGCGCTTCTCCAGCGCCTGCCACCGGGCCGCGGCTCTGGCCTCGTCCGCCGCCAGCCGTGCTTCGGCGCGCTGGTTCTCGGAGATCGCGTTGTTCACGGCGAGATGCGTCTGGGAGAAGGCGTGCTGACCGCGCATCAGGTCGTCGGGGCTGTCGGCGAGGATCATGTGCGCCGCCACCGGCAGGCCACCGCTGCTGCGGTACTGGGCCCGCGCGATGCGGCCCAGGTCCTCGTGCAGGACGGCGATGTGCCGCCGCTGCGCGTCCAGCAGTTCCTCCGCACGCCGGGCCTCCGCCCGCTGCTCCTCGGCCTCCTTGCGGCCTGCCTCGTACTGCTGCGTGGCCACGGCGGCCTCCTCGTACAGCCGCACCACCTCGGCGCTGAGGCCCGTGGCAGGGCCGGTCCCGGTGCCGCTTCCGGGTTCCTTGTGCGCCGCCGTCGGCCGGGCCGCGAGCGCCGCCAGCGCGCACAGCAGGACCGGAACGAGCAGCCGATGGCGGCGATATGAGCGCATGTCAGCGATCGTCGCCCAACCCCGCCCGCCCGGTCCTGTTCACTTCGTACGGCTGGGGGACCGGCTGCGCCGAACGGCCCAGTGCGGGCCGTTCCCGCGCGTCAGCGCGCTCCCACCAGCGACTCGGATGCCGCCTCCCGCTCCGCCATCTCCCGCAACGGCCCGTCCACGGTAACCAGCTGCGCGTACGGTCCGCGCTGCGCCACCCGTCCCCGGTCGAGGACGATCACCTCGTCGACCGCTTCGAGGCCCGCCAGCCGGTGTGTGATGAGCAGCGTCGTACGGCCCTTGGTGGCGGTCAGCAGATCGGCGGTGAGCGCGTCGGCGGTCGGCAGGTCGAGGTGCTCGGCGGGCTCGTCGAGCACCAGGACGGGGAAGTCGGCGAGGAGGGCCCGGGCCAGAGCCAGCCGTTGCCGCTGGCCTCCGGACAGCCGTGCTCCGTGCTCGCCGACCAGGGTGTCGAGACCGTCGGGCAGGCTGTCCGCCCACTCCAGCAGCCGGGCGCGGCCGAGCACGGCGCGCAACTGCGCCTCGGTCGCGTCCTTCCTGGCGAGCAGCAGGTTCTCGCGCAGCGAGCTGTCGAAGAGGTGCGCGTCCTGCGCACAGAGCCCGACGAGCCCCCGGACGTCGTCGCTGTGCAGCCCGTACGCGTCCACGCCCGCCAGCGTGTACGAGCCCGCCTCCGCGTCGAGGAACCGCAGCAGCACCTGTGCCAGGGTCGTCTTGCCCGAGCCGGAGGGCCCGACCACGGCGATCCGGCGTCCTTCCCGGAGGGTCAGGTCGAGCCCGGCGAGCGCGTGCCGGTCCTGCCCGGCGTGCCGGGCGGTCAGCCCCGTGACGACGAGCGGGAACGGCGACACGGGTGCCGGCCCGGGCCGCTCCGGCTCCCGCACCGGCTCGGGAGCGTCCAGCACCTCGTACACCCGCTCGGCGCTTCGGCGCACGCGCTGCCGGTACTGCACGGCGAGCGGCAGCCCGAGCACGGCCTCGAAGGCGGCGAGAGGGGTGAGGACGACGACGGCCAGGGCCACGCCTTCCAGCCGCCCGGCGGCGACCGCCTGAGCTCCGGCCAGGGCGGCGGCGGTGACGGTCAGGCCGGAGACCAGTGCGGTGAGACCGTCACCGAGGGCCGTTGCGGTGGCGGCGCGCGAGGCGATCCGGGTGAGCACCCGGTCGGCCTCGCGGGCCCGGGCGGTCCGCGCGGGCAGGGCACCGGCGACGGTCAGCTCCGCGGTGCCGGTGAGCAGATCGGCCACGTGTGTCGCGAGTGCCCCGCGCGCGGGCGCCAGCCTGTGCTCCGCCCGCCGGGCCACCGCGCCGGTGAGCAGCGGTACCCCTACCCCCGCCGCCAGCAGCCCGGCCGCGAGCACCGCTCCGGCCTCGGGCAGCAGCCACGCCGTGAAGCCGACCGACGCCGCCGAGACGACGACGGCCGCCCCGGCCGGCAGCAGCCACCGCAGCCAGTAGTCCTGCAACGCGTCCACGTCCGCGACCAGCCGGGAGAGCAGATCACCGCGGCGGGTCCGGTGCAGCCCGGCCGGGGCCAGCCGCTCCAGCCGGCGGAACACCGCCACCCGGGTGTCCGCCAGCATCCGCAGCACGGCATCGTGCGACACCAGTCGCTCGGCGTACCGGAAGACGGCCCGTCCGATCCCGAAGGCCCGCGTCGCCGTGACGGCCATCATCAGATAGAGCACGGGAGGCTGCTGAGAAGCCCGCGAGATCAGCCACCCGGAGGTGGCCATGAGCCCCACGGCGCTTCCCAGCGCGAGACTCCCGAGCAGCAGTGCGAGCCCCAGGCGTCCGCGCCGGGCTCCGGACATGGCGCGCACCCCCGTGAGAACCCCGCCCTGAGCGGGCCGTTCGACGTACGCACCCGGGGTGGGCGGCTCGGCCACGGACCGCGCCTCGGTCCCCCGGACCGCGGCGGGCACCACCGCGCGGGTGGCGGTGGCCTCGGGTTCCGCCAGCCGCACCACCCGGTCCGCGACCTCCAGCAGCGCCGGGCGGTGCACCACCAGCAGCACGGTCCGGCCGGCCGCGAGGCGCCGCACCGCCGCCACTACCTCGGCCTCGGTGGCCCCGTCCAGCGCCGCCGTCGGCTCGTCGAGCAGCAGCACGGGCCGGTCCGCCAGGAACGCGCGGGCCAGGGCGAGCCGCTGTCGCTGCCCCGCCGACAGACCGGCACCGTCCTCACCGAGTTCGGTGTCCACGCCCTCGGGCAGCGCGTCGACGAACTCCAGGGCTCCGGCGTTCCCCAGCGCCTGCCTCACGGCGTCGTCGTCGGCGCCGGGCCGCGCCAGGCGTACGTTCTCGGCGATCGTCCCGGCGAACAGGTGAGGCCGCTGCGGCACCCACGCGATCCGGGAGCGCCACTGGTCCAGGTCGGCGTCGGTGAGGTCGGTTTCCCCGACCCGGACCCGTCCGCCGGTGGGCCGCACGAACCCCAGCAGGACGTGCAGCAGCGTCGACTTGCCGGCGCCGCTGGGGCCGACGAGCGCGACCGTCTCCCCGGGCTCGACACGGAAGGACACGTTCGAGACGGCGTCCGCCGACCGCCCCGGGTACCGCACGCTCACGTCCTCGAAGGACAGCGTGCCTTCCGGCACGGCCATGGAGCCGGATGCCGGGACGGGCGTCTCCAGGACCGCGAAGATCTCCTCGGCGGCGGCGAGTCCCTCCGCCGCCGCGTGGTACTGCGCTCCGACCTGCCGCAACGGCAGATACGCCTCGGGCGCGAGGATCAGGATGACCAGGCCGATGTACAGGTCCATCTCCCCGTGCACCAACCGCATGCCGATCGTCACGGCGACCAGGGCCACCGAGATCGTCGCGAGCAGTTCCAGCGCGAACGAGGAGATGAAGGCGATCCGCAGGGTCCGCATGGTCGCCTGCCGGTACTCACCGGTGATCCGCCGGATCGACTCGGCCTGTGCCTTGGCCCGTCCGAACACCTTCAGCGTGGGCAGCCCCGCCACCACGTCCAGGAAGTGCCCGGACAGCCGCGACAGCAGCCGCCACTGACGGTCCATCCGGGACTGGGTGGCCCAGCCGATCAGCACCATGAAGACCGGGATGAGCGGCAGGGTGCCGACGGTGATGGCCGCGGAGACCCAGTCCTCGGTGACGATGCGCGCCAGCACCGCCACCGGCACGACCACCGCGAGACCCAGCTGCGGCAGATACCGCGCGAAGTAGTCGTCGAGGGCGTCGACGCCCCGCGTGGCCAGGGCGGTCAGCGAACCGGTCCGCTGACCGCTCAGCCACCCCGGGCCGAGCTCGGCGGAACGCTCCAGCAACCGCCCCCGCAGCTCGGACTTCACCGCCGCGCTCGCCCGGTGCGCGGCGAGTTCGGTCAGCCAGCCGATCAACGCCCGGCCGACCGCGACGGCGGCCAACAGCAGCAGGGGAGTGGCGAGTTCGGACACCCGCATGCGGTGCTGGAACGCGCCGACCACCACCTCGGCGATCAGCATGGCCTGCGCGATGACCAGGCCCGCGCCCACCGCACCCAGGGCGACGACCGCCACCAGGAAGCCCCGGGTGGCGCGGGCGTACCGAAGCAGACGCGGATCGATCGGTTTCACGTGAAACACACCTCAGTGCGCGGGTCTCGGCGATGTGCTGCTCAGTGCACGGTCTCGGCGATGTGCTGCGTGCCGATCCGCTTGCGGAACACCCAGTACGTCCAGCCCTGGTAGAGCAGGACGACCGGGGTGGCGATCCCGGCGCACCAGGTCATGATCTTCAGCGTGTACGGGCTGGACGAGGCGTTGGTGACCGTCAGGCTCCAGTCCGGGTTCAGCGTCGACGGCATGACGTTCGGGAACAGCGTCAGGAAGAGCATCGCGACCGTGGCCACGATGGTGAGCCCCGACAGGGCGAACGCCCAGCCCTCACGCCCGGCCCGCGCCGCGACCAGGGCCACGAGAAGCGACGCCACGGCCAGGACCGCCGCGACGAGCGACGACCCGTCACCCCGGTCGGCCTGCGTCCACAGCAGGAAGGCGAGCGCCAGCAAGGCGGTCACCAGTCCGACGCGCAGCGCCAGCCTCCGCGCCCGCTCGCGGATCTCCCCGACGGTCTTGAGCCCGACGAACACCGTGCCGTGGAAGGTGAACAGCGCCAGCGTCACCAGGCCGCCCAGCAGCGCGTACGGGTTGAGCAGGTCCAGGACGCCACCGGCGTAGTTGAAGTCCCGGTCGATCTTCACGCCCCGCACGATGTTGGCGAAGGCCACGCCCCAGAGGAAGGCGGGCAGCAGCGAGGCCCAGAAGATCGCTGTCTCCCAGTTGCGCTGCCAGTTCTCCTCGGGCCGCTTCACGCGGTACTCGAAGGCCACACCCCGGACGATCAGGCAGACCAGGATGAGCAGCAGGGGCAGGTAGAAGCCGGAGAAGAGCGTGGCGTACCACTCGGGGAAGGCGGCGAAGGTCGCGCCGCCCGCCGAGAGCAGCCACACCTCGTTGCCGTCCCAGACCGGGCCGATGGTGTTGATCAGCACCCGCTTCTCGGGCCGATTGCGGGCGAGCAGCTTGGTGAGTACGCCGACCCCGAAGTCGAAGCCCTCCAGAAAGAAGTAGCCGGTCCACAGGACGGCGATCAGGACGAACCAGACGTCGTGCAGTTCCATGACGGTGCAGCTCCCTCGGCCTAGTACGAGAAGGCCATCGGCTTGTCGGCGTCCCTGGAGTCGCCGCCGATCTTCGTGGGCGGGTTGAGGTCGGCCTCGGTGAGTTCCGGCGGGCCCGCCTTGACGTACTTGACCAGCAGCTTGACCTCGACGACGGCGAGGATGGCGTACAGCGTGGTGAAGACGACCATCGAGGTGATGACCTCGGCCTGGGAGACGCCGGGGGAGACCGCGTCACGCGTCTGGAACAGGCCGTAGACGACCCACGGCTGGCGGCCCATCTCGGTGAAGATCCAGCCCCAGGAGCTGGCGATCAGCGGGAAGCCCAGGGTGAGGATGGCAATGCGCCAGTACCACTTGGTGAGGGTCGGACCGAGCGCCTTCTTCGGCAGCAGCACGAGATGCGGCACTTCGTCGTCGCCCACCCTCAGATGCTGCGGCAGCATGAACCTCTTGCGGGTCAGCCACAGTCCGGCCAGGCCGATGGCGAAGGACGTCATACCGAAGCCGATCATCCACCGGAAGCCCCAGTAGGCGACAGGGATGTTGGGGCGGTAGTCGCCGGGCCCGTACTTCTCCTGTTCGGCCTTGTTGACGTCGTTGATGCCGGGCACGTACGAGGTGAAGTCGTCCTTCGCGAGGAAGGACAGCAGGCCGGGGATCTCGATGGCGACCTTGTTGTGGCCCTTGTCGACGTCGCCGATGGCGAAGACGGAGAAGGGCGCCGGCTTCTCGCCGTCCCACAGCGCCTCGGCAGCGGCCATCTTCATCGGCTGCTGCTGGTACATGATCTTGCCGAGCACGTCACCGCTGATCGCGGTGAGGAGACCGCCGATGACGACGGTGACGAGGCCCAGCCGCAGCGAGGTCTTCATCACGGGGACGTGCCTCTTGCGGACCAGGTGGAAGGCGGCGATGCCCACCATGAAGGCGCCGCCGGTCAGGAAGGCCGCGGTGAGCGTGTGGAAGACCTGGGCGAGCGCGGTGTTCTGAGTCAGCACCAGCCAGAAGTCGGTGAGCTCGGCCCGGCCCTTCGCCCCGTTGATCCGGTACCCGACCGGGTGCTGCATCCAGGAGTTGGCCGCGAGGATGAAGTAGGCCGAGAGGATCGTGCCGATGGAGACCATCCATATACAGGCCAGGTGGATCTTCTTGGGCAGCTTGTCCCAGCCGAAGATCCACAGGCCTATGAAGGTCGACTCGAAGAAGAAGGCGATCAGAGCCTCGAAGGCCAGCGGCGCACCGAAGACGTCACCGACGAAGCGTGAGTAGTCCGACCAGTTCATCCCGAACTGGAACTCCTGCACGATGCCGGTGACCACACCCATCGCGATGTTGATCAGGAAGAGCTTCCCCCAGAACTTCGTCGCCTGGAGGTACTTCTCCTTCTCCGTCCGCACCCAGGCCGTCTGCAAACCGGCCGTGAGCGCGGCCAGCGAGATCGTCAGGGGGACGAACAGAAAGTGGTAGACGGTGGTGATGCCGAACTGCCATCGCGCCAGGGTCTCCGGCGCCAGAGCCAGGTCCACGTCGCCGCTCCTTACCTACGCTTGTGAAAGCGTTCACATTCACAAGCCATTATGCAGCACGTGCTTTCGAGCGCTGGAGGGGACCCCCTGTCTCCCCCGTCACAGTCGACCTCTTGGCCGCAACTTCAACATATTGTTGAATCAACGGCATGCAGACACCGACATCACGACAGATACGGATCTCATGGCCGACGGGGCATCTCACCGCCACGCTCGACGACACCCCGACCAGCCGGGCCCTCGTCGAGGCGCTACCTCTCGTCTCCACCGCCCGCACGTGGGGCGAGGAGGTGTACTTCGACACCGGGGTGTCGGTTTCACGTGAAACGGGAGCCCGGGAGGTCGTCGAACCCGGCACGGTCGCCTTCTGGACCGATGGCGACGCTCTCGCTCTCCCCTACGGGCCCACGCCCATCTCGCAGGGCGACGAGTGCCGCCTCGCAAGCCCGAGCAATGTCCTGGGCCGCCTCGACGGCGACCCCGGGCTGCTCGCGACCGTGCGGGACGGCGACCCCGTGCGCGTGGAACTCCTGGACGTCGGAGAACTCCTGGACGTCTGACCCGGCGCGCGAAGCTCTACAGCTCCTTGCGGAACCCTTCCGCCACCTTCAGGAAGATGTCGTTCGCCTCGGCTTCCCCGACCGTCACCCGCACACCCTCGCCTGGGAACGGCCGGATGACCACGCCGGCCTGGTCGCACACCTCCGCGAACGGGACCGTGCGCTCCCCCAGCCGCAGCCACACGAAGTTGGCCTGGGTCTCGGGCACCGTCCAGCCCTGAGAGCGCAGTCCGTCGACCACGCGGGTGCGCTCACACACCAGCGAGCCGACCCGGCCGAACAGTTCGTCCTCGGCCCGCAGTGAGGCGATCGCCGCCTCCTGCGCGAGCTGGCTCACACCGAACGGCACCGCCGTCTTGCGCAGCGCAGCGGCCACCGGCTCGTGCGCGATGGCGAACCCGACGCGCAGGCCGGCGAGGCCGTAGGCCTTGGAGAAGGTCCGCAGGACGCAGACGTTGGGCCGGTCCCGGTAGAGCTCGACGCCGTCCGGCACCTCGGGGTCGCGGATGAACTCGCGGTAGGCCTCGTCGAGGACCACCAGCACGTCACTGGGCACCCGGTCGAGGAAGCGCTCCAGCTCGGCCCGCCGCACCACCGTGCCGGTCGGGTTGTTGGGGTTGCAGACGAAGATCAGCCGCGTCCGGTCGGTGATCGCGTCGGCCATCGCGTCGAGGTCGTGCACATCACCGGGCGTCAGCGGCACCTGCACCGAGGTCGCGCCGCTGATCTGCGTGATGATCGGGTACGCCTCGAAGGACCGCCAGGCGTAGATCACCTCGTCGCCCGGGCCGGAGGTGGCCTGGATCAGCTGCTGGGCGACACCGACCGAACCGGTACCGGTGGCCAGGTGGGTGAGAGGCACGCCGAATCGCTCGGACAACTCGTTCATCAGCGCCGTACAGGCCATGTCCGGGTAGCGGTTGAAGGTGCCGGCCGCCGCCGTCACCGCCTCCATCACGCCGGGCAGCGGCGGATACGGGTTCTCGTTGGAGGACAGCTTGTAGGCCACCGGCCCACCGGCCGCGGCGGGCTTGCCCGGCTTGTAGGTGGGGATCCCCTCCAGCTCGGCGCGCAGCTTGGGGCTCGTCTCGCTCACCGCAGTCCTCCTCGTGAAGACCGGCGGCCCATGACCGCCGCCGTCATCCAATACTCCTCACCTTATGAGGATTCGGCGCCGCTGCGTATAGCCACGACCGACCGGTCGGCCCCGGCCCCGCCCGTCACACCGGCATCAGGGGCATCGGCGCACCAAGGCGTACGAATCCGGGGGCGCGCCGTACATATATCTATGCGCCGGTGGTGCACGCCGTGGCGCGCATCCCCCGTGCAGGTGAGTTGAGACCTCTTCGCAACATCGACCACGTGACAGGCCCGTGTGCGCCACCACGTCACGTATTGGCATGGAAGGGCTCAACACCCTTGCTATCGCAGGCAATTGGTTCCTGATGATCATGCAGAAACGTGCCTGTCAACGCGTGCATATGCGTCCGCACTACCCCACCGCATGAGCCCTACTATCGGCTCGCCATGACAGCAGCAGGGAAGCACCAGGTGAGCCGCGCGGAAACCTCACGGCGAGGCAGTCGGCCGGGTCGGGCCGGAATCAGAGACGTGGCCGCGGCCGCCGGGGTCTCGATCACGACTGTCTCCGACGCCCTCAACGGCAAGGGTCGACTCCCGGACGCCACCCGGCGCCACGTCCGGGAAGTCGCCGACCGGCTGGGGTACCGGCCCTCGGCCGCGGCCCGGACCCTCCGTACCGGCAAGTCGGGCCTCATCGGCCTGACCGTGACCACGTACGGGGATGAACCTTTCACCTTCACCGAGTTCGCGTACTTCGCCGAGATGGCGCGGGCCGCCACCTCCGCCGCGCTCGCCCGCGGCTACGCCCTCGTCATCCTGCCCGCGACCTCCCGCCACGACGTGTGGTCGAACGTCGCCCTGGACGGCACCGTCGTCATCGACCCCTCCGACCAGGACCCGGTCGTCAGCGAGCTCGTCCGGCAGGGTCTGCCGGTCGTCTCCGACGGTCGTCCGGCCGGCTCGCTGCCGGTCACGGCATGGGTCGACAACGACCACGAGGCCGCTGTTCTCGGCATTCTCGACCACCTGGCCGACGCCGGTGCCCGCCGCATCGGCCTGCTGACCGGCACCACGACGGACACGTACACCCACCTGTCGACCACCGCCTACCTGCGCTGGTGCGAGCGGGTCGGCCAGGACCCGGTGTACGAGGCCTACCCGGCGCACGATCCGTGCGCGGGCGCCGTCGCCGCCGACCGGCTCCTCGCCCGTCCCGACCGGCCCGACGCGGTCTACGGGCTGTTCGACCCGAACGGCACCGACCTGCTCGCCGCCGCCCGGCGCTACGGCCTGCGCGTCCCCGACGACCTGCTGCTGGTCTGCTGCAGCGAGTCCACGGTGTACGCCAACACCGAACCGCCCATCACCACACTGTCCCTGAAACCGCGCCGCATCGGCACGGCGGTGGTGCAGCTCCTCATTGACGCCATCGAGGGAGTGGACTCCGACCACCCGGTGGAGCAGGTGATACCGACGGAGCTGATCGTGCGCACGTCGTCCCAGCGGCGCTCCCCCCGCACGACGGTCAGCCCTCCGCGATCACCCGAGGAGACGTAGGTCCCCGGCGGACTTCCCGCGGCGGACATCCCCCGGCGCGCGCCGCACGGCGGATGTCGCACAGCGGGCAAAGGGAGGGTCGTCCTCCTGGGGAGAAACGGGGCCGGTCCGCCGGAGAGAAGGGATCGTTCTCGCGAAGAGAAGAAGGGCGAGGACGGTCACACGGTGGTCAAAGCCCGGCGCAATCGGGGCGAAAGCCGCGGTGAACTGGACTCTTGCTCTGATTCACCACCCCTGGGTCATCACATGGCGCGATCCGCATTCCTATGATGGGCCCACGACATCCGCGGGCCGCTACGACCAGGCAGTCCGATGCGGTGCAATGCGGCGCGATGGTGGAGGGGTCGATGACTCAGGGGGCCGGTCAGGGACCCGAGGTGGAGCGGACGGCGACGTTGCGCGACTTCCGGGTGCCCGCATACGTCCACGAGACCGGTCCGTACGTCCACAGCGTTCACCCCGGCGAGGTCGCCCCGCCGCACGAAGAGGCCTATCCCGAGGGATACACGCCGACCCAGCGCGACCTTCCCGTCGTCAACCGGGGTGACACTGTCCAGGTGACCGTGGACCCCGAGACCGCCGCCGCCCCGCAGCCCAGCACCGGGCAGGGCCCGCTGTACGTCGTGGGTGACGTGCACGGCTACCTCGACCAGCTGGTGTCGGCCCTCCAGGAGAAGGGCCTGCTCGACGCCGCCGGCAACTGGTGCGCGGGCACGGCCCGGCTGTGGTTCCTGGGCGACTTCACCGACCGCGGCCCGGATGGCATCGGCGTCATCGACCTGGTGATGCGGCTGTCCGCCGAGGCCGCAGCGGCCGGCGGCTACTGCAAGGCGCTCATGGGCAACCACGAGCTGCTGCTGCTGGGCGCCAAGCGGTTCGGCGACACCCCCGTCAACTCCGGCGCGGGCACCGCCACCTTCCAGGCGGCCTGGCTGCTCAACGGCGGCCAGAAGACCGACATGGACCGCCTCCAGGACCACCACCTGCAGTGGATGTCCCGGCTGGACGCCGTGGAAGAGGTCGACGGCCACCTGCTCGTGCACTCCGACACCACCGCCTACCTCGACTACGGCCGCTCCATCGAAGAGGTCAACGACACCGTCCGCGAGACGATCACCCGCAATGACGCGGACGAGGTCTGGGACCTGTTCCGCAAGTTCACCAAGCGGTTCTCCTTCCGCGACGAGGGCGGCGCGGACGCCGTGCGCACCCTGCTCGATACGTACGGGGGCACCCGCATCGTTCACGGGCACAGCCCGATTCCGTATCTGCTGGGCGAAGTCGGCGCCGAGGAGGACGAGGACAACAGCGACCCGGTCATCGAGGGACCGCACGTGTACGCCGACGGACTCGCCATCGCGATGGACGGCGGCGTGACCATGGCCGGAAAGCTGCTGGTCCAGCAACTGCCGCTGGAGACGTGAACGTTCACCGGGACAGTGCTCCCGGCCGGCGGACGGGCCCGGTGAGGGGCCAATTTCGGTAAACCCCCTGTCACCGCACACCGTCACCGCTCTACCATCGGCTTATCCGTAGCAGGCTCCCCTCCGTTTCTGCCCGACGGCTCGTCAGCATGCCGAGCCCCAAGCCCTACGGAGCATCGGGGGATGCACATGAACAGCGTTCCGCAGCACCTGCTGAACGAGGACCGCCAGGAATACGAGCGGATCCTCGATGAGGCGCTGCGCTCCGCACCACACCGTCCCGAACTGGCCGCTGTCGGTCAGCGGCTCAACCCCGAACAGCTGCGCACCATGGCGTTGAACGCCACCGCGCTCATCACGGCGGCCGCCTCGACCGAATACCAGTACTACGTCAAGGTCCGTGACGAACTGCGGCAGCCGGCGTCCGCCGCGCCGGCCGTCCACGAGTCCGGTTCCGCCGAGCCTGGCGCGGGCGCGTCGGGTTTCGCCGCCACCATGGGGGTCGCCGAGGCCTCCGGTGCGGGCGCCGTCGCCGTCGTCGCCGTCCTCGCACCCGTGCTGGCCGGGACCGCGGCGGCGATCTTCCTGCTCGTCGGCTACATCCTGCGGATGCTCGACCCCGGGCAGGGGTTCGCCCGGACGATGCTCACCACGGGCTGGGTGTTCGGCGCCGTGACCGCGGTCGCGATCCTCGTCGCCGGGGTGGGACTGCTGCTCACCGCCCTGCGCAACAAGCCCACGGCCGAGAGCGGGCCGTACGGCGAGCTGCGCAGAGAGGTGGCCAAGGCCAAGGAGGCCTGGCGCGAGGCGCTGCTGGAACGCGGCATCCTGCCGTTCCTGCGAGAAGCGCTCGTCGACCCGGGCGCGACCGCCGCGCTGCACCCCGCTCCGTCGCCGACCCCGGTCAGCCGCATGCCGCACCTCGGCTACGACCGCCCGGGGTTCAGCAGCCCGGACGACGGCGACCGCGGTTCACGCCCCAGCTTCAGCAGCCCGGACTACACGAGCCCGGACTTCGGAGGACCGGAGCACCAGCCGGAGTAGCCGTCGGATCCCGTCCGAGCAGGCGCCTCCCACAGGCCGGGGGCCATGGGCCCCCGGGGCTGTGCGCGGCCGGGGCTGTGCCTGGCCGGTCAGTCCGCGATGGGCAGGTACACGCGGTTGCCGCTTGCCGCGAACTCCTTCGACTTCAGGGCCATGCCCTCCTCGATCTCGGTCCGCGAACCGCCGTGTTCACGGCGGATGTCCTGGGAGATCTTCATGCTGCAGAACTTGGGACCGCACATCGAGCAGAAGTGAGCCGTCTTGGCCGGCTCGGCGGGCAGGGTCTCGTCGTGGAACTCCCGTGCCGTGTCCGGGTCGAGGGCCAGGTTGAACTGGTCCTCCCACCGGAACTCGAAACGGGCGTCGGACAGCGCGTCGTCCCACTCCTGGGCGCCCGGGTGTCCCTTGGCGAGGTCGGCCGCATGGGCGGCGATCTTGTAGGTGATCACACCGGTCTTGACGTCGTCGCGGTTCGGCAGGCCCAGGTGTTCCTTGGGGGTGACGTAGCACAGCATCGCCGTGCCCCACCAGGCGATCATCGCGGCGCCGATGCCGGAGGTGATGTGGTCGTACGCCGGGGCGACGTCCGTGGTCAGCGGGCCGAGCGTATAGAACGGAGCCTCATCGCAGATCTCCTGCTGAAGGTCGATGTTCTCCTTGATCTTGTGCATCGGGACGTGGCCCGGGCCCTCGATCATGGTCTGTACGTTGAAACGCTTCGCGATCCGGTTGAGTTCCCCGAGCGTGCGCAGCTCCGCGAACTGCGCCTCGTCGTTGGCGTCGGCGATGGAGCCGGGCCTGAGGCCGTCGCCGAGCGAGTAGGTGACGTCGTACGCGGCGAGGATTTCGCAGAGCTCCTCGAAGTTCTCGTACAGGAACGACTCCTT
Source organism: Streptomyces sp. NPDC043685 (assembly GCF_056436585.1). Lineage (NCBI taxonomy): Bacteria > Bacillati > Actinomycetota > Actinomycetes > Kitasatosporales > Streptomycetaceae > Streptomyces > Streptomyces sp. NPDC043685. The sequence continues at coordinate 549,654 of NZ_JBWKCH010000004.1, read as the reverse complement.
GTGGTGCGCGAGGCACCAGGCGGCCATGATCGAGCCGCCACGGGAGACGATGCCGGTCTTGCGGTTCGCCGTCAGCGGCACATACGCCAGGCGCACACCCGCGTGGACCGTCATGTAGTCCACGCCCTGCTCAGCCTGTTCGATGACCGTGTCCTTGTAGATATCCCAGGTCAGCTCCTCGGCCCGGCCGTCGACCTTCTCCAGCGCCTGGTAGAGCGGCACGGTGCCGATGGGGACGGGGGAGTTGCGCAGCACCCACTCGCGCGTGGTGTGGATGTTGCGGCCCGTGGAGAGGTCCATGACCGTGTCGGCGCCCCAGCGGGTCGCCCAGGTCATCTTCTCGACCTCCTCCTCGATGGAGGAGGTGACGGCCGAGTTGCCGATGTTGGCGTTGACCTTCACCAGGAATCGCTTGCCGATGATCATCGGCTCGATCTCCGGGTGGTTGACGTTGGCCGGCAGCACGGCCCGGCCTGCGGCGATCTCGTCGCGCACGACCTCGGGCGCCACGTTCTCCCGGATGGCCACGTACTCCATCTCGGGCGTGATCTCACCGCGGCGGGCGTACGCGAGTTGTGTGACCGCCTGCCCCTCCCGGCCACGACGGGGTTGGCGCGGGCGCCCGGGGAAGACTGCGTCCAGGTTGCGGAGGCCGCCGCGGGGCGAGGTGTGCTTGATGCCGTCGTCCTCGGGACGGACGGGACGGCCCGCGTACTCCTCGGTGTCGCCGCGGGCGATGATCCAGTTCTCGCGCAGCGGCGGCAGTCCCCTGCGGACGTCGGTGTCGACGTGCGGGTCGGTGTACGGGCCCGAGGTGTCGTACAGCGTGACCGACTGGCCGTTGGTGAGGTGCACCTGACGGACCGGCACGCGCAGGTCGGGGCGGGTGCCCTCGACGTACGCCTTGTGCCAGCCGATGGACTTCCCGGCCTCCTCGGACGTCTCGTCCTGAACGGAGGCAGGCGTGCGTGTGTCCTTGCTGGTCATGAGACCTACTCCCTACGCCGGCATTACCCGGTAACAGGTTCGGCGGTCGACGCAGCGGCTTCCGTCCGACGATGTTTCGTGTGAAACATCACTCGACTCCGGCGATGTTTCATGTGAAACATCGCCGGGACGGAGGTCAGCGCCCTCTCAGCCCGGTGCTCCGAGCTCCCGCGTGTACAAAAGGTGCCTCCACGCTAGCGGCAATTCTGGCGCGGTGAACAGAGGGCCCCCCTCGTTCTTGCGATGATCGGTCGGTGACCACGACGCAGCGTCCCCCCTTCCCACCGCCCGAACCGCCCCGCGGATCCGGCGCCGGAAACGGCAACGGCCGTGGTGACGGCCACGATGTCACCGCGGGTTCCGGCCGAGGCCCGGCGCGGGGGCAGGCCCAGGGCCCCGGGCCTCGATACGGCAGCGGCGGCACTCCCGGCTCCGGGGACGGCGGCGAGCGTGGTCCCGGCTCGGACCGTGGGTACGGATCGGGTCCTGGTGGCGGGTACGGCTCGGAGTCCGGCAGGCAGTACCGCTCGGATTCCGGCAATGGGTACGGCTCGGGTTCCGGTCATGGGTACGGCTCGGAGTCCGGTGATCGGCGTGGCTCGGAGTCCGGCCATGGGTACGGCTCCGATCCGGGACGCGAGTACGGAGGCCCTCCCGGGGGTGCGTACGGTTCCGGCTCCGGCGGTGCGTATGGTTCCCGTTCCGGCGGCGAGTACGGGCCGGACTCCGGTGGGGGCCAGGGCGGTACCGGTCCGTCCGGTGGCGGGCACGGTGGTCCCACCGGTGGGCAGGGCCCCGGTGGCGGGCACGGGTCCGGACCCGGCGGAGGCGACGGGCACGGGCACGGGCACGGCGGTGACGACGGGCACGACGGGCACGGCTCCGCACCGGGCGGGGGACACGGCCACTCGCATCATCACGGCCCGGCCACGCCCGTCTCCCTGCATCTGCGCAAGGTCATCGCGGCGGTCCTGATCCCCTTCGGCGTGGCGGTGCTGGTCGGTCTCGTCGTGCTGTGGCCGGGCGGCGCCCCGATGCACGAGCGCACCGGCGTCGGCTTCGACCGGCAGACGCAGGACGCCACGGTCACCAAGGTGGTCGAGGTGAGCTGCAAGGAAGCGGGCGCCTCGGGGGTCCCGCCGACCGGCGACACCTCCACCGCGGAGGGTTCCTCGGCGGTGCAGGAGGAGAAGGGCACCTGCAAGCGGGCGACGATCCGGGTCGACACTGGCGGCGACAAGGGCCGTACGTTCACCGAGATCGTCCAGCCGGACCAGTCCCGCCAGTTGTACGAGGGCCAGGAGGTCGTGGTCGCCTACGAGCCCTCGGCCCCGAAGGACCTGCAGTACTCGGTCACCGACATCAACCGCCGTGTGCCCCTGGGGCTACTCGCCGGCATCTTCGCCGTCGCCGTCGTGATCGTCGGGCGGCTGCGCGGTGTCATGGCCCTGGTGGCCCTGGCCATGAGCTTCCTGGTGCTGAACTTCTTCATCCTGCCCGCGATCCTCCAGGGCTCGAACCCGCTGGTCGTGGCGGTGGTGGGCGCGAGCGCCATCATGCTCATCGCCCTGTACCTGTGCCACGGCCTGTCCGCCAGAACGTCCGTGGCGGTGCTCGGCACCCTCATCTCGCTGTTGCTGATCGGCGTTCTCGGCTCGGTGTTCATCGACTGGGCCGCGCTCACCGGCAACACCGACGACAACACCGGGCTGATCCACGGCCTCTACCCGACGATCGACATGAGCGGTCTGCTGCTGGCCGGCATCATCATCGGCTCGCTGGGCGTGCTCGACGACGTGACCGTCACACAGACCTCCGCGGTCTGGGAGCTGCACGAGGCCAACCCCTCGATGGGCTGGCGCGGGCTCTACCGCGCGGGCATCAGGATCGGCCGCGACCACATCGCCTCGGTCGTCAACACGCTCGTCCTCGCCTACGCGGGTGCGGCGCTGCCGTTGCTGCTGCTGTTCTCGATCGCGCAGAGCAGTGTGGGGACGGTCGCCAACAGCGAGCTGGTGGCGGAGGAGATCGTGCGCACGCTGGTCGGCTCGATCGGCCTGGTCGCCTCGGTGCCGGTCACCACGGCTCTGGCGGCGCTGGTCGTCTCGGCCGACCGCCCCCAGGCACAGCCCGCCGCGGAGACCTCCCCTGTCCCGGCGCGCGGGGGGAAGGGCCGGCGCCGCAAGCGCTGACGCGTCGGTGTCGTCGCAGAGACCTGTGCAGGGCGTGGGGCGGGGCGGAGGAAGAGGCCCCGTGGCCGGGCTGCTCCGCTGTGCGACCCACGGCACCCAGCGGGCGGTATGCCCCGAGTTCCTCGGTCTCGGGGCCGCCTCAGTCCCCGTCCCGGACCTCGGGGCCACTCGGCGTCCCGCACAACAGCGGCCTCGCAAGCACCTGGCAGACCCCTCGCCCGGCATTGCCCGCATCTCCGCCGTCCCGGCCGCGCCGCGCACCATCGCGAGAAGATCGCCCGGTCATAGGAAGATCGCAGGAAGAAGCGTTCCTGCACAGTTCGGCGGCATCCGGTGAAGCGTTCCTCCACCGTGCCGCCGAGCCCATGTCTCAACCAGCGCCCTGCTCGGCGAGGATGCGGTCCAGGGCCTCGTCCAAGTGCGCGTCGAAGTCGGCGAGCGAGCCCTCCTGGCCCAGCGGCACCAACTTGTCCGTACGGTCGAGAAAAGCGACGAGCGGCGCCGTCGAAGACCGGAACAACGCCTGGTCACTGCCCACCTGAAGCCGAATCAACACCTCGCCCAGCGCATCGGGTTCGACGGGCGTGACCCGCACATCGCCCTCCCCGCACGGCCGGCCCACACCATCGATCAGCAACTCCCGCCCGAAAGCCCACGTCACCGGGGCGTCACCGGGCAAGTGGAACGTCAGCCGGACGGCATAGGGATCACTGGACTCATAGCGCAGCTCCACCGGGATGCGGAAGGAGAGCTCCTCGGACACGAGAAAGCTCATCATGACCTCTGCTTGTACGGACTCGCGCATCGATAACCCCGTCATTCGCCGTGACTGGCCGGGAACGAACCTCTGACACTTGGTGGAATCTTGCTGAACGTACACAGCAGATCACAAGGAGTGAGTTTTCACATACTGATAGAGAGCGCCAGCGAGCCGAGCGACCGCCCGATCTCCACCTGCAACTGCCCGGCCACAGGCAGCAGTCGATCGGCCTGGTGTGCGGGGAGTGAGATGGCCATCGTCGCTGCCGTGGTGCCGAGCGTGAGCGGGATCGCGGCGCAGACCGCCCCCAGCGCGTACTCCTGACGTTCGATCACCGGCTCCATGCGCCGGATCCGCTCCAGACGACGGAGCAGACTGTGGTTGTCGCGCACGGTGTACGGCGTGAGGGGCTGCACCGGGTAGCGGTCGAGGTGGTCGCGACGTGCGTCCTCGTCCAGCTGGGACAACAGGCACTGCCCGATGGCGTGCGCGTGCCCGGTCTCCCGGAAGTCGGCCCATTCCTCGACGGCGGGGTTGCCGGGGGTGTCGGAGACGCACATGACCTCGATCTCGCCCTCGCGGTACACCGCGTAGTACACGGGCACACCCAGGACGTCCCGCCAGTGCGCGAGCGCGTCGACGATCGTGCTGCGACGTTTCTGCCGCGCTCCGCTGCTGCTCAGCCGCTCGGCGGCCTCACCGAGGAAGAACAGGCCCTTGTCCCGGCGCAGATAGCCCTCGTGCACGAGTGTGCGCAGCAGGTGATAGGTCGTCGGCAGCGCCAGGCCCGTCTCACGGGCCAGTTGCTTGGCCGGGGCGCCGTACTCGTGCACGGCGACGGTCTCCAGCAGGCGCATCGCGCGCTGCACGGATCCGATGAGGGTCGGCGGAGGGGCCGGTGCCGGCGCGGCGGGCGCCCTGGGTACCGACGAGCGGGGTTGTGCGGGGACGGCGTGGAGGTGGACGGGGGCGGTGTCAGCCGGGACCAAGGGGCTCTCCCGAAGCGCGGGGCAGACCGTGCGGAGGAGCACGGGTGGGGGTGAAGGCCGCTCGCGGGGAAGTCCCCGCGTCGAGTTCCGGACTCTATTCGTCTGCCACCGCGCGCAGACCGCCCCGCCGGGAAACTTCCCCCGCCCGAGGGAACCGGTGATTCCAGGCGTTTCCCGCTACCCCCACCGGTTTCCCACCGGTCTCACCAGTCGCTGCGCGACGAGGAGCTCGCCGTGAACTTCCGTACGACGTAGATCAGTCCGCCGACCAGTGCCACGAAGACCAGCACCTTGAAGAGCAGTCCGATGACGAAGCCGACCACGCTGGCGATCAGCCCGCCGAACACGACCAGGGCGATGACCGGCACCGCGATCCACTTCACCCACCACGGCAGTCCCGTGAAGATCTCTCGCATCGCCCTCGTCCTTACCTCTCCACCCGTTCGAGTGCCGGGTCGTGTCGGTCCTTCCGGATCTCGGATCTCCGATGTCCTGCACTCGATGCTAGGTGCGGGCAGGGGCGAACGGGGGCCTCGCACCCCTTGTCCTCCCCTGACCGGTCCCCTAGGGAACCCTGAGGCCGTCCGTCATTTCTCGGGCGGAGAGAAGACCACCAGCACCCTCAGATCCTCGGTGATGTGGTGGAACTTGTGGGCGACTCCCGCCGGCACGTAGACCACGCTGCCGCGCGCCACCTGGGTCGTCTCCAGGCCGACGGTGATCGCGGCACGGCCGCTCACAATGAAGTACACCTCGTCCTGATTGTGCGGCTTCTGTGGATCCTGCTCGCCCGCGTCGAGGGCGTACAGGCCGACCGACATGTTCCGCTCCCGCAGAAACTGCAGGTAGGCGCCCTCGTTGGCGGCGCGCTCCGCCTCCAGTTCATCCAGCCGAAATGCCTTCATCGCCTTGCCCGCCCCTGCCTCTTGTGCCCATGTCCGATCAGGTCTGCCACGATCAGACACATGAAGAATTTCGTAGTCAAGACGATCGCCAACGCGGGCGCCCTGGCGGTCGCCGTATGGCTGCTGGACAAGATCACCCTGACCGGTGACAGCACCGGGAAGGAGATCGGCACCCTGATCATCGTGGCGCTGATCTTCGGCTTGGTGAACTTCCTGGTCAAGCCGGTCGTCAAGCTCCTCAGCCTGCCGCTGCTGATCCTGACGCTCGGTCTGTTCACGCTGGTCGTCAACGCGCTGATGCTGCTGCTCACCTCGTGGCTCGCGGACAAGCTGGACCTGAGCTTCCACGTGGAGGGCTTCTGGACGGCCGTCCTGGGCGGCCTGATCATCTCGGTGGTCTCCTGGGCGCTGCACGTCCTGCTGCCCGACGGGGACTGAGCGGGCATGACGTACCGGGTCTGCTTCGTCTGCACGGGAAACATCTGCCGTTCCCCGATGGCCGAGATCGTCTTTCGCGCGCGGGTGGCGGAGGCGGGTCTCGACGAGCTGGTGGAGGTCGACAGCGCCGGCACGGGTGGTTGGCACGAGGGCGACGGAGCCGACCCGCGCACGGTGGCCGTCCTGGAGGACAACGGCTACTCCGGCGATCACACGGCCCGGCAGTTCCAGTCGTCCTGGTTCTCCCGCCTCGACCTGGTGATCGCCCTCGACGCCGGCCACCTCGGGGCCCTGCGCCGCCTCGCACCCACGGAGCGGGACGCGGAGAAGGTGCGGCTGCTCCGCTCGTACGACCCCGCCGCCGGTGACGACCTCGACGTACCGGACCCCTATTACGGGGGCATGGACGGCTTCGAGGAGTGCCTTGTGATGGTGGAGGCGGCGAGCACCGGGCTGCTCGCCGCAGTGCGCGAGGACGTGGAGGGACAGGCGGCATGAGCGATTCCGGGACGGATGACGCGGGCCGGACGGCGGATGACGCGGGCCGGGGGGCCCGTGACACGAACCGGGTGCCCGGCGATGCGCACCAGGTGGAGGATGCCGCGAGCCGGATGACGGGGGCGGCGGGCCGGGCGACGGGAGCCGTCCACGAGGTGACGGCCGCCGTCGATGACGTGACGGCCGCCGTGGAGAAGGTGACGGGCGTCGCGGAGGAGGGGGCCGGGGTCGCGGAGGAGGCGACCGGCGTCCCGGACAACGTGACGGGCGCGGCAGGCCGGGGCGCCGGGGACGGCACGCGCGCGGTGCGGGCGGGACTGCCCGAGCCGGTCAAGCACGAGCCCACCCTGCCCGGTCCCGTGTTCGCCGCCCACTTCCACCTGCCGGGCGATCCGACCGGCCCCTACACCTACGGCCGCGACGAGAACCCGACCTGGACGCTGCTCGAGCGCGCGGTCGGCGAGCTGGAGGCGCCCGGTGAGGCCGGCGCCGAGACGCTCGTCTTCGCCTCGGGCATGGCCGCGATCTCGGCGGTGCTCTTCTCCCAGCTGCGCACCGGCGACGTGTGTGTCCTGCCCGACGACGGCTACCAGGCGCTGCCGCTGGTCCGCGCTCAGCTGGAGGCCTACGGCATCGAGGTCCGCACCGCGCCGACCGGCGGCGACGCCCAGCTCGACGCCCTCGACGGCGCGAAGCTGCTGTGGATCGAAACCCCGTCGAACCCCGGGCTCGACGTGTGTGACATCAGACGGCTCGCCGAGGCGGCCCACGCGCGGGGCGCCCTGGTGGCAGTCGACAACACCCTGGCTACGCCGCTCGGACAGCGTCCGCTGGAGCTGGGCGCCGACTTCGCGGTGGCCAGCGGCACCAAGCAGCTCACCGGTCACGGCGACGTCCTCCTGGGTTATGTCGTCGGCCGGGACGCCGCCGCCATGGCCGCCGTACGCCGCTGGCGCAAGATCGTCGGTGCGATTCCCGGGCCCATGGAGGCCTGGCTCGCGCACCGTTCGATCGCGACGCTCCAGATGCGGGTCGACCGGCAGAGCGCGACGGCCCTCGCGGTCGCCGAGGCGCTGCGCGACCGGCCCGAGGTGACGGGGTTGCGCTACCCCGGGCTCCCCGACGACCCCTCGCACGAGATCGCCGCGCGGCAGATGCGGCGCTTCGGGTGCGTGGTGTCGTTCACGCTGGCCACGCGCGCGCGTGCCGACCGTTTCCTCGACGCGCTGCGGCTGGTGGACGACGCGACGAGCTTCGGCGGGGTGCGGTCCACGGCCGAGCGGCGCGGACGCTGGGGCGGGGACGCGGTGCCGGAGGGCTTCATCCGCCTGTCGGTGGGTGCCGAGGACCCCGAGGACCTGGTGGCGGATGTACTGCGCGCCTTGGACGTGTCGGCCGACTGACGTCCCCACGGACGGTCCGAGCCTCCCCCCTCGTGGCTCGGACCGTCCTCCGGTTCCGCGCGCAAGAACCGCGCGACCCAGGCTAGTTGACTCTCTGTCAGTGTCCAATCACCCTAGCGACAGAGACCTATCGACTTATTTATAGTTGAGCGCGGCCGGGGGGCCGGGAGCGGGGCCGCAGAGGGGAGTGCGCACGGTGGATCTGGCCTTGCTGCGGACCTTCGTGACCGTGCACCGAGCCGGATCCTTCACCCGCGCCGCCGCCCTGCTCGGCCTCTCCCAGCCGGCCGTGACCTCACAGATACGGACATTGGAACGGCAGCTGGGCCGCCCCCTGTTCCTGCGGCAGGCCCGCGGCGTGACCCCGACGAGCATCGGCGACGAACTCGCCCACAAGGCCGCGCCCCATCTCGACGCCCTGGTGGAGATCACCGAAACCGGCCTGGACGACGATTCCTCCTTACGGACGCTGCACCTCGCAGGTCCGCCGGAGTTCACCGCCGAACGAGCCCTGCCCGCCCTCACGGAACTGACCGGCGACGACGGTCAGGGCTTCTCCCTGCGCGCCTCCTTCGGGACCGCCGAGGAGACATTGGAAGGCCTTTCCGCCGGGCACCATGATCTCGTCATCAGCACGGCCCAGCCGCGCGGCGCCCTGCTGACGGCGACTGCGCTCTGCGACGAGGAGCACGTCCTGGTCGCCGCCCCGCGCTGGGCCGGGCAGATCGGCGCCGGGCAGCCGGACCACAAGCCGGTACCGGCCCTGGAGCAGGTGCCCGTGGTGGAGGTGCACGAGTCGCTGCCCTTCGTCTCCCGCTACTGGGCCTCGGTCTTCGACTCACCCGCGGTCGCCCCGGGCACCGTGATCGTCCCCGACCTGCGTGCGGTCCTGGCCTGCGTGGTGGCGGGCGCGGGCCTGGCGGTGCTGCCCCGCTATCTGTGCGCGGGGGCGCTGGAGCGGGGCGATGTCGTCGCCCTGCACGAGCCGGCGGTGCCGCCGCTGCGGACGTACTTCCTCGTGGTCCGCACCGGGACGCTCGCGATGCCCCATGTCGCTCGAGCCCACGACTGGTTGCTGCGGTCCTCGGCCGACTGGTGCTGAGGCCTGGCGTGTGTGGCAGGACGCTCCTTTTGCGCGGGGGTGCGAAGGCGCTCCGACATGGAGCGAAGGCGCCCTGGCGTGGGTGCCGGGGCGCTCAGCACCACGCCTCACTCTGAGGGCCTGACCGGTCACGATCGGCGATGTTTCACGTGGAACCAGCCGGGCCACATTTCACTCATGACCGTCCGACCCGTGGTCAAGCGCACCGCCCGCGCCGTTCTGCTGGACGGTGACGACCTGATCTTGATCAAGCGCACCAAGCCGGGTGTGGATCCCTACTGGCTCACCCCCGGTGGCGGGGTCGAGCCCAGCGACTCGACTGTCGTCGACGCCCTGCACCGTGAGGTGTACGAGGAGCTCGGCGCGAAGATCACCGATGTGGTGCCCTGCTTCGTGGACACCATGGAGCACATCGGTGAGGACGGTGGCGCGACCGGTGTGAAGGTGCAGCACTTCTTCGTCTGCCGCCTGAGCTCCATGGACCCTTCCCTGCGCCACGGCCCTGAGGTGGAACAGCCCATCGGCGAGTACGAGATCGTGCGTGTGCCCTTCACCCGAGTCGGGATCGCGTCCGTCCATCTCGTGCCGCTGTCGCTGCGGCACTACCTGGACGCCAACATCGAGGGCGTCCTCGCCATGCACGCGCCCGATCTGGGCTGAGGCGGCTGATCAGCTTCCGGTTGTGACCAGCTCTTCCACGGAGTCGTGCCGTATGCGGTCCGACGGGATGCCGATGTCCCTCAGGGCGTCCACACCACTGCGGATCATCCCGGGCGGGCCCGAGAGATAGGCGTCGAACTCACTCCACGGCCCGTAGGCGCGGATCGCGTCCGGCAAGGTCCGGTGCGCCTGCTGGTCGGTGATCGCGCGGACCGAGAGCCAGGGGTGGGTCTGCTGGAGACGGAGCATGGTGTCGATGTCGTACAGGTCGTGGTCGGTGCGGGCACCGTAGAAGACCTCGACCGGCCGCCGTTCCCCGTGCTCGGCGACATCCTCGACCAGGGCCTTGATGGGCGCGATGCCGGTGCCACCGCCCAGGCAGAGCAGGCCGCTGTCGGTGGTGTGGTCGACGGTCATGGCCCCCGTGGGCGGGCCGAGCCGGATGATGTCGCCGGGGCGGGCTCGGTGGACCAGCGCGTTGGAGACCCAGCCGGCCGGAACGGCCTTCACATGGAACGACAGCAGACCGTCGGAGCGGGGGGCCGAGGCGAAGGAGTAGTGCCGCCAGATCCGTGGCCACCAGGGCGTCTCCACGCTGGTGTACTGCCCGGCGAGGAAGGGATACGGCTGGTCGGGGCGGACGGTCAGGACGGCTACGTCCGGGGTCCTCGGCTCGTGCGTGACGATCTCGGCATGCCACCAGGCCGGGGCGCGCAGTTCGTCAGCGGCCGCCGCGTCGATCATGATCTGGGAGATCGTGGTGTAGGCCCGTATCCAGGCCGCCTCCATCTCCGGGTTCCATACCCCGGCGGCGTACTTGCTCAGCGCACCGATGAAGCATTCGCCGACGGCCGGGTAGTGCTCGGCGCGCGTCCCGTACTTCCGGTGCCCCCTGCCGAGGGCTTGCAGGTAGTCGACGAGGACCTCTCTGTCGTCGATGTGTTCGGCGGCCGTGACCAGCGCTCTGAGAAGCCGGTCGCGTTGGGTGTCCATCGCGACCGGGAACAGCGGGCGCAGGTCGGGGTGGCGGACGAAGAGCAAGGCGTAGAAGTACGACGTGACCGCGTCGGAGACCGGAGCGACCTCGGCCAAGGCACGGCGGATCAGGAGGGCGTCGGGGGACGCGGCTGCCGTCAGGGGCGTCGCGGCCGGGTCCGCGGACGACGTCGATGCGTACCGCTGGACGGGAACACCCGGATCGGGGATGGCTGTCGGAGGCGAGGGCAGAGCGGAGGCGAAGGGCGCCGGGGTGAGCGCCGTGGGTGCGGGGCCTGGAGACAAGGCAGCGGCAGCGCTGCCGCTTGCGGACATCGAAGCACCCGATGCGGAGGCGCCGTCCTCCGGAGCTCCCGGGCCGGTGGCGCTGCCCATCGGGCGTATCGCGGCCGGCCGACGCTCTTCTTCCGTCACAGGGTCGCTGTCCGGCGCGGTCGTCGGGTCCTTGCGAGGGGTGAACCAGCCGCCCCCGTCGCCAGGAGCACCGTTGTCGGCCGACATGCTGGTCGGAGCGTCCATGGTGTGTCTCGCCTCGAGCATCTTCCGGTCGGTCGGCGGACTTCCCCGGCCGGAAGTCGCCTGCTTTCCCCGCGGACGGTCTGCGTTCCCTCCTTGGCGCGGCCTATGCGGCCCCTTCGCCCTGCGCTCGGCCCACACGGGACGGGTCGGCTCGTTCCGGACGCGCATCGGAGCCGACCCTATCGGCCGTCGCTGTGCACACACCTCTCCTTCCCTCGTCACGCATGAGGGCACGAGGCGCGCCCCGCAGAGCCCCGACCTCAAGACTGCACGGCCTCGTTCACGGCCCGGTCCGGACACCCGATGTTCTTACGTGTTTCACGTGAAACATCCAGTTCCGGTCCGCGCGCCGACCGAGCGGCGACAACTGGCCAAAAGGTCGTGTGTCTCCGCCGAAACAGGTGGACGCCGGGGTGTCTTGTCGGACAGCCTGACCTGCGTGCCGACTCCTTCTCTTGCCTCATTGCCCATCCGTCGTCTGACGCTCCGCGATCAAGCCGCCTGTTCCGACTTGTCCGAGGATCGGGGGTGGCTACGGGAGGAGCACAAGTGGGGGTTTCTCCTCACGGCCGGTAAGGGATACGGCATCGATGACCCCGACGGGGGCCTCGTGAGTGCCTGTGTCGTCACCGAGTACGGGCCGCAGAACCCCACCCTCGCCGCGATCGGCATGGTCCTCGTCGCCGGACGGCACGCCCGCGAGGGAGTGGGGCGTCGTCTGATGCGCCACGTCGTCTCCACGATGGGCACCACGCCTGTCACCCTGCACGCGACGCCGTACGGACGCCCCCTCTACGAGGAACTCGGCTTCAAGGTCAGCGGGCGGGCCGAAATGGTCATCGGACGCTTCTCTCCCGGCGGGCCGGAGCCGACCGTGGCCACCCGTGCCGCGACCGCTGAGGACCTCACCGCCATTCTCCGGCTCGACGAGCAGGTCTTCGGCGCCGACCGTACGCACATCGTGACGCGACTGCCCGCCTTCGCGGACCAGTTGCGCGTGGCCGAGGAGGACGGGCGGATTGTCGGGTATGCGGCCGCATGGCCCAACATGGACACCCACGTCGTCGGCCCCCTCATCGCACGCGACACATCGGTGGCCCAGGCGCTCATCACCTCCCTCGCGGCCCACACCGACCGACCCCTGCGCACCGACATCGATGTGCGGCACGAAGAGCTCCTCGCCTGGGTGAAGGACCGAGGTCTGGAGTCCGTCGCGTTCAACTCGGTGATGGTGTACGGCATCACCGACCTGCCCGGAGACTGGAGCCGGCGGTTCGCGCCCGTCACGGTCGCGGCGGGCTGAAGAGCTTCCACACGACGGCGCCGGCCCCCGGAAGATCGGGGAACCGGCGTCGTGGCGCAGAAGGGGTCCGGTCAGGCGAGGGACTCCACGGCGGCCGTGGCGAAGCCGTGGTCCTCCTCCGGAGCACCCCCGCCGACACCGATCGCGCCGATCAGCCGGCCGTCACGGTGCACCGGGACACCGCCGGCGATGAACAGCAGCGGCCGGTCGAGCGCGGTAGGCAGTGTGTGGAAGAGCCCGCCGGGCTGCACCGCCTCGACGAGGTCGGCGGTGGGCGTGTTCAGCTGGAGCGCCGTGTAGGCCTTTCGGGTGCTGGTCTCACCGGAGATCAGCACGGCGCGGTCGTCCCGCCGGAAGGCGAGCAGCTGGCCGCCCGCGTCCAGGACGGTGACGCTGACGGTGACGCCCGCGGCCTCAGCGGCACGGTGGGCCGCGGCGACGAGGATGTCGGCGTCCTGGGTGGTCAGCGGGGCGAGGGCGGTGGTGGTGCTCATGAGGGGCTTCTCCCGGAGGCTTGCTGGTGAGACTGGGTCGTGGTGGTGGCCGGAGGAATGTGCGATCGGGTGGTTCGGTCGGCCGGGGTGATGCGGTGGGGCGGGGTGATCCGGTCGCTCAGTGGTGGACAGCGGCCCGCTGCTCGACCGGCGCCGATCCCGTGACGACGGTGCTCGGACCACCGGCGCGGCGTTCCAGGGCGGCCGACAGGACGGCCAGGACCAGGGCTCCGGCGGCCAGCGCGGCACCGACCCAGTTGGGGGCGGTGTAGCCGAGACCCGCCGCGATCACGAGGCCGCCCAGCCAGGCGGACAGCGCGTTGCCGAGGTTGAAGGCGCCGATGTTCACGGCGGAAGCCAGGGTCGGGGCGCCGGACGCCTGGTCGAGGACCCTCTTCTGGAGCGGCGGCACGGTGGCGAAGCCGAGGGCACCGATCAGCGCGATGGTGATCGCCGACAGCACCTTGTCGTGAGCGGTGAGGGTGAACAGCGCCAGGACGACGGCGAGGGCCCCCAGCGCGATGTACAGCATGGGCATCAGGGCACGGTCGGCGAACTTGCCACCGACGAGGTTGCCGCCGACCATGCCGAGGCCGAAGAGGACCAGCAGCCAGGTGACGGAGCCGTCGGCGAAACCGGCAACGTGGGTCATCATCGGCGCGATGTACGTGATCGCCGCGAAGACACCGCCGAAGCCGAGGACCGTCATGGCCATCGCGAGCAGCACCTGCACGTTCTTGAAGGCGGCCAGTTCGTGCCGAAGGCGCACGCCCTGCGCCTTCGGCAGGTCGGGGACGAGCCGGGCGATGCCGAGCAGGCCGATGACGCCGAGGGCGGCGACGATGCCGAAGGTGACCCGCCAGCCGACGGACTGCCCGACGAGCGTGCCCAGCGGAACGCCGACGACGTTGGCGACGGTCAGGCCGGTGAACATCATCGCGATGGCTCCGGCCTTCTTGTCCGGGGCGACGAGGTCGGCCGCGACGACGGAGCCGATGCCGAAGAAGGCGCCGTGCGCCAGGGAGGCGACGATCCGGCCGATCAGCATGACGGAGAAGGCCGGGGCGAGGGCCGAGAGCAGGTTGCCCGCGATGAACAGCCCCATCAGCAGCATCAGCATCCGCTTGCGCGAGATCTTGGTGCCCAGGACGGTCATCAGCGGGGCGCCGAACATGACGCCGAGCGCGTAGCCGGTCACCAGGTACCCGGCCGTGGGGATGGAGACCCCGTAGTCGCTCGCGACCTCGGGCAGCAAGCCCATGATCACGAATTCGGTCGTTCCGATCCCGAAGGCCCCGATCGCGAGGGCCAGAAGCGCGAGAGGCATGGAGGGGTTACCTTCCCAGACGATTGCAGGAGCGCTTTGCGTGCGTCCACAATAATTGCAGACGCGGGCTATCTGCAACCGCCGTCTATTGCGCTCCTGCTCTATCCTGGGAGGCAGCCGCTCCGGGACGGAGGAAACGCCAATGACAGCGACGGACCCCGCGCTCACCGCTCTCGCCCAGAGCTGGTGCGCCCTCTCTCTGCTCCACGGAAGGATCGAGGCCCACATCGAGCGCGCCCTGCAGGCGCGGCACGACCTCAGCGCACGTGAGTACTCCCTGCTGGACGTGCTCAGCCGGCAGCACGACGGTGACGGAGGACATCTGCAGATGAAGCAGGTCGCCGACGCCGTCGTCCTCAGCCAGAGCGCCACCACGCGACTGGTCACCCGGCTGGAAGACCGCGGGCTTCTGGAGCGCTACCTCTGCCCCACCGACCGCAGGGGCATCTACACGAACGTCACCGAGGAAGGCCTCGCCCTGCTGAAAGCGGCGCGGCCCACCAACGACGCGGCCCTGCGCGAGGCTCTCGACGAGGCGGCGAAGAACCCCGAGCTGGCCCCGCTGGTGCGGGTCGTGGAGACACTGAAGGCCCCGGTGCCCGCCTAGGACACCTCCCCTGGACGTCCCGCGTAGGGTGCGCCCATGGGAGACCTTGCTATACGTGCCGCCGTCGCGGACGACGTCCCGGCGATCGTCGCGATGCTCGCGGACGACCCGCTGGGCGCACAGCGCGAATCACCGGACGACCTCAGCCCGTACCTGATCGCCCTGGAGCGGCTCAGTGCCGACCCGAATCAGCACCTGGTCGTGGCGGTCCGGGACGACCGGGTGGTCGGCACTCTCCAGCTCACGATCATTCCCGGACTGTCGCGGCGTGGTGCGACCCGATCGGTCATCGAAGGGGTACGTATCCATGCCGACGAGCGCGGCAGCGGCCTCGGAACCCAGCTCATCGAGTGGGCGATCGACGAGTCCCGGGACCAGGGCTGCCATTTGGTCCAGCTGACGTCCGACAAGACCCGCCATGACGCACACCGCTTCTATGAGCGGATCGGCTTCACCGCCTCCCACACAGGGTTCAAGCTGCAACTGTGACAGTGGCGGTGCCCGCGTGCGGGGGCCCTGTTTCACGTGAAACAGGGCCCCCTTCGCCTAGCCGATACCGCGCCATCCCTCGGGATCGACGCCACCCGGCACGGGAGCTGTCTGGTCGTACGGCTGGCGCGTGAACAGGAACGAGCCGAGGTCCAGGTGGCTCACGGTCCCGTCCGGCCGCCGTACGGCCTTCAGAAGCTCGCCGGCGTAGTAGCCGTCCAGCCCTGTCCATGTGCCGTCGCTGTTCGGGCGAAACCTGGACCGACGGCCGCCACCGGTCAACGGCCCCAGGGAGACGAGCCCGTCTGCCGTCAGCCGCAGAACGAAGGCGTGCGTCCCCCAGTACCACTGCCCCGTCAGGTCCAGCAGTGACGGGTCGACCTCGCTCAGCGGCTTCCAGGGGGCAGGGATGCGCGGCTCTGCTTCTGCGACGATACGGACCAAGTCGGCGGCGACGGTGAACAGCAGCGGCCCGGACGTGGCATTGGCCAGGACGATCGCCGCCACGTCGTCCTCGACGCTGATCATGAGACAGGCGAGAAAGCCGGGCAGGGAACCGGTGTGGCCGACGAGGGACCGTCCGTTCCGTCGCCGGATCTCCATCCCCAGGCAGTAGGCGTAACCGCTCGCCACGTCCGCGGCCTCATGCGGCGCGGCCGGTGTCCTCATCTCCCTCAGCGACTCGGCGCTCAGCACCCGATCGTCGCCGTTGACCAGGAAGACCGCGAACCGCGCCAAGTCGGCTGTCGTCGACCAGAGTTGCCCGGCCGGTGCCATGCGCCCCAGATCCTCGGTGGGTTCGGGGAGCAACACGTCCGCCCAGGGGTGCACGGCCCAGCCACCCGCGTGGGGCGCCTGTGGCCGCACGCTCGTGCGGTGCAGCCCCAGAGGTTCGAGCACTTCACGCCGAAGGACGTCCTCCCATGGAGCCCCGCGGAGCTTCTCGATGAGTGCGCCGAGCAGCGCGTAACCCGGGTTCGAGTAGTGGAAGCGGCGGCCGGGCGGGGCCAGCAGAGGCCGCTCACCGAGGACATCGGCGAGTTCGGGCCGCAGGGACCCCGGACTCCGCTCCCACCAGGGCCCCGGCGTCTCGGCCGCCAGCCCACCCGTGTGCGCGAGGAGTTCGGCGATGGTCGCCTCCCCCACACCGGTGCCCGGCAGATGCTTCTCCAGCGGATCCTCCAGATCCAGGCCACCCTCGTCCCGCAGCCGCAGCACGAGAACCGCGGTGAACGTCTTGGTGATCGAACCGATCCGGTACTGCACGTTCTCGTCCGGCGCATGGCCTTCCACCGACGTCCGTGCGCCCGTCCACACCGTGGCCCCGTCTCGCACGACGGCCGCGACGAGCGACGGAACCCGCCCTTCGGCCTGCGCGACAGCGATCCGGTGCAGCAGAGCGCGGCGGGTGCCGGGAAGCAGCTCTTCCTGAGATGTCGTCATGGGCCCAGTTCATCCCGCGGGCAGCCCTGCGTCGAGCACATTTGGATCAGTGACCCCGAGACCTGGTCGTGCAGGGCTTCACCGCCGCTGACATGCCGGCTGCGCCACCGAGCCCATCGATCCGTGAGCTCAGATCGTGCACCGATGAGTTCCCCCCGCCGCGTCGGTCTGTACGCGGGAGACCGACTCACGGAAGGCTGACGCCATGCGGAAACTGATCTACGGCATGAACCTGTCCCTGGACGGCTACATCGCCGCGCCCGGCGACGACATCGGCTGGAGCGTGCCGAGCGACGAGCTGTTCCAGTTCTGGTCCGACCAGTTGCAGGCGACCGGCCTGTCGCTGTACGGGCGCAAGCTGTGGCAGACGATGAGCTCCTACTGGCCGACCGGCGACCAGCAGCCCGACGCCACCCCGGCGGAGATCGAGTTCGCGCGCCGCTGGCGGGACATGTCGAAGGTGGTCTTCTCCTCGACGATCGACGAGGTCGACTGGAACACCCGCCTGGTCACCGGTGACGCGGTCGCCGAGATCACCCGGCTCAAGGCCGAGGACGGCGGCCCGATGGACATCGGCGGCGCGACGCTCGCCGGGGCGGCCATGCGGGCCGGGCTGATCGACGAGTATGTGCTGGCCACCGCGCCGGTCCTGGTGGGCAGCGGCACACCGTTCTTCGCCGCGCTGGACAGCTGGGTGAACCTGAACCTGGTGGAGACGCGGGCGTTCCCCTGCGGCGTGATCCTGACCAGGTACGAGACGAGGCGCTGAGCGCCCGTCCGGAACGCACGGGCCATCCGCGGGGGACACCCGGAGAAGCCGGCTCGGTTGTCCCGTGCACGCGACCTTGTGGACCGCGAGTCCACACCGGTCGGGATCAGGTCTGCGCCATGTCCACGAACCGCGAGTAGTGCCCCTGGAAGGCGACCGTGATCGTCGCCGTCGGACCGTTTCGGTGCTTGGCCACGATCAGGTCGGCCTCACCCGCACGCGGCGACTCCTTCTCGTAGGCGTCCTCGCGGTGCAGCAGGATGACCATGTCGGCGTCCTGCTCGATGGAGCCGGACTCACGCAGGTCGGACACCATCGGCTTCTTGTCCGTACGCTGCTCGGGGCCACGGTTCAGCTGCGAGAGCGCGATGACCGGGATCTCCAGCTCCTTGGCCAGCAGCTTGAGGTTTCGGGACATGTCCGAGACCTCCTGCTGACGGCTCTCCGCCCGCTTGGAGCCACCCGACTGCATCAGCTGAAGGTAGTCGATGACGACCAGCCTGAGATCGTTGCGCTGCTTGAGGCGACGGCACTTGGCACGGATCTCCATCATCGACAGGTTCGGCGAGTCGTCGATATAGAGCGGCGCCGCAGAGACGTCCGGCATGCGCCGGGCGAGGCGCGTCCAGTCCTCGTCCGTCATCGTGCCGGACCGCATGTGGTGCAGGGCGACCCGGGCCTCGGCGGACAGCAGACGCATCGCGATCTCGTTGCGCCCCATTTCGAGCGAGAAGATCACGCTCGGCAGGTTGTTCTTGATGGAGCACGCCCGCGCGAAGTCCAGCGCGAGCGTGGACTTACCCATGGCCGGACGCGCGGCGATGACGATCATCTGGCCCGGGTGCAGGCCGTTGGTGAGCGAGTCGAAGTCCGTGAACCCCGTGGGCACACCGGTCATCTCACCGCTGCGCGAGCCGATCGCCTCGATCTCGTCGAGCGCGCCCTCCATGATGTCGCCGAGCGGGAGGTAGTCCTCACTGGTGCGCTGCTCGGTGACCGCGTAGACCTCTGCCTGGGCGCGGTTGACGATCTCGTCGACGTCGTCGTCGGCCGCGTATCCCATCTGCGTGATACGGGTGCCGGCCTCGACCAGGCGGCGCAGAACAGCCCGCTCGTGGACGATCTCCGCGTAATAGGCCGCGTTGGCCGCCGTGGGCACCGTCTGGACGAGGGTGTGGAGATAGGACGCCCCGCCGACCTTGTTGATCTCGCCGCGCTTGGTGAGCTCGGCCGCGATCGTGATGGGGTCGGCCGGCTCGCCCTTGGCATAGACGTCGAGGACGGCCTGGTAGATCGTCTCGTGGGCCGGTTTGTAGAAGTCGTGGCCCTTGAGGATCTCGACGACGTCTGCGATGGCGTCCTTCGACAGGAGCATGCCGCCGAGGACGGACTGCTCGGCATCGATGTCCTGCGGTGGTACCCGCTCGAACGACGGGGCCGATCCGCTGTCCCAGCCCCCGCCGTCCCTGCCGCGCTCATGCTGTTCGTCGCGGCCCCGGCCGCCGTCACCCCGTCGACGGGAGGCGGGCAGACGATCACTGGGACCACTGTCGGCCCACGGATCGTCCAAGGGCTCGGAAATGCTCACCGAGCCACCTCCTCCCGTCCGCCGAGGCGGACCTAGCCGTGCCCCTCTTTTGTACGGCACGGCACTGACAAATAAGAGGCCCAACTCCGGTTGGCACGCGCCGGTTTTGTGGTGTTTTGAAAACCGGCGGACGGAGCGGGCGCCGGACCACCGTAGGCCCCCGGGCACCGTCAGCCAATCTGGTTATCCACAGGCCATGTGGACGACGGCCCAGATGCTGTGGAGAACTCGCCGAAACCTGTGCACGAGCCGGTGGACAGGCCTGTGAACAAGCAGTCAGATCTCTCCGGGCGACCTCTCTGACCTGCGGCGTTGCCGTCCACCGGCTGTGCAGAAGAAAAACTTTCCCAAGCGGCGCAAGATCGCCTCGAACAGTGCACAGGAGTGCGCACCCGGAGACGGAAAGTAAGGGTCGCAAAAGCTTTGCATCTCTTACCTGTGGACGATTAGATTGGTGCACATGACACAGGCTCCCGCGCGCCGCCGAACCGGCCGGAGACAGCACGACCGCGAGATCGTCGCCCTGGCCGTGCCGGCCTTCGGTGCCCTCGTCGCCGAGCCCCTTTTCCTCATGGCCGACACCGCCATCGTGGGCCATCTGGGCACAGCCCAACTCGCCGGACTCGGCGTCGCCTCGGCCCTGCTGATGACCGCCGTGAGCGTCTTCGTCTTCCTCGCCTACGCCACGACAGCAGCGGTTGCCCGCCGCGTCGGAGCGGGCGATCTCCCGGCCGCCATCCGGCAAGGCATGGACGGCATCTGGCTGGCACTGCTGCTCGGCGCCGCCGTCATCGCCGTCGCCCTGCCGACGGCACCCCAACTCGTAGACGTCTTCGGCGCCTCGGACGCGGCAACTCCCTACGCGACCACGTACTTGCGCATCTCCGTCCTCGGCATACCGGCCATGCTCGTCGTCCTGGCCGCGACCGGTGTGCTGCGCGGTCTGCAGGACACCCGGACCCCGCTCTATGTCGCCATCGCCGGCTTCGTCGTCAACGGCGCCCTCAACGCAGGGCTCGTCTACGGCGCCGATCTGGGGATCGCCGGTTCCGCGTGGGGCACCGTCATCGCCCAGTGCGGCATGGCCGCGGCCTACCTCGTGGTGGTACTGCGAGGAGCCCGCAAGCACGGTGCATCGCTGCGCCCGGATGCCGCCGGGATCAGGGCCTCCGCACAAGCCGGCGTACCGCTGCTGGTCCGCACCCTCTCCCTCCGGGCGATCCTGATGATCGCCACCGCCGTCGCCGCCCGACTCGGGGACGCCGACATCGCCGCCCACCAGATCATTCTCTCCCTGTGGAGTCTGCTGGCCTTCGCCCTCGACGCCATCGCCATCGCTGGGCAGGCCATCATCGGACGCTATCTGGGGGCCGGTGACGCCCAGGGCGCCCGGGAGGCGTTCCGCCGCATGGTGGAGTGGGGCATCGCCGTCGGTGTTGTACTCGGCGTCTTGGTGATCATCCTCCGGCCGGCGTTCCTGCCGCTGTTCACCAGCGATACGGCGGTCAAGGACGTGGCACTGCCCGCCTTGGTCATCGTCGCCCTCTCCCAGCCGATCTCCGGCATTGTCTTCGTGCTGGATGGGGTCCTGATGGGCGCCGGCGACGGCCCGTACCTCGCCTGGGCCATGTTGCTCACCTTGGCGGTCTTCACACCGGTCGCCCTGCTGGTCCCGGTGCTGGGCGGTGGGCTCACCGCTCTCTGGGCCACGATGACGCTGATGATGAGCGTGCGGATGCTGACGCTATGGCTCCGCGCCCGCTCAGGCCGCTGGATGGTGACGGGTGCGACCCGCTGACCGTTTCACGTGAAACCTTGCCTGTTTCACGTGAAACACGACGAACTCCCAGAGCACGCTGTTTCACGTGAAACGGGACGTCATGACACAGGGACGTCGTGATCAGGGACGTCGCCCACAGGTCGGCTGACCGCAGACACGATTGGGGCCGCACCCCACAGGGTGCGGCCCCAACGCTTACTGCTTCAGCAGACGCGGCACTCAGGCCGAGACGACCTCGATGTTGACCTTGGCGGCAACCTCGGGGTGCAGACGCACGGACGTCTCGTGAGCGCCCAGCGTCTTGATCGGCGAGCCGAGCTCGATGCGGCGCTTGTCGACCTCGGGGCCACCGGAAGCCTTGATCGCGGAAGCGATGTCGGCCGGAGTGACGGAACCGAAGAGACGACCGGCGTCGCCGGAGCGGACGGCCAGACGGACCTTGACACCCTCGAGCTGGGCCTTCACAGCGTTGGCCTGCTCGATGGTCTGGATCTCGTGGATCTTGCGAGCACGACGGATCTGCTCGACGTCCTTCTCGCCACCCTTGGTCCAGCGGATAGCGAACTTCCGCGGGATCAGGTAGTTGCGAGCGTAACCGTCCTTGACGTCGACGACGTCGCCCGCGGCACCGAGGCCGGAGACCTCGTGGGTGAGGATGATCTTCATGAGTCGGTCACCCTTCCCTTATCGCGCGGTGGAGGTGTAGGGCAGCAGCGCCATCTCACGGCTGTTCTTCACGGCCGTGGCGACGTCACGCTGGTGCTGGGTGCAGTTGCCGGTCACGCGGCGGGCACGGATCTTGCCGCGGTCGGAAATGAACTTCCGCAGCATGTTCGTGTCCTTGTAGTCCACGTACGTGACCTTGTCCTTGCAGAATGCGCAGACCTTCTTCTTCGGCTTGCGCACAGGCGGCTTAGCCATGGTGTTTCTCCTGTGTGATCAAGAAGTGTGAGTACGAGCTCGCCCTTAGAAGGGAGGCTCGTCCGAGTAGCCGCCGCCGCTGCCGCCGGAGTTTCCACCCCAGCCGCCGCCACCGCCCTGGTTGCCACCGGCGGGAGCGCCGGTCGCCCACGGGTCGTCAGCGGGAGCGCCGCCGCCCTGCTGGCCACCGCCGGGGCCGCCGCCCCAGCCGCCGCCACCCTGGCCGCCGCCACCGCCGCTGAAGCCACCCTGGCCGCCCTGGCCACCCCGGCCGCTGGTCTTGGTGACCTTGGCCGTGGCGTTGCGCAGGCTGGCGCCGACTTCCTCGACGTCCAGCTCGTAGACCGTGCGCTTGACGCCCTCACGGTCCTCGTAGGACCGCTGCTTCAGCCGGCCCTGCACGATGACGCGCATGCCTCGCTGGAGCGACTCCGCGACGTTCTCCGCCGCCTGACGCCAGACCGAGCAGGTCAGGAACAGGCTCTCGCCGTCCTTCCACTCGTTCGTCTGACGGTCGAAGGTGCGGGGGGTGGACGCGACACGGAACTTCGCGACCGCCGCACCGGAGGGGGTGAAGCGCAGCTCGGGGTCGTCGACAAGATTGCCGACAACCGTGATGACGGTCTCGCCTGCCATGGGGGAACCTCTCGGCGGGTTTGCTCTGGCTGCTTGCTACTCGAATCCCGGGATCAGCTGAGCCGAAGCTCAGTGCATCTCGGGACGGAGGACCTTGGTCCGGAGGACCGACTCGTTCAGGTTCATCTGGCGGTCGAGCTCCTTGACGACCGCAGGCTCGGCCTGCAGGTCGATGACCGAGTAGATGCCCTCGGGCTTCTTCTTGATCTCGTACGCGAGACGACGACGGCCCCAGGTGTCGACCTTCTCGACCTTTCCGCCGCCGTCACGGACGACAGAAAGGAAGTTCTCGATCAGCGGAGAGACAGCGCGCTCCTCGACCTCGGGGTCGAGGATGACCATCACCTCGTAGTGACGCATGTGGAACCCACCTCCTTTGGACTCAGCGGCCACGGTCGTTCCGTGGCAGGAGGGTTGTGATGCGTAGCAACGGTATCGGCCACCACTGACAGTCGGGGGTTCTGATGAGGAGCCCCTGCCATGACATGGGCAGACACCGGTGCGGACGGTACAGAGTACCCGCACAGCGGCTTGCGGTTGAAATCCGGCCGCCAGGGCAGCCAATCTGTACACATCGGGTGTGTATGGCGCTACGATGCGCCGACTTTCGCAGGAGGTGCCCTATGGCACAGGCATTGCGACCCAACACCGCCGGCGGCCTCTTCGCCACGGACGGCAAGCCCCATCCCCTCCAGGACACCCTGCTCGCGGTGACCCTGGTGCTGGGCCTCACCGCGTTCCTCACCGCGATCATCGACGAGGATCTGCACCTGCTCAGCTCCTGGGCCGGTCTGGTGGGCATCCTCACGGGCGCGTACGGCCAGTGGATCTCGGAGACGACCCGCGAGCGCTTCGGACTGATCCTCGGTCTGGGCGCGTCCGGCGTCGGGTTCTTCCTGGGCATGGCACACGGCGGCCTCATCGGCTGACGCCAGGACACCTCCTCTTCCGAACACCGGGTCACGCCCCGGCCGGCCTCGCGCCGGGGCGTAGGGCCCGTACGCCCAACCGGCGCGCTCCCACGGCGCAGTAGGCTTCGCGCGAGAGCCGGAGCCCCTGAACCCATGGGGACACACCAGCCCGAGGAGCGCCCCGAATGAGCCTGACCCTGAGGACCATCAGTCGCGAGCAGCATCTGGCCTACATCCAGAGTCTGCCGTCGGCGAGCCACATGCAGGTCCCGGCCTGGGCTGATGTCAAGGCGGAGTGGCGCTCCGAGAACCTCGGATGGTTCGACGACCGCACCGGCGAGATGGTCGGTGCCGGGCTGGTCCTCTACCGGCAGCTTCCCAAGATCAAGCGCTACCTCGCCTACCTGCCCGAGGGTCCGGTCATCAACTGGTTCGCGCCGAATCTCCAGGAGTGGCTGGAACCGATGCTGGCGCACCTGAAGCAGCAGGGCGCCTTCTCCGTGAAGATGGGCCCGCCCGTGATCATCCGGCGCTGGGAGGCGCCCTCCATCAAGCAGGGCATCCAGAACCCGGACGTCAAGCGCCTGCGGGACATCGAGGCCGACCACATCGAGCCGCGTGCCTTCGAGGTCGCCGACAAGCTGCGCCGCATGGGCTGGCAGCAGGGCGAGGACGGCGGCGCCGGCTTCGGCGACGTCCAGCCCCGTTACGTGTACCAGGTGCCGCTGGCGAACCGCTCCCTGGAAGAGGTCCACAAGAACTTCAACCAGCTGTGGCGCCGCAACATCAAGAAGGCCGAGAAGGCCGGCGTCGAGGTCGTCCAGGGCGGTTACCAGGACCTCGAGGAATGGCAGCGGCTGTACGAGATCACGGCCGTGCGCGACCACTTCCGGCCGCGCCCGCTGTCGTACTTCCAGCGCATGTGGACGGCCCTCAACACCGAGGACCCCAACCGCATGCGGCTGTACTTCGCCCGGCACAACGGCGTGAACCTGTCGGCGGCGACGATGCTGATCGTGGGCGGGCACGTCTGGTACTCCTACGGCGCCTCCGACAACATCGGCCGCGAGGTCCGGCCCTCGAACGCGATGCAGTGGCGGATGCTGCGTGACGCCTACGCCCTCGGCGCCACGGTCTACGACCTGCGCGGCATCTCCGACTCGCTGGACGAGACCGACCACCTCTTCGGCCTGATCCAGTTCAAGGTGGGTACCGGCGGCCAGGCGGCCGAGTACCTCGGCGAGTGGGACTTCCCGCTGAACAAGCTGCTGCACAAGGCGCTCGACATCTACATGTCGCGCCGTTGATGTCCATTTCAGTGCTTCTATACCCCTGACACACGGCAACCGCTGATTCACGGCGACCACGAGAAAGGTTCCAGGTCCGGCCATGGCGCTCACGCTCTACGTCGACACCGCGCGCTGGCGTGCGCACCACAAGCACGTGCAGGAGCAGTTCCCGGGCCTCGTGCCGGTCTGCAAGGGCAACGGCTACGGCTTTGGACACGAGCGCCTGGCGGAGGAGGCCACGCGGCTCGGCTCGGACATCCTCGCCGTCGGCACGACGTACGAGGCCGCCCGGATCAAGGACTGGTTCAGCGGGGACCTGCTGGTGCTGACGCCCTACCGGCGCGGCGAGGAGCCGGTGCCGCTCCCGGACCGGGTCATCCGCTCCGTCTCGTCGATAGACGGGGTGTACGGCCTGGTCGGTGCCCGCGTGGTCATCGAGGTGATGTCCTCGATGAAGCGGCACGGCATCAGCGAGCAGGACCTGGCCCAGTTGCACGCCGCCATCGAGAACGTCCGCCTGGAGGGCTTCGCCATCCACCTGCCGCTGGACCGCACCGACGGCTCGGACGCCGTCGAGGAGGTCATCGGCTGGATGGACCGGCTGCGCGCCGCCCGCCTGCCCCTGCACACCATGTTCGTCAGCCACCTCAAGGCCGACGAACTCGCCCGGCTCCAGCAGCAGTTCCCGCAGACCCGGTTCCGGGCCCGCATCGGCACGCGGCTGTGGCTGGGGGACCACGACGCCACCGAGTACCGCGGTGCGGTCCTGGACGTCACGCGCGTCGCCAAGGGCGACCGCTTCGGCTACCGGCAGCAGAAGGCGGCCTCAGACGGCTTCCTGGTGGTCGTGGCGGGTGGAACGTCCCACGGAGTGGGTCTGGAGGCTCCCAAGGCGCTCCACGGCGTCATGCCGCGTGCCAAGGGCGTCGCCCGGGCCGGTCTCGCGACCGTGAACCGGAACCTCTCCCCGTTCGTCTGGGGTGGCAAGCAGCGCTGGTTCGCGGAGCCGCCGCACATGCAGGTCTCGATCCTGTTCGTGCCGGCGGACGCACCGGAACCGAAGGTCGGCGACGAGTTGGTGGCCCATCTGCGCCACACCACCACGCAGTTCGACCGGCTCATGGACCGCTGACGACGCGACGCAGCATCTCTGCCCGCGCGGCAGGAAGGCCGTACACGTTCCCGTGTACGGCCTTCGTCGTTCCCGGCTACGCCGTCTCGCGCCGTTCGCTCAGAGTGAACCGTCCGTGGCGTCGGGCCGGCCCCACTCGACCGACGGCCCGTCGAACCGGGCGGTCTTCTGCCGTCCGCCGCGAGCAGCGGGGCCGAGCACGAAAGCGTCCTCGGCGCCGTCGAGCACTCCGCCCGAGGGGTCGTCGTCACCGGATCGCCGCACCGGGTCCCGCTCGGGCAGGAAGATGTCACGCACGACCATCACGCACAGGTAGAGCGTCCCCAGCAGGTGCAGGGCGATGGCCCAGTGGTAGCCGTCGGTGGGCAGACCCTTGTGGGCGTCTCCGCTGGTCGTGTACGCGAGGTAGAGCCAGATCCCGAGGAAGTACGCCACCTCGCAGGCCTGCCAGATCAGGAAGTCCCGCCACTTCGGCCGGGCCAGGACGGCCAGCGGTACCAGCCACAGGACGTACTGCGGCGAGTAGACCTTGTTGGTGAGGATGAACGCCGCCACGATCAGAAAGGCGAGCTGGGCGAACCGCGGGCGGCGCGGGGCGGTCAGTCCGAGCGCCGCGACAGCCGCACAGCACACCAGCATCAGCAGCGTCGCCAGGGTGTTGACGGTGTCGGTGCTGAGCGGGTCGTCCGAGTTCTGCGCCATGATCAGCCAGAACGAGCCGAAGTCGACGCCCCGTTCCTGGCTGAACGTGTAGAACTTCGACCATCCGTCGAACGCGAACAGCATCACCGGCGCGTTCACGACGATCCAGGCGACGATCGCGCCGCCCAGAGCCGTTCCGAACGCACGCCACCTGCCCGCCCGCCAGCACAGCACCATCAGGGGCCCGAGCAGCAGGAACGGGTAGAGCTTGGCGGCTGTGGCGAGCCCCAGCAGGACACCGAAGGCAAGCGATCGGCCGCGCGACCACATCAGCATCGCGGCGGCCGTGAGAGCGACCGCGAGCAGGTCCCAGTTGATGGTCGCCGTCAGCGCGGCGGCGGGCGCCAGGGCGACCAGCAGGCCGTCCCAGGGGCGCCGTGCGTGGGTGCGGGTCACACAGACGGCGATGACCGACGCGCACACCATGAGCATCCCGGCATTGACCATCCAGTACCACTGCTCCTGGTCCTGGATGGTGCCGCTGCCGGGCGTCAGCCAGGAGGCGACCTCCATGAAGACGCCGGTGAGCACCGGATACTCCAGGTACTGCATGTCGCCGGGCAGCCGGTCGAAGTACGGCACGAGCCCATCGGCGAAACCGCGCCCCTGATAGAGGTGCGGGATGTCCGAGTAGCACGCGTGCGTGTACTGGGAACTCGCGCCGAAGAACCACGCGCCGTTGTAGCAGGGCGCCTTCTGGACCAGGCCGAGGGCGAACATGCCGATCGCCACCAGCGCGATCACCCGCACGGGAGTCCACCAGGACGCCCCGAGCAGGGCACGCCGCCCGAGCGGGCCGCCGATCAGCTCGCTGCCGGCTGCGGCGACCTCGTCCTCCTTGGTCGGCCGCACCGGGTCCGGCTCGTGGACGCTCGCTTGCGTCGATTCTGCACTGGGCATGCCGCACATCCTGCCGTACGTGTCTGGCAAAACGCCGAGGGCCGCCGTCCCCATGAGGGGACGGCGGCCCTCGTTTCACGTGAAACACCTTCGCGTTTCACGTGAAACACCCAAGCCGGGCGATCTGTCAGCGGCTATTCCTCTGGTCCTCCGAAGATGCCTCCGTTGCCATTGCCCCTGGTATTGCCGCCGGTCTCGCTTGTGTCGGTCGGTGCGGGCGGGGAGCTCACTCCACCGTCCGTCCCACCGTTCTCCTGGCCGCCGTTCTCCTGGCCGCCGTCGTTCTGGCACCCGAAGAACCCACAGGTTTCGCTCGGAGTGGGCGACGGACTGGTCGGGGTCTCGCTGGGCGTGGCGCTCGGCGACTCGGTCACCGTCTCACTGGGCTCCACGGTGGGCGTGGGGGTGGGCGTCGGCGCACCCAGCTCGTCCTGGATCTGGCCGATCTTCTCGGCCTGCGGGAAGCCGAGGTCGGTCAGACCCTTGAGCGCGGCCTTCATGTACTCGGTCCACACCAGGGTCGGAACGTCACCACCGTGGATGGACTTCTCACCCGCCGTGCCGTTCATGGAGAGCAGCTTGGCGCTCTTGGGGTCCTCACGGAACATCGCGACCGAGGTCGACAGCTGCTGGGTGTAGCCGACGAACCAGGCCGACTTGTTCTCGTCGGTGGTACCGGTCTTGCCGGCCGCCGTACGGCCGAGGGCGAGCGCTTTCGTACCCGTACCGTTCTGGATGACGTTCTCCAGAACGTTCGTGACGTTGTTGGCCACCTGCTCGGGCATCGCCTGCGTGACCCTCGGCTTCTTGAAGCCCTCGAGCTCCTGGCCATTGAACTTGACGCTCGTCACCGAGTACGGGGCGGCCTGCTTGCCCGCCGCGGCGAACGTCGCGTAGGCGTCGGCCATACGGATCGCACTGGGAGTCGACGTACCGAGCGCGAACGACGCGTTGAGCTCGGCGAAGCTGCCCTCCAGGATGCCGGCCTTCTCCGCCACGTCGGCCACGTTCTTCATCCCCACGTCCATGCCGAGCTGCACGAACGGCGTGTTCACGGACTGCTCCATCGCCTTGCGCAAGGAGATGTAGCCCCAGGGGTAGTCGCTCTCGTTCTCCTGGAAGAACGGCGTGTTGTCCTTCTTCAGGACGTAGCTTCCGTCGTTCTTCCTGACCTTGAGATGGTCGTTGCCGTTGTACTTGCTCAGCGGCGAGACCCCGACTCCGTCGCTCTTGTACGTGCCGTGCTGCATCGCCGCCGCGAGCACGAACGGCTTCCACGTCGAACCGACGGGGACACCCGCGGTGTCCGCGTTGTTGTTGAAGTGGCCGTTCTCGTAGCCGGCGCCGCCGTACAACGCGACGATCGCGCCGTCCTTGGGCTTCACCGACGCCGCACCGAACTGGACGTGCTTGTCCAGCTCGCGGTTCTTCGGGTCGAGCTTCTCCTTCTCGACCTTCTTGACGGCCTTCGCCAGCGCCTCGACCTTGTCCTTGTCGAAGGTCGTCCTGATCTGGTAGCCGCCCTGGTCGAACTGCTTCTCGGAGATGTTGGAGTGGTTCAGGACGTACTTCTTGGCCGTGTCCGCCAGGTACCCGATCTGGCCGGTCATGCCCTTGGACGCCTTGCGGCCCTGGAGCTTGGGGAAGTTCTTGATCGCCTCTTGGTACTGCTGGTCCGTGATCCTCTTGTCGTTGTGCATCTGCTCGAGGATCCAGCTCCAACGGGCCTTGGCGCGCTTGGTGTTGGCCTCCCGGGTCGCCGAGGGGTCGATGCCATCGTTGCCCGCCGGGTCGTAGTAGGTCGGGCCCTTGAGCAGAGCGGCGAGGAAGGCACACTCGTTCGGCTCGAGATCCTTCGCTTCCTTGCCGAAGTAGGTCTGCGCGGCCGCCTGGATGCCGTAGGCGCCGCGGCCGTAGTACGAGGTGTTCAGGTACCCCTGGAGGATCTCGTCCTTGGAGAGCTTCGTGCCCACCTTGATGGAGATGAACATCTCCTTGAACTTGCGGCTGACCGTCTGTTCCTGGCTCAGGTAGGTGTTCTTGACGAACTGCTGGGTGATCGTCGAACCGCCCTGGGTGTCACCGCCCCGGGCCATGTTCGCCAGGGCTCGGGCGATGCCCATGGGGTCGACACCCGAGTCCTGGTAGAAGCTCTTGTTCTCGGCCGAGATCACCGCCCACCGCATGGCCTTGGGGATCCGGTCGATCGTGACGTTCTGCCGGTTCTGGCCGCTGCCCGCCGCGACCATCTGGGAGCCGTCGGCCCAGTAGTAGACGTTGTTCTGCGACAGGGCCGCGGCGTTCTCCTCGTTGGGGACGCCCACCATGGCGTAGCCGATGCCCGCCACGGCCACCAGGCTGCCGAAGAAGCCGATGCACAACCCGGAGACGAGCTTCCAGGAGGGCACCCAGCGCTGCCAGCCGTACTTGCCGGCCCGCGGATAGTCGATCAGCCGCTTCTTGTCGGGCACGGCGGCGGCCCGCCCCCTGCCCCGCCCGGGCCCCTGCGGGCCACCGGGGCCGGCACGCCGACCACCTCGGGCCGGTTCGGCCGCTCTGCGGCGGCTGCCGCCCGTGCTTCTCTGCGCCGCGCGGCGGGCCTCGGCACGGCCGCCGTACTGACGCTCCTCACCCCCTGAGTCGTACGCGTCCGACCCATAGGAGTCGGACGGAGACCCGGTGGCGCCTCGCGGTGCCGCACGGCGGCCGGAGGACGAGCCGGACTGGCCGCGTCGGGCCGCGGCACGTCCGCCTCCCTGCGGCTGCGGCGGTTTGCGACGGTGCTCGCTCATCGAACGACTACTCCTCGGGCAGGCGCACCTTTGCGCGCCTGGAAACGGCGGCTGGTTTCCGGTCCCCCCGAAGTACGGATGCGGTCGGCTCCGCATTCATCGGTCCCGCGTGCACCCGTACTACACCGAGGACCACGACGCTCTCAGGCGTCCCTCGGTTCCCGGTGATGTGCATGGCGCACAGACTACGCACCGTCAAAACCCTCCGAGCCTCGAAGTTCACCTCAAATCAGGCAAGTCGTGTCCGATGAATCGGTGATGTGATCCCGTTCACCCGACCCCCTCTTGTCGCATACGGAAGGCCGTTCTATCGTCGTGATGTATCGAGTCGATACATCAGCCCGACACATCGGTCCGACACATCGGGCCGATACACGCGCACCGCGGCGAGAGGAGGCGACGATGAGCCGGCGTTCCGGGATCCTCGAGTTCGCCGTACTCGGCCTGCTTCGCGAATCTCCGATGCACGGGTATGAGCTGCGCAAACGGCTCAACACGTCCCTCGGGGTGTTCCGTGCGTTCAGCTACGGGACGCTCTACCCCTGCCTCAAGACGCTGGTCGCCAACGGCTGGCTGATCGAGGAACCGGGCACCACCCCCGAGGACGCCCTCGCCGCCCCCCTCACGGGGCGCCGCGCCAAGATCGTCTACCGGTTGACGGCGGAGGGTAAGGAGCACTTCGAGCAGCTGCTCTCGCAGACCGGGCCCGACGCGTACGAGGACGAGACCTTCGCCGCCCGTTTCGCCTTCTTCGGCCAGACCTCGCGCGATGTGCGCATGCGCGTGCTGGAAGGCCGTCGCAGCCGGCTGGAGGAGCGGCTGGAGAAGATGAGCGCTTCCCTGGCCCGGACCCGGGAGCGCCTCGACGACTACACGCTCGAGCTCCAGCGCCACGGGATGGAGTCCGTGGAGCGCGAGGTGCGCTGGCTGAACGAGCTGATCGAAAGCGAGCGGGCGGGGCGGGACCTCAAGGGTCCGGCCACCGGGGGGCCCGCCTCGCGTGACACCACATCTGGAGCGTCGGGCGGCCTGCCCCGGCCGGGGGGCGACCCCCGTCCGGATACGCCCGACGACACCGCCACGTGAGAGCCCAGTCAGGGCCTCACTCGTACACACAGGGAGCAACCGGAATGGGTTCGGTTCGCGTAGCCGTCGTCGGTGTGGGCAACTGCGCCGCATCGCTGGTGCAGGGAGTCGAGTACTACAAGGACGCCGACGCGGCGTCCAGGGTGCCGGGCCTGATGCACGTCCAGTTCGGCGACTACCACGTCAGCGACATCGAGTTCGTCGCCGCCTTCGACGTGGACGCCAAGAAGGTCGGTCTCGACCTGGCGGACGCCATCGGCGCCTCCGAGAACAACACCATCAAGATCTGCGACGTGCCCAGCACCGGTGTGACGGTGCAGCGCGGTCACACCCTCGACGGTCTCGGCAAGTACTACCGCGAGACCATCGAGGAGTCCGCCGAGGAGCCGGTCGACGTCGTGCAGGTCCTCAAGGACCAGCAGGTCGACGTCCTCGTCTGCTACCTGCCCGTCGGCTCCGAGGACGCTGCGAAGTTCTACGCGCAGTGCGCCATCGACGCCAAGGTCGCCTTCGTCAACGCCCTCCCGGTCTTCATCGCCGGCACCAAGGAGTGGGCGGACAAGTTCACCGAGGCGGGCGTGCCGATCGTCGGCGACGACATCAAGTCGCAGGTCGGCGCCACCATCACGCACCGCGTCATGGCGAAGCTGTTCGAGGACCGGGGCGTCGTCCTGGACCGCACGATGCAGCTGAACGTCGGCGGCAACATGGACTTCAAGAACATGCTCGAGCGCGACCGCCTCGAGTCGAAGAAGATCTCCAAGACGCAGGCCGTCACCTCCCAGATCCGCGACCGCGAGCTGGGCGAGGGCAACGTCCACATCGGCCCGTCCGACTACGTCGCCTGGCTGGACGACCGCAAGTGGGCCTACGTCCGCCTCGAAGGCCGTGCCTTCGGTGACGTCCCGCTGAACCTGGAGTACAAGCTGGAGGTCTGGGACTCCCCGAACTCCGCCGGCGTCATCATCGACGCCCTGCGCGCCGCGAAGATCGCCAAGGACCGCGGCATCGGCGGTCCCATCCTCTCGGCGTCGAGCTACTTCATGAAGTCGCCGCCGGTGCAGTACTTCGACGACGAGGCCCGTGAGAACGTCGAGAAGTTCATCAAGGGTGAGGTCGAGCGCTGACGCGCCGGAAACATTCGCTCCTGCCAGGGCTGTGAGGGTCCCCGGGTCGCACGACCCGGGGACCTTCCCCGTATGTGAGGCTGGGCCCCATGGCCGTCGTCCGTGACCTGCGCGTCCTCTTGCGCTTCCAGGGTTTCCGGCGCCTGCTCGCCGTGCGTCTGCTGTCCCAGGGTGCCGACGGCGTCTACCAGGTCGCGCTCGCCGCATACGTGGTCTTCTCCCCGGAGAAGCAGGCCTCGGCCGCCGCGGTCGCCTCCGCGATGGCGGTGCTGCTGCTCCCGTACTCGCTCGTCGGTCCCTTCGCCGGGGTGCTGCTGGACCGCTGGCGGCGCCGCCAGGTGCTGCTGTTCGGGAGCCTGTTGCGCGCGCTGCTGGCCTGCGCGACGGCCCTGCTGATCCTCAGCCCGGCGCCGGACTGGCTCTTCTACGTCTCGGCTCTGTGCGTCACCGCCGTCAACCGCTTCGTCCTGTCCGGCCTGTCCGCCGCCCTGCCGCGTGTGGTCGACGCCGATCGCCTGGTCATCGCCAACTCCCTCTCCCCGACCGCCGGAACGCTCGCGGCGACCGCGGGCGGCGGGCTCGCCTTCGTCGTGCGGCTGGTGGTGGCGGACTCCGACGCCGCGGTGGTGCTCGTGGGAGCGGGGCTGTACCTGTGCGCGGCCCTGGCGTCCTTGAGCATGGCGCGCGAACTCCTCGGACCTGACCGGCCGTTGACACGGCAGCGGATCGGGACGGCTCTCACGGACACCGCGCGTGATCTGGCGTCAGGTGTGCGCCATCTGGCCGCGCCGCAGCGCCGTGAGGCCGCCTGGGCGCTCGCGGCGATGTCGCTGATGCGGTTCTGCTACGGCGCGCTGCTGGTCATGCTGCTGATGCTGTGCCGGTATGCCCTCACCTCGACCCCGGACGACGGACTCGCCCTGCTTGGAGTGGCGTTGGGAGTCTCGGGTGCCGGCTTCTTCTCGGCGGCCGTGATGACGCCCTGGGCCGCGGTGCGGCTCGGGCCGGGCCGCTGGATCGTCGTGTGCGCGGGCGCCGCCGCGCTGCTGGAGCCGGCTCTCGGGCTGCCGTTCGCCGCCGCCCCGCTGCTGGCGGCGGCTTTCGTCCTCGGGCTGACCACCCAGGGCGCGAAGATCGCCACGGACACCATCGTCCAGTCCTGCGTCGAGGACGGCTTCCGTGGCCGGATCTTCTCGGTTTACGACGTACTCTTCAACGTTTCCTTCGTCGGCGCGGCCGCGGTGGCCGCCCTGATGCTGCCGCCGGACGGTCGGTCGGCGCCTCTGGTGATCACGATCGCCGTTATCTACGCGGCGGTAGCTGTGGCTATGGCCCGTTTTGGCCACCGGCAAGTGTCACATCAATGACACGGAGCCACTTCTGACTACTGCGGTGTCAGTGGGGACCGCTACCTTACGTGGGTCTTATCTCGCGACATGTTCGCGTCACTCACCATGTTTTAGGGGGACCCCCAGTGACCACTCCGCCGCCCCAGGGCAATCCATTCGCACAGGGCCAGCCCGTGGCTGCACCCCAGGCTCCGTTCCCGGCTCAGGGCGGTCAGCCGCAGCAGCCCGGCTTCCCGCCCCAGGGCGCCGGTCCGGTCCCCCCGCCGGCTCCCGGCCGACGCTTCAGCAAGAAGCTTCTGCGCATCGTCGGGTTCATCGTCGTCGCGATCATCATCGCCGTGATCAAGTGGCAGGTGGGCAAGACCGACGCGGAGACCACGTCCGTGGGCAGCTGCATGCACAACAAGGGCTCGCAGTCCCAGCCTGACCTGTCGACGGTCGACTGCTCATCCAGCGATGCCCAGTACGAAGTCGTCGAGAAGTTCGACAACAGCAGCGACGCCGACAAGTGCGAAGCCGTCAAGGAATCGCAGATCGCGTACTACCAGTCGGGCGACAACCACGATGTCGTTCTCTGCCTGAAGACCGTCAAGTAGAGCCCGACGCACAGGGCCGGTGTTTCACGTGAAACACCGGCCCTCTGTATGCCTGAGTGCGATGCCCCGGGGTCATGTTTCACGTGAAACATGACCCGGCTCGCGGCCTCAGCTCTCCTGCCCCGCCCACCACTCCTTGAGCTCGGCCACCGCGGCGTCGTGCTCCATCGGCCCGTTCTCCAGACGCAGCTCCAGCATGTGCTGGTACGCCCGGCCGATGACCGGCCCGGGGCCCACGCCGAGGATCTCCATGATCTGGTTGCCGTCGAGGTCCGGACGGATCGAGTCCAGCTCCTCCTGCTCCTGCAGCTTGGCGATCCGCTCCTCCAGCCCGTCGTACGCACGCGACAGAGCGGCAGCCTTGCGCTTGTTCCGGGTCGTGCAGTCCGAGCGGGTCAGCTTGTGGAGGCGGTCGAGGAGCGGGCCGGCGTCACGGACGTAGCGCCGAACCGCCGAGTCCGTCCACTCTCCCGTGCCGTAGCCGTGGAAGCGCAGGTGGAGTTCGACCAGACGTGAGACGTCCTTCACCAGTTCGTTGGAGTACTTCAGGGCCGTCATGCGCTTCTTGGTCATCTTCGCCCCGACCACCTCGTGGTGGTGGAACGAGACCCGCCCGTCCTTCTCGAACCGGCGCGTGCGGGGCTTGCCGATGTCGTGCAGCAGGGCGGCCAGGCGGAGGGTGAGGTCGGGACCGTCCTCCTCCAATGCCATCGCCTGCTCCAGGACGATCAGTGTGTGGTCGTAGACGTCCTTGTGACGGTGGTGCTCGTCACGCTCCAGACGCAGCGCAGGCAGCTCGGGCATCACGCGGTCGGCGAGGCCCGTCTCGACGAGCAGCGTCAGGCCGGTGCGCGGCTGCGGGGAGAGGATCAGCTTGTTCAGCTCGTCCCGCACCCGCTCGGCCGAGACGATCTCGATGCGTCCGGCCATGTCCGTCATCGCCGTGACGACCTCGGGGGCGACCTCGAAGTCGAGCTGGGCCGCGAAACGCGCGGCCCTCATCATGCGCAGCGGATCGTCCGAGAACGACTCCTCCGGAGTTCCCGGCGTCCGCAGCACACGTGCCGCCAGGTCCTCCAGCCCGCCGTGCGGATCGACGAACTCCTTCTCCGGCAGCGCCACCGCCATGGCGTTCACCGTGAAGTCACGGCGGACGAGATCCTGCTCGATGGAGTCCCCGTACGACACCTCGGGCTTGCGCGAGGTGCGGTCGTAGGCCTCGGAACGGTAGGTGGTCACCTCGATCTGGTAGCCGTCCTTCTGGGCACCGACCGTGCCGAAGGCGATCCCGACCTCCCAGACGGCGTCGGCCCAAGGGCGCACGATCTTGAGAACGTCCTGAGGACGCGCGTCAGTCGTGAAATCCAGGTCGTTACCGAGCCGACCCAGCAGCGCGTCCCGTACCGAGCCGCCGACCAGGGCAAGTGAGAACCCGGCCTCCTGGAAGCGGCGGGCGAGGTCGTCGGCGACAGGAGCGACCCGCAGCAGTTCACTCACCGCGCGGCGCTGCACCTGGCTCAGGGCACTGGGCGTTTCTTCGTTCGGCACAACAGAAGAGGGTACGTGGCCCGGGCACCCGCGAGCTCTCCCCTTTTCCCCGCACGAAAGCATGGGGACACGTCCGTCATACACCCCCAAGCCCAGTCCTGGAGCCGCAAACAGCCGCTCCCTTTCATAGAGCGACATACCGGGCAGCGCGGTGCCGGTCAGCGATCTTGTGGAGCGGACCGCGGCACTTCCCCTCAGCGCGCATCGTTACCATGCGTGGACGCACATTCCGACGACCACTGACGACGACGAGGGACGGACGAGCGCGTGGCCGAGGCGGCAGACTTCCAGGGGACCAGTGCCTCACCTGCCCGCCGGTGGCTGCGGCGCACCGGGGCACTGCTCGCCGGTGCACCGCTGCTGGCCGGACTCCTCCAGTTGCCCGCCGCGACACCGGCGGACGCGGCCGGCCAGGAAGCCCCGCAGGCCGCCTCCAGCGCGGGCTCGGTGTCGGTCGCGGTCGACTCGCTCAGCCCCACCGCCCCCTCCGAGGGGGACACGATCACCGTGTCGGGCACGGTGACCAACAAGGGCAGGCAGACGGTCACCGGCGCCCACGTCGACCTTCAGGTGGGCCCCCCGCTCGAGACCCGCTCGGCGATCGACACGCTCGCCAAGAAGAGCGACGACCTCCAGGGACCCACCGGCAAGAAGGTCGGCGGCAAGTACAGCGAGAAGTTCCCCCGACTCACCCCCGGCGTCGCACAGCCCTTCAGCATCTCCGTACCGGCCGACAAGCTGGACCTCGGCCGTGACGGTGTCTACCAGCTGGCCGTCTCGCTCTCCGGAGAGACCGCGGCGCAGCCCTGGGACCAGGTACTCGGTGTCCAGCGGACCTTCCTGCCGTGGCAGCCGGAGGAGGCGGACACCAAGACGAAGACCACTTTCCTGTGGCCGCTCGTCTCCAGCGCCCACATGGCAGCCGAGACGGGGTCGAACGAGCAGCAGACACCGGTCTTCCGCGACGACGAGCTCGCCGAGGAGATCGCCCCGGGCGGCCGCCTCGACCAGATGGTGTCGCTGGGCAAGGGCCTGGACGTCACGTGGGTGATCGACCCGGACCTGCTGGCGTCCGTCGACGCGATGACGGGGAGCTACGAGGTCAGCGGCGCGAACGGCACCACCACCCCCGGCAGGAGCCAGGAGGCCGCCAAGCACTGGCTGGCCGAGCTCCAGCAGGCGGTCACGGGCGAGGAGGTGGTCGCCCTGCCGTTCGGCGACCCCGACCTGGCCTCCCTCGCCCACAACGGCACCAGCGTCGCCGGCTCGCTCGGCCATCTCAAGGAGGCCACCACAGTCGCCGCCGAGACGGTGGACACGATCCTCCACGTGAAACCGTCCACGGACTTCGTCTGGCCGGTGGACGGCGCCATCGACCCGTCGATCGTGAAGGTCGCCACGTCCGCGGGCGCCGACAAGGTGATCGCCCGCGGCGACAGCCTTCAGGACAACCTGTCGTACACGCCCTCAGCCGCTCGGCCCATCGGCGGCGGTACCACGGCCGTCGTCGCTGACTCCCGGATGTCCACGGCGTTCCAGGGCAACCTGACCAGGGCCTCTGCCTCCACGCTCGCCGTGCAGCGTTTCCTGGCCCAGAGCCTGACGCTGGGCCTGCAGACCGGCAAGCAGCGCAGCGTCGTGATCGCCCCGCAGCGCATGCCCTCCGTCAGCCAGGCGCAGACCATGGCGGAAGCCGTGGCGGCTCTGCAGGACGGAAACTGGTCCGAATCGCAGGACCTCGCGGCCGCCGCCAAGGCCAAACCGGATGCGTCGGCCAACACGAAGGTCCCGTCGGCCTCCGCGTACCCGTCCTCGCTGCGCAAGCAGGAGCTGCCGCGGGCCGCCTTCGAACAGATCGCCCGGACCCAGGGCAAGCTCGACAAGTTCAAGGTCATCCTCACCATCCAGGCCCGGGTGGTGACCCCCTTCGGGCGGGCCATGAACCGCGAGATGTCCACGTCGTGGCGTGGCCGTGGTGTCGCGGCGGTGGGATACCGCGACGGCATCGAGTCGTATCTCGACGGACTGATCGACGGGGTGAAGCTGATCCAGAAGTCGGAGACCAAGCTCTCCGGCCGCAGCGCCACCATCCCCGTGACCGTCCAGAACAACCTGGTCCAGGGCGTGGAGCACCTGGAGCTGCGGCTCACGTCGAAGAACCCCACGCGTCTCAAGATCGGCGGCGACGCCTACGAGGAGCAGCGCGTCGCCGTCAACGGGGGTCACGCCCAGTCGGTGAAGTTCACCACGTCGGCCAACGCCAACGGCCGGGCGGAAGTCGTCGCCCAGCTGTACACGGAGGACGGACAGAAGTACGGCGCCCCGGTCGTCTTCGACGTGAGGGTCACCGAGGTCACGCCCACGGTGATGCTGGTCATCGGCGGTGGCGTCCTGATCCTGGTCCTCGCCGGCTTCCGGATGTACACCCAGCGCAAGCGCGCCGCCGCGCGCGAGGCCGCCGAGGACGACGACATCGCCGAGGCGGGCGACGAGGACGACGGCCCGCGGAGCGGGACCGACGCTCCGCAGAACCCGCAGCCCTCCGGCACACGTCTGGAGCAGGACAACCCGGACGGCTCGGGGGCGGACGGCCCGCAGCAGCCGAGTGACCCGGCCCCGGACACCGCAGCGGAAAGCGCCGACCCGTCCGGCACGGGTGAGAGAGTGGACCGTTGAGAAGTCGTGGCCGGTGGGCCCGGGACGATGAGGTGGGGTAACCATGAACGCGCCGTACGACGGTGACCGCGGCCGGGCCGCGGGCAACTCGGGCTACCCCGATGCGGGCGGTCCCGAGGGCTCACCGCCCGAGCACGGCCAGGTGCCGCCGCAGCCGCCCGCCGACAGCTACCTCCAGGACGCCTACGGCCAGGACCCCTACCGGGCCCAGGACCTCTCCGCCCAGGACCCGGTAGGCGAGGCGCTCTACGACCGTGCCGCGCACCCCCCGCCCGCTCCCGGCACGTACCAGCCGCAGCAGCAGCTCTACGGCCGGCCGCCGCAGTCGCCGTACGCCCCCGACCCGCAGGTCTGGGCGCAGACGCCCCCGCCGGAGCCGGAAGGCCCGACACGGCACCTGCCGTACGGCGACGACCCCCGCACCACCCAGTTCGTGGGTGTGGACGACCTCGTCTCCCAGGCGGGGGAGCCGCGCCAGGAGCCGGACGCGTTCGCGCATCTCTTCCGGGACCAGCAGCAGAACAGCGGTCACCCCTCGTACGACGCGCCGTCGGTCCCCGGCCCCGCTCCGGCTCCGGGGCACGCGGCCCAGGGCCCCTACGCACCACAGGACCAGTACGCCGGGCCCGGCCCGGCCTCGGCGACGGCGCCCCTCGTGGACGAGACGCCGGCCGCCGAGCCCGCGGCCGCCCCGAAGAAGGGCGGTCGCGCCGCTGGCCTGATGAAGTCCAGTGCCGTGATGGCGGCGGGCACGATGGTCTCCCGCCTCACCGGCTTCATCCGTTCCGCGCTGATCGTGTCGGCACTGGGCGTCGGCCTCCTCGGTGACACCTTCCAGGTCGCCTACCAGCTGCCGACGATGATCTACATCCTCACCGTCGGCGGTGGTCTCAACTCCGTCTTCGTGCCGCAGCTCGTGCGCGCCATGAAGGAGGACGACGACGGTGGGGAGGCGTACGCCAACCGTCTGCTCACCCTGGTCATCGTGACGCTCGGCGGCCTCACCGCCCTCTCGGTCCTGGGTGCGCCGCTCCTGATCCGCGTGCTGTCCGACCCGGTCGCCAGCGACCCGGCGGCGAACCAGGTCGCCGTCACCTTCGCCCAGTACTTCCTGCCCACGATCTTCTTCATGGGCATCCACGTGGTGATGGGTCAGATCCTCAACGCCCGTGGCAAGTTCGGCGCGATGATGTGGACCCCGGTCCTGAACAACATCGTCATCATCGTGACGCTGGGCATGTTCATCTACGTCTACGGCACCGCGGCCGACTCCGGCATGAAGGCCGCGAACATTCCGCCGGAGGGCCAGCGCCTGCTCGGCATCGGCGTCCTGCTCGGCCTCGTCGTCCAGGCGCTCGCGATGATCCCCTACCTGCGCGAGACCGGTTTCCGGCTGCGGCTGCGCTTCGACTGGAAGGGCCAGGGCCTCGGCAAGGCCGTCACCCTCGCCAAGTGGACGGTCCTGTTCGTCCTCGCCAATCAGGCGGGCGCGATGATCGTCATCCAGCTGTCCACGGCGGCGGGCAAGGCCTCGCCCGTCGACGGCACCGGCTTCTCCGCCTACGCCAACGCCCAGCTGATCTGGGGTCTGCCGCAGGCCATCATCACGGTCTCCCTCATGGCCGCCCTGCTGCCCCGCCTGTCGCGCTCGGCCGCCGAGGGCGACGGGGGTGCCGTACGCGACGACATCTCCCAGGGGCTGCGCACCACGGCGGTCGCGATCGTGCCGATCGCGTTCGGCTTTCTCTCCCTCGGCATCCCGATGTGCACGCTGATGTTCGGCTCCTCGGGCACCAGCGAGGCCACCAACATGGGCTTCATGCTGATGGCGTTCGGCCTCGGTCTGATCCCGTACTCCGTGCAGTACGTGGTCCTGCGTGCCTTCTACGCCTATGAGGACACCCGAACCCCCTTCTACAACACGGTCATCGTGGCCGCGGTCAACGCGGGCGCCTCGGCGATCTGCTACTTCGTGATCCCCTCGCGCTGGGCCGTGGTCGGCATGGCCGCCTCGTACGGATTGGCCTACGCGATCGGTGTCGGTGTCGCCTGGCGCCGGCTGCGCAAGCGGCTCGGCGGGGACCTCGACGGCGCCCGTGTGCTGCGGACTTACGCCCGGTTGTGCATCGCCTCGGTCCCGGCCGCCCTGCTCAGCGGCGCGGCCTGCTACGGCATCGGCCACACGCTCGGCCAGGGTCCCGCGGGCTCGCTCGCCGCGGTCCTGGCAGGCGGCGTGGTGCTCCTCGGAATCTTCTTCGTCGCCGCTCGCCGCATGCGCATCGAGGAACTCAACTCGCTGGTCGGCATGGTCCGCGGACGCCTGGGACGCTGAGCCTGGGGGTAGGCGCACAACCATCGTCGGCCACCGCGTGTCGTGCATGGCGGCGGACTGTGGGCACAATTGGTTTCGGCGTCGGACGGCGCGCGAACGGAAGTCGGGCGGCGCGCAATGGATGGGGAGGCAGGGACGACGGTGGCGGAACGGAGTACGGCTGCCGTCGACGTGGCAGACAACAGCGACGACACGTCGCTGACCGCGCAGGCGGACCAGTCCACGGCCGACGGGGTGGCCAAGAACCGGGAGCGGGACACGGACAGCGACGAGGTACAGGAGAGCGCCCGGACCGACGGTGCCGGGAAGACTTCGCCGCCCGAACTGCACAGTGGTCACAAGCTCGCCAGACGCTACCGCCTCGAGGAGTGCGTCACCCGTCTGGACGGCTTCAGCAGTTGGCGCGCCGTGGACGAGAAGCTCCGCCGTGCCGTGGGCGTGCACATCCTGCCGGCCGACCACGCGCGGGCCCGCTCCGTCCTGGCGGCCGCCCGCTCCTCCGCCCTCCTGGGCGACCCGCGCTTCGTCCAGGTGCTGGACGCGGTGGAGGAGAACGATGTCGTCTACGTCGTCCACGAGTGGCTCCCCGACGCGACGGAACTGACCACGCTTCTGGCCTCGGGCCCCCTGGAGCCCTACGACGCCTACCAGATGGTCAGCCAGGTCTCCTCCGCGATGGCCGCCGCCCATCGTGAGGGCCTCGCCCATCTGCGGCTGAACCCGAACGCCGTGCTGCGTGCCTCGACCGGCCAGTGGCGCATTCGCGGCCTCGCCGTGAACGCGGCCCTGCGCGGGGTCTCGTCCGACACGCCACAGCGCACCGACACCGAGGCCATCGGCGCCCTGCTGTACGCGGCGCTGACGCAGCGCTGGCCCTACGAGAGCGACGCCTACGGGCTGTCGGGCCTGCCGAAGGACATCGGCCTGATCGCGCCCGACCAGGTGCGGGCCGGTGTGCACCGAGGCCTGTCCGAGCTGTCCATGCGCGCACTCGCCAACGACGGCGCCACCGCCTCCCGGCACGAGTCACCGTGCACCACGCCGGAGGAGCTGGTGAAGGCGATCGGCGAGATGCCCCGCATCCGCCCGCCGGAGCCGGCGTTCACCGCCCCGCCCGAGTACCAGCGCACGACGTACCAGCAGGGCACGTACGGCCGTCAGAACCCGCGTCCCGGTGTCACCCAGGTGATCCCGGCTCCACCGCCCCCGCTCCAGAGCCGCACGGGCAAGGCGCTGAAGTGGGCCGTCTCCGCACTCCTGATCGCCGCGCTGGGCCTCGGCAGCTGGCAACTGGCGGACGCGCTGATGGAGCAGGGCGGCAAGAACGACGAGCCGACCAAGACGCAGGACCACGAGGGCGGCGACAAGAACAGGAACGCGGCGCCCTCGCGGCCGATCCCCATCAAGGGCGCAGAGGAGTACGTCGCCGAGGGCGACGCCCAGCACCCCGCCGACGTGGGCAAGACCTATGACGGCAACACCTCCACGGGCTGGCGGACCAACAGCTACGTGGACGGTCCGAAGATCGTGATAAAGCCGGGTGTCGGCATCGTCTACGACCTCGGATCCGAGCAGAAGGTCTCCGCCGCGACCCTGTCGCTGCGGTACGGCAACGACCACACCACGGCGGAGCTGTACGCGACGGAGTCCCTGGGTTCGTCGACGCCGCTGAGCTCCATGCGGAAGCTCGGGACGGCGACGACAAGCGGCACATCCCTCAAGGTGAGCGTCGACAAGCCGGTGAAGAGCCGGTACGTCCTCGTGTGGCTCACCGCCCTGCCGTACTCGGGCGACGACCCGGCCAACTTCAGCAACAGGGGATACAAGCAGGCCATCACCGAAGTGAAGTTCACGGGCTGAGCACCGACCGAGGGAGGGGGTCCGATGGCAGACCGCACCGAGCACAGCGGTGCCAGTGATCAGGATCTCCTCGCACGGCACGTCGAAGGCGACCCGGACGCCTTCGGGGAGATCGTGCGGCGGCATCGCGACCGGCTCTGGGCGGTTGCCCTGCGCACGCTGGGGGACCGCGAGGAGGCCGCTGACGCCGTGCAGGACGCCCTCGTGTCCGCCTACCGGGCCGCCCACACCTTCCGGGGCCAGTCGGCCGTCACGACGTGGCTGCACAGGATCACGGTGAACGCCTGTCTGGACCGCGCCCGCAAGGCCGCCTCCCGGAAGACCTCTCCCGTCGACGACACCGAGCGCCTGGAGCAGTTGCTGGAGCCGCACGAGTCGGCCTCGGCCCCCGCCGAGCGCAACGACCTCCACCGGCAGCTCATCGAAGCGCTGGGGACCCTGCCGGCCGACCAGCGGGCCGCGCTCGTCCTGGTGGACATGCAGGGCTACCCGGTCGCCGAGGCAGCGCACATCCTCGACGTGCCGACCGGCACGGTGAAGAGCAGATGCGCGCGCGGACGGGCCAGACTCCTCCCGCTGCTCACCCATCTACGGCCCGACAGCAGCGGTGCGGGCAAGAACCCGGGCGGAGAACGGAACCGGACACAGCGGCCGCCCGTCCCACCCGCAGCGGGACCGCACCGAGCGCAACCGCCGGACACAGGACCGAACGACCCAGCCGCGGTGAAGGGCGGAGGTGGACGAGCGTGACGTCGACGACAGACA
Source organism: Streptomyces sp. NPDC043685 (assembly GCF_056436585.1). Taxonomy (NCBI): domain Bacteria; kingdom Bacillati; phylum Actinomycetota; class Actinomycetes; order Kitasatosporales; family Streptomycetaceae; genus Streptomyces; species Streptomyces sp. NPDC043685. The sequence goes on along the minus strand of NZ_JBWKCH010000004.1, from coordinate 505,783 downwards.
TGGCCGGGCACCCGGACGTCGCTGAGATCTCCGACCTCGCCGAGGGCCTTCTCCCACCGTCCCGGACCACCGGCCTCCGGCGGCATCTGGACGAGTGCGAGCTCTGCGCGGACGTGTACACCTCCCTGGAGGAGATCCGCGGCCTGCTCGGCACGCTGCCGGGCCCGCCCCGTATGCCCGCCGATGTCGCGGGCCGCATCGATGCGGCACTCGCCGCCGAGGCGCTGCTGAACGCCAGCGGTCCCGAGTCCGCTGAGAGCCCGACGTCCACGGGTGATCCTCGCCTCGCGCACGAGGACGACAGTGGTGCTCATGTTTCACGTGAAACATCGCCGCCCGCCGACCGTCCTGCCGGCCGCCCCCGCTCCTCCACCACCGGCCCGGGCCGTAAGGGTCGCACGCGCCCCGGGCGTCGCAGGATCGCCGTCCTCGGAACCGTCTTCACGGCGGCTGCCCTGGGCCTGGGTTCCGTCCTGCTGTCCTCACTCGGTGACAACAAGCCGCCCCATGACACGGCGGGTGAACGGAAGGCCACCTCCGCGGACACCTTCTCCGAGGGGAAGCTGCGGGACCAGGTCACCGATCTCCTCGCCGAGAACAAGACCGGGAAGAAGACCGAAGAAGGCGGCGGCTCCCGCACCCCCTTCGGCGCCGCGACCGCGCCTGGCGCCAATCAGCACAAGGTCTTCAAGTCAGTGGTGGTGCCGGGCTGCGTCCGCGACGGCATCGGGCGGCAGGACGAGGCCCTGGCCACGGAGGACGGCACGTATCAAGGGAAGAAGGCGATCCTCGTCCTGCTTCCCGACGCTTCCGACGCCACCCGGGTCACCGCCTACATCGTGGATGCCACCTGTGTGGATCACGCGGCATCAGGCGCTGCCGGCAAGGTGCTCCTGGAGCGCAGCTACCCGTCCACCTGAGCAAGCGCTTCGACTTGCCCGATGAGGTCACCTGACGGTGCCGTATCCCCGTGTGCGCGGACACAGCGGGAATGCGCGCCCCTTAGGATCCGTTGGGTGGGGTGAGAGCTCCTCTGGGAGAAGCTCCCACCGGTCGAACGACGCAGTCCAGAGACGAGGAATCCAGCCGTGAGCGACGTCCGTAACGTGATCATCATCGGCTCCGGGCCCGCCGGCTACACGGCGGCGCTCTACACCGCGCGCGCGTCGCTGAAGCCACTGGTGTTCGAGGGCGCCGTCACCGCGGGTGGTGCGCTCATGAACACCACCGAGGTCGAGAACTTCCCGGGCTTCCAGGACGGCATCATGGGCCCCGAGCTCATGGACAACATGCGCGCCCAGTCGGAGCGCTTCGGTGCCGAGCTCGTTCCGGACGACATCGTGGCCGTCGACCTGAGCGGTGAGATCAAGACCGTCACGGACACGGCCGGTACCGTGCACCGGGCCAAGGCCGTCATCGTGGCCACCGGCTCGCAGCACCGCAAGCTCGGCCTGCCGAACGAGGACGCCCTCTCCGGTCGTGGCGTGTCCTGGTGTGCCACCTGTGACGGCTTCTTCTTCAAGGACCAGGACATCGCCGTGATCGGTGGCGGCGACACCGCGATGGAGGAGGCCACCTTCCTTTCGCGGTTTGCCAAGTCGGTGACCATCGTCCACCGCCGTGACACGCTGCGCGCCTCCAAGGCCATGCAGGAGCGTGCCTTCGCCGACCCGAAGATCTCGTTCGTCTGGGACAGCGAGGTCGCCGAGATCCAGGGCGACCCGAAGCTCTCCGGTCTGAAGCTGCGCAACCTCAAGACCGGTGAGATCTCGGACCTGCCCGTGACCGGACTGTTCATCGCCATCGGACACGACCCGCGCACCGAGCTCTTCAAGGGCCAGCTCGACCTGGACGAAGAGGGGTACCTGAAGGTGGACGCGCCGTCGACGCGCACGAACCTCACGGGTGTCTTCGCTGCCGGTGACGTGGTCGATCACACCTACCGCCAGGCGATCACCGCGGCCGGCACCGGCTGCTCTGCGGCTCTCGACGCCGAGCGCTACCTTGCCGCCCTGGCGGACGAGGAGCAGGCCGAGCCCGAGAAGACCGCTGTCTGACCCCCTCCCTACCCGCCCCACGCACCAACCAGTTAAGGAGCCCGCCGTGGCCGGCACCCTGAAGAATGTGACCGACGACTCGTTCGAGCAGGACGTCCTCAAGAGCGACAAGCCCGTTCTGGTGGACTTCTGGGCCGCCTGGTGCGGTCCCTGCCGCCAGATCGCGCCGTCCCTCGAGGCGATCGCTGCCGAGTACGGCGACAAGATCGAGATCGTCAAGCTGAACATCGACGAGAACCCGGGTACGGCCGCCAAGTACGGCGTCATGTCCATCCCGACCCTGAACGTCTACCAGAGTGGCGAGGTCGCCAAGACCATCGTGGGCGCGAAGCCGAAGGCCGCGATCGTTCGCGACCTGGAGGAGTTCATCGCCGAGTGAACCGGCGCGGCCGTCGCATCGACGGTGCACGTTTCACGTGAAACACGAATGGGCCAGCCCGGAAGGGCTGGCCCATTCGTTTGCCTGCGGCTACAACGGCCGGAGCGCCGGCTCCTTCTGCACCGCTCCCAGGAGGCGGTCCAACGCCATCTCGACGTCTTCCTTCCAGGAGAGCGTCGACCGCAGTTCCAGCCTCAGACGGGGGTGGACGGGGTGCTGGCGAACCGTCTTGAACCCCACCGCCAGGAGATGGTCGGCGGGCAGGACACAGGCTGGTTCCTTCCAACGCGCGTCCCCGAAGGCCTCGATCGCTTTGAAGCCCCGCCTCAGCAGATCCTTGGCCACCGTCTGAACCATCACCCGGCCCAGGCCCTGCCCCTGGTAGCCGGGGACGATGAACGCGGTCATCAGCTGCACCGCATCGGGCGAGACAGGACTCGTGGGGAACGCCGTGGAACGCGGGACATAGGCGGGGGGAGCGTAGAGCACGTAGCCCACCGGCACGTCGTCGACGTACACAACTCGCCCGCAAGATCCCCAGTCCAGAAGGACCGCCGAGATCCAGGCTTCCTTTTCCGAGTCGGACGTGCCTCCCTTTACCGCTGCCTCACCGCTGACCGGATCGAGTTCCCAGAAGACACACGAGCGACAACGCCTGGGAAGGTCCTGGAGGTTGTCCAGTGTGAGCGGTACGAGCCGGCGGCCCATGACGGCTGATCCTCGCTTCCTTCGCCCGCCGCCGCGTCGCGGGCGGCTGTCAGAGCGCTCCGTTCCTTGAGGAGGCTGCCGATGAAACCACCGACGGCTCCCAGCCCCAAACCGGCACTCATCAGTCCGGTGCGGCTCATGGATCGCATGGCCCCTGCCTCCCTCTCAGAGGTGCTGCCAAGTCGTTGCGCCGTACCCGAACCGCATCGTATCCACGATGCGATTTCCTCGATACCGCCAAAAAGGAAAGAGCGGACCTCGTTCCGGCACACACCGGACGCGGCCCGCTCTTTCGCAGATTCACCAGAGGCCCCTGGAGACTCAGGACTCGCTCTCCTCGGAGTCACTCTCCAGCAGACTCTTCTGCAGGACCGGCCCCTCGCCCGGAGCGAGGGAACCGAGGATCCGCTCCAGATCTTCCATCGAGGCGAACTCGACGGTGATCTTGCCCTTCTTCTGCCCCAGGTCGACCTTCACGCGGGTCTCGAAACGGTCCGAGAGACGCGTAGCGAGATCGGACAGCGCGGGAGAGACCCGGGCACCGGCACGCGGACCCTTGTGCTTCTGGGCCTTCTGAGGCCGCGACCCCATCAGCGTCACGATCTCTTCGACGGCCCGCACCGAAAGGCCCTCGGCCACGATGCGGTGGGCCAGCCGGTCCTGCTCCTCCGAGTCCTCGACGGAGAGCAGCGCCCGCGCGTGTCCGGCGGAGAGCACTCCGGCGGCGACACGGCGCTGCACGGCCGGCGACAGTTTCAGCAGACGCAAGGTGTTGGACACCTGCGGACGGGATCGTCCGATGCGGTCCGCCAGCTGGTCGTGCGTGCAGCTGAAGTCCCTCAGCAACTGGTCGTAGGCGGCTGCCTCTTCCAGAGGGTTCAGCTGAGCCCGGTGCAGGTTCTCCAGCAGGGCGTCCAGAAGGAGCTTCTCGTCCTCCGTGGCCCGGACGATCGCCGGGATCGCCTCCAGCCCCGCCTCGCGACAGGCCCGCCAGCGGCGCTCACCCATGATGAGCTCATAGCGGGAGGGACCCACCTGCCGTACGACGACCGGCTGGAGGAGCCCGACTTCCTTGATGGAGGTGATGAGCTCGGACAGCGCGTCCTCGTCGAAGACCTCACGCGGCTGCCGCGGGTTCGGCGTGATGGAGTCCAGGGGGATCTCGGCGAAGTGCGCACCGATGGGCGCCGCAGGCGCGACGGGAGCACTCGGCTGCGTCGGCTCCTCTGTTTCACGTGAAACGGTCGGCAGCGTAGCCACCTTCGCCGCGGCCACCCCGCGATCGGTCAATGCAGGCACGGCCGCGGGAGACGCGGAAGCAGCGCCCCCGGCCGCAGCAGCCTGGGCCACCGACTTCTCCGTCGGCGCAGCAGGGATCAGTGCGCCGAGACCACGGCCCAGCCCCCTCCGTCGCTCGCTCACTGAATGCCCTCCACCATGCTCGGGTCGTTCTGTTGTGCGCCGATGTGGGCGTGCGTCGCGTCATAGCTGATGCCGACACCCTTCAGCGCGATCTCTCGTGCCGCCTCAAGGTAGGAGAGGGCACCGCTCGATCCAGGATCGTAGGTCAGTACCGTCTGCCCATAACTCGGCGCCTCGGAGATACGGACGGATCGGGGGATGCTCGTCCGCAGTACCTCGTCGCCGAAGTGGGTGCGCACCTCGTCGGCGACCTGAGACGCGAGGCGCGTCCGGCCGTCGTACATGGTGAGCAGGATGGTCGACACATGCAGGTCGGGGTTGAGGTGCCCCCGTACCAGGTCGACATTGCGCAGCAACTGCCCGAGACCTTCCAGCGCGTAGTACTCGCACTGAATCGGGATCAGGACCTCCTGGCCCGCGACGAGCGCGTTGACCGTCAGCAGACCGAGGGAGGGCGGGCAGTCGATGAGGATGTAGTCCAGCGGCTGCTCGTACGCCTGGATCGCACGCTGAAGGCGGCTCTCCCGCGCCACCAGCGACACCAGCTCGATCTCCGCACCGGCGAGATCGATCGTGGCGGGGGCGCAGAAGAGGCCCTCGACATCCGGCACCGGCTGGACGACTTCGGAGAGAGGCCTGCTGTCCACCAACACGTCGTAGATGGACGGGACTTCGGCGTGGTGGTCGATACCCAGCGCGGTGGAGGCATTGCCCTGGGGGTCGAGGTCGACCACGAGGACCCGGCCGCCGTGCAGGGCCAGCGACGCGGCAAGGTTGACGGTCGTCGTCGTCTTGCCCACACCGCCCTTCTGGTTGGCGACCACCATGATTCGGGTCTGCTCGGGCCGTGGCAGGCCCTCACCGGCTCGGCCCAGAGCCTCCACCGCCAGTTGGGCAGCACGACCGATGGGAGTGTCGTCCATCGGAGGCGGTGTTTCACGTGAAACATCCGCCCCCATCGACTCGGTTCGGGGACCGGGGACCGGATCGGTCATCGGTCCCGCGATGTTGGCGTCGGACCGCAAGGATTCACTCTCCTCGACTTCAGGCTCGCAATGAACAGAGCCTCCCATGTCTTCGGGGTCGTGAACCAGTGAGGCCTGGCGTTCTGTGGAGAAATCCACCTCTGTGGATACCTCTGGTCCCTCATCGAGTGAACCGAGAGGCTTTCGGTCGCGGGGTTCGGCCGCAGCGCGGCCACGACTGATGATGCCGTGCAGCAGTGAGCGACGTTTCACGTGAAACACGATGCACAGCAGCCGTGGCCGAATTGTCGCGACACTCCGGCATGCATAGGTTTGGCAGCTTGTGTGGAGTACGTCTCGTCCTCAGGACGGATCAGCGCCGTCGGACGGCAGCCGCTCAGCGTCGACGGCGCGTCCGCCCCGTGCGAGCCGCCTTGGCGCGCTTCGCGGCGAAGCGCACCCCGCCCGGGCTCTCCCCGACCTCGACCCGCACGACGGTGGACATCGGATCCACCACGCCTTCACCCACATGCAGGATGGACGTCTCCACCGCACCCAGCTTGCTCAGTGCCACCGACGCGCTCTTCAGCTCCTCCTCGGCGGTGTCGCCCTTCAGTGCGAGCATCTCTCCGTACGGCCGCAGCAGCGGGATGCCCCAGGTGGCGAGCCGGTCGAGCGGCGCGACCGCCCGGGCCGTCACCACATGGACCGGCTGGATCTTGCCCATGACCTCCTCGGCCCGGCCCCGCATGACGGTCACATGATCGAGGCCGAGCAGCTCGACGACCTCGGTGAGGAAGTTGGTGCGCCGCAGCAGCGGCTCCAGAAGCGTGATCTTCAGGTCGGTGCGGACCAGCGCCAGCGGAATGCCGGGGAGACCGGCACCCGAGCCGACATCGCACACCGTCACACTCTCGGGCACGACCTCGGAGAGCACCGCACAGTTCAGCAGGTGCCGCTCCCACAGACGCGGCACTTCACGCGGGCCGATGAGACCGCGCTGCACGCCCGCCTCAGCGAGCAGCTCGGCGTACCGCACCGCATCCGCGAAGCGGTCACCGAACACCGCGCGCGCCTGCTCGGGCGCGGGGGGAAGCTCCGCTGCCTCCGTCACGGGGGGACCGTCCTTCCGTACCGCGTCAGCGCACCCGGCGCCGACACCTGAACCACCAGAACTATCAGGCTGACAAAGTTCGGCCCCGCCTGCGCAACAGACGGGGCCGGAGAACGTAGAGGCCGGTCAGGCGGGCAGCACGACGACGAAGCGCTGCGGCTCCTCGCCCTCGGACTCGCTGCGCAGCCCCGCGGCCTTGACCGCGTCGTGCACGACCTTGCGCTCGAAGGGGGTCATCGGCTTCAGCTTCACGGCCTGACCGCTGCTCCTGGCCTCCGCGGCGGCCTTGGCGCCCAGCTCGGACAGCTCCGAACGCTTCTCGGCCCGGTATCCCGCGATGTCGAGCATCAGACGGCTGCGGTCACCGGTCTCCCGGTGCACGGCCAGACGAGTGAGCTCCTGGAGCGCCTCCAGCACCTCACCGTCACGACCGACCAGCTTCTGCAGATCACGGCCACCCGTGTCGCTGATGATCGAGACGGAGGCACGGTCGGCCTCGACGTCCATGTCGATGTCGCCGTCCAGGTCGGCGATGTCGAGCAGACCCTCCAGGTAGTCCGCCGCGATCTCGCCTTCCTGCTCCAGGCGAGTCAGGGTGTCTGCACCCTCGGCAGCGGCGGAGGTGGTGCCTTCCGTCACGGGATGGACTCCTTCTTACTTCTTGGACGGGGACTTGGGCCGCTGCGGGCCCTTGCGCTGTCCGGACTGGGCCTTGCTGCGGGTACCGCCGGCGGGCTTCGCACCGCCCTTGCTGGCGGCCGACGCGGGCTTGGCGTCCTCGGGCTCGTCGGCCTTGGTCAGCGACGTCTTCGGCTCGGTCTCACCGGCCGCCTTGGCGCCGGCCGGCCCACCGTGCTGACGCCGCGACTTGCTCTGCCGCTTGGGCTGCTGGCGCTTCGGGGTACCGGCGGCGGTGGTCGGCGAACCGTCCTCGGCCTGCGCCACGGCGGCGGTGTCGCTCTTGATCACGGTGCCGTCGGCCTGGGCGGCGAGGCCGGCCTTGCTCAGGCCGTTGATGAACTTGCGCTCGAACTCGTTGCGGTCGCGGCCCTTGGCGACGATGGCCTTGACGATCACCCGGTCGCGGCGCTTGCCGACCTTGTGGTGCTGCGTGACGTGCTTGGCGAGGCGCTCGAGATAGGCGGCCTGCGCCTTGGAGCCCGGGGTCGGGTTGTTGTGGATGACGTACATCTGCTGGCCCATGGTCCACACGTTGGTGGTCAGCCAGTAGACGAGGACACCGACCGGGAAGTTGATGCCGAAGACGGCGAACATGACCGGGAAGACGTACATCAGCATCTTCTGCTGCTGCATGAACGGGGTCTTCACCGTGGTGTCGACGTTCTTCGTCATCAGCTGGCGCTGGGTGAAGAACTGCGACGCCGACATCAGGACGATCATGATGGCGGTGACCACGCGCACGTCGGTGATGGTGGCACCGAGTGCTTCCACCTTCGATGCGCTGTCGGTGAACTTGGCCGCCAGCGGCGCACCGACGATGTGGGCCTTCTGGGCGCTCTCCAGCAGGCTCTTGTTGATCACGCCGATGGTGTCGCCGGAGGCGATGGCGTTGAGCACGTGGTACAGCGCGAAGAAGAAGGGGGACTGCGCCAGGATGGGAAGGCACGAGGAGAGCGGGTTGGTACCCGTCTCCTTGTACAGCTTCATCATCTCTTCGGACTGACGCTGCTTGTCGTTCTTGTAGCGCTCCTGGATCTTCTTCATCTCGGGCTGGAGCGTCTGCATGGCCCGGGTCGCCTTGATCTGCTTCACGAAGAGCGGGATCAGGCAGATACGGATCAGGATCACCAGGGACACGATCGACAGGCCCCAGGCCCAACCGGTGTCAGGGCCGAAGAGGGCGCCGTACACCGAATGGAACTGGACGATGACCCAGGAGACGGGTGTGGTGATGAAGCTGAAGAGGCTGGCAATCGTGTCCACTAATCATGCTCCTTGGGCATGGGACGGTGTCTCTGCGGCCGGGCTCGAAGGACTCGACGGACTTGTGGGAGAAGTCTGTCCTTCGCTGGCCGGTCCGGCGGCGGAGGGCCCGCCCTTGCGTGCACGCCACGCGTTGCGCAGCATTTCGTGCCACCGCGGGCGCTTGCGCGGCGGGACATGGTCCACACCGCCCAGCGACCACGGATTGCACCGCAGGATGCGCCAGGCCGTGAGTGCCGTTCCCTTGACGGCACCATGCCGGTCGATGGCCGTGAAGCCGTAGTGGGAGCACGACGGGTAGTACTTGCAGACCGGCCCGAGCAGGGGACTGATCGTCCACTGGTAGAGCTTGATCAGAGCCAGCAGCGGGTACTTCATCGCGCGCCCCCTCCCAGCAACCGCTGGAGAGCGGCATCCAGGTCTCGGGCCAGCTGTGCATGGTCGGCGTCGCCCGATCCGGGCAGCGCTCGTACGACTACCAGGCTACCGGGGGGCAGCTGGGCGACTCGCTCGCGCATCAGGTGGCGAAGCCTGCGCTTGACCTTGTTCCGCACGACCGCGCCGCCCACGGCTTTGCTCACGACGAAACCCGCACGCGTCGGGGGAGCGCTCTCCCCAGGCGCGTGCGGGTCCGTGGAACCGCTCCGTAGATGGACGACCAGGAGCGGGCGTCCGGCCCGGCGTCCTCGTCGTACCGCGGTCGCGAAGTCCTCGCGCCGCCTCAGCCGATGCTCGGTAGGCAGCACGACGTCATGACCTGATCAGGATCAGGCGGACAGGCTGGCGCGACCCTTGCTGCGGCGGTTCGCGAGAATCGCGCGACCGGCACGGGTGCGCATCCGCAGGCGGAAGCCGTGGGTCTTCGCGCGGCGACGGTTGTTCGGCTGGAAGGTGCGCTTGCTCACTCGGGGGCTCCAGAGAAAATCGGTAGTTGCGGGGTGCCGTCCTGGCTGTCACCGTGCGCCCACGAGTAGCTCGCAGTTACGCCCGAGTGCACCGCTGACCGATCACCCAAATGATCTGTGCCCATCGGAGGCAGGCGGCAGCAGCCATCGACAACTCGACCTGGTTACGGTACGCGCGGCTACGCCATCCGGTCAAACCAGGAGTCGCCGGGAGACACTTGTCCACAGGCTGGGGACAACAACTTGAACCGTACCGGCCGCCCTGACTACCGTGACGGAACTCCGATTCGTTCCCTTATCCCTGCCCCACCCGATTTACATCCCGAGCCGTCCCAGAACCACACGTTCGTGGGACCTGTGAGAGAGCGTGCCCTGTGGCTGACGTACCTGCCGATCTTGCCGCAGTGTGGCCACGCGTATTGGAGCAGCTCCTCGGGGAGGGCCGCGGCCAAGGGGTCGAAGGGAAGGACGAGCACTGGATCCGGCGCTGCCAGCCCCTCGCGCTGGTCGCGGACACCGCCCTGCTCGCCGTGCCGAACGAGTTCGCGAAGGGCGTACTGGAGGGTCGTCTCGCGCCGATCGTCAGCGAGACCCTGAGCCGCGAGTGCGGCCGCCCGATCCGGATCGCGATCACCGTCGACGACTCCGCGGGCGACCCGCCGGCCCCAGCGGCACCCCAGGCACGCCCTCAGTCGCGCTACGAGGAGCACGAGCTTCCCGCCACCCGCCAGGAGCGCGACGGCTACGACCGTCAGGACCGCGACGCCTACGAGCGGCAGGAGCGTGAGGGGTACGAGCGCCAGGAGCGCGACTACGAACGCAAGGACCGCGACGGTTACGAGGGGTACGGCCGCCACCGGGCCGACCAGCCGCCCGGGCCGTCCGGCCCGTCCGGCGACCAGCTTCCGCCTACGCGCGCAGACCAGCTGCCCACGGCCCGTCCCGCGTACCCCTCCGAATACCAGCGTCCCGAGCCGGGCGCCTGGCCGCGGCCGGCGCAGCAGGACGAGTACGGCTGGCAGCAGCAGCGCCTCGGCTTCCCCGAGCGGGACCCGTACGCGTCACCCGGGCAGGACTCGTACGGCTCCCAGGACGCCTACAACCCGCAGCAGGACTCCTACGGCCCCGGACCTCAGGACGCCTACGGGTCGAAGGACGCGTACGGATCCAAGGACTCCTACGGCGGCCCGCCCTCCAAGGACTCCTACGGCTCATCGCAGGACTACCGCCCGCAGCCCATGGAGCGCCCCTCCTACGACAAGCCGCGATCCGACTACGAGACGTCGCGCGGCGACTACGACCAGCGGGACGGGCGCCGCGAGCTGCCCGATCCGCCGGCCGGCTCGGGCCACGTCCACCGGGGCGGTCCGGTCGGGCCGAACCTGCCCACCACGGGTGCGCCCGGCCCGCTGGCCGCGCAGCCCGCGCCGGCGACCGGCCCCGGTGAGCCCACCGCGCGACTGAACCCGAAGTACCTCTTCGACACGTTCGTCATCGGCGCCTCCAACCGCTTCGCCCACGCGGCCGCGGTCGCCGTCGCCGAGGCACCGGCGAAGGCCTACAACCCCTTGTTCATCTACGGGGAGTCCGGGCTCGGCAAGACGCACCTGCTGCACGCGATCGGGCACTACGCGCGCAGCCTCTACCCGGGCACGCGCGTGCGCTACGTGAGCTCGGAGGAGTTCACCAACGAGTTCATCAACTCCATCCGCGACGGCAAGGGCGACAGCTTCCGCAAGCGCTACCGCGAGATGGACATCCTGCTGGTCGACGACATCCAGTTCCTGGCGGACAAGGAGTCGACGCAGGAGGAGTTCTTCCACACCTTCAACACCCTGCACAACGCGAACAAGCAGATCGTGCTGTCCTCGGACCGGCCGCCGAAGCAGCTGGTCACCCTGGAGGACCGGCTGCGCAACCGCTTCGAGTGGGGACTGATCACCGACGTCCAGCCGCCCGAGCTGGAGACGCGGATCGCGATCCTGCGCAAGAAGGCGGTGCAGGAGCAGCTGAACGCGCCGCCGGAGGTGCTGGAGTTCATCGCGTCCCGGATCTCGCGCAACATCCGTGAGCTGGAGGGCGCGCTGATCCGGGTCACGGCGTTCGCCTCGCTCAACCGGCAGCCGGTGGATCTGGGGCTGACGGAGATCGTCCTGAAGGACCTCATCCCCGGCGGCGACGACTCGGCGCCCGAGATCACGTCGACGGCCATCATGGGCGCGACGGCGGACTACTTCGGGCTGACCGTCGAGGACCTGTGCGGCACCTCGCGCGGCCGCGCCCTCGTCACCGCCCGCCAGATCGCCATGTATCTGTGCCGTGAGCTGACGGACCTGTCGCTGCCGAAGATCGGCGCGCTGTTCGGCGGCCGCGACCACACCACGGTCATGCACGCGGACCGCAAGATCCGCAATCTGATGGCCGAGCGCCGCTCCATCTACAACCAGGTCACGGAGCTGACCAACCGCATCAAGAACGGCTGACGACGACGGCGGACAGCCGCCGAGGGCGCTCCCGGAGGGATCCGGGAGCGCCCTTCTCGTGTCCCGGCGCGTCGGTGCCACGGGCCCGGTTCCGGGCGCTGCCGCGGCCGTGCGGCCGGGTTTCCGAGCTCCGGCGGCGCGTTACCGGCCCCCGCCTCGCACACCGGGCCGCAACCTTGTGTTCGATTCATCGCCGGGTTACGGCCTCCCTCCACAGATTCGGTGACTTTCTGCCGTCCACAGACTGGGGACCGGGGAGTTGTCCAGATAGTGTCCACAGCCGCCGCTGTTGAAAGACCATCAGACCAGCTCAGCTGGTTGTGGATTGGTGGACGAAGGATCTCCACAGGCTGTGGACGAAGGATTGATCCACAGGCTGTGCACCGAGTTGTCCACCGGCCGCCCACAGGCTGGGGGCGGTTGTCCCCAGCGATCGGCCGCTTCTCCACATGCCTGTCCACTGTTCGGCAACCCGACGCGCCTCCTCACCGGGTCGAGTGAAAGGCGTCACACGAAGGTGCCGGGTTGGTCTGTGGGAAACGTGGGTAAACCTGGGGACGGCACTGGGGAGAACTCGCCCCTTCCTGTGCACGGCGTGTGCAGAACTTTCTGTTCTCCACAGATACGCCCGGTTGTCCACCGCCTCCACCCACAGGGCCCGTGGACAAAATTCCTGCCCTGAGCTGGGCAAACGAGGTTATCCACGGTATCCACAGGCCCTACTACTACTCCCGACTAGAGAGAGCTGGGAATCCGTTTCGAAGGGGGTCCTGTGCACAACTCGCTCTTCGGTGCCCGGCAGCCCCTCGTCACGACTTGACCCCGAGAGGCACCTACTGTCAGTGCGGTGCGTCAGACTGGTCCCCGGTGTCCTCCCCCTCACCGGGACCGTCGACACCGAGACAGACGACGAGGGCCAGGCAGAGCGAGAAGCGCCGGCAACAGCAGGAGGCGGCAACAGTGAAGATCCGGGTGGAACGCGACGTACTCGCGGAGGCAGTGGCCTGGGCGGCACGCAGCCTCCCGGCCCGTCCGCCGGCGCCTGTCCTCGCCGGCCTGCTGCTGAAGGCCGAGGACGGCCAGCTGAGCCTGTCCAGCTTCGACTACGAGGTCTCCGCGCGGGTCTCCGTGGAGGCCGAGGTCGACGAGGAGGGCACGGTCCTGGTCTCCGGCCGCCTGCTCGCGGACATCTGCCGGGCGCTCCCCAACCGGCCGGTGGAGATTTCCACAGACGGTGTACGGGCGACCGTGGTCTGCGGCTCCTCCCGGTTCACACTCCACACCCTGCCTGTGGAGGAGTACCCGGCCCTGCCCCAGATGCCGAACGCGACGGGCACGGTCCCCGGCGAGGTCTTCGCCTCCGCCGCCGCCCAGGTGGCCATCGCGGCAGGCCGTGACGACACGCTGCCCGTCCTCACCGGTGTCCGCATCGAGATCGAGGGCGACACCGTCACGCTGGCGTCCACCGACCGCTACCGCTTCGCGGTCCGCGAGTTCCTGTGGAAGCCGGAGAACCCGGAGGCCTCCGCGGTCGCCCTGGTGCCCGCCAAGACGCTTCTGGACACCGCCAAGGCCCTCACCAGCGGCGACCAGGTGATCCTGGCGCTGTCCGGCTCGGGCGCCGGCGAGGGCCTGATCGGCTTCGAGGGTGCGGGGCGCCGTACGACGACCCGGCTGCTGGAGGGCGACCTCCCGAAGTACCGCACGCTGTTCCCGACGGAGTTCAACAGCATCGCCGTCATCGAGACCGCCCCCTTCGTGGAGGCCGTCAAGCGTGTGGCCCTGGTCGCCGAGCGCAACACCCCGGTGCGGCTGAGCTTCGAGCAGGGCGTGCTCATCCTGGAGGCCGGCTCCAGCGACGACGCACAGGCTGTGGAAAGGGTTGACGCCCAGCTGGAGGGCGACGACATCTCGATCGCCTTCAACCCGACCTTCCTGCTGGACGGTCTGAGCGCCATCGACTCCCCGGTGGCCCAGCTGTCCTTCACGACGTCCACCAAGCCCGCGCTGCTCAGCGGCAGGCCGGCGCTGGACGCCGAGGCGGACGAGGCCTACAAGTACCTGATCATGCCGGTGCGCCTCAGCGGCTGAGCCCGCCCGGGGGCCGGTGAGCCTCTGGGGATCACCGGCGGTTGTCCACAGGCTGAGGACAAACCCGCAGGTGAGGGCGTACGAGTGAGCGCGTATGCCCACAGATGTGCGCGAGCGTCCGGGTTTAGGCTCGGACGCGGGTACGAGAGTGCCTCGCGGTACGCACGTGCCGCCACGCCACGTCGCAGAACCTAAGGAACACAACTGATGGAGCTCGGTCTCGTCGGCCTCGGCAAGATGGGCGGCAACATGCGCGAGCGGATCCGCCGCGCAGGTCACACCGTCCTCGGATACGACCGCAACCCGGACCTCGCCGATGTCCACAGCCTGGAAGAACTGGTGGGCAAGCTCAGCGGCCCGCGGGTGATCTGGGTGATGGTCCCGGCCGGTGAGGCCACGCAGACCACGATCGACCGGCTCGCCGAGCTGCTGGAGCCCGGGGACGTCGTCGTGGACGGTGGCAACTCCCGCTGGACCGACGACGAGAAGCACGCCGGGGAGCTGGCGGCCAAGGGCATCGGATTCGTCGACTGCGGTGTCTCCGGCGGCGTCTGGGGCCTGGAGAACGGCTACGCGCTGATGTACGGCGGCGACAAGGAGAACGTCGCCAAGGTGCAGCCGGTCTTCGACGCCCTCAAGCCGGAGGGCGACTTCGGCTCGGTGCACGCCGGCAAGGTCGGCGCCGGCCACTTCGCGAAGATGGTCCACAACGGCATCGAGTACGCGATGATGCAGGCTTACGCCGAGGGCTGGGAGCTCCTGGAGAAGGTCGACTCCGTGACCGACGTCCGGGAGGTCTTCCGCTCCTGGCAGGAGGGCACGGTCATCCGCTCCTGGCTGCTCGACCTCGCGGTCAACGCGCTCGACGAGGACGAGCACCTCGACGAGCTGCGGGGTTATGCACAGGACTCCGGCGAGGGACGCTGGACTGTGGAGGCGGCCATCGACAACGCGGTGCCGCTGCCGGCGATCACCGCGTCGCTGTTCGCGCGGTTCGCCTCCCGCCAGGAGGACTCGCCCCAGATGAAGATGATCGCGGCGCTGCGGAACCAGTTCGGCGGCCACGCGGTCGAGAAGAAGTAGTCCACAGGGCTGTACGGCAGTCCACAACCGTCCGGGGAGGTCGGCGAAACGACCATGCACGTCACGCATCTGTCGCTGGCCGACTTCCGCTCGTACCCCCGGGTCGAGGTCCCGCTCGACCCCGGGGTGACGGCCTTCGTCGGGCCGAACGGGCAGGGCAAGACCAACCTCGTCGAGGCCGTCGGCTATCTCGCCACCCTCGGCAGCCACCGGGTCTCCTCCGACGCCCCCCTGGTCCGCATGGGCGCCGAGCGCGCGATCATCCGGGCCCAGGTCCGCCAGGGCGAACGGCAGCAGCTCATCGAGCTGGAGATCAACCCGGGGCGCGCCAACCGCGCCCGCATCAACAGGTCCTCGCAGGTCAGGCCGCGTGACGTGCTGGGGATCGTGCGGACCGTGCTGTTCGCGCCGGAGGATCTCGCCCTGGTCAAGGGCGACCCCGGTGAGCGGCGTCGTTTCCTCGACGAGCTGATCACCGCGCGCTCGCCGCGCATGGCCGGGGTCCGCTCCGACTACGACCGGGTCCTCAAGCAGCGCAACACCCTCCTGAAGTCGGCCGCCCTGGCCCGGCGGCACGGCGGCCGCACCATGGACATGTCCACCCTGGACGTGTGGGACCAGCACCTCGCCCGCGCGGGCGCCGAGCTGCTCGCCCAGCGTCTGGACCTGATCGCCACGATCCAGCCACTGGCCGACAAGGCCTATGAGCAACTCGCCCCCGGAGGCGGCCCGATCGCGCTGGAGTACAAGCCCTCGGCGCCGGGGGAGGCACATACCCGCGAGGACCTCTTCGAGCAGCTGATGGCCGCGCTCGCCGAGGCCCGCAAGCAGGAGATCGAGCGCGGTGTCACCCTGATCGGCCCGCACCGGGACGACCTCCTGCTCAAGCTCGGCCAGCTGCCGGCCAAGGGCTATGCCTCCCACGGCGAGTCCTGGTCCTACGCGCTGGCGCTGCGCCTGGCCTCGTACGACCTGCTCAGGGCGGAGGGCAACGAGCCGGTGCTGGTGCTCGACGACGTCTTCGCCGAGCTGGACACCCGCCGCCGTGAGCGTCTCGCCGAGCTGGTCGCGCCCGGCGAGCAGGTCCTGGTGACGGCCGCGGTCGACGACGACGTACCGCATGTGCTGTCGGGGACGCGGTTCGCCGTGTCCGAGGGGACGGTGGAGCGCGTATGACGGAGAACACACCCGGCGCGTCCCGGCCCGCCCAGCCCTCCGGAGCCCCCGAGCCCTCCGGAGTCGACCTCGCGCGCGTGGCGCTGCGCGCCGCCAAGGAGGCCGCACGCGCGCGGGGAGACGCGGCGCAGCAGAAGAAGCAGGCGCGCCGCGGCGGTCTGCGCTCCGGCGCGCGCGCCGACGGGCGCGATCCCATGGCGCTCGGCTCGGCGATCAACCGGCTGATCACCGAGCGCGGCTGGGAGGCGCCGGCCGCGGTGGGGGGTGTGATGGGCCGCTGGCCGCAGATCGTCGGCGAGGACGTGGCCAAGCACTGCGTACCGGAGAAGTACGACGAGGACGAGTGCGTCCTGGTGGTGCGCTGCGACTCGACGGCGTGGGCGACGAACCTCCGGCTGCTCGCGCCCACGCTGGTCGCGCGCCTGAACGAGGACCTGGGGCACGGCAGGGTGAAGCTGATCAAGGTGCAGGGCCCGGCCGGTCCCGCGCGCCGCTTCGGTCCGCTGCGCGCCCCCGGCAGCACCGGTCCGGGCGACACCTACGGCTGAGCGGCACCGGTTTCCCACCTGTCGACAGCACGTGACTGACTTCACATCAAGGGCTTCCTTCCGCTCTTTCGGAGCGTCGGCGGTCCTTCCGTCGTGCGTCCGCACACGGTTGCGAATCGGGACCTGACTCCTAAGTAGCCAAGGGTTGACGGCCGGAAGCGCTGAGTGCCTCCGTGAGCCTCTTGGAGCCCCCATCCGTATATCGGGAGTCGGGCAAGACCCATCGAGGGCGGCACATGCGGACTCAGGTACCGGCAAACCCCCATCAGTGTCAGTGCTACCGGTAGACTGGAAGCAATCCCGCCCCACTCGTGGGGACCGTCCGGGAAAAGCTGAGCAACGCTGATCAAGGCTTACCAACGCAACATGCCGCAGCCGCTCCGGCAACCCGCCGACGAGCCTGGCTCGTGCTGTGCCAGAAAGGGCGCTTCGTGGCCGATTCCGGCAACCCCAACGAGAACATCCCGTCCACCGACGCAGGCGTGACCAGCGAGGCGATCACCTCCAACGGCGAGGTCACCGCCTCGTACGACGCCAGTGCCATCACCGTCCTCGAGGGTCTGGACGCGGTCCGCAAGCGACCCGGCATGTACATCGGCTCGACCGGTGAGCGCGGACTGCACCACCTGGTGCAGGAGGTCGTGGACAACTCCGTCGACGAGGCGCTGGCCGGTCACGCGGACACCATCGACGTGACGATCCTCGCCGACGGCGGTGTCCGGGTCGTCGACAACGGCCGTGGCATCCCGGTGGGCATCGTCCCGTCCGAGGGCAAGCCCGCCGTCGAGGTCGTGCTGACCGTGCTGCACGCGGGCGGCAAGTTCGGCGGCGGCGGTTACGCGGTCTCCGGTGGTCTGCACGGCGTGGGTGTCTCCGTCGTGAACGCCCTGTCCACGAAGGTCGCCGTCGAGGTCAAGACGGACGGCTACCGCTGGACGCAGGACTACAAGCTCGGCGTCCCCACGGCACCGCTCGCCCGGCACGAGGCCACCGAGGAGACCGGCACGTCGGTCACCTTCTGGGCCGACGGCGACATCTTCGAGACCACCGACTACTCGTTCGAGACGCTCTCCCGGCGCTTTCAGGAGATGGCGTTCCTCAACAAGGGTCTGCGGATCAACCTCACCGACGAGCGCGAGTCGGCGAAGGCCACCGCTGGCGCGGACGAGGCGGGCGAGGACGAGAAGCACGAGGTCAAGAGCGTCTCGTACCACTACGAGGGCGGCATCGTCGACTTCGTGAAGTACCTGAACTCCCGCAAGGGAGACCTGGTGCACCCCACCGTGATCGACCTCGAGGCCGAGGACAAGGACAAGAACCTGTCCCTCGAGGTCGCGATGCAGTGGAACGGCGGCTACACCGAGGGCGTGTACTCGTTCGCCAACATCATCCACACGCACGAGGGCGGCACTCACGAGGAGGGCTTCCGCGCGGCGCTCACCTCGCTGATCAACAAGTACGCGCGCGACAAGAGGCTGCTGCGGGAGAAGGACGACAACCTCACGGGTGACGACATCCGCGAGGGTCTGACGGCGATCATCTCCGTCAAGCTGAGCGAGCCCCAGTTCGAGGGCCAGACCAAGACCAAGCTGGGCAACACCGAGGTCAAGACCTTCGTGCAGAAGGTCGTCTACGAGCACCTCACGGACTGGCTGGACCGCAACCCGAACGAGGCCGCGGACATCATCCGCAAGGGCATCCAGGCGGCCACCGCGCGCGTGGCGGCCCGCAAGGCCCGCGACCTCACCCGCCGCAAGGGCCTGCTGGAGACGGCGTCCCTGCCCGGCAAGCTCTCCGACTGCCAGTCGAACGATCCCACCAAGTGCGAGATCTTCATCGTCGAGGGTGACTCCGCCGGCGGCTCGGCCAAGTCCGGCCGCAACCCGCAGTACCAGGCGATCCTCCCGATCCGCGGCAAGATCCTGAACGTCGAGAAGGCGCGGATCGACAAGATCCTGCAGAACCAGGAGATCCAGGCGCTGATCTCGGCCTTCGGCACCGGAGTCCACGAGGACTTCGACATCGAGAAGCTCCGCTATCACAAGATCATCCTGATGGCGGACGCCGACGTCGACGGCCAGCACATCAACACCCTGCTGCTGACCTTCCTGTTCCGCTTCATGCGGCCCCTGGTCGAGGCCGGTCACGTGTACCTCTCCCGCCCGCCGCTCTACAAGATCAAGTGGGGCAAGGACGACTTCGAGTACGCGTACTCCGACCGCGAGCGCGACGCCCTGATCGAGATGGGCCGCAACGCCGGCAAGCGCATCAAGGACGACTCCGTCCAGCGCTTCAAGGGTCTCGGCGAGATGAACGCCGAGGAGCTGCGCATCACGACCATGGACCAGGAGCACCGCGTCCTCGGCCAGGTCACCCTCGACGACGCCGCCCAGGCCGACGACCTGTTCTCGGTCCTCATGGGCGAGGACGTCGAGGCCCGCCGCGCGTTCATCCAGCGCAACGCCAAGGACGTCCGCTTCCTCGACATCTGAGTCGGTCTCAGCTGACCGCATCAGGAAGGATCTTCACCAGCAATGACCGACGAGAACACTCCCGTGACGACGCCCGAGGGTGACGCCCTGGCCATGCGCGTCGAGCCCGTCGGGCTCGAGACGGAGATGCAGCGCTCGTACCTCGACTACGCGATGTCCGTCATCGTCTCGCGTGCGCTGCCCGACGTCCGCGACGGCCTCAAGCCCGTCCACCGCCGCGTGCTGTACGCCATGTACGACGGCGGCTACCGCCCCGAGCGCGGCTTCTACAAGTGCGCCCGCGTGGTCGGCGACGTCATGGGCAACTACCACCCGCACGGCGACTCCTCGATCTACGACGCGCTGGTCCGCCTCGCGCAGTCGTGGTCGATGCGCATGCCGCTCGTGGACTCCAACGGCAACTTCGGCTCCCCGGGCAACGACCCGGCCGCGGCCATGCGGTACACCGAGTGCAAGATGGCGCCGCTGTCGATGGAGATGGTCCGCGACATCGACGAGGAGACCGTCGACTTCACGGACAACTACGACGGCCGCTCCCAGGAGCCGACCGTCCTGCCGGCCCGCTTCCCGAACCTGCTGATCAACGGCTCGGCCGGTATCGCGGTCGGCATGGCGACCAACATCCCGCCGCACAACCTGCGCGAGGTCGCCGCCGGCGCCCAGTGGTACCTGGAGAACCCCGAGGCCTCCCACGAGGAGCTGCTGGACGCGCTCATCGAGCGCATCAAGGGCCCGGACTTCCCGACCGGCGCGCTCGTCGTCGGCCGCCGGGGCATCGAGGAGGCGTACCGCACCGGTCGCGGCTCCATCACCATGCGCGCGGTCGTCGAGGTCGAGGAGATCCAGAACCGCCAGTGCCTGGTGGTCACCGAGCTGCCCTACCAGGTCAACCCGGACAACCTCGCGCAGAAGATCGCCGACCTGGTGAAGGACGGCAAGATCGGCGGCATCGCCGACGTCCGCGACGAGACCTCCTCGCGCACGGGCCAGCGCCTGGTCATCGTGCTGAAGCGGGACGCGGTCGCCAAGGTCGTGCTGAACAACCTGTACAAGCACACCGACCTGCAGACCAACTTCGGCGCCAACATGCTGGCGCTGGTGGACGGCGTGCCGCGCACGCTCTCCCTGGACGCGTTCATCCGGCACTGGGTGACCCACCAGATCGAGGTCATCGTCCGCCGTACGCGCTTCCGGCTGCGCAAGGCCGAGGAGCGGGCGCACATCCTGCGCGGTCTGCTGAAGGCCCTGGACGCCATCGACGAGGTCATCGCGCTGATCCGGCGCAGCGACACCGTCGAGATCGCCCGCGGCGGCCTGATGGACCTGCTGCGGATCGACGAGATCCAGGCCAACGCCATCCTCGAGATGCAGCTGCGCCGCCTGGCCGCCCTGGAGCGCCAGAAGATCGTCCAGGAGCACGACGAGCTCCAGGCGAAGATCAACGAGTACAACGAGATCCTCGCCTCCCCGGTCCGCCAGCGCGGCATCGTCAGTGCCGAACTGGCCGCGATCGTCGAGAAGTTCGGCGACGACCGCAAGACGACGCTGATCCCCTACGAGGGCGACATGTCCATCGAGGACCTGATCGCCGAGGAGGACATCGTCGTCACGGTCACCCGGGGCGGCTACATCAAGCGCACCAAGACCGACGACTACCGCGCCCAGAAGCGCGGCGGCAAGGGCGTGCGCGGCACGAAGCTCAAGGAAGACGACATCGTCGACCACTTCTTCGTGTCCACCACGCACCACTGGCTGCTGTTCTTCACCAACAAGGGCCGCGTCTACCGCGTCAAGGGCTACGAGCTGCCCGACGCCGGCCGGGACGCGCGCGGTCAGCACGTGGCGAACCTGCTCGCCTTCCAGCCGGACGAGGCGATCGCCGAGATCCTGGCGATCCGCGACTACGAGGCGGTCCCCTACCTCGTGCTCGCCACCAAGGCCGGACTTGTGAAGAAGACGCCTCTGAAGGATTACGATTCGCCCCGCTCCGGCGGTGTCATCGCGATCAATCTCCGCTCGATGGAGGACGGTTCCGACGACGAACTGATCGGTGCCGAACTGGTCTCGGCGGACGACGATCTGCTTCTGATCAGCAAGAAGGCGCAATCCATCAGGTTCACCGCCTCGGACGACACCCTGCGCCCGATGGGCCGTGCCACCTCGGGCGTCAAGGGCATGAGCTTCCGCGAAGGCGACGAGCTGCTCTCGATGAATGTTGTTCGACCCGGTACGTTCGTGTTCACTGCCACAGACGGCGGGTACGCGAAGCGGACCGCCGTCGACGAGTACCGCGTCCAGGGTCGCGGCGGCCTCGGCATCAAGGCTGCCAAGATCGTCGAGGACCGTGGGTCCCTCGTCGGCGCGCTGGTGGTCGAGGAGACCGACGAGATCCTCGCCATCACGCTGTCGGGCGGTGTGATTCGTACGCGAGTCAACGAGATCAGGGAAACCGGCCGTGACACCATGGGCGTCCAACTGATCAATCTGGGCAAGCGCGATGCCGTCGTGGGTATCGCTCGCAACGCCGAGGCAGGACGCGAGGCGGAGGAGGTCGACGGCGATGTGGTCGTCGACGAGACCGCCGAGGGTGCCGAGACCACCGGCACGGACGAGGGTGAGGCGCCCTCGTCCGAGTAGCACGAGGAGTGAGTCAGCGTGAGCGGAGCCACGGGCGCCGGACCGGCCGGAACCTCCAGGGGTACGGAAGCGGACGACGGCGGTCGTGGCTCCGCCGCGCGTGCGGCGGACCCGCACACGACCAACCTGAAGGCGATCAAGTCCCCGACCAAGGACACGCCCTCGCCTGACGCGCATGAATCACAGGGGGGAACTGTGACGGACACCCGAGGTCCGCAGACCCAGCAGCACAAGACCGGAGCCGGTCCGTCCGCCTCCGGCGCGAAGCCGAAGCCGGCCACGCAGGAGCCGGCCACGGCCTCTCCTCTGCCCGGGGAGCGCCAGACGCAGCAGCAGGCCGGTCCGTACCACCCGCCGCAGGCCTACCCGGCGCAGCAGCAGGCGGCGGCCGGGGGGACCGCTGCCGCCGTACGGCGTCCTCGTACGGGAGCGGGCACCACTCCGCGCGTCCGCAAGGCGCGGCTGCGGGTGGCCAAGGCCGACCCGTGGTCGGTGATGAAGGTCAGCTTCCTGCTCTCCATCGCCCTGGGCATCTGTACGATCGTGGCGTCCGCCGTGCTGTGGATGGTCATGGACGCGATGGGCGTCTTCTCGACGGTCGGCGGCACGATCTCGGAGGCCACCGGCTCGAACGAGTCCAACGGCTTCGACCTGCAGGCCTTCCTGTCGCTGCCCAACGTCCTGATGTTCACGTCGGTCATCGCGGTCATCGACGTCGTCCTCGCGACGGCCCTCGCGACGCTCGGCGCGTTCATCTACAACCTGTCCGCGGGCTTCGTGGGCGGTGTCGAGCTGACGCTCGCCGAGGACGAGTGACATCACCTCGGTCGTTGCCCTGACGATGTCCCGCCAACCGATTTTGGGACTGCGCATGTCGTGCGCTAATCTTCAGGAGTCAGCGCGCGGGACACACTCCCGAACAGCGCGGCGGGGCTATAGCTCAGTTGGTTAGAGCGCATCCCTGATAAGGATGAGGCCACAGGTTCAAATCCTGTTAGCCCCACCAGCGAGAAGACCCCCAGTCGGTAGCGGCTGGGGGTCTTTTGACACCTACGGTTGACACCAACAGCGGCGATCAGCCGATGAGCGGATCTTCCAGTAGCTCCGCGAGCATGCCGACCGCTTCCCGCTCACTGTCGCCGACCACGTGCGTGTAGACGTCCATGGTCATGCTGATCTGGCTGTGCCGGAGGATCGCCTGAGCCACCTTGGGGTGCACCTTAAGGAAGGCGAGCAGGGTGCCACAGGTGTGCCGGGCGAGTCGGACCGTGATGCGGCGCACCCTGGCCCGCTTGACGAGCCGATCGAAGGTGCGGGAGAAGCCCACCGGGTCGATCATGCCGCTGTGCTCGGAGGAGAAGATCAGGTCATGGTCCGGCTCCTGGGACCAGTGCTCACCGGCGATCTTCCGTTCCAGGGCTTGCAGCTCGCGCCGCTCCTCCAGGGCGCGGGCGCAGAACTCAGGGAGCGGGAGCACGGCCTGTGAGGACTCCGTCTTGAGGTCCTTGAGGACCAGGCCCGTGCCCTTGACCCGCTGGACCTGCTTGACCGGGGTGAAGTGGCCGGCCTCGAAGTCGATGTCCTGCCAGCGCAGCCCGAGCACCTCGCTGCGGCGGAGGCCGAGGACCAGGACGAGGACGCAGGCGGCGTAGAGCCGGTGGGCGCGGACCGACCGCAGGAACGCGATGGCCTCCCGGGCGTTCCATGCCGTGCCCTTGTCCTTGGTGACCTTGGGCATGCCGACCAGGAGCGCGACGTTGCGGGTGACCAGTTCCTCGCGCATGGCCCGGTTCAGGGCGTTGCGGAGAACGCGGAGGACCTCGAAGCGAGCCGAAGCGCCGACCTTCTCCCGGGCCAGAGCCGCCATGAAGGCCCGGATCTGTGCCGGGGTGAGCTTGACTAGCGGCTTCTTGCCGAGGTGAGGCAACAGGTACAGCCTGACCTTGGACTCGTACTTCACGTACGTGTTGTGCTCGCGTTCCGGCTCGACGATGTGCTCCAGCCAGTAGGCCAGCCACTCGCCCAGCGTCCAGGACCGGGACGGCACCGGGATGCCGTTGCGCTCCTGGTCTTGGAGTTTGCCGAGCTTCTCATTGGCTTCGTCCCATGTGGCGCCGTACACCGTCTTGCGGATCCGGTTGCCATCGGTGTCGGTGACATGCGCGCGGCCCATGTAGCGACCGTCCGCCCGCTTCGAGATCGTGCCGCCGCCATTCGGGCGCCTCTTTGCCATCAGGCACCCTTCTCGATCTGCCGCCGGATGAAGTCCCCGACTGAGTTCGCCGGAATACGGCGGCACCCGTCGACCTTGATCGAGACCAGACGGTGCGTGCGAATCAGGTCATAGACCTTGGTCCGACCGACCTTGAGCCGCGCCATGACCTCAGGCACGGTGAGCAGCTCGGGGGTGGCAGTGGTCACGTTGCAGCTCCTTCCAGGACGAGCAGGGCGGGGAGTTCCTCGCGGGCGATCTCGCGGTTGTGCTGGATGTCGCGGCGGATGTTGGCGGCGAGCCAGGATTCCCCGGGGGTGTGGCCGTGCCCGGCGTAGGACCAGTGGGCGAGGGTCAGGGTGGTTGCTTCCTCGTCGTCGGGGTCGGGCAGGCCGAGGGCTTCGCGTTGCTGGGCGGTGCGGTAGTCAGCTCGGGTCTGCCGCAGGGCGCCGAGGGTGGTGGAGTAGCGGCGGGACTTGGTGGAGAAGTGGCCGCGGAAGCCGAGCATGTGAGCCCAGTCCCGGAGCTTGCGATCCGGGTAGAGCGCGTGCAGGTCGAGGCACGCCTCAATGAGCCGGGCAGGGTGGTCGGGCACGCCGAGCAGGACCAGAGCTTCCTTGTTGCCGATGCGGCGGTCGACGGTGCCGGTGGTCTCGGCTGCCTTGGTGGCGTACTTGGCGACGTAGGAGGCAACGGCCTGTTCGGTGATCTCCTCGGCGTGGCCGAAGGCACTGATCGGCTGCACGTCGAGCTGCGTGCCCCAGTGCAGCGTGCGGGCGGGCTGGTCCCCTGCGGCGGGCACCTCGACCGCGACGCGGGCGGCGGCGGCATGGATGGAGTCGGTGAGCAGGTCGAGGGTGGCCCATGCCGGCGGCGGATCGTCCGGCCCGTCGGGTCCATCGAAGCGGATCACCGCGTGGAAGTGGACGGCCCCGCGCTTCTGGTACTCGGCGACCTTGCCGAAGGAGACGCGGGACTGTTCCTTGGCAGCCTTCTGGGTCAGTCCGGCTCGCTTAGCGATCTCGCGGCGCAGGTAGATCGTGAAGTAGCGCCACAGTTCGGAGGCGTGGTTGTTCCACAGCACGGCGCCCGCGTAGTCGTACGCGGCGGGGTCGAGCGGGGTGCCGAGTTGAGGTGAGTCCTCGTCGTGGTGCTGGCCGCAGCGGCAGGGCCGGTTTCCGGGGCGGTTGTGGACTGGCCCGAAGGACGGTGCGGTGAGGGTGGCGAAGACTCGCGGGTGATCGCGGATGGTGTGCGGGGTGCCCTTGTCGGGGTCGCCGACGAGTCCGGCGCGGATGAGGTGGTAGGTGTCGCCTGCGTAGGTCCAGGCGCAGGCCGGGCAGCGAGAGGCTCGGCGGTTGCCGCAGGCGATGCGGAGTCGTCCGCCGGGCTCGGTGTCGGTCGAGTAGGAGTGCAGCACCTGTCCGGTGGCAGCGTCGCGGGTGACGGTGGAGCCTTGCAGGTGGATGGGGTCGGAGCAGCCGCCGGTGCGGCGGATCTGTTCTTGGATGCGGTCGAAGCCGGGGGACCCGGCCACCCGCAGAACGTCGGCGAGGGTGGCCGGGTCCAGGCCCGCCATGGTGGCGGTGTCGGTCACACGGCACCGTCCGGGGTGGTGTCGGCGATCCGGTCGAGGGCCGAGGCGGCTTCCTCAGCGGCGCGGGCCAGGGCGCGCAGGGCGTCGGCGGTGTCCGGACGGGCGATCAGCGCAAGGTCGATGAACTCTCCCCCGACACGGAGGCTGACGAAGCCTTCGTCCTCGGGCGTGGGAGCGAACACGCTCACGCGGGCGGTGGTGTCCGGCTCCAGGTGAGCTGAGGTGGTGATGGTCCTCATGGCGGCGGTCACCTCCCGACGCGGGCGAAGCGGGCGGCAGGCGCGTTGCCGGTGCCGTGGCAGGCCGGGCAACCGACGGTGAGCGTGACGCGGGTGCCGTCGGCGTGGCGGCTGCCGGTGGTAATGACGACGGCGGCGAAGCCGTCGCAGTCGCGGCAGATCCGCGCAGCGGGGGCGTGCTGGGGCATCATGGGCTTGCCTTTCATGTCCGTTGGGTGTGGAAGGTGGGAAGGCGCCCGGAGCGGCGGAAGTTTGGCGACCGAGGCCGCTCCGGGGGCCGTTCAGCGATGGTTGTTCAGGTCCTTGACGAGCAGGCGCAAGACGACCGCGACCACGGCGACGGAGACGCCGGTGATGGCGACCGCGAGGAGCATGGAGACCAGGACCGCGCCGACGACGAGGACCACCGCGCCACCGCCAGCGGCAAGGGCAAGCGCGCTGCCCGGCGTGAGCTGGACCGTCGGCCGGTTCGAGACGGGCGCGACCGGGGGCGGGGTCGGCTGGACGGGCGCCGGGTGGCGGGCGACCGTCGGGGCACCCGCGGCGTTGACCGGGGGCGCGGTGTCCTGGGGCGGGTACTTCGGCGTGAACACGAGGCGGTTCCCTTCTCTACTTGAGGACGGTGCCGAGGGCGGGGGCGAGGAAGCTTCCGGCGACGAGGTAGCCGCCGACCAGGAGCACGGCGACCAGCCACCACGGCGGGCGGGCGAGCTTGACGCCGAGCCATCCGACGACGAGCAGGGCGAGCCAGAGCGGTACGTCCATGGCGCGATCTCCTCTCAGGCCTTGCAGCGGTGGGTGCGGGCGGCGAGTTCGGCACCGGCGCGGGTGTCGTAGTCGGCGGCGAAGCCGCAGCCGGGGGCGGTGCAGGCGGCGGTGTGCTTGTCGCGGCCCCGACCGTCGTAGGCGGTGGCGACCTGCACGGGGCCGATGCGGATCACGTCGCGGAAGCGGCGGTAGGCGGGCACGGGCGTTTCTCCCTTCGGGTTAGGCGAGCTGGAGTTGGGCGGCGATGGCGTCGGCCATCGGTGCGGGCAGGCCGAGCCGCGCCGACAAGGCGTCGGCTGGCATCGGTGATCCGGTCGAGGCCTGGTGGGCTTCGGCGATCTTGCGGGCGTGGTCGAGCAGCGCGGCCGGGACGACCGGTGCAGCGGTCGGGGCGGGCTCCGGCGAGGCCGGGATCAGCTCGGGCACGGTCGCCGCGGGCTCCGAGTCGGCAGAGGGTTCGTCGGTGCGGTGCATCTCGACTTCCGGCGCGGCCGGATCATCGTCCACAGGCTGTGCCGAGTCGGCCGGTTCGGTGAGGGTGTGGACCAGGAGGGTTCCGCCGAGGAAGGCCAGCGCGGGCCAGCCAGCAACGAGGATGCGCAGCCAGGCGGGTACGTGGGTCAGGTCGAGCAGGCCCGCGGTGGCGATGTTCGCGCCGAGCGAGGCAGCCAGGGCGATGACGAACCAGGTCCAGGCGGAGCGGTCGCGGCGGGCTGTTCGCAGCCGGTGCCAGGCGGCAACCAGGAGCAGGTCCACCGAAACCGGGTAGGCCCAGGCTTTCCAGCCGGTCTGTCCGGCGGCTTGGGCCAGGTCGTGCAGGTGGGCGAAGGACAGCGCACCGGCAATGACGGCCTGGACGAGAACGGCGTCCGGTCGGATCGAGCGGGACATGAAGGGCACCTCCCTTCAGGGAGTCGGGCCGGGGCGGGCGGGGAGCGATGTCCGGCCGCCCAGCGGCATGGCGGGGGTAGGGACCTGGCGAGATGCGGTCGCGCCGACCGTGGCGGTACGGGGTGTTACTCGGTGACCGGGCGGGGCTTGACCAGCGATGGACTGGACGCCGGCGCCCCGGCGGGCAGGTGGGGGCGGAACGGTTCGAGGAACGGCAGGTCCGGGACCAGGTGGGCGAACTCCCGGCAGACGGCTACCACTTCGTCCCGCGAGGTTTCCGGGGTGCGGATCTTTGACCAGCCGCCCGAGGGGTCCGCCGCGACGGCGGTTCCGGGGCGGTTCATGGGGATCAGGCTCGCGGCCGGGACCGCGTCCGGGGCCACATCCGCCAGGCCCATTTCGGCGGTCTGCTTGTCGTTGACGCGGTGCACCACACGGCCGGTGAGCTGAGCACGGAGCATGGTGGCGCCCTTGCCCAGGTCGGAGCCAAAGCGCTGCCCGCAGATTTCCAGATGGATACCGATGGCCCGGGCCATCTGCGCGAGTCGGATCAGCGCGGTGACGATCCGCTCCCGGCGCTCCTCATCCTTCTTGGAAGAGATCAGGAACAGTTCCGCTACCTCGTCGACCAGGACGACCACCGGCACTGGCCGCACCTCGGCAGGCAGCTCCCACAGGTCCGAGACACCGTGACGGCTCAGCAGGTCGAAGCGGTCCTCCATCTCCGCGACCAGCACACCGAGCAGCGAGGCCGCATCATCGGGGCTGGTGACCAGCGCCGACAGCCGGGGCGCGAACGCGGACTGCTCCACCCCGCGCTTGCAGTCGATGCCGACCAGGGCCACCGGCAGTTGCGCCAGCCCCTTGATCAGGTTGCGCTGATACATCGACTTGCCCGAGTGGTTCGCGCCGAGCGTGAGGGCCATCGGGGCTTTGCGGTAGTCCCGCTCGAAGGCGGTCCCGTCCTCGCGCACCGCGACCGGAACGGCCATGCCATGCGGGCGGGCCTTGCGCGGCATCCGCACCCGGCGCAGCACGTCATAGCCGGTCATCCGCAGTTCCACGAAACCGGGCTTGGTCTCGACCACGGTCACCGAGTGGACACCCCAGGCGTGCCGAAGCCGCTCCGAGGAGGCCATCACGTCAGCGGGCTCCAGGCCGGCGGGAAGTCGCAGTGTCACCCGCAGCCCTGTCGAGGTGCCGCGTATCCGGCGGATCTTCGGCGGGACCGGCTGCACCTCACGGCGGGCCACGTTGCGGGTCATGAACGCCCGCAGACCCGACGGGTGCACCGTCAGCCCACACACGTCCATCGTCGAGCGGTACGACAGAGTGAAGCGGCCCCAGGTGACCGGCATCCCGACCAGCGACCAGTACACGCGCGGCGCGCGTACCTTCGCGTAGCCGAGACCACCGGCGCCCGCTAAGGCTCCCGTGGCCTCCAGCCACAACGTCAGGTCACTCATGGTCAGGCCGCCGGGGTGATCGCGACCGCCCGGAACGAGATGCCGTGCCGCTTCTGGCCGTTGAACTCGTTCTCCCAGTCACGCGCCTTCAGGCCAATGACCTTGACCGGCATACCCGGCTGAAGACCGTCCGGGTAACCCGTCTCCGGGATGGTCACCTGGTACAGGTTCCCCTCCCCCTCATCCGAGACCAGCAGACCCACGGTCGACAGACCCGCACCCGTGTCCCGGTCCACGGCCCGCTCACCGGTCTTCTTGTTGGCCATCTTCGGTTCCGGCGCAGTCGCCACGAACACGATGGCAGTCGAGGTGTCGATCTTGAACGACGGCATAAAGCTCTCCTTGAGTCGATTGCGTTGGAGCAGGCCAAAAGACGCTCCGCCACCACAGTCCTAGGACTGTGAGCAGCTTGAGGAGACTGTGGCATGCAGTCCTGGGACTGTCAATAGTCCTGGGACTGTGCGAAAGTTGATTCCGTTAGGAAGGGGACACGCAATGGCGCCCAAGTGGCGGGAGCTGGCCGACAAGCTGGCTGAACAGATCAAGACCGGTGAGTACGCACCAGGCCAGCAGCTCCCGCAGATCAGGGAGCTAGTTGCAGCCGGTGAGGGCTCCAAGTCCACCGTTCATCAGGCCTACAAGGCTCTTGAGGCTGAGGGCCTGGTGACGTCTTCTCGCGGTCACGGAACTGTGGTGCGGGAGCGAGTGCCTCTCAAGCGCCTTGGCATTGCCAGGTACGACAAGGCCAAGTGGCGGGACGGTGACGAGGTCGCCTTCATCGCAGACCGCGTGGCTTCCGGGCGGGGCTACCGCCGGAACGAGCAGACCCAGTCGGTTACTCGCGTCGTGGCGCCACCGGGGGTAGCAGCCGCACATGGGCTGCCGGAAGGTGCCGAGGTCTACGCCCGCGCGCGACTGGTCAAGGAAGGCGACCAGCCGACGCACACGCTGACCAGCTACTACCGTCCCGAGCACGTTGAGGGAACACGCCTGGTGGACCCCACTCCGGGTCCCGCCGGCCGGGGCGGCGGATTTCGTGTGCTGTACGACGCGGGTTACGAGATCGATCACATGAAGGAGCGACTGTTTGCCCGTGCTGCGACACCGGACGAGGTCAAGCAGTTGCAGCTACCGCCGGGCGAACCGGTCGTCGAGCTGCACCGAACGACGTACACGGCCGAGGGCACCGTCGTGGAATTCGCCATCGGGGTACACGCGGCGTCGCGCTTCGCATGGGAGTACGACTTCAAGGTGCCCGACTCAGCGAAGGACAGGGAGGGGCAGCAGTGATCTCGACACAGGATTGGGCAGACGCCCGACGCGTGTGGGACTACCACCAGATGGGTCACTCACCCCGGCCGTGCTCCGTGGCCATCGGGCTTGGCAGCCACGACCTGGGCGTTGCTGACACGGCAGTGGACCTGTACAAGCGCGGCATGGCCCCTCTGCTCCTCTTCACCGGTGCCACGAGCCCCACGACACGGGAACGCATGCCCCGCGGTGAGGCCGTCCACTACCGGGAGCGGGCAGTGGAACTCGGGGTCCCCAGCAGTGACGTTCTGGTCGAGCCTCGTGCCCGCAACACGGGCGAGAACATCCGCTTCTCGCGAGAGTTGTTGGAGGAGGCCGGGGTGGAGGTGTCCTCGGTGCTCCTGATCAGCAAGCCGTACGAGGAGCGGCGGGCGTACGCCACCGCGCGGAAGCTCTGGCCCGGAGTCGAGGTCGTCAGCGCCTCCAGTCCGATGACGCTGGACGAGTACGTCGACTCCATCGGTAACGCCCGCTTGGTGATCGACATGCTGGTCGGTGCGCTTCAGCGGCTGATGGTCTACCCGGAGCAGGGCTTCATGATCAGCCAGCCCCTACCTGCCGACGTGGTCGACGCGTACGAGCGCCTGTGCCAAGCCGGATTCACGAGCCGACTCCTGACGACCGACGTGCCTTCGGCCTGACCCTTGCAGGGCAAGAGCTGTTACAGGTTTCTCTACCTCATCAAGCCCCGGCTGCGCTCCGCTCCGCCGGGCGCGCTTCCCGGCTC
This sequence comes from Streptomyces sp. NPDC043685, assembly GCF_056436585.1. Taxonomy (NCBI): domain Bacteria; kingdom Bacillati; phylum Actinomycetota; class Actinomycetes; order Kitasatosporales; family Streptomycetaceae; genus Streptomyces; species Streptomyces sp. NPDC043685. The sequence continues at coordinate 474,568 of NZ_JBWKCH010000004.1, read as the reverse complement.
TGGCTGCGCCCGCGCTCCTGCCTTCGGCCCGCTCGGCGCTGCCGCCGCCGACGCGCGCCCACATGTGGATAGGGCCGGTGGCCATGAGTCGATCACCGCATTGCGCGGCCCACGGTCAAGGCGATGCCTCCGGCGGGGGATCGGCCGGCACCGGGATGGAGGGGGCGCCGTTCCCGGCCGCGGGCCCGTAGTGGTGTGCGTGGGGTGCTTCCGTCCCGTCCACCGTCGACCCAGGCAGAGCCGAGCAGACGCGGCCCAGGGCGTCAAGGTCGTTCGTACAGTGGCGCGCTCCACCTTGACGCCCTGAACCACGCCCGCTCCACGGTGTGTGGGTCGACGGCGGACGGGACGGAAGCTGAGGTGAGTAGTGGGTGAGGCCGGAGGTAAGCCCAGGCCTACGCAGCAAAGCCGCCAGCCTTAGTATGATCACTCGTCAAATCTGAACTGAGACGGGGAACGGATGCGTAAGGAACTGGCGGCGCTGCTCGGCGCTGCGGCGATGGCGAGCACTCTGGTGATGGGACTTCCGGCCACCGCCTCTGCGGTCACTCTTCCCTCAGCCTGCCCGAAGGACCTCATCCTTCCCGTGCCGCAGACGCTGAAGACGACGACGACCGTGAACCTCCGTAGCGGCCCAGGGACGAGCTACGCAGCCAAGGGTTCCCTGGCCACGGGCACGAAGTTCGAGGTGTACTGCTCGACTTATAAGTCACAGACATGGGACTACGGCAAGGTGCTTTCCGGTGCCAACACGGGCAAGTGGGGCTGGGTTGCCACTGCCTACCTGAAATACTAGTAAGCGTTCTCGCCTGGATGCCCATATAGGGGGCTATAAGAGACCTGTCAAGGCCCCCTCCTTCCGCTGACACCAGTGCCTGACACCGACAGGTGCGAACAGCGACAACCGAGAGCGGACCGGTGCGAACCATCGGTTGAGGCAGAGACGGGGGAGAGCCAGGACGCTGGACTCCCTTGATCGACCTGATAAGGATGAGGCCACAGGTTCAATTCCTGTTAGCCCCACCAGCGAAAAGACCCCCAGTCGACAGCGGCTGGGGGTCTTTGACATCCACGGCTGACGTCGGCCGGTGAGCGGGTCGCAGGTGTGCCGGGTCTAGGAGCGGGGGGCGTCATGACTGAACGAGACTGGTACGACGACAGCGACCACGACAGCGCAGCCGAGCAGGCCGAGCGGATGGCTCGAACGGGATGGATGGCGATCCTGGGCGTGACAGGGCTGGCGGGCGTTGCCGCGCTTGCCGTCATCGGTGCCTGCCTCGTTGCTGCCGCAGGCATGTTCTACGTCGTCATGGTCATCACCCGCTAGCACTCCACCAGGCGTGTCAGGAGCGACCACGATGTGAAGCCCCTGCTCAAGAGCTGTGGACGTGCCCCTGGCTTCCCGCGCGTGCTCGATATGATCACTGGCCGACCAATCTGACCAGAGAACGGGGAAATGGTGCGCAAAAAACTGGCGTCACTGCTCGGTGCCGCAGTGGTGACAAGTGCTCTGGTGATGGGGGTTCCGGCCACCGCCTCCGCAGCCAGCCTTCCCTCCGCCTGCCCGAAGGACCTCATCCTTCCCGTGCCGCAGACGAAGAAGACGACGACCACCGTCAACCTTCGCAGCGGCCCCGGGACGAGCTACACATCCAAGGGTTTCCTGGCGAAGGGCACGAAGTTCGATCACTACTGCTCGACTTACAAGTCCCAGTCCTGGGTCTACGGCAAAGTGCTCTCCGGCGCCAACAAGGGCAAGTGGGGTTGGGTCGCCGAAAGCTACCTGAAGTACTAGTAGCTGCCGCGCTCGGTTTCACCAGTAAGCAACGCGGACCGCGAAGCCCCCGGTCCAGCACGAAGACCCCCGACCTTTAGCGGTCGGGGGTCTTCCGTGTCTGGGGGCTTCCGCGATCTCAGCGTTGCAGGGGTGCGAAGCGGTCCGCCGTACTGTCGGGGTCGGCGTCGGTGTCCTCGTCGGTGCAGTCGGTGCCGGGGGTGAGCGCCGTGTCCGCGGACGAGCGGTGCCGGCAGCGGGGGGTCTTGCCGTGGGCCTCGGCGCGGATGCGCTGCTTCATCGTGGGGGGCAGGGCCTTGGGGGAGGACCAGGGGAACGCCGCCGGTGCCGCCGTCCGCTGCTGCGGGATGCTCGCGCCGTTGCTGTTGCTCTTCTGCTCGCTCTGAGCTACGGCCGGGGCGGCCGTCGTGGTGACGAGTCCGAGCGCCGTGCACAGCGCGAGGAAGGCGGTGACGATGGCGGTCCACAGCTTCATGACCTTGTTCCGGGCCATGGCCCCTCACTTTCGGGTTGGGCGATTTGCGTACTTTCCTCATGATGTGTATGGGGGCCGAGAAGTGGTGGATCTCGACCCGTGGCGCGTCGATGTTCAGATCAACACCACTCGTATGGCCGCAAGAGGCCTGAAAACGTGAGGAGAGCGGCGAAGGGAGGTCAAAGTAACCGTCCGTCGGCGTGTGATCACCCTCCGATCGGAGCGGTGTACTCCGCTTCTATCCCGGTTCGCGGGAGGGGAGTTGAGGGCCGACTCAGGTCACCGATCGGTATCGGTCGGTGTGTATAGTCGGGCGCCAGAGGTCCCCTACGTCAAGGAAAGACGAGGTCGCGCGGTGAAGAAGCTTCTCCTGGTCGCACTGGCCGCCATCGGCGGGCTCCTCGTGTACCGCCAGATCCAGGCGGATCGCGCCGAGCAGGATCTGTGGACGGAGGCGACTGACTCCGTGCCCACGGGTTCGTGAGTCACGACAACCCAGACCAAGCACACCCCGGCCGCCTCGCGGTCGGGGTTTTGTGTGCCGAGGCCCGGTCGTGAACCCGGCCGGCGCGGCAGGATGGGCCACGGCTTCACGGATTCGTGGCCCGGCGAGGGTGAGGGGTGGCGCGTGAGGGGACGGTGTCGTACGGCGTGGGGACGGCGCACGGGTGCGTGGCGCCGCCGTCCGGCGGTGGCAATACGCCTGGGGGCCGTGGCGGTGGTGCTGGGGACGGCGGCGGCGGTGACCCCCGGACATGCCGCCGCCGTGTCGGGGCAGAGCTTCGCAGCGGACGCCTCCAAGGCCGCGGACGCGCCGAATTCCTATGCCTTCGCCGCCGACGCGCAGAGCGTCGAGGGGGCGAGGAGTACCGGGGACGCCGCTCTCCTGAAGCCCGGCCGTACGTACAAGAGCTCCCTGCCCGCCGACGGCAAGGTCACCTACGGCCTGGAGCTCGACGCCGCGTCGAACGCGTACGTCTCCGTCACCGCGGTCCCCTCCCCCGACAGCACCGTCTCCGTCATCGACGGCGTCAAGGTGACCGTCCAGGACGCCGAGGGGAACACCTGTTCCGACGACACCACCGTTTTCGGGACCGCCCGCAGCCCGCACCCCATCGCCGCCTGGGGCATGCGGGAGATCTCGCCCGGCAAGTCGCTGTGCCGCAAGGCCGGTGCGTACTACGTGTCCGTCGAGCGCGCCGACCCGGACGGCGAGGGCTCCTCGCCGGACACCTGGGACCTGGAACTCGTCACCCTGACGGAACCGCGCACTGAGAGGGCCGAGGCGACCGGCGCACCCCAGGTGTGGGACTCCGCCACGCCCCAGCCGGTCCAGGGACAGCCCGAGCGCCGGAAAGGCGGCGCGGGATTCACCGGCGCCACCCCCCTCGACCAGGGAGTCTGGCGGGACGACATCCGGCCCGGCCAGACGCTCTTCTACAAGGTGCCGGTCGACTGGGGACAGCAGGTCTCCGTCACCGCCGACCTCGGCAGCTCGGACTCCGGCGGCACCGGCTACACCTCCGACGCCCTGAACGTGGCCCTCTACAACCCGGCCCGCGGTCACATCGCCGACGTGGGTGTCGGCTACGACGGCGACCAGAACTCCAACAGCCTGCCTCCCCTCCCACCGGTCGACCACGCCAACCGCCACGCCGCCACCGCGCAGGTGAGCGCGATGCGCTTCGCCGGCTCTTATTACCTCGTCGCCCACCTCGCGGAGGGTGTCGCCGGCGCCTACGGGGACGGCCCGTTCGCGATGACGCTGCGGGTCCGGGTGAGCGGGCAGGCCGGGAGCGGGCCCGCCTACGCGGGGGAGTCCGAGCCGAAGGGCGTCTTCGAGGTGTCGGAGGCGGACCGGGAAGCGGCCGTGGAAGGCGTGGCCGGGGGCGACGACACCGCGATGAGGGCACTCGCCGTCGGCGGGATCGGCACCGGCAGCGCCCTGCTGGTGGGACTCGGAGTGTGGACCGTGGTCGCTCGGCGCAGGAGTGCCGGGTAAGGGGGACGGGCGCTCCCCGGCCCGCCGCCACGTCCCTCACAGGCGTGTCAGAGCCCAGAAGCCCACGGCGTAGCAGGCCAGCGCGAGGAGCAGCAGGGGCACCGCCACCTTGGCCGGAGGGCCGGGCCGGGGGGCGCGTCGTGCACGATGCCGTGACGGCGTGGGGCTGTCGAACCGGGCCGGTGGGCTCTGGGCGGTGTACGAGGCGGTGGAGGCGTCCGTGCGGTAGTGCTCCGCGGGGAGCGGCGGCGCGCCGGAGTACACCGGTGGGAGCGGCTGGGCGGGGGACAGCCGGTGGGTCGGGTCGTAGGGGGAGGCGGACGCCGGCCGGTACGGCTCTGGCGTGGGTGACGAGGTGACGGTGGCCTGCGGGGGCGGCAGATGGAAGCTGCCGGTGTCAGACATCGAGGGCGTCCGGGCGGGGTCGGAGCCGGTGGTCCGTCTCGGGTCGGCCGGCGTCGCCGGGCCGCGTTGCCGCCGGGGCTCGGTGTGCTGTCCATCGGGCACCGGCGTATCGCCCTCGCCGCCTGTCCGCCGGGACCGCTCCTCGCCGGTCTGCGAGTCGGGCAACCCCTGCCTCGGGCTCAGCCCCTTCGCCCTCTCCAGCGGCCCTTCGGGGGCGAATCCCCCAGGGAGCGGCCCGAGTTGGTCGAAGATCTCGATCAGCTCGTCGTCCGGGCCCGGCTCCGGGAGGAGCTCCACGGCGGCGGCGAGGGCCTTGCGGGCGCCTGTGGCCGTCCGGAACCGCGCCTCCGGGTCCGGCTGGAGCAACATGGCCACCACCTGCCACAGCGGCTCCGGGATGCCCTTGGGGGCCCCGGGCGTCCCGTGCTCGGCGAAGTACTGGATCAGCGCCTTGCTGTCCGGCTTGGCGCCTTCCAGCAGATACAGCGCGACCAGCCCTACGGCGAACAGATCGGCGGGGAAGTCCGGTTCGGCGCCCATCATCTGCTCGGGCGCGAGATAACCGGGCGTTCCGACGACGAGGTTGGTCTCGGTCAGGCGGGGCTCGCCCAGCCGCATCGCGATGCCGAAGTCGGACAGCCGCAGCCGCGGCCGGCCCGTGCCGGTGGCCTCCAGCAGGATGTTGGCGGGCTTCACGTCACGGTGCACCACGTCCTCCGCGTGCACCGCGGCCAGGCCCGCCAGCAGCTGGTCGAGCAGCGTGCAGACGAAGGCCGGCGGCAGGGGGCCGTAGTCCCCGACGAGATGGACCAGCGATCCGCCCGCCACCAGGTCCATGGTGAACAGGACCTTGTCGTCGTCGGCGGCCCAGCTGGTGGGGGCGAGCACATGGGGATGATCGATCCGCAGGGCCTGTTCGCGGACGAAGCGCAGCAGCGAATGCGCGTCGCTCTGGAGCAGGACCTTGGCGGCCACATAGCGACGGCGGCGGTGGTCCCAGGCACGCCAGACGGCGCCGACCCCTCCGCGTCCGATCGGGTCGACCAGTTCGTACCGGCCGGCGAAGACCTCACCCATGGCTGTACGTCGCTCCTCCCCCTGCGGCTTCCCCCCTTGCTTCCCCGTCGGTGAGCGCTACGACTCCCCGACGGGCGAAAGACTCCCCCGGGCCCCCGAGCCCCCGGCTCCCCCGATGAGCGATACCTCCCCCTCGCGTCGAACGGTCCCCCGTACGGAACACGCCCCCTCGTGCCCGTCCGTACCGTGACGCGTCCCCCGTCGCTTCACCCGCGGCCCGCTGCCGAACCCCCTTCGGCGGGCGGGCCGGGGATCAGCTCTGGTGGGACTGGTAGTGCGTGACCGCGTCCGAGGTGCGGCCGGCCCCGTAGACCCGGAGGAACTCTGCCAGCTCCGGATGGGTCGGGGCGAGGGTGTCGGCGGCGTCGATGATGTCGCCCGCCGCCGCGACCGAGCGCAGCAGCGACTGGATCTCGCGCACGACGCGCTTGACCGTGGGCGCCCCCGAACTGCTCGTCGTCTGCGTGGTGTTGCTGAGCACCGAGCCCCCCTGTGACTTCTTGATCTCCTCCATGCGTTCGGTGGCCTCGGCCGCGCTCACGCTGCCGTCCGCGACCTGCCCCGCGAGGTCCTGCAGCAGCTGCACCCGCTGCACCACGGCGGGGTTGCCGATCTTCGCCCGCTGACCGCTCATCAGCTGCGACAGCATCGGAGCGGACAGTCCCAGAACCCCCGCGAGACGAGCCTGGTTGAGACCAAGATCGTCGATGAGCCTACGGAAGAGCGCCCCCAGTGGCTCCCCGTACCAGTTCCGCTGCAGTTCCCGCGCTCTTGCGGTCGCTTCCTGCTGTGCGGCGTCCATTGCGTCTCCCCATCGCTTCCCCATACGGCGGTTCGCGGTAGCGAACCACGCCGAGCATCTTACGGAGAGTGGTCGGCGACGGGGACCCCCAATCTTTTTGCGGAACCACGGGGGTGACCCGGTACTCTTGTCTCCGACGCCCGCCGGGACGCGGTTCCTCCGGCTGGACGTCACTTTCCGGGGCCTTAGCTCAGTTGGTAGAGCGCTGTCTTTGCATGGCAGATGTCAGGGGTTCGACTCCCCTAGGCTCCACACTTCGAGAGCCCCTTCAGCCTGGGAAAACCCGGGCCGGAGGGGCTCTCTCCGTGCGCGGCCCCCTGGTGCCGGACGGGCTCGGGGAAGGCGATCGACGCCGGGTGACGGCTGCCCCCGCCGCCCCTCGGCGCCAGACGTGTCCGCGGCGAGCGCCCGCAACGCTCGGTGCCCCTGGGGCGTCGGAGAATGTGGTGTCGCGTCCTCCTTGTACGGCCTCCGGCGCAGCCGTGCCCCGACCGCATGCTCCGGGCCGGACGGCACACCCCCCGGAGGGGCGCCGGGGAGGGGGTGTTCCTTGCACTCTTATTGCATCTGCACGTGCAGATATCCGGAATGAAACGCTCCTGTCAGCCCTTCAGAGGCTCCGCTCGTGAGCTGTGAGGCCGCAGCGAAGGGAGCTCTACTGGAAGCGCTATCTGCATCACATGCCGACTGACCGATGCCTTGTCGAAGAAAGTCGATCAAATATGGCCACGTTTCTCACGAAAGTGTTCGTGGTTGGATTCCGTGGGCGTCACGTCTGATCTGCGGCCGGTGGGGTGAAGCCCGGTGTGTTTAATGGTTGTCGCCGCAGGTTCAACAAATCCCGCTGTTGCATCGTCCGAACGCGTGGCGGGCCTTTGACGGGACCGCTACTGTGGCGACGTCATAGCGTGCGGCGTGCGCCCGTAAACGATTCAGCGCACGCAAATGCCCCAGGGTGCGGACACACCCCGGGGCACGCGCGATCAAGGAAAGGAGAAAAACTCCACGTGATCGACAGGTTTGGCCGAGGATGGATGAATGAGCTCCCGGCCGACAGTGAAGTTAGCAGTTGGCGCCAGTGGGGTCCACAAATTCGCCGGATGACCATCTGGAGAGTGGAAGTGTGCCTCGGTCTGCTCCTGGCGACCGGGGTGCTGGCATGGCTCTACGTGCGCGACCCCGGCTGGACGGCCATGGGCGTCGCGACAGGCGTCCTGGGCGTCGCCCTGCGGAGCCGCTCGTCCATCGGTTACATGCGTATCCGCATCGAATGAGACGTAAGGGCCGGCCCCGCTGTCGTCAGAGCGGGGCCGGCCCCACGGCTCGCGGCCGACCCCGGTCCCGCGCCTGGAGGCCGACGGCCCGAACGCCCGATCGTCACCTGTTGTCGCCCCAAGTGCGTCTCTACCATGGCTAGTTCACCCAGGACGCTGTCTGGGTGCCGCTCCGGGGAGGACGATGTATGGGCCATTACACGCCGACAGACCGCGAGATCGATGTCACGACCCCGAGCGTGGCTCGCATGTACGACTGGCTGCTCGGGGGAACCGACAACTACGCGAGCGACCGGGAAGCATGCGACCACCTGCTGCGGATCGCCCCCAGCAGCAGGGAACTCGCTCTCACCAACCGGGCGTTCCTGCGGCGGGTGGTCCGCTTCCTGGCCGAGGAGCGGGGGATCCAGCAGTTCATCGACCATGGATCCGGCCTGCCCACGCAGGACAATGTGCACCAGATCGCGCAGAAGGCCGACGAGCTGGCACGGGTGGTCTACGTGGACAACGACCCCATCGTGCTCGCGCACGGCCGCACCATGCTGGAGGAGAACGCTCGGACAGCGGTGCTGTGCGCTGACATGCGTGAGACCGACTACATCTTCGAGCACGGCGACACCAAGCGGCTGATCGACCCGACCAAGCCCACCGCCGCCCTGTTCGTCTCCGTCCTGCACTGTCTCCCGGACGAGAGCGATCCCGGCGCGCTCCTGCGCGACGTGGCCGGTCGACTGGCCCCGGGAAGCTACCTGGTGGTGTGCCAACTGGTCAGCGACAACAAGGCGGTCCGGGACGGTGTCACCGACCTGATGGCAACCGCGACCGGGGGGCGTTGGGGACGCGTCCGTTCCAAAGCGGAGGTGACGGAGTTCCTGCGGGACTGGGAGCCCGTCGAGCCGGGGTTGGTCGAGGTGAGCCAATGGCGACCCGATTCCCAGCCCACCGTATGGAAGCAGGGAAACGAGTGGGAGGAATGGGGCGGCGTCGTCGCCCTGTGAAGGAAAGAAGCGGCAATCCCAGGGTGCGCGGACTCACTGGTACTTTTCGATAGCCCTGCGCAGCAGTTCCTCCGTGCGCTTTCGGGAAGCCGCTCGTTCCATCAGGCGATTCAGAACGAACCGGTAGCGCTCCGTCTCCTCCGGGCGGGTCAGGTACGTCGCACTGCCGATGCTCTCGACATAGACCACTTCCGCCGGCCGGCCGTCCCGCAATCGCAGATGCGTGATGGGGTACGGAGGCGAGACATCCCCACTGTGAACGAATTCGACGATCCGGATATTGGTCCCGGGCACCTGTCCCATGGCCAGCAACTGTTCCAGCTGGCGTCTCATGACCCGCCGGCCTCCACGAGGCCGGTGGAGCACCCCTTCGTCCAGCAGTGCTGTGAGCACAGGACGATCCGGCTGCCGCAGAATCCGCTGCCTGTCCAGCCGCAGAGCGACCCGTCGCTCGTTCTCGGCGTCCATCGGAAGGGCGGCGGAGATCACCGCTCGTGCGTAATCACGAGTCTGCAACAAGCCCGGCACGACGAGTGCCTCGTACATGATGATCCGCTCAGCACCCTGCTCGAGGCTTATCAGCCTCTTCAGGAAGTCCGGGGTGACATCGCTGTACTGCGTGTACCAGGCGCCGTTGGAGGACTGGGAGAGCAGATACTCGATCTCCGCCAGCTCTTCCCGGCCGGCCCCGTAGAAGACCGCGAGATCACGGACGTCCCGCGCCTTCGGCTGGGTGGCAGCCCGCTCGAGGCGGCTGACCTTCGCGGCGGAAGCACGGATCGTGACCGCCGCCTCACTCAAGGTCAGACCGCGCTGGAGGCGCAGCCTGCGCAACCGCTCTCCGAGGAGGCGTGCCGCGGGATCCGGCTGTGACTGCTGCCCCGAGGGCATCGACGCTGCAGGCCCATCAGATCCCACGCGCACGCACTCTCCTCTGTGAGATCAACGCTTGCCCGAGTCTCGCAGAGCGGAGAACCCGATGGGACCGGACAAGCGTTGTCCTGCGCGGGGCTACGCAGTCAGTCCGTCGAACTCACCGTCCCGAGCTCCGGCCACAAAGGCTGCCATCTCCTGCCGCGTGTACACCAGGGCGGGCCCCGAGGGGTGGCGTGAGTTCCGGACGGCGACGCGCCCGTCGGGGAGCCCGGCGACTTCAACGCAGTTGCCCGCCCCTTGACTTGCCGTGCTCTTGATCCACTGGGCGCCCTTGATCCGGTCGGCGGGAACACCGTTGTCGTACTGCATGTACATCGCCTCCGACAGTCATACCGTTGCAATTTCGCGTGCAATTGCACGACGGGTGAGCTGTCACGATAGAGGCCGCCATCCCTCCCGAAAATCCCTCACACGGGTGTCTCGCAAGCGACTCGCAGATCCAGGACAGCTCCCTGACCAGGAGGTCCCGGTGACACAGCACGGCGGGGCAGGAGACCCTCAAGTCTCCTGCCCCGCCGTGCTGTTGATTGTCAGGCGCCCTCAGGAACGGTCGTCGCGCCGGGCGGCTTCGTCCTCCGCCTGCTTGGCCTCGACCTCAGGGTCCAGGACCGCCTGGCCGGTGCCGTCCACGGAAGACAGGCGCCCCGACTCGGGGACCTCCGTCGCGGCCGGCGGCTCCACCAGCCAGTCCGGGTTGGCCTGCTTGTCCCACCACTTCCACGCGGCGAAAGCACCGCCCGCGACCGCGCCAAGAATCACCAGCGTCTTCATGGCCTTGCCGGCCCTGGCCCGCCGTTCGTGCTTGCGGACCAGCTTCTGGATCTCCTTGGACGTCACCTGACCACGCAGCGCGGCCAGGGCGGCCGCACTCCGGGCGGCGGCCTCGGTCGTCACCGGCACGGCCGCGGCCATCGCCTGCTCGATCCTCGGCCTGGAGTACTCCGCCGCCTGACGGGCGGCCTTGCGGGTGCGTTCGGCGGCGTCCTGGGCGGCCTGGTCGACCTTCGGCGGCACATGCGTGCGGGCCTGCTCCAGATACGGCTGCACAAGAGTGCCGTACTGGACGCGTGCCTGCCCTGCGGCCTGCGTCACCTTGGGCGCCAGCCGTACGCGTGCCTCGTGTGCGTAGTGGGCGGCCCTGTCCTTGGCCGTGTCGGCGTAGGGCGCCACCACTTCCGCGGCGTGCAGCACGCTGTCCTTCGCCGAACCAGTCGCGGCGCGCACGCTGTCGATGCGGGTCACGGGTTCCTCCTCCTCGGTGGCGTACGGTATTTCGACTTTCCACCCTTTTACGGATCATGCCTCCCGGTGCACGACCAGGCATGCGCCGACGAGCATCCGGGTCACGCGAACCGGCATCCAGTGCCGATCACGTGCGATAGCGGATGAATAGGGGGTAACAGGAGCTTGTCGTCGACAATGCCACGGATCGCCGCCGAGCGCCCCCGCCCCGGGACTACTCGACTGGTTTTCTGCCCGCACCGCCGAGGGTTTCCCCCCGTCGCACCGAGGCCGGACGACGCGCGGGCCCGACCGTGCGAGGATCAGGGAGTCACAGAAAGACAACGGAAGGCAGATCGTGGCCGAGCAGCTCTACGCCACCCTGAAGACCAATCACGGCGACATCGAAGTCCGGCTCCTGCCGAACCACGCGCCCAAGACGGTCAAGAACTTCGTCGAGCTCGCCCAGGGCGAGCGGGAGTGGACCCACCCGGAGACGGGACAGAAGTCCACGGACAAGCTCTACGACGGCACGGTCTTCCACCGGGTGATCAGTGGCTTCATGATCCAGGGCGGTGACCCGCTGGGCAACGGCACCGGCGGCCCCGGCTACCAGTTCGAAGACGAGTTCCACCCGGACCTGCGCTTCGACAAGCCCTACCTGCTGGCGATGGCCAACGCCGGCCCGGGCACCAACGGCTCGCAGTTCTTCATCACCGTCTCCCCGACGGCGTGGCTGAACCGCAAGCACACCATCTTCGGCGAGGTCACCGACGCGGCCAGCCAGAAGGTCGTCGACACCATCGCCACGACCCAGACCAACCCGCGCACGGACCGCCCGCTGAACGACGTGGTCATCGAATCGGTCGTCATCGAGACCCGCTGAGCGCGAAGCTCCCGCAGGGAACCAGCTGAGCGCGAAGCTCCCGCAGGGAACCAATCGCCCCGCTCATCCGTAAGGATGAGCGGGGCGGGCTTATCTCACACGACCTAGGGGAGACCATGGACGACCAGGCTGCGGGCAGCCCGCAGGACGCCCACAGCGTCCCCATGTGCTACCGCCACCCGGACCGCGAGACGGGCATCCGCTGCACCCGCTGCGACCGCCCGATCTGCCCCGAGTGCATGGTCAACGCCTCCGTCGGCTTCCACTGCCCCGAGTGCGTGCGCACCGGCTCCGGCACCGGACACCCGCCCACGGCCGCCATGCCCCGGACGATCGCGGGCGGTTCCGTCGCCGCCGACCGCCGGCTGCTGACCAAGATCCTCATCGGGATCAACCTGGCCGTGTTCATCGCCGTCCAGGCCGACAAGGCACTGCTGAGCGATCTCGTCCTGCTCGGCGCCTGGCCGCCGGCGCCCTTCACCCCCACCCAGGGTGTGGCGGGAGGCGAGTGGTACCGCATGGTGACCTCGATGTTCACCCACCAGGAGATCTGGCACATCGCGTTCAACATGCTCAGCCTCTGGTGGCTCGGCGGCCCGCTCGAAGCGGCACTCGGCCGTGTCCGCTACCTCGCGCTCTACTTCATCTCCGGGCTCGCCGGCAGCACCCTGGCCTACCTGCTGGCCTCCCCCACCACGGCCACGCTGGGTGCCTCCGGCGCGATCTTCGGCCTCTTCGGCGCCACCGCCGTGCTGATGCGCCGGCTCAACTACGACATGCGGCCGATCATCGCCCTGCTGGCGATCAACCTGATCTTCACCTTCAGCCCGGGCTTCAACATCTCCTGGCAGGCCCACATCGGCGGCCTGGTCGCCGGTGTCGTCGTGGGCTACGCCATGGTCCACGCCCCGCGCGAACGCCGCGCGCTGGTCCAGTACGGCACCTGCGCCCTCGTCCTGGCCGTGGTCGTTCTGGTGACCGTTCTGAGGACGGCGCAGCTCGTCTGAGCAGGCGTTGTCCACAGCGTGTGGCTGATCCTGTGCACGCTGTGCGGGAACGCATGTGCCCCCTGTCACTGACCTGGGTTTCCGCAGGTCAGGCAGGGGGCGAACAGGTTTTCGAGTGCCGGTACTTCCGTCATACCGGCGTCAACGTCCAACGGGTTATCCACAGATCGTCTTCATTATCCCCATGTGGAAAACTGCTGTGGATAACTCAGCGAACACCCCTGGGCAGAGCTGCGTTCACCTTCCGGTGACCGCTACTTCCACTGGGTCGAGACGCCGAATCCGGCGGCGATGAAGCCGAAGCCCACCACGATGTTCCAGTTGCCCAGCGAGTCCAGGGGCAGCGAACCGTCGGTGACGTAGAAGACGACGATCCAGGCCAGGCCGATGAGGAACATGGCCAGCATGACGGGCGCGACCCAGGCACGGTTGGTCAGCTTGATCGCGGTCGTCTGCTTCGCAGGCGGCGGCGTGTAGTCGGCCTTCTTGCGGATACGTGACTTCGGCACGAGGGTCTCTCCTGTCGATGCGCTGCGTGGCCGCGCAGGTAACTGGTCGGTCTCGGGGCAGCGTGAGGGGACTCCGATTGCTCCCCCGGGCGTCCGTTAGCGTAGTGCTTCCGCCGCGCCGAAGGAGATAAGGGTACGTTGAGCAATTCTGCCGACTCCCCCGGGACGGGATCCACCCCTGAGCGCGCGCGCCGTTTCCGGCCGGTGCGCATCCTCACGGCGGCCGTCTTCGCTCTCGCGGGGCTCATCTTCTTCACCAGCTTCGACACGGCCAAGGGCACGAACATCCGTACGGACACCTCGCTGCTGAAGCTGTCCGACCTCATCCACGAGCGCAGCCGTGAGAACGGCGAGCTGGACGAGAGCAACGGTGCCCTGCGCACGGACATAGAGGCGCTGGCCGAGCGCGACGACGGCAGTACCAAGGCCGAGGACGACAAGCTCACCGCTCTGGAGAAGCGCGCGGGCACGCAGAAGCTCAAGGGCGAGTCGGTGACCGTCACGCTCAACGACGCCCCGCCGGACGCCACCGCCAAGCTCCCCGGCTATCCCGAGCCGCAGCCCGACTACCTGGTCATCCACCAGCAGGATCTCCAGGCCGTGGTGAACGCGCTGTGGCAGGGCGGGGCCAAGGGCATCAAGGTCATGGACCAGCGGCTGATCTCCACCAGCGCGGTGCGCTGCGTGGGCAACACCCTGATCCTCCAGGGCCGGGTCTATTCGCCGCCGTACAAGATCACGGCGGTAGGTGATCCCGACAAGCTGAAGAACGCGCTCGCGGCCTCCCCGGCGATCCAGAACTACATGGTCTACGTCAACGTCTACGGGCTCGGCTGGAAAGTCGAGGAGAACGGCCCGGTGACGCTGCCCGGGTACTCGGGCACAGTGGATCTGCACTACGCCAAGCCCGTGGAGTAGCGGCCAGGCCGGGGGAGCTGCCGGTGCGCGTGATCGTCAGGACCGTCAGCGAACTCTGCATCACCGTCGGCAGTGTGATCGTGCTGTTCGTCGTCTACGTGCTCTTCTGGACCGGTGTCCGGGCCGACGGCGCCATGGACGACCAGATCGACCTGCTGCGTAAGGAGTGGTCGAAGCCCCGCCCGCCGGCTGGCGGCTCCCCCGCGGGCCCGGGCCGGCCCGCGCCGTACGCCCGGGGCAGGCCTTTCGCGATCATGTACATCCCGCGGCTCGGTTTCACGTGGAACAAGCCCGTGCTCGAAGGCACCGCCACCGGCATCCTGAAGAAGGGGCTCGGCCACTACGCCGAGACCGCCCAGCTCGGGCAGGAGGGGAACTTCGCGGTCGCCGGTCACCGCCGTACCCACGGCGACCCCTTCAAGGACTTTCCCGAGCTCAGGCGCGGTGACGCGGTGGTGCTGACCGACGGCACGACCTGGTTCACGTATCGGATCGACAAAGGCCCGTACAAAACAGTGCCCTCGGACATCGAGGTGATCGACCCTGTCCCACGTACATCCGGGTACACGCGTTCGGGACGCTATCTGACGCTGACCACGTGCGAACCGGAATGGGGACACAGTCATCGGCTGATCGTCTGGGCGCACCTGGACTCCACCCAGCCTGTGGAGGCCGGGAAACCAGAGGCGCTGCGCCGTTAGTCTGGTGGCTGTACGGCGTGGGTCTGGTGCCGTGGTACGACGGAAGGGACGGCATGTACGGCTGGATCTGGCGGCATCTGCCGGGGAACACGTGGGCCAAGGCAGTGATCTCACTCGTCCTGGTCGTGGCCATGGTCTACGTCCTCTTCCAGTACGTCTTCCCGTGGGCGGAACCGCTGCTGCCCTTCAACGATGTGACGGTGGACAACCAGTGAGCGCGCGCATTCTCGTCGTCGACAACTACGACAGCTTCGTCTTCAACCTGGTCCAGTACCTGTACCAGCTGGGCGCCGAGTGCGAGGTCCTGCGCAACGACGAGGTGTCCACGGCGCATGCCCAGGACGGCTTCGACGGTGTCCTGCTCTCCCCGGGCCCCGGCACGCCGGAGCAGGCCGGGGTCTGCGTCGACATGGTCCGGCACTGCGCCGACACGGGCGTTCCGGTCTTCGGCGTCTGCCTCGGTATGCAGTCGATGCAGGTGGCGTACGGCGGTGTGGTGGACCGGGCGCCCGAGCTGCTGCACGGCAAGACCTCGCTGGTCGAGCACGGCGGCGGGGGCGTGTTCGCGGGTCTGCCGTCGCCGTTCACGGCGACGCGCTACCACTCGCTGGCCGCCGAGCCGGCCACGGTCCCGGCGGAGCTGGAGGTCACGGCCCGTACGCACGACGGCATCGTGATGGGCCTGAGACACCGCGAACTGCCGGTCGAGGGTGTGCAGTTCCACCCCGAGTCGGTGCTGACCGAGCACGGGCACCGGATGCTGGCCAACTGGCTGGTGGAGTGCGGCGACCAGGGCGCGGTGGCGAGGTCGGCCGGGCTCGCCCCGGTGGTGGGCAGGGCCTCGGCGTGACCGCGCTGCGCCCCGAGCGCGAGTCCGACACCTCGTACGGGCAGCAGTCGTACGGGGCGCGGGGTGCGTTCGAGGAGTGGCCGGGCGGGGAGTCGTACGGGGTGTCCCCGCACTCGCAGCCGCGACCGCAGCAGCCGTACGCGTCGTACGAGCCCGTGCCGGAGTCGTACGGGCCCGTGCCGGACGAGCCGTATCGGCCGCCCGCCGACGAGGAGACGGTGGCGCTGCGGATACCGGATCCTCCGCCGGGGACAGGTGCCTCCACAACGGGCTCTGCGGCTTCCTCCGCCTCACGACGGGACGGATCCTCCCATGAGGGCCGCGCGGCCCGGAGAAAGGCCGCCAAGCGCCGTCAGGGGCGTCATGGCGGGGCGGCGCCGGGCACGTCGGACACCCCGCCCGCTCCGGCCGCTGCCGGGGGCCGGTCGGGGGCGCCGCTGTCGCGGGTCGAGGCACGGCGTCAGGCCCGGGCGCGCAAGCCCGGCCCGGCGGTCGTCGCCAGCCGGGCGATAGGCGAGGTGTTCATCACCACCGGCGTGCTGATGCTGCTGTTCGTCACCTACCAGCTGTGGTGGACCAACGTCCGGGCTCACGCCCAGGCCGGCCGGGAGGCGAGCAGCCTTCAGAACGACTGGGCGAGCGGCAAGCGCAACCCGGGTGTCTTCGAGCCGGGGCAGGGCTTCGCCATCCTGCACATCCCGAAGCTGGACGTGGTGGTCCCGATCGCCGAGGGCACCAGCAGCAAGGGCGTGCTCGACCGGGGCATGGTCGGGCACTACGCCGAGGGTGCGCTGAAGACCGCGATGCCCGGTGACAAGAGCGGGAACTTCGGGCTGGCGGGTCACCGCAACACCCACGGAGAACCGTTCCGGTACATCAACAGGCTCGCTCCCGGTGATCCGATCGTCGTGGAGACGCAGGACGAGTACTTCGTCTACAAGATGGCGTCGATCCTGCCGGTGACGTCACCGAGCAACACGAGCGTCCTGAATCCCGTGCCCACGGGTTCCGGATTCACCAAGCCCGGCCGCTACATCACGCTGACCACGTGCACGCCGGAGTTCACCAGCAAGTACCGGATGATCGTCTGGGGCAAGATGGTCGAGGAACGGCCGCGCAGCAAGGGCAAGCCGGATGCGCTCGTCAGTTAAGGGCAGATGACCTGTGGCAGCGACCACCGACACCGACCACGACAAGCACACCGGCGGGGCGTCCCAGCCGCCCGCGGCGCGCCGCGGGCCCGGCCCGATCGCCCTGGCGGTCAGCTTCTTCGGGGAACTCCTCATCACCGCGGGCCTGGTCCTCGGGCTGTTCGTCGTCTACTCGCTGTGGTGGACGAACGTGGTCGCCGACCGGGCGGCCGGCAAGCAGGCCGACAAGGTCCGTGACGGCTGGGCGCACGGCCGGGGCGGTCCCGGCGCGCTGGACACCAAGAACGGCATCGGCTTCCTGCACGTGCCGGCGATGAGCGACGGCGAGGTGCTGGTCGAGAAGGGCACGTCGAGCAAGATCCTCAACGACGGCGTGGCCGGCTACTACACCGAACCCGTCAAGGCGACCCTGCCGATGTCGGGCAAGGAGGGCAACTTCTCCCTGGCCGCCCACCGGGACGGTCACGGCGCGAAGTTCCACAACATCGACAAGATCAGGAAGGGCGACCCGATCGTCTTCGAGACGAAGGACAAGTGGTTCGTCTACAAGGTCTACGACATCCTTCCCGAGACCTCGAAGTTCAACGTCAAGGTCCTCTCCCAGGTCCCGAAGGAGTCCGGCAAGAAGAAGCCGGGCCACTACATCACGCTGACGACCTGCACGCCGGTGTACACGAGCACGTACCGCTATGTGGTGTGGGGCGAGCTGGAGCGGGTGGAGAAGGTGGACGAGGCGCGTACGCCGCCTCAGGAGCTGCGCTGATTGCCCTCGTCTGTGGGCCTTCCGTCGTGGTCCGGTCGCTACTCCAGGATGCTCAGGGCCGTCCCGGCGCTCCATTGCTCCACCAGCCCACGATGTACGGCGGTGATGCCGCTGTCGGCTGCGATGTTGAGGGCGTCGCGGGTGAAGGGGCATGTCGCCACGAACAGGGCCAGGTCGGAGTGGTGCAGGACCTTGGCCGCCCCGATGAACTTCTGGACTTCGGGGCTGGTGATGGAAAGGTGGGGCGCGAATCTCTTGCACTGGACGACGAGGCGCCGCCCGTCCGCCGTGAGCGCGGTGATGTCGATACCCCGGTCCCTTCCGCCGCCTTGCACGAAGACGTTGGTGCAGCCGTCGCGGCGCAGCAGTCCGGCGACGTGTTCTTCGAACTCGCGCCCGTTCATGGCGTCCATGGCGGCCATGACTCCGGCGAGGGGACGGTCCTCTCGGGGACTTTCCAGCCGCTGCAGCCGGGTGTGGTGCTGGCGGAGCCGCTTCTCGATGCGCTGGACGCCTGCCCGCAGGGCGATGAGTTCGCGCCGGTGCTCGCCCGAGGTTTCGATCAGGGCGTTGAACATGGGGACGACGGTCGTTCCCAGGACTTGGGTGATGCGCTGGTCGATGCGGGCGTCGAGGGAGGCGGCATCGGTCGGGGCCGGGTTTTCCACAGGCTGTGTGCGCGCCAGGTACTCCATGTCCAGGAGGTACACACGCACCTGACGTGCGACGTCGCTGTCCCGGAGCAGCATGGCGATGTTGAGGACGGCGCGCCGGGGGAAGAGAGCGAGGGAGCGGGTGCGTGACTGGATTCCACTGAGTTGCTTGAAGTAACTCAGTTCCGTCCCTGTCAGAACTCGGTACCCGCTCGCTTCGAGCTCTGCACGGTGGTCGTGCACGAGGGCACGGATGACTTCCACCGTCACTGAGAAGTACGACGCCACCATCGCGGTCGTCACGTGCATCCCGTCCGGTAGCAGCGACAGTGCCTTGACCCTGTCGAGTACGTCCGTGCGGTCGAGGACGCTGCCGCGCAGGGTCTGCGATTCCAGCAAGGCCGCTTCGTTGATCACGTTCTGCCCTTCGGCTCGTATGGCCGGGGCGGGGTTCCGACTCCCCACCCCACCCGGTGAACGAGTCGGGACATATGAAGACACGATCGAACGACGCACGTTCTTGCGGGGATGTCGTCGGCCGTGAAGCGGCAAGAGCCCCCGGCCGTGAGGGCCGGGGGCTCTGTGGTGTGACGGTGTGGTGAGGGTGGGTCAGTCGTCCTCGTTGCCGCCGGTGAGGCCGCCGAAGATGCCGCCGTTCCCGCCGCCGCCGTTGTCGTTGCCGCCGTTGTTGTTCCCGAAGCCGACTGTCTGGAGGGTGATCGTCGTCCCTGCCGGGTCGTCGACCTCCTGGTTGGGGTTCGGGTTCTGGCCGGCGACGAGGGCGTTGTCGCTCTGGTCGCTGCCGTTCGCGAACTGGATCTTGGTGAAGCCCTGCTGCGCCAGGAGCTGCTTGGCCTGGCCGACCGTCTGGCCGACGACCTGCGGGACCTTGACCTTCTGCTGCTGCTTCTTCTTGCCGATCTGGATGTTGACCGACGAGTTCGGGTCGACCGCGGTGCCGGCCTGCGGCGTGGTCTGGATGACCTTGCCGACCTGGCTGTCGTCGTCGGTCTCCACCTCGGTGCAGTTGCCGACCAGGTTGCTGGCCTGCATCTGCTGCTTGGCGGAGTTGCAGTCCCGGCCGAGCACGTCAGGGACGGTGGACTTCTCCGCCTCCTTGGCGACGGTCAGGGTGATCGTGGAGCCCTTCTCCTGCTCCGTGTCGCCCTTCGGGTCCTGGTCGGTGACCACGCCCGGGGTGCGGTCGGACTCCTCGGTCTTCTGGTCGACGTCGAAGCCCTTGCCCTCGAGCAGGTCCTTGGCCTTCTCATAGGTCAGGCCCGTGACGTCCGGCACCGTCACCTTCGGCGCCCCCGTCGACACGACCACGGAGATGGTCTCGCCCTTGTTGACCTCCGTCTTGGGCGTGGGGTTCTGGGAGCAGACCTTGCCCTTGCTCTGGTTCTCGCAGGGCTTGCTGGTGGTGCTCAGCTTGAGGTCGCTGTTCTTCGCCAGTTGCCTGGCGTCGTTCAGCGTCTCGCCGACGAGGTTGGGTGCCTCGACCGTGTCGTTGCTCGCGCCTCCGTCGCCGCTGACCGCCCACCGGCCGATCAGGATGGCGCCGACCAGGACCAGGAGGCCCGCCACGACCAGCAGGATGGTGGAGGTGTTGGACTTGCGCTGCTGGCCGCGGCGCCGGTCGGGGCGGTCGTCGTAGCCGTAGCCGCCGTCGTCCGGGTTCATCGGGGGCAGCATCGAGGTGGCGCCCGCGCCGGAGTCGGCGCGCAGGGCCGTCGTCGGCTGGTCGTCGGGGTAGCCGCCGTAACCCACCGAGCCCATCGCGGCCGTGGCCGCGACCGGCTGGCCGTCGAGGCAGGCCTCGATGTCGGCACGCATCTCGTCGGCCGACTGGTAGCGGTAGTCCGGGTCCTTGACGAGCGCCTTCAGCACGATCGCGTCCATCTCGGGCGTGATCTCGGGGTCGAAGACCGACGGGGCCTGCGGCTCCTCCCGGACGTGCTGGTAGGCCACGGCCACCGGGGAGTCGCCGACGAAGGGCGGACGCACGGTCAGCAGTTCGTAGAGCAGACAGCCGGTGGAGTACAGGTCGGAGCGGGCGTCGACCTGCTCGCCCTTGGCCTGCTCCGGCGAGAGGTACTGGGCGGTGCCGATGACCGCGGAGGTCTGCGTCATCGTCATGCCGGAGTCGCCCATGGCGCGGGCGATGCCGAAGTCCATGACCTTGACCTGGCCGTTGCGCGTCAGCATGACGTTCGCCGGCTTGATGTCGCGGTGGACGATGCCGGCGCGGTGGGAGTACTCAAGGGCCTGGAGGATGCCGATGGTCATCTCCATGGACCGCTCCGGCAGCAGCTTGCGGCCGGAGTGCAGCAGTTCACGCAGGGTCGAGCCGTCCACGTACTCCATGACGATGTACGGGATCGACACGTTGTCGATGTAGTCCTCGCCCGTGTCGTAGACCGCGACGATCGCGGGATGGTTGAGCGAGGCGGCCGACTGGGCCTCCCGGCGGAACCGGGCCTGGAAGGAAGGGTCACGCGCGAGGTCCGCGCGCAGCGTCTTCACCGCCACGGTGCGTCCGAGGCGGGTGTCATGCGCGAGGTAGACCTCCGCCATGCCACCACGCCCGAGCACCTGGCCCAGTTCGTACCGGCCGCCGAGGCGACGCGGCTCTTCCATAGCTACCTACCAGCCCTCTCCGTCGGTCCCGACCGGCACGCTTGTACGGTCGAGGCTGCCGTCCGGGCCTACCGTACCCGGCTCGTTCTGTGTGACCTGGCCAAGCCCGTCAGCCGATACAGGACCGGTATCGCAACGTGCACCGATGTGAAGCAGACGTGATCGGGGTCACTTGTTGCTGTTGATGACCGCCTCCATCACGTTCCTCGCGATCGGTGCCGCGAGGCCGCCGCCGGAGATGTCGTCACGGACGGCGTTGTCGTCCTCGACGACGACCGCCACGGCGACCGGCGAGCTGCCGTCCTCGCCCTTGGCGTAGGAGATGAACCAGGCGTAGGGGTTCTCGCTGTTGTCGACGCCGTGCTGGGCGGTACCGGTCTTGCCGCCCACTGTGACGCCGTCGATCTTGGCGTTGGTGCCCGTGCCCTTGTCGACGACCGTCTCCATCATCGACTGGAGGATCTGGGCGTTCTCCGCCGACAGCGGCCGGCTCAGCTCCTCGGGGTCCGTCTTCTGGATCGGGTCGAGACCGGGCGACTGGAGCGCGTCGACCATGTACGGCTTCATCAGCTTGCCGTCGTTGGCGACGGCCGAGGCGACCATGGCCATCTGCAGCGGGGTCGCGGCGGTGTTGTACTGGCCGATCGAGGACAGCGCGGTCTGCGAGGGGTTCATGTTGTCGGAGAAGACCGAGGCGTTGGCGCGGACCGGCGTGAACTGCTCCTCGTCGAAGCCGAACTTCTTGGCCATGTCCAGCATCTTGTCGTTGCCGAGGTCCGAGCCGATCTTGCCGAAGACGGTGTTGCAGGAGTACTGGAGGGCGACCCGCAGGGTGGCGTCCTTGCAGGGGATGTTGCCCTCGTTGGGCAGCTTGGTGGTGGTGCCCTTCATGATCCAGGGATCCGGCGAGTCCGTCTTGGCGTCGGCGCTGGTGTACAGCCCGTCCTCCAGCGCCGCGGCCGCGGTGACCACCTTGAAGGTGGAGCCGGGCGGGTAGGTCTCGCGCAGTGCCCGGTTGAGCATCGGGTCGTCCGGGTTGTTCTTCTTCTGCAGCTTCTGCCAGGCCTCGGTGTCCGTCGTCGTGGAGTTCCCCGCGAAGGACGAGGGGTCGTACGACGGGAAGGAGGCCAGGGCCAGGATCTTGCCCGTCGACGGCTCCAGGGCGACGACGGCGCCCTTGCCGCCCTGCTTCTTCAGGCCGCTGTACGCGGCCTTCTGCGCGGCGGCGTTCAGCGTGGTGACGACGTTGCCGCCCTGCTGCTTCTTGCCCGTGAGCATGTCGAGGGTGTTGCGGAAGAACAGCCGGTCGTCGTTGCCCGTGAGGATGCCGTCCTCGATGGACTCGAGCTGGGTGGCGCCGAAGGCCTGCGAGGCGTAGCCGGTGACCGGCGCCCACATCGGGCCGTTCTTGTAGGTGCGCTTGAACTTGAAGTCGCTGCCCGACGACTCGGCGGAACCGGTGACCGGCTTCCCGCCGACGATGATGTTGCCGCGGGGGGAGGCGTAACGCTCGATGGTGACGCGGCGGTTGTTCTTGTCGGTCCTCAGCTCGTCGGCCTTGACGTACTGGATCCAGTTGTCGCGGATCAGCAGGGCCAGAACGAGCAGGCCGCAGAAGATCGCGATCCGGCGCAGGGGCTTGTTCATGACGGGCGGACCACCTGGGTCATCTCGGCGTCGGGGTTGGCGGCGGGAGCGGGAGCCGGGCGGCGCGCGGTGTCGCTGATCCTCAGCAGGATGCCGATCAGCGCCCAGTTGGCGATCACGGAGGAACCGCCGTACGCCACGAACGGCAGCGTCATACCGGTCAGCGGGATGAGGCCCATCACACCGCCGGCCACGACGAAGACCTGGAGGGCGAAGGCGCCGGACAGGCCGATCGCCAGCAGCTTGCCGAACGGGTCGCGGGCCGCGAGGGCGGTGCGCACGCCCCGCTCGACGATCAGGCCGTAGAGCAGCATGATCGCCATGACGCCGGCCAGGCCCAGCTCCTCGCCGAAGGTGGCGAGGATGAAGTCGGAGTTGGCGGCGAAGCCGATGAGGTCGGAGTTGCCCTGCCCGAGACCGGTGCCGAGGGTGCCGCCGGAGCCGAAGGCCCACAGGGCCTGCATGGCCTGTTCGGAGTGGACGATGCCGTCCTGGACGCCGGAGCGGGAGAGCTCGAACTCGTGCATCGGGTCGAGCCAGGCCTGCACACGCGTCTGGATGTGCGGCTCGAAGCTCGCCACGCCGACCGCGCCGACCGCGGACATCAGCAGACCGAAGACGATCCAGCTGGTCCGCTCGGTGGCGACGTACAGCATGATGATGAACATCCCGAAGAACAGCAGGGATGTACCGAGGTCGGTCTCGAAGACCAGGATGAGGATCGACATCACCCAGACGACGAGGATCGGACCCAGGTCGCGGCCGCGCGGCAGGTACAGGCCCATGAAGCGGCGGCTGGCCAGGGCCAGGGCGTCCCTCTTGACCATGAGGTAGCCGGCGAAGAACACCGCGAGGGCGATCTTCGCGAACTCGCCGGGCTGGAGTGTGCCGAGGCCTGGGATCTTGATCCAGATCTTGGCGCCGTACGTCGGGGCGCTGAGACCGGGGATCAGCGGCATCACCAGCAGGAGCAGGGCCGCGGCCATGGAGATGTAGGTGTAGCGCTGCAGGACGCGGTGGTCCTTGAGGAAGATCAGCACGCCCACCAGCAGGGCGACGCCCATCGCGGAGTACAGCAGCTGCCGGGGAGCCGCCTCGACGAACTGCTTGCTCGCCTGGAGCTTCTCCGACTGGTCCAGCCGCCAGATGACCACCAGCCCCAGCCCGTTCAGCAGGGTGGCCAGCGGCAGCATCAGCGGGTCCGCGTACGGCGCGAACTTGCGGACGACGAGGTGGCCGACGCCCGCGAGCAGACCGAGCCCGAGCCCGTAGCTCAGCAGGCCGGGAGGCACCGAGTCGTGGAGGGCCAGGCCGACGTTGGCGTAGGCGAACACCGGGATGACGACGGCGAACACCAGCAGCGCGAGCTCGGTGTTGCGCCGGCTCGGCGCGCCGATGGCGCCGATCGTGGACGTGTGGTGCGTCGCCGAGTGCGACGTATTCGTACCGCTCATCGTGTGACAGGGCCTCTCACGGCTACTGCTTACCGCACAGCGAGACGACCTTCTGCTCTTCCTCAGAGAGGCTGGGGCCGGGGCTGGGAGTGGGTGCGGTCGTGGTCGGGGGCGTGGACTTCTCCGGTGCCGACGGTGAACCCGACGGGCTGGACGGGTTCGGCGTCGGTGTGGCCTTGGACGTGAAGGAGGCGGGAGTGGTTCCCGTGGTGCCCCCGGCCTCGCCTTCGCCGGTCTTGGAGTTGTTCTTGCTCTCGGCTTCGCGCCGCTGCGCCTGCTTCTTGCACGCGGAGGCCTGCACCGACAGTTCCTGGATCTTCGCCTGGGCGTCCTTCAGTCCGCCCTCGGGGATGGTCGCCTCGACCAGCTTCTGCTGGTAGGGCGGCAGGTACTTGAGTTCGATCTCGGGGTGGTCCTTCTCGACCTTCGAGAGTGAGACCCAGGCCAGGTCCTGGCTGATGCCCCGGTACAGCGCGACGTGCTCGTCCTCGGTGCCGACGTAGTACTGCGTCTGCGTCCAGCGGTAACCGCCGTACAGGCCGCCGCCGATGACGGCCAGCGCGAGGATGCCGTACAGGGATCTCTTCAGCCACCGGCCCTTCCTGCGGGGCTTGGTGAAGTCGTCGTCGCCGTAGTCGAAGCCGGACGCCGGGATGTAGCCGGTGGTGTCGCCGGAGCCGGGCGGGCCGAACTCGCCGCCGCCGCCCTGGCCGTGACCCCGGCGGCCGAGCCCGGAGGCACGGCCCGCGGGGGTCTGCATGATGCCGTTGTCGTGCAGCTGGTGCTGGTTCTCGGCGACGGCGCCGACCACGACCGGGGTGTCGGACAGCTGCCCCGCGAGGGTGTCGCCGGTGTCGAGGTCGAGGACGTCGGCGATGATGACCGTGATGTTGTCCGGGCCGCCGCCGCGCAGCGCCAGCTCGATCAGGTTCTGGACGGTCTCCTGGGGGCCCTGGTAGCTGGCGAGGGTGTCCTCGAGGGTCTGGTGGGACACGACCCCGGACAGGCCGTCGGAGCAGATCAGGTAGCGGTCGCCGGCGCGGACCTCGCGGATCGACAGGTCGGGCTCGACGTGGTCGCCGGAACCGAGGGCGCGCATCAGCAGCGAGCGCTGCGGGTGCGTGGTGGCCTCCTCCTCGGTGATGCGGCCCTCGTCGACCAGGCGCTGCACCCAGGTGTGGTCCTGGGTGATCTGCGTGAGGACGCCGTCGCGCAGCAGGTAGGCGCGCGAGTCGCCGACGTGGACCAGGCCGAGGCGCTGGCCCGTCCACAGCAGGGCGGTGAGGGTGGTCCCCATGCCCTCCAGCTGGGGGTCGTCCTCGACCATGGAGCGCAGCTGGTCGTTGGCGCGCTGCACGGCGGTGCCGAGCGAGGTGAGGATGTCGGAGCCGGGGACGTCGTCGTCGAGGGCGACGATGGTGGAGATGGCCTCGGAGGAGGCGACCTCACCGGCTGCCGCGCCGCCCATGCCGTCGGCGATGGCGAGCAGGCGCGGGCCGGCGTATCCGGAGTCCTCGTTGCCCTCCCGGATCATGCCCTTGTGCGATCCGGCCGCGAAGCGCAGTGACAGACTCATGCGCACCTCGCCTGTCGGCTCCGGGTACAGCCGGTCGTGTCGAGCCACACTGCCCACCCTCCGGTCGGGAGCGCGCCGGGGGCCGGGGTGGGGCCCGCCGCTGCGTGCTCGCTCCGCTCGCGCCTATCCATGATGTAGCACTACTTCCGCAGCTCGATGACGGTCTTGCCGATGCGGATCGGCGCGCCCAGCGCAATCGGTGTGGGAGTCGTCAGCCGGGACCGGTCCAGGTAGGTGCCGTTGGTGGAGCCGAGGTCCTCGACGATCCACTGGCCGTCGCGGTCCGGGTAGATCCTGGCATGGCGGCTGGAGGCGTAGTCGTCGTCCAGCACGATCGTGGAGTCGTGCGCCCGGCCCAGGGTGATGGTCTGGCCCTGGAGCGCGACCGTCGTGCCGGTGAGGGTG
Organism: Streptomyces sp. NPDC043685; assembly: GCF_056436585.1. Classification (NCBI taxonomy): domain Bacteria; kingdom Bacillati; phylum Actinomycetota; class Actinomycetes; order Kitasatosporales; family Streptomycetaceae; genus Streptomyces; species Streptomyces sp. NPDC043685. Next base: position 448,423 of record NZ_JBWKCH010000004.1, on the reverse strand, counting down.
CCCTCGGTCACGACCAGCTTGGTGGGAGCGTTGCGGCCGCGCCGGCCGCCGGCGGGCTGCTGGCGCTGCGGCGGCGGTGCCTGGCGGGCGGCGGCCTGCTGCTGGCGGCCCGCCTCGCGGCGCGAACCGCGCTGGGTGACGCGCGTACCGAAAAGGTCGCTGCGGATGACCTGCACGGCCACGATCACGAACAGCCACAGTACGGCCAGGAAACCCAGCCGCATGACCGTGAGGGTCAGCTCTGACATTGCCCCCGCTTCACCCTTCGGCTTGCCGGTAAATGATGGTGGTGCTGCCCACGACGATCCGCGAGCCGTCGCGGAGCGTAGCGCGGGTGGTGTGCTGCCCGTCCACCACGATGCCGTTGGTGGATCCGAGATCCTGGATCGTCGAGGGCGTTCCGGTCCGGATCTCGCAGTGCCGGCGGGAGACGCCGGGGTCGTCGATCCGCACGTCGGCGTCGGTGCTGCGGCCCAGCACCAGCGTCGCGCGGGAGATCTGGTGGCGGGTGCCGTTGATCTCGATCCAGTGGCGGGTGCGTCCGCCGGCGGCCGGTGCGGCCGTGGGCCGCTGGGCGCCCGCGGCGGGCGGGTAGCCGTACCCGCCGGGGCGGCCGCCGGGGGGCGGCGAGGCGGGCATGGGCGGGGCGCCGCCGGGCGCGGCGGACGGCGGGTAGCCGTAGCCGCCGGGGCGTGAACCCGGCGCGGCGGGGGCGGCGCCGCCCCCGGGGCCGCCCTGCTGGCTGCTGGAGGAGGCGAGCGTACGGCTGCGCACCCGGTACAGGCCGGTGTCGAGGTCGTCCGCCTTCTCCAGGTGCACCTTGATCGGGCCCATGAAGGTGTAGCGCTGCTGCTTGGCGTAGTCGCGCACCATGCCGGCGAGTTCGTCGCCGAGCTGGCCGGAGTAGGGGCTGAGCCGCTCGAAGTCCGGGGTGCTCAGCTCGACGATGAAGTCGTTGGGCACGACCGTCCGGTCGCGGTTCCAGATGGTGGCGTTGTTGTCGCACTCACGCTGGAGAGCTCCCGCGATCTCCACGGGCTGCACCTCGGACTTGAACACCTTGGCGAAGGTGCCGTTGACCAGACCTTCGAGACGCTGCTCGAACTTCTTCAGGACTCCCATGGGGCACCTCCTCCGTACTGCCGTCCTGTGTACTGCCCTGCGGGCCGCTTGCCTGGTACTGCTTACTGATCGTATCCACGCGCCGCTCGATCGGCTGGTTCCCCCTGTCAGCCCCGCCGACGGGTGTCGACGCATGACGAGGTTCCCTGTGGAGCTCCCCTTCGAACTCCTCCGGTGCTACTGCTGCGCGTAACCGCCTCACGTATGCCTGACAAGGATCGTAGAGGCGGCCGGAGACCAGTGTCCCGCACCCGGCTGTGGACCCGGACCCCCTCCTGCGGAGACGGCGGGTACCGGTACGAGGTTGATACGTGAACCGGTACGCGTTGATACGTGGCAGGGACATCGAAGGTTCGGCGGCGGGTCCGCCAGCGGCGATAAGGGATGTGAATCCACCCCTTCCAGCGTGCTAATGTTCTGGGTGTCGGAAGGCGCCCGCCCCAAGGGGCAGACGCCCAGGACACACCCAATGCGCGGGTGGCGGAATAGGCAGACGCGCTGGATTCAGGTTCCAGTGCCCGCAAGGGCGTGGGGGTTCAACTCCCCCCTCGCGCACCGTGGGAACGGGCGGCATCGATCAGATGCCGCCCGTTCTTCGTTTTGGGGGTGTGGTGGTCGTCTCGGGCTGTCCGCCGCGTGTGCCGTGTGAGGAAGGTCTCAGGCCTGGTCGGTCCGGCTTTCCCCCAGGGTCCGCCCCGGGGCGAAGCGTTCCCGTACGGCCGGGGTGTCCAGGAGGCGGGCGGGGTAGCCCGGGCCGGTGCGGACGGACATGTCCCGCTGGCGCAGGGGCTCGCCGCAGGCGGAGCAGACGACCCGGGCCTCGGTGTCGTGGTCGCACGAGGTGTGGTGCAGGACCACCGGGGCTCCCTCCTCGCCGGCCAGCCAGCGGTCGCCCCAGGCGTTGATCGCGGCGAGGACGCCGAAGAAGTCGCGGCCCTTGTCCGTCGGCAGGTACTCGTGGCGGACCGGGTCGCTCTGGTAGGCGCGCCGCCGCAGCAGGCCCTCGGCCTCCAGGCGCCGCAGCCGGTCGGTGAGGGTGTTGCGGGCGATGCCGAGGGTGCCGATGAAGCCGTCGAAGCGGGTTTCGCCGTAGAAGACCTCGCGCAGGACCAGCAGGGTCCAGGCGTCGCCCAGGATGTCGGCGGTGCGGGCGATCGAGCAGGGCCAGGTGCCGAACGACGTCCGTCTCATGGGTTCACTGTAGAAGGCCGTTCCCTGTTCGGTCTCATGATGAGATCGACCCGGCCGGGCGGGTCCCGCGCGTCGGTGCGGAGACCCTGCCGGTCGTGCGCGTCGGCGCGGTGCGACCCCGCCCGGCCGGGTGGCTCATGTGCGCGTTCCCGCGGAGCCCGCCGGGGCGCGGCGCAGGGCGAGGGCGGCCGGGACCGTCGCGGAGAGCACGGCCAGCAGGGCGCAGAGGGCCGCCGTCGTGGCGAGGGCCTGCCAGGGGAGGGCGATGGTGGGCCGGACCGACAGCAGGGCGAGGGCGCCCCACAGGCCGGCCAGGTTGACGCCGGTGACCAGCAGGCCGAGGAGCGCCCCGGCCGCGACCGCCGTCAGGGCCTCGGTACCGGTCAGCCGCAGGACCTGCCACCGGGTGGCTCCGGCCAGCCGCAGCACGACCAGGTCGCGGGCGCGGTCGGAGGCGGCCATGACCGTGGTGTTGACCACGGAGATGCCCGAGTAGAGCAGGGCGATGCCGAGGACCAGGAAGAGGCCGAGGCGGGTGGTGCGGTCGGTCTCCGGGCGGGTGGACCTGATCCAGTCGTCCCCGGTGAGCACCCGGCCGTCTCCCGGGCCGACCGCCTCGCGCAGGGCGGCGGCCACGGCGGCCGGGGCCGTGCCGTCGCGGAGGGCCACGTCCACGCGGTCGACGGTGGCGCCGGGGGCGTTGCGCGGGGTGACGTAGACGCCGTTGTCGCCGGTGCCGGTGGTCATCACGGCGGCGACGCGGAGGGTGCGGGGTGTGCCGTCGCCGAGCCAGACCCGGACCCGGTCTCCCACCCGGTGCCGCCGCCACTCCTCGTTGACGACGATCGAGTCGTCGTCGAGGTCGCCGAGCCGGCCCGCCGCGAGCTGCAGACGGGTGGTGGCCGCCAGGGCGCCGGGGGTGGCGGCGCGGGCCTCGGAGCGGATCAGGGCCACGCCGTCCTCCAGGACGTGGACGGCCGTCGAGGACGTCGGGGAGATCCGCGTGTGCGGTACCGCGCGCAGTCTGCGCAGGGTGTCCGCGTCGAAGCCCGTTCCAGCCGTGGGGGTGACGACGAAGGCCGCGGTGGTGCGGTCGCTCGTCTCGGTGGTCTTCGCGTCGTTCAGGGTCGCGGTGGCGCCCAGGAGTGAACCGGCGAGCGCGACCGTGACCAGGACGGGGGCGGCGAGGGCGGCGGTCCGGCGCACTGCGGTGGCGGTGTTCTCCCGGGCCAGCATGCCCACGGCCGACGGGAAACAGGTCAGCAGGCGCGTCAGGGGCCGCAGCACGAGGGGCGCGAGCAGGGCGGCCGCGGTGATCAGGAGCATCGGGCGGCTGATGTAGGTCTTGCGGTGCAGCAGGTCGGACGGGTCGCCGGTGAGGGACCAGGCCGCCAGCGCGACGGCCGTGAGCAGCAGGACCGTGCCGCACAGCAGGCGGCCCCGGGTCAGCGGCGCGCTGTCCACGACTGCTTCGCGCAGGGCCTCGGTGGGGGCGATGCGCCCGGCCCGCCAGGAGGCCGCGATCGCTCCGCACAGGGCGACGAGCAGGCCCGTCAAGAAGGCCGCGTGATACGGCCAGGTGTGCTCCCCTAGGGCGAACCAGGCGGGGGCGAGACCCTCGTCGACCACCCGGGCCACCAGCGGCGGTGCCGCGTGGGCGCCCAGCGCGCAGCCGGCGGCCGAGGCGAGGACGCCGACGGCGAGGGCCTCGGCCAGGACGGTCCGGCGGATCTGGGCCGGGGTCGCCCCGGCGGTGCGCAGCAGGGCGAACTCCTTGCGGCGCTGGGCGACCGCGAAGGCGAAGGTCGAGGCGACGACGAAGACCGACACGAAGGCGGTGACGCCGCCGGCGGTGCCGAACAGGGCGTTCGTCGCGGTGAGCGCCTCACGGTCACGGTGGGGATCGGCGTCGGCGAGGCGGCGCGCGTCACCGGTGAGGACCGAGGCGCTGCCGCCCACGGCCTTCCGTACGGACGCGGGGTCGGCGCGCACCACCAACTGGGCGGTCGACGGGTCCAGTCGGGCGGCGCGGGCGTCCGTGAAGAACACGGCGTTCTCGAAACCGCGTGCCGCGAGGGTGCCGACGACGCGTACGGGGCCCCGGTCGGTGCGGATCCGTTGGCCCGGGCGTGCCCAGTCGCCGGTGACGACGGCCTCGTCGGCCGCGCGCGGTGCCCGGCCGCCGGTGAGGTCGTAGGGGGCGAACGCGGCGGTGGACCAGGGGTGGCCCACCAGGTCGGCGGGGCCGCCGCGCGCCCGTACGGGGAACGCCCGGTCCTCGACGACCGGGCCCAGCTGCCGCAGCCGCCCGACGGTGGCGGGCGGTACGGGGCGCGGGTGGGCGAGGGGGGATTCCCTGGTGCCGATCGGGGTCGCGACGCGCAGGGTGTCCTGGCCCTTGACCACGACCGGCGCCGCCGCGAAGCGTTCGGGGCCGCGCTCCGGCGCGGTGGTGGTCGCGGCCAGGGCCAGGCCCATCACGGTGAGCAGGGCCACGCCCAGGCCGAGCGCGACGAAGCTGCCGGTGAAGGTGGCCCAACGGGTGCGCAGGGTGCGCAGGGTGACGCTCAGCACGGCACGGCCTCCAGACGGGTCATGCGGGTGGCGATGGTGCCGGCGTCGGCGCCGGTCAGCTCCCCGGTCACGCGGCCGTCGACGAGGAAGACCACACGGTCGGCGTACGCGGCGGCCACCGGGTCGTGCGTGACCATCACGACCGTCTGGCCCTCCCGGTCGACCATGTCGCGCAGCAGCTCCAGCACCTCGTGGCCGGTCCGGGTGTCCAGGGCGCCGGTCGGTTCGTCGCCGAACAGCACGTCCGGCCGGATGATCAACGCCCGGGCCAGGGCGACGCGTTGCTGCTGGCCGCCGGAGAGCTGCGAGGGCCGGTGCCGGGCCCGGTCCGCGAGGCCGACCTGTGCCAGTGCCCGCCGTATCCGGTCCGCCGGGACACGGCGGCCGGCCAGGCGCATGGGCAGGGCCACGTTCTGCGCGGCGGTCAGCGAGGGCAGCAGGTTGAACGCCTGGAAGACGAACCCGACGCGCTCTCGCCGCAGCAGGGTGAGGCGGCGTTCGCTCAGCCCGGTCAGCTCGGTGCCGCCCAGGGTGACCGAGCCGGAGGTGGGCCGGTCCAGGCCGGCCGCGCACTGGAGCAGCGTCGACTTGCCGGAGCCGGACGGGCCCATGACGGCGGTGAAGGTCCCGGAGGGGAACGTGAGGGAGACCGCGTCGAGCGCGGTCACGGAGCCGTAGGTCCTGGTGACCGTGTCCAGCCGAATGGCGTCGTGTGTCATGGGTTCCCCCCGGTGTCGGTGTGCTTCCACGAAACCGGGCGGGGGCGGGTCCGCGCACTGCGGCGGGGCCTAGACCTGGGGTAGGGCCAGGCATACCCCCGGGTCTCCGCCTGAGCCCATGGCCGGGGCGGCGGCCCGCTTCTACGGTGATCCCCATGCGTCCTCACAACGTGTGGCAGGCCCTGTCCCGCCCCGGCTATCCGCTGTCGGCGTGGCCGTGGCGCTCGGCCGCCTACCTGCTCACCGGCGCGGTGACCGGAGCCGTCGTGCTCGTGGGGATCGTGGTGTCGGCGGTGGCCGGCGGGGTGCTCGCGCTCGCCCTGGTGGGGCTGCCGCTGCTGCTCGGGACGGCCCTGGCGGGCCTTGCGGTGGCGGCGGTGGAGCGGCTGCGGCTGCGGCTGGTCGACGCGGAGCCGGCGCCCGATCCCCACCGGGCGCCCACGGAGCCGGGGCTGCGGGCCTGGCTGTCGACGCGGTTGCGGGAGCGGGCCACCTGGCGGGAGCTGGGTCACGCCCTGCTGTTCGCGGGGCTGTTGTGGCCGGTCGACGCCCTCGCGTTCGCCGTGCTGCTGCTGGGGCCGCTGTCCGTGGTGGCGACCCCCGTGCTGATGGCTGTGCTCGGTGAGGCGAAGGTGCTTAAGGTGTGGCTGGTCACCACCTGGCCGGCCGCCGTCGGGTGGGCCGCCCTCGGGCTGGTTCTGCTCGTCCTGGGCGTCTATCTGCTGGGCGTGGTGGCCGGGGCCCGGGCCGGGCTGACCCGGCTGCTGATCGCGCCCCGGGAGGCCGACCTGGGGGCCCGGGTGGTCGAACTGGCCCGCTCCCGGGTGCGGTTGGTGGACGCCTTCGAGGCGGAGCGGCGGCGCATCGAGCGCGACCTGCACGACGGGGCGCAGCAGCGGCTCGTCGCCCTGACGATGACGCTCGGGCTGGCCCGCCTCGACGCCCCGCCCGGTCCGCTCGCCGACCAGCTCGCCAAGGCGCACCAGGAGGCGGGCGCGGCCCTAGCGGAGCTGCGCGAGCTCATCCACGGCATCCATCCCAAGGTTCTCGCCGACTACGGTCTCGAAGCCGCCGTCGCCGACGCCGCCGACCGTTCGGCCGTGCCGGTGGACGTCGATCTGGAGCTGCCCGGGCGGCTCTCCCCGGCGGTGGAGGCCGCCGCCTACTTCGTGGTGTGCGAGGCGCTGGCCAACGTGGGCCGGCACAGCGGCGCGAACCGGGCCGAGGTGAGCGGCGGGCACCGCGACGGGCGGCTGCTGCTGCGGATCCGCGACGACGGGCGCGGCGGAGCGCGGGCCGGGGAGGGCAGCGGGCTGACCGGGCTCGCCGACCGGGTGTCGGTGCTCGATGGCAGACTCTCCCTGTCCAGTCCGCCGGGCGGACCGACCCAGCTGTGTGTGGAGATCCCTTGTGAGCCTGCGAGTTGAGCGGCCGCTGCGCGTCGTCCTGGCGGAGGACAGCGTGCTGCTGCGGGACGGGCTCGTCGGACTGCTGACGCGCTGCGGGCACGAGGTGGTGGCGGCGGTGGGGGACGCCGAGGCGCTGGTCGCGGCCGTCGGGGAGCACGACCCGGACGTGGTGGTGACGGATGTGCGGATGCCGCCCGGCTTCCAGGACGAGGGCCTGCACGCGGCCGTGCGGCTGCGCCAGGAGCGGCCCGGGCTGCCCGTGCTGGTCCTCAGCCAGTACGTGCAACGCCGGTACGCCGCCGAACTGCTGGACTCCGGCGACGGCACGGGCGTCGGCTATCTGCTCAAGGACCGCGTCGGCCAGGTCGAGGAGTTCGTTCAGGCGCTCGGCGACGTGGCGGACGGCGGCACGGTCGTCGACCCGGAGGTCGTACGGCAGCTGCTGCGCCGCCGCCGGGATCCGCTGGAGCGGCTCACCCCGCGTGAGCGGGAGGTGCTGGCGCTGATCGCCGAGGGCCGTTCCAACAGCGCGATCGCCCGCGAACTGGTCGTCTCGGAGGCGGCCGTGGGCAAGCACGTCTCCGGCATCCTCACCAAGCTGGACCTGCCCCCGGCGGACTCGACCCACCGCCGCGTGCTGGCGGTGCTGGCGTATCTGCGGGCCTAGGCCCGTGTCCGCTCGTGCGGCCCGTAGTCGACGCGTTGTATAAAAACCAGCGAGTTGGTTTCATTGCGTCGCCATCAGAGCCCTGCAGGGGAGCCACGGGTGACCAAACAGGACCGGGCCGTCCGGACCCGACGCGCGCTGATCCGTTCGGCGGCCGAGCAGTTCGAGGACCGGGGCTATGTCCGGGCCAGTCTGGCGGAGATCAGCGCGGGGGCCGGAGTCAGCTCCGGCGCGCTGCACTTCCACTTCGCCAACAAGGCCGCCGTCGCCGAGGCCGTCGAGCACGCGGCGGCCTGTGCCCTGCGCGCGGTCGCGGTCCGCGGCCGCGGGGGCGACGGCTGTGCCCTGCAACGCCTCGTGGACCTCTCGCACCACGTGGCCCGGCTGCTGTGCGCGGACGTCGTGGTGCGGGCGGGACTGCGGCTCAACGCCGAGGGGGTCGCCGGGCGGGTGCGGGATCTGCGCCGCGAATGGCGGGAGTGCGTGCTCGGGCTGCTGGCCGAGGCGGAGCGCCGGGGTGAACTCGCCGCGGGTGCGACGCCGCACCGCACCGGGGCCGTCGTCGTCGCCGCCACGACCGGCATCGAGGTGCTGGCCCGGGAGGACCGCGGCTGGCTCGCCCGGCCCTCGCTGACCGACGTGTGGCAGCTGCTGCTGCCGTGCGTGGCGGCACCGCGGCTGGCCGGGACGCTGAATCCGGCGGGGAGTGAAGCGGCGGCCCCGGACTCCCGGGCGGAGCCGGGCCAGTGGGGGCTCGTGGTGCGGTAGGACGCCCCCTGGCCGACGGTGGGTGAAGCCGTGGCCAAAACAAACCGGATCCCAAGTTTTTTCGGCCCGCGAACCGCAGGATGGTCCCCCAGCCTCTGGACCAAGGAGCGATGAGTCATGGCACAGCGGGCCTGCCCCTTCCTGTCGGTCGACCCGTCCGGTCAGGACCTCTACGGCGAGATCGCCCGGATCCGTGCCCAGGGCCCGGCCGTGGAGGTCGAACTGCCCGGCGGTGTCCGGGTGTGGTGGATCACCGGCCTGGAGCTGAACAAGCGGCTCCTGGCCGGTCCCGAGTCGAGCAAGGACGCCTACCGGCACTGGCCGGCCTGGATCAACGGCGACATCTCCCGCACCTGGCCGCTGGCCATCTGGGTCTCGGTGCGCAACATGGTCACCGCCTACGGCTCCGACCACACCCGGCTGCGCAAGCCGATGGCCGCCGCCTTCACCAAGCGCCGCGTGGACGCGCTGCTGCCACGCGTCCAGGCGATCGTCGACCGGGCGCTGGACGGCCTGGAGCGCGTCCCGGAGGGCGAAGTCGTCGACCTGCGGGCCGCGTTCGCGGCGCCGGTGCCGCACGAGGTGGTGTGCGAGCTGTTCGGCGTACCGCCCGGCGAGGACGGCCCGCGCGCGGCCCTCTACCGCATCATCAACCGCTTCTTCGACACGGCGATCAGCCTGGAGGACGCCCAGGCCAACGCCGTCGACCTGTACGGCACGCTCACCGCGTTCCTCCAGCACAAGCGCGAGCACCCCGCGGACGACCTGACGACGGCGCTCATCGCCGCGCGTGACGAAGGCGAGCTCAGCGAACAGGAGTTGATGGACAATCTGATCCTGCTGCTGACCGCCGGTTTCGAGACGACCGTCAACCTCATCGACAACACCGTGCACAGCCTGCTCGCCCACCCCGGCCAGCTCGACCTCGTCCGCACCGGGCGGGTGAGCTGGGAGGACGCCCTGGAGGAGTCGCTGCGCTTCGAGGCGCCGGGCGCGATGTCGGGCCTGCGCTACGCCGTCGAGGACATCGAGATCGAGCCGGGGCTGACCATCCCCAAGGGCGACCCGCTCGTGGTCTCCTTCGCCGGTGCCGGACGCGACCCCGAGCGGCACGGGCCGGACGCCGACCGGTTCGACGTCACCCGCGCCACCAGCCGCGAGCACATCTCCTTCGGCCACGGTGTGCACCACTGCCTGGGGCGGCCGCTGGCCATGGCCGAGGCGACCGTCGCCCTGAGGTCGCTGTTCGCGCGCTTCCCGCGCCTGGCCCTGGCCGACCCGGCGCGTCCGCCGAAGCGGCTGCGCTCCATCATCTCCACCGGCCACGAGGAACTGCCGGTGCTGCTGCACGGCCGGGACGCGGACCCGCGCCCCGGGGAAGCGGAGACGGTCAGGAAACCCGGCTCTGGAGGAACGCCCGGTACCAGGGCGCCGCGCGGCTGAACGCGGCCGCGAATCCCTCGCCGGGCGCGCAGCCGGCGTCCTTCCAGAACGTCTCGTCCACGAACCAGTGGTCGACGGTGAGCATGCCGAGGTGATGGAGGGCGAGCGGTGACCCGGCGGCCCGGCCGAGGGCGGTGGCGACGTCCACGGCCGCACCGCCGCCGGGCTCGGCCACCTCACGGCAGACCGACGCCAGCAGGTCCGCGACCGGGACCGGCTCGGGGTGGTCGACGTGGTGCACACCGCCACCGAGCGCCGGGGAGAGGGCCGCGGCCACCACCGCACGGCCCAGGGTGTCCACGTCGATCATCGACTGGAGGGCCTCGCAGCCGGTGAGGGTGGCCGACAGCTCCTCCATCAGCCACACCAGCCCGGGGACCACCCACCGGTCACCCTCTCCGTACACGAGGTGCGGGCGCAGCACCAGGCCGCCCGTGCCGAGGACGTACCGCTCGGCGGCGGCGCGGGTGCGGCTGGTGGCCGACGCGGGCGCGACCGGCACCTGCCCGGGACGCACGCCGCGGAAAGGGCCCCGGCCGAGGACGGCGGCCGTGCTGACGTACACGATCCGGCGCACTCCGGCGCGCACGGCCTCCTGGACCAGGGCCCGGGTGCCGTGGTCGTTGACCGCCCGGACGGTCTCGGCGGCGCCGCCGACCTGGGCGGCGCAGTGCACCAGGACGTCGGTGTCGGCGCAGGCGCCGCGCAGCGAGGGCGGGGCGCACAGGTCGCCGTGGACGTACTCGGGACCGGGCGGCGCGTGCCGGGACAGCAGGCGCACGTGGACGTCCGGCCGGCGCCGGGCCGCCGCGGCGACACGGCTGCCGACGAAACCGCTCGCGCCCGTGATCAGAAGCTTGACCGTCACGACGGGGACCGTACCGGCGCGGGCCGGGCGGTGGTCAGGGGGGCGGTCAGGGTGGCCGTGAAGACGGACTCGCCGTCCTGCCGGCCCGACACCCGTACGGTCGTCTCCCCGGGGCGTCCGGGGAGGATCTCGGTCTCGACGTCGCAGGGGCTGTGCAGTTCGGCGTACCGGGCGAAGCCGGCGGTCATGGTGGTGGGCAGGAAGGGGTGCAGGCCGGACGCGGCCGTCGCGGCCTGGCGGGCCGCCTCGAACAGGACCATGCCGGGGACGTGGTCGTTGGGCCGCGGGAAGAGGACCGGGTGGCCGGTGTCGACGCGCAGCCGCCAGACGCCGGGGCGGTCGGCGGGGGCGAGGACGACGTCCTCGGGGCGGGCGCGTCCCACGATCCGGGGCGCTGTGCCGGGCAGCAGCGGCACCGGCGTGTCCAGGGCGTTCAACCGGTCCCCCCGCAGGCGGCGGTAGGCGCCAGGGGAGGTGCAGCCGGTACTGCCGGTGCCGCGGGCGACGAACCGTCCGGCCCGGCGGAACTCCATCGTGGTGCGCATGCCGGCCAGCCCGCGGCCGCGGCGGCGGATCTCGGAGCACACGACGTCGACCTCGACCGGTTCGGCGGCGTCCGCCAGCAGCAGGGCGGCCGGGTCGAGGCGGACCGTCAGGTCCCACATGACGAAATGGGTGTCGGCCGGGGCTCCGAACTCGGCGTGCGCCAGCACCATGGAGGCCTGCCGCAACGTTTCGCCCACGACCATCGGATCCTGGTGCCGGTCGTCCACGGGGCCGAAGAACGGGTGGGCGGCCGGCCAGTGGGCGGTGAACCGGAAGCGGGTGTCGGAGATTCGGGTCCACCGGGTGGGGAAGACGTCCGTCTCTGTGGTGCGGTGGGCCAGTTCCTTGGTGACGGCGGTGTGGGAGTGGGGGACGCAGTGTTCGGTGACGGGGGACGGCGGCGCCGGTTCGTCGACGACCACGACCGGCGCGGCCGGTCTCCCGGCGGCGGTGGCCCGTGACACGGGCTCCCCGGGCGCGGGACGCGGCGGCGCGATCCCCTGGGGCACCGCCGTCTGTGGCGGGTTCTCGACGGTCGTAGCGGTCGCGTTTGCCCGACGGCCCCCGCGTCCGGTCTGATCGTCGCTGAGTGCGCTTAAAGGCCCTGTCTGCGGCATGAGAACCCCCAGGATCGGCTGTCTGGCCGCGGTCGACGCCTGACTAAGATACGGACGAGCCGGTTTTTTTCAAAGGGTGGACCACCACCGCCGGGACCGGCTCTCGCGCCCTCGCCCCACAGCGACTTCACAGGATCGACGGAGATCAGGAGGCACCCGATGGCGCGACAGGAGCGCGCGATCCGCACCCGGCGGACCATCCTGGAGGCGGCTGCGGCCGTCTTCGACGAACGCGGCTACACCTCGGCGACCATCGGCGAGATCCTGCAACGGGCCGGCGTCACCAAGGGCGCGCTGTACTTCCACTTCGGCTCCAAGGAGGAGCTGGCGGTGGGGGTGTTCGAGGAGCAGCTCGCGATCACGCTCCCGCCGCAGTCCAGCAAGCTCCAGGAACTGGTCGACTCCGGGCTGGTGATGGCCCGCCGGCTGCGGTCCGAACCGCTGGTGCGGGCCAGCGTGGGGCTCGCCCTCGACCAGGGGGCCATGGACCTCGACCGCACCCCCGCCTTCCGGATGTGGATCGACCAGAACGTGCAGTTGCTGACCGAGGCGAAGACGCGGGGCGAGCTGCTCCAGCACGTCGACGTGGCGGAGACCGCGGAGTTGCTGGTCGGCAGCTTCTCCGGGGTGCAGCTGCTGTCGCAGCTGCGCTGCCAGCGGCAGGATCTCGAGCGCCGGATCGTCGTGCTGTTCGAGCACTTCCTGCCCAGCATCACCGTGCCCGCGGTGCTGGCCCGGCTCGACATCGCGGTGGACCGGGCCGAGCGGGTGCTGGCGCGGGTGCGCACGGAGCGGGAGCAGGGGGAGCAGGGGGAGCAGGGGGAGGACGACGTGGCCGCGGCCGTGGAGACCTCCGTGCCCTCGGGGGCATGACCCGCCGCCGCGCGAACCGGGACCGGGTTGTCCACAACGGTGGAGTTGTCCCCAGGGTCTGACGCGTTTCGGCCACCCGGTTGTACCGTCGGCACGAGTTGATGTTCGTGCGCGTGCGGGGGAGGCGGTCGGGATGACCAGGTCCGGGGCTCGGGACGAGGGCGGGACCGGAGCGGGGGAGGCGGAGCGGCGCAGGCTGCCCCGGGTGCGCGGCTTCGCGCGATGGCCGGCCGAGGGATCACCCAAGGGTGAGGGCAAGGCCCTGCGCGAGCGGGTCCCGCGCAGCGCGCACGCCGCGCTCGACCTCGACGCCTCCCGGCCCGACGCGCTGAGCGCGGTCGAGGAGTCGGGCCGTGGCAGGCTGCCCGAACTGACCCCGATCCGGGTCGGCCGCATGGCCGCCACACCCTTCGCGTTCCTGCGCGGCGCCGCGGGCCTGATGGCCTACGACCTGGCGCGCACGCCCATGACACGGATCCGGGCCCAGATCTGCGGCGACGCCCACGCGGCCAACTTCGGCCTGTACGGAGACGCGCGCGGCGGCCTGGTCATCGACCTCAACGACTTCGACGAAACGGTGCTCGGCCCCTGGGAGTGGGACGTCAAGCGCCTCGCGGCCTCCCTGGTGCTCGCCGGCCGGGTGGCGGGTGCCGACGAGGACCAGTGCCGCAAGGCGGCGTTCGACGCGGCCGGCGCCTACCGCAGGACCATGCGGCTGCTGGCCAGGCTGCCGGTGCTGGACGCGTGGAACGCCATCGCGGACGAGGAGCTCGTCTCCCACACGGACGCCCATGATCTGCTCGGCACGCTGGAACGGGTCTCCGAGAAGGCCCGGCACAACACCAGCGGCCGCTTCGCCGCCAAGTCGACCGAGGCCACCGAGGACGGCGGACGCCGATTCGTCGACGCCCCGCCGGTGCTGCGGCGCGTCCCCGACGCGGAGGCCGCCGCCGTGGCGGCGTCCCTGGAGGAGTACGTCGGCACCCTCCAGGAGGACCGCCTGCCGCTCCTCGCCCGGTACGCGGTGCAGGACGTGGCCTTCCGTGTCGTCGGCACCGGCAGTGTCGGCACCCGGTCCTACGTCGTGCTGCTCCTGGACCACCGGGGCGAGCCGCTGGTGCTCCAGGTGAAGGAGGCCCGGGCGTCGGCGCTGGTGCCGCACCTGGTGACGGCCGGTTTCGAGGCACCCGAGGCCGGTCACGAGGGCCGGCGGGTGGTACGGGGCCAGAAGCGGATGCAGGTCGTCAGCGACAACCTGCTGGGCTGGACGACCGTCGACGGCTTCCACTTCCAGGTCCGCCAGTTCCGCAACCGCAAGGGCAGCGTCGACCCGGCCGCCCTCGCCGTCGACCAGCTGGACGACTACGGCCGCATGACCGGCGCGCTCCTGGCCCGCGCGCACGCGCACAGCGCCGACCCCCGGCTCATCGCCGGCTACTGCGGGAAGAACGAGGAGCTGGACGAGGCGATGGCCGCCTTCGCGGTGGCCTACGCGGACCGCACCGAGGCGGATCACGCGGAGCTGGTGGCGGGGGTGAAGAACGGCAAGGTCGCGGCCGAGATGGGGGTGTAGGGGACGCGGCCCGGACCCTGACGCCGGGTGGGCCCGGAATTCCGGGTTCCGGTCGGCTGCCGGGCTGCGGGTGTCCGGGGCGCCCGTATCGCCCAGGCGTCCGGCAGCGCCGGGGGGCGGGGAAGCCGGCCCTCTCCCCGGGGGGCGAGGCCCCGGAGGGTTCGTCACCTACGCTGGTCGGGTGACGACCCCGGAAGCTGAGCAGGATGGCGGCGACGCCGCACGGCCCGAGGCGCGGCTGGAGCGGGCCGTGCGGGCCGCCGAGCAGGCCTTGATCGAGTACGAGATCGCGGTGGAGACCTTCCGCGTCGAGGTCGAGAACTTCTCCCGGCTTCATGAGCAGAAGCTCGGCCCGCTGTACGCCCGGCTCGAGGAGCTGGACGCCCGGATCCTGGAGGCCAGAGCCGCCCGCAGCGGTGACCCCGCGGACCGGCAGCGGGCGGAGGAGGCCAGAGCGCGGCTCGCCCCGATCCCCGGCGTCGAGGAACTGCTGCACGGCTGGATGGACGGCAGCGGTCTGTTCCCGGAGGCCTCGGCCATGCTCACGGACCAGCCGGTCCGGCCCCCGCAGCGGGTCCGCCCCAGCGAGGAGGCCCGCAAGCTCTACCGCGACCTCGCCCGCAAGGCCCACCCGGACCTGGCCCAGGAAGAGAAGGAGCGCCGGCGGCGCGAGGAGTTCATCACGCGGGTCAACGCCGCCTACGCCCGGGGCGACGAGGCGGAGCTGCGCGAGCTCGCCGCGGAGTGGGCCAAGGGGCCCGAGCTGGAGCGGGGCCCGAGCCCCGCCGAGGAGCTCTACGCCCGCCTCGAATGGCTCGCCCAGCGCAAGGAACTGCTCGCCCTGCTCGCCAGGGAGCTGGAGGACAGCGCCATCGGCCACATGCTCCAGCTGGCCCCGGACGACCCGGACCGGTTGCTGGACGAGATCGGGCAGGGGCTGCTTGCCCAGGTCGCCGAGCGCGAGACGGAACTGGCCGGGCTGCTCGACGAGGGCGCGGGCGGGAGCTGAGGACGGGCGCGGAGCGGGGCCGGGCCGTGCCCCGACCGCACCGGGCCGGTTCGGGTAGCGTCGGACGCATGAGTTTTGGAGCTGGTGTGCCCACCGTCGCGGTCGCGGACCTCAAGGACGGCGACTTCCTGCTGGACGTCCGGGAGGACGACGAGTGGAAGGCCGGTCACGCCGAAGGGGCCCTGCACATTCCCATCAGCGAGTTCGTCGCCCGTTACGGCGAGCTGACCGAGGCCGCCCCGCAGGACGGGCGGGTCCATGTGATCTGCCGTTCCGGTGGCCGTTCCGCGCAGGTCACGATGTATCTGGCCCAGCAGGGCGTCGATGCCGTGAACGTCGAGGGCGGCATGCAGGTGTGGGAGGCGGCGGGGCGTCCCGTCGTCACGGACGACGGGCAGCAGGGGTTCGTCCTCTAGAGCTGCCTGCTCGGGTGGACCTGCCCGGTCGGGTCAGGCGTGAGGTGGACCTGCCTGCTCGGCGGGCTGCCCGGTCGAGCCGCGCCGGCAGGTGGAGCTGCCTCGTCAGGCCGGTGGGTGGGCCGCCAGCAGGTCGCCGAGCACCTCTTCGTGTGCCGCCGCCGGGCCGAGCGACAGTTCCAGGTGCTTGGCCCAGGCGTGGTACCGGTGCAGGGGGTAGTCGACGTCGGCGCCGAACCCGCCGTGCAGGTGCTGCGCGGTCTGCACGACCCGGCGGACGCCCTCGGCCGCCCAGATCTTGGCGACGGCCACGTCTGCCGCGGCGGGCAGGTCGCCCGCTGCCCCGGAGGCGATCCGCCACGCGGCCTGCCACAGGGTGGCCTCCATGGCACGCAGGTCGATGTAGCGGTCGGCGGCCTGCACGGCGACGGCCTGGAAGGTGGCGATCGGGAAGCCGAACTGTTCCCGCTCGCTCGTGTACTGCCCGGTCATCCGCAGCACGCGCTCCCCGAGCCCGAGCGCCAGCGCGCACGTCCCGGTGGCCAGCAGGTCCCGCAGCCACTCCCACGCCCCGTCGGCGTCGATCACGTCCCGGGCGGTGAGCCGCGCCGACTCCAGCCGCAGCTCACCGAGGCGCTCACCGCTGGTGGAGAACTGCTCGGCCAGGACCGCGCCCGTCAGCCCGCGCGGCACCAGGGCCAGCAGGGTGCGGCCCGACGCGGTGTGCGCGGGGACGACCGTGACGGCGGCGTCGTAGGCCCAGGGCACCGCCGTCTGGAGCCCGTCCAGCACCCACGTCCCGCCGTCCCGCCGGGCGGTCACGGCCTGCTCGGCCGGGTCGTGGCCGGTGCGGCCGTGGGCGGCCACCGTCAGGACGAGCTCGCCCCGGCCGGCCCGGGCGAGCAGGGTCTCCTTCGCCTCCTCACCGCCGTAGGCCTGGACGGCGGCCGCCGCCGCGCAGCTCTCCAGCAGCGGCACCCTGGCCAGCACCCGTGCCGACTCCCGCAGCACCAGGCACAGGGCGATGGCGTCCAGGCCGGCCCCGCCGTGACGCGGGTCGAGCAGCAGGCTCAGCAGGTCCGCGTCGGCGAGCCTGGCCCACAGGGCGCGGTCACAGGTCTCGGCGACGGCGCCCGCGGTGAGGGCCGGGCTGGGCACGGCGTCGGGCGCCACTCCGGCGAACACGCCCTTCGCCGCCTCGGCCGCCGCCTGCTGCTCCTCGGTGAAGGTGAAGTCCACGGTGCCTGTCCTTCCGGTCGGTCCCGGTTAGCTGACGGGGCGTCAAGATAGAACAGGTTCTAGAAGAAGGGAATGGGTGTACGGGGGGCGCCGTAGGGTGTCACTCCTGTGGACGAACGGCCGGGCCTGCCTGTGGATAACCTGCGGGGGTCCCCTGTGGACCAGGGGGACCGGGGCTCCCGGGCGGTCGCCCGCGCCGTACGTTCGGCTGCGCGGTGTGGTGATCGGTGTGGTGACGGCCACGGCGGGACCGGCCGACAGGGGCTGTGCCCGGGTGGGCGTCCTGAGTACCGTTCCCGTGCCGATGCCGCGCGCCGGTGCGCGGGTGCGCGGGTGGTGCGACGCCCTCGCGGCCGGGCGGACGGAACGACGGACCGGGATCGTGGAACGGGGCGGAATGGACGCGTACGACGAGGGCTCGGACGCCCGGCACGGCCCGGACGCGCCGGGCCGGCCGGCCCCGCCCGCGGAACGGGGCGCACCGGCGCGGTCCCCCGGGCCTGCCGTGCCGCCCTCGGCCTGCGACCCGGTGGGTCCGACGGGTCCGACGGGTCCGACGGAGCCGGCGGGATCGTCCGAGTGGGTCGGGCCGTCCGAGGTGGGCGGGTCGTACCCGGGCGCTGACGGCCGGGCCGGCGTCGCCGCGCTGTCGCTCCCCTACCGGATCGGGGTCGCCCTGGCGCTCGCGGTCGTCGCCATCGGGGTGTGTGTGCACCTCGGGATGACGTTCCTGCACGTCGCACCGGCGAACACGGTCACCCGGGCGCACGGTGAGGCCGTGGACGACTGGATCTATCCGGAGTTCGAGCAGAACTGGAAGCTCTTCGCGCCGAACCCGCTCCAGCAGAACATCTCCATCCAGGTCCGGGCCGCGATCCGCGGGCCGGACGGCGCGACGCTGACCACCGGCTGGTACGACCTGTCCGCCGAGGACGGCCACGCCATCGACGGCAACCTGCTGCCCAGCCACACCCAGCAGAACGAGCTGCGCCGCGCCTGGGACTTCTTCGTCGCCACGCACGACAACGACGACCGCCCGGTGGGCCTGCGCGGCTCGCTCTCCGAGTCGTATCTGCGCCGGATCACGGTGCTGCGCCTGGACCGCGACGACGCCGTGCGGGCCACGACCGGGGGCGCCGGTGTCATCGAGCGCGTGCAGGTCCGCTCCCGTACCAGCAACGTGCCGCCGCCCGCGTGGAGCCGGGAGAAGGTGACCACGACGCCGTCCTACCGGGAGCTGCCGTGGTGGAAGGTGCCGCAGGACGAGGCCCTGGAGGGTGTGCGGTGAACCGCTTCTCGCTGGCCGTCTCGGGCGCCATCGCCCGGGTCACCGAGGCCGCCCTCGGTCCCTACCAGACGGCTGTCGTCCGTATCGGCTTCGCCGCCACCTGGCTGCTGTTCCTGCTCCGAGAGTTCCCCCACCGCCACGAGCTCTACGGTCCCGACGGTCCCTGGAGCTGGGATCTCGCCGCGCAGCTGGTCGGCTCCAACGGCTCCTTCACCGTCCTGATGTGGTCGGACGGCCGGGTCTGGTTCGAGATCGTCTACGCGCTGGCCGTGCTGTCCAGTGCCCTGCTGATGCTGGGCTGGCGCACCCGCACCATGTCGGTGCTGTTCATGGCGGGTGTGCTGTCGCTCCAGAACCGCAGCGTCTTCATGGGCGACGGCGGCGACAACGTGCTGCATCTGATGTCGATCTACCTGGTGTTCACGCGGTGCGCCCAGGTGTGGTCGCTGGACGCCCGGCGGGCCGCGCGGCAGGGGGCGGCCCGCGCGCGGGGCGAGCGGGTCACGGACCGCACCGGACCCGCCCTGTGGGGTGTGTTCGGGTGCGTGCTGCTCGCGGTCACCATGGTCGGCCGGATGCAGGGCGACTGGCTGATACCGGCACTGCTGTGGACGGTGTGGGCGGCGCAGGCCCTGTGGTGGCTGGCCGGGCGCCGGGCACGGACCGGTGAGCCGCGGATCCTGCTGGACGTCGTCGCCACCGTCGTGCACAACGGCGCCCTGCTGGTGATCATGGCCGAGGCGTGCCTGATCTACGCGACGGCCGGCTGGTACAAGATCCAGGGCTCCCGCTGGCAGGACGGCACCGCGGTCTACTACCCGCTGCACCTGGAGTACTTCTCCCCCTGGCCCGCCCTGGCCGACCTGCTGACGGTCAGCGGCACCCTGGTGATGCTGGTGACCTACGGGACGGTCCTGGTCCAGGTCGCCTTCCCGTTCACCCTGTTCAACCGGCGGGTGAAGAACGTCCTGCTGGCGGTCATGATGACCGAGCACGCCGTGATCGCCGTGGTCCTCGGGCTGCCGTTCTTCTCGCTGGCGATGATCGCGGCGGACGCGGTGTTCCTGCCGACCGGCTTCCTGCGCCGCCTGGGCGGAAGGGCGGCGCGGCTGTGGGACCGGCTGCCGCGCCGAGGCGGGCGTACGCCGGTTCCCCCGCAGCGCACGGCCGAGAGCCCCGGGACGGCGCACGTAGGCTTCGGGGCATGACCGACCCTCTGACCGTCTGGCACCGGCATGCCGGCGACACCGTCCTGCTCGACGGCTTCCACGCCCTCAAGCACGCGCTGCGTTTCGGCGCTGAGGTGCCGGTGGCGGTCACGGCGGACCGGGCCGCCGCCCTCGCGCTCGCCGACGAGCTGGCCCCGGACGTACGGGACGCGCTGGCCGCGCTGCTGGCGGAGGTGCCGCACGAGACGTACGCGTCTGTCGTGCCGCGCCCGCACCCCACCGCCCTGGCCGCCCTGGCCGTGCGGCCGTCGCGGGCCTCCAGCCTCGAACGGCTGGCGCGCCTGCCCCGCACGGCGCCGGTCGTGGTCCTCGACAACCCGCGCAACCTCGGCAACGCGGGCGCGGTGATCCGCCTGGCCGCCGGGTTCGGGGCGACCGGGGTGGTCACGACCGGGACGGTCGACCCGTGGCACCCGACGGTCGTGCGCGGCGGGGCGGGACTGCACTTCGCGACGGCGGTGGAGCGGCTGACCCCCGACGAGCTGCCGCCCGGCCCGCTGTTCGCCCTGGACCCGGAGGGCGACGACCTCCGGGGCGTCGAGCTCCCGGACGACGCCGTCCTCGCGTTCGGCTCCGAACGTACGGGCCTGTCCACGGAACTACGCGCGCGGGCCGACCACTTGCTGTCCCTCCCGATGCGCCCCCAGGTCAGCAGCTACAACCTGGCGACGAGCGTGGCGATGACCCTGTACCACTGGAGTTGCGGGGCGCCACGGTAGGGGCGCGGGGAACCGCGCGAGCAACCCCACACGGCCGGCACTCGCGCGATGACGTGAACCCCCGAGCTGCTAGGCGTCCCGCCGCACCTCGACCACCCGGAACCGGTTGGCCACGAACGCCCCGTCGCACAGCGCCGCACTCGCGGCCGGGTTGCCGCCCGAGCCGTGGAAGTCGGAGAACGCGGCCGTCTGGTTCACGTACACCCCGCCCGTGAGGTTCAGCGACAGCTGCGCCGCCTCCTCCAGGCAGACCTCCCGCACGGCCTGCTCGACCTCCGGGTCCGTGGTGTAGGCCCCGACGGTCATCGCGCCCTTGTCCCGCACGGTGCGCCGCAGCAACTCCACCGCGTCCGGCGCCGAGTCGACGGCGACGGCGAAGGACACCGGCCCGAAGCACTCGCTCATGTACGCGGCCTCGTCGTCCGGCTTGGCCCCGTCCAGCTTGACGATCACCGGGGTGCGGACGACCGCCCCCGGGAAGTCCGGGTTGGTGATCTCCCGGGAGGCCAGGGCCACTTCACCGAGGCCCGCAGCGGACTCCAGGCGGGACTTCACGTCCGGGTTGACGATCGCGCCGAGCAGGGCGTTGGCCCGGGCGTCGTCGCCGAGGAGCCCGTCGACCGACCGGGCGAGGTCGGCGACCACCTCGTCGTAGGACTTGGGGCCCTGGTCGGTGGCGATGCCCTCGCGGGGGACCAGCAGGTTCTGCGGGGTGGTGCACATCTGGCCGCTGTACAGGGACAGCGAGAACGCCAGGTTGGAGAGCATGCCCTTGTAGTCGGACGTGGAGTGCACGACGACCGTGTTGACGCCGGCCTTCTCCGTGTAGACCTGCGCCTGGCGGGCGTTGGCCTCCAGCCAGTCGCCGAACTCGGTCGAGCCCGTGTAGTCGATGATGCGGATCTCGGGGCGCAGGGCGAGGGTCTTGGCGATGCCCTCGCCGGGGCGCTCGGCGGCCAGCGCCACCAGGTTCGGGTCGAAACCGGCCTCGGCGAGCACCTCGCGGGCGACCTGGACGGTGAGCGCGAGCGGCAGCACCGCGCGCGGGTGCGGCTTGACCAGGACCGCGTTGCCGGTGGCGAGGGAGGCGAACAGGCCCGGGTAGCCGTTCCACGTCGGGAAGGTGTTGCAGCCGATCACCAGGCCGATGCCGCGCGGGACGGGCGTGAACTGCTTGGTCATGGCCAGCGGGTCGCGCTTGCCCTGCGGCTTGGTCCACTCGGCGTGGTCGGGGGTGCGCGTCTGCTCCACGTACGCGTATGCCACCGCTTCCAGGCCGCGGTCCTGGGCGTGCGGCCCGCCCGCCTGGAACGCCATCATGAAGGCCTGGCCGGAGGTGTGCATGACCGCGTGGGCGAACTCGTGCGTCCGGTCGCTGATGCGCTTGAGGATCTCCAGGCAGACCACCGCGCGCTGCTCGGCGCCCGCGTCGCGCCAGGCCCGCTGCCCGGCCTTCATGGCGGGCAGCAGCACGTCGAGGTCCGCGTGCGGGTACGTCACGCCCAGGTCGACGCCGTACGGGGACGTCTCACCGCCCACCCAGTCGTCCGTCCCCGGCTGGCCGAGGTCGAGGCGGGAGCCGAGCAGGGCGTCGAAGGCGGCCTTGCCCGCCGCCGCGTCCAGGCTGCCGTTCTCCCCGTAGGCCTTGGGGTGCTCGGGGTGCGGGGACCAGTAGGCGCGCGTGCGGATCGCTTCCAGCGCCTGGTCGAGGGTGGACCGGTGCCGGGCGATCAGCTCGTGCGCCGAGAGTGCGGCGGTCATGGGTGACCAACTCCTCGTCTCAAGAACTCCTCGTCGAGTTCATGACCTGGGCAGAAACCTGGGCAGGAACACTCGGACAGAGCTAGAGTAACCGAACGATCGGTCGGTTCAAGGGGGTCCGCCGCATCTGTGGAAAACCCCGTGCGGGAGGATCGCGCACATGACAGCACTCGACCTCAGCAGCCCGGTGGCCGTCGTCGGCACCGGCACGATGGGCCAGGGAATCGCCCAGGTCGCGCTGGTCGCGGGCCATCCCGTACGGCTGTACGACACCGTCCCCGGGCGGGCCCGGAAGGCGGCCGACGCGATCGGTGCCCGTCTGGACCGGCTCGTGGAGAAGGAGCGGCTCACCGGCGCCGATCGGGACGCCGCCCGGGCCCGGCTGCTGCCCGCCGAGGACCTCGCCGAGCTCGCCGACTGCGCCCTGGTCGTCGAGGCGGTCCTGGAGCGGCTGGACGTCAAGCAGGAGCTGTTCCGCGAGCTGGAGGGCATCGTCGCCGACGACTGCCTGCTCGCCACCAACACCTCGTCGCTGTCCGTCACGGCCATCGGCGGCGCCCTGCGCGTCCCCGGCCGGTTCGTCGGCCTGCACTTCTTCAACCCCGCGCCGCTGCTGCCGCTGGTCGAGGTGGTCTCCGGCTTCGCCACCGACGTCACCCACGCCACGCGCGCGTACGAGACCGCCCGCGCCTGGGGCAAGACGCCGGTCGCCTGCGCGGACACCCCGGGCTTCATCGTCAACCGCATCGCCCGGCCCTTCTACGCCGAGGCCTTCGCGGTGTACGAGGCGCAGGGCGCCGACCCGGCCACCATCGACGCCGTGCTGCGCGAGTCGGGCGGCTTCAGGATGGGCGCGTTCGAGCTGACCGACCTGATCGGCCAGGACGTCAACGAGTCCGTCACGCACTCGGTCTGGCAGGCCTTCTTCCAGGACGTGCGCTTCACACCGTCCCTGGCCCAGCGGCGCCTGGTCGAGTCCGGCCGGCTGGGCCGCAAGACCGGCCAGGGCTGGTACGACCACCGGGACGGCGCCGAGCGCCCCGAACCGGACACCGCCGAGCGGCGGCAGCCGCCCGCGTACGTCGTCGCCGGTGACCTGGGCCCGGCCGCCGAGCTGCTCGCCCTGATCCGCGAGGCGGGCATCCCGGTCCGCGACGAGGACGACGACGAGGACCAGGGGGCCTGTCTGCTGCTCCCGGGCGGCGGGCGGCTCGTCCTGGCCGACGGGCAGACCTCCGTGGAGTACCGGGACGTCGTCTACTTCGACCTGGCCCTGGACTACCGCAAGGCGACCCGGATCGCCCTGTCCGCCTCCCAGGACACCGCCGCACAGACCCTCGCCGAGGCCACCGGTCTCTTCCAGGCACTGGGCAAGAAGGTCAGCTTCATCGGCGACGTGCCCGGCATGATCATCGCCCGCACGGTCGCGCGGATCATCGACCTGGCACACGACGCGGTCGCCAAGGGCGTGGCCACCGAGGAGGACATCGACACCGCGATGCGCCTGGGCGTCAACTACCCCCTGGGCCCCTTCGAGTGGAGCCGCCGGCTGGGCCGCTCCTGGGCCTACGCGCTCCTGGACGACCTCCACCGCTGCGACCCCTCGGGGCGCTACGCGCCGTCCCTGGCGCTGTACCGCCACGCCCACGCCTTCGACCCGCGGGAGGGCACCGCCTCATGACCACCGCCAAACGCGACACCTACACCCCGGACACACTGCTGTCCGTCGCCGTCCAGGTGTTCATCGAGCGCGGCTACGACGGCACCTCCATGGAGCACCTCTCCAAGGCGGCCGGCATCTCCAAGTCGTCGATCTACCACCATGTCGCCGGCAAGGAGGAGCTGCTGCGCCGGGCCGTGAGCAGGGCCCTGGACGGTCTCTTCGGCATCCTCGACGAGGAGCACGCGCGCGTGGGGCGCGCCGCCGACCGCCTGGAGCACGTCGTCCGGCGCATGGTCGAGGTGCTCATCACCGAACTGCCGTACGTGACCCTCCTGCTGCGGGTGCGGGGCAACACCGACACCGAGCGGTGGGCTCTGGAGCGGCGCCGCGACTTCGACCACCGGGTGTCCGACCTGCTCAAGGCGGCCGCGGCGGAGGGGGACGTACGCGGGGACATAGAGGTCCGGCTGGTGACCCGGCTGGTCTTCGGCATGATCAACTCGATCGTCGAGTGGTACCGGCCGGACGGCCGCGGCATGAGCGAGCGCGAGGTGGCCGACGCGGTGGTGCAGCTGGCCTTCGCGGGCCTGCGCAGAGCCGCCTGACCCCGGCCCCCTGGCGGTGAGTAGCCGTGCGGGGGGCGGATGAGTACGCGGGACGATGTCCCGGACACCCCGCGGTGATGGGGTGGGGCGCATGCCCGGACATGACACGCCGCCTCCCCGCGCCGCCCACCCGACCTGGTGGCGCGCCCCGCTCGTGGCCACCCTGCCCGGCCTGCCGCTCCTCGTGCTGGAGTACCGCTGGTTCGCCGCCCAGGACGGCCCCGGCGCCTTCTCGGGCGTGCTGTTCTGGGCGGCCGGCCTGCTCGCGCTCGCCTGGGTGCTGCCGCACCGCCGGTCCCTGCGCGGACTGCGGCTCGCGGCGGCCGGCACCGGGCTCGGATGCGCGCTGCTCCCGGTGACGTTCGCGGTGCTGCTCGGCGCCGCGGTGGCCGCGAGCTGACGGGCGCGTTCCTGCCCTCACCCCTGGGGTTCCAGGTCCTCCTCCTCGAACACCAGCAGCGTGCGGCTGCTGAGCACCTGCGGAATCGCCTGGAGCCGGGTCAGCACCAGTTCGCGCAGCGCCCGGTTGTCGGACACGTGGACCAGCAGCAGCACGTCGAAGTCCCCGCCCACCAGGGCGATGTGGGAGGCGCCGGGCAGCTGTCTGAGCTCCTCGCGCACGGTGCGCCAGGAGTTCTGGACGATCTTCAGCGTGATGTACGCGGACGTGCCCTGGCCCGCCCGCTCGTGGTTGACGCGGGCGCCGAAGCCGCGGATGACACCGTCCTCGACGAGGCGGTTGATGCGGGCGTAGGCGTTGGCGCGCGAGACGTGGACCCGATCGGCGACGGACCGTATCGAGGAGCGGCCGTCCGCCTGGAGCATGCGCAGGATGTCCTGATCGATGGCGTCCAGGGGCCGCGCCGGCGGCAGCACGCCGCTGTCGTCCTGTCCGTCGGCCATTTGTTCAGATGCCACCCGCCCCCGCCTTTCCGCCATGGACGTACTGCGTCCATCTCAGGTTGTGGAGAACCGTTTGTCCACAGCCTGGGGCCACCCATAGCCAAATTGTGCCGGCGACCGAACAATCGGTAGGTGAGGCGGGTCACAGCCGACGCGCCTGACATGCCGCTCCCACGAGGAGGTGCCGTCATGACGGTCATGGAGCAGCGGGGCGCTTACCGGCCGACCCCGCCGCCCGCCTGGCAGCCGCGCACGGATCCCGCGCCGCTGCTGCCCGACGCGGAGCCGTACCGCGTCCTCGGCACCGAGGCGGCCGCCGAGGCCGATCCCGAGCTGCTGCGGACGCTGTACGCCCAGCTGGTGAAGGGCCGCCGCTACAACGCGCAGGCCACCGCCCTCACCAAGCAGGGCCGTCTCGCGGTCTACCCCTCCACCACCGGTCAGGAGGCCTGCGAGGTCGCCGCCGCGCTCGTGCTGAAGGAACAGGACTGGCTCTTCCCCAGCTACCGCGACACCCTCGCCGTGGTCGCCCGCGGGGTGGACCCGGTCCAGGCGCTCACTCTCCTGCGCGGCGACTGGCACACCGGCTACGACCCCCGAGAACAGCGGGTCGCCCCCCTGTGCACCCCGCTCGCCACCCAGTTGCCGCACGCCGTCGGCCTCGCGCACGCCGCCCGCCTCAAGGGCGACGACGTGGTCGCGCTGGCCATGGTCGGTGACGGCGGCACCAGCGAGGGCGACTTCCACGAGGCGCTGAACTTCGCCGCCGTCTGGCAGGCCCCGGTCGTCTTCTTCGTGCAGAACAACGGCTTCGCGATCTCCGTCCCGCTCGCCAAGCAGACCGCGGCCCCGTCGCTGGCCCACAAGGCCGTCGGCTACGGCATGCCCGGCCGCCTGGTCGACGGCAACGACGCCGCCGCCGTGCACGAGGTGCTCTCCGACGCCGTGCGCCGCGCCCGCGCGGGCGGCGGCCCCACGCTCGTCGAGGCGATCACCTACCGCGTCGACGCCCACACCAACGCCGACGACGCCACCCGCTACCGCGGCGACGCCGAGGTCGAGACCTGGCGCGAGCACGACCCGATCCGGCTGCTGGAGCGCGAGCTGACCGAGCGCGGCCTGCTCGACGAGGCCGGCATCGAGGCCGCCCGCCAGGACGCCGAGACCATGGCCGCCGCCCTGCGCGAGCAGATGAACCAGGACCCGGTCCTCGACCCCATGGACCTGTTCGGCCACGTCTACGCCGAGCCCACGCCCCAGTTGCTGGAGCAGCGGGACCAGCTGCGGGCCGAGCTGGAGGCCGAGGCCGAGCCGGAGGAGGACACGCACCGATGACCACCGTCGCCGTCAAGCCGGCCACCATGGCGCAGGCCCTCACGCGCGCGCTGCGCGACGCCATGGCCGCCGACCCCGCCGTGCACGTCATGGGCGAGGACGTCGGCACCCTCGGCGGTGTCTTCCGCGTCACCGACGGACTCGCCAAGGAGTTCGGCGAGGACCGCTGCACCGACACCCCCCTCGCCGAGGCCGGCATCCTCGGCACCGCCGTCGGCATGGCCATGTACGGCCTGAGGCCGGTGGTGGAGATGCAGTTCGACGCGTTCGCCTACCCGGCCTTCGAGCAGCTCGTCTCGCACGTGGCGAAGATGCGCAACCGCACCCGCGGCGCGATGCCCCTGCCGATCACTATCCGCGTCCCCTACGGCGGCGGCATCGGCGGCGTCGAGCACCACAGCGACTCCTCCGAGGCGTACTACACGGCGACCCCGGGGCTCCATGTCGTCACCCCCGCCACCGTCGCCGACGCCTACGGGCTGCTGCGCGCGTCCATCGCCTCCGACGACCCGGTCGTCTTCCTGGAGCCGAAGCGGCTGTACTGGTCGAAGGACTCCTGGAACCCCGAGGAGCCGGCGCCCGTCGAGCCCATCGGGCGCGCGGTGGTGCGGCGCCCCGGCCGCAGCGCCACGCTCATCACCTACGGGCCGTCCGTGCCCGTCTGCATGGAGGCCGCCGAGGCGGCCCGGGCCGAGGGCTGGGACCTCGAGGTCGTCGATCTGCGCTCCCTGGTGCCGTTCGACGACGAGACGGTGTGCGCCTCGGTGCGGCGGACGGGACGCGCGGTCGTCGTCCACGAGTCGAGCTCCTACGGCGGCCCGGGCGGGGAGATCGCCTCCCGGGTCACCGAGCGCTGCTTCCACCACCTGGAGGCGCCTGTGCTGCGTGTGGCCGGGTTCGACGTGCCGTACCCGCCGCCGATGCTGGAGCGCCACCACCTGCCCGGTGTGGACCGGATCCTGGACGCCGTGGGGCGTCTTCAGTGGGAGGCCGAGAGCTGATGGCACAGGTGCTGGAGTTCAAGCTGCCCGACCTCGGTGAGGGGCTCACCGAGGCGGAGATCGTGCGCTGGCTGGTCGAGGTCGGTGACGTGGTCGCCATCGACCAGCCGGTCGTCGAGGTCGAGACGGCCAAGGCGATGGTCGAGGTGCCCTGCCCCTACGGCGGTGTGGTCACGGCCCGCTTCGGCGAGGAGGGCACGGAACTGCCCGTCGGCGCACCGCTGATCACGGTGGCCGTGGGGGAGCGGCCCGCCTCCGGCGCCGGGGGCACCGGCGCCGAGGGGACCGGTCCCGAGGGCTCGGGCAACGTGCTGGTGGGCTACGGCACCTCCGAGGCACCCGCGCGGCGCCGCCGGGTCCGCCGGGACCCGCTCGTGCCCGGCACGTCCGCGAGCGCCGGACAGACCGGTGCCGCCGGTGCGGTGAACGGGCGGACCGGTGCCGCCGGGGCGGTCGGCGGACGGGCCGCAGGCGCTGCGACCGAGGTGAACCCGCACACCGCGTCCCCCGCCCGGGCGGGGGACGCGCGAGCCGCGGGCCCGGTGCCGACGGGGGACCGGGCGGCCGGTGGTCATGCCACGACGGCCGGCGGACGGGGCGGCGGCCTCGCCACGGAGGACGGCCCCGTCCCCGTGATCTCGCCCCTGGTGCGCCGGCTGGCGCGGCAGAACGGCCTGGACCTGCGCGAACTGACCGGGTCCGGCCCGGACGGGCTGATCCTGCGGGCGGACGTGGAGTACGCCCTGCGGGCCACCGGGCCGGGCCTGACCGTGACGCCCCCGGCGGAGCCGCAGCCCTCCGCGCCCCCGCCGTCGGTGACCTCCTCCGCGGTGGCCGCGGGCGAGACCCGCACCCCGCTCAAGGGCATCCGGGGCGCCGTCGCCGACAAGCTGGCGCGCAGCCGTCGCGAGATCCCGGACGCCACCTGCTGGGTGGACGCCGACGCCACGGAGCTCATGCGGGCGCGCACGGCCATGAACGCGGCCGGCGGACCGAAGATCTCCCTCCTGGCCCTGCTCGCCCGGATCTGCACGGCCGCCCTCGCCCGCTTCCCCGAGCTCAACTCCACGGTGGACGCGCAGGCCAGGGAGATCGTCCGGTTCGACCACGTGCACCTGGGCTTCGCGGCGCAGACCGAGAGGGGCCTCGTCGTCCCGGTCGTCCGGGACGCGCACGCGCGGGACGCCGAGGCGCTGACCGCGGAGTTCGCCCGGCTGACCGAGGCGGGCCGGACGGGCACCCTCACCCCCGGCGAACTCACCGGCGGCACCTTCACGTTGAACAACTACGGCGTCTTCGGTGTCGACGGCTCCACCCCGATCATCAACCACCCCGAGGCCGCCATGCTCGGCGTCGGCCGCATCGTCCCCAAGCCGTGGGTGCACGAGGGCGAGTTGGCGGTGCGGCAGGTCGTCCAGCTGTCCCTCACCTTCGACCACCGGGTGTGCGACGGCGGTGTGGCGGGCGGGTTCCTGCGCTACGTGGCGGACTGCGTGGAACAGCCGGCGGTGCTGCTGCGGACGCTCTGATCCCGTCCGGCCGCCGGGCTTCGGTCCACCGCCGTGCGGACGCCCTGATTCCTGTCCGGCTCGCCGGGCGGGACCCGTGATCGTGGCGGTTTCCCCCGCGTTCCCTGTGATCGCGGGGGCACGCATACTCGGGGGGTGACCGCCTACGAGCCCCCCGGTGAACCCGGCGCCGGCACCGGCCCCGCCCCAGGGGCGGACTCCGCCGGGTACGACGCCGTCGTGCTCGCCGGCGGTGCCGCCCGGCGCCTGGGCGGCACCGACAAACCCGGTGTGCGCGTGGGCGGAAGGGCCCTGCTCGACCGGGTGCTCGCCGCGTGCGGCGGTGCCCGGACCGCCGTCGTCGTCGCCGCGCCACGGCCGACCGCACGGCCCGTGACCTGGGCCCGGGAGGACCCGCCCGGGGGCGGACCGCTCGCCGCGCTGGACGCCGGACTGCGCCACACCACGGCCGAGCACGTCGTGGTGCTCTCCGCCGACCTGCCGTTCCTCCGCCGGCGGACCGTCGGCCGTCTGCTGGACGCGCTGCGGGCGAGCGGCTGCGACGGCGCGCTGCTGACCGATTCCGGCGGCCGCGACCAGCCGCTCGTGGCCGCCTACCGGGCGCCGCGCCTGCGCGAGGAGCTCGGGCGCCTCGCCGGCCGGCACGGCGCCCTCGCCGGTCTCCCCCTGCGGCGTCTGACCGCCGAGCTGAACCTCACCCGCGTCTTCGACCCCGTCGCGTCCTTCGACTGCGACACCTGGGACGACATCGCCACCGCCAGGGCACGTATCAGGGAGCATGGGCACGTGTTGGATGAATGGATTTCCGCCGTCAAGGACGAACTGGGCATCGACCTCGATGTCGACACCCGCGGCCTGCTCGACCTCGCCCGCGACGCCGCCCACGGAGTGGCCCGGCCCGCGGCCCCGCTGACCACCTTCCTCGTCGGCTACGCGGCCGCGCGGGCGGGTGGTGGCCCCGAGGCGGTCGCCGAAGCCGCCCGCAAGGCCGCGGCCCTCGCCGTGCGCTGGGAGGAGGAGACCACCTCCGAGGCCCAGCCGTCCGGCAGCGCCCCGCAGGCCTCCCAGGGCGACGTGGCCCCCGACGCCACGCCCGACACCCGACCGGACGCCGGATGACCCCGCACGGCGCCCGTGCCGGAGAGGACGCCGAGGACCTCGACATCGAGGAGGTGCTCGCCCTCGTGAAGAACAGCAACGGCAACCACCTGCCCGACCCCGCGGCCCGCGGCGGCACGGACGGTGCTCCCGCCCCCCACGGGCCCGGCTCCTCCGCCCGGCCAGACCCCCACCACCGCGCCACCCCCTGGCCCGAGGCACGCGCCCTCGCCGAACGCGCCGGCCGCGACGCCGCCCGGGCCGCCCGCCGTGCCCCCGTCTCCGCGCCCCTCGACACCGCCCTGGGCCTGACCCTGGCCGCCCCGCTCGACGCGCTCACCGACCTGCCCTCCTTCGACACCTCCGCGATGGACGGCTGGGCGGTCTGCGGCCCCGCCCCCTGGCACGTGCGGGACGAGGGCGTGCTCGCCGGGCACGCCGCGCCGCCGGCCCTGACCGACGGCGAGGCCGTCCGGATCGCCACCGGCGCCCGCATTCCCCCGGACGCCACCGCCGTCCTTCGCAGCGAGCACGGCCGCACCGACGACAAGGGCCGCCTCCACGCGACCAAGGACGTCATCCCCGGCCAGGACATCCGCCCGCGCGGCCAGGAGTGCCGCACCGGCGACCAGCTCCTCGCCGCCGGCACGCTCGTCACCCCGGCCGTCCTCGGGCTGGCCGCGGCGGCCGGATACGACACCGTCACCGCCGTCCCCCGGGCTCGCGTCGAAGTCCTCGTGCTGGGCGACGAGTTGCTCACCCAGGGCCTGCCGCACGACGGGCTGATCCGGGACGCGCTCGGCCCGATGCTGCCGCCCTGGCTGCGGGCGCTCGGCGCCGAGGTCATCGCCGTCCGGCGCATCCGCGACGACGCCGACGCCCTGCACCGGGCCCTCGGCGCCTCCGACGCCGACGTCATCCTCACCACCGGCGGCACCGCGGCGGGCCCCCTCGACCACGTCCACCCCACCCTGAGCCGGATCGGCGCCGAACTTCTCGTCGACGGCGTCAAGGTCCGCCCGGGCCACCCGATGCTGCTGGCCCGCATCAGGGAGACCCAGCACCTCGTGGGCCTGCCCGGCAACCCGCTCGCCGCCGTCTCCGGCCTGCTGACGCTCGCCGAGCCGCTGCTGCGGATCCTCGCGGCCCGCCCGGCCCCGGAGCCGTACACCCTGCCCCTGCGGGACGCGGTGCACGGGCACCCCCACGACACCCGGCTCGTCCCCGTCGTCCTGCGCGGCGACGAGGCCGTGCCGCTGCACTACAACGGCCCCGCCATGCTCCGCGGCATCGCGGCGGCCGACGCGCTGGCCGTCGTACACCCGGGCGGCGCCCGCCCGGGTCAGGAGGCGGAACTGCTCGACCTGCCCTGGGCGTCCGGAGGAGTCGGGGTGTGTTTCACGTGAAACTTCCGGGCCAGGACGCGATCGCCCGCCAGGCCGACGAGCATCTGGTGACCTACCGGGTGAAACTCCCGAGGAAAGTGGTGGAGCACCCGATCCGCCAGGTCGTCAAGCGGCTGTCCATGGCACTGCTGGTCCTCGTCGTGACCGCGGTGATCGTCTATGCCGACCGCGCCGGATACAACGACAACGCGGGCGGTGGCCTCAGCCTCCTCGACGCGTTCTACTACGCGACCGTCACGCTCTCCACCACCGGCTACGGTGACATCACCCCGGCCAGCGACAGCGCCCGGCTCACGAACATTCTCGTCGTCACGCCCCTGCGCGTGCTGTTCCTGATCATCCTGGTCGGCACCACGCTCGAAGCCCTCACCGAACGCACTCGGGAGGAGTGGCGACTGACCCGCTGGAGGTCCACGTTGCGCGATCACACCGTCGTCATCGGGTTCGGCACGAAGGGCAGGTCGGCGATCCGGACCGTCTGCGCGACGGGTCTGAGGAAGGAGCAGGTCGTCGTGGTCGACCCCAGCTCAAAGGTCATCGACGCCGCGACCGCCGAGGGCTACGCCGGAATCGTCGGGGACGCGACCCGCAGCGAGGTGCTGAAGCAGGCCGAGGTGCACCGGGCGCGTCAGATCATCATCGCGACCCAGCGCGACGACACCGCGGTCCTGGTGGCGCTGACGGCCCGCCAGCTCAACCGCGGGGCGAAGATCGTGGCCACGGTCCGGGAAGAGGAGAACGCACCGCTGCTCAAGCAGTCGGGCGCCGACGCGGTGGTCACCAGCGCCAGTGCCGCCGGCCGGCTGCTCGGCCTGTCCGTGCTCAGCCCGTCGGCCGGCATGGTGATGGAGGACCTCATCCAGCAGGGCAGCGGCCTCGACATCGTCGAACGGCCGGTCGTCAAGGCCGAGGTGGGCAAGACTCCGCGGGAGATCGCCGACCTGGTGGTGAGCGTCATACGCGGTCACCGGGTGCTCGGGTACGACGATCCGTCCGTCGGGCGGCTGGAGTTGACCGACCGGCTCATCACGATCGTCCGCAAGACTCCCGCCACCCAGGTGGCCCCGGACATCCGCCCGATGCCCCCGATGCCCCGCAACACCTGACGAACCGAGCGAACGGCCGGCCGCCCCGCGCCCCTGAGGCGCGCGACGGCCGGCCGCGGGCCCGGGAGCCTGAGCCCGAGAGACGTGGGGCCGGGAGCCGTGGGCCCGGGAGCCGTGGGGCCGGGAGCCGTGGGCCCGGGAGCCGTGGGCCCGAGAGCCGTGGTCCGGGCGGCGTGGGCTACTTCCGGTTGTACAGCCGCATCGTGACCGGCCCGAAGACCAGCACGAACAGCGCCGCCCAGCCCAGCGACCAGGCGACCTCGTCGGCCGGCCAGTCGCCGCCCATCAGCCCGCGCACCGCCGAGGCCAGATGCGTGATGGGGCTGTTGTTCACGAACGCCTGGAGCCAGCCCGGCATGGTCTTCGGGTCCACGAACACGTTGGACAGGAACGTGAGCGGGAAGATCACCATCATGCTGACGCCCATCACCGACTTCTCGGTGCGCAGCATCAGCCCGAACATCGTCCAGATCCAAGAGAAGGCGAACGAGAAGGCCACCAGCAGGGCGATCCCGGCGAGCACACCGGCGACCCCGCCGTCCGGCCGGTAGCCCAGGACGATGCCGACGGTGAGCATCACGACCGACGCGATCGTGTACCGCAGGGCGTCACCGAGCAGATAGCCGACCATCGTCGAGGGCCGCCAGATCGGCAGGCTGCGGAACCGGTCGAACACGCCCTTCTCGATGTCGGTGTTCACGGAGACACCCGTGTACATCGTGATCATCACGACCGACATGACGAGGATGCCCGGCAGCAGGAACTGGATGTACTCCTTCGGCGAGCCGGCCAGCGCCCCGCCGAACAGGTACGTGTACATCAGCACCATCATGATCGGGAACGCCGTGACGTCGAAGAGCTGCTCCGGCACGTGCTTGATCTTGAGGATCGCCCGCCAGCCGAAGGTCATCGACGCCGACCAGGCGCTCGGCCGCGGCGGACGCTCCTTCGAGACGAGCAGCGCGGCGAGGGACTCGGCGCTGACCGGGGCGAGGTCCTTGCTCTCGGTGGGCGTCGCGGTGCTCATGCCGCCACCTCGTCCTTCGGGTCGTCGGAGTGCTCGGCGGAGTCGTGCGTGTCGTGGCCGGTGAGGGCGAGGAACACCTCGTCCAGGCTGGGCTGGCCCAGGGAGAAGTTGTCGACGGTGATCCCGGCGCGGGCCAGCTCGTTCAGGGCGCGGGCGGCCTGCTCGGCGGCGGAGTCGTCGCTCGCCGCCGTACCGAGGCGGGCGGTGAGGGCCACCGGGTCGGGCTCCGGTTGCACCCGCGCGCCGAGGGCGCGGTGCAGCAGCTCGGCCGCGAGGTCGCGCTGCTCGGGATCGCGCAGGCGCAGATGGACGGATCCGGCGCCGACGGACGACTTCAGCTCGCCCTTGGTGCCCTCGGCGATCACCTTGCCGCGGTCGATGACGGCGATCCGGGACGCCAGCTGGTCGGCCTCGTCCAGGTA
Organism: Streptomyces sp. NPDC043685; assembly: GCF_056436585.1. NCBI lineage: Bacteria > Bacillati > Actinomycetota > Actinomycetes > Kitasatosporales > Streptomycetaceae > Streptomyces > Streptomyces sp. NPDC043685. The sequence goes on along the minus strand of NZ_JBWKCH010000004.1, from coordinate 414,297 downwards.
CTGCGTGGTCAGCAGCACGGTGGTGCCCTGGGCGACGACGGCCCGCACGATGTCCCAGACCTGGTTGCGGCTGCGCGGGTCCAGGCCGGTCGTGGGCTCGTCCAGGAACAGCAGGTCCGGGGTGTTGAGGATGGACGCGGCGATGTCGATACGGCGCCGCATGCCGCCCGAGTAGTGCTTGACCTGCTTCGAGGCGGCCTCAGTGAGTCCGAAGGCCTCCAGGAGCTGGGCGGCGCGGGTGCGGGCGGCCTTCTTGTGGTGGCCGAGCAGCCGGCCAAGCAGGACCAGGTTCTCGGTGCCGGTGAGGTCCTCGTCCACCGACGCGTACTGGCCGGTGAGGCTCACCCGGCCGCGCACCTCGTCCGCCTCGCGGACGATGTCGTGGCCGAAGACATGGGCTTCGCCGCCGTCCGGCCGCAGGAGTGTGGCGAGCATCTTCACGGTGGTGGTCTTGCCGGCGCCGTTCGGGCCGAGGACGCCGTAAACCGTGCCCGCGGGCACGGACAGGTCGACTCCGTCGACGGCCCTCGTCTCGCCGAACGTCTTCACCAGGCCCGCGGTCTCGATCGCCAGGCCGGACGTCTGCGTGCTCATGCTTCGGGTCCTTCCGCGTGCTTGGGCTACGCATGGGGAGACCTTCACGGTCGCGCAAACTCATCGGTGGCGCACACGGGTTTTCGGCGGGACCGGTCCCAGGGCGGAGGAGCGCGGGACGTGGGGACGGAGCCGACTCGGTCACGGGACCGGCGGGTACGGTCCTTTGCATGCATGCGATCACGATTCCCGAACCTGGTGGGCCCGAGGCGCTGGTCTGGGACGAGGTCCCGGACCCCGTACCCGGCGAGGGCGAGGTCCTGGTCGAGGTGGCGGCCGGTGCCGTCAACCGGGCCGACATCCTGCAACGGCAGGGCTTCTACGAACCGCCGCCCGGCGCGTCCCCCTACCCCGGCCTGGAGTGCTCCGGGCGGATCGCCGCGATCGGCACCGGCGTCTCCGGCTGGAACGTGGGCGACGAGGTGTGCGCGCTGCTCTCCGGCGGCGGTTACGCCGAGAAGGTGACCGTGCCGGCCGGGCAGCTGCTGCCCGTCCCCGAGGGGGTCGGTCTGACGCAGGCCGCGGCACTGCCCGAGGTGGCCTGCACCGTCTGGTCCAACGTCTTCATGGTCGCCCACCTGCGCCCCGGTGAGACGCTCCTCGTGCACGGCGGCTCCAGCGGCATCGGCACGATGGCCATCCAGCTGGCCAAGGCCGTCGGTGCGCGGGTGGCCGTGACGGCCGGTACGGAGAAGAAGCTCCGGCGGTGCGCCGAGCTGGGTGCCGACATCCTGGTCAACTACCGCGAGCAGGACTTCGTCGAGGAGGTCAGGAAGGCGACGGACGGTGCCGGTGCCGACGTCATCCTCGACAACATGGGCGCCAAGTACCTGGAGCGCAACGTCAGGGCCCTCGCCGTCAACGGCCGGCTCGCGATCATCGGCATGCAGGGCGGTGTGAAGGGCGAGCTCAACATCGGCGCCCTGCTGGCCAAGCGCGCCGCCATCAGCGCGACGTCCCTGCGGGCCCGGCCCCTGGAGGAGAAGGCGGCCATCGTCGCGGCCGTACGCGAACACGTCTGGCCCCTGTTCGCCGGCGGCCACCTGCGCCCGGTCGTCGACCGCGAACTCCCGATGCGGGAGGCCGCCGCCGCGCACCGGGTCGTGGAGGAGAGCGGCCACATCGGCAAGGTCCTGCTGGTCACCGGCCCCCAGGAGGCCTGACGTTCGCACCGCCGGGCCGGACCCGGATCGATCCGGGCCCGGCCCGGCGGCGCGGCGAGGCGGAGCGGCGGCCCCGGCTCGGGCGGGCTCGTCCCTACACCCGCCGCAGCCGCAGTGCCACGAACGCCAGGGCCAGGCCCAGGCCGATCAGCACCAGCCCGCTGCCCAGGGGCAGGATGCGCAGGACCGGGCCGGCGGGGCGTTCGGCGGTCGCGGCCTGCCGTACCGGCTGCTCCGCCGGGGCCGACGGCGGCGGGGCGAGGTCCAGGGGCGCCTCGGGAAGGGGCGTGGCGTCGGCGAGGCCCGGCTTCTCCCCCGCGTCCTCGAGGCGTCCCGGACGCGCCCGGCCCTCCCCGGCCCTGCTGCCCGCCCGCGAGGGCTCACCGGCCGCGGAGGGAGCCGCCAGGGCCGGCGAGGCCGACGAGGCCGCCCGGGGCGACGGGACCGGCGAAGCCGCCCGCTCCGAAGAGACCGCCCGGGCCGATGACGTCGCCCGGGCCGGAGGGCCCGAGGAAGCGGCCCGGTCCGACGGCGGCGGCGAGACCGCCGGGGCCGACGGGCCCGAGGAAGCGGCCGGGCCCGACGAAGCCGCCGGAGCCGGTGGGAGAGTCGGCGCCGCCCGGGCGGACAGCATGGCCCGGGCCGAGGGGCGGGGCAGCGACGGCCCGGCCGTGACGGCCCCGGGCTCTCCCGCCCGTCGCGCCTCCTGCTCGTGCGTGAGGACGGCCCCGTGGGACGGGACGGATCCGTAGGGTGAGACGACCGCGCCGGCCCCCAGGGCGAGCGTCAGTCCCGCCGCCCGCAGTGCGCGTAGCCATGGAGTCACGTGGGTGACCCCCTCCCGCCGCGCCCGGTAGGGCAGAAACGGCAAGTTCGGTCATATCGAGGCAATCAGCCTCACACTGCTCCGAAAGTGCGGCACGCGGGGCTCGGCCGACCGGTGGAATCGCTGCACAATCCCGTTATGTCGATACGTCACGGGCTGCTGGCGCTCCTGGCGGCCGGACCCCGCTACGGCTCCCGGCTGCGCACCGACTTCGAGAGACGCACCGGCGGGACCTGGCCGCTGAACATCGGGCAGGTCTACACGACCCTGGGCCGCCTGGAACGGGACGGCATGGTCGCCCGGGACGACGTCGACGCGGCCGGACGGACGCTGTACGCGCTCACCGGGGCCGGCCGGGCCGAGCTGCGCGCCTGGTACGACCGCCCGGTGCGCCGGACCGGCCCGCCGCGCGACGAGCTGGCGATCAAACTCGTGATGGCGCTCGGCGCGGACGGCGTCGACGTACGGGAGGTCGTCGAGGCCCAGCGCCGGCACGTGACGCGGGCGCTGCACGACCATGTGCGGCAGCGGGCGGAGGCCCTGGCCCGGGCGGCGGAACACCCCGGGGAGATGGCCCGGCTGCTGGTCCTCGAGCAGCTCGTCTTCCACGCGGAGGCCGAGGTCCGCTGGCTGGACCACTGCGAGGCCCGGCTGCTCCGTCTCACCCACGAGGAGGAACCGCCCGGGCGGGAGCAACCCGAAGCCTGACGAACTCGTCTCCTCCGTCGTGGTGGATCAGCCTCGCGTGGGGGCACCACGGAGGTGAGGTACAGGCGTGCGAGAGAATGGCGGCATGGAGATGCCGAGGAACGAAAGGTCGCCGGAGAACCCGCAGATCCTGGTCGTGGGCCAGGACGGCATGGCGCTCGGGGGCGGCAGCGCAGACGAGGACTCCCGCGAGACCCCGGTCACGGAGCAGGTGGAGCAGCCCGCGAAGGTCATGCGGATCGGCAGCATGATCAAGCAGCTGCTTGAGGAAGTGCGCGCGGCTCCTCTGGACGAGGCGAGCCGGGTCCGGCTCAAGGACATCCACGCCAGCTCGGTGAAGGAGCTGGAGGACGGTCTGGCGCCCGAGCTGGTCGAGGAGCTGGAGCGGCTCTCCCTGCCCTTCACGGACGAGGGGACCCCGAGCGACGCGGAGCTGCGCATCGCACAGGCCCAGCTCGTCGGCTGGCTGGAGGGGCTCTTCCACGGGATCCAGACGACGCTGTTCGCCCAGCAGATGGCGGCCCGCGCCCAGCTGGAGCAGATGCGCCGGGCCCTCCCGCCGGGCGTCGGCGACGGCCTCGACGAGCAGCACCCGGGCGGCCGGTCCGGCGGCCCCTACCTGTAGACGCCCACCGGCCTCGAAGACCACAGGGCCCGGCGGCCGAAGCCGCCGGGCCCTCGCGCGTCGGGTGAGGTCAGGAGGGCGGGTTGCCCGTCGAGACGCTGAGCTCGATCTCGGGCATCTCCTTGGGGTCGACGTCGGTGTCGGCGGACGGGAACTGGTTCATCACCGTGCCGTCGCCGTAGGTGTTCTCGTCGACCTTCTTCTCGTTCACTTCCCAGCCCGCCGCCTGGAGACAGGCCTTGACGGACTTGATGTTCTTGAACTTGAAGTCCGGGATCTGGATCTTGTCGGGGTCGTTGTAGGACTCCCGCGGCTCCGTGCACTCCTCGGTCTCGATCGTCTTCGAGGTGTCCGGTCCGCGGTAGCCGGGCTTCTTCTCCGCGGAGGCCGAGGCACTCGCGCCGCCGCCACCGCCCTTGTCGTCGTCACCGCCGCCGTTCATCAGCAGCGCCGTGACGAGGCCGCCGACCGCGACGACGGACACGATGATCGCGCCGATGATCACCGGTCGGTTGGTCCGGCCACCGCCGGAGGAGGCCGGGGCGTTCTGCGGGGTCAGGTTGTACGGCGGCGGAGTCGACGGGCCGGGCTGCGGGGAGTAGGCGGCCGGGGACGGCGTCTGGTAGCCGCCCTGCTGCGGATAGCCGTACGCCGGGGACGGACCCGTCGGGGCGGGCGTGCCGTACGGGTTCGGGGGCGGGGTCGGCTGGTACGGCGTCTGAACCTGGCCCGAGGGGGCCGGGGTGGCCTGGTCGACCGGCGGGAACACGGCCGAGCCGACACCCGCGCCGCTCGGCGCCTGCGTGCCCGGGACGATGCTCGGCGGCGCGCTCTGGACGGACGCCGCCACGCGCAGGCACTCGTCGCGCATGGCCTCGGCGCTCGGGAAGCGCTCGTTGGGGTTCTTCTTCAGCGCCCGGGCGATCAGCGCGTCCACGGCCGGGGGCAGCGAGCGGTTGATCGAGGACGCGACCGGCGGCTCCTCCTGCACGTGCGCGTAGGCGATGGCCAGCGGCGAGTCGGCGTCGAACGGCAGCCGCCCGGTGACGAGCTGGAACAGCATGATGCCGACCGAGTACAGGTCGGAGCGGGCGTCCACACCGCGGCCGAGGGCCTGCTCGGGCGAGAGGTACTGCGGGGTGCCGACGACCATGCCGGTCTGCGTCATCGACGTCACACCCGACTGCATGGCCCGGGCGATGCCGAAGTCCATGACCTTGACCACGCCGCGCTTGGTCATCATCACGTTGCCCGGCTTGATGTCGCGGTGGACCAGGCCCATCTCGTGGCTGATCTCCAGCGCGGCCAGCACGTCCGCGGTGATCTTCAGGGCCTTGTCGGCGGGCATCGCGCCCTGCTGCCGCACGTCCTCGTCGAGGACCGAGCCGAGCGGACGGCCCTCGACGTACTCCATGACGATGTAGGGGGTCGTCATGCCGTCGAGGGTGTCCTCGCCGGTGTCGAAGACGGAGACGATGTTGGTGTGCGTGAGCTTGGCCACGGACTGGGCCTCACGGCGGAACCGCTCGCGGAAGGCCTGTTCCCGACCGAGCTCCGTGTGCAGTGTCTTGATGGCGACCTGACGGTCGAGCACGCTGTCGTACGCGAGGTGCACCGAGGCCATGCCGCCCTGGCCGAGGAGGTCGCGCAGCTGATAGCGGCCACTGGCGAGCGCCCGCCCCGTGTACTGGCCCTGTGCGCCGTCCTGGCTCATGTTCCGTGTCCCCCGTAGCGCCTGCGGGCGCCGCCGACCGCCGCTGATTCGTCGTTGATCCAAACCGTCATTCCCGGCCAAGTCTGCCCCAGGGCACCGACACGTCAAGCTCGGTGCCCGTTCCGTGACCGTACGCGAAAGAAGCGTCGCGGAAGCGTTACAGCGGGCGTACGGCCGGAACACAGAATTTGCACGACAGTACGGAGTGAAGGTTTCATGGCCGGTCCGTCTCGTGCCGGTCCGGGCACCCCTTCCCGGACCGGAGGCTTGCGCGGAGGCTGTAGCGTGGCCGACGGAGACCGTAACAACACCGCGCGCACCGCGGGCAGAAACGACGGCGAGGACTGATGGCACAGCAGCAGCGCGCTCAGGGCCCGTCCGACCCCGAGGCGGCTGGCAGCGGTATGTCGGACGCGCCGGAGTCCTGGGGGAACGGCGGGCTGGTCGGGGACGGCCGGTACCGGCTGACCCACAGACTCGGCCGGGGCGGCATGGCCGAGGTGTTCGCAGCCGAGGACGTCCGCCTCGGACGCACCGTGGCCGTCAAGCTGCTCCGCTCCGACCTCGCCGAGGACCCGGTGTCCAAGGCGCGCTTCACGCGCGAGGCGCAGTCGGTGGCCGGTCTCAACCACCACGCGATCGTCGCCGTGTACGACTCCGGCGAGGACTTCGTCGGCGGCCAGTCCGTGCCCTACATCGTGATGGAGCTGGTCGAGGGCCGCACCATCCGCGACCTGCTGCTGAACGCGGAGGCCCCCGGCCCGGAGCAGGCGCTGATCATCGTCTCGGGCGTCCTGGAGGCGCTCGCCTACTCGCACCAGCACGGCATCGTGCACCGCGACATCAAGCCCGCCAACGTGATCATCACGCACAACGGCGCCGTGAAGGTGATGGACTTCGGCATCGCCCGCGCCCTGCACGGCGCGTCCACGACGATGACGCAGACCGGCATGGTCATGGGCACCCCGCAGTACCTCTCCCCCGAGCAGGCCCTCGGCAAGGCCGTCGACCACCGCTCCGACCTGTACGCCACAGGCTGCCTGCTCTACGAACTCCTCGCGCTGCGCCCGCCGTTCACCGGCGAGACCCCGCTGTCGGTGGTCTACCAGCACGTCCAGGACATTCCCACGCCGCCGTCCGAGGCCTCCGACGCCTGCCCGCCGGAGCTGGACGGCCTGGCCATGCGCGCCCTCGCCAAGGAGCCCGACGACCGCTTCCAGACCGCCGAGGAGATGCGCGGCCTGGTCCAGTACGCGCTCCAGATGCTCTACGACCAGGGCGGCCACACCGGCACCTGGAACACCGGCCCGGTCGTCATGCACGAGGGCCGGCACACCCCCTCGGGCGGCCTGGCCGGCACGGCCGTGATGGGCCACCCCGGGGACGCCTCCGGCACCACGCAGATTCCCTCGCCGATCCTGCCCGGTGGCTACGGCGGCGGGGACGAGGGCGGCTTCGAGGGCCACGGCAACAAGGGCAGCGGACGCGGCAAGCTGTGGATCCTCGCCGTGCTCGCGGTGATCGCGGTCGCGGCGGGTGTGGCTCTGGCGCTGCAGAACACCGGTGGCGACGACAAAGGCCCCGGCACCAAGCAGTCGCCGACCACCTCGCAGACGACCGAGAAGAAGACGCCCAGCGAGACGCCGAGCGACGACACGACCGACGCGCCGACCGACACGTCCACGGACGACGGCACCGGCACGAGCTCCGGCGGCGGCAACTGGACGCCGTCCTACACGCCGTCCTACAAGCCGTCGCCGAGCGCTCCGCAGTCGCCCACCGGCCAGCCGTCGAACCCGCCGACCTCCGCGGAGCCGACCGGCGAGCCGACGGACGAGCCGCCCACGGACGTGGAGACTCCGCCGGACGACACGGGCGGTGCCGACGGCGGCACCACGGAGGGCATCGTCGGCGGCGCGGGCGGCGGCGAAGGCTGACCTCGCCGCGCTGCTCACAGGCATGATCCACGCGCGCGTGGGCCCGGAAACGGGGCCCACGCGCGCGTGCCGTTTTGGGCGCGCCGAAAAGTGGACTCTTCCCGTGACCTGGGTCACCGGGTTAACGTGCGGTTGCTCCGGCCTCCTGCAAGGCTGTGACCAGGGCCCCTTCCACGCCTTCCCGATTTACTTGGATATCCAAGCAAAATCGCAGGTCAGGTGGGGTTTCACAGAAATGTGGCGCACTGGGTAACGTGCTTTCTGCAGGGCGCTCGCCGGGGCACCTGTCACGCCCGTTCCCGGCCGAGCGGCACCCACCCCGTGCCCCGTGGTCGAGAACAGGTGAGCCGCTCCCCCCAGCTCAAAAGAGCAGGGGGGACCCCCAGGCCTACCGGCAACCCCGTGGCCCGGACCGACGGAGGAGCACACGTGACCGTGGAGAGCACTGCCGCGCGCACACCGCGACGCAGCGCCGGAAGCAAGGCCGGCACCACCGGCACCAAGCGCACCCGCACCACCGCCAAGAAGGACGCCGGCGCCGAGCCCCAGCTCGTGCAGTTGCTGACGCCCGAGGGCAAGCGCGTCAAGAACGCCGAGTACGACAAGTACGTCGCCGGCATCACCCCGGAAGAGCTCCGCGGCCTCTACCGCGACATGGTGCTCACCCGTCGCTTCGACGCCGAGGCCACCTCCCTCCAGCGCCAGGGCGAGCTGGGCCTGTGGGCGTCCCTGCTCGGGCAGGAGGCCGCCCAGATCGGGTCCGGACGGGCCACCCGCGAGGACGACTACGTCTTCCCGACCTACCGCGAGCACGGCGTGGCCTGGTGCCGCGGCGTGGACCCGACCAACCTGCTCGGGATGTTCCGCGGCGTGAACAACGGCGGCTGGGACCCCAACAGCAACAACTTCCAGCTCTACACGATCGTCATCGGCTCCCAGACGCTGCACGCCACCGGCTACGCGATGGGCGTCGCCAAGGACGGCGCCGACAGCGCGGTGATCGCGTACTTCGGCGACGGCGCCTCCAGCCAGGGCGACGTGGCGGAATCGTTCACCTTCTCCGCGGTCTACAACGCCCCGGTCGTGTTCTTCTGCCAGAACAACCAGTGGGCGATCTCCGAGCCCACCGAGAAGCAGTCCCGCGTGCCGATCTACCAGCGCGCCCAGGGCTACGGCTTCCCGGGCGTCCGGGTCGACGGCAACGACGTGCTCGGCGTCCTCGCGGTCACCCGCTGGGCCCTGGAGCGGGCCCGCAACGGCGAGGGCCCGACCCTCGTCGAGGCGTTCACGTACCGCATGGGCGCCCACACCACCTCCGACGACCCGACCCGCTACCGGGGCGACGAGGAGCGCCAGGCCTGGGAGGCCAAGGACCCGATCCTGCGCCTGCGCCGGTACCTGGAGGCCTCGAACCACGCGGACGAGGGATTCTTCGCGGAACTGGAGGCCGAGTCCGAGGCGTTGGGCAAGCGAGTGCGCGAGGCGGTCCGTGCCATGCCGGACCCGGACCACTTCGCGATCTTCGAGAACGCCTACGCGGACGGACACGCGCTCGTCGACGAGGAGCGCGCCCAGTTCGCCGCGTACCAGGCGTCCTTCGCCGACGAGGGGGGTAACTGAGATGGCTGAGAAGATGGCACTGGCCAAGGCGATCAACGAGTCGCTGCGCCGCGCCCTGGAGTCCGACCCCAAGGTCCTGATCATGGGTGAGGACGTCGGCAAGCTCGGCGGCGTCTTCCGGGTGACGGACGGGCTGCAGAAGGACTTCGGCGAGAGCCGCGTCATCGACACCCCGCTCGCCGAGTCGGGCATCGTGGGCACCGCGATCGGCCTGGCCCTGCGCGGCTACCGCCCGGTGGTGGAGATCCAGTTCGACGGCTTCGTCTTCCCGGCGTACGACCAGATCGTCACGCAGCTCGCGAAGATGCACGCCCGTTCGCTGGGCAAGGTCAAGCTCCCGGTCGTCGTGCGCATCCCCTACGGCGGCGGCATCGGCGCGGTGGAGCACCACTCCGAGTCGCCCGAGGCGCTCTTCGCGCACGTGGCGGGCCTGAAGATCGTCAGCCCGTCGAACGCGTCGGACGCGTACTGGATGATGCAGCAGGCCATCCAGAGCGACGACCCGGTGATCTTCTTCGAGCCCAAGCGCCGCTACTGGGACAAGGGCGAGGTCAACACGGAGGCCATCCCGGGCCCGCTGCACAAGGCCCAGGTGGTCCGCGAGGGCACCGACCTCACCCTGGCCGCCTACGGCCCGATGGTGAAGCTCTGCCAGGAGGTGGCCGACGCCGCCGCCGAGGAGGGCAAGAGCCTGGAGGTCCTGGACCTGCGCTCGGTCTCCCCGCTCGACTTCGACTCCGTCCAGGCGTCGGTGGAGAAGACCCGCCGCCTGGTCGTCGTCCACGAGGCCCCGGTGTTCTTCGGCTCCGGCGCGGAGATCGCCGCCCGGATCACGGAGCGCTGCTTCTACCACCTGGAGGCCCCGGTGCTCCGGGTCGGCGGCTACCACGCCCCGTACCCGCCGGCCCGCCTGGAGGAGGAGTACCTGCCGAACCTGGACCGGGTACTCGACGCCGTCGACCGCTCGCTGGCGTACTGAGGAGAGGGTCGTGACGACGATGACGGAAGCGTCCGTGCGCGAGTTCAAGATGCCCGACGTGGGCGAGGGACTCACCGAGGCCGAGATCCTCAAGTGGTACGTCCAGCCCGGCGACACGGTCACCGACGGCCAGGTGGTCTGCGAGGTCGAGACGGCGAAGGCGGCCGTCGAGCTGCCCATCCCGTACGACGGCGTGGTGCGTGACCTGCACTTCCCCGAGGGCACCACGGTCGACGTGGGTACCGCGATCATCGCGGTGGACGTGGGCGGTGGCGGCGCCGCGCCCGCGCCCGCCGCAGAGCAGCCCGCCGCCGGGCAGTCCGCCGCGGCCGAGCCCGTCGAGGAGCCGAAGTCGGTGGGCTCGGGGCGCCAGCCGGTCCTGGTGGGCTACGGGGTGGCGACCTCCTCCACCCGCCGCCGGCCCCGCAAGGGCGCGGAGGTCCCGGTCCAGCAGGTCTCGACGGCGGTCCGGACGGAGCTGAACGGCCACGCTCCGGCCCCCGCCCCGGCGGCCCCCGCACCGGCGGGCCTGGACCGCCCGCTGGCCAAGCCGCCCGTCCGCAAGCTGGCCAAGGACCTGGGCGTCGATCTGACGACCGTCGTCCCGACCGGCCCGGACGGCATCATCACCCGCGAGGACGTGCACGCGGCGGTCGCCGCGACCGCCCCGGCGGCCCCCGAGCCGTCCGCGGCGGCGGCGCCGGTCCCGGCCACCGCCCCGGCGGCCGCGTCGCACGACACCGCCCGCGAGACCCGCGTCCCGGTCAAGGGGGTCCGCAAGGCGACGGCGGCGGCGATGGTCGGCTCGGCCTTCACCGCGCCGCACGTCACCGAGTTCGTGACGGTCGACGTGACGCGCACGATGAAGCTGGTCGAGGAGCTCAAGGCGGACAAGGAGTTCGCGGGCCTGCGCGTGAACCCCCTGCTGCTGATCGCCAAGGCGCTGCTCGTGGCGATCCGGCGCAACCCGGAGGTCAACGCGTCCTGGGACGAGGCCGCCCAGGAGATCGTGCTCAAGCACTATGTGAATCTGGGCATCGCGGCCGCGACCCCGCGCGGCCTGATCGTGCCGAACATCAAGGACGCCCACGCCAAGACGCTGCCGCAGCTGGCCGAGTCGCTGGGCGAGCTGGTGGCGACGGCCAGGGAGGGCAGGACGTCCCCGGCGGCCATGCAGGGCGGCACGGTGACGATCACCAACGTCGGCGTCTTCGGCGTCGACACGGGCACGCCGATCCTCAACCCGGGCGAGTCCGCGATCCTCGCGGTCGGTGCGATCAAGCTCCAGCCGTGGGTCCACAAGGGCAAGGTGAAGCCCCGTCAGGTCACCACCCTGGCGCTGTCGTTCGACCACCGCCTGGTCGACGGCGAGCTGGGCTCGAAGGTGCTGGCCGACGTGGCGGCGATCCTGGAGCAGCCGAAGCGCCTGATCACCTGGGCATGAGCCGGCCTCGGCGGCCCCCCACCCCTCGGGGCGGGGGGCCGCCGGCGTCCTCCGGGGGTGAACCGGCGGGTCGCCGAGGGCCACAGGAGTCTCCTCGAATCCTCCCAAGTACCACACAGTAAGCGGTTTATCCGGACATACGATCGACCTCACCACGAGATCGACCACTCGTCCGGCGCTCCGGGGGGAGCCCGGTTCCGGGCTGCGACGGGCGCGGTCACTCCCTCGAAAGTGAGTGAACCCCCCATGCGCGACGCGATGGTGCTCAAGGCCCAGAGATTCGTGAACTCCGTCTACGGCAGCCGTATCGGCACGACCGTGGAGGAGACCGGCGAGGCCGACTGGGCGACCATGTACGCCCTGACCCGTGCCCTCCAGTACGAACTGGGCATCACAGCGCTCTCCGACAGCTTCGGCCCCACCACGCTCGGCACCCTGACCGCCAGGTACCCCGAGCTCGACGCGGACACCGTCCCCTCGCCCGACTTCTGCCGCATCCTCCAGGCCGGCCTGTACTGCAAGGGCTACGACGGCGGCGACCTCGACGGCACCTACGGCACCCGTGTGCGTGCGGCCGTCACCCGGCTCAAGACCGACATGGGCCTGGAACAGGCCCTGCCCGGTGCCGCCTTGACGCCCAAGGTGGTCAAGGCGCTGCTGACGATGGACTCCTACGTCATCGATGCCCAGGGCACCGGACAGGTCCGGGCCGTCCAGCAGTGGCTCAACGGCAGCTACCTCCACCGGCAGGACTTCTTCGCCATCCCCTGCGACGGGCTGGTGTCCAGGGCCACGCTCAAGGCGCTGCTCTTCGGCGTGCAGTACGAGCTGGGCATGGCGGACGGCACCGCCAACGGCAACTTCGGGCCCGGCACCCAGTCGGGCCTGAAGGCGCACCCCGTGGCCCAGGGCGACAAGGGTGTCTTCGTCCGGCTGTTCTCCGCCGCGATGGTCCTCAACCGGCGGCCCGCGGCCCTCACCGACACCTTCGACGCCTCCCTCGCCGCCGCCGTCCGGGCCTTCCAGACCTTCGTGGCGCTCCCGGCCACGGGCGAGGGCGACTTCGCCACCTTCGCCTCCCTGCTGGCGTCCTTCGGCGACCAGTCCCGCCCCGCCAGGGCCTGCGACACCATCGCGCAGGTCACCCCGGCCCGGGCGGCCGTGCTCAAGGCGGCCGGGATCACCTACGTCGGCCGCTACCTCACCAACCCCAGTGCCACCTCCCTGCCGGAGAAAGCCATCCAGCCGGGCGAGCTCGCCACCATCGCCCAGCAGGGCCTGCGCTGCTTCCCGATCTATCAGACCGTCAACAACGACGCCTCGGACTTCGACTACGTCGCCGGGCGGACCGCCGGGTACGCGGCGGTCAACGCCGCCCGCGACCACGGTTTCCGGCGGGGGAGCCGGATCTTCTTCGCCGTCGACTTCGACGCGCTCGACGCCGAGATCACCGCGAACGTCCTGCCCCACTTCAAGGGCGTCAAGGAGGCGATGGCGGACTCCGGGCATCCGTACGAGATCGGCGTCTACGGCTCCCGCGCGGTGTGCGCGCGGGTCGGCGCGGCCGGCTACTCGACCGCGAGCTTCGTCGCCGACATGTCCTCGGGCTTCGAGGGCAACGCCGGGCATCCGCTGCCGCCGGACTGGGCCTACGACCAGTTCGCGATCCGCACCCTCGGCTCGGGGGACGGGCAGTTCGAGGTCGATGCGAACATCGCCTCGGGGCGCGACACCGGGCAGAACGCGTTCGACCGGCCGCGGCCGCCCGTCCCGGACGTCGCCTTCGACGAGCGCCAGGTGCCGGCGCTGCGGGCCGACCTGTCGCGGTACATGCGGTCGATCGGCCGTCCCGACTCGGGCGGCATCGGCGGTGACGCGCGGCTCTACGGCAACGCGCAGGCCGTCGCGGCGATCCAGGACCAGGACGGGCTGATCACCGAGCTGTCGACGACGTACTCGATGCGCAAGGCGCTGATCCAGACGGTCGTCTACTGGGCCATGCGCGACTACGGCCTCGACGCCCAGGCCACCGACCAGCAGGTCGCCGACCACCACCTCACGGGCTCCGGCTCCGTCAAGGACTCGCACACCGGCATCGGCGAGATCAGCGCGGGCGACGCCATCCAGGCCTGGAACCACTGCATCGGCTGGGGCTTCGCCACCGGTGACCACCGCGACCCGGCCAAGGACGCCGACCTGTGGGCCGTGTGGCAGCGGCTGAGCAAGGACAACGCCTTCAGCGTGCGCACCGCGGCGCTGATCCACCTGTGGGGCACCCGGGGCAGGCCGGGCGGCCAACTGCCGCCCGGCGACCGGGTCACCACCCCGCGGACCATGCGCCTGGACCTCGTCGAGTTCGAGATCACCGAACTCCTGCGCCGCTACCGGGCCTGGGACCCCGACGTGGAGTCCCAGACGCACCAGAGCCTGGCCGTCTACCAGATCTTCGAGAAGTACAACAGCATCCTCCGCAACGCCTGAGCGCGTGCGCGCAGAGAACCCCAGGAAGAGACTCCGTTGAAGCTCAGCCTTCCCCGCACCCCCCGCAGAGCGTCGGCGCCCGGCGCCGGCCACCGCCGCGTCCTGTCCCGCCGCGCCCTGCTCGGCCGGGTCGCCGCCGTCGGCGGTGCCCTGGGCGTCGCAGCCCTGCCCCTGTCCGCTTTCCTGTCCCAGGCGTACGCCGACGCCGGCAACCCCCTTCCGGCCCGCGTACGGGACGCCCTGCGCAGCGCGCAGGACCGCAGCCGGCGCGTGCTGGCGGGCTCGCGCTCCCACAACGGCTGGGAGATGGAGAACGTCGCCGACGACGGCGGCACCGTCTACACCCGTCCCGTCCCGGGCACTCCGCTCAAGGGTGTCGCCGTGCGCATGGGGGACGTGGAGACCGTCCTCGTGCATCTGGTGCGCCGGTTCCACTACGAGGTGGACCCGTTGCGCCGGGGCGACGTCGTCGGATGGCACGACCCCGCCGGCCTCGCCAGGAGCGGGCCCGAGTCCAATCTGGCGTCCGGCACGGCGGTGCGGATCCGGCCGGGCTGCTACCCGCGCGGCGTGCGGGGCGGGTTCTTCCCGCAGCAGGAGGCCGTGATCCGCGACATCCTCGCCGAGCTCGACGGCGTGGTCCGCTGGGGCGCCGACGACCGTACGCCCGACGAGTCGCTGTTCAGCGTCGACGTACGGCCCGGTGACGAGAAGCTGGTCCAGGTCGCGGCGCGGATCCGCGGCTGGCGGCTGGAGCCGGGCGCCGGTGCGGGCTCCCCGGTGGACGTGGCGGCGGGCGTCCGGCGCAAGGCGGCCCGGGCGCTGGAGCGCCGGCAGCGCGCCGCGGCATGACGAAGGGGGCTCCGCCGCGTGCGCGGCGGAGCCCCCTTCGGTCGTGCTGCTTCCGCCTTACCGGGTGAAGCCGTAGTTGAGCAGCTTCGTCGCGTCCGTCTTGCGGGCGTCCAGGCCGGTCGAGGCGAGGACCGTGCCGATGACGGTCTTGCCGTTGCGGGTGGCGGCGAAGACCAGGCAGTACTTCGCCTCCGGGCCGGAGCCGGTCTTCACACCGATCGCGCCCGAGTAGCTGGAGAGCAGTGGGTTGGTGTTCTCCCACGGGGCCATCGTCCGCGTGCCACCGGTCTTGGTGATCGTCTTGGCCGTGTACTTCTTCGTCTTGACGACCGTGCGGAACGTGGAGTTCTTCATCGCGGCGCTGGCGAGCTTGGTCAGGTCGCGCGGCGTGGAGTAGTTGGCCCCGTGGCCGATGCCGTCGAACGAGTCGAAGTGGGTGTTCTTCAGACCCAGGTTCTGGGCGGTGGTGTTCATCTTGCCGATGAACGACTTCACGCGCGCCGCGCGCGTCGAGCCCGAGCCGAACTTGTCGGCGAGGGCGTAGGCCGCGTCACAGCCGGACGGCAGCATCAGCCCGTAGAGCAGCTGGCGGACGGTGACCTTGTCGCCGACGATCAGCTTCGCGTTGGACGCGTAGTTGTTCTCGACGATGTAGTCGCTGTACGCCTTCTGGACGGTGACCTTGCTGTCCATGTTGAGGTTCGACTGCTTCAGCACCACCAGCGCCGTCATGATCTTGGTGGTCGAACCGGTCGAACGGCGGGTGTCGGCCGCCTTGGTGTAGAGCGACTTGCCGGTCGCGTTGTTCATCACATAGCCGCCCTTGGCGGCGATGGAGGGCGCCGAGGCGGCCTGCGCCGGCGCGACGGTGAGGGCACCGGTCGCGAGCATGGCGCCGGTGGTGACGGCGACGGCAGCGGCTCTGCGGAGTCGAGTGCCCTGAATGCCGGTTATCAACTGAAGTACCCCGATTACGTCGAATGCCCCAACGGTGCGGCCGAGTTGAGGACGAGGGGAAAGGGGCCGCACGTATCTGACTTGTAACTAGCACACAAGGTTGCGCTGTTGCCGAGGGGGACCCATGTTTTGCCACAGATGTGTGACACAGGAGTCCGCATACTGGACGTATCCCTTCATGCGTACCTGTTGTATCTATGCTGTCGGCATGACCCTGGCCGTGAAGCAACCGCCCGCCGCCGACCGTGTCTACGCCCATGTCAAACAGGGCGTCCTGGAGCGCCGTTACGAGGGCGGCACCCTCCTCACCGAGGGCGAGCTCGCCGACGCGGTGGGGGTCTCCCGCACACCGGTGCGGGAAGCGCTGCTCCGGCTGGAGGCCGAGGGGCTGATCCGGCTCTACCCGAAGAAGGGCGCCCTCGTCCTGCCGGTCTCCGCGCAGGAGATCGCCGACGTCGTCGAGACGCGGCTGCTCGTCGAGGAACACGCGGCGCGCAAGGCCGTCCCCGCGCCCCCCGGGCTCATCGAGCGCCTGGAAGAGCTGCTGGCCCGGCAGAAGAAGCAGGCCGCCGCCGGGGACCTCGCCGGGGCCGCCGTCACCGACCGCTGCTTCCACGCCGAGATCGTCCGCAGCGGCGGCAACGAGATCCTCTCCCGCCTCTACGACCAGCTGCGCGACCGGCAGTTGCGCATGGGCGTCGCCGTCATGCACTCCCACCCCGACCGCATCGCCAAGACCCTCGCCGAGCACGAGGAGATCCTCGACGCGCTGCGCTCCGGGGACGCCGAGGCGGCCGTCGGCCTCGTCCACCGGCACGTCGGCTGGTTCTCGCACCTGGCCCGGGGGGAGGTCCGTTGAGCTCCGGCACGCTCCCGGAGGACCCGCCGGGCGGCCGCCGCGCCCTGGCCGTCTGGGGCGTCGGCGTGTCGGTCTACTTCGTCGCGGTCATCTTCCGCACGTCCCTGGGCGTGGCCGGCCTCGACGCCGCCGACCGCTTCCACGTGAACGCCTCCGCCCTGTCCACCTTCTCCATCCTCCAACTGCTGGTCTACGCGGGCATGCAGATACCTGTCGGCCTGCTGGTCGACCGGCTGGGCACCAAGAAGGTGCTGGCGCTGGGCGCGGTGCTGTTCACGGCCGGGCAGCTGGGCTTCGCCTTCTCCCCCTCGTACGGCACGGCGCTCGCCTCCCGGGCGCTGCTCGGCTGCGGTGACGCGCTGACGTTCATCAGCGTGCTGCGCCTGGGCAGCCGCTGGTTCCCGGCCCGGCGCGGGCCGCTCGTCGCCCAGTTCGCGGGCCTGGTCGGCATGGCCGGCAACCTGGTCTCCACGCTCGTCCTGGCCCGGCTGCTGCACGGCATCGGCTGGACGGCGGCGTTCGCGGGCAGCGCCGCCGCCGGGGCCGTGGTGTTCGTCCTGGTGCTGCTGTTCCTGAAGGACCACCCCGAGGGCCACGAGCCGGAGCCGCTCCCGCACCGGGGCGCCGCCTACGTACGACGGCAGATCGCGGCCTCCTGGCGTGAGCCCGGGACCCGGCTCGGCCTCTGGGTGCACTTCACCACCCAGTTCCCGGCGATGGTGTTCCTGCTGCTGTGGGGCCTGCCGTTCCTCGTCGAGGCGCAGGGGCTGTCCCGGGCCGTCGCGGGCGAACTCCTCACCCTCGTCGTGCTGTCCAACATGGCCGTCGGCCTGGTCTACGGCCAGATCATCGCCCGGCACCACGGGGCGCGGCTGCCGCTCGCCCTCGGGACGGTCGGCACGACGGCGGTCCTGTGGGCGGCGACCCTCGCCTACCCGGGGCCGCACGCCCCGATGTGGCTGCTGATCGTGCTGTGCGCCGTGCTCGGGGCGTGCGGGCCGGCGTCGATGATCGGCTTCGACTTCGCCCGCCCTGCCAACCCGCCCGAACGGCAGGGCACCGCCTCCGGCATCACCAACATGGGCGGCTTCGTGGCCTCCATGACCACGCTGTTCGCGATCGGCGTGCTGCTGGACGCGACCGGCGACGACTACTCCCTGGCGTTCTCGGCGGTGTTCGTGCTCCAGGCGCTCGGGGTCTGCCAGATCCTGCGGCTGCGCAGGCGGGCGGCCCGGCGGGAACGGGAGCGGCTGGTCGCCAGCCGGGTGGAGACGGTGCACGTCCCGGTGTAGGTCAGCGGGCCGCCACCGGCACGAGGGTGAGGTAGGCCAGGCCGAGCACACCCCGGTAGGTGAGCCACCTGGCGCGGTGCCGGTCGAGGCGCTCGCGGGTCTCGGCCGCCTGGGGGTGGCCGGGGTGCCCGGCGAGCCACACCTCGGTGTCCGCGAGGTACCCCGACTCGAACGCCTCCCATTCGTCGAGGCTCGCGGTCTCCGTCCACTCCGGCCTGAATCCCGCGTCGACCGCCATGGCGACGAGGGTCGCGAGGTCGGGGTGGTCGGTGACGGCTGCGTCCGGCCACATGCGGGACAGCTCCTCGCAGGTGGGGGCGCGCTCCCAGAAGCCCTCGCCGAGGAGGACGCGGCCGTGGTCGGTGACGAGGCGGCGGAGGTCGGCCAGCGCGTCGGGGAGCCGGTCGCCGAGCGCCTGGCTCGCGCCGACGCACAGGACGAGGTCGGCGGGGCCGCGGGTGGTTCCTGTGGCGGACTCCTCGAGGAACCGCACCCGGGAGGCCAGTCCGCGCTCCGCGGCGGCCTTCCGCCCGCGCGCCAGGTCGTCGGCGTCCAGGTCGATGCCGGTGCCGGTCGCCTCCGGCGCGGCGGCGAGGGCGCGGAGCATGAGTTCGCCGGAGCCGCAGCCGATGTCCAGGACCGTGCGGGGGTGGTGGCGGGTGAGGCGCTGGACGAGGGCGTCCGCGCGGGTCTCGGACAGTGGGCCGTGGAAGGTCAGGCGGGTGCGGTGGGGTGGGGTCATGTCGGGGGACGCTACGGGGGTTGTGGGGCGGCGGCACGGGGTTTTCGGCGCCCGGCGTTCGTGCCGGGGGCGGGTGGGTCCGCAGCCCGGCGCAGCGGGGTGCCTCCCCCACGCCCACCCGTGCCGCCCCGAGCGGCACGCATGCCCGCAGCTGGGCGGCCGCATGCCCGCAGCGGGGAGGGCTACCGCGTCACCGTGAAGTTCCTCAGGATCGCCGCCGCCAGGTCCGGGTCGCCCTCCGTCTTCAGCCGGTCGGACACCGCCTGCGGGCTCACGCGCCCGCAGGCCAGGCGGACGTACGTCTCCCAGTCGAGCGTGAGGGTCGCGGCCGGGCCGAGGGCCGGGGCCGTCTCCAGGGTGCCGCGGCCCTGGATGTCGACGCGGATCGTGCGCAGGAACTCGACGGGCCCGTGCACGTCGAAGACGATCGCCGAGCTGCGCGGCGCCTGCGCGTCCTCGGCCACCACGCGCGGGAGTTCGCCGAGCAGCACGTCACAGGCGACCAGCGCGCCGGGGGAGTCGAGGTTGCCGGGCCGGCCCAGGGCCGCACGCAGGTCCTGCTCGTGCACCCACACGTCGAACGCGTGCCGCCGCATCGACTCCTCGAGGGTGAGCTCGCTGCCGAACGGCCCCCGCACCTTGGTGCCCGGGTCGCGCGATTCGTTGCGCAGCTGCCGGTTGCGGCGGATGATCACGTACTCCAGCTCGGACGTCATCTCCGGCGCCGTGTGGTGGCGGCGCACGTCGACCTGCATCTCCATGTAGCGCTGGTGCTCGTTGGTGACGTGGAAGAGGTCACGCGGGAGGCTGTGGATGGGCCGCGGGTCGCCGAGCATCTCGCAGTCCAGACCGATGAGATGGGAGACCACGTCCCGCACCGACCACCCCGGGCACGGCGTCCGCCGGTTCCACTCGGCCTCCACGAGCGGCTGGACCAGCTCGGATATCGCTTCGATCGAGTGGGTCCAGGCGTCGGCGTAGGGCTGGAGGGTGGGATGCAGACTCACGGAACGGGACCCCTCGGCGGTCGGTGCACGGGCAGGTGGTGGCGGCGTTGCCAGTGGGAGGTGGCGGCTGTCGGCGGGCGTCTCGCGAGCTAAGTTACGCTGCTCTGGGGCACCCCGGCAGTGCTTTCGTGTGACGATCGTAGGCCCGTGTGGACGACTCGAATGCCAGGACGGTGGTAGTGTGCGCGCCTCTGTGATCCAGATCGCCGTGAACGAGGACGAATCGGTCGAAGCGCGTCGGCGGCGGGCGGCCGACCTGGTCCGTGAACAGGCCGGAGCCGACCTGGTCCTCCTGCCGGAGCTGTGGACCACGGGGGCCTTCGCCTACGAGGAGTTCGCGCGCGAGGCCGAGCCGCTCGAAGGTCCGACCTACGAGGCGATGGCCAAGGCCGCGAGCGACGCGGGCGTCTGGCTGCACGCGGGCTCCGTCCCGGAACGGGACCCCGAGGGTCCGCTCTACAACACCTCCCTCGTCTTCTCCCCCTCCGGCGACCTGGCCGCGGCCTACCGGAAGATCCACCGCTTCGGCTTCGACAAGGGCGAGGCCGTGCTGATGGGGGCGGGCAGCGAGCTGGTGACGGTGCGGCTGCCCGCGACGACCCTGGGCCTGTCCACCTGCTACGACCTCCGCTTCCCCGAGCTCTTCCGCGGGCTCGTCGACGCCGGGGCCGAGACGCTCGTGGTGGCGGCGGGCTGGCCGGAGCGCCGCCGGTCCCACTGGACGCTCCTGGCCCAGGCACGGGCGGTCGAGAACCAGTCGTTCGTCCTGGCCTGCGCGACGGCCGGGACGCACGCCGGAATTCCCCAGGCCGGTCACTCGATCGTGGTGGACCCGTGGGGTGAGGTGCTGGCGCAGGCCGGTGCCGGCGAGGAGGTCCTCACGGTGGAGTTCGACCCCGGGAAGGTCGCGGCGACCCGTGAGCAGTTCCCGGCGCTGAAGGACCGGGTGCTGGGCCTCCAGCCCCCGCGCCGGCCCTGACCCGGGCGCCCTCAGTCCTCCCGTTCCTTCTCCGCCAGGTGGATCACACACACGGCCACCGCGATCAGCAGCGCGGGATCCGCGTCCTCGCGGACGACGTCCACGCCGTAGGTGTCCCGCACGGTCAGCCACCGCCGGGAGATCACCGCCAGCAGCTCCCCGTCGTACTCGACGGCGAACTCCCGGTCGAGGATCTTGCCGCTGACGTCGAGTTCGTTGCCGTCGGCCAGGGACACCCGGTAGTGGTTGCGCAGCAGGGACAGCCGTTTGCGGCGAATCGTCGCCAGCGGCTCTCCGCCGCGCTGGAGCACCATGGTGTCGCGCAGGGCGAGCATCTTCTGGTGGATGTCGACGAGGACGCGTCCGTGGGGGTCCTTCAGCTCCCAGGTGTCCCGCAGCCGCAGCGCCTTGCCGTCGACGAGGAACACCTTGCTGCCGTGGTCGTCCTCGATCCAGTAGTCGTCACCGAAACCGAGAAGCCGGTCGTACACGAGGAATCTCATGGGACCAGGGCTTCCCCGCCGCCCGGTCCGAAACGCCGTCTGTAGGCCGACGGGCTGAGGCCGGTCGCCCGCCACAGGCGCGTGCGCAGGTTGGCGGCCCCCACAGCGATCCTCATGTTCGAACCGACCGGCACCCTGACGGTCGGCGACCACCACGACGCGATCCCGGCCCATGTGGACGCCACGACGGGACACCTGCTGGGCTGATCGCCGGGGGGCCGGGAACGAGCCGGCCTGTCACACCTCCAGTTCCTCCGATGCTTCCTCGCCGTCCGTGACCGCTTCCTCCTGTGCGGCTTTCCGGCGCAGGTTCTCCACGTCCGTCTGCAGGCCGATGAGCAGCTTGTGCAGTTCGTCGAGGACGGTCACCGGGACGATGGGGGTGTGGCTGCCGACCTCCGGTTCGAGGAGGAGCAACCGGTCGAGGGAGTCCCGGGCGCCCGTGACGCTCTGCCGCAGGACGTACCGGTGTTCGGCGGCCCGCTGGCTGGCGGGCAGGGACACCTCCTGCGACGGCCCCGGAGCCGGATCTGTGGACGAGCCGGCCTCCCGGCTCTCGCGGTCCCCGGTTTCGCTCGTCACGCCCTCGCCGGTCGCGCCTGTCACACCCCCGTCGGCTTCCGCCGGTCCCGCCGCCGGGCCGGTCCTCGGCTCCGGCTGGGGCGGCACGAAGAGTGCCTTCTGAGGGCGCGCCTTGAGGGCCCGGTCCGGGTTCGACGCCCAGACGACGTCCCACTGATGCAGCATCACCGGCACACCGTCGGCGTCGCGCTCGATCTGGTCGGCCTCGTCGAGATCCACCTTGAAATGCACGTACGGCGTGCCGGCCTCGCCCTCCGCCTTCTGTTTGTGGATGAGCTGGCGCATCGTCACGGCGTTCTCGGGCAGCGCGTCGCTGCGAAACCGGTTCGCGGCGAGGGCGAGGGTCCACAGCCCCAGCTCGTTGTGCTGCTGGGACAGGTCCTCGATGACCTGGTTGACGTCGGCGCGGAACGGGACGCCGCCCTTCTCCTTGGCGGCCATGAGGGCCGATCCGACGTTGCGGGTGAGGAGCTTGTCGGCGATCAGCGCCACGCCCCCGGCCACGGCCAGGGTGCATCGGGCGTCCCTGTCGCCGAGCAGGGCGGGCTTCACCAGGCTGGTGAAGTCGTCGGTGGGCAGGGGTTCCCACTCCTGGATCACGTCAGAGGTGAGGACGCCGCCGTTGTTCCAGGCGTTGCGTGCCTGGGTGGTGACGTGCTTCTTGTACGAGCGCCACGGGAGGTCGATCAGCGGACCGAGCAGTTCCGCGAACCCCTTGAGGCCCATGCGCCTGCCGCCCTTGATTGCCTTGGCCTGGTCCTTCAGCGGGTCGAGAAGCTCCGGGCGGGTCAGCGCGTGCACCAGGTAGACGCTGCGCCACAGGGCGGTGCCGGGCGGGGCCGTGCCCCCGTCGGTGGCGAACACGGAGGGAATCTCCTCCACCGGGATCCGGCCGACGGCCAGTCCGTAGACGACCTGGAGGTCGTCCTTGGGGACGAGCGAGTCGCCGAGCTGGATCACGCGCTTGAGGGCGCGGGTGGCGACCTCGACGTTCTGTGCGGCCGTGTCCCACTGCTTGAACTCGACGTGCACCGAGGCCAGGACAGAGCGGATCGCGTCGTCGAAGATGTCCTCGGCGGCCAGCAGATGCCCGGGGTGGCCTTCCGCCCCGACGGCGATCTGGGCCGGGAGGACGTAGGTCTGGGCGATCTGGGCGGCGCGCGTTCCCGGCTCCTCCGCGGTCATGGCCTGGGCGAACTCCTTCCTGAGCGCCCGGCGCCATCGCTCGCGGCCGGCGGCCAGCCGCTGTCCGAGTGGGTCACTGCCGGGCCCCGGGGACACGGCGGAGTTCTTGCCGAACAGTGAGTCCACCGCGAGTCCCGCCGCTTCCGCCGCGTCCGCGTCCGGCCCGGCCTGCACGGCCCAGGCGCTGGCGAGCCGGGTGATGCCGTCCCGTACCACCAGGGCGTGGAAGGACTCGGTGCCGTCCTCGAAGGTGATCTCGACGGGATGGGTGATGAGGTTGCGGGTGACCTTGCGGGCGAGGATGGAGGGCGCGTAGCTGTTGAGGGACAGGGTGCCGTGGATGGTCTGCCACACGTGGTTCCGCAGGTGGGCGAGGTCCTGGAATCGGTAGCGGACGATGGCGCAGGGCCGGTCCTCGTCGGTGATGCCCTGCACCTGGGGGTCGGGGATCTCCATGACCTCCATGCCCGTGCGGGGCTGGATGCCGGGCAGCACTTCGCTCAGGTAGACCCGGGTGACCACCGAGTGCAGGGTGGCACCGTCGACGTTCTCCACCATCAGCAGCCCGGCGGGCTCCTCGGGGGTGGGACGCAGCTGTACCGCCACCCCGTCGGGCCCGGTCGTGGCGCGGGCGACGGCTCGCCAGGCCGCCTCCGGCAGCAGCGTCACCGGGTTGGCCTCGCCCGCCGCCACCACCTTCGCCAGATCCGCGTCCCCGGTCGCGACCGGTAGGTCGGGCTCGACATTGGACACCAGTACGGAATCGGAACCCCACTGCACGGTGAAGGAGCGGGGAGCGTGAACGGGCATGGGCGATGTCCTCCGGGAGAAAGGGGCAGTAAGGCGGTGTGGGTGTGACGGGGAGCAGCGGCCCGATGCTCTCGGGCCGCTGCTCGGCAGTCGGCGGACCGGCTTTCGTCAGATCCCGATGGGCCGCGCGGCACCCGGCAGCAACTCGGGGAGCCAATCCCAGAGGAACCGGCGGTGGTGGGATCGGGCGTAGTGCTGGTAGGCGCAGTACGCGACGAACTCCGCGGCCTCCAGCAGGCCTCCCGCCTCGGCGGACGCGTACGGCGCACTTCGGACCAGGCTCGGGGCGGCGGGGACGGGGCCGGGGATGAGCTCGTACCACGTGGTGTCGGCCGGGGTGCGGATGAGCGCCAGGGCGGACGACCTGTCCCTCGCGTGCCGGGAGGACAGCTCGCCGAGGACGGCCTCGGTCGTGGCGGTGGCGCTCATGCCCCGTCCGCGGGCGCTGCCGACCGTGGTCCCCGGCAGACGGGCGACCACCCCCAGCCCCCGCCGCAGGACGTGCCGGTAGCTCCACTGTTCGGCCCGGTTCGGACCACGGTGGGCCGACGGGAAGCGCGGCCTGCCCTGCCCGGCGGCGAGTTTCCTGGCGCGAAGCGTGTCACCGCGCCTGATGTTCAGCGCGGGATCCGCGTACAGCTCCTCGCGGAACTCGCGCCAGACGTCAGTGGTTTCCTTCGACTCCAAGGCCTCGTAGGGCATGTGGAGCCACCCGGCGACGGACATGTCCGGGCCGCCGGACAGGACGGTGAAGTAGACACTCCCAGGTGGATTGTTCGCGTTTGTGAAGATGGGAGATGTGTGTTGGGCCTCGCCGCCGGCGGCGGGGATGGCAGAGTGGCTTTCGGAAGCGCTCAAGGCTCAACTCCGATGCATGGCACGGGATGTCGTGGAGCCTCCGCTGCAACGCGGTGCTCGTGCGTTGCAGGCGCCTCGCTTCGCACGCTGATGAAACTACTGTCTGCGTGGCGGGCCACCAAGCCGATCAAGACGGTCGGTCGAACCCGGACGTACACTGCCCCGAAGTGATCCGATCGGGGCGAGATCGGGCAGCAAGTAGTCGCTTACGAGCCCAAGTGCCCCAGCGCTTCGGGGTAGTTGTCGAAGAGCCGGGGCAGCGGGCTCTGCCCGAGCTTGTCGAGGGCGGCGAGCGTCGATGCGATGGCCACGGTCTGGCCGAGGGCGCTGGTCTTCTCGATGACGAACACGTACTCGTTCTCGGAAGTCGGCAGGCGCCGGGGCAGCGTGATGAGTCCGAGCTTGTCGAACTCCTTGGAGATCTCATCGCACAGCTCGGCGCTCAGACGTTGCCGCTCCGGCGCCGCGTACTTCTTGATGAAGCGCATCGAGAGCCGCTTGATGCCGTGGTCCACCTCGACGGCGTGAGCGATAACGGTGAAGTTCATAACTCAGCACATTACTGAGTTAGTTGCTGAGATACCTGGACTTGCGTCGAAAGCCTCCCGGACGCTCGCGCGCGACCCGGGGTGCGGACCTCTCGCTGTCCTACACCCCGTAACCGTCGCTGTAGCCGTCGCGCCGGTGGTGGTGCGCCGCCGGGTCTTCGACGACCGGCGTGGTGGGGGGCACCACCACGCGCCTGCGCCGCGCGATGCTGCTGAACGTGGTGACGCCGATCAGTCCGACGATCATCAGAATGATGCCGACCAGGTCGAGGTTGACCCCTTGCATGTCCCAGTCGGTCGCGAACGTGAGGATGGCTCCCACGGCGATGAGGATGATGCATCCGCCGAGGCCCATGTGTGTCGCCTCCCTGTACGGTCCGGTCGGTCCGGTCCCGAACACCGGGTACCCCCGCGGCGAACACCCATGCGGTGGCGCGTGGTTCTACCTCTCCAGGAAGGCCGTCAGCGCGTTGGCGAGCAGGAACGGGTCGTCGGCGCCGCACAGTTCGCGCACGCTGTGCATCGACAGGATGGCCACGCCGATGTCGACGGTCCTGATGCCGTGCCGGGCGGCGGTGATCGGGCCGATCGTGGTGCCGCAGGGCATGGAGTTGTTGGAGACGAAGGACTGGAAGGGCACGTCGGCCGCCTCGCAGGCCGCCGCGAACTCGGCGCGCCCCGAACCGTCCGTGGCGTAGCGGTTGTTGACGTTGACCTTGAGGATCGGGCCGCCGTTGACACGCGGGTGGTGCGTCGGGTCGTGCCGCTCCGCGTAGTTGGGGTGGACGGCGTGGCCGGTGTCGGAGGAGAGGCAGACCGTGCCGGCGAAGGCGCGCGCCCGGTCCTCGTAGGTGCCGCCGCGGGCGAAGACCGAGCGCTCCAGCACCGTGCCGAGCAGCGGTCCGTCCGCGCCGGTGTCGGACTGGGAGCCGTTCTCCTCGTGGTCGAAGGCGGCCAGGACCGGGATGGACGTCAACGAGCCGGAGGCCGCGGCGGTCAGCGCCGCCGTGCCGGCGTGCACGGACAGCAGGTTGTCCATGCGGGGCCCGGCCAGCAGCTCGCGGTCGCGGCCGAGGTAGGCGGGCGGTTCGACGGAGTGGGTCATGAGGTCCCAGCCGGTGACCTCGCCGGCGGGGATGCCGGCCTCCTCCTCCAGGAAGGCGATCAGGTCGCCGTCGCGCACATCGCGGCCGAGGCCCCACACCGGCTGCATGTGCCGCTGCTTGTCGAGCTTGAGGCCGTCGGCCGTCACCGAGCGGTCCAGGTGGATGGCGAGCTGCGGGACCCGCAGCAGCGGCCGGTCGACGTCGACCAGGCGCGTGGAGCCGTCGCGCAGGGTCAGCCGGCCCGCGAGGCCGAGGTCGCGGTCCAGCCAGGAGTTGAGCAGCGGTCCGCCGTAGATCTCCACGGCCACCTGCCGCCAGCCGTGCGCCCCGCTGTCGGGGAGCGGCTTGACGCGCAGGTTGGGGGAGTCGGTGTGGGCGCCGACGATCCGGAACGGTGTGTGGGGGGCGGCGCCCTCCGGCACGTACCAGGCGATGATCGCGCCGCCGCGCAGGACGTACTTGCCGCCGCTCGTCCCGTCCCACGCGTCCGTCTCGGCGACCTGCTTGAAGCCCGCCTTCTCCAGCCGTTCGGCGGCGGTGGCCACGGCGTGGTACGGCGTGGGGCTCGCCGCCAGGAAGGTCATGAGGTCGTCGGTGTGGCCGCGGTCGAAGCGGGCTGGTTGGGTCATGGGTTCACCTTAACGACGGACGAGGGCCCGTTCCCGGCGTAGGGGAACAGGCCCTCGAACACAGGACGCGGGAGACCTAGAACGCGGCCTCGTCCAGCTCCATCAGGTCCAGCTCGACACCCTCGGCGACCTTGCGGGCCAGGGTGACGCCCGGCAGGACGTTGGCGGCGAAGAACTTCGCGGCGGCGATCTTGCCGGTGTAGAAGGCCTTGTCCTTGGCGGAGGCCGTCTCCAGCTTCTCGGCGGCGATCGCGGCGCCCCGAAGCAGCAGGTAACCGACGACGACGTCTCCGGAGGCCATCAGCAGGCGGGTGGTGTTGAGCCCGACCTTGTAGATGTTCTTGACGTCCTGCTCGGTGGCGGCGAGGTCGGTCAGCATCAGGCCGACGATGGCCTCCAGCTCGACCGCGGCCTTGGCGAGGTGCTCGCGGGCAGCGGCCAGCTCCTCACCGCCCGTGCCGAGGGCGAGGAACTTCTTGATGTCCTCGGCGAGGGAGTTCAGCGCGGCGCCCTGGTTGCGGACGATCTTCCGGAAGAAGAAGTCCTGGCCCTGGATCGCCGTGGTGCCCTCGTAGAGGGTGTCGATCTTGGAGTCCCGGATGTACTGCTCGATCGGGTACTCCTGGAGGAAGCCGGAGCCGCCGAAGGTCTGCAGCGACTGGGCGAGCTGCTCGTAGCCCTTCTCGGAGCCGTAGCCCTTGACGATCGGCAGGAGCAGGTCGTTGAGGGCCTCCAGGGTGGAGGTGTCCTCGCCGGCTGCCTCCTTGATCTGGATCTCGTCCTGGATCGCCGCGGTGTGCAGCACCAGGGCGCGCATGCCCTCCGCGTACGCCTTCTGCGTCATGAGCGAGCGGCGCACGTCCGGGTGGTGGGTGATGGTGACCTTGGGCGCGGTCTTGTCCATGAAGTTGGCCAGGTCCGGACCCTGGACGCGCTCCTTGGCGTACTCCAGCGCGTTGAGGTAGCCCGTGGACAGCGTGGAGATCGCCTTCGTGCCGACCATCATGCGGGCGAACTCGATGATGCGGAACATCTGGCGGATGCCGTCGTGCTTGTCGCCGATCAGCCAGCCCTTGGCGGGGTGCTGGTCGCCGAAGGTCATCTCGCAGGTGTTGGAGGCCTTCAGGCCCATCTTGTGCTCGACGTTGGTGGCGTAGACGCCGTTGCGCTCGCCCAGCTCGCCGGTCTCGAAGTCGAAGAGGTACTTCGGGACGAGGAAGAGGGACAGGCCCTTGGTGCCGGGGCCGGCGCCCTCGGGACGGGCGAGCACGTAGTGGAGGATGTTCTCCGACATGTCGTGCTCACCGGAGGTGATGAAGCGCTTCACGCCCTCGATGTGCCAGGAGCCGTCCTCCTGCTGCACGGCCTTGGTGCGGCCGGCGCCCACGTCGGAGCCCGCGTCGGGCTCGGTGAGCACCATCGTGGAGCCCCACTGCTTCTCGGTGGCGATCTTGGCTATGTGCTTCTGGACCTCGTTGCCCTCCTCGAAGAGGATGCCGGCGAAGGCCGGGCCCGAGGAGTACATCCACACGGCCGGGTTGGCGCCCAGGATCAGCTCGGCGTAGGCCCAGATCAGGGAGCGGGGCGAGGTGGTGCCGCCGATCTCCTCGGGCAGGCCGAGCCGCCAGTACTCGGAGTCCATGAAGGCCTGGTAGCTCTTCTTGAAGGACGCGGGGACCGGCGCCGTGTTGGTCTCCGGGTCGAAGACCGGCGGGTTGCGGTCGGCGTCGATGAAGGATTCCGCCAGGTCGTTCTCCGAGAGGCGGGTCATCTCCTCAAGGATGCTCTTGGCGGTCTCGACGTCCATCTCCTCGAACGGACCGGTGCCGTACACCTTGTCGCGGCCGAGTACCTCGAAGAGGTTGAACTCGATGTCGCGGAGATTCGACTTGTAGTGCCCCATGGTGACGGCTCCCGGCTCCGTAGAGAGGTGTGCGAGGCACTGAATCCTCGCGCTAGTTCACGTACCAACAAGTAGCTCCGATGATGCTACCCGTCGGTAATAAGAAGCAACCCCGATCCGGTCATCTGTGACGCGTGGCTCATACCGGCAACAGGCCGGCCCGGCCCTCCGTGCTCGGTACGCTTGCGCTCATGTACGGCTACGACCAGACAGCGGGCCCGCAAGGGCAGTACGCGCCTCCGCAGCAGCCGATGTCCGGCGGGTACGGGCAGCAGCCGCCGCTGTACCCCGAGCCGTCCCCGCCCTCGCTCACGGACGCGGTGCGCGCGTTCACCACCGGGCAGATGGCGGCGGAGGACTTCCAGCAGGTCTTCGCCACGTCGAAGGTCTACTGCCCGCGCGGCGACAACCCCGGTTTCCTCGCCCTGCACAACACCCAGCAGCCGGTCATCCCGATGTTCAGCACGCTCAAGGAGCTGCGCAGGTACGCGGGCAAGGAGTCCAAGTACTTCGTGATCACCGGCGCCGAGGTCCTGGACCTGCTGCCGACGGGCTACGGCTTCGTCCTCGACATGGAGGGCGACCACCGGATGGTGTTCGACGCGAAGGCCGTGGAGCAGATGGTCGAGTTCGCGATGCGGCGGATGTACGGCTAGTCCTTGGCTCCTTCGCCGTCTCCCTTCGGCAGGCGTAGCGCGAGGCCGTCCAGGACGACCTCGAGGCCGTAGGCGAACTTCATGTCGCGCAGGGCGGCGGGGTCGGTGGTGGCCTCCTCGACCTCCGCGTGCGGGATCGCCAGGTGGGAGTGGCCGGCCGCCGCCTGCTGGGCGGCCGGCATCAGACGGGTGATGAGGCCGGCCTCGGTCTCGCCGGAGCGCGCGACCGTGCTGAGCCAGGCCGCTTCCGCGCTGCTCATGCCCATGACGTACGAGAAGACGGTCTCGATCGCCCGGCTCGGCTCGGGGAAGCCCGCCGCCGTGAACAGCGCGGCGAGCCGCTCGGAGAAGTTCATGTAGTTGGGGCCCAGGTAGGCGAGACCGGCCTGGCCGAGCACCAGGGTCAGCCAGGGGTGCCGCAGCGCGGTCGTGCGGAAGGACTGGGCGGCCTCCGTCACCGCCGCGCGCCAGTCGGGGCGGTCGGCCGCCGGGACGTGGACCTCGGCGGTCACCTCGTCCACCGCCAGCTCCATCAGCTCGTCCTTCGTCGCCACGTGCCGGTAGAGCGAGGTGGCGCCCGCGTTCAGGCGGGCGCCGAGCTTGCGCATGCTGAGCGCCTCGATGCCGTCCGCGTCGAGCATGGCGATCGCCTCGCGGACGATCGCGTCCCGGCTGAGCGCGGGCTGGTCGGCCCGGCGCTGCTCGCGGGTCCACACCGACGGGATCGGATTCCGGTCCGTCGCCCTGCTCCTGCTCATCGCGGCTCCCTCAGACGTCGTGCGAACGGCGTGCGCAGTCAGCGTACAGAAACCAGGGATTGCGCACACTGTTCCGCTGTGCGTACAGTGTGCGCACCGAAGGAACGGTGTTCGCAGGAGGGGAAAGAGGACATGGACGCTCGCCATCCACGGCGCTGGTGGATCCTGATCGTGCTGTGCCTGAGCACGCTGGTGCTGGTCGTCGACAACATGGCACTGACGGTCGCGGTGCCCGCCCTGACCGAGGACCTCGGGGCGAGCGCCCAGGAGACGCAGTGGATCCTCGACTCCTACGTCCTGGTCTTCGCCGGGCTGCTGCTCACCTCGGGAAGCCTCGGGGACCGGTTCGGGCGCCGGAGGGTGATGCTGATCGGGCTGCTGCTGTTCGGGGCGGCCTGTCTGGGGGCAGTCTTCTGCGCCACGCCCGGTGAGCTGATCGCGGTGCGGATCGCGATGGGCGTGGGCGGGGCGCTGATCATGCCGTCGACGCTGTCGATCCTGATCACCGTCTTCGACGAGAGCGAGCGGCCCAAGGCGATGGCCGCGTGGGGCTCGGTGTCGATGCTCGGGCTGGTCGGCAGCCCGGTGCTGGGCGGCGTGCTGATCGACCACTTCGCCTGGCAGGCGATCTTCCTGATCAACGTGCCGATCGTCGGGCTCGCGCTGCTGGCCGGTGTGCTGCTGATGCCGGAGTCGAAGGCGCCCTGGCAGAAGCCGGACCCGCTGGGCGCGGTGCTGTCGGCGGTGGGCATGACGGCCCTGGTCTGGTGGATCATCGAGATCCCGCAGCACGGCGCGTTCGCGGACCGTTCCCTCCTCGTCCTGGCCGGCGCGGTGGTGGCACTGACCGGTTTCGTGGTCTGGCAGAACGTCACCAGCGCACCGATGGTCCCGCTGGCCCTCTTCCGGCACCGCGACTTCAGCGGTGGCTCGCTCTCCTTGGCCCTGGTCCAGATCGGCAACGCCGGGCTTCTGCTGGTGCTGACCCAGTACCTCCAGTTCGTGCTCGGCTGGTCCGCGGTCAAGGCGGGCCTGGCCTTCCTGCCGCTGGCCGTGGCGGCGCTGGCCGGCAACGCGGCCGGGGCGCAGCTCGCCGTCAAGGCGGGCAACCGGTTCGTCATCCTCGGCGGGATGCTGCTGATGGCCCTCTCCTTCGGGCTGCTGACCACGCTCACCGCCGACAGCGGCTTCACCGTCCCGGCCGTGGCGCTCGGCGTCCTGGGCCTGGGTGCCGGTCTGGCCATGCCGGCCGCGGTGGCCGCGCTGATGGGCACCATCCCGGCGGACAAGGCGGGCGTCGGCTCGGCGCTCAACGACACCATCCAGCAGTCCGGCACCGCCCTCGGCATCGCGATCCTCGGCTCCCTGCTCTCCAGTGGCTACGCCGACGAGATGCCGGCCGGCGCCCCCGGGCAGGCCCGGGAGTCCATCGGCGGGGCCCTCACGGCCGCCGGTGGCGACGCGGGCCTGGTGCGGGCGGCCCGGGAGGCCTTCACCGCGTCGATGTCGACGACCTTCACGATCAGCGCGATCGGTGTCCTGGCCGCGGCGCTCGTCGCCACGCTGGTGATGCGCGACCGCACGGCCGAGCGGGCCGGTGCCCGCGGCGAAGAGGCCGGCGGCGAGAAGTCCGGCAGCGAGGAGCGTGAACTGGCCGCCTGAGGCCCGGGGCCCGCAGGCCGTCACCCCCGGCGAGGGGGTGACGGCCTTTCGCCGTGCCGGTCTCCCGTGGTTCGCTGCGCCGTCCCCGGGTCGGGAATGCCTTCCCGGTTTTCGCTGTTCGGGGTGGCAGAAAGTTCAACGCTCAACTAAACTGGGCGTACACGAGGAGGAACCGACATGCCTGCAGTGACCGTCGAGAACCCGTTGACGCTGCCCCGCGTGACCGCGTCTGCCGATGCCGTGGCACGTCCCGTGCTGGCCGTCACGACCGCTCCGAGCGGTTTCGAGGGCGAGGGCTTCCCGGTGCGCCGGGCGTTCGCGGGGATCAACTACCGCCATCTCGACCCGTTCATCATGATGGACCAGATGGGCGAGGTGGAGTACGCGCCGGGCGAGCCCAAGGGCACCCCCTGGCACCCGCACCGCGGCTTCGAGACCGTCACGTACATCATCGACGGCATCTTCGACCACCAGGACTCCAACGGCGGTGGCGGCACCATCACCGACGGGGACACCCAGTGGATGACCGCGGGCTCGGGCCTGCTGCACATCGAGGCCCCGCCCGAGCATCTCGTCGTGTCCGGCGGGCTCTTCCACGGCCTCCAGCTGTGGGTGAACCTCCCGGCCAAGGACAAGATGATGGCCCCGCGCTACCAGGACATCCGGGGCGGCTCGGTCCAGCTGCTCAGCACCCCCGACGGCGGCGCGCTGCTGCGGGTCATCGCCGGTGAGCTGGACGGGCACCAGGGGCCGGGCATCACGCACACGCCGATCACGATGATCCACGCGACGGTGGCTCCGGGTGCGGAGCTGACCCTGCCGTGGCGCGAGGACTTCAACGGCCTGGCGTACGTCATGGCCGGCCGCGGCAGCGTCGGCACCGAGCGCCGCCCGGTCCACATGGGCCAGACGGCCGTCTTCGGCGCGGGCTCCGCGCTGACCGTCCGCGCGGACGAGAAGCAGGACTCCCACACCCCGGACCTCGAGGTGGTCCTGCTCGGCGGACAGCCCATCCGCGAGCCCATGGCCCACTACGGCCCGTTCGTCATGAACACCAAGGACGAGCTCATGCAGGCCTTCGAGGACTTCCAGAAGGGCCGTCTGGGCACGGTGCCCGCGGTGCACGGCATGACCGCGAGCGGCCCGCAGGACTGACGCGGCACCCCGGGGCTGACGCCCTGTCACCCTGGCGGGCCGTCCTGACGGGACGGCCCGCCGGGTGCGTGGTCGGGTGGAGGGGTGCAGGACACCCAGCAGGCCCCGCTCCTCCCCGGCCCCGTCCGGCGTCTCGCCGCCTGGTGCGCCGTACTGCTGCTCGCCGCCGGGGTCGTCTACGTCGGGATCCGTCTGGTCGCGGAGTTCCGGACCGCCGTCGTGCCCGTGCTGCTCGCGCTGCTCGGGACGGCGCTGCTGCGGCCCCTGCACGGGCGGCTGGTGAAGGCCGGGGTGCACCGGTCCGTCGCGGCCGGGCTCACCTGTGTCGCGGTGGTCGCCGTGGTCGGCGGGGCCGTGTACATCGTGGTCGCCGCACTCATCGACACCGGTGACGAGATCGTCGCCTCGCTGAAGCAGGCCGCCCGCGGGGTCTCCGACCACTTCGGCGCGGCCGGCACCTCGCTGGACGACGTCGCCTCCAACGCCCGCGAGCTGCTCGGCAAGTTCGGCGGTACGGCCGCCTCCGGCGTGATCAGCGGCGTCAGCGTGGTCGGCGAGACCATCGCCATGGCCGTACTGGCGCTGCTGCTGGTCTTCTTCTTCCTGCGCGACTCCGACAAGGCCGCCGCCACGCTGCGGTCCCTGGCGCCCCGCGGGTCGGCCGACACCCTGGAGGCCATGGCGCGGCGGGCCCTGCGGGCCGTGGAGGGGTTCATGCGCGGCACCACCTTCATCGCCCTGATCGACGCGCTCTGCATCACCGTGGGGCTGCTCGTCCTCGACGTGCCGGGCGCGGCGGGCCTGGGCGCGCTGGTCTTCGTCGGGGCGTACATCCCCTACCTCGGCGCCTTCCTCTCGGGAGCCGTGGCCGTGCTGGTCGCGCTCGCCGACCGGGGGTTCGTCATCGCGCTGTGGGCGCTCGGTGTGGTGCTGGCGGTGCAGGTGCTGGAAGGGCACGTGCTCCAGCCGATGATCCAGAGCAGGACCGTGCAGATGCACCCGGCGGTGGTCATGGTGGCGATCACGGCCGGGGCGTCCGTCGCCGGCGTCCTCGGCATGCTCCTCGCCGTGCCCCTGACCGCCGCCGCGTTCGGCGTCGTCCAGGAACTGCGCCTGCGCTACGGCGACCAGGAGCCGTCCCCCGAGCCGTCCGGCGACTCGTAGAGCTCGAACCAGATGCTCTTGCCCTCGCCGCGCGGCTCGACCCCCCAGGCGTGCGCGAGCAGCTCGATGAGCACCAGGCCGCGTCCGGAGGAGGCCAGCTCCCCGGGGCTGCGCTTGTGCGGCAGGTCGTCCCCCGCGTCCGCGACCTCGATCCGCAGCCGCCGCTCACCCACCCCGCCCATGATCTCGGCGACCAGCAGCGCGTCGGAGTCGGTGTGCACGAGGACGTTCGTCAGCAGCTCGGACAGCAGCAGCACCGCCGAGTCGACCTGGTCAGGCGAGGTCCAGTCGTGCAGCAGCTCGCGCATCTGCTGCCGGGCGGCCGCCACCCGCTCGGGCTCGGCCTGCGCCACGGTCAGCACCGAACGGCGCACCGCAGGCCGTACGGTCATCGAGTCGCCGCACCCGCAGCCGTCACCGTCCCGGCTCAGCAGCAGCATCGCGATGTCGTCCTCGCGGCGGTCCGCCAGCGGGCCGGTGGTGTGGTGCGAGGACGGCCCGTGCACGGCCTGCACCAGGGCGTCGGCGAGTTCCTCCAGATCACCCTTGTGGTCCTCCAGGATCACGCGCAGCCGCCGCCAGCCGGTGTCCAGGTCGTGGCCGCCGGTCTCGATCAGGCCGTCCGTGCAGAGCAGCATCGTCTCGCCCGGCTCCAGCGCGAGCCGGGTCGTGGGGTAGTCGGCGTCCGGATCGATGCCCAGCGGCAGACCGCCCGACGTCGGCCGGGTCAGCACCGTGCCGTCGGCCAGCCGGATCGCCGGGTCCGGGTGTCCGGCGCGGGCGATGTCCAGCACCCCCGTCGCCGGGTCGACCTCGACGTACACGCAGGTCGCGAAGCGCGGGTCGGAGGGGTCCTCGTCGCTGATGCCGTGCAGGAAGCGCGAGGCCCGCGAGAGCACCGCGTCCGGGCGGTGGCCCTCCGAGGCGTAGGCCCGCAGGGCGATCCGCAGCTGCCCCATCAGGCCGGCGGCCCGGACGTCATGGCCCTGGACGTCGCCGATGACCAGCGCGAACCGCCCGCTGGGCAGGGGGATCACGTCGTACCAGTCGCCGCCCACCTGGAGTCCGCCGCCGGTGGGGACGTAGCGGGCGGCCACGCTCATGCCCGGGATGCGCTGTGGGCCCAGTCTCGGCAGCATCGTGCGCTGGAGTCCGTCGGTCAGGGCCCGCTCGCTCTCGGCCACTCCCGCCCGGGTCAGGGCCTGCGCCAGCATCCGCGCCACCGTCGCCAGCACGGACCGCTCGTCCGGGGTGAACGCCACCGGGTAGGTGAAGGCCGCCATCCACGCGCCCATCGTGCGCCCGGCCACGATCAGCGGCAGGAACGCCCAGGAGCGGCGCCCGAAGCGCTCGGCGAGCGGCCAGGTCAGCGGATAGCGGGCCTTGTACTGCTCGGCGGAGGACAGATAGACGGCCCGGCCCGTGCGCACCACCTCAGCGGCCGGATAGTCCGTGTCCAGCGGCATCTCCGAGAAGGGGCTCTCGGTGCCCCGCTGCTGCCCGTGGTGGCCGATGACCGTCAGGCGGTCGCCCGAGACCCCGAACACCGCCAGTCCGTCCGGTGAGAACCCGGGCATCGACAGATTCGCCGTGACCCGCAGGACCTCCTGGGTGGAGCGCGCCTCGGCCAGCGCCCGGCCCGCGTCGAGCAGGAACGCCTCCCGCGAGCGCCGCCAGTCCCCGGTGACCGCGCTGCGCCCGGCCGGGGTCCCCGGCGTCGGCTCGGTGACCTCCTGGAGCGTGCCGATCAGCCGGTACGCCTTGCGGGCCCGGTCGAAGGACGGCTTGGAACGGCTGCGGACGACCCGGACGATATGGCCTTGCTCGTCCATGATCCGGATGCGGACCTCGGCGAGGGTGCCCTCGGCCACGGCCAGCTGGATCACGCCGGTGATCTCGTTCCAGTCCACCGGGTGCAGCCGGGCCCGGGCCTGGGCCTCCGTGAGGCTGACCGGTTCGGCGGGCAGCCCGAGCAGCCGGGCCGCCTCGGCGTCGACCGTGACCAGCCCGGTGGCGGTGTCCCAGTGCCACAGGCCGGTCGCGAGGGCGGCAAGGGCCTCCCCCACGGCGGGCAGAGGCTCGCCAGTGCGCATTGCCCCACTGTAAGAAGACGCGATCGAACGCTGCCACCGATAGCGGACGTCTGCCGGAACGACGGCCCTCGGGTGCTCGATCCATAACTGTGGAGAGCCGATCTACGCCTGCCCGGTACGCTGGGGACCAGTTTCACGTGAAACACAGACCCCGATCAGCGAAGACTGGATGAACGACGATGCATCGGTACAGGTCCCACACCTGCGGCGAGCTCCGCTCCTCT
The DNA here is from genome assembly GCF_056436585.1 of Streptomyces sp. NPDC043685. Lineage (NCBI taxonomy): Bacteria > Bacillati > Actinomycetota > Actinomycetes > Kitasatosporales > Streptomycetaceae > Streptomyces > Streptomyces sp. NPDC043685. Next base: position 377,682 of record NZ_JBWKCH010000004.1, on the reverse strand, counting down.
GACGTCGGCAGCGACGTCCGGCTGAGTGGCTGGCTGCACAATCGGCGCGACCTGGGCGGCATCCTCTTCATCGATCTGCGCGATCACTACGGCATCACGCAGCTCGTGGCCCGTCCCGGCACCCCCGCCTACGAGGCCCTCGACAAGCTGTCCAAGGAGTCGACCGTCCGGGTCGACGGCAAGGTCGTCTCCCGGGGCGCCGAGAACATCAACCCGGAGCTGCCGACCGGTGAGGTCGAGGTCGAGGTCGGCGAGGTCGAGCTGCTGGGCGCCGCCCAGCCGCTGCCCTTCACCATCAACACCGAGGACGGGGTCAACGAGGAGCGGCGCCTGGAGTACCGCTTCCTGGACCTGCGCCGCGAGCGCATGCACAAGAACATCATGCTGCGGTCGTCGGTGATCGCCTCGATCCGCTCGAAGATGGTCGCCCTCGGCTTCAACGAGATGGCGACGCCGATCCTGTCCGCGACCTCCCCCGAGGGCGCCCGCGACTTCGTCGTCCCGTCCCGCCTGAACCCGGGCAAGTTCTACGCCCTGCCGCAGGCGCCGCAGCAGTTCAAGCAGCTGCTGATGATCTCCGGCTTCGACCGCTACTTCCAGATCGCGCCCTGCTTCCGTGACGAGGACGCGCGCGCCGACCGCTCGCCGGGCGAGTTCTACCAGCTCGACGTCGAGATGAGCTTCGTCGAGCAGGAGGATGTCTTCCAGCCGATCGAGAAGCTCATGACCGAGCTGTTCGAGGAGTTCGGCAACGGCCGTCACGTCACGTCCCCCTTCCCCCGGATCCCGTTCCGTGAGGCGATGCTGAAGTACGGCTCCGACAAGCCGGACCTGCGCGCTCAGCTGGAGCTCGTCGACATCACCGATGTCTTCGAGGGCTCGGAGTTCAAGGCGTTCGCCGGCAAGCACGTGCGGGCCCTTGCGGTGCCGGACGTCTCCGCCCAGCCCCGCAAGTTCTTCGACCAGCTCGGCGACTACGCCGTCTCCCAGGGCGCCAAGGGCCTGGCCTGGGTGCGGGTGGCCGAGGACGGCTCGCTGTCCGGTCCGATCGCGAAGTTCCTCACCGAGGAGAACGTCGCCGAGCTGACGAAGCGCCTGTCGCTCGCGGCTGGCCACGCCGTGTTCTTCGGCGCGGGCGAGTTCGACGAGGTCTCGAAGATCATGGGCGCGGTCCGTGTCGAGGCCGCCAAGCGCGCCGGGCACTTCGAGGAGAACGTCTTCCGGTTCTGCTGGATCGTCGACTTCCCGATGTACGAGAAGGACGAGGAGACCGGCGCGATCGACTTCTCGCACAACCCGTTCTCCATGCCGCAGGGCGGTCTGGAGGCCCTGGAGACGCAGGACCCGCTGGACATCCTGGGCTGGCAGTACGACATCGTCTGCAACGGCGTCGAGCTGTCCTCCGGCGCGATCCGGAACCACGAGCCGGAGATCATGCTCAAGGCCTTCGAGATCGCCGGGTACGACCGTGAGACCGTCGAGGAGAAGTTCGCGGGCATGCTGCGCGCCTTCCGCTTCGGCGCCCCGCCGCACGGCGGCATCGCCCCGGGTGTCGACCGCATCGTCATGCTGCTGGCCGACGAGCCCAACATCCGCGAGACCATCGCCTTCCCGCTCAACGGCAACGCCCAGGACCTGATGATGGGTGCGCCGACGGAGCTGGAGGAGGCGCGGCTGAAGGAGCTGCACCTGTCGGTGCGCAAGCCGCAGCCGAAGTAGGCGACCTTGCGGCAATGGCCCGGAACCGACGCCGGTTCCGGGCCATCGTCGTACCCAGGGCCTTCACCCAGCCCAGCCCGGGCCCGCCCGCGGCGTCAGGCCGCCAGCGCTTCGCGGAGCGTCGAGGGCTTGAGGCCGAAGGTGTCGCGGATATCGCTGTCGTCCACGAGGAACGGACGCTCGGTCATGTAGCTCATCTCGGCGAACTCCCGCCACAGTGGATCGGTGAAGGACAGCAGCGTCACATCCCGTTCGGTGAGCGGTTCCAACCGGGGTTCGGGCGCTCCGTGGAGTTCGGCGAGGGCGGTCGCGGCCTGGCGCAGGGTCGTGGTGATGACCGGGGCGTTCCAGGCCCGTCCCCAGGCTCGCTCGTCACCGCTGACCGCCACCAGCGCCGTCGCGACGTCCTCGGTATACGAAAACGAATGCGCCGCATCGGGATTGCCATGGACGAGAGCCAGTTCCCCCTCGCGGACCCGGGGCGCGACCAGCAGGGTGAACGCTGAGACTGCGCCTGGGCCCAGGTACTGGCCGGCTCGCACTTCGGTGACCCGCAGCCGCCCTTCGTCATGGGCATCCTTGGCCTGCCGCCACAGCTCGGCTCTCACCCGGCCCTTGCGGGTGTGCGGGGTCATCGGGGTTCGCTCGGTGACCGGCCCGGTGGTCCGCTGATAGCCGTAGTGGTTGCCGAGCATCACGTAGTCGGCCCCGGCCCGCTCGGTCGCGGCGAGGATCGAAGCGAACAACGGCGGCATGGTCTCCGGCCACGTCTGGTAGGCGGTCATGGCGGCGTTGAAGACCGTGGTCGCTCCGGCCAGTGCCTCGGCCAGTTCGTCAGTGCGGCCCGCGTCCAGGGCGATCCGTTCGATGCCGGGGTGGTCAGGGCCACTGCCACTGCGGGTGATGAGGCGGACCCGCTTGCCGCTGTCGGCCAGTTGCCTTGCGGTCGCGATCCCGGTCGCGCCTGCTCCGATGACGACTGATTCAGCCATGACGTGGTCTCCGCTTCCTCGAAGATGGAACGCTTCCCTGGAGTGGGAAACGTGGTTCGCGGGGGCCCGCCGCTCGGCCAACTCTGCTGTGTCGACGCGGTGTAGGGTCAGTGGCCTGAAAGCCACGAGATCCAAGGATCTGGCCATGCATCGTGTTGCCGTCCTGGCCGTGCCTGCGGTCAAGCCCTTCGACCTGTCCATGCCGTCGACGCTGCTCGGCGCCGCCGAACTGGACGGACTCCCCGGCTATGAGGTGACCGTGTGCACCGCCAGGCCCGGTACCGTCGCCGCCTCCGGTGGCATCGAGGTGGTGATCCGGCACGGCCTTGAGGCGGTCGCGGCGGCGGACACGGTGATCGTCCCCTCGACCGCCAGCCGGCACGATGCCGAGCCGGCCGCACTGGACGCCTTGCGGGAGGCGGTCGCCGCGGGCAAACGCGTTGCCTCGATCTGCAGCGGCGCCTTCGTCCTCGCCCAGGCCGGGCTCCTCGACGGCCGTGCCGCCACCACCCACTGGGCCCTGGCCGAGGAACTGCGGCGCGCCTTCCCTTCGGTGCGCGTGGACGCCGACCGGCTGTTCGCCGAGGACGGACCGATCGTCACCGGTGCGGGCTCGGCCGCCGGGATCGACCTGTGCCTGCATCTGATCAGCTCCGACTACGGCGCGGCCGTGGCCAACGCGGCGGCTCGCGCCGCCGTCGTCACCCCGGTGCGCCACGGCGGGCAAGCGCAGTTCGTGCGGACCCCACTGCCGGCCAGGACCGACTCCCCGTTGGACACGGCCCGCATCTGGGCACTGCAACATCTGGACCAGCCGATCTCCCTGCACGACCTCGCCGGCCAGGCCAAGGTCAGTGTGCGGACCCTGACCCGCCGCTTCACCACCGAGACCGGTGTGACCCCGTTCCAATGGCTGCTCCAGCAGCGACTGCTGCGGGCCCGCGAGCTGCTGGAGACCACCGATCTCACCGTCGACCATGTGGCCGGCCGCAGCGGCCTCGGCTCCGGTGAGTCGCTCCGCCAGCACCTGAGCCGCCAGATCGGCATGACCCCGGCCGCCTACCGCAGCGCCTTCACCCACCGTCGGAGCGCGAAGACCGGCCAGTGAACGAACGCGACTCGCCCTCGACCAGGACACGACGGGGAGCATGAACGGGGGCTGTACACGCTGTCGGCGGCGTCGGTGCCGGCGGTGGCCGGGGTGGCGTTCGTACGGCACACGGGCCGGGGCGCGCGGACGCGTCCCGGCGAGGAGAGGGCGACGGTGGGCGAGCCGGTCGCGGGAGAGGCCCGCTGACCCGACCGGCTCAGGCCCGGTGTTCCCGTGCGCCGGTCACCCTTCGGTGAACAGTTCCTCCGCGGAGGCGGCTGTCAGGGAGCGGTCGAACCAGCGGGTGAGGGTGTCGAGGTCGGTGCAGGACGTGATGCGGTCGCGGGCTTCCTCGGGGAGGTCGATGCCGCGCTTGTCGAGCACGCGGAGAATGGACTCGACTGTGCCCTCGGCTTTGCCTTCAGCCTTGCCCTCGGCTTTGCCTTCGGCCTTGCCTTCGAGGTACGTCTCCTCGAAGAGCGTCCCCCTGCCCGGGAAGTAAGTGGCGACCATCTTCTCCAGCTCTCTCCAGGTGCGGAACGTTCCCCGTGTGCGGTGGGCTACCTTGCGACGAACTGGGTCAGGATCGCCTGGACCTCGTAGATGTCGACGCCCTTGGTGAAGGTTTTCTCGATGGGGGTCGGGGTGCCGGAGATCCAGATCTTCAGTTCGGCGTCGAGGTCGAAGGTGCCGGCCGTCTCCACCGCGAAGTGGGTGATGCTGCGGTAGGGGACCGAGTGGTACTCGACCTTCTTGCCGGTGATGCCCTGCTTGTCGATCAGGATGAGGCGGCGGTCGGTGAAGAGGATGGTGTCGCGGATCAGCAGGAACGCGGCGTGGACCTGCTCGCCGTGGCCGAGGAGGCGGGCGTAGTCCTGCTGGGCGGACTGCGGGTTCACGGTGTGTGCGTTGCCGAAGAGTGCCATCGGTGTTCCCCCCATGTGGTTGGCCAGGTGCCTCGGTCATCCTATGAACAGGGGTTCCCGGAGGCGACGAGCCCGGGGACGAGTCGTTCCGCGAACGCGTCCGCCCCCAGGAGGAGATTCCCCTAGGGTCGGACGCGGAACGGGCGTTACGCCGGCTCGCCGCCGAAGCGCTCCTTGTACGACTCCAGGTCCTCGTCCGTGAGCTTGGCGAACAGGACCGGCGGGATGGTGAAGGGGGTGCCGGCCGGGACGGCGGTGAGGGAGCGTGCCTCGTCCGCGGTGACCCACAGCGCGGTGTCGTTCTCCAGGGAGAACGCCTCACGCATCTTCTTCGCCGACGTCGGGATGAACGGCTCGGAGACCACGGCGTAGAGGTGGATCAGGTTCATCGCCGTACGCAGGGTGAGCGCGGCGCCCTCGGGGTTGGTCTTGATCTCCAGCCAGGGGGCCTTCTCCTCCAGGTAGGAGTTGCCCGCCGACCACAGGGCGCGCAGCGCGGCCGCCGCCTTGCGGAACTGGATGGCCTCCATCTGGGACTCGTACTCCGCGAGCAGCCGGGCGATCTCCTCGCCGAGCTTCGCCTCCGCCTCGCCCGGCTCGGCGCCCGCCGGGACCTCGTCACCGAAGCGCTTACGGGAGAACGACAGGACGCGGTTGACGAAGTTGCCGAGGGTGTCGGCCAGGTCCTTGTTCACCGTGGCGGTGAAGTGCTCCCAGGTGAACGACGAGTCGTCCGACTCCGGGGCGTTCGCCATCATGAAGTAGCGCCAGTAGTCGGCGGGCAGGATGTCGAGGGCGTCGTGCGTGAAGACGCCCCGGCGCTGGGACGTGGAGAACTTGCCGCCGTAGTAGTTCAGCCAGTTGAAGGCCTTGATGACGTCGACCTTCTTCCACGGGGCGCGGGTGCCCAGCAGGGTCGCCGGGAACATCACGCTGTGGAAGGGGACGTTGTCCTTGCCCATGAACTGCGTGTAGTGGACGTTCGCGTCCGACTCCCACCACCAGGAGCGCCAGTCACGGTTCTCCGGGTCCTGGTCCGCCCACTCCTTCGTCGCGCCGATGTACTCGATCGGGGCGTCGAACCAGACGTAGAAGACCTTGCCCTCGGCGGCGAGGTCCGGCCAGGTGTCGGCGGGTACGGGGACGCCCCAGTCCAGGTCACGGGTGATCGCCCGGTCGTGCAGGCCCTCCGTTAGCCACTTGCGGGCGATGGAGGACGCGAGGACGGGCCAGTTGTCGGCGCGCTCGTCGACCCACGCCTCCACCTCGCCGGCGAGCGCCGACTGGAGGAGGAACAGGTGCTTGGTCTCGCGGATCTCCAGGTCGCTGCTGCCGCTGATCGCGGAGCGGGGGTCGATCAGGTCGGTCGGGTCCAGGACGCGCGTGCAGTTCTCGCACTGGTCACCGCGGGCCTTGTCGTAGCCGCAGTGCGGGCAGGTGCCGATGATGTAGCGGTCGGGCAGGAAGCGGCCGTCGGCGTTCGAGTACACCTGGCGGATCGCGCGCTCCTCGATGAAGCCGTTCGCCTTCAGCTCGCGGGCGATCTCCTGCGTGATCTCGTGGTTCTGCGGGGAGGAGCTGCGGCCGAAGTAGTCGAAGGCCAGGTTGAAGCCGTCGTAGATCGCCTTCTGCTGGTGATGCGCCTCCGTGCAGAACGCGTCCACGGGCACGCCCTGCTCCTTGGCGGCGAGCTCCGCGGGGGTGCCGTGCTCGTCCGTCGCGCAGATGTAGAGGACCTCGTGGCCTCGCTGGCGCAGATAGCGGGAGTACACGTCCGCCGGGAGCATGGACCCCACCATGTTGCCCAGGTGCTTGATCCCGTTGATGTACGGAAGGGCGCTGGTGATGAGGTGTCGAGCCATCGCGGGCTGCTCCCAAGTCGCTACGTGGGGTGACGATCTCGTGGTCGCGGTCGTCTACGGAACCTTGAAATCGTAGCTGACACGGGTACGCCGCCCGCCTCCCCTTTTACGGGGTGGGAAGCGGGCGGCGTCGCGGGCAGCGACCGGCTACGGGCGCCAGTTCGCCAGGATGCCCTCGTAGAGCTCCTTGTCCGTGAGCTCGCGGGGGGTCTCACCGGCGAGGAAGTGGGACGTGTTCGGGGTCTTGAGCTTGCGGAGGTAGTCGAAGGCCTTGTTCTCCGGGTCTCCGAAAGCGACGAAGGAGAAGAAGACACTCGGGTGGGTCTTGGCGGCGTCGGTGAGGGCCTGGGTGGCGGGGGTCTTCGCGTCCGGGGCGCCGTCGGTCTGGAAGACCACGAGGGCGGGGGTGCCGGGGCCCGCCGCGGTCTTGTCGTGGTGGGCGAGGACCGCCTCCACCGCGGCGTGGTAGCTGGTGCGGCCCATGCGGCCGAGGCCCGCGTGCAGGTCGTCGATCTTGTTCTCGTGCTCGGAGAGGGTGATCTCGCCGGTGCCGTCGAGTTCGGTCGAGAAGAAGACGACCGGGACGGTGGCCTCGGGGTCGAGGTGGGCCGCGAGCGCGAGGGTCTGCTCGGCGAGGGCCTGGGCGGAGCCGTCCTTGTAGTACGGGCGCATGGAGGCGGAGCGGTCGAGGACGAGGTAGACCTTGGCGCGGGTGCCGGTGAGGTCGTTCTTCTCGAGGGTGGTGGCGGCGGCCTTGTAGGCGGTGGTGAGGCCGGGGGCGTGCTTCTTGAGGGCGGTCAGGGGGAGGGCGGGTTCGGCCTCGCCTGCGGTCTCGCCTGCGGCTTCGGCCGTGTCCTTCTTCCCACCCGCACCACCCGTGCCGCTTTCGTCGCCGGGTGCGGGTGGCCCCTGCGGGGCGGTGTCGCCGTCGGCGGCCGCGGGTTCGGGGGCCTTCTCGGACTTCGTCCCCTGATCGGCCTTGGCCGCGGGCGCGGACTTCGACTTGGCCTTCGAAGCGGGCTTGGCGTCGGCCTTCGGCGCGGCCTCGGGCTTGGCCTCCGGCTCGGGCTTGGCCTCAGGCTCGGGCTTGGCCTTGGTCTCGGTCTTCGGCGCGGCCTCGGGCTCGGGCTCGGTCTTGGCCTCGGTCTTCGGCGCGGCCTTCCGTGTGGCCTTGGGCTCGGCCTTCGGCTTCGCGTCGGCTGCCGGCTCGGGCTCGGCCGCCGGCTCGGGCTTCGGCTCTGCGGGCGTCTCGGGCGTCGGCTCGGGCTTGGCCTCCGCCGCCTTCGCCGGTGCGTCGGACCCGGCCTTCGCCTTCGCGTTCTTCTTTGCCGCGGGCTCGGACTGTGCCTCGTCCGCGGGACTGCCCTCAGGCTTCTCCGGCGTCGTCGGCTCCGTCTTCTCGACCGTCGCCGGGGCGGCTGCGGTCGGCTTCTCCGCCGTGGCCTCGTCCGCCACCGCCTGCTCCTCGGCGACCGGCGTCTTCGCCGGAGCGCCCTCCGCATCCGCGGCCTTGTCCGCCACGGCCGACTCCGGCTCCACGCCAGCAGCCGCCTCCGCGACAACCGCCGGTTCCTCGTCCGCAGTCGCCTTCTCGGCAGCCGCCGGCTCGGTCACAGCCTCGGGCTTCTCGGCGACCGTCGGCTCGGCGTCAGCCCCGGGCTCCTCGGCAACCGCCGGTTCCTCGTCAGCAACAGCCTTCTCAGCAGCCGCCGACTCCTCGGCAACCGCCGTCCCCTCAGCAGCCGCAGGCTCCTCGGCAGCCGCAGCCTCCTCAACCCCCGCCGATTCCGCCGCAGAACCCGGCTCCCCGTCCGTCGAGCGTGTCGGCCTCGGGACCGTCACACGGTCGAAGGCCGCCGAGACGAGGTCGTGTTCTCCGGCGTCCGATGTGCGGGGCTCGGGGACGTTGGCCGAAGGCGTGGGCTTCGGTTCCGGAGAGGGGGAGGGGACCTTCGGGTCCCCGGCGGGGGGTGAGGCCGGTGCGGCGGTGGCGTCGTGGCCGGTGTCCGCGCTGGTCAGGCCCTCGGTCCCGCCGGTCTCGCCGGCGGTCGCCGTACGTGCCGCATCCTCCGCCTCGGCGGTTTGTGTCTTGCGGGATCGTCCGAACGCGTTCCGCAACCGAGTGAGAATGCCCATGTGCGCGCAACCCTTCGCGTGAGTTGAAGCCCGTCAATCCCTGGCCAGGACGGACACGTAAGGTTAGCGGCCCTCCTGTGTGATCTTGGGCAGGGTCTGTTGTCCCAGGCCCACTCTGTCAAGAGCGCATCCGGCCGGTGCAGGTGTCGCCGGGCTGAATCGCCGCAACCCCCGTACGGCAGCCACGGGTTCATTCGTTGTTCACCCGGGCGCCCGGCTACCGCACGTATGTGCCCCTACGGTCACGCTGACACCAAGGGCATTTCAGGGGAGAGTAAAGTGCGCAAGCTGCTGCCGTTGATCGGAACTCCGTCCGGTTCGCACCCCGGCGGCCGGTCCGCCATGACCTGTCGTTTCCGATGTGGTGACGCCTGCTTCCACGAGGTGCCCAACACCAGCTCCAACGCGTACGTCGGTGACGTGATCGCCGGTGCGCTCAGCCGCCGTTCGATGATGCGCGCCGCGGCCGTGGTGACCGTGGCCGCCGCCGGGGCGGGTGCCGCGAGTGTCACCGGGGCCGCTCCGGCCGCCGCCGTCTCCGAGGCCGCCCGGCGCAAGAGCAAGGGCGCGCGCGGCCTGCGCTTCGCGCCCGTCGCGCCCAACACCACCGACGCCGTGACCGTCCCGGAGGGGTACCGGCAGAACGTCGTCATCCGCTGGGGCGAGCCCATCCTGCGCGGTGCGCCCGCCTTCGACCCGGAGAAGCAGACCGCGAAGGCGCAGGCGGGGCAGTTCGGGTACAACTGCGACTTCCTCGCCCTGCTGCCGTTGCCCGGGGAGCGCGACCGGCAGCTGCTCGTCGCCAACCACGAGTACACCGACGAGATCCTGATGTTCCGCGGGTACGACTCCGCCAATCCGACCCGCGAGCAGGCCGAGATCGCCTGGGCCGCGCACGGGCTGTCCGCCGTCGTGGTGGAGGAGGACCGCAGGAGCGGGAAGCTCACCGCCGTCCCCCGGCACCGGCTGAACCGGCGGGTCACCGCCACCACCGAGTTCCGGCTGACCGGCCCCGTCGCCGGGTCCGCGCTCGTCAGGACCTCCGCCGACCCGGCCGGCACCAAGGTGCTCGGCACCCTCAACAACTGCTCGGGCGGTGTCACCCCGTGGGGCACGACCCTGCACGGCGAGGAGAACTTCAACCAGTACTTCGCCAACGGCGGCCGGGCGACCGACAAGCGGTACGGGATCGGCACCGGGGCGACCGAGCGCAAGTGGGAGCGGTTCGACAAGCGGTTCGACGTCGCCCAGGAGCCGAACGAGGTGCACCGGTTCGGGTACGTGGTGGAGTTCGATCCGTACGACCCCTCCTCCACGCCCCGCAAGCACACCGCTCTCGGACGGTTCAAGCACGAGGCCGCCACCGTGCGGCTGACGCACGACGGCCGGCCGGTGGTGTACTCCGGCGACGACGAGCGGTTCGACTACTTCTACAAGTTCGTCAGCAGCAAGCGCATGCGGCACGGCTCGTCCCGGGCCGTCCGCGAGCACAACCTCTCGCTGCTCGACGAGGGCACGCTGTACGTCGCCAGGCTCACCGGCGACTCCCCGGCCATCGAGATCGACGGTACGGGCAAGCTGCCGAAGGACGGCGAGTTCGACGGGAGCGGGCAGTGGATCCCGCTCGCCACCGCCACCGCCGAGGGCGCCGTCTCGCACGTGGACGGGATGAGCGCCGAGGAGGTGTTCGTCTTCACGCGGCTCGCCGGTGACAAGGTCGGCGCCACCAAGATGGACCGGCCCGAGGACATCGAGCCCAACCCGGTGACCGGCAAGGTCTACGTCGCCCTGACCAACAACAGCAACCGCGGTGTGGGCGGCAACGCCAAGGCGGACGAGGCCAATCCGCGCAACGCCAACAAGCACGGGCACGTGCTGGAGCTCACCGAGCGCTGGAACCGGCCCGAGAGCACCCGGTTCGCCTGGTCGCTGTTCCTGGTGGCCGGTGATCCGGAGGACCCGGCGACCTATTTCGCCGGGTTCCCGAAGGACGCCGTCAGCCAGATCTCCTGCCCGGACAACCTGGCCTTCGACCCCCACGGCAACCTGTGGATCTCCACCGACGGCTCCCAGCTCGGCTCGCACGACGGCCTGTTCGGGGTGGCGACCCGGGGTGAGCGGCGCGGTGAGCTCAAGCAGTTCCTGACCGTGCCCAAGGGCGCCGAGACCTGTGGCCCGATCATCCAGGACCGGCGTGTGCTGGTGGCCGTGCAGCACCCGGGCGAGGTCGACGGCGCGTCCGTGGAGAAGCCCGCCAGCACCTGGCCCGACGGGCCCGGGACGTATGTCCGCCCGGCCGTGGTGGCCGTGTGGCGTGCCGACGGGCGTGACATCGGCGTCTGAGCCGGCCGGCGAGGGGGAGGCGACAGGAGCGACGCGGGCCGGGTCAGGGAAGGGCCGGGCTCGGCGGTCTGAGGGGGCCGCCGGGGGCCGGCCGTTCCCGGCGGTGCCACTCCCGGTAGGCCGGTGCCTGCCGCGCCACCTCCCCGTACGCCTCCTCCAGCGCGGGGTAGACGCCGTCCAGGTCGGTCTGAGTGCGGGCCGCGGCGAGCAGCCGTACGCCGAGCGGGTCGCCCTTGATGCGGCGGACCGCCATGTCGGGGCGGGGGGTGCGGGTCGGCTGGCAGACGGTGACGACCTCACCGGTCGCGACCAGGGCGTCGGCCGTGTGGTAGTCGCCGTGCAGGACGTGTGGGCTGACGCGTGCGGCGCGGAACATCCGCTGCACGGCGTCCCATTCGCCGTCGACCGTGGGGTCGATCATCCAGCGGTCGCCGGCCAGGTCGGCCAGGTCGACCTCCTGTTTCACGGCCGCCGGATGGTCGACAGGCAGCGACACGCACTGGGGTTCGCGCTCGACCAGGACGCGCAGCCGGAGCTCGGCGGGGATGCGCAGCGGGCTGCCCTCGACCTCGTGCACGAAGGCGACGTCGAGCTGGCCGTCGGCGACCATGCGGAGCAGGGCGTTGGGCGAGACGTTCATGTGGAGGCTGGGGTTCTGGCCCCGGGCGCGCAGCCGGCGCAGCCAGCCCGCCAGGGCCTTGCTCGCCGTCGAGCCGATGCGGAGCTCGGTGCCGCCGGCGGCCGCCGCCCTCGCCTCGGTGACCAGCAGGTGCAGGTCGGCCATCAGCGGGCGGGCCCGGCTCAGGACCAGGCGGCCCAGCGGGGTGGGGCGGCAGCCGGTGTGCGAGCGCACGAACAGCGGCCCGCCCAGTTCCTGCTCGATACGGCGCAGTTGGGTGACGCCTCGACCGACGGCCACGGCAGCGGCTACATCTTCCTGGACTACCGGCAGAACCAGCAGTACGACTCCACCCGGGTCACCGCCCACGAGACGGGTCACGTCCTGGGTCTGCCCGACCACTACACGGGTCCGTGCAGTGAGCTGATGTCGGGCGGTGGTCCCGGCCCGTCCTGCACCAACGCCTACCCGAACTCGACCGAGCGGTCCCGGGTCAACCGGCTGTGGGTCAACGGCCTGGCGGCGGCGATGGACAAGGCCCTGGAGAAGTCGGCCCGCTGAGACACCCCCACGCGGATACGGCCGTCCCGCTGCCGGGGGCGGCCGTATCCGTGTGCGCGCACCGGGTCCCGGTCTCAGCGTCCCGCGTGCAGCGTGAGGTCCGTGACGACCGCGCGGTGGTCGGTGTCGGCCAGGTCCAGGATGCGGGTGCGGCTCGCCGCGAACTCCCGTGACACCAGGACGTGGTCGATCTGCGCGCCGAGCGTGGGGGCCGTCCGGGCCGGCCAGGTGACCGTGCGGTCGGCGCCGTCCAGGCGGGAGGCGTCGCGCAGGCCGGTGTCGAGGATGCGGCGGAAGGCGGCGTGGTCCTGGGAGGCGTTGAAGTCGCCGGCCAGGACGAGGGGCGTGCCGGGGTCGGCGGCGGCCGCGTCGCGCAGGGCGCCGAGCTCCCGGCGCCAGAGGTCCACCCGGCCGGGCAGCGGGGGCATGGGGTGGGCGAGTTGCAGCCGTACGGCGTGCCCGTCCACGTCGGCGACCGCGCCGGGCATGCCCATCGTGCCGCGCACGCCCTCGGTGGGCCGGAGCGGGAAGCGGCTGAGGATGACGGAGCCCTCGGAACCGCCGCCCTCCACCGCCCGGCGGTGAGGGTAGGACGCGGAGAGGTCCCGCTTCAGCAGCGCGTCGCACTCCTGGTCGCACTCCTCCACGAAGACCACGTCCGGCCTCTCGCGGCGGACGGCGGTGACGAGCGAGGCGGTGCCCTGGCCGAACTCGACGTTGGAGGTCAGCACGCGCAGGTCGGCGACCGGGCGGCCCGAGGGGTCGTCGGCCTTGCCGTACGGCTCGATGTACCACGCCAGCGCGGCCAGCAGGACCACGCCCCACACCGTCCCGGACCACCGGCGGGACAGCAGGGTGAGCAGCAGGCCCGCGCCGGTGGGCACGAGCAGCCAGGGGAGGAAGGCGAGGAGCTGCGGCACGGGGGTGATGCCGTCGCTGTCGGCGGCCCGGAAGCCGACCACCACGCTCACCGAGGCGAACAGCAGACCGGCGCACCAGGCGCCGAGCCGCCGTCCGGGTGGACGGTGCTCGCGTCCGTCGTCCCGTGCGGTCCACTCGGCAGCGGCGGTGTCCAAGGCCCGGCCTTCCGTTCGCGGGGTGGGGTCCCCGAATCCTCCCTCAAGGACGGGGTGGGGCGGGGGAAGGTTGCCGGGCGTCAACCCGGTCCAGGAATTCCTCCAGGGCCCGGTCGAACACCTCCGGGCGTTCCAGGTTCGGCAGGTGGGCGGCGCCCTCGACGATGTGCAGCTCCGCGTCCGGCAGGGCCGCGTGCATGGCCAGGGCGTCGGAGACGGGCGTGAAGGTGTCGTCGGCGCCCACCACGACCAGGGCCGGGACGGAGACGCGGGGCAGCAGGGTGTCGAAGCCGGGCCGCCGGGCCCGGGCGCGCAGGGCCGCCGCGGCACCCTCGGGGGAGGTGGCCGTCATCATGCCGTGGACGTGCGCCTTGACCTCGGCGGACGCGTACGGGGCGACCATCCGCTCCAGGACCTCGTCGGCGTAGCCGCGCATGCCTTCGGCGAGGAGGCGGTCCGCCATGGCGTCCCGGGTGCGTACGCCTTCGGGGGTCTCCGCGGACGGGAAGGTGTCGGCGAGGACCAGGCCGCGGACGCGCTCGGGGAAGAGGCGGTAGCAGTCCATGACGATCTGGCCCCCCATGGACAGGCCCGCGAGGACGAACGACCGCACTTTCAGCTCGTCCAGCAGGGCCTCGATGTCCCGGGCGAAGGCGGAGAAGTCCGTGACGGCCGGGGCCGTCGGGGAGGCGCCGTAGCCGCGCAGGTCGGGGGCGATGACGCGGCGGGTACCCGGGAACCGGTCGAGCTGCGGGGCCCACATGGTGCGGTCGAAGGGGTGGCCGTGGACGAGGACCAGGGGTACCCGGTGGGTATCGGATCCTTTGTCCTCGTATGCGAGGAAGGGTGCCATGGCGTCGACCCTAGGCCGCTCAACTACTCGGTGCAATAAGATCTTTGCTCTCGGTGCAATCCAAGGGGGTCCGGCCGATGAGTGACTACCGGCGTATCGCCGACCGCATCGCCGACGACATCGCCACCGGGCGGCTGCGCCCGGGCCAACGACTGCCGACCCAGCGGGCGTTCGCGCGCCGCAGGGGCGTCGCCCCCTCGACGGCCGGGCGGGTGTACGGCGAACTGGTGCGGCGCGGGCTGGTCGTCGGGGAGGTCGGGCGCGGCACCTTCGTACGGGCCGCCCCGGTGACGGGGCAGGCGGGCCGGACGCTCACCGAGCCCGGCCCGGGCGCAGCTCCCGTCAACCTGGAGCTCAACTACCCCTGCGCGCCCGGCCAGTCGGAGCTTCTCGCGCCCGTGCTCGCGCCGCTGCTGCGCCCCGACGTGCTGGCCGAGGCGCTGTTACCGGCGGCGGCCACCGGCACCGAGGCCGCCCGGCAGGCCGCGGCCGCTCTGCTCACCACCCCGGGCTGGCGTCCGGCCCCCGAGCGGCTGCTGTTCACGGGCAACGCCCGGCAGGCCATCGCCGCCGTGCTGGCCTCCCTGGTCCGGCCGGGCGGCCGGGTCGGGGTGGAGCAGCTGACGTATCCGCTGGTCAAGCAGATCGCGGCGCGCCTCGGCATCACGCTGGTGCCGCTGGCCGGGGACGCGGCCGGGCTGCTTCCGGAGGCCGTCGCCGCGGCGCACCGCTCGGCGCCGCTGTCCGCCCTGTACGTGCAGCCGACGCTGCACAACCCGACCTCCCTGACGACGGGCCGGCCGCGACTGCTGCAACTCGCCCAGCTGGTCCACGACCTGAACCTGCCCGTGGTGGAGGACCGCATCTGGTCGTTCCTGCGGGAGCCCGGCGATCCGCTCGCCGTGCACGCCCCGGCCCTCACCCACGTCGTCGACGGGCTCTCCAAGCGGGTCGCCCCGGGGCTCACCGCCGGATTCCTCGTGGTGCCGCCGCACCGGGCGGCCGCCGTGGCCGCCGCCGTGCGCTCGGGCGGCTGGAACGCGGGACGGTTCGCGCTGGAGGCGGCCGTGCGGTGGGCCGCGGAGGGGACGGTGGCGCGGCTGGTCGAGGCCAAGCGGGCGGACGCGGTACGGCGGCAGCGGATCCTCGCCGAGGAACTCCCGGGCTTCACCGTCCGGTCCGACCCGGGTGCCTACTTCGCCTGGTGGGAGCTGCCCGCCCCGTGGCGCGCCGACACCTTCACGGCCGCCGCCGCGGCGCACGGCATCGCCGTCACGCCCGGCCCGGACTTCGCCGTCGCCCCGGGGCACACGCCCGACGCCGTCAGGCTCGGGCTCGCGTCGGCTCCGGAGCCGGATCTGCGACGGGCCCTGCGGACCCTCGCGCGGCTCGCCGCGCGGCGAGCCGGGGAGACCACCGGCCCGTGATCCAGGCACCGGCCGCCACCGCCAGGCCCAGCGCGCACAGCAGCCAGGACACCGTGCGCAGGGTGGCGGTGAGGGCGTCGTAGACCGCGCCCGCCGCGGGGCGGTGGAGCGCGTCGGGAAGATCGGCGAGCGTGAGGCGGCGGCCGATCGCGACGGCCAGGACCAGCAGCGCGCCGCCCAGGGCCGTGCCCAGACCGAGGGCGGTCACCGCGCGGCGCCGGCACGCGGCGACGGCGATGGCGCAGACCGCGAGGACGGCGGTGGCGAGCGGCAGCCAGAAGGCGGCGGTGTCCAGCACGTGGTACCCCTTGCGCAGTCGGTCCAGGTCCTCGGCCGGCAGCACCGGGATCCGCGTGTGCGTGACCGGGATGCGGTGGGCGAAAGGGACGTGGTCGGCGGTGAGTTGCTGTTTGACGCGGGCGATGACGGGGGCCGGGTCGACGGTGACCGGCACCCCGTGGGCGCCGTCGTCGCGCAGGGCGCGCAGCACCGCGTCGTGCACCGCCCGGTTCGAGGCGTCCCAGGCCGCGCGATAGGCCTCGGTGCGGGTGAAGGAACGCGCCGCGTCGTGCACGAAGGGCCCGACGGCCTCGCGCGGCGGCCCGCTGCCCGTCAGATGCCCGGCCTCCCTCATGACACCGTCCCCGACGGCGTCGGCGACCGCGCGCCGCACGTCCGGGTCGGCGGACAGCGGCGCCATCGTACGGACGTAGCGGCCGGTGTCGGTCAGCCCGTGGGCGGCCCAGGACGCCAGCGCGCCGAAGGGCAGGAGCAGGCACGCCGCGGTGAGCAGAACGGCCGACAGGACGTTCCGGGATCGTGGGGGCGCCGTCGCGGGTGCGGGCGCCCGGTCGCGCCGGGACACCCTTCCAGGCAAGGCGCACCGGGCCCGGTCCGCGAGCGCTGCGACGGTGCCCGGCCGCCCGCCCGCCGGGTGGGACGGCGCCCCACCTGCGACGAGCGGCTCTCCACGGCCTCGGGGCGCACTCGCCCGAACGGGTGTGCCGTGCCGTCAGCCGGTTCGCCGCCCCTCGGCGTCCTCGAGCGTGTAGGAGCGGTAGAACACCATCGCCATGACGCCCGCCCCCACCAGCAGCCCCAGACCGCTGGAGCTGAACACGGACGCGCCGGTCTGGCTGTAGAGGAACCCGATCGCGCAGCCCGTGAGGACGAACCAGCTCAGCGCGCGCAGTTCACGGGGCAGCCGCGGCGCCAGCTGCCACACGGCGGCGAACAGCACGGCGAACACCAGCGCCGTGACGAAGCCGAACAGCAGGTTCCAGCCCGTGATGGGCCCGCCGTGACGCCGGTTGGCCGCGGCCCAGAAGCCGTAGACCAACCCGAGCACCACCGGCAGTGCCACCCTCGCGACGGCGTGGGTGCGCGCGCCGAACACATCGGGCCGGCGACGCTGCGTGATCATCCTGCGTGAGGCGGGTGCCGCATGAGCCATGACAGCTCTCCTCTCTGTCCCTGCCCCTGGCTCCAGGGCACACCGGCCGGGAGCCCCCGGCAAGTCGGCGGGGCGGGCGCGACGGGATGCGGCCGGTACCGCCCCGTGTTTCGCTGGGGCCGTGAGCCGCCACCGAGAGGGGCACGGCCCGCTCGTCCGGCACGCCCGGGCCGGGGGCCACAACGTCGTGCGGCGGCAGGAATTCCTGCGGGTGCGGGGCCGCAGCGTCGCCTGGGCGCCACCCCTGCTGCTGCTCGTCGCCATCGCGGTGGCCGACTACCACACCATCGGCGAGTTCCGCATGATCTCCTGGATCGTGCTGGTGCCGGCCATCGCCGCCTCGATCTGCGGGGTGTGGGGCACGGCCCTGTTCGCCGTCCTCTCGCTGGTGACGTACGTCGTCGCCGACAGTGCCTGGCCGCACGAATACCGGGCCGGACGCGCCGACTTCGTCCTCGTCGCCCTCGGCGGCATCCTCGCCACCCTGGCCTGCGCGATCCGCGTGCGCGACGAGCACCGCGCGCTGCACATGAGCGACGTCACCGAAACCGTCCGCCGCACCGTGCTGCGCCCCCTTCCGCCCGGCTGGGGCGGCCTCGACCACGCCGGCGTCTACCTCACCGCCGACACCGACGCCCGCGTCGGCGGCGACTTCTACGACATCCAGCCCGGCCCGCACGGCACCCGCGTCCTGGTCGGCGACGTGCAGGGCAAGGGCCTGGGCGCGGTGGAGGCGGCCGCCGCGCTGCTCGGCACGTTCCGCGAGGCCGCCTACCACGAGGCGGACCTCGCGACGGTCGCCGAGCGGCTGGAGACGCGGATGATCCGGCACCGCGGGCACACCGTCGCCCTCGGCCGCGCGGACGGCGACCGGTTCGCCACGGCCGTCCTGCTCGCCTTCCCCGACGACGACCGGGAGGCGGTGGACGTCCTGCTGTTCGGGCACGAACCGCCGCTCGCCGTCGGGCCGCACGGGGTGCGCACCCTGACGGCCGGGGCCGGTCTGCCGCTCGGCCTGCGGGGTCTGGCACCCGGGCCCCCGCGGATCGGGCGGTGGCGGACCACCGACGACGAGACGCTGCTGCTCGTGACGGACGGGGTGACGGAGACCAGGGACGCCGCCGGGGCGTTCTACCCGCTCGCCGACGAGGTGGCCCGGGCCGTCGCCGAGGACCCCGGCATCGCCCAACCGGCCCGTCTGGCGGCCTTCGTACGGGACGGCACACTGCGGCACGGCGGTGGGCGCCTCGCCGACGACACCACGGTGTTCGCCGTCCGCAGGAGACCCCGGGGCGAAGCCCCCGAAGGCGGACGTTTGCGGCCTTGAGACCCCCCTTTGCAGCCGCAGCGGTTACGGTGCTGACGTACGTGATCGACACAGGGGGTGGGGCGATGCCCGGAACCGTGCTGCTGCTGGCGGCCTCGCCGGTGGGCAGGGGACGCCTGGTGGACGCCGCCTCCGTGCTCCCGGTCCTCGCCGCCGTGCCGCCCGCCGTGCTGTCCGGCACCGACACCGCGAACGTCGTCGAACTCGCCGACCCGCTGGAGCCGCAGGCCGTCCTGACCCGCCTGCGCGCCGCCGCCGCGGCCCCCGGCCCGCTCACCGTCTACGTCACCGGACAGCTCCAGCTCGACCGCCGGCAGCGCCTGCCCCACCTCGCGCTGGCCCGCACCACCGCCTCCACCGCCCGCTACACGGCCTTCCCCTGGCACTGGTTCCGGGAGGAACTGCGGCTCAGACCGGCCGGCGCCACCACCCTCCTGCTCGACC
This sequence comes from Streptomyces sp. NPDC043685, assembly GCF_056436585.1. NCBI lineage: Bacteria > Bacillati > Actinomycetota > Actinomycetes > Kitasatosporales > Streptomycetaceae > Streptomyces > Streptomyces sp. NPDC043685. Next base: position 358,854 of record NZ_JBWKCH010000004.1, on the reverse strand, counting down.
TGCACGCCGACGCCGAGACCTGGCAGCTGCTGCGGAGCACCCCCCTCGACTCGGGCCGCGGCAACGCCGTTCACGGTCGCATCGCGCCACCGCCGTCCCGGCGCACGGTCGGGGCCCCGGCGTACATGAAGGCCGTCGCCACCATCCTGCGCAGCGGATTCCGGCCGCCGGTCGAGCAGTTGCACCAGCAGGCACTGAGCCGGATCGCCCCGGAGAGCGCGGCCACGGACCTGGTGCTGAGCACGCCGGGCCCGACCGGCGGGGATCCGCACGCCGCCATCACCGCCGCCGTCCAGTCCGGCCGGCACACCGACGCGGACGCGCTCGCCGCCCGGCACGAGCAGGCCGCCGTCACCGCGCACGGGCCCGCCTCCGAAGAGGCCCTGCACTGGGCCGAGGTACGCGCCGACCTCGCGATGTTCGCCGGGGACGCCGCCCGCAGCTGCCGCGTCTGGCTGATGATCGCCACCGCCCGGCTGAACGCCGGGCAGACACCGGACGCCCCCGCCGTCGAGGCGGCCGTGGACCGGGCGCACCACCAGTGGGGCCAGGTCGGCGACACCGCCGCCGCACGCGAACTGGGCGCCGCCCTGGCCGCGTTGCGCGAACGGGTGCCCGGGCGGCGCGAAGGGGCGCTGGATCATGTGCAGCGGCAGCTGCGGCAGTTGCAGACGCCCGCCGGAACCGGAACACGCATCTCGGACGGGGCGGCGGTCACCCGGCCTACGTGAAGCGAGCCGCCCGGCGACGCCTGGCCGGCGCGAAGGCATCGATCGTTCCCGCGCCCCTGCCCGGTGTGCTGTTCCATCCCTGGATGCGGTCGGCGAGCTTCTTCAGGCGAGGGTCTCCGGGCTCGACGGCGAGCTGGAAGTGGGACTGCTTCACCGGCTGCAGATGCCCGCCCCAGGCAATGACGCCTTCGCAGTCCGCGAGGATGTCCGTGACGACGATCTGCTCGGCTTCGCTCATGCCGGTGTTCTTGACATCGGCTCCCAGCGGGTAGTGCATGGGCCGGATCGCGATGGCCGTGCCCGACAGGTGGTTCGACTCGAATGCCGAGCCGATATCGCGCTTTGTCGTGTGCCCCTGGAGGTCACCGGGCAACAGCATGTCGACTTCATAGGCGAACCGGCGGGCGACGTGGAGAAGAACTGTCGCGACGTCTCCCTCCGCCAGAAAGACGTCGACGTCGGTGCCTTCGACGCGGTACTTCCCGGCGTGATCGAGGACGGGCCAGCCGTTCGCCGATGCGCGCTTGGTCCAGGCGCGGTCGCCGGCAGCAGGGGCGGCCTGTGCCGGGCCGGCGGTCGCGACGGCTATCGCCGCCCCGGCCCCGAGGCCGAGAACTCGTCTACGCGTCAAGTTCGTTGTCATGGGGGGCCCTTCTGCGCTGAGAGCGGTTGATGAGTATCAAGGTGAAACAGACGGTGGCGCAGGCCAGCCCCGCGAAAAGCAGAGGCGTGACCCAGAACGACACATCGTCGGTGCTGTATCCGCTGCTCCAATGGCAGGTGACGGACGGGGGGAAATGGTGGACGGTCGCCGACGTCAGGCTGTAGTCCCGCCCGGAGTCCACGTAGTCGCCACTGGCGGTCTTCGTCGCACAGAGGTCGAGTGGGTTCGTGTAGGCCAGACCGTAGAAGGTTCCGGCACCGTAGGCGGCGAGAGCCGCCGCGCTCCCGACCGCGGCCAGACGGGCCGTCCGCGAGGGCCTCTTCCTGGTCACCCACAGCGCGTACGGAAACACTCCGATGACGAAGAGGAGGAGCGTGATCGCGGGCGGGCCGAAGAGTGCGAAGAGTGTCATGCGTGCTGACGCTACTTCGCTCCAAGAAGACGCCGCTGGTTCGCCTGGTACTGCGCTCGCCGGAGCGTTTCCGTGGAGGCGTGCTGAGCGAGGTTGTTGCCGAACGCGTTGCACCACGCGTTGAGCTGGTCGGAAGGAAGGAGGTGCGGCATCAGGGTGGGTATGCCGCCGAACTTCTGGATCAGGCTTGCGCGGCCGCCCACCAGGATGACCCCGTCCCCGCTGGCGGGCTCGTCCGTGAGGATCTTCTTCGCCTGAGCGGCTGCCTCGCCGATGGTGCCGCCGAACCGTTGCTTCAGGTAGTCCCTGAATCGGGTGAGACCGCCGCTGCCCTGATAGTGATCACGGACCGCGTCGACGATGGTCTTACCGCCGCGCACGGCTTGCGCGATGAGGTATCCGTCGGCGTCTTCGACGAGGTCGGTGAAGCCGAAGCTGGAGGCGACGCCGATCTTGCCCATCTTGTCGTTGATGTAGGTGGCGCCGGAGGCGTAGGAGTCGTGGTCCCGCCGCCATTCGCCGTACAGGGTCATCAGGTCGCCGCCCCAGCCGGCGACGTCACCGAGACTGATGTTCCCCGCCGGGTTGGGTTTGACGAACTGACCGTTCGCCGTGGCCATCAAGTGCTCGATTCCGATGTGCTGACCGGTGAACGGATCCTTGAACTCCGGCCAGATGCTCAGGTTTCGGCTGTTCACATACGAGACGAACCCGGCGTCCACTTTCCCGATCAGAGCCCGCCACTGGTTGTCGTCGTACGCGTCGCTGCGGAGGTATTCCATGACGAGCTGGTTCGGGTTGCCCTTGCCGTATGCCTTGGCCAGGTCATAGAGGGACTTGATGTAGTTGACGAACTCGTCCGCGGGTGACGACGGTCTGTTGACGCTGCTCTGGCCGGGATCGCTACCGATGCGGTGAGCGTCCCGGTCGAGCCAGAAGGTGTCCGTTCCGTTGGTGACCTGGTATTCCTTGATCTGGTTGAAGGACCAGTTCGCCGGCAGGGGATAGCCGAGGTTGCCTGAGAAGCCCCAGGACATGCCGGACACGAACGAGTAGCGGGCGTATGTCTCTTTGGTGACCTCGGCGCACACGTGTCGAGAGCCGTATACGCCGTGCACGTACCGCTTCCCCTTGCTTCCGAGCCCGGACGCGACGCCTCGGAAGTACTCGAGGATGGCCGGCATATCGGCGTCGGTGGCGTCGTAGTCGACGGCGAAGTAGATGATCGTCCCTCGGTTGAAACCGAAGTGCACGGCTTGGTCGTGGGCCTTCTTGGCGTGGGTGTACCCGTTCCCCCAGTAGTACTCGGACAGTGACCTGCCGTTGTCCTGGAAGATCGGGAATATCCGGAGTCCGCCACCGAAGATGTTGGAGACTTCACCTTCTTCAAGCATCTTCGAACCGCCGCCTGAGGATGCTTCGTTGAGGTACCTGCCGACATATCGGTACCCGTCGCTGTACATTCTCTTGGCGCGTGACGCCGTGATCGTGTAGGCGGTGTCGGAGGCGGTGACCGGTCGGTCCGGGTCTCCCATCGATACCAGGAGCTGAGCCCACGTCGCGTAGTCACCACGACCGTTGGCGGATATCTCGGAGAACCGCTGGAAGGTGGTGACGAAGGTGGTCAGATTGCTGTCGAATGATGTCTTGAATACCGTCTCCGTCTGAACGGTATCGCCGTTCCCGTTTACGGTGACGATCGGCTGGTTGAAGACACACGCGGCGGAGAACAGCTGGACGAAGATTCCGGACGAGCCTTCCGAGACGCCGGCCTTGGATTTGATGCCGGCTTGCGTTCCGGCCCCGAAGTTGCCGGTGGCGTCCGCCTCGGCGATGCCGATCTCCAGTTGGAGGGCCTTCATCAGGTTCTGCTGGACATTGCGGGAGTAGTGGCCGTCGGCCGGGCCGATGTCGACCGTCTTCTTCGTCCAGTAGCGACCGTTCAGCCACTGCTGGATGGAGCGGACCTCCTCGGAACCGCCGGCGGTGAGTACGTAGGCATCCATGTTGAGCAGCGCCTTGAACACCTTCGCCTGGAGGCTGCCGCTCTGCGAGAGGCCCATGTTGCTCTGCATCTTCTTGACGGCAAGCTTGATGTCCGGGTCGTAGAAGCCGGTGTCGGAGTACCCGCCGGTGTAGCCCTTGCAGAACAATGCGTATCGGATGATTTTCACGATATTTTTGTTTTTTGCCCAGCCGCCGTCGAGTTCGCCGAGCGCTGCGAGTTTGGAAACGGTGCCGTCGCCGAAGTTCGCGACGACGGGGCTGATGCCCAGTTCCTTCTGCAACCCCATGATGAAGGAATACATCGTGGGCCAGCCGACCTTGCCGTCTTCTGGGCACTTCTGGTAACCGGACACGCTCGCATAGGTCGAGTTGACCCACTTCTGCGCTTCGAGGACTTTCTCGTCGGCCATGTCGGATCTCCTGGACTGCTTGGCGGGTCGGGACGCGGAGGCAGACGACGCCGGCTCATGGCACGAGACGTCCTGCCGGATGAGCGCTCGCACGCTGTGGGTGCGAGTGCCGTGAGGTGTGTTCAGGTGCCGAGCGGCGCATGGCCGGCATGCGCGGTGCCGGTGAAGCGCCGGTACGTCGCGCCGAGGGGCCGGTCAGGTGGCGTCCTGGGCTGTCGTTGTGGCCGTCGAAGGACGTCGACGGGTGGGAGGGTGCCGCTCGCCGGCCCGGTTACAGGCCGGCGGGTCTCGAGGCGTGCGCCGATGCGAAGGTCGACGGGGCGAGCTCACAGGCCCGTGCGTGGTGCGCACCCGGCATCCGCTGTGACAGGTGCGGCGGTCTCCGCCGGCCGTGAACGCAACCGCCTCAACTGGTCAGTCGCAGGGGGCTACATACCTGACTCGGTCGATGATCGCGACGCCGCTCGACCACATGATCGCGGTCACCCGGGAGCAGTTGTTCCAGCCGGAGTCGTGGTTGCCCTCGCCTTTGACCGGGCCTGCGTACTGTGAGTAGGTTCCCTCGTCCACCTTGCAGGCCACGCCGGTTCTGTTCGGGCACAGCTTCAGCTTCATGTGCTTCGCCGTGCCGAGGTTGTTGTCGAACACCGCGCACGCCCCCGTCACGCTGGTCGTGGATCTCGTGTAGGTGAACAGGGTGCCGAATCGGCGCGCGTCCGGGAGTTGCTCGGCGGACTCGAGTTCGTACCCGGATCCGCACAGTGACGCGGTGGCGCTGACGGCGGCAGGGTTCTCCGCCGCGATCGCACGCGTCCCGGCGTCACGGGCTCCGTTCTCGGAGAACACGACACTGGTCCCAGGGACGCGCATGCCCCTGCTCGAGGGGGCGTGGTCGGCGGCCATGGCCTGCGGAGTGACGGCGAGAACGGAGACGAGGGCGGCCGCCGGGGCGATGAAACGTATCAATGTGCGCATAAGACAGGTACTCCTGTTCGAGAGAGAGCTGGCTCGGGACCGCACGCGTCATCTTCGGACGCTCCGCCGGGAATGGGGCATGGGTGCACCGGCGGGGGACCACCACAGGTCACATCGGTGCGCACAAAAGACAGCGACAAGGCATGAGATGTATCCCCCTGGTGAGGCTCCCGGTGGTCAGGCGGGCGCCTGGTGGGGCAGATTGGTCGTTCTGCCCCGTGTGCGTCATGCAATAGGCGTAGAACTTAGCCGAGGAGCCGACATACGGGTCGGTCGGCTGAAGGAATGGCCTGAACGCTCAGGAGGGCAGAAACCTCTGAGGTGACGTATCCCCGGTGCGGCTCCGCAGCTGAACAGTGCGCCCCATGTGAAGCAAGGGTGAAGGGTCAGGGAGTGCGTGATCACTCCGTTGGCTGATTTCCGCCCCTGCGCGGTCGACGTCCTCGCCGTCTTATCGTCCGGCTGCGTCGCCTTTGTCGCTCACATCGCTGTGACATGCCGGCTCGGGCCGGCTCTCCCCCGCTCTCGCCGACCCCGTGTTCGCCGCCAGCAGGAGCGTGGCGACGGCGACGACCGCAGCCGTCAGACCTCTGACGTACCGCTCGGCGGTGCGTGTGCGCATCGGCACGGCGACCTCGCAACTGGGGCGGCGACTACGGCGGCAGCGTGTTAAGCGTCTTCGACAATGCCGCTTAACACTCCGTTTAACCTAGGGCCAGTCCGGGCCGAACGGCAAGAGGGACAAGGGGAGTTGGCGTGGGGGAGCGGGATGATCCGGGGACCATCGGCCGCCGGGTGCAGCGGTTGCGGACGGAACGCGGACTGACACAGCGGCAGTTGGCGGAACCCGTGTACACACCGGCCTACATCTCCACCCTGGAGTCCGGCCGGGTACGCCCCTCCGACGACGCCCTGCGGCATCTCGCCGACCGGCTCGGCGTGGCCTTCGACGAGCTGGCCGGCGGGCGCTCGGCCCGGCTGGTCACCGGGCTGCGGCTGCGGCTGACCGAGGCGCAGCGCACGCTCGCCGTCGGCGAGGCGGAGGCCGCGGCCGGGCAGTACGCCGAGTTGCTCGGCGAGGCGGAGACGCACGGTCTGGCCGCCGAGCAGTCCGCCGCGCTGCTCGGACTCGGCGAGTGCGCCCTGGAGACCGGCGAGCTCGAGGCCGGCCGGCAGTACTTCGAGCGGGCCGAGGAGTGCCTGGCCGGTGCGCCCCTGCCCGCCCGGGCCCCGGCCCTGCGCGGCCGGGCCGTGGCCCACTACCTGGCCGGGGAACTGCGGTACGCCGTCTACCTGCTGGAGACCACCCTCGACGAACTCAACCGCGGCGGCCTCCACGACCCCGACGCCCTGCTGCTGCTCTACGCCAGCGCGATCGGCCCGTACATGGACATGGGCGCGCACGCCCGGGCCGCCCAGGCCGCCGAGTTCGCCCTGGCCCTCGCCCCGCAGTCCGGCGATCCGGCCCTGGTCGCCCGCATGCACCGCTCCGTCGCCCGCACCCTGGTCGCCGAGGGCCGCCTCGCCGAGGCCGACGCCTCCCTGGCCAAGGCCGCCGAGCTGTACCGGGGCCTGCAGATCCGCACCGAACTCGCCAACTGCCACTGGATGCGCGGATACGTCTACGCCCAGGACGGTCGGCTGGAGCAAGCCGAGGAGGAGCTGCGGCAGGCCCTCGGCATGCTGTCGGCCAGGCGTGCCGCCCTCTACAGCAGCCAGGTCGCCGTGGAACTGGCCGACGTGCTGCACCGGCGCGGCCGGTCCGACGAGGCGGCGGCCCTGCTGCACGACGTCCTCGGGCACCTGTCCCCCGAGCGCGGCGCCGTCCACTCCGCCGCCGCGCACCGCCTGCTCGGCATCATCGCCGAGGACGCCCGCCGCACGGAGGACGCCGAGGAGCACTACGTCCGCGCCCTGAGCCTGCTGGAGCGGGCGGGCGCCGCCGGGGACCTGGCCGACCTGTGCCGGCTGCTGGGCGACCTGCTGCGCCGGACCGGCCGGGTGGAGGCGGCCCTGGACGCCTACCGGACGGGCCTCGGGCACCGTACGGCCCCCGGCACCACCACCCTCGGGCCCGCGCCCGCGCAGCCTCCTCTCTGAGGAAACCGGGCCCTCGCACAGCCGTGCGGGTTAGCCTCCCTCCGGGAAATGAACGACCGGGGCGGGCACGTGGAGAACCGACGAACGATGGCCGACGGCATACGGCTGGGCCTGCGGGCCCTGGTGTACGCCGTGCTCGGCGGCGCGGCGCTGCTCGCCATCGCGGCGGTGGTGTCCGTGCTCGGACCCATGCTGGCGCTCGACCTCTACACCCCGCCCGTCGCGGCCTGGTGGACGGTGTTCACCGCGATCACCGTCCAGGGCGTGCCGTTCCTGCTGCTGGGCACCGTCGTGTCGGCGGCGATCGGGGCGTTCGTGCCCGAGCGGGTGTTCCAGCGGCTGCTGCCCCGCCGTACGGTGCTCGCCGTGCCGGTCGCCGGGGCCGCCGGGGTGGTGCTGCCGGGCTGCGAGTGCGCGTCCGTGCCGGTGGCGGGGAGCCTGATGCGCCGGGGTGTCGCACCGGCGGCGGCGCTCGCCTTCCTGCTGTCGGCGCCCGCGATCAACCCCGTCGTCCTGGTGGCGACGTCGATCGCCTTCCCGGGGCAGCCGGAGATGGTGCTCGGCCGGCTGCTCGCCTCGCTCGGCACGGCCGTGGTGATGGGCTGGCTGTGGGCCCGGTTCGGGCGCCAGGAGTGGCTGCGGCTGCCCCGGAACGGCGGCGGGCGCGCACCGGGCGGCGGTCCCCGCGCCTTCGTCGACGGGCTTCAGCACGACTTCCTGCACGCGGGCGGGTTCCTCGTCGTCGGGGCGGGGGCCGCGGCGACGTTCGACATCGTCGTGCCGCGGTCGCTGCTGGAGGTGTTCAGCGGGTCGGCCTGGTTGTCGGTGCTGCTGCTCGCGCTGCTCGCGGTCGTGCTGTGCGTGTGCAGTGAGGCCGACGCCTTCGTGGCCGCGTCGCTGAGCGGCTTCTCCCCGACCGCCCGGCTGGCCTTCATGGTCGTCGGGCCGATGGTCGACCTGAAGCTGATCGCGTTGCAGACCGGCACGTTCGGCAGGGCCTTCGCGGTGCGGTTCTCGGCGGTGACGTGGGTGGTGGCCGTGGGGAGCAGCGTCCTGGTGGGGTGGTGGCTGCTGTGAGGCGCTACGGACCGGCGGTACTGCTCGCGCTCGTGGGCGCGGCGATCCTGCGGGTGTCCCTCTTCAGCGAGCTGTACCTGCGGTACGTGCAGGCGGGGCTGCGGCCGTACCTGGTGGTGTCGGGCGTGACGCTGATGCTGCTGGGAGCGGCGGCGGCGATGATCACCCACGGAACCGCCGACCACGAGGAGGAGCACGGCCTCGACCCCGGGCGTGAGCTCGGCGGTGCCCTCGGGCACGAGCACGACCCCGGGCCCGAGCACGACCCCGGGCACGAGCACGACCCCGGGCCCGAGCCCCGGCCCGGGGAGGACGGCGGCCACGGAGGGCACGGACACGGTCCCGCCGGGCCCCGTGTCGCGTGGTTCCTCACCCTCCCCGCCCTCGCGCTCCTGCTGTTCCCGCCGCCCGCCCTCGGCTCCTACAGCGCGGAGCGCGAGGCGGCCCGGCGCACCGCCCAGGGCGTCGGCACCTTCCCGGCCCTGCCGTCCGGCGACCCCGTCGAGCTCACCCTCGGGGAGTTCGGCTCCCGGGCGGTCTACGACAGCGCCCGCTCGCTTCAGGGCCGTACGGTCCGGCTCACCGGCTTCGTCACCCGGGACGACGACGGCACCTGGTACGTCACCCGCCTCCTCGTCTCCTGCTGCGCCGCCGACGCCACGACCGCCGAGGTCGAGGTGCGCGGCGCGCAGGCCCCGCCGGTCGACACATGGGTGACGGTCACCGGCACATGGCGTCCGGAGGGGAAACCGGGCTCTGACGCCGCCTGGCCCCCGGTCGTCGACGCCACCTCCGTCCGGCGGGTACCGCAGCCGGACAATCCGTACGAGAAGCGCTGAGGCCGGTCTCGCGCGAGGACGTCCGGGACGCAGGGGTTTTGCCCCACCGGCTACGGGTAGTCGGGGCACGATTCCGGGAGGGCTCGGAGTGATCCGGGCGGGTGTCGGGCGCGGTGCCCGGCCGGCAGCGGGCGAAGTCGCGGGCGCCTGGGCCGGCCGGGCACCGGCCGGGCACCGGTCACGCGCGGTCGGCCGCGTCGGCCGCACGACCGTCCGCCCCACCCGCGGCCACCGGAGACCGGACGGCGACGGCGGAACGCCGGGGCGATCGAAGGAGGCGGTGGCCGTGCGGCCCAGGGACGATCCGCGAGGCGCCCCCGACGGCGACCCGGGTCCCGGCCGTACCGGGGGCGGCGGCCCGGACCCGGACGGGGTACGCGCCGCCGACGTGATCGCCAGGGGGGTGCGGGGTGCCGAGCCCGGGGAGGTGCCGGGACGGCTGTGCGAGGTCGCGGTGGAACTGCTGCCGGTGATCGGCGCCAGCGTGTCGCTGCGCAGCGAGGGCATGCCCGTGCAACTGAGCGCGAGCAGTGCGCAGGCCGCGCACCTGGCGCAGATCCAGGCGACGCTGGGCGACGGCCCCTGCCAGAGCGCGCTGGAGGACGGCGCGCCCGTGCTCGCCTGCGACCTGACCGGAGGCCGGGACGCCGGACGCTGGCCGGTCTTCGCCCAGCAGGCGACGGAGGCCGGGGTGCGGGCGGTCTACGCGGTGCCGCTGGGCAGTGGCCCGGTGTGCGTGGGCACCCTCGACCTGTACCGGGACCGGCCGGGCGGGCTCACCGACCGCCAGCTGCACGTGGCCCGGATCGTGGCGGGTGTCATGACGGTGGCCCTGATGGCGCTGCCGCACGGGGCCGAGCCCGAGACACCGGACGGGGAGGACTGGCTGAGCGGGCTGGCCGCCGACCACGACGAGGTCTACCAGGCCGTCGGCATGATCATGGCGCAGCTCGGCGTGGGCGCGGACGACGCCCTGGCACGGTTGCGGGCGGACGCCTTCGTGCGTGGCCGCACGGCCCTGGACGTGGCACGGGACGTGACCGCCCACCGCACGCGCTTCGACCGGTACTGACCCGGGGCGAAGCCTCAGATCTGCGCCCTGCCCTGCTTGCGGAGCTCGGCCAGGCGCTGCGCGCCGAGCTGCACGGCCTGCTGGGTGACCTCCGTGTACACCTCGTCGAGGCCGGCGTGGGTGAGGGTGATCGCCTCCTCGCCGACACGGACGGCGGCGAGGTCCATGGTGAGGTACGTCAGCTCCCCCTCCTCCGTCTCGCCGGCCAGCGTGACCCGCAGGCCCTGCCGGGCGTCCCCCGCCGGCGGCAGCGGCAGGTCCCGCACCTCGACGCCCTGGACGCCGCCGCGGGTGGTCGCGGCCGTGAACTGGCCGCACCGGCCGGGCAGCGACTTCATCCAGTCCAGTGCGCGGTCCACGTCCGCCGGGCGATGGGCGGCTACCCGGTAGTGCAACTGGGCCTCGGTGTCCCCGTCGTCGAGCGCGGACGTCGCCTGCGGGCCCTTCGGGGTGCCGAAGGGCTCCTCCGTGTAGAGGACGTCCAGCAGCCGCTGGCAGTCCGGGTCCTCCGTGGTCGCCTTAAGCAGCCCGTCCCGCCAGGTCCGCGCGCCCCGGGTCGGCCCCCACGGCTCCCCCAGGTCGGTCTCGGTGACCAGCGCCGCCCGGGCCTGTGCCTCGGTGAGGGCGGCTCCGGAACCGGCGGGCTGCTCGACGGCGGGCGACGCGGCGGAGGGTGACGCGCCGGAGGGGGACGCGGAGGCGGAGAACCACCGGGGGCGCGGCTCGTCCGCGACGGAACACCCGGTGGCCAGCAGGGCCGTCACGGACAGTGCGGAGGCCAGGAGCGCACGGGCGGCCGGAGGGTGCGTCATCGGGGTGCCTCCTGCGGGGCTCATGGAGGCGCCGCCGGGCGGGGCGGTCCCTCCAAGCTCGGGTGGTGCTCTTACGGCACCACCGCGACCGCCCGCCCACCAGCGAGACAGTCCGTCCGGGTGAGCGCGCTGGGCGCCCGGGGCCGCCTGTCGCGAACCCGTCACCCGGTCCCGGTGCTACCCGTCGAGAATCCGTCGCTCGGCCCCGGGGCTGCCCGTCGCGAATCCGTCGCTCGCCGTGGGGCTACCCGTCGAGAACCCGTCGCTCGCCGTGGGGCCTGGCTCGCCGTGGGGCCACCCGTCGCGAACCCGTGCCCCGGGCGCGGGGCTACCCGACCGAGAAACCGTCGCCCGGTCCCGGGGCCACCCGCCGAGAACCCGTCGCCTGTCCCCAAGGCCACCGCCGAACCCGTTGCCCGGCCGCGGAGCCACCCGCCGAAAACCCGTCGCCCGGCCCGCGAGCCCCTGTTAACGTCGCCCCCATGCAGCGCGCCCAGCCGTACCCGTCCTCGACGACGACGCCGGAGAGTGTCCCGGCGCGCTGACAGCTGACCCAGATGTCCGAAGCCCCGGGGCGAGTGCCCCGGGGCTTCGTCGCGCGGTGCTCGCCTCAAGATCCCGAGGAGCCCACCGTGCACGACCACCGCCGACTCGGCCGTGAACTGGACCTGTTCGACACCGACCCGCTGATGGGCGCGGGGCTGCCGTACTGGCTGCCCGACGGCGCGATCGTGCGGCACACCCTGGAGGAGTACATCCGCGACGCGGAACGCCGGGCCGGCTACCGGCACGTGTACTCGCCCGTCCTCGGCAAACGCGAGCTGTACGAGATCTCGGGGCACTGGGACCACTACGGCGACGACATGTTCCCGCCGATGGACGTGGGCGCCGAGCAGGTCCTGCTGCGCCCCAGCCTCTGCCCCCACCACGCCCTGATCTACCGCTCCCGCTCCCACAGCTACCGCGAACTGCCCCTGCGCATGGCCGAGCTGGGCGGCATGTACCGCTCGGAGCTGTCCGGTGTGCTCGGCGGTCTGACCCGGGTGCGGGCCATCACCCTCAACGACGCGCACATCTTCTGCACCCTGGAGCAGGCCGTCGAGGAGGCCCGGGCCGCGCTGGAGCTGATCGGCCGCGCCTACGCGGACCTCGGCATCCGCGCCACCCGGTACCGGCTGTCCCTGCCCGGGGAGGGCGGCAAGTACGTGGCCGACCCGGAGCTGTGGCGGCGGGCGACCGACCTGCTGCGGGAGGTCCTGGACGGCTCCGGTCTCGCCTACGAGGCCGCCGAGGGCGAGGCGGCCTTCTACGGCCCCAAGATCGATGTCCAGATCACCGATCCGGCGGGCCGGGAGGCCACCCTCTCCACCGTCCAGATCGACTTCCACCAGCCCGAGCGCTTCGATCTGCACTACATCGGTCCCGACGGGGCGAAACACCGCCCGGTCATGGTGCACCGCAGCGTCATCGGCAGCGTGGAGCGTGCGGTCGCCCACCTCGTCGAGCAGCACGGCGGCGCCTTCCCGCCGTGGCTGGCACCCCGGCAGCTGGCCGTCCTGCCGGTGGGGGACGAGCAGGCCGATGCGGCTCACGCCCTGGCCGGCCGGGCCCGCGAGCTCGGTCTGCGCGCCGAGGTCAGCGGGCCCGAGCAGGGCACCCTCGCCGCCCGGATCCGCGCGGGCCGGCTGGTGCCGTACCAGGCCGTGATCGGCGGCCGGGAGGCCGCCGCCGGCCTCGTGGCCCCCCGCCTGCGCGACGGCAGCCGGCCGGACGCCCTGCCCGGCGCCGAGCTGCTGCGCCGCGTCGCGGACCGCGTGGCGGCCCGCGGCACCGCGCTGTGGGACCCGTCGTAGGACGACGGGTCCACCCGGCTCGCGACGGGGTCAGAAGGTCCAGCGCGTGTGGCTGTAGACCCCGTCGTCCCGGCCGAAGCCGTACGCCGTGTCCGGGGCCACCGCGAACACCACCGCCTCGCCGCCGCGGAAGGCGTCCCCGATGCCGTGGAAGGTGCCCTCGGGGGAGGTGATGTGCGGCCCGTACTTCGTCTCGTAGGCCGTGATCACCTCCTCCAGCAGCGCACGGTCGGCGACCGGCTCGGCCGTGCCCTGGACCACCACGTCGAACCCCTCGGTGAGCGAGTTCGACCCGGTGGTCAGGGCGCAGTGGGCGTCGTGGGCGAGGTTCTTCGCCTTCTGCTCCAGGCGGCCGGTCGAGAAGTACAGCACCCCGTCGTGCCAGGCGGCGATGCAGGGCGTGACGTGCAGCCGGCCGTCGGGCCGCACCGTGGACACCCAGAAGATCTCCGCGTTCTCCAGGTGGCGTTGCGCCTCGGGCCAGGCGGTGGCGGTGACCTGCGAGGCACCCGGGCGGGGGTTGAGCGCGGAGCTGTAGCGGGCGTCGAGTTCGGTCGTCGGTCGCTGTGCGGGCATGGCGGTACTCCTTCCTCGTCCTTCCACGGGTAACGACCGGCCGCCGGGGCCGCACTCATCGCCGCGTCCGTTCGGGTCGCCGGCGGGCGGGATCCGGGGAACGGCACGGGCCCGTCCGGCGGAGCGGCGGGCGACCGGCTCGGCGCCCGCGGCACGACCGGCCGGAAGCCGGCGCCGGACACGGGCGTCGTGACGATACGGCGGTCCCGCGATACGGCGGTCCCGCGAAACGGAGGCCCCGCGATACGGCGGTCGCGGACCCACGCCGCCGGAACGGGCCGTCGCACAGGCCGTAGGGTCGCTGCCAGGAAGGTTCTCGGGGGAACCGATGGAAGGAGTCCCGCCGTGACGGACGGCCCGCGCATCCCGGTCATCATCGACTGCGACACCGGCGTCGACGACGCCCTCGCCCTGCTGTTCGCCGTCCGGCACCCGGCGCTCGACGTGCGGGCGATCACCTGCGTGGCCGGGAACACGGACGTGGACGGCGTCGTCCGCAACACCCTGACGGTGCTGGAACAGGCGGGCGCCCCCGAGATCCCCGTGGCCCGGGGCGCCGAGCGGCCGCTGATCGAGGCGCCCCGGTCGGCGCGGCACGTGCACGGCCACGACGGCATGGGCGATCTGGGCCTGCCGGAGCCCACGCGCGGGCCCGCCGACGTCGACGCGGTGACGCTGCTGCGCCGGGAGATCCTCGCCTCCCCGCGCCCGGTGACCCTGATCCCGATGGCCCCGCTCACGAACATCGCGCTGCTCCTGCGGACGCATCCGGAGGTGGTCCGCAACATCGAGCGGATCGTCTTCATGGGCGGCGCGGCGGCCGTCGGGAACGCCACGCCCGTCGCGGAGTTCAACGTCTGGCACGATCCTGAGGCGGCCGCGATCCTGCTCACCGCCGGGGTGCCGATCACGATGTACGGCCTGGACGTGTTCACGCGGGTCGTGGTGCCCGCGGCGGATGTGCGGCGGCTGCGCGCGAGCGGCGAGCCGGGGGCGCGGCTGGCCGGGGAACTGCTCGCCCACCGTCCCGCCCGTCCGGACAGCCGCCCCGACGACCCCTCCGAGACGGCCGGCGGTCTCGGGGACGCGGGGGCGGTATGCGCGGTCGCCGATCCGGAGGGCCTGACGACCCACCGCCTCCCGGTGGAGGTCTCCCTGGCACCCGGACCGACCCGCGGCATGACGATCGTCGACCGGCGCGCCCGGCCCGGTGAGTCGGAACTCCACGAGGGCACGCGCGAACAGACCCTGGTGGACGTCGCGTTGGACGTGGAGGTCGAGCGCTACGTGAAGCTGTACCTGTCGACCGTCGAGGCGTGATCCACCGGCCGTGCGGAGGCCGCCGACGGTGGTGCGGTGGGACGCCGCCGTGAGCCCCCTGGCCGCGACGGCGACGATGAGGGCGACGGCGGCGGTCGCCGGGGCGCGGAGTTCGTGACGCCGAGGGCCGTCGTGCGCGACCCGCCGCCGGGCGAGACCGCGAGTCTGCCGGGCGACATGGCGAGCCCGCCGGGCGACATGGCCGCGGTGGTCCGGCCGCGTGGGCATGAGAACGCCCGGTGTGCCGCCGCCGCCGGACGGCGGCACACCGGGCGCTGCTCTTCGGGTCAGGGCGTGCTACGCGCCGCGCTTCGCCGCGCGGCGGCGGGTCGCGACGACGAGGGCCGCGCCGCCCGCCAGCAGGGCCGCCGCGCCGAAGGCGATCGGGCCGGTGCTGCTGTCGGCGCCGGTCTCGGCGAGGTCACCGCCACCGCCGTTCGGCTTGGGCGCCACGGGCGTCGACTCGGAGGCGCTCGGGGTGGGCGTGTCCGTGTCGGAGGACGGCGGCGTCGAGGGCTCGGCCGGCTCGGACGGGGACGCCGGAGGCGTGGTCTCCTCGGCCGGCTCGGACGGGGACGCGGGCGGCGTGGAGGCGGGCGGCGTGGAGGCGGGGGGCTCCGCCGGCGGCGGGGTGGTGCACTCCTTCGTGCCGCCGTTCCAGGCCGCGATCAGCTTGTCCTTGATGACCGGGCGGTCCGGGCCCTTGGGCAGCTCGCCGTGCTCGAAGCCGTCCTTCGCGTCGAGCTCTCCGTCGAACTTCACCGCGCCCCGGTAGAGGTCGATCTGCCCGAAGCAGCCCTTGTCCGGGATGGCGATGTCGAGCGACTCGGTGACGCCCGGCTTGACCGTCACGGTGTCGAAGTCGACGAAGATCTGCTCGCCGGAGGTCGCGAACGTCGCGCCGTGGGCGAGGTAGGAGGCGAGGGAGGCCGTGCAGGTGGCCGCGTCACCGGCGGTACGCACCTTGATGTGGACCTTGCCGTCCTCGGTCGGCTTCAGGTTCTGGTCGTCGACCTTGACCGAGTCGTAGAAGTTCGTGCCGTCGAGCGAGAACTGGCAGCGATCGGTCCCGGTCTCCGTGCCCGCGCCCGTGCCGGGCTTGTAGCTGCCACCGGACGACCAGCCGTCGCCGCCGGGCGTACCGTGGGCGAACGCGGTGGTGGCGGAGGCGGCGCAGAGGGCGAGGGCCGCGGCGCCCGTCCCCAGCAGGCGGCGCGCGGTGACACGTCTCGCTATGGACATGCGGATCCCATTTCTTGGCGTCTGCAGAACCCGGGTGACGGCATGCGGGCAGCGCGCGGCGCGCGGCTGCCGGGGCCGCACCGGGGGGTGAGTGTCTGAGAAACACTGGGCTCATTGGTCACATGCGCCTCAGTGAGCCCCCATCGTGGCGGCGCCGCAGCACGCTGTCAACCTGCGGTGATGCAAAGGAAGTTGTGCCGCCATCACACTTTCGTCACAGCAGGAATGGATCACTCCGATCAACGCGATGGTTCCTTTTTCCGGCATTCTGGACAGATTTAACGCTGTCGCCCACATGCCCTTCTAAGGAGACCGCGTGACCGATCGCTCCACCCTCGACCTGTCGTCCCGGGATCCGAACTGGTGGCGTCAGGCCGTCGTCTACCAGATCTACCCCCGCAGCTTCGCCGACGCCGACGGCGACGGACTCGGCGACCTGCGCGGCATCACCCGCCGCCTCGGTCACCTGTCCGCCCTGGGCGTGGACGCCCTGTGGCTGAGCCCCTTCTACCCCTCCGAGCTCGCCGACGGCGGTTACGACGTCGCCGACCCCCGGGACGTCGACCCGCGTCTTGGCACCCTCGACGACTTCGACGCGCTGGTCGCCGAGGCCCACCGCCTCGGCCTGAAGGTCATCGTCGACATCGTGCCCAACCACTCCTCGCACCGGCACGCCTGGTTCCAGGAGGCCCTGTACGCCGGGCCCGGCTCGGCGGCCCGCGACCGCTACGTCTTCCGCGACGGCCGCGGCGAGCACGGGGAGCTCCCGCCCACCGACTGGCAGTCCGTCTTCGGCGGCAGCGCGTGGCAGCGGGTGCCCGACGGGCAGTGGTACCTGCACCTGTTCGCCCCCGAGCAGCCCGACCTCAACTGGGAGAACCAGGAGGTCCGCGCCGACTACCGCACCACCCTGCGCTTCTGGTCCGACCGCGGCGTCGACGGCTTCCGCATCGACGTCGCCCACGCCCTCGTCAAGGACCTCAGCGAACCCCTGCGCGACCTCGGCCGTCCCGAACTGAGCCGCGAGGAGGGGCTCACCGCCCTGCCGCCCGGCACGCACCCCTTCTACGACCGCGACGAGGTGCACGAGATCTACCGCGACTGGCGCAAGATCCTCGACGCCTACCGCCCGCCCCGCATGGCCGTCGCCGAGGCGTGGGTGCCCGGCGCCCGACGCGCCCTGTACGCCCGCCCGGACGAACTGGGCCAGGCCTTCAACTTCGAGTACCTGGAGGCCGGTTGGGACGCGGACGAGCTCCGGCAGGTCATCACGGACTCGCTCGCCACCGCCCGGGCCGCGGGCGCCTCGGCCACCTGGGTGCTGTCCAACCACGACGTGATCCGCCACGCCTCCCGCCTGATGCTGCCGCCCGGCACCGACCTCAACGCCTGGCTGGTCTCCGGCGGCCACGCCCCGGCGGTCGACGAGGCGGCCGGACTGCGCCGGGCCCGGGCGGCCACCTTGCTGATGCTGGCGCTGCCCGGCTCGGCCTACGTCTACCAGGGCGAGGAACTCGGCCTGCCCGAGGTCGCCGACCTGCCCACCGAGGTGCTCCAGGACCCGATCTGGGAGCAGACCGGCCACGTCCGCAAGGGCCGCGACGGCTGCCGCGTCCCCCTGCCCTGGACCACGGCCGGACCCTCGTACGGCTTCGGGCCCGGCGGTGCCTGGCTGCCCCAGCCGCCCGGCTTCGCCGCCTACGCCGTCGAGGCCCAGGACGGGGTCGAGGGCTCCACCCTGGAGCTGTACCGCACGGCCCTGCGGCTGCGCCGCAAACTCCTCGACGGCGAGGAGCTGACCTGGGCGGCGGACGCCCCGGACGGCGTGCTCCGGTTCGACCGCGGTGAGGGCTGGCGGTGTGTCACCAACCTGTCCGGCGCGCCGGTCGAACTGCCGGCCGGTGAGGTTCTGCTGACCAGCGCGCCCCTGGAGGACGGCCGGCTCGGCCCGGACACGACGGCGTGGCTCGGGCGTTAGCCACCCGGGCGGCAGGCGGGGCCGGTGCGCCTGCCGCCCCGCCACCCGCACGGCCCACGCGCACGCGCCGCCGGGCGGGGCGGACCGGAGAATCGCAGGCACGGTGCCGTCGACGTCCGCAGCACAGGGAGCCCCGCCCGATGAACAGGTACAGGAAGACCACGGCCGTGGCGGGAGCCGTCGTGGCGGGGGTGCTCGCGCTCCCCGGGGCACCCGCGGCGGCCCGGGACGGCGGGCTGTGGGGTGCCGCGACCGTCGTCCCCGGCCGGGAGGGCATCGTCGAGATCGCGGGCGTCCCGGAGACGGCCGTGGGCGCGACGCTGAGACTGACCGCGCCCCGGGGCGCCCGGGTGACCGGCACGCGGCCCGGCACGTCCGGCGGCCGCGGCGCGGTCGCCGCCGACGGACGCAGCGCGACGTACACGATCACCGGGGAGGCGGCCGGGCCGGACCGGGTGTTCCCCTTCGTGCTGGCGGTACCGGCGGACGCCGTCCCGGGCACCCGGCTGCGCGGCTGCGCCCTGCGCGTCACCGACGCCCGGGGCGTGCCGCGGGCCGTGGGCCGGTGTGCCGTGACCGTCGGCCTGGCCGCACCGGCGCTGTCCCGCCCCCTGTCCGGTGTGCCGCTGGCGGGCCGGCCGGAGATCTCCGGCACGGCCCACCCGGGCGCCCAGGTCACCGTGCGCGACAAGGACGACCAGGAGGCCTGCGCGACCACCGCGACGGCCGACGGCGCCTGGACCTGCGTCCCGGGCCCCGGCCTCCCGGCGGGCCCCAACCGCCTCCAGGCGGTCGCCACCCTGAACGGGGTGAGCGCGATGAGCGAACAGATCGACATCTCGGTCGCGGCGGACCGGCCGGCCCCTCGGGGTCAGTAGCGGACGGCCCGGGTCACTTCCGTGCGCACGGGGCCGGAGGAGAGGTCGTGGGTGCTGCGGGCGGTGGCCGTGGCGGAGTGCCCGGGTTGCACGTGGTCGACCGTGACGATGACCGTGTCGGCCAGTCGTCCCCCGGCGTCCCGGAAGGTGACCTGGACGGCGAAGGACCGGGACGCGTCGTCGGTGTTGCGGGCGGTGACCTCCGTACGGACCCGGCCGTCGGACCCGGTGACGGGCGGGCCGGTCGTCACGTCGCCCTTGACGTCGGTGCCGCCCTGGATGTCGTCGAGCCGCTCGCGGGCCTCGGCCGAGGCGGACTCCACCGCCTCGCCGGCCTCCGAGGCGATCGACCCCACCGCGGACTCCGCCTTGCGCACGGTGTCCGCGGGGCTGTCGTCACCGCTGCATCCCGCGAGCACCGCGGACAGGGCCAGCGCCGCGGCCGCCCCTGCCGTCGCCCGGCGCCCGCGGCGGCGGTCAGCCGTGCCGCCTGCCCGCGTCCGCGGGGGCCCCGGCGTCATGTGCGTCCGAGCCCGCCGCCGCCGAAGGATCCGCTGGATCCGGGCGACCAGCGGCGCGGCGTCTGGTCCTTTCCGGTCCTGGTGCTCGCGCGGTGGAGCTCATGGGGCATGAGCCGCTGCCCGTCGCGCGCCACGACCGGCACGTCGTCGGGCTCCCGCATCTCCCGCGTCTCGCGGACCGGCCCGGTGTCCGGCAGGTGCGGCTGTTCCTCCGGGGCGGGGTGATGGGTGTCCGTGTCCATGACGCGCATCCCGACCCGTACGGCCCAGATCAGCGCGCAGGCCACGATGAGCCCGCCGACGAACGCGATGGTCACGGCGACCGCGTGATCTGACGACGCCGCCAGTTCTGCATACGTTGCCGTATTCATGCCCCAAGTATCACCGACGGAATGCCATAAAGCGCCCGGAATGCCCCAGCGTAAAACCCGGGCAAACCGCTCCATGCCGACAGCGGACTCACGGCGGCCTCACGGGCGGCGCGGGGTACGGTGGAGGAACCGGGGGTATGCCGCAACCGGTGGCCGAACCGGTCCCGCCCCCGGCGCTCCAGGCACTTCCAGGACCTCCCCCACCGGGCTCGCGGCCTCGCCACCTCCTGGCCCGCACCCCATCTGCAGCAGGAGCCCCACCATGACGTCCGCCCCTTCGCCCCCGCCGTCCGCCCCCGCGCCGTCCGAGGTCCGCCTACGGCTCGCGGACCAGCGGCCCCAGGACCGCACCGCCCGTCGCATCGACGGGGCGTGGTGGCCCCGCTCGTACGACCTGGCCGCCGAACTGCCCGGGCTGCTCGGCGGACTGCCGGACGCCTGGGGCCGGATCAGCAGCGTCCTGGTCAACGGGGACACCTGGCCGGTCTGCCCGGAGCGGCTGGTGGTCGCGGGCGAGGAGGTGCACGTGGGCTTTACGGACTCGCCGACCGCCCCGCACACCGTCTGCCTGCTCGCCCCCGGCCGCGGCCGCTGGGACCTGCTGGTGGTGCCGCCCGCGACCGCGCGGGCGGAGGCGGTCCGGCTCATGGACCGGGCCGTCACCGAGGGCGTGTGACTCAGCGCGCGAGCAGCACCAGGACCAGGGCGGCCAGCGCCGGGACGGTCTGGACGAAGAGGATCTTCCGGCTGGCGGTCGCGGCGCCGTAGACCCCGGCGATCGCCACGCAGACGAGGAAGAACACCGACACCTGGAAGCCCACCGGGTCGGGCGCCACCGCGCCCCACACCAGTCCGGCGGCGAGGAAGCCGTTGTAGAGGCCCTGGTTGGCCGCCAGGGCCTTCGTCTCTGCGGCGAAGGCGGCGGTGGTGCCGAAGGCGGCCCGGGCCCGCGGCGTGGTCCACAGGAACATCTCCAGCACCAGGATGTAGGCGTGGAGCGCGGCGAGGGCCAGCACCGCGAGCGTGGCGACGGTCGACATGCGCTCATCATCACAGGCCGCCCCGGGCCTTCCACGTTCGGGCCCTCCCGGGAGGCGGCCCGCCGCCCCGGATGGCAGATTGCGGCCAGAGGAGGGCCGGACCCGGCCGTCGCGTCCCCGCGTGTGCCGCTCGGGAGCCGGGACCGGCCCTCCCGCTTGTCCGGAACCGACCATTCTCGGTTGACCCGGTGTCCGAGGTTTGATCAGCTGTCGCACTGTCATGTTCGATTCTGGATCGAGCACTTCATGGCTCCCTGGGGGGGAGCTCGTGACGAGTGGGGGAGTTTTCTTGATGCATCACGGTTCCGCCGTGCCACGCCGCGCCGCGTTCCGCCGCGGCGCCGCGGCCCTGACCTTCGTGGCGCTGACCGCGGGCACCGCCCTGACGGGCGCGAGCGCCGCGACGGCCGCCGGCAGCGTGGTGCTCGCCGGGAAGGCCTGCACGCCGACGGAGGGCTTCTCCGGCTGCCAGCTGTTCGACCCGGCGACGGCGAAGCAGGAGTTCACGGTGCCGTCCGGAGTGACGGGCCTGGACGTCCGGGCCTGGGGAGAGGGCGGCGCCGGCAACTCCATGACGAGCGGCGGCGCGGGCGGTTTCGTCGCCGGCACCGTGAAGGTCAGCCCGGGCGAGACGCTGAGCGTGGCCGTCGCCGGGCCGAACGCCGGTGACGCCCTCGGCGGCAAGGGCGGCAACGACGCCGAGCGCGGCGGCAGCAGCAGCGCGATCCGCACGAGCGGCGGCGCGGCGCTGATCGTCGCGGGCGGTGGCGGCGGGGGCGGTGGCGGCGGGGGCGGCGACATGGCCCACGGCCGGGCGGGCGCCGCCGGTGGCGAGTCGGGTCAGGACGCCTCCGAGACGGGCCGCGGCGGCAAGGGCGCCACCGGAGCGAAGGGCGGCGCGGGGACCGGAAACGGCGCCGCGGGCGCCGACCACGCCAAGGGCGGGGCCGGAGGCGCCGGCGGCGCGGGCCGCCACGGCGGTGGCGGCGGCGGCGCCGGTTACGCGGGCGGGGGCGGCGGCACGGGCGCCGAGACCGGCTCGACCACCGGCAACGACCCCACCACCGGCAGCGGTGGCGGCGGTTCCAGCTTCGCCGAGCCGGCCCGGGTGGACGACGTCCGGCTGGTCGTCGGCAACGGCACCACGCCGCCGGAGAAGACCGACCCCTTCTGGGCCTCCTCCGGCAACCCGATCGACTCCGGGGTGGCCGGGGGCGGCGTCAACGCGCCCGGCGGCCCGGGCCGGATCGTCCTGCAGTGGCGGCAGTCCCCGGCGGTCGACCGGCTGGTCCAGGTCTCCGGCACCGACGTGACGACCCAGCCGGGCGGCGGCTTCAAGCCACTGGCCGTGGCGGCCCGGGACAAGGACGGCAAGCCGGTCGCGGACGCCTCGGTGACATTCACGATCGACGACCCGGACGGTGTGAAGCCGGTCTTCGACCTCACCGACGGCCCCGACGACGTCAAGGCCGTCGTCGCGACCGACGCCAAGGGCCGTGCGCAGAGCCCCTTCATCAACCTGAGCGGCCGGGGGGAGGGCCGGTTCACCGTCCGGGCGAAGACCCTCGGCGCGGAGACGGTCTTCACCGTGCAGGTCAAGGAGTCGCCGTACACCGTGAGCATCGCCGGCGGCGACGGGCAGAAGGCCGAGCAGGGGCAGGACTTCGCCGACGCGCTGGTGGCCAGGGTGGTCAAGGCGGGCGCGACGGCACCGGCCGGGACCGAGGTGGAGTTCCGCGTCGAGGACACCGGCGAGGACGCGCCCCGCTTCGAGGGCGAGGACCGGGTCGTCCGCGTGAAGACCGACGCCTCGGGCCGGGCGAAGGCCCCGGCCCTGACCGCCGGTGAGGGCACGGGCACCTACACCGTGGCCGCGTCCGTCGGTGACGCCATGACCCAGTTCGCGGTCGAGGTCGTCCCCGGTGACGGCGGCACCGAGGAGCCCGGTCCCGGCGACGAGTCCGGCTCCCCGTCCCCGAGCCCCACGGCCGACCCGAGCCCCTCCGCCGAGCCGAGCCCGACGGCCGGTGACGCCACCTCCGGCACGACCGGCGGCGGCACCTCGACCACGGGCGGTACGTCGACGGACCTCGGCGGCGGCAGCCTCGCCTCCACCGGCGCGGGGGGCACCGGCGTCCTCCTCGCGGTGGCCGCGGCCCTGGCGGCGGTGGGCTTCGCGGCCTTCCGTCTCGCGCCGCGCCTGAGGCCGCGCTCCCGCGACGACGCCTGACGTCCGGCACACCGCGACGGCCCGTACCCGGTTTCCGGGTGCGGGCCGTCTGCCGTCGCGCTTTGCGGAACCTTTGCCCGGGGGCCGGGCGTTGGTGGGGTGTGCGCGCGTGAGCGGGCAGGTGTGGCCGACTAGTACCGAGGTGGCGTCAATGGCAGTGTGGGACCGGCTCAAGGACCAGGCCAAGGCTCTCCAGCAGGGGCAGGGCGGGCGGAGCGCGACGACCGGCGGGCACGGTGGCGCGACCAGGTCCGGCGGCAGCAAGGCCCAGCTGGTCGGTCTGCTGAAGACGCAGCTCGGCTCGCTGAAGAACGAGTTGAAGAGCGGTGCGTACCGGGACGCGAGCATGGCGATGTGTGCCCTGGTCGCGGCGGCCGACGGGCACGTGGACCCGGCCGAGCGCCAGCAGGTCGAGTCGATGATCCTCGGCAACGACGTGCTGCAGAACTTCCCGCCGGAGCAGCTGCGCACGCGTTTCCACAAGCATGTGGACCAGCTGACCGCCAACTTCCAGCTCGGCAAGGCGGAGGCCATGCAGGAGATCACCAAGGCCGCCAAGAAGCCCACCGAGGCCAGGGCCGTGATCCAGACGGGCATGGTCATCGCCGGTGCCGACGGCCACTTCTCCCAGGCCGAGGCCACGGTCCTGCGTGAGGCCTGCGCGGCACTGGGAGTGCCCCCGGCCGAGTTCCAGCTCTGACCGCCGAGCCGGACCGGGCTCCTGTCCGCAGCGACGAGAGCCCGGCCCCGGCGCGCCCCGTGACAGGAGCCCCGCCATGACCGCCGACCGGGAAGCCCGCTCCCGCCGTGCCCTCCTGGCCGCCTCGGTCCTGCTCCCGCTCACCGCCTGCGGCACCGGCGACCACCCCGCCGACCGCGCGCGGCGGCACACCCCGGCACCCTCCGGCGCATCACCGGTCCGCCACCTCCGGCTGGACGACCTGGAGCGCGCGTACGGCGCCCGCGTCGGCGTCCACGCCCTCGCCACCGGCACCGGTGCCACCGTCGTCCACCGCGCCGGGGAGCGCTTCGCGTTCTGCTCGACGTTCAAGGCACTCGCGGCGGCGGCGGTCCTGCACCACCGCTCCCCGGGCGGCCTGGACCGCCGCGTCACCTACACCGAGGCCGACCTGCGCTCCACCGCCCCGGTCACGGGCCGGCACCTTGCGACCGGGATGACCCTCCGCGAGCTCTGTGACGCCGCGGTCCGCCACAGCGACGGCACGGCGGGCAACCTCCTGATGCGCGACATCGGCGGCCCCGCCGGGCTCACCGCCTATCTGCGCCGGCTCGGCGACACCACGAGCCGCATGGACCACTACGAGCCCGACCTGCACGACGTGCCGCCGGGCGACCCCGCCGACACCACGACCCCGCAGGCGATCGCCGGCGACTTCCGGACGCTCCTCCTGGGCACCGCCCTGCCCGCCCGGGAACGCCGGCTCCTGATGGACTGGCTCTCGCGCAACGCCACCGACGTCGGCGCCCGCCGTATCCGGGCCGGGCTCCCCGAGGGCTGGAAGGTGGCCGACAAGACCGGGACGGGCCACTACGGCCGGGCCAACGACATCGCGATCGTCCACCCGCCCCGGACCGAGCCGCTGGTCCTGGCCGTCATGACCGACCGGCCCGGCCGCGGCACCGAGCCGTCGGACGCCCTGATCGCCGAGACGACCCGGCGGACCGTCGCCGCCCTGAGGCTCCCGGGCCTCCCGTCGGCGTCTATAACGGGGCCATGATCTATCACGTCGTTCCGCTCACCGTCTGGAGCACCGCCCCGGGCCCGGCGTACGCCCCGGCCTCCCTCGCCGAGGAGGGCTTCGTGCACTGCTCCCCGGACGAGGCGACCACCCTGGCCGTCGTCGACGCCTTCTACCGGGACGCTCCCCGGCCCCTGCTCGTGCTCGCCCTCGACGAGGCACGGCTCACCGCCAGGGTGGAGTGGGAGGCGGCGGCCCCCGCCCCGCCGCCCGGCGTCAGCGGGGACACCCTGTTCCCGCACGTGTTCGGCCCCCTCGACCGGGACGCCGTCGACCAGGTCCTGGAGGTGCGGTTCGACGCGGACGGCCGGCCGGCGGAGCTGCGTCCGGCAGGGTGACGGGGCCGGAGCGGGCGTCCGGCAGGATGACGGGGTGATCGAACAGAAGTCCCACCCCACTGGCCCCGTCCCCGCCCCGCGTCCCGTCCGGGCGGTGGCCCGGTGCGCCGTCGTGGCCCTCGCCCTGGCCGCGCTGTCCTGGGTGGTCCGGGCGGTCTGGCACCTCCGGCTCGCCACGGCCGGGATGCCGGCGTCCGGCCTGCCCGACCAGGGCGGCGGCGAGCACCGCCCGTTGAACGCCCTGGAGGACTCCTACCACCTGGTCGACTCCGTGGGCGGTGCCGTCACGGCCGTCTGCGCCATCGCGTTCCTGTTCTGGCTTGACCGCATGCGGGACAACGCCAGGGCCCTGTCGGGCGCGGAGCCGCGCTACGCCTACGTCTGGCTCTGGCTGGGCTGGGTCGTGCCCGTGGTGAACCTGTGGATACCCCGGGGGCTCGTCGCGGACGTGCACCGCTCGGTCTTCCCCGAGCGGCCGCTGCCCGCCGTCGTGAACTGGTGGTGGGGCCTGTGGCTGGCCGGTCTGGCCGGCGGCGTGGGGCTGATCTACGCCGACGACACCGACGAGGTCATCGCCCGCGCCTACGACGGAGTGCTGCCCCTGCTCGCCGCCGACCTGGTGGTCGTGGCCGCGGCCGGGGCCGCGGCCCTCATGATCCACACGCTCACGACGGCCCAGCAGCGGCGCCTGGACGAGCTCACCGAGGCCGCCCGGGCCGCCCAGGCCGCTTAGGCCGCTCAGGCCGCTCGCGGCCGTCGGTCCGGCCTCGGCGAGGCCGGTAGACCGACACCACGAACGAGGCGGTCACCCGCACCGGTGCCGCCCACTGCGCGACCCGGCCGCGCAGCGCGGCGGGATCGACGTGGCGGGCCGCCGGGCTCATGGTCACCAGACCGGTGACCTCCCCGGCCGTGAGACTCATCGCGTACTCCAGCGTCTCGGCGCGCTCGTGCCGGAAATGCTCGGCCAGGGTCCGGCGAAGGCGCTCCTCCTTCCCGGGGTCCACGGCCAGCAGCCCCGTGGAGGCGCGCAGTTCGCGCAGATGCCGGGCCGTGGGGGTGACGACCAGCAGGGCGCCGGAGGGGGCGAGGACCCGGTGGAACTCGGGTCCGTTGCGGGGGGCGAAGACGTTCAGGACGAGGTCGGCGCAGCCGGTGCGGACCGGCCACGGCTGCCAGACGTCCCAGCCGGCGGCCTCCGCACGGGCGTGGGCGCGGGCCGCCGCGCGCAGGGCGGGGACGGAGCTGTCCAGTCCCAGGCCGAGGGCCCGGGGGAGGGCGTCCAGGACGGCCGCGAGGTAGTGGCCGGTGCCCGCCCCGGCGTCCAGGACGGTGGCGTCGGGCGGGGCCAGTTCGGTGGCGAGCCCCGCCAGGGTGCGGGCCAGCGGGTCGTAGTGCCCGGCGCCGAGGAACGCGGCGCGGCTGCGGACCATCTCGGCGGAGTCGGCGCTCGGGGCGCGCCGGTGGCCGGTCAGCAGGCTGACGTAGCCGTGGCGGGCGATGTCGAAGGTGTGGCGGCCGGCGCAGCGCAGGGCTCCGCCGGTGCGGTGGAGGCCGGCCGGGCACAGCGGGCAGGTCAGGACGGACAGAAGTCGGTCGGACGGCATGGGTGCTCCTCGGAACGCGGCGCACACCGGGAAGCGGGCACACCGCGCGCGTGGCGGACGGTGAGACGTCAGCGCCGCGCAGCCGGCCGCCGTGCACCGGCGGCCGGGGTGCGGGGACGCCGAGGAGGGCGACGTGACGCAGTCACGTCGCCCTCCTCACCGCGGCGTCAGAGGAAGCAGTGCGGCAGGGCGTTGCATGCCAGGGCCATACGGCAAGGCTAGCCGCCGCCGTGGACGGCCTGAACGCCCCCGGGTCTGGCGGGCCGTGCCACCTGCCGCCCCTCTCCTTAACTTCGGGAGTTATCGTCCGCCGGTGAGCGAACTGTCGGCTGTGTACCTTCCGGACCCGACCCTCGGGCGACTGCTGGGGTCGTGGCGGCCGGACGTCCCGGCGCTGCTGCTCGTCGCCGTGCTGGGTGGGCTCTACGCCTGGGGGGTGGTCCGGGTGCGCGGCAGGGGCGGCTCGTGGCCGCCGGCGCGTCTCGCCGCGTTCGTCCTGCTCGGGCTCGGGACGATCGTCGTGGCCACGATGTCCGGCCTCGCCGTCTACGACCGTGAGTTGTTCTGGCCGGCGGCCGTGCAGAACGTGGGGCTCGATCTGCTCGCGCCGCTGGGCCTCGCCCTCGGCGACCCGCTGCGGCTGGCGGTGCGGGCGCTGCCGGAGCGCGGCGCGGACCGGGTGCGGCGGGCGCTGACCGGCCGGCTGCTCAGGGTGCTGACGTTCCCGCTCGTCAGCACGGTCCTGGTGCTGGCCACCGAACTGACCGTCTACTTCACGCCGTACTTCGCCACCGCGCTGCGGGTCGGCTGGCTGCACGAGCTGATGTATCTCCACCTGCTGGCGGCCGGCTGCCTGTTCGTCCTTCCCGTGCTCACCGGTGAGGAGGCCCTGCCCGCCTGGTGCACCCACCCCGTGCGGGCGGCCCTGGTCTTCCTGGACGGGGTCGTCGACGCGCTCCCGGGACTGGTGGTCATGACGCACGGCACCCTGATCGCCGGCGCCTGGTACCTGCACCACGCCCCGCCCGGGTCCGATGTCCGGCACGACCAGCAGCTGGGCGGCGGAGCCATGCTGGGCATCGCCGAACTGGTCGCCCTTCCCTTCCTGCTGGCGGTCCTGGCGCAGTGGGTGCGGGCCGAGCGCGCCCAGACGGCCGTGCTGGACCGGCGTCTCGACGGCGAACTCGTGCCCACGGCCACCGCGGAGGGACCCGCCGAACTGGTCCGGCCCTGGTGGGAGACCGAAGCGGGCGAGGTGGCGGAGCGGATGCGGCGGCAGGGGCCGGGGGACTGACCCGGGCCGGTGCCGGTGCCGGTCAGCGGCTGTCCGGCACCGCCTCCCGGTCCGTGCCCGGGCGGGCCGCCGACGGGACGGGGCGTATCGAGGTGGGGGTGGCCGACGGGGCGCGGGACGGCTCCGTCGGGCCGGTCGCCTCCTCGGGCGCGGGGGTGCCGGGCCTGCTCGTGCGGGGGGCGGCGGTGCCCGGGGACGAGGGCCGCGAGTCGGAAGCGGACGGGGACGGCACGGAGGTGGGGGGCGCCGAGTCGGTGGCCGGCGCCGGCCTCGTGGTGGGCGGGGCCATCGGGATCGTCGGGGTCGGGGGGTGCTCGGCCGCGGTGTGGCGCAGAGGGAGCGCGATGAGGGCCGCCGCGACGCAGCACAGGCCCGCCCCGGCCGCACCACGCAGCAGGCGGCGACGGTTCGCACGACGGCGGATCGCCTCGTACTGGCCGGCGGGAGCACCCAGGTAGTCGGGGGAGGAGGGGCGAAGGATCACGGCGAGCGGGTCGTCGGGGGCGTACTCCGGCTCACCGGGGTCGCCGTCAAGACGTGTGGTCAAGGCTTCTCCTCAGGTGGACGCGGAGCAGTTCCCGGGCCGCGTGCAGATCGGCCTTGACGGTGCCTTCCTTGCGCCCGGTCAGTGCGGACACCTCCCGGATCGGCATGTCAGCGTAGTAGTGGAGGAGGATCGGGACGCGCAGTCGTTCCGGCAGCGACTGCACGAGCAGCCGCACAGACGGGTCGGCCTGCTCGTCGGGAGGGCGTACGGCAACCTCCGAGGTGACGCGGTGCAGGGCCCGGCGCTCGCGCTCCAGTTTGCGCCAGTGGTCGCGCACGAGATTGGCCGCGGTGACGTAGAGGAACCCGCGCGGCTCCTCCACGGACGTCCAGCGGGCCCAGAGCCGGGTGAACGCCTCCGAAGCGATCTCGTGGGCCGTCCCGTCGTCGTCGACGAGCCGGCGGCACCAGCCGGCCAGGCGCGGGTAGAGGGCGGCGAACAGCTCGGACGCTGCCTTCTCACGGGACCGTTTCAACGCTCTCCAGGGGTGGGGGAGTTCGCGCCGCTCAGCGCCGCGAACACGATCACGTTGTCCGCGTAGCCGTCTCCGGTCCGCGCCCCGCCGCACGTGATCAGCCGCAGCTCGGGGCGGCCCACGTTCCCGTAGACGTCGTCCGCCGGGAAGTCGGTTTTCGGGACGGTCCGTACGGCCGTGACGGCGAACTCAGCCGTCGTGCCGTTCTCCAGGCGCGCCTCGATCCGGTCGCCGCGGTGCAGCCGGGCGAGGTGACGGAAGACGCCGTCACCGTACGGACCGACCGTGACATGGCCGAGGAGCACCGACGGGCCGGTCTCGCCGGGGGTCGGCGAGTGCCGGTACCAGCCCGCCCGGTCGTGATCCGTGACCGGCGGCACCTGCACCGTGCCGTCGGCCGCCAGACCCAGCCGGACCACCGGGGTGTCGACGCCGATGACCGGGATCAGGAGCCGGACCGGGACCGAACGAGCCAGGGGGCGTGCGCCGTCGACCGGCACCGGCCCGGCAGTGGTCCTCGGCCGATGCGCGGTGGCGTCGGGGCCGGTGGTGGTGTGACCGGTGGTTCCGTGACCCCCGCACGCCGTCAGCAGGGACGCCGGCACCCCGGCCGTGAAGGCGCGCCTGGAGAGGCTCACGCCCCGGTCGCCCGGCGGCGCACGACGAAGACGGTGCCACCGCCCAGGGCGAGCACCGCGGCGGCGCCCGCGCCGATCGCCGTGCCGCTTGAGCCCGAGTCCCGGGACGCCGTCACACCGGTGTCGGGCGCGCCGCTCGGCCGGAGGGAGACCTGGTCCTCGGCGGGCGCCCGGGTCGGCTCGTCCTCGGCCGGCGGGCGGGCCGGTTCGGGCGCCCGGGTCGGCTCGGCGCTCTCCTCGGGCATGGCGGTGGGCGAGGCGGCCGACGGGACCGGGCTAGGGGTCGTCGGCCCGTCCGCGAAAGCGGACCCCGTGCCCAGCAGTACGGCGGTGCCCGCCAGGGCCAGGGTGCTCAGGACAGTTCGGCGCATGGAATCGCACTCCTTCGTCGTCCGCCCGACGGTCGGCGGGCTGGTGACAGATCGTGCGGAGAGACGAGGCGGGGACCCGGCGGGTTGTAAAGGGATGGCAAAGTCGCCGCACGGGTGCCGGAAGACGGTCGCCGTGTACGTGCCGCCGCCGAGGAAGGACAGCGGCAGCGCGAGGGTCCTCGACGACTTGTTCGTCATCGCGCCCGGGTATCAGGGGGAGCCGGAGCGCCGGGCGACGGCCACGTACGCGCCGATCGCGCCGGCCAGGGTGCGGCTCTCGTCCCGGGTGACCCGGACGGCGTCGAACCAAGGCAGGCCGGGCCGGTTCGCCCGGTTGCTGTCCTTGGACGGGGGTGGGCGGTGCGGTCGTCCGGAATGAGCGTCCGGGGACGGGCGCGCCCTGCGGACGACACGGCGGACGCCCGAGGTTCGGTGCCGGTGCTACGTCGTCCGGAACCGGTCCGTCGCCGCCAGGACAGCCGTCGTCGTGGACGTTCCCGACAGGCCGTGCCCCTCGTCGTCGATCAGGACGAGCTCCGCGTCCGGCCACACCCGGGTCAGGTGCCAGGCGATGTCCGGAGGACTGCTGATGTCCATCCGGCCGTGGATCATCACACCGGGGATGCCGGCCAGCTTTCCGGCGTCGCGCAGGAGCGCCCCGTCCTCCAGGAAGGCGGCGTGCCGCCAGTAGTGCGTGACGAGCCGGGCGAAGCGCATCCGGAAGAGCGGGTCCTCGAATCGCGGGTCGGGCCGGTGGCCCGGCAGGGTGGAGACGTGCGTGTCCTCCCACCGGCACCACTCCCGCGCCGCCCGCTCCCGGACGGCCGGGTCGGGGTCGGCCAGCAGACGCGGTTGCCGTCGCCGACGTCGAGC
Organism: Streptomyces sp. NPDC043685; assembly: GCF_056436585.1. Classification (NCBI taxonomy): domain Bacteria; kingdom Bacillati; phylum Actinomycetota; class Actinomycetes; order Kitasatosporales; family Streptomycetaceae; genus Streptomyces; species Streptomyces sp. NPDC043685. The sequence goes on along the minus strand of NZ_JBWKCH010000004.1, from coordinate 327,843 downwards.
ATGCCGTGCCCGTACGGCTCGATGGCGGGGTACAGCTCGGCCATGCGAGAGGCCCCTCTCTCGGGTCGTACGGGCTCACGCGGCTGAATGCCCGCCCCGGGCAGGCTACTTGAGCCGCGGCGCGACTACCTGGCCTTGGTCCAGCCCTCCGGTGTCACCCGGTAGTGGTCCCCGTCGTCGGCGTCCATGCGGGAGCTGGCGTGCACATGCACGTGGTCCTCTTCGAGGTGGTAGCGGAAGCCGCCCATCATGCCGACCACGGTGAACACGACCCGCACGTCGAGCCCTTCCGTGAGGGGGGCCAGCGGCGGCAGCAGGTGTTCGATCTCCTCGAAGCACCGGCCGGTCGTCTCCCGCATCAGGGCGTGGACGCGCTGCTCCAGCGCGTCCGCCGGGTCGGGCAGGGGCCGTACGGTCACCGGTTCGAGGAGGTCGAGCAGGTGCGTGTGGCCCCGTTCGCGGGCGATGTCGACGGGGCGGCGGCCGTCCCGGGTGCGCTGGGTGCGCCAGGCGCCGTGTGCGATCAGCCGGGACACGACCGCGAAGTCCGCGCCGTGCCAGGCCGCCTGGTGCAGCGGGGAGAAGCCGCTGCGGTTGCCGGGCCGGGGCACGTTGACCCACTCCGGCCGCTCTCCCAGCGTCTCGAAGAGACGGTTCCAGTCGGCGTCGCGTGCCATGTCCGCGAACCGGTCACGCTCGTCCCGGTACCAGTCGTTGAAGCACGCGCGGTCGGTGAGCCCGTCCCATTGCAGCAGCCTGATCACGCCGTCACGCTAACCGACCCGGAACGGGCCGGAGTACCCACCTTTTTGTGGGGACTTGGCAGTGCGCCGGTGCCGGGCGAACCTGGTGTCGGGCGGCCGGTGCGGCGCAGGATGCGGAAGAGGCAAAGGAGGCAGTCGCGTCAGGAGGCCGGCCGGGTGGCCTCGGCCAGCTTCTCCAGGCGACGGTGGCCCCAGTCGGACAACGGCTCCAGCACCTCGGTGAGTTCACGGCCGAACGCGGTCAGGGAGTAGACCGTCTTCGGCGGCAGCACGTCGTGCGCCTCGCGGTGCACGAGCCCGTCCGCGGCCATCTCCCGCAAGGCCTCGGTCAGCACCTTCTCGGAGAGGCCCGGCAGCCGCCGGCGCAGCTCCGCCGGGCGGTGCGGGCCCGACTCCAGCAGCCAGAGCAGGGCCGTCTTCCACTTGCCGTCGATCACGGCGATCGCGGCGGTCACCCCGCAGACGTCCGGATCCTGACGCCGACGCGTCATACCCGCCCCCTTTCGTCACTCATTGCCTTGTCCATCCATCTTGTCCCTCACAGGAGTTGATGATGTCTTCGTACAGCGCTTCCCCGGTCCCGGCGCATTCCGGCCGACCGTCCCCCGCTCAGCCGGCCGCCACGGTCACCGTCCTCGGTCTGGGCCCGATGGGCCGGGCCCTGGCCGGCGCGCTCGTCGACGCGGGCCTGCGCACCACCGTGTGGAACCGCACCCCTGGCCGGGACGGTGCGCTCCTCGACCGTGGTGCGGTGGGCGCGGCGTCGGCGGCCGAAGCGGTGGCGGCGAGTGAGGTGACCGTCGTCTGCGTGGTGAACTACGACGCCGCCGACGCGGTGCTGCGCCAGGACGAGGTCGCGTCCGCCCTCAAGGGCCGTACGGTCGTGAACCTGACCGCCGACACCCCCGCCCGGGCCCGTGACGCCGCGGCCTGGGCCGCCGCCCACGGTGTCCGTTACCTGGACGGCGCGATCATGACCCCGACCACCACCATCGGTACGCCCGAGGCGGTCTTCCTGTACAGCGGGCCCGAGGACTTGTACGGCGAACTGTCCCGGGTCCGGGCGGCGTTGGGCGGCACCCACACCCGTCTCGGCGAGGATCCGGGCCGGGCCGCGGCCTATGACATCGCCCTGCTCGACATCTTCTGGACCGCGATGGCGGGCTACGCGCACGCCCTGGCGGTGGCCCGGGCCGAGGGCATCACGGCGACCGAACTGGCGCCCTTCGCCCAGGGCATCGGCGCGATCCTCCCGCCGGTGTTCGCGGGAACCGCCGCGGACGCCGACGCGGGCACCTACTCCGGCGAGGGCAACCCGCTCGTCTCGGCCGCTTCGTCGATGTCCCACATCGTCCACGTCTCCGAGTCGCACGGCATCGACGCCGGCGTCATGCGCGCGGCGGAGGGCATGGCCCGGCGCGCCATCGGACGGGGGCACGGGCAGGACGGTTTCATCCGCGTGGCGGAGTTCCTCGGGCGACGGTGACGTCCGTCCGTTCGCCGGTCCGTGAGTGCCGCGCTGAGGTGGAGGCCCTGGAGGTCTTTAAGGTCCTGAAGACCCCGGGGTGGCGGTGGCGGCTACGCGCCGCTGCCGGGCAGGCCGAAAGCCGAGCGGCACCGCGTGAGCAGTTCCCGTACCGCGGGACTGCGCCCGCCCCGCCAGACCAGGGCGAGCAGGGCGGGTGTCTCGACGTCGTCGATGACGCGGACGACGACCCCGCCGTCCCGGCCCGCGGCCATCGACTCGCTGAGGACGGCGACGCCTAGCCCGCGGGCCGCGAGGTCCACCACGGCGTCCCCGGCGCCGGCCTCCAGCGCGATCCCGGGCCGCAGGTCCCGCGCGGCGCAGGCGCGGTCGAAGACGGTCCGCAGGCCGGTGCCCGCAGGCATGCACACGAGGGGATGGGCGACGACGTCCCGCAGCACGACCCGCCGCCGCGACGCCAGCGGGTGCCCGTCCGGAACCACCACGACGAGCCGCTCACTGATGATCGTCAGCGCCTCCAGCCCCTCGGGAGCCTCACCCGTCCCGACGAGGGCCACGTCGACCGTGCCGAGACGCACCGCCTCGACGAGCCGGTCGGAGCGGTCCTCCAGCAGGGAGATCTCCACCCCGGGATGGGCCCGGTGGAAGGCGGCGAGGGCGTCGAACAGAGGCGTGAGGGTGCAGCCGACGACCATCCCGACCACGAGCCGGCCGCGGATCAGCCCGGTGACCTCACCCACCGCCTGCCCGACGGCCCCGGCCGCGGCGAGTGCCGCACGGGCGTGGTCGAGTGCCGCCCTGCCCGCGGGGGTGAGGGTCGCGGTGCGCCCCGACCGGTCGAAGAGCTCGGCCCCGAGTTCCCGCTCCAACTGGCGGATCTGGGCGCTGACTCCGGACTGGCTGATGTGCACCCGCTCGGCGGCCCGCGTGAAGTTCCGCTCCTCGGCGACGGCGACGAAGTACTCCAGCTGCCTCAGTTCCATGACTGGGAATTCTAGTGGTGATCGGATCCATCTGTTGGACTTCTGATCGCTCGGTGGCGAGGCTGGAGACACCGAGGCATTCCGCGTCAGGAGTCAGGAGGACCCCGTGCCGCAGTACGAGAAGGCCATGCGCCCCGAGGACATCACCCGTCTGTTCGTCGAGCGCTCCAACGCCGGCGACGCGGCCGGTGTCGCCGCGCTCTACGAGGAGGACGCGGTCCTCGCCTACCCGCCCGGCCGGCGCACGGTGGGCCGGGAAGCGATCCGCGCCCTGTGGGAGAAGGTCCTGGCCGACCGCCCCCGCTTTGAACCGGAACAGCCCCTGCCGACCCTGGTCCACGGTGACATCGCCCTCACCTCGACCCCGCCGAAGGACGGCACGGGAGCCCGGGCCCAGGTGGTCCGCAGGCAGGCGGACGGCAGCTGGCTGCGGATCCTGGACCAGCCGGAGTTCCTGCCGCCCGCGTCGGCCTGAGGCGACCTCGGCGGTGGAGCGCAGAGGGCGGGGACCCACCCGGACCGTCCCTGACGCGCCTCCGCCGGCAGGTCGGCCACAATGTCCGATCGGCGGGCTACCGCCGAGCGAGCGTCACCGCGCCCTGGGCCCCGTACTGGCCCGCCGCACCAGCCGCGTGGGCACCAGCGTCGTCCCGTGCTCCGCTCCGTCCTCGCGCATCTTGCTCAGCACCCCCTCCACGCACAGCCGTCCCACCTGCGCGAAGTCCTGGTGGATCGTCGTGAGGGGCGGGAGGAAGGACGCGGACTCGGGGAGGTCGTCGAAGCCGACGACGCTGACGTCGCCGGGCACGCGGCGGCCCCGTTCGTGCAGGGCGCGCAGCAGGCCCAGGGCCATCTGGTCGTTGGCCGTGAACACCGCCGTGCAGTCCGGCTCGTCGGCGAGGAGGAGACCCGCCCGGTAGCCGGACTCGGCCGACCAGTCGCCGCGCACCAGGGGCGGCGGCGTCCGGCCCGCCTCGGTGAGCGTGGTGCGCCAGGCGTTGGCCCGGCGCTGCGCGGCGAAGGAGCCTTCCGGGCCGGCCAGGTGCCACACCGTGTCGTGGCCGAGGTCGAGGAGATGCCGTACGGCGTCACGGGCACCGCCCGCCTGGTCGGTGTCGACGACGGTGTAGCGGTCACCGGCGTCGGAGTCGGCCACCACGACCTGCACACCGGGCGGCAGGGAGACCGTCACCGCGTCGAGCAGGTGGATCTCCATGATGACGATGACGGCGTCCACGGCGAGCTCCCCCAGCCGGGAGAAGGCACCGTTGACCTCGTCCTGCGTGGGGACGGCGACCGGCAGCAGGGTGACGGCGTAGCCGTGCTCGGCGGCCGAGGTGGCGATGGCCTCCAGGGTGCGGATGTTGCCCATGGTGGACAGCGAGAAGGTGATCACGCCGAGGGTGCGGAACTCGCCCCGGCGCAGCGCCCGGGCCGCGCTGTTGGGCCGGTAGCCCAGCTCCCGCATGGCGGCCAGGACCTGCGCGCGGGTGTCCTCGGTGACGCCCGGGAAGCCGTTCGAGACGCGGGAGACCGTCTGGGAGGAGACACCGGCGAGCCGGGCCACGTCGGCCATGGACGCGCCCTGGCGGGGCCGGGCCGGACGCCTTCTGGTCCGGCTCGTGCCCGCTGGGCCACTCGTGCCCGCCGGGCCGCTCTCGCCCTCCACCGTCCCCACCCGCCCCTCGCTTCGCCCGCCGCCACCGGCGCAACTTTCGGTCCGGAACGACTCCTTGACCCCTGAGATGGGGACAGTGTAGACATCCCGCCAGCGGATGTTTACGCAAACATTGCCGAGTCGAAACCGTACGAGAAGGTATCGAACCCGCACCGATCGCACCGCGCAGGCCCCGATCTCCGCGTCCGCCGCGATGTGCGGCACGCAGAAGAGCTGGAGTACTCGAGATGGCACACCGCACCCGCAAGAGAAGGCTCCTCGGGGCCATCGGCGTCACCGCCGTGGCGACCGGAACCATGCTGGCCACGACGACCCTGTCGGCCGCCCACGCCGACTCCGCGGCCACCGGCGTCACCGTCCGGCCCGACCCTTCCTACGCGGGGGAGAAGTTCGAGGGCTGGGGCACCAGCCTGGTGTGGTTCGCGAACGCCACCGGCGACTACCCGCCCGCGATCCGCGAGAAGCTCTACAAGCTCCTCTTCGGCGACGACGGCCTCAACCTGAACATCGCCCGTTACAACATCGGCGGCGGCAACGCCCCCGACGTCAAGGACTACCTGCGGGCCGGCGGCGCGGTCGAGGGCTGGTGGAAGGCCCCGGCGGGCACCACCCGCGAGGACGTCGACTGGTGGGACGCGGACGACCCCGCCGACTGGAACAAGAACGCGGACAAGACGCAGCGCTGGTGGGTCGACCGCATCAAGAAGGACATCACCCACTGGGAGACCTTCAGCAACTCCCCGCCCTGGTTCATGACCGAGAGCGGCTACGTCTCCGGGAACTTCGACGCGGGCAAGGACCAGCTCAAGCCGGAGTCCGTGGAGGACTTCGCCAAGTACCTGGTGGGCGCGACCGAGCGTCTGGAGAAGGCGCACGGCATCGAGGTCGACACCCTCGACCCGTTCAACGAGCCGAACACGAACTACTGGGGCACCAAGCTCGGCCCGGACGGCGAGCCGGTCGGCGGACGCCAGGAGGGCGCCCACATCGGCCCCGAGCTCCAGCAGAAGGTGATCCGCGCGCTGGCCCCGGTGCTGAAGAAGTCCCGGTCGGACGCGGAGATATCCGCGATGGACGAGACGAACCCGGGCACCTTCGCGACGAACTGGAACTCCTACCCCCAGGAGGTCCGCGACCTCGTCGGCCAGATGAACGTCCACACCTACGGCACCGGCCAGCGCACCACCGTCCGCGACCTGGCCAAGGCCGCCGACAAGCCGCTGTGGATGAGCGAGGTCGAGGGCGACTGGGGCGACGGGCAGAGCTTCACGGACATGCGGCCGGGCCTCGGTCTCGCCCAGCGCATGGTCGACGACCTTCGGGAACTGGAGCCCAAGGCCTGGGTGTTCTGGCAGCCCGTCGAGGACTACGACAACATGAAGCCGGGCGGCGAGTCCGCCAAGGGCGGCAACTGGGGCGAGATCCAGCTCCCGTTCAGCTGCACCAAGAAGGACACCCTGGAGTCCTGCCCGGTCCACACCAACACCAAGTTCGACACGGCCCGCAACTTCACGCACTACATCAAGCCCGGCGACCGGCTGATCAAGACGAACGACACGTCCAGCACCGCGGCGGTCTCCCGCAAGGGCGACGCGGCGACCGTCGTCCACGTCAACAGCGCCACCGAGGCGCGCGAGGTCACGCTCGACCTGTCGAAGTTCGGCCGGGTCTCCTCCCGCGCCACGGTCACCCCGGTGGTGACCAGCGCCGACGGCAAGCTGGAGAAGCAGAAGCCCGTCCGTGTGTCCGGCAAGCAGGCCACCCTCACGGTGCCCGCCCAGTCGGTGACGTCCTTCCTCGTCAAGGGCGTCTCCGGGGTCGCGAAGGACGCGGCAGAACTGCGCAAGGGCCACACCTACCGTCTGACGGGCGTCCAGAGCGGCAAGGACCTCACCATCGCCGGCAACGGCACGGGCCTGGTCATCAGGACCCCGAACGAGTCGGACCAGAGCGGCCGGCAGTGGCGGGTGGAGCAGGTCCGCGGCGACGGCAACCGCAAGCGCTACGTCCTCACCGAGACCGGTACGGACAAGCGCCTGGCGATCCGTGACGGCGCCCTGGTCGCCGAACCCGACGAGGGCCGCCGCGACGACGCCGCGCAGTGGATCGCGTCCTCGACCGGCGACGGCTCCTGGACGCTCGTGAACGTGGCGACCGGCCAACTCCCGGACGTCGGGGGCCAGTCCACGAGCGACGGCGCGTCCGTGGGCGTCTGGCAGCCGAACTCCGGCTCCAACCAGCGCTGGAAGCTGACCGAGGTCACGGGCGGCTGACCTCCCGCCCGGCCCCGTCCCCGATGCCCCCGCCTCCGCGCCCGTCACCGGCCGCGGAGCCGGGGGCGTCGCGCGCCGGCTCACCGCCGACGGCGGCCTGCCCCCCGTCCCGGTTCGGCGGGGTCCGGGCCTCGTGACGGTCGGGTTGGGTGCCTTGCCGTCCACAGCGAGGGGCGGTCCGCTGTGGACAGCGAGCGCCCGTCGGCTGTGGTCGGTGCCCCTGACCACGGGCGGGGGTCGCGTCGAGGCAGGGGCTTCGGCCGTCGGGGCTTCCGTGCTGCGGGCGGCGCCTCACCTCTGGGGCGTGTCCGGCCCGCCCGGAACACCGGCGGGCCGGTCAGCGGCGGCGGCCCCGGGGCGGCCTGTTCCTCCGTCCGCCCGGGGCGGAACCCGTGCGCGCGGGGGGCTTCTCGGCGGGCGGCGGGGTGAGGACGACGGGCACGCCCGACGGCTCCTGCGCCCCGGTGATGCGGCTCAGCTCGGCCTCGCCCGAGCGGACCCGGGTGACCTGCGGGGTGATCCCGGCGTCGGCCATCAGCCGGGTCATCTCGCGGCGCTGGTGGGGCAGGACCAGCGTGACGACGGTGCCGGACTCGCCGGCCCGGGCGGTACGGCCGCCGCGGTGCAGGTAGTCCTTGTGGTCGCCGGGCGGGTCCACGTTGACGACGAGGTCGAGGTTGTCGACGTGGATGCCGCGGGCGGCGACGTTGGTCGCCACCAGGACCGTGACCTGGCCGTCCTTGAAGCGGGCCAGGGTCTTGGTCCGCTGCGACTGGGACTTGCCGCCGTGCAGGGCCATGGCGCGCACGCCGACGGCGAGCAGCTTCTTGGCCAGCCGGTCGGCGGCGTGCTTGGTGTCCAGGAACATGATCACGCGCCCGTCGCGGGCGGCGATACGGGTCGTGGTGGCGTGCTTGTCGTCGTCCTCGACGTGCAGCAGGTGGTGGTCCATGGTGGTGACCGCGCCCGCTGAGGGGTCCACGGAGTGCACCACCGGGTCGTGCAGGTAGGTGCGGACCAGCCGGTCGACGTTGCGGTCCAGGGTGGCGGAGAACAGCATCCGCTGGCCACCGGGTCGCACCTGGTCGAGCAGGGCGGTGACCTGGGGCATGAAGCCCATGTCGGTCATCTGGTCGGCCTCGTCGAGGACGGTGATGTCGACGTGGTCCAGCCGGCAGTCGCCCCGGTCTATGAGGTCCTTGAGCCGTCCGGGCGTCGCGACGACGACCTCGGCACCGCTACGCAGCGCGTTCGCCTGCCGTCCGATCGGCAGGCCGCCGACCACCGTGGTGAGCCGCAGCCGCAGCGCGCGGGCGAAGGGGGCGAGGGCGTCGGTGACCTGCTGGGCGAGCTCGCGCGTGGGCACGAGGACGAGGCCCAGGGGCTGCCGGGCCTCCGCGCGCCGTCCGTCGACGCGGGCCAGCAGCGCGAGGCCGAAGGCGAGCGTCTTGCCCGAGCCGGTGCGGCCACGGCCGAGCACGTCCCGCCCGGCCAGGGAGTTCGGCAGGGTCGCGGCCTGGATCGGGAAGGGCGCGGTCAGGCACTCGGCGGTCAGCGCGGTCAGCAGCCGCTCGGGCAGGTCGAGCTCGGCGAACGCCTCGACGGCGGGCAGCGCCGGGGTGACGGTGGCGGGCGGGGCGAACTCCCGGCTGGGGGCGGGGCGGCGGCCGCCGTGGCCACCGCCCGCGGTACGGGAGGCGGCGCCTGCGCCACCCGGCTTACGGGAGCGGGACCCGTTGCCGCGGGAGTGGGGAGAGCCGTTGTTCCTGCGAGCCGTGCGGTCCATGGGGGAACCTTCCTCGATGCGGCACGCGTCGAGGAATGCGCGACGGCCTCGAAGAGCCGCGGATTCGCAAGAGTTGAGCCGGAGATGAACACAAAACGAGCCGAGGCCCGCACCGCGAGGGTGCGGGCCCCGGTCAGGGCATGCGCGTACGCGTCAGGCGGGAACGATGTTCTCGGCCTGCGGGCCCTTCTGGCCCTGCGTGACGTCGAAGGTGACCTTCTGGCCTTCCTGGAGCTCACGGAAGCCGGAGGTGGCGATGTTCGAGTAGTGGGCGAACACGTCCGGGCCGCCACCCTCCTGCTCGATGAAGCCGAAGCCCTTTTCCGAGTTGAACCACTTCACGGTGCCGGTAGCCATATGAATCTCCCTTGAGGGCAGTACTCAGGGCCCGCACCTTGCGGACCCGTAGTCGCCGAAATGATCACCCTAAGGAGATCCGAGAATCCTCGGAAACAAAAAAAGTGCTCGTCGACAAAAGGTCGAAAGAGCACTCGAAGTCTCTGGGAACCAAAACTGCAACGCCAGCCAAGGTAGCACAGGCCGCGCCGGAAGGCTCGGAATATCGTCCCCGAGGTGGACCCGGCCTGCCGTTCGCACTGGTTGTCGAGTACCGGCGCTGGTAAGCCGCCCTGGTCAGGGCATCCGTCCTGGCCGCCGAGGGGGGCCGGGCGACGCGGCCGAGATCATCGGTGTCGCGATCGCGGCCGCCCGTCGTGCTCAGCGGCCGCACGCCGTGCTCAGCGGGCGGGCCCGGTGGGGCGGCCGGATCGCGGAGAACGCCGGGGCCGACGCCGGCACCCGCTGGGCGCGGGTCGTGCCGCGCCGCCCCGTACCCGTCCTGCTCCTCGGCGTCGCCGGCCTCGTCGCCCTCGCCCTGCCGGCCGCCGACCTCCAGCCGGGCAGGCCCGGGGACGAGGCCGAACCGAGGGCGCCCGGGACCGCGCTCAGCTGGTCGTCATCGCGTACCGGACGGGGCTGGTGCGGGCGCCACCGCCGCGGTGAGCTTCCCCTCCGGCCGCTCCTGGGGCATGCCGAACGCCGCCACCATGATCTTCTCGGCGGTCCTGTTCATGTCCTGGCCCTTGGCGTCGGTGGAGTTGACGCTGTAGACGAGGGTGCGCGAGCCGTCGCGGGTGGAGGCGATGGCGGCGTTGTACCCCCAGCGCCCGCCGGTCTTGCCCCAGACCTCGCGTCCGCCCAGCACCTTCATGGACAGGCCGGCCGAGTAGGCGGCCGGTTCGCCGGTCCTGAAGTCGGTCACCTTCGGCAGCGTGAACATCTCCTCCAGCAGCGGCCCGCGCACGATCCGCCCCCGGAACAGGGCGCGGGTGAAGGTCTCCAGGTCCGCGGTGGTGGAGATGAGGTCCCCGGCCGCCCATCCGTCCGTCGTGCCCCACACGGAGACGTCCCGGAGGCCGGTCGTCCCGTCGTCGAGCCGCATGATCTGGTAGCCGTGGTTGTGCCGCCCGGTGATGCGCGGATCCGTCCCCGGCAGGGAGGTGTCCCGCAGCCCCAGGGGCCCGAGCACCCGGCGGGCGACCTGGTGCTCGTAGGAGTCGTGGGTGACGCGCTCGATGAGCAGGCCCGTGATCGTGTACCCGATGTTGAGGTAGTGCTGCCGCTCGCCCGGCGCGAACTCGGGCTTCTTCGCCGTCGCGGAACGGACCATGGCCCTCGGGTCGTGGACACGGAAGCGGTTCGCGTACCACTCCTCGACGGTGCTGCCGGGGAAGTCCGGGGCGGGGATGCCGTGCGTGTGGTCGAGGAGCTGCCGGACGGTGACGCCCGCGTACGAGGCCGGGATCAGGTCCGGCAGGTAGGAGCGGGCGCTGCGGTCCAGGTCCAGCCGTCCTTCCTCGGCCAGTTGCAGGGCGACCGCGGCGGTGAAGACCTTGGTCACGGACCCGGCGCGGAAGCGGCCGGCAGGATCGGCGGGCCGCCCGGTGCGCAGGTCGTGCACGCCCGAACTGCCGTGCCACACCCCCTCCTTGCCCCCGACGCGGACGAGGGCGGCGGTGGCGTCGGCGGTGGGGAGACCGGCGAGGGCGGCTTCGAGGGCGGCGTCGCTGGACTGCGTGGCCGTCGACGCGGCCGGGGCGGAGGCGGCTGCCGGGAGCACGGACGGGCCCGCGGCGATGCCGGCGACGAGCACGGCGGCGGTGAGCAGGCTGGTACGGGTCTTCATGGTGAACTCCGTTGAGAGGGGCCGACGTTGTGCGACGTCCTCATCCTCGGCAGCCCAGCCGTCCGGCGGATCGCCCCCACCGGTGGTCTTGTGGCGTCACGGCCTCCCCGGCGCGGGGGAGGGCCGCCGGCGGGCTGCTCCCCCGGGCGGGGGATCCCCGGCGGCGACCAGGCCGGTCTCGTAGGCGCAGATCACGGCCTGGATGCGGTCCCTGAGCCCCAGCTTCGCGAGCACGTTGCCGACGTGCGTCTTGACGGTGTGCTCGCTGACCACCAGCTCGGCGGCGATCTCGGCGTTCGACAGACCCCGCGCGAGCAGCAGCAGCGTCTCGCGCTCCCGGGCGGTCAGGGCGTCCAGCCGGGGGTCGGGCCGGCGGGACCGGGCGGCGGCGGGCCGGGTGTACTGCTCCACGAGACGGCGGGCGACGGAGGGGGCGAGCAGCGAGTCGCCCCGGGCCACGACCCGCACGGCGTGCACGAGGTCGTCCCGGCGGACGTCCTTGAGCAGGAAGCCGCTCGCGCCCGCGTGCAGGGCGTCGTACACGTACGCGTCGGAGTCGAAGGTCGTCAGCATCACCGTGCGGCAGTCGCCTGCCGCGCTGATCGCACGGCAGGCCTCGATGCCGTCCAGGCGGGGCATCCGGATGTCGAGCAGCGCCACGTCCGGCGCGTGCCTCCGCACCGCGTCGACGGCCTCGCCGCCGTCACCCGCCTCGGCGACCACCTCGATGTCCGGCTGCGCGTCCAGGATCATCGCGAAGCCGCTGCGCACGAGCTCCTGGTCGTCGGCGATCACGACCCGGATCGTCATCGCCCCGCCTCCGCCGCACGGGACACGGGAATCCGCACCCGCACCTCGAACCCCTGCCCGTCCGGGCCGGGTCCGGCCGACGCGCTGCCCCCGTGCGCCGCCGCCCGCTCCCGCATCCCGGCGAGGCCGTGCCCGCCCCGGCGGGACACCCCTCGCGGCCCCTTCCCGTCGTCGATCACATGAACCCCCAACTCGTCTGGCCCATATACCAATTGAACGCGCACCGTCCGGGCGTCCGCATGCTTGAGGGTATTGGTCAGGGCCTCCTGGACCACCCGGAAGACGGTGGCCCCGACGCCCTCCGGCACCGGCCGGACGTCCCCCTGCGCCCGGTACGTCACGTCGAGCCCGCTCTGGCGCACCCGGTCGAGGAGAGCGGGCAGGGCGGCGAGTCCGGGCTGAGGCTCGCGCGGGGCGGCGGAACCGGGCTCGTCGGCGCCCTCGCCTTCCCGCAGCACGCCCAGCATGTTCCGCAACTGGGCCATGGCGTCCCGCCCGGACGCGGAGATGGCGTCGAAGGCGGCCACGGCCCGCTCCGGCGCGGCACGCACCGCCACCGGCCCGGCCTCGGCCTGCACGATCATCAGGCTCACGGCGTGGGAGAGGATGTCGTGCATCTCCCGTGCGATCCGGGCCCGTTCGCGTGCGGCGGCCTGTTCGGCCTCGACACGGTGGGCCCGCTGCCGGGCGTCGGTCAGCCGTCCGAAGACGTAGGCGGCTGCGAACACGAAGAGCGAGAAGGTCAGTTCACGGGCCGACCGGGTGTTGAGCCACACCCCCACCGGCACGGCGACCAGCAGCACGGCCCCGGCGACGAGCCGTTTGCGGGCCGGGGACAGCGCGGCGATCGTGTAGACGACGACGAGTCCGGTGTACGGCAGCGGCTGCCCGGGCCCGTCCAGGGTGAACCGGTACAGGGCACTGGTGGCCAGCACCGCGAACAGCACGGCGACGGGGGCGCGCCGTCGCCAGACCAGGGGGACGACGGTGAGGGTGCTCAGCCCGTAGGCGCCCCAGGTCGCCGGGGGCGCCCCGGCCGCCCGCGGCACGAGGAACGGCATGGTCATCGCGCCCTGCACCAGGAGCGCGAGGCCGATGTCGACGACCAGCGGCCTGGCCGCCGCCCGCGCCCGGCCCCGCTCCCACCACACCCGTATGTCCCCGCGTGTTCCCCCCACGCGACCTCACGGTAACGGGCGGGGAAGGCCGAGGGGCCCGGACCGTCTTCTCGCACCGGTTCTGTCTCAGGCCCGCAGGTAGGCCAGGACCGCCAGCACACGGCGGTGGTCGTCCGGGGCCGACGGGGGCAGGTCGAGCTTGTGCAGGATGCTCGCGATGTGCTTGATGCCCTGGACGCCGTCAGGGGACTGGCGGTGGCCGCTCCCGCCCTGTTCGGCATCGCGCACGGGCTGCGCCGGGAACTGGGCCTGCCGGTGGAGTTGTCGGTGGCCTGGCCCTGGGTCGCGGGTGCGGTGGCCGGCTGTCTGCTGCTCGCGACGGCCGCGACCGTGCTCCCGGCCCGGGCCGCCCTCGCCCGCATGGGGCGGACCTGACCCTGTCCGACCGGTCGAGGGCCGTCTCTTCGGCGAGGGGGGGAGGGGCGCAGCGGCTAGGCTTGATCCCGTGGAGCTCCTGCACCTGCGCTACTTCCTCGCCGTCGCCCAAGAACTGAACTTCTCCACCGCGGCCCGCAAACTGCACATGGCCGCCTCCCCGTTGAGCCGGCGGATCAAGGACCTCGAGAACGAGGTCGGGCACCGTTTGTTCGACCGGGACACCCATCACGTGCGGCTCACCCCGGCCGGCAGCGCGTTGCTGCCGATCGCGCGCGGGGTGCTGGAGCAGGTCGACTCCATCCGGTGGCGGCTGGACGAGACGGCCCGGCCGCGGCGGACCACCCTGTTGCTGGGGGTGCCCAGTGGCGTCCATCCCGACCTGCGCGAACGGATGGACGCCCTCGCCGAGCGGGTCGGCGACCGGTTCGAGATCAAACGCTGGCCCGGCGGCACCGACCGGCTCGTCGACGCGGTGTGCGACGGCAGACTCGCCCTGACCCTGGCCCGGTTGCCGGCCGGCGGCGACCCGGCACTGGAGCAGCTGCCGGTGATGTCGGAGCGGCTCGGCGCGGTGGTGCCCCGGGACCGCTTCCAGGGGCGGGAGTCCGTCGCCCTCACGGAGCTGGCGGAACTGGCCTACGCGGGCTCCCCGACGGCGGCGACCAACGCCTACTTCCGCGGCCTCGACCAGCAGCTCGCCGAGCTCGGCATCAGAAAACGCGTCGAACTGGGCAGCGCCACATTCGACGGAGTGTCCGAAATAGTGTCCAGCGGTCTCGCGTTCTCCATTTCCATGCTGGATTCCAGGAGTCCCGTCCATAATTACCGCCTCGACAATGTCGTCATCCTTCCCTTCTCCGATTTCCACCCCCGTCTCGATACCGGGCTGATCTGGCGCAAGGACCGGGCCAACGGCGGTGACCTGGAGGAAGTGGTGGCCGTGGCCCGCGAGGTGTTCGCCGAGCCGCTGCACGCATAATCATCAGAAAACCTTCACACAAAGCGGTATGACCACAGCGGTCATACCGCTTTTCGTTATTCGGTCATTCCATTCGTTTCCGTTCGCCAACTTTTCGGGCTAACTTAGTTTCTAGATACACACACATGGCGAACCGAGGAGTGAAGAAACCGATGGCGGACATCACCGACACCGTCGCCGGCCCCCTGGAGGGAATCCGCGTGATCGACCTCTCGACCGTGGTGATGGGCCCCTACGCCGCCCAGATCCTCGGCGACCTGGGCGCCGACGTGATCAAGATCGAGTCGCCGTCCGACACCGTGCGCACCGGCCACTACCGCACGACCCCGGGCATGACCCCGCTGAACCTCAACGTCAACCGCAACAAGCGCAGCGTGTCCCTCAACCTCAAGGACGACACCGACCGCGAGCGCGCCCTGCGGCTGATCGACACCGCGGACGTGCTCATCACCAACATGCGCCCGGGCGCCCTGCACCGCCTCGGCCTGTCCCACGACGACATCGCCGCCCGCAACCCCGGCCTGGTCTACGCCCACGCCCAGGGCTTTCGCAGCGACTCCGACCGGGCCGGCAACGCCGCCTACGACGAGACCGTGCAGGCCGCCTCCGGCCTGGTCGACATCGCCGACCGGGCGCTGGGCGAGCCCGTCTACCTGCCGACGATCATCGGCGACAAGGTCTCCTCCCTGACCATCGCCTACAGCGTCCTGGCCGCCCTGCTGCACCGGAACAAGACCGGCCAGGGCCAGCTCGTCGAGATCCCGATGACGGACACCCTGATCGCGTTCAACCTGGTCGAGCACCTGGCGGGCCACACCCACGTGCCCGAGAGCGGACCCACCGGCTTCGCGCTGTCGATGCTCAAGGGCCACAAGGCCGTGCGCACCAAGGACGGCCTGGCCTGCGTGATGCCGTACAACCCGCAGAACTACCGGGACTTCCTCACCGCCGCCGGGCGCCCGGACCTCGCCGAGGACCCGCGCGTGAACGGCGACGCCATCGACAGCGCCGACCACGAGGACCTGGCCGCGCTCCTGGAGGAGTGCGCCCCGGCGCTGACCACCGAGGAGTGGGCGGAGGTGTGCGCCAAGCACAGCATCCCGATGGCCCCGGTGCTGGAACTCGACCGCGCCCACGAGGACCCCTACGTCCGTGACGGCCACCTGCTCGACACCGTCGAGCACCCGACCGAGGGCACGGTCCGCACCATCGGCATCCCGCTGCGCTTCTCCGCCACCCCCGGCTCGATCCGCCGCCTGGCACCGGTCGCCGGCCAGGACACCGAGGACGTCCTCGCCGAACTCGACGCCACCGCCCGCTGATCCCGAGAAGGACGACAGTCATGAGCACCCCCACACCCCCCGTGCGCACCGAACGCATCGGCTCCACCCTGCTGATCACCCTGGACCGCCCCGAGGCCCGCAACGCCGTGAACGCGGCGACCGCCACCGCCCTGGCCGCCGCACTCGACGAGCTGGAGGCCGACCCCACGCTGCGGGCCGGCGTCCTGACCGGCGAGGGCGGGACGTTCAGCGCCGGCATGGACCTCAAGGCCGCGCTGCGCGGCGAGTCGCCCGAGGTCGAGGGCCGCGGCTTCGGCGGCCTGACCGAGGCCCGGCCGGACAAGCCCCTCATCGCCGCCGTGGAGGGCTTCGCCATGGGCGGCGGCTTCGAACTGGCCCTGGCCTGCGACCTGATCGTCGCCGCCGAGGACGCCCGGTTCGGCCTGCCCGAGGTGAAGCGCGGCCTGATCGCCGCGGGCGGCGGGGTGATCCGCCTGCCGCAGCGCGTGCCGTACCACCTCGCGATGGAACTGCTGCTGACCGGCGAACCCGTCGACGGCCGCCGCGCCGGTGAACTGGGTCTGGCCAACCGGGTCACGAGCAAGGGGCAGGCCGTCGCCGAGGCGCTCCGGCTGGCCGAACGGGTCACGGAGAACGCCCCGCTCGCCCTCGCGGCCGTCAAGCGGGTCGTCCGCGCCGCCGACGGAGCCTCCGACGAGGAGGCCTTCGCCTTCCAGCGCGGCGAGATGAAGACCCTGATGGCCTCGGACGACGTCCGCGAGGGCATGACCGCCTTCGCCGAGCGCCGCCCCGCGCGGTGGACGGGGCGGTGAGGCCGGCATGAGGACCGAGGACGTACGACAGCACCTCACCACCCCGCTCACCAGCCCGGCGTACGCGCCGACGGTCCCGCGGTTCACCGACCGCGAGTACCTCAACGTCGTCTACCGCACCGACCCCGACGCACTGCGGGCCGTGGTCCCCGAGCCCCTGCGGATCGACGAGCCGCTGGTGAGGTTCGAGGTCATGAAGATGGGCGACGTCAGCGGCTACGGCCCCTACACCGAGGCCGGCCAGGCCATCCCCGTCGGCTTCGAGGGCGAGCGCGGCGAGTACCTGCACGCCATGTACCTCGACAACTTCCCGGCGACCGCCTCCGGGCGTGAGGTCTCCGCCTATCCGAAGGTCATCGGCTCGCCCTCGCTGTACGTCGACTCCGGAGCGCTCGTCGGCACCCTCGACCACGGCAGCCTGCGGGTCGCCACCGCGACGATGGGCTACAAGCACCACGAGCTGGACCGGCGCGAGGCCGAGGAGCAGATCGGTGTGCCGACCTTCATGCTCAAGACGATCCCCGGGTACGACGGCATGCCGCGCGTGCAGGAACTCGTGCGCACCCGCATCACCGACCTCACCGTCAAGGAGGCCTGGACCGGCCCCGCCCGCCTCCAGCTGTTCCAGCACGTGCTCGCGCCGCTGGCCGACCTGCCGGTGCTGGAGGTCGTCTCCGCCAGCCACATCCTCACCGACCTGACGCTCGCGGGCGCCGAGCCGGTCCACGACTACCTGAAGGGAGCCGCGTCATGACCCGCACCTTCCGTACGGCCGCGGTGATCGGCGCCGGGACCATCGGACTGTCCTGGACGGCCCTGTTCGCCGCACACGGCCTGACCGTCCGGGTGAGCGACCCGCGCGAGGACCTCGCCGAGGCCGTCTCCGAGGCCCTGGAGCAGTACGCCCCGCACCTGGCCGTCCGGGGCCTGGACGTCACCGGCCTCGCCGACCGGGTCCACATCGCGGCCGACGTGAGCGAGGCGGTCCGGGACGCCGACGTGGTCCAGGAGAACGGCCCCGAGCGGGCCGGGTTCAAGAAGGACCTGTTCGCCACCCTCGCCCGCGAGGCCCCGGCCCACGCCCTGCTGCTCAGCTCGTCCTCGGCGATCCCGTCGACCGCGTTCACGGGGGAGCTGGCGGAGGAGGACGCCGCCCGCGTGCTGATCGGCCATCCCTTCAACCCGCCGCACCTGGTCCCGCTGGTCGAGGTCGTGCCGGGCGAGCGCACCGGCGAGGAAGCCGTGCGGGCCGCGGTGGACTTCTACGCCTCCGTCGGCCGTACCCCGGTCGTCGAGCGCAAGGAGATCCCCGGGTTCGTCGGCAACCGCCTGCAGAACGCCCTCAGCCGCGAGGCGGTGTACCTCGTCGACCAGGGCGTGGTGACCCCCGAGGAGCTCGACAAGGTCATGACCAACTCGCTGGGGCTGCGCTGGGCCACGGTCGGGCCGTTCCTCGGCTCGCACCTGGGCGGCGGCCCCGGCGGCTACCGGCACCTGGTCGCGCACATCGGCGCGTCCATGCAGCGGACGGGGGCGGGCGGCGGCACCCCGCAGCTCGACGAGGAACGACAGGAACGGCTCGTCGAAGCCGTGGAAAAGGCCTACGGCTCCTCCACGTACTCGGAACTCACCGAGACGCGCGACCGCAGGCAGCTCGCTGTCCTGGCCGCCCTGGACAGCACCGAGAAGGAGGAGAACTGAGATGACCACCACCATGGAACCGTTCGAGGACCAGCTGCCCGCCGACTTCTACGGCTACGAGTCGCTGCTGGAGGACGACGAGCGCAAGCTCCTCCTCAAGGCCCGCGCCCTCATGCGCGACCAGGTCAAGCCGCTGGTCAACGACAACTGGGCCAAGGGCGAGTTCCCGACGGAGCTCATCGGCCTGTTCCGCGACAGCGGCCTCGCCGGGCTGCCCTACGAGGGCTACGGCGAGCACCGTCCCGCCGTCAGCAACCTGCTCAGCGGCACGATGGCCATGGAGATGGCCCGCACCGACGCCTCGGTGTCCACCTTCTTCGGCGTCCACAACGGCCTGGCGATGTACTCCATCGAGTCCGGCGGTGACCAGGAGCAGCGCGACCGCTGGCTCCCGGAGATGGCCGCCATGGACAAGATCGGCGCGTTCGCGATGACCGAGCCCCTCGGCGGCTCGGACGTCGCGGGCGGCATGCGCACCACCGCCAGGCGCGAGGGCGACACCTGGGTCCTGAACGGCGCCAAGAAGTGGATCGGCAACGCGACCTTCGCCGACTACGTCGTGGTGTGGGCCCGGGACGTCGACGACAACCACGTCAAGGGATTCGTCGTCGAGAAGGACATGCCCGGCTTCGACCCGGTGAAGATCGAGGACAAGTTCGCCTTCCGGATCGTGGAGAACGCCGAGATCACCCTGACCGACGTCCGGGTGCCGGAGGCGAACCGGCTGCAGAACATCAACTCCTTCCGGGACGTCGCCGAGATCCTGCGCGCCACCCGCGCCGGGGTCGCCTGGCAGGCCCTCGGCGTCATGGCCGGCGCCTACGAACTGGCCCTGGACTACGCCCGGGAGCGCCGTCAGTTCGGCCGCCCGATCGGCGGTTTCCAGCTGGTGCAGGACCTGCTGGTCAAGAGCCTCGGCAACATCACCGCGTCCTGGGGGATGCTGGTGCAGCTCGCCCGGCTCCAGGACGCCGGCATCTTCAAGGACGAACACTCCGCCCTGGCCAAGGCGTTCGTCACCGCCCGGATGCGGGAGGTCGTGGCCTGGAGCCGCGAGATCTTCGGCGGCAACGGCATCCTGCTGGACCACGACATCGCCCGCTTCTTCGCCGACGCGGAGGCCATCTACTCCTTCGAGGGCACCCGCGAGATGAACACCCTGATCGTCGGCAAGTCGATCACCGGCCAGAGCGCCTTCGTCTGACCGTGACACACATCGGAACGAACCAACCCCGGGTCCGCACCCGGGGTTTCGTCCTGCCGGCCGGAATATTGCGTGGCCGGCCGGCCGTGGAGTGCGTACGGTCGCCGCGATGAGCAGAAGACGCTACGTGGCCAGGGGCGTGCCCGGCGGCTACCGCATCTGGGACAACCGGGGGCGCCGCTGGTGGGGCGACCTGTACGAGTTGTGCCCCGACGAGCTGCTGACCGAACTCAACGGCCGGGCCGACCCGACGCGGATCACCGCGCTGTTGAAGCGCTACCGGGCGCAAAAGCGGTAGACGCGTCCCGATCGCTCGGGGCGCGGCGGCCTGCCGGGGCGTTCGCGGACGTCCCACCGCCGAGGAGGCCTCCCGCCGCGGCGGCCGTGACCGGTCGGCCTTACTGCTGCACGAGTTTCTCGAAGAAGAACTCGTGCTTGAGGAACGACGTGGTGTGCTCCGACCCCGGATACGGCGGCACGAGCTGGGCCGCCTGGAACAGGCGCCAGCCGTCCTCCAGGGCGCCGACCCCCGTCTCGTACGGGGGTTCGTCGCTGTCACCGGTCGTCGGGCGGGTCGAGCCCGTGCCGTCGTAGCGCGCCCATCCGACGACCTCGGAGTCGAGGGCCGAGGTGTTGAGGTAGAGGACGAGGACCTGCTGCCGGGTGGTGCTCATGCGGTGCTCCTCTGCGCGGTGGGGGCGGCGGGCCGGTTGGTGATGCGGGTGGCCCAGTGGTCGATGTCGAAGCCGGGGTCGCCGGACAGGGAGCGCCACAGCAGGATCCGGTTGTGGATCTCCAGCCGCCCCGTGGCGTGCTCGTACCAGGGGAACGTGCGCCGCAACTCCTCGCTGACCTCGGGAGAGTTCAGGTCCGCCGTGTCCCACAGCCGCACCTGCGGCACGGTCGGGTTGAAGCGGATCTTGTACATGTGGCGGACGGTGTCGCTGTCGTTGCGCCGCCCGCCGTGCCAGATGCCGTGGTGCAGCAGCAGGACGGTGCCGGCCGGGCAGGTCAGCCGGGTCTGGCCGCGCAGGTTCTGGTAGCGGCCGGTGTCGGACTCGTTGGTGCGGCGCAGATGGCTGCCCGGGACGACGAGCGTGCCGCCCATCTGGGCGGTGACCTCCTGCGGGTAGTACATGAGCTGCACGTCGAACGCGTCGGCCCGCACGTCGATGAGGGCGTCGGCGTGCAACGGCTGCGCACTGCCCTCCTTGGGCGGGCGGGTGTGCACGAAGTGGTGGTCGACCGCCGGATCCGGCCCCACCAGACTCTCCAGCGCGCCCGCCACGACGGGCAGTCCGAGAAGCCGCCGGGTGAAGGAACCCGCGGGGAAGGCCGCCGGCACGGGAGTGCCGTACGGGACGGCGGGCAGCGCCCCCGCGGCGAAGAGAGCGAGCGCCTCGTCGTTCATCTCCCCGGGCACGACGCCGTCGAGGCGAAGAAATCCCTGGGCGGCGAACCGCGCCACCTCGACGGAGCTCAACAGCTTTTTTGTGGTTGGCATGACGCAACCGTAGAAGCGCGAGGACGGCCGGGGGTGGGGCGTAATCGGCAACCACTGGTAATTTTCCACCATGCCGACTTTCGTGGAAGTGGCCCTCGACCGGCCGCCGGACCTGGTGCACGCCGGTGTGGGCGTGCACGGCTCCGCCGGCCCGCACGAGGTCTTCCGCCTGCCCCGGCTGTGGCAGCTCCACCTCTACGGATACTCCGGCACCCTGGAGTTCGGCGGCGCGCGCCACCCGATCCGCCCCGGGTACCTCAGCCTCGTCCCACCCGGCACGGAGGTGCACTTCCACTACGACGCCGCGCGCTGCGAGCACCTGTACGCCCACTTCCGGCTGCCGGGTGACGGGGAGCGGCGCCGGCTGCCGGTGATGCAGGACGCGGGCGCGGAGGCGGCGGTACTGAGCGCACTGCTGCGTCAGACGATCGCGGCCGGCGCGCAGTCCCCGGCCCGGGCCTCCGCCGAACTGTGGACGGTGCTGTGGCGTACGACCGGCCTGGCCGAGGCCACCGAGACGCCCTCCGCGGCCCGCCACCCGGCGCTGCGGGCGGCCATGGCCCATGTCGAGGAGCATCTGGCCGACCCGCTCAGCGTCCCCGCGATCGCCCGGGCCGCCGGGGTGTCGCACACGCACCTGACCCGGTTGTTCCGCGAGGACACCGGGCTCACGGTCGTCGGTTACGTCCGGCGCCGCCGCATGGAGCGCGCCCGCCATCTGCTCATCGCCTCGACACTGGCCATCCCTGCCGTCGCGGCGACGGTCGGGATTCCCGACCTCCAGGCGTTCAACAAGACCTGCCGCCGCGAACTCGGAGCGTCACCGCGTGCCGTGCGGCGCAACGGGATGGCATGACCTGTCTCGCGGCCGGCTGAGCGGCTCGTCGCCTACCCCCTTCAGAACTCCCGTCCGATCAGAGGCGGTTGACGTGCGCTAGGATTCTTTACCGAGCTCTTACGCTCGCTTGAGCGTGGCCGTGCACAGTCGTCGTCGGCATGCGGCCGCTCAGTTCGTCGGCACAGTGGCCGCCCGGTGACCGGGCAGGCGTGAGGGGGGCGTGGCATGGGGCGAGTGGTTCCCGTCCGCGTCCACAACGCCGCCCGTGACGGCGTCCCTGATACCGACCGCGCCGCGTGAGCGGTTTCCCGTCCTTCTGACGTGTGACGCGTACGCCCGACGCGTCGGCACGGGGCGTTCGTCCCGGCCGGCGACCGCCGGGGGCGGAGCACGCGCCCGGCGCCGTGACGCCGCCTGATCCGGATCCCCGGCCGTCCCGGCGCGAGGTCACGCCCCCACCTCACCGTTCACCGAGCCGACCCGCCGGGCGTCCGTGCCCGCCGCCGGTCAGGCCGTCGCACCCGCAATGGCACAGACGCCGCAGACCCGATCGACGGAGGTCAGACGCCCGTGCACGACACCACCGCCATGCTCATCGAACTCGGGGCGATCATCCTCGCCCTGGGGCTCCTGGGACGCCTCGCCGGACGGGTGGGCTTCTCGCCCATACCCCTGTACCTGCTGGCCGGACTCGCCTTCGGCCAGGGCGGCATCCTGCCGCTGCGCGCCAGCGAGGAGTTCGTCGCCACCGGTGCCGAGATAGGCGTCATCCTGCTGCTGCTCCTGCTCGGCCTGGAGTACAGCGCCTCCGAACTCGTCACCACGCTGAAGACCCAATACCCCTCCGGCGCCGTCGACTTCGTCCTCAACGCCGTGCCGGGTGCCGTGATGGCGTTCCTGCTGGGCTGGGGACCGGTGGCCGCCGTCGCCCTGGCCGGGGTCACCTGGATCTCCTCGTCCGGGGTCATCGCGAAGGTGCTGGGCGACCTGCGGCGGCTCGGCAACCGCGAGACCCCCGTCGTCCTCGGCGTACTGGTCCTGGAGGACCTGGCCATGGCGGTCTACCTGCCGATCCTCACCGCCCTGCTGGCCGGGGCGGGCCTCACGGGCGGCGCGGTGACGCTGCTGATCTCGCTCGGCACGGTGGGCGCCGTCCTCTACGTGGCCCTGCGGCACGGCCGGCTGGTCAGCCGCGCGGTGTCCTCGGACAGCGCCGAGATGCTCCTGCTGGCCGTCCTCGGACTGACCCTGCTGGTGGCGGGTCTCGCCCAGCACCTGCACGTCTCCGCGGCCGTCGGAGCGTTCCTGGTCGGCATCGCTCTGTCCGGCGAGGTCGCCGAGGGCGCCAGCAGTCTCCTCACCCCGCTGCGGGACCTGTTCGCCGCGGTGTTCTTCGTCTTCTTCGGACTGCACACCGACCCGGCCGCCATCCCACCCGTCCTGCTGCCCGCGCTCGCCCTGGCCGCCGTCACCACCCTGACGAAGATCGGCACCGGCTACTGGGCGGCCCGCCGCGCCGGGATCTCGCCCCGGGGCCGCTGGCGGGCGGGCGGCACGCTGGTCGCCCGCGGCGAGTTCTCCATCGTCATCGCCGGCCTCGCCGTCGGCGCCGAACCCCGCATCGGCCCCCTGGCCACGGCCTACGTCCTGATCCTGGTCGTCCTGGGCCCCCTGGCCACCCGCTGGACGGAACCCCTGGCCACCCGCGTCACGCACCGCGCGACACGCCGCCCACCGCTCACGGAACCCGCCAACGGCCCGGCCCCGGCCCACCGTTGACCCACACCGCACCCGCCTCACCGGCACGGCACGGGAAGCACGCCCCCTCGACCGCCCGGGCGGGCCGCCCCGCTGTCCGGATCGGGTGTTCCCCGGACGGGGCCGTACCGGCACTCTGGCGAGGACCCCCTGGGAGCGGCAGGGCCGGGGGAGAATCGCCGTGCAGGAGGACCGGAAGGATGCGCCGGCATGATCGAGTGGAAACCCCTGGGCACCGGAGCGCGGCCCGTCCCCCAGCCCGTGGCCACGCCGCTGGTGTGGGCCGGGGCCGGGGGTGGCGCACTCGTGCTGGTGGCGCTCGTCAACACCGTGGTGGGGCCGGACCGGCCCGAGCTGGCCCTGCCCGCGCTGTCCCTGCTGGCCGCCCTGCTGGGCCTGTGCGCACGGTTCACGGCCGCCCCTGGCACAGCGGCCCTGTGCTGGCTGTTCCTCAACGGCTTCGCCATACCGCCCGCCGGAGCCCTCACCTGGGCGGGCCACCGCGATACCACCTGGCTGGCCTGCCTGCTCACCGCCGCCCTCGTCGGCACCGCCCTGGCCCGGCTCGTCCACGCCCGCGCGGCCTACCGCCGCCTGGCCCCCGGCCGTTCAGGGCCCGGGCCGGACACCGGCGGCGTACCGTACGGCTCCTGACACCGGGTCAGGCCGAGGGGAAGAAAAGGGACAGGGCGCTGTGGGGGACGTACTCGTCATCGGCGGCGGAGTCGCCGGTACCGCGACGGCGCTCGCCCTGCACAAGGCCGGATTCGCCGTCACGGTGCACGAGGCGCACCCCGACGCGGCCGAGGACATCGGCGCGTTCCTCACCCTGGCGAGCAACGGCATGCGGGCCCTCGTGCAGCTCGACGCCGCCGCCGCGGTCACCGCTCTCGGCTTCCCGCTGACCGGGATGCGGATGCTCGACGGCTCCGGCACGCAGCGCGTGGCCCGGCCCCTCGGGGAAGCGCGGGACCCCCTCCTGCGGTACCGGTGCCTGCGGCGCGGCGAGCTCAACGTCGCGCTCCAGACCGAGGCGGCCCGCAGAGGCATCCCGATCCGGCACGGCGCCCGCCTCGTCTCCGTCGAGGACGGCCCGGACTCGGTCACCGCGTCCTTCGCCGACGGCGGCACCGTGACCGGCGACCTGCTCGTCGGCGCCGACGGCCTGCACTCCACCGTCCGCCGGTCGATCGCCCCCACCGCCCGTCCCGTCCACGCCGGGGAGCAGGTCTTCTACGGCCGCACCGCCGACGCCCCCGGCACCGCCCCGAGCGACCTCATCACGTTCGTCCGCGGGGCGTCCGTCGCCTTCGGCTTCACCGTGTCCCCCGAGGGGGAGACCTACTGGTTCGCCCGCGTGGCCGCCGACCCGCGGCCCTCACGGCAGACCGCGCACGACACCCCCGCCCGCATGCGCGACCGCCTCGTCACGCTCCTGCGCGAGGACGCCACCCCCGCCGCCGGCATCGTCGAAGCCACGGCCGACGACCTCCTGGCCACCGACGCCATGGAACTGCCGAAGGGGATGCCCTGGCGCTCGGCCCGCTGCCTGCTCGTCGGCGACGCGGCCCACGCGGCCTCCCCGGCCACCGGCCAGGGCGCCTCGATGGCGTTGGAGGACGCCGTCGTCCTGGCCAAGTCCCTGCGCGACGCCCCGGACCCCGGCACCGCGCTGACCACGTACGAGAGCCTGCGCCGCCCTCGCGTGGAACACAACATCACCGTCAGCGGCGACATCTCCCGGCGCACCGGCACCCGCCCGGCCACGCCGGCGCCCCGCCCCGGGGACGAGGACCTGGTCCGCCGGCTGGAGTGGGACGGCCGCTGACCTCGGGGCCGGTGCCGCCACCGGCCCCGAGCAGCTCTCACTGCGCGAGAACGTCGTCCGGCAGGGGGCATGCGGACCGCACTCACCACTCACCCGCCCACCCGCATGCCCCGCGCCGGTCCGTACGGGCGGTCAGCCGCCCACGTACCAGCTGAATCCGCCGTTGCTGGTGGCCACGGCCAGCATCACGAGCCACAGCACCACGTCGACGATGCCGAGGATGATGCCGGCCTTCGCCATGCCGGCGCCGTTCTTGACCGATGCCTGCCGACGGGCGACGACACCGAAGACGATGGCCAGGGGGCCCAGGATGATGTTCAGCAGGAACAGGCCGATGATGCCGCAGCACAGGCTCGCGATCGCCAGGCCGTTGGTGCGCGAACCGGAGGACGCGGCAGAGGAACCGCCGTAACTCGCCATGGAACACTCCCAGTTGTCGATGGCACGGACCGAAGGGGCCGCGCTCTCCTCACTTTCGACTTGTTTTGTTCGAATGCCCCTCTGTGGCGTTCCCATGACAACCGATTCGGGGAGAGCGTCCCCGTCAGCTCTCGTGCACCAGCCCGGCGATGTGCTCGGTGACGGTGTCGAGGATGCCCGTCCAGGCCGAGTCGTCGCCCAGCACGAGGTAGTTGAGCGTCAGGCCGTCGGTCATGGCGGCGAGGTAACGGGCCAGGGCGGGGACGGGGACGCGCAGGCGCAGCCCCATGGCCCGCCGCAGCCGGTCGATGAGTTCGGCGTACGTCTCGGCGTAGAGCTCGTACTGACGGCGTGCCAGCTGTTCGAAACCGGGCGTGCGCAGGGCGTACTGGGTGAGTTCGTAGGTGAGCATGTGCTCGTCGGGATGGGCCCGGACGTGGTCCCAGTAGGCCTGGAAACCGGCCCGCACGGTCTCCTCCAGCGTGGCGCGGGGCCGCAGGGCCTCCGTCACCACCGCCACGTAGTGCCCGGTGATGGTGGTGATGACGGACTCGATCAACTGCTGCTTGGAGTCGAAGCAGTAATGGACCACGCTCAGCGAGACGCCCGCCTCGGCGGCGATGGACCGGGTGGTCGTCCGGGGGACGCCGTCCCGGGCCATCGCCCTGATCGCCGCTTCGGTGAGCTGTCGCCGCCGCTCGGCGGACGGCAACCGTGCCATGGAGCCCCTCTCGTGGCCGTCAGCCGCCGTGGACGCCGACCTCGCGCAGGGAGTAGCCCCAGCCGGTGCCGCGCTCCAGGCCGTGCACGCGGACGTAGCGGGCCGGGGTGCCGGCGAACCGCGCGGTGTCCAGGCCGCCGTCACCGGCGGTCGTGGACCAGGCGGTGCGCCAGTTCGTGCCGTCCGTGGACAGCTCGATCCGGTACGACCTCGCGTAGGCGCGCTCCCAGTCGAGGGTGACCCGCCCGACGGTCCGGGCGGAGCCGAGGTCGACCTGGTACCACTGGTCGTCGCTCCAGTCGCTGGCCCAGCGGGTGCCGCGGTCACCGTCGACGGCCCGGTGGGGCCGGTAACTCGTGAACAGGCTCCACTCCGAGGAACTGGCCGACGCGGCGGCACCGGCCGCGAGGTTGGTCTCGGACTCGTGCTTCTCGGAGGCCGCCCAGGTGTCGAGGTAGGACTCGGCGCCCCGGAACAGGTCGTCGACCGTGTCCTGGCCGCCGACCCGGCGGATGTCCTCGATCCAGTCCGGGACCAGGCCGTAGTGGGCGGCGCCGTCGGTGTTCAGGTCCCAGGTGCGCTCGCCGGTGGTCTGCCGGTCGATGACCGAGCCGCCGTCGACGCTCCTGAACGGGTAGGTGACCTTGTTCGGGGCGTCCGCGCCGCGCGGTCCCGGCCAGCCGCCGACACCGTTCATGTCGGTGCCGTAGCCGTAGCCCACGCCGTACTTGTCCCGCAGGCCCTCGGTGCGCTTCGCCTCCGCGACGAAGCCCTCGGAGCCGTGCATGTACTGGGCGATGAATCCGCCGAGGCCGTAGACCCGCTCGGTCCAGTCCATGTCCATCCAGCTGTGCGAGGAGAGCACGCCGGGGTAGGACTCGGACTCGAAGATGTCGAGCACCCGGCCGGTGGCCTTGACGCTCATGTGGTCGATCTCCAGCATCATGCCGCGCTTCATCATGGCCCGCACCGCGTACTCGCCGAGGTCGGTGAGCCCCCGCACGTTGCACTGCGCGTCGGCGCTGTACGAGGGGACCTCCTCGCCCGCCGGGAGCTTCTTCTCGGCGGCGGGCGCCGCCGCGTTGCCGATCGGGTTGTCGTGCTGCGGGCCCGCGCACTTCTCGGTCTTCCAGTACGTGCCCGTCGACAGGAACTGCCCGACGTTGATGGCCGTCCCGAGCGCGCCCGAGTCGAAGCGCACCCCGCACAGGGCGTTGTCGAACTTGTGGCACAGGAACATGCTGCGCACGCCGAGCGCGTGGAGTTCGTCGA
Organism: Streptomyces sp. NPDC043685; assembly: GCF_056436585.1. Lineage (NCBI taxonomy): Bacteria > Bacillati > Actinomycetota > Actinomycetes > Kitasatosporales > Streptomycetaceae > Streptomyces > Streptomyces sp. NPDC043685. Next base: position 299,981 of record NZ_JBWKCH010000004.1, on the reverse strand, counting down.
GCCCCTTGTCGATGTCCGCTTCGCTGCACTGCGCGATGTCGAGGACCTGCTTGCAGCCGAAGGGCTCGGAGGTCTCGACGCCCATGATCACCGCGAGTTTGCCCTGCTCGATCACCTGGCGGGCCTGTGCGCTGTCGGTGACGACCCGGAACCAGCCCTTGCCGGGCCCGCCGTACATCCGGTCGACGTAGGCCTGCATGTCGTAGGTCAGCCTGGCCTGGAGCCGGATGGAGGTCATCTCGTCGCAGGGACGGTCCTTGAAGAAGTACACCGAGCAGATCACGCCGTTGGTGACGAGGTCGTTGACCAGCACCCGCTGCCCGCCGCGCCAGGCCCGTTCGATCCAGGCGTAGTAGTTCTGCTGGTGGGTCAGCGAGTCGTGCCGCGGCCAGTCCTTGAAGGTGGGCCAGCCGGTCGGGTCGTGCTTGCCGTCGCCGCCGTTGGTGATGAAGTCGAAGATCGCGAGCGAGCCGTCCGGGTAGTGCTCGGGGCAGTCCTTGAGCGCGTCGGCCACGCCCTGCTCGGAGAAGGCCTTGCCGCAGATCAGACGGCCGCCGAAGGCCTCGTTGGCGAAGATGTGGTCGTGCGCGTCGACGAACCCGCGCACCTCGCCCGCGGCGTTCGTGCCGGTGAAGGGCTCGCCCGTGACGTTGATCCGGGAGTCCGGGGCGGGCCGTGCGGCCGGGTCCCACCAGTCGTTCCCGGCCGCGGAGCTCGGGGTGGGGCCGAGCGCGACCGACAGCACGAGCAGGAGGAGCGACACCACGGTGACGTTCTTGTGTCTGCGGTACGGGCGTCCGGAACCGGTCACAGCCCACGTCCCTCGATCGGCGGGTCGCGCGGTCGTCTTGTCATGACCTCGCAAAGTGTGCGACGAGAATCGCCACTTCCGCTGGACGAGTCAAGGGTCCGGGACGGTTGACCTGATGACGGGGCCGCCGATTCGCCCCCGGCCGCACCGCGAGTGGGCCGGGGCAGCAACAAACCCCAGGCCGCCGACCTGGGGTCGCGTGGAGGCGGATGACCGGCACCCGGCTGGGGCGTGATCAGCCCTGGCCGGGTTCGGAACCGGCGGCCGCCTCTTGCGCGGCACGGCGGTACTCGGCGTTGATGCGCTGGGCCTCCTCGAGCTGGTCCTCGAGGATGACGATGCGGCAGGCGGCCTCGATCGGCGTACCCCGGTCGACGAGCTCACGGGCGCGCGCGGCGATCCGCAGCTGGTAGCGGGAGTACCGCCGGTGTCCGCCCTCCGAGCGCAGCGGAGTGATGAGACGGGCCTCACCGATGGCCCGGAGGAATCCGGGGGTGGTGCCGAGCATCTCGGCGGCCCTGCCCATGGTGTAGGCGGGGTAGTCGTCGTCGTCCAGCCGGTCGCTGAGCGGGGTATCTGCTTCCATGTCACCTCGTAGTACAACGCGTCGAGGGGCCCTGGTGCCGTACGGCACCAGGGCCCCGAAGGAAATTCAACACCATCTGTCGGCCCTCATGCTGTGCCGACCTTCTGTTTCCGCTACCCGGCCCGACGACGGGAGGGGTGCGGGGATCGCGGCTGCGTGACCGGGGACCACCATCCATTCCGGGGTCTTGCGGTACCCGGACCGAGAGCCTCCCGGGCCGGGCGATCCTGATGGCGTCTGCTCCTCCGTCCTTCCTCGCGTCTCACCTGACTGTGTCAACGAGAAAAAGCGTAACGGCGGGGGGTGCCAATGTCTACCTTCACAAAGACAGATTTTGGCGGGCGCGTGGCGAAGGATTCTTCCGGCCCGGGCTTGAGGGGCAGCGGGGCGGCAGGCCGGTGACATGACAGTGAGGGCCCTGCCGACGCGCGTCGGCAGGGCCCTCACTGGGTCTCGGTGGCGGTCACCCGCCGGTGGCTCACCGCTCCGGAACGTCCCGGAGCCGCACCCGGTCCGTGTAGGTGGGTGCGTCCCGCAGCGCCGTGAGCCGGGCCAGGGTGACCAGACCCGTGCTCTGGTCGTCCCCGTCGCACAGGACGAGGTGGTCGACCCGGGCGCCGGCCATGAGGGACAGCGCCACCTCGACCGTCATGTCGTCCCGGATCCACGGTGCGTGGACCGGGCCATGGTGCTGCGTCTGAACCGGCGTCATGGAGGTCTCCTGGCGAGAGGGGCCGACGGATGCGGTGAGGTGCGGTGAGGTGCCGCGGGGAGGGACGGCGGGCGCGGGGCCCTACGCGGCCGAACCGGAGCCGGTGCGCCGCTGTCCCGCCGGGCGGGCCGTCTCACCGGCGGGCCGGGCCTGGCCGGTGGGGCGTCGGCCGCGGCGGCCCCGGGAGGGGGCGGACGCGCCGCGGGGGCGTTCCGCGCGCGGCGCCGCGACGACGACCGGGACACCGGAGGGGGCCTGGGCGCCGGTGATGCGGCTCAGCTCCGCCTCGCCGGACCGCACCTGGGCGATCTGCGGGATGATGCCCGCCGACGACATCAGCCGGCTCATACCGCGACGCTGGCCCGGGGTCACCAGCGTGACCACGCTGCCGGACTCGCCGGCGCGGGCGGTACGGCCGCCGCGGTGCAGGTAGTCCTTGTGGTCGCTGGGCGGGTCCACGTTGACGACGAGGTCGAGGTTGTCGACGTGGATGCCGCGGGCGGCGACGTTGGTGGCCACCAGGACCGTCACGTCCCCGCGCTTGAACTGGGCGAGGGTCCGGGTCCGCTGGGGCTGGGACTTGCCGCCGTGCAGGGCCGCGGCGCGCACGCCGCTGCTCAGCAGGTGCGTGGTCAGCCGGTCCACCGCGTGCTTGGTGTCGAGGAACATGATCACCCGCCCGTCCCGCGCCGCGATCTCCGTGGTCGTCCGGTGCTTGTCGGCGTCGTGCACATGCAGGACGTGGTGCTCCATGGTGGTGACCGCGCCCGCTGAGGGGTCGACGGAGTGCACCACCGGGTCGCTCAGGTACGTGCGGACCAGCCGGTCGACGTTGCGGTCCAGGGTGGCGGAGAACAGCATCCGCTGGCCGTCCGGGCGCACCTGGTCGAGCAGGGCGGTGACCTGCGGCATGAAGCCCATGTCCGCCATCTGGTCGGCCTCGTCGAGGACGGTGATCGCGACCTCGTCCAGCCGGCAGTCGCCCCGGTCGATGAGGTCCTTCAGGCGTCCGGGGGTCGCGACGACCACCTCGGCTCCGCCGCGCAGCGCACTGGCCTGCCTGCCCAGGGACATCCCGCCGACGACGGTGGCCAGGCGCAGGCTCACGGAGCGGGCGTACGGCGTGAGGGCGTCGGTGACCTGCTGGGCGAGCTCACGGGTGGGCACCAGGACGAGTGCGAGCGGCTGCCGCGGCTCGGCGCGCCGCCCCGCCGTACGGGCCAGCACGGCGAGACCGAAGGCCAGGGTCTTGCCCGAGCCGGTGCGGCCACGGCCGAGCACGTCACGGCCGGCCAGCGAGTTCGGCAGGGTCGCGCCCTGGATGGGGAACGGCGCGGTCACGCCTTCACGGCCGAGCGTGGCCAGCAGCCGCGCGGGCATGTCGAGATCGGCGAACGACTCGACGGCGGGCAGCGGGGGCGTGACGGTCTTCGGCAGGGCGAACTCGCCCTGCGGAGCACGGCGGCTTCCGTAGCCCTGGGAGCGGCGGGGGCCACCGGAACGGCGGTTGCCGCCCTCGCCTGCGCCTGTGGAGAAACGGTCACGGGTACGGGATGTGTGGGCACGCTTCATGCGGGACCTTCCTTGACGGGCGCGTGGCAAGGAAATCCCGCAGCAGAGGAGCGGCGCAGGGAGAATCTCGAAACGAGCCGAAGTCGATGCGGCCGGATATGACCGGCGGTGAAAAAAACAGCGAGCTGGGGCCCGCACCCCAGAGGTGCGGGCCCCAGCTGCGAAAAATGTGCGCGAGCGCGGGTGTCAGGCGGGAACGATGTTCTCGGCCGTCGGGCCCTTCTGGCCCTGCGCGATGTCGAACGACACCTTCTGGCCTTCCAGCAGCTCACGGAAGCCGGAGGTGGCGATGTTCGAGTAGTGGGCGAAGACGTCGGCGCCGCCGCCGTCCTGCTCGATGAAGCCGAAGCCCTTTTCCGCGTTGAACCACTTCACGGTGCCAGTAGCCATTTTGTTTCTCCTTCGGAGGCGGTTTCGGGAATGCACCCTGTGTGCATTCCGTGTCGCCGTGATGATTACCCCGTAGGAAATGAACCTTCTGGCAACCACACCTGCAACTGAGATCGACAGTAGCACGGGGCCATCGGGCCTGTGGTGTGCGGAATTTGTGTTCAGAGCGGTGTTCGAGGAATACTCGGTGGGTCCCGCTTCTCTTTCTCATTTTGTGAGCACAGATATTGCCCTCCGGGGACGCAGACCTTCCTGCCGTGCCTGCGGACCTCGGCGCTGTGACCTCCTCGGACAGTGGGCGGGCGACCGTCTCCGCCCTCGTCGGCGCGAGGGGCGGCTGACGCGCCGGGACCCCGCTCCCGCGACGTAGGTCACATTCCTCCGATCGGGGTGCCGCCGGAGTGTCCCGGCGCACTCCGCCGGACGGCGTCCCTACCAGGGCACCACTCCCTCGTCGTCGAAGAAGCCGCCGGTCGGACCGTCGTCGGGCAACGTCGACAGCCGGATCGCGACCGCGGCGCCCTGCTCCGGGGTGCGGACGCCGCGGAACCCGTTCAGATCGGTCGCGCAGTAGCCGGGGCAGGCGGCGTTGATCAGGATGCCGGTGTCGCGCAGCTCCTTGGCGTACTGGACGGTGACGGCGTTGAGGAAGGTCTTCGACGGTGTGTAGGCGGCGGAGATCGGGCCCGTTTCGCCACCGGGCGTGGTCTGCCGGGTGAGTGAGCCGACCCCGCTCGACATGTTCACGATCCGGGGCGAGGCCGAACGGCGCAGCAACGGCAGCATGGCGTTGGTGACGCGGATGACGCCGAGCACGTTGGTCTCCACGGCCGCCCGCACCGTCGCCAGGTCGACCGAGGTGGGCGCCTGCGCCCCGTCGCCGGTGATCCCCGCGTTGTTGACCAGCACGTCGAGACGCCCGGCGCTCTCCTCGATCAGCCGGGCGGCGCCGGCCGCGCTCGCGTCGTCGGTCACGTCGAGCGGCACGCCGAACGCGTCGACGCCGGCCGCCCGCAGTTTCGCCACCGCCGTCTCGCGCCGCTCCCGGTCCCGGGCGCCGACCCCGACCCGCCAGCCGAGGGCCCCCAGGCCGGCCGCGATCTCGTATCCGATGCCCTTGTTCGCGCCGGTCACCAGCGCGATGGTCTGTTCGCTCATGCCGTCGATCCTGTCCGCGCCCGGTGGCGGGCGGCCAACACCGATCGGGTGGGCGCCGATACCGCACCGGTATCGACCGAGGTCGCGGCAGTAGCATGCCGCCGTGGAGACAAGGGAGTTGCGGTACTTCGTCGCCGTCGCCGAGGAACTGCACTTCGGGCGGGCGGCGGAGCGGCTCGGCATCGCGCAGCCCCCGCTGTCGCGGGCGATCGCCCGGCTCGAACGGCGCCTCGAGGCACCGCTGCTGGAACGCACCAGCCGCGCGGTCACGCTGACGGAGGCCGGGGCGGTGCTCCTGCGGGAGGCCCGGGCGGCGCTCGACGCCGTCGAGGCCGCCGAACGCCGTACCCGCCGCGCCGCGACCGGCCGGGCCGGCGTCGTCCTCGCCACGAAGGCCGGAGCGTCCGGCGAACTGCTGGCCCGGCTGCTCGACGCCTACGCGGCCGAGCCCGACGCGGTCACCGTCGATCTGCTGCTGTGCGGCGTGGGCGAGCAGGGGCCGATGCTGCGCGACGGCCGGGCCGACGTGGCGCTGCTGCACCTGCCGTTCGACACCACGGCCGGTCTCGACACCGAGGAGCTCCGCACGGAGGGCCAGGTCGCGGTCCTCCCGGCCGGGCACCCCCTCACCGAGCGCCCCCACGTCCGTACGGCCGACGTCACCGGCCTGCCCGGCCTGCCGATGCCACGCTGGCCAGGACCCGACGGCACCTACCCGGACGGCCCCGGTCCCCAGGCCCGGGACCACGCGCAACTGCTCCAGCTGATCGCCCTCGGCCGCGCCTGCTGGATCGCGCCGGAGTCGTGCCGGGCCCAGTTGCGCGAGGGCCTGGCCGCCGTACCGGTGCTGGACGCACCGGCGGTCACCACCGTGATCGCCTGGCCGCCCCACAGCAGATCCCTGGCCGTGGCGGGGCTGGTGCGGACGGCGATGCGGGTGAGTTCGTGAGCGTCCCGTCCGACACGGGGGCCGGGCCGCGGCGCTCCGTTAGCATGTTCGAACTCGCGGTGGACTCACCATCGCTTACCCCAGCCATTCGGATGAATCGGCCAGACGATTGATAACCAGAGCATCGCGGGTGTTGTCCGGGAGAGGCGGCAGGACGCCATGGGGCGCGTGGCGCCACTGGCGGGCGATGCTGTGGATCACGGCCGGTGTGATCGGGTGCGGCTTCCTCGCCGCCCTGGAGATCGCGGCCCGCGGCTACGGCGAACCGGGCCCGATCACCACCCAGGTGCAGGCCCTGGTCTTCGCCCCCAAGCCGGGCCCGCTCTACGGCGGTCTGCTCCTGATGATGGTGGTGCTTACCTGGCGGCAGCGTTTCATCGCCGCCGGCGCCGCCCTCGCCATCGACGCCGTCCTGCTGCCGGTGCGATGGGCCGCCGACGCCGACCTGTCCGAGGGCCGGGCCTTCGGCACCGGGGCGCTGTGGGTGATGCTGGGCTTCGCGGTCGTCGCCGTCACGCGCCGCACCGGCACCGAACGGGTCCTGCTGTTGAAGGGCGTCGGACTGGGCCTGCTGCTGGTGGCCGCCCGCAAGACCGGCGACACCTGGCTGTTCATCACGTCCAAGACCCGCCCGACGGTCCTCGACCAGTACGTGGCCATGGCCGATCACGCGCTCGGCAACCCGTCCTGGCTGGCGGGCCGGCTGGTCGAGGCCACCGAGCCGATCAGCTCCCACGTCCTCCACCTCGTCTACGGCCAGCTCGCGGTGGCCGCGGTCGTCGTCGCCTTCCACCAACTGCGCAACGTGCCGGCCGAGCGCCGCTTCCCGCGCCACCACCTGGTGCGCACGTTCCTGGTGATCGGCCTGCTCGGGCCGGGCATCTACATGCTCTTCCCGGTGGTCGGGCCGGTCTTCGCCTACGGCCCGGGCGCCTCCGGCACGGGTGGCGTGGAGTGGGCGGCGGCCAACCTGTGGCCGCACACACCGCTGCCGGTCACGCCCCCGGCCCCGATGACGTACGACGGGCTCACCCCCCGCAACTGCATGCCCAGTCTGCACACGGCCTGGGCCGTCGCGATCTTCGTCCACACCCGCGGGGCCCCGCGCCTGCTGCGCCACGCGGGCACCTTCTGGCTGGTCGCCACCCTGGCCGCGACGCTCGGCTTCGGCTACCACTACGGCGTGGACCTCGTCGCCGGCGTGGTCTTCGCCCTGACGATCGAGGCGGCCCTGCGTGCGCAGGAGCACGGCTGGGACCGGCGAGGGGCGGCACTGGTCGCCCACGGCACCCTGGTCTTCACCGCGCTGCTGCTGTCGTACCGCTACCTGCCGATGGACATGGCCCGGCACCCGGTGGTGTCCGGGCCCCTGCTCCTCCTGGCGATGGCGTCGGTGATCCACGGCTATGTACGGACCACCGCCCGGTGGAACAGCCACCCGGCGCACTCCACCGTCCTCCCCTCCCCACGCCCGCCCGGGCCCCGAGCCGCCGCCGACGACGCCCTGCCCGACGAAGAGCGAACGGGTCCCGCGGACCGGCAGACCCCTTCCCCGGAGCTCCGCTGAGGCGGCCTCCCTCAGTCCGCGTACGACCCGTGCGAACGTCGCGGCCGGGGTGGGCGCCGGGGTGGAGTGATCGGGGGCCGGGACCATTGGGGGGGGGGCCGACCGCGCAGTGGAGGGGCGCTTCCGTGCGGGCCCTCGAACGCCGTGACCACCCTTCCCTCGGTCGGGGCACGGTCGATCGGTGGAAAGGCGTCCCGGACGATCCCGGCCATGGGCACAATGTGGACGGTCGAACCTGCCGGTTCGCGCAGGGTCATGGGGGACCGAGGGGGAGGCCGTGCCATTTTTCATTCCCGTCGTGCTTATCGGCGTCGGTGTGGCGACCGGCGGTGGCGGGGCCGCCCTCGGCGCCAAAGGCGCGCATGACGTCAAGCGTTCCAAGGACCGGTGCAACGAGGCGGCCCGAGCCTACGAACGACGCCGGGCCCGGACCGAGGCCGCGCTGGCAGAGACGAACACCGCCCTGACGGCACTGAGGGAACAGCAGAGCCAGGCGCTCGTCGACGTCGTCGTGCGCATGGGCGACTTTCTGCGGCGCCACGAGCGGCAGGTGCGTGAGAGCGAGAGGCTGCTGGTCGAGGGCATCGACGCGACCATGGCGGAACTCCCCGGGCTTCGCGGCCTGGAGGCCGATGCGATGGCATGGATCGGCGGGGCCATCGGATCCGCCGTGGCGGGCGCGGGGGCGGGCGCCGGGATCACGGCGGCAGCGAGCAGCTTCGGAGTCGCGAGCACCGGAGCGGCGATCTCCGGTTTGTCGGGCGCCGCGGCCGAGAGCGCGACCCTCGCCCTACTGGGCGGCGGGTCGCTGGCGTCGGGTGGTGGTGGTGTGGCCCTGGGAGCTACCGCGCTCAACATCGTCACCATCGGTCCCGCGCTGCTCATCGGCGGCCTGTTCGTCAAGGGACAGGGCACGAAGGCGATCAGCCGGGCGAGGGAGTTCGAGGCGAAGACCGCCGTGGCCCTCGCTGAGCTCGATGAGACTGACGCCCGACTGGAGGGCGTCGACGCCCGGGCCGCGGAACTGCGCGTCCTCCTCACGGACCTCGCACTTCGAGCGCTCGACGCGCTGGAGTTGCTGGAGTCCGAGCCGTTCGACACACGAAAGCACGCCGTGCGCTTCCAGCGGGCCATGACACTGGCCATGGCGGTCCGTGACGTGGCGGCGACTCCGATCGTCGACGCCGAGGGCACGTTGAACGAGTCCAGCGCGAACCTCACCATCACGTACGGACCATTGATCGAGGAGACACGAAATGCCTGACAAGCCCAAGGTGCACGTAGGCAGGGTTGTCAACGCGACCAAGGGTCCCGGTTGGGCGATGGACGGCTTCACCGCGCTGAACCAGATCGTCGAAGCCGCCCGTGAGTGCATCCACATCCACGAGGTCGAGAGCACCAAGAGAGCCCGGATCGAGGCATACGAAGCCACGGAGGTCGCTCGCATCCGAGCTGCCGAAGCCGTCCTCAAGGACTACTTCGGCCGGGCCTTCGCGGAGCGGCGCAACCTCTACGAGGAGCTGTTCTCCCGGCTGGACAGGGCACTTGACGAGGGCAACGGTGAAGTGCTGCAAGCCGTCGTGCGCGGGATCGTCGACATCGCGAAGAGCTCGCCGCTCGCGGACATCGGAGACCTCTCCCAGATCCGGGCGGCACTGGACGACCCGGATCAAGTGTGGGAGCTCTGACCGCAGCGCGTTCTGAGGAGCCACCGCCGCCGGTACACGCTCCGGTCCGGCGACGGGAGCCGGAGCGGACCTACGCCGGCCCGGCGCGACGCAGGACCCACCGACGGTTGGCGCCCGGTGTCATGGCTTCCGCGCCGCGTCGGCGAGCAGTTTCAGGGCGAGCGCCTCCGTGGCCTCGTCCGCCTTCTCCGGGCTGCCGGTGTCGTAGGGCGGATCCGGGTCGTACTCGACGGCGAGTTGCATCGCGCGTGCCACGTCCTCGTCGGACAACCGGGCTGCCAGATGCAGCCCCATGTCGATGCCGGCCGAGACCCCTGCCGCCGTGATGATCTTCCCGGCCTCGACGAACCGGCCGGGCGTGTAGATGGCCCCAAGCTCCTTCAGATACGGGCGCGAGGCCCAGTACGTCGTGGCGGGCAGGCCGCGCAACAGGCCCGCGGCGCCCAGGATCAGCGAACCGGTGCACACCGACGTCGTCCAGACCGAGTGCCGGTGGACACGTCGGATCCACTCGTGGACGACGGTGTCCTCCATCATGGCCACGGTCCCGCGCTCCCCGCCCCCGGGCACCAGCAGGACGTCGGCCCGCCGCACGTCCCGCAGGGCGCGCTCGGCGACCAGCGCCAACTCGCCCGTGTCGGTGCGCACCGGCCCCCGCTCACGCGCCACCATGGTCACCCGCACGCCCGGCACCCGGCACAGCACCTCGTACGGCCCGACCGCGTCCAGCGCGGTGAACCCGTCGTACAGCAGCACCGCTACCCGCAGCCGCCCGGCTTCCGCTGCTCCCTCCTCGTCCCGCGCCGCGGCTGAGGCCGGAACGCCGGCACCGGCGCCGACCACCAGGCCCGCGCCCAGGGCACCCGTCACCGCCCCGCGCAGCACTCCGCGCCGGCTCCGACCAGGACCGTCCGCCATGACCCTCAACTCCTCGTTGTGCTGGCTGTGTTGACACACCAGGAGTCGTGAGGGAGGCCGGGAAAGTTCCCGAGGCCGTAGCCCTGAGGCCGAGCGGCACGACGGTCGTGATGGTGGCACTGACGCGCATGTCGGGGAACGCCCCCACCAGGATCAGCACTCTCGCCCTGCGGCACGTGATTCCGCACCCGCTCGCCATCGACCAGTGGGCAGAGGTCCGCCCGTTGATCGACGGCAGGGACGTGCTGGCCGAGATCCATCCCGGCGGAGCGTCGAGCTGCTCACGCGGGGACTGGTTCGGTCCGGCCGAGGGCTGGCCGTTGTCGGCGCATGAGGCACCCCGCCGCGTCGAACTGTCCAACAACAACTGTCACACGGGCTGTTGCGGAGGCGTGTTCGTCACCATCCACCGCCGGGATGACGAGGTGGTGTGGTCCTCATGGCAGAACACGAACGACATCCGGGTCCCCGTCCCCGCGGACGTCCGCTTCGACGCCGCTCAGTACGACGCGGAACTGAAGCGTGCCGTCGCCGACACCGGATGGGAAGAGCCCGTGGACACCGTCGCGCGGCTGGTGGCGCAGGAACTCGTGCACAGCGGCTGGTTCGAGCGCTGGGACTGCGTCGTGGACCGGGTGGAGCCTCGGCGCGAGGACCCCGCGGGAGTGGAGGTGTTCTTCAGGCACCGCCGGGCGTCACCCCGCGACCCCGGCTTCACGTTCGACCTGCCGGTCACCGATGACGTTCCGCCCGAGGAACAGGCACGGCGGTTCATCGCCCGGGTCACGGCCGACGACCCCTGCAAGACCGCCGAGCCGCTGTAGGCAACTTGCTCCTGGACCGGGCAACGGCACACCTACGCCCTCTGCGGGGCCGGATCGACGGCGCTGCGCACAGCGGTGGGGGCCACACCGCACACGTCCCGACGATATTGAGCAGGCGGTCGAGCGGTCGGCGGAAAGGGCCCTCGTAGCCCTTGATGCGGCGGGTCTCACGAGTCAGTTCGAAAGCTGGGCCAGTACGCTCCGCGCGCTAGTAGGTAAGAGCTCAGAGCTGCGGCGCCCTGACAGCGATCTCGAATCCGGAGGACTCGTCCCACGGAACCGCCCCCCACAGGCTCACCACGGCGGCCCAAATGCGGTGTACCAGAGCCCAGTCGGGGTTGTCTCCGCTGAGGGTGACGGTGGCCAGCAGGTCGCATCCCCAGATGCCCCGCTCGTCATCAGGCGATGCCGAGATCACGGACTCCGCGATCTCGGCTACGCCTACGCGCACCTCCAGCGTCAACAAGTCAGCGACTGGCCTGTCGCTGTCGCTGCTACCGGTACCGAGCCTGAACGCGGCGCTCGAATCCTCAATTGATTCCAAGCACTCGCCCACCAGACGGTGACCCCTCTCCAGGAGGTAGTCCAGCAGGCGATCAAGCGCCTCGACGCCTGTGGCTTCTCCAGAGCGGCAGAAGAAGCTGAGTTGATAGACCACGAGTCCCCCGTCGTCCGCGCTTGACCGGAAGCAGTTTCCGCAGCGTCATCATGCACGCCGCACCTGCGATCGATGTCGGCGGAGTCTTCAGGACCGAGTGCAGCCGCGCCGACTTGGTGGTCCTGGCTTCGAGTGCCCGCGTGCAGGCCACGTCCTGGCGCGCGCGAAACACCCGACTCGGGCTGTCAGGCTCGTCCGGCACATCGCCGAGCGGCTCAACTCCCCGGTTCAATCGGCCGTGGCCGGGCCGAACCAGGTGGTGAGGGCGGTCCGGAGGGCGGCGGGGTCGGGGGTGGTGCCGGCGTGTGCGGTCCAGGCGACGTGGCCGTCGGGGCGGATGAGGAGCGCGGCGGGGGCGGGGGTCCCGTCGACCGGCCAGACGGGCCAGTGGCCGGCCGTGGACCGGGCCTCGACGAGGTCGACGCGGTCGGCCCAGCTCTCGGCCGTGGCCGCCAGTGCGGTGTCACCGCGGAGGTCGAGCAGCACGGGGCGCGCGGTGCGCAGCAGTTCGTGGACGCGACACGGGCCGTCACCGGTCTTCAGATCGACGTCGGGGACCCGGCGGCCGGTCAGCGGGTGGTCGTCGCTCATGGGGTAGCGGAGGTCCAGCGCGGTGATCATGCCACCCAGGTGCCGGTTGACGTCGTCGTATGCGATGAGTGAACGGAGTACGTCGCGCAGCGCGTCGGTCTGCGGGCCCGGACGCGACAGCGCCGCCTGCGCCCGGGTGTTGTGCAGCACCCGCTCCGCGACGGGGTGCCGCTCGGCGTGGTAGCTGTCCAGCAGGGTCTCCGGCGCGCTGCCCTGCACCACCGAGGCGAGTTTCCAGCCGAGGTTGACCGCGTCCTGGACCCCCAGATTCAGTCCCTGGCCACCTGCCGGGAAGTGGATGTGAGCCGCGTCGCCCGCCAACAGCACCCGGCCTTCCCGGTACCGCTCGGCCTGCCGGGCCGCGTCACCGAACCGGGAGACCCAACGGGGACTGTGCATACCGAAGTCGGTGCCCGCGATCCTCAGCAGTGACTCCCGCAGCCCCTCGAACGTCACCGGTTCCTTCTGACCGGCGACACGGCCGTACTCCGTGGTGATCACCCGGTACCAGCCCGGCTCGAAGGCGAAGACCGAGAAGTCACCGCCCGTTCGCCGCTGCATGAAGAGCGACTCGGCGGGCGGATCGGCGAGTTCGACGTCGCCGAGCAGCGCGGTCAGGGTCGCCGGGGTGCCCGGGAAGCCGATGCCGGCGAGCTTGCGCACCGCGCTGCGCCCGCCGTCGCAGCCCACGAGGTAGCGGGCGCGCAGGGTCGAACGTGAGCCCTCCGGCCCTCCCACGTCGACCTCGACATCGGGGCCGTGCTGTCGGATCCCGGTCACCTCGGACGACCAGCGCACCCGTACACCGAGCTCGGTGGCCCACTCCTCCAGCAGCCGCTCGATGTGGGACTGCAGGAGCACCAGCGACCGGGCATGCCTGGTCTCGAACCGGTCGAAGTCCAGCCACAGCCCGGAGAAGTGCCCTATCGGGCGCGGTGTGCCGGCCGCCAGGAAGCGGTCCAGTACGCCCCGCTGGTCCAGCACTTCCATGGTCCGGGCGTGCATCCCGCCGGCCCGCGACTCACCGGTCCGCGCGGCGAGCCGGTCGGCCACCACCACGTCGACCCCCGCCAGCCGTAGTTCGCAGGCGAGCATCAGGCCCGTCGGCCCGGCGCCCGCGATCACCACATCCGTGTCCGTCGTCGTGTCGGTCATCTGCGTTTCCCCCTGCTTCGGTTCGGCTTCCAGCCGGCCGCGTCTAACGGCGTTAGAGACTCTAACGCCGTTAGAGGGTGCCCCTAACGGTGTTAGGGTGTCAAGGCTTCAGGAAGGAGGGAGCGGGATGAAGACCAACTCCGAGGTGATCGCCCGGACGGCGCTGCGACTGCTCGACGACGTCGGCCTCGACGGGCTCACCATGCGCCTCATCGCCCAGGACCTCGGCGTACGGGCCCCCACCCTCTACTGGCACATCAAGAACAAGCAGGAGCTGCTCGACGCCATGGCCACCCTGGTGTACGTCGAGGCGGCCGAGAGGCTGGAGCCGCCCCGCGACGGCTCCTCCTGGGAGGACTGGCTCGCCGACTGGGCCCGCCACCTGCGGCAGGCGATGCTGAGCCACCGGGACGGAGCCCGCGTCCTCGCCGGCACCTACGTGAACCACGAGAGCGTGCACCGGGCGGTGGAGCTGAACCTGCGAACCCTGCGGGATGCCGGCTTCACCCTCAGCGAGGCGGCACGCGGTTTCCCGACGGTCCTGCACTACACCATCGGCCACACCATCGAGGAGCAGGCCCACACCAGCGCGGCGTACGGCGACGACAACCCCTACGCCCCCGAGCGGCTCGCCGCGATGATCGACGCCGAACGCTTCCCCCTCACCGCCCAGGCGTCGAGCGACCTGCTCGGCATCGACGGCGACGCCGGCTTCGAATACGGGCTGCGCATCGTCGTGCTCGGTCTGCGCGCCGCCAGGGAGGAGCGGGAGCGCGGCTGACCCGGGGCGGGCACGCCTGCCGGGGCCGGGGCGTCAGAGCCAGGCCCGGCGACGACCTCCGTCAGGGAGGGGGGAGGCGCGCCGGTGCGGCTGAGGGGACAAGTGCGCCGGCCTGCCCGGTGCGGAGATCAGCTGTTGCAGGGGCATTGCCGCTCCACGGCACCCAAGAGCCAGGGGCACCGGGTTTCTCCGTCATCCGGTCAGAGTCTCGCGGTGCACTTGCCGCCCACTATGCCATTTGCAATGGCACACTCGCGGTGTGACTGATGACGATGTGGACTTCCTGCCAGGCGACGGCCCCACCAGCGGTATCTCTGTCACCCTGACCGCTGGCACTCTGCAGGCGATCCGTGAGCGGGTCGGCAAGCGGGGCGTCTCGGCCTACCTGGAGAAGGCGGCCCAGCGGCAGATCGAGCGGGACAACCTGGACGAGCTGATCGCGGACTTCGACAAGGTGCACGGCCCGGCCGACCCCGAGGCCGTGGCGGCCAAGCGTGCCCGGCTGACCGGGGGCGGTTCACATGCCGGGGCGGCCGCGTGAGCGGTGCCCTGGTCCTGGACAGCGAGGGCCTGGCGAAGGCCGTACAGCGTGATCGGGAGATCCACGAGTGGCTGACGGCGGCTCGCGACGCGGACCTGCCCGTGATCACCTCAGCCGCCGTGCTGGTCAAGGTGAGCCACCCGAAGATCAACGACGCCGCGCTGAAGTGGACCCTGTCCCGCCCGGCCGTCGAGCCGGTGACCCAGGCCGTCGCGCAATCCGCTGCCGCCTTGCTGCGTGCAGCGGGGCTGCACGGCCACAAGTACGCCATCGACGCCATGCTGTGCGCGACCGCCCTGCAGCACCCCGGCCGGGTGACGATCCTGGCTTCCGATGTAGAAGACATCGGGCTGCTCGCCGCCGAGCATCCGCGTGAGCGCGGAGAAAGTCTGAGCCGAGGCGCCTTGTAGAGAAGGTGCTCGCTGCGCGGACGCTGCTCTGAAGTGACCCGGGTGGGAGCAGTTACGACGCTAGGGAACTGGACCACGACGGACGACCACCGCAACCTGCCGCGTCAATCGGACGATCCGAACCGGCCTACTGGCTCCGGCTGATGGAATGGCTGGGCCGGTGTCCCAGCCGTGGACTGTCACGAGTGGCACCCAACCCGCTTTTGACAAGAAAGAAACCCCAAGTTGTTGACCTGGGGTTTCGCATGGAGCGGGTGACGAGAATCGAACTCGCGCTCTCAGCTTGGGAAGCTGATGTTCTACCATTAAACTACACCCGCGTAAGACGCCGACCGCAGTCGGTGTCGAATGCTCGCTCACTCTACCTCATCTCAGGCCCCCGGCGTCCGCGCCCTGGGGCCTGAGGGTGTTTCAGGCGTGGGATGCGGCTGCGGGGGAACGGAGTTGGGGCGTACGGTGGAGGAGCGTGAGAGGGGCCGGGCGGGACCGGAGTGCCGCCTGGAGGGTCGTCCCTTTGATCCCGTACTGTGGCTTTTGTCGTCAGGCAAGCAGCAGCCAGACGCGGCTCTTGGGGAAGGGACTCTTGGACTTGATGGAGCGCACCGTCGTCCGTTGTGCCGATGGGCACGTGTTCAGCACCGCTTCGTTCCCGATGCAGCAGGCCGAGCGGCTCGGCCCTGGGCGGCTGCTTCGGTGTCCGCGATGTGCGCGGCTCCGCAGCGTGGTGCCCGTCAGCTATCAGAAGCAGTAGCAGGAGCAGCGGTAACGGACAAAGGGCCGGGCAACCGGCACAAGGCGCGCGGAGACGTCCGGTTGTGGTCGCTCCGCGCGCCTTGCGTATCCTCGGGGCGTGCTTCTCTCTGACAAGGACATCCGGGCCGAGATCGACGCCGGGCGGGTGCGGATCGATCCGTATGACGACGCGATGGTGCAGCCGTCGAGCATCGATGTGCGGCTGGACCGCTACTTCCGGGTGTTCGAGAACCACCGTTACCCCCACATCGACCCCGCCATCGAGCAGGCCGATCTGACCCGGCTCGTGGAGCCGGAGGGCGACGAGCCGTTCATCCTGCACCCCGGCGAGTTCGTCCTCGCCAGCACCTACGAGGTCATCACCCTGCCCGACGACCTGGCCTCCCGGCTGGAGGGCAAGAGCTCGCTCGGGCGGCTGGGTCTCGTGACGCACTCCACCGCCGGCTTCATCGACCCCGGCTTCAGCGGGCACGTGACGCTGGAGCTGTCCAACCTCGCCACCCTGCCCATCAAGCTCTGGCCGGGCATGAAGATCGGGCAGCTGTGCATGTTCCGGCTCACCTCGCCCGCGGACTTCCCCTACGGCAGCGAGCGGTACGGGTCCCGGTACCAGGGGCAGCGTGGTCCGACCGCCTCCCGGTCCTTCCTCAACTTCCATCGGACCCAGGTGTGAGCCCGGAGATGAGCGACCCGGAGATGAGCGACCCGGACATGAGTGAGACGAGCACGGGCGGCGTGCGGGAGAACCTGACCTACGAGAAGTTCGGCGTCGCCGTGCGCGAGCTCGCGCAGGCCATCGCCGACGACGGCTACGAGCCGGACATAGTCCTCAGCATCGCCCGTGGCGGTGTCTTCGTGGCCGGCGGGCTCGCCTACGCCCTCGACTGCAAGAACATCCACCTGGTCAACGTGGAGTTCTACACCGGTGTGGGGACGACCCTCGAGATGCCCGTCATGCTCGCGCCCGTCCCCAACGTGATCGACTTCTCGCGGAAGAAGGTGCTGATCACCGACGACGTCGCCGACACCGGCAAGACGCTCAAGCTGGTGCGTGACTTCTGCCTCGACACCGTCGCCGAGGTGCGCAGCGCGGTCGTCTACGAGAAGTCGCAGTCACTGGTGAAGTGCGAGTACGTCTGGAAGCGGACCGACGACTGGATCAACTTCCCGTGGAGTGTCGAACCGCCCGTGGTCCGGCGGTCCGGCCAGGTGCTCGACGCCTGAGAGCGCCTGAGAGCGCCCGAACACGCCTGTATGCCTGAGAACGAGAGGGGCTCCCCGCGCCGGGGAGCCCCTCTCGTTCTCAAGGCGTCTGCCTCAGACCGTGCCCAGCTTCACGATCGACAGCAGCGCGATCAGCTGGATCGCCGACGCGCCGAGCGCCTTCGGCCAGGGCAGGTCGTGGGAGCGGCCGACCATGAGGGTCAGCAGTGCGCCGCCCGCGATCCAGGTGGCCCAGCCCAGCAGCTGGACGAACATCGCGTCGCCGCCCGCGAACATCGCGAAGACCAGGCGGGGCGCGTCCGTGAGGGACATGATCAGCATGGACAGGCCGACCGTGGGCTGCCAGGCGCCGTCGCCGCCGAGCTGGCGGGCCAGGGTGTGGGTGACGACACCCAGGACGAAGGCACTCAGCACCATCGCCACGGCCGTCGTCAGGACGATCGGCACCGCGTTCGACAGTGTGGCGTTTATCGCATCCGCGCGGGCGCCGTCGAAGCCGAAGACGGCGAGCAGGCCGTACAGGAACGTGACGACGAGGGCCGGGCCCCACATCGAGTAGTCCCGCATCTGGAGGAACGTCTGGTTGGGGGCCAGGACGATCCCCCGCAGCAGGGCCTTCCAGTGCAGGCGCGGGCCGATGGGGCCGGGCGGCGGGGCGGCCGAGCCGGCGCGGTAGGTGTCGCCCTGGGTGTAGGGGTCCTCGCCGACGGAGAAGGCCTGCGTGTGGCCCGGGTTGTTCGCCGCGTACGGGTCGGGCGGGCCCTGCGGGCCGGGCGGGTACGCGCCGTCGCCGAAGTACTCCGGCTCGCCCTGGCCGCCGTAGCCGCCGCCCTGCCCGGCGTGCGGCTGCGGCCACGCCGGGCCGCCGCCGCTGCCGTGCGGCGGCTGCTGCGGGTACGGCTGTGGCGCCGGCGGGTAGCCGTACGACGGCCCCTGCGGCGTCTGCTGCCCGTACGAAGGGTTGTGCGGTCGCGTCTGAGGAGCGCCGTTGTCACGGCCGCGTCCGATCCTGAATCCAGCCACGTCTTCGAACGTACCTGGTCCCGCGCGGTGGCGTGCCGGGCCCGGGGTTCCGGGCCCGGCTTTGCGGCCGAGCTGTGACATCCCTTAAGGGACCGGGACTTGGGGGGCCCGTGGGGTCTCAGGGTTCGGCCGTACGGGTAGGGCGCCGGGCTCGGCCCGGCCCGGCCCGGCCGGAGCCGGGCCGGTTCCCCCGGGGCCGGTCAGTCGGCGAAGCCGCCGCCGAGCTCCGGCAGGGCGATCGCGCCGGTCTTGGTCGGGACCGTGCCCGTGCCCGGCATGAGCAGCGCTCCGTTCGCCGCGCCGACGGCCAGGTCGGCCCGGCCGTCGCCGGTCAGGTCGCGCAGGCGCAGGGCGTAGCCGAAGGCCGAGTCGGAGTCGGCCGGGCCGAGCACCGTCTGGGCGATCCACGAGGAGCGCGCGCCGCTGAGCCCGCCGGAGCCGCCGCGGAAGACGTGCACCCCGCCCTGGTCCTGGTCGCCCGCGACGTCCTCGTGCGGGACGCCGACCGCGAGGTCCGCGTAGCCGTCGCCGTTGGTGTCGGCGGCCGAGATGGCGTAGCCGAAGTTGTCGTCGGCCTCCGGGCTGCCGGAGACGCCCGAGGTGGCCTGGGTGAGGGTGACCGACGTGCCCGGGCCCGACGAGGTGCCGCGCCAGATCGTGACCGCGCCCTTGCCGTTGTCCTTGTCGGGCACGCCGAGGGCGATGTCGCCGTAGCCGTTCTTGTCGAAGTCGCCGATGACGGGGCTCGGGTACAGGCCCTCCTGCCGGTCGCTGAGGGTCTTGGAGGCGCCCGAGGAGAGGCCGGAGGAGGTGCCCTTCAGGTACCAGGCGCGCTCGCGGATCCGGCTGTCGTCGACCTCCGTGCCGATCACCACGAGGTCCGTCCTGCCGTCCCCGTCGACCTTTCCGGCGGCGAGGGCGGTGGAGTACCAGCCGCCGGAGCTCTTGTCGATCTTGCTGACCTTGCCGGTGGTGCCCGACTTGGTGAAGGGGCCGCGGTACAGCCACGCCTCCTCGCCGCCGATCACGGCCAGGTCGGGGGAGCCGTCGCCGGTGAAGTCGCCGGTCGCCAGGTCGCGGCCGAAGTGGCCGAAGCGCCCGCCCGCGCCGCCGACGGGGGCGAGGTTGGTGCCGCCGGACAGGCCGGACCTCGAACCCCACAGGACGGTGACGGTGCCGCGGTAGTCGTCGCCGCCCACGTGCTCGGTGGGGTTGCCGACGACGAGGTCCGCGTAACCGTCCTTGTTGAGGTCGGCGCTCGCCAGGGACGCGCCGAACTGGTCGTCCTCCTCACCGGAGCCGGGGACGCCGGCGCTGTCCTGGTGGAAGCGCTTCGGGTGGGCGGTGTCGAGGCCGGTGGCGGTGCCGTACACGACCGTGATCGTGCCGCCCTCGCGGTCGACGTCGTCGTAGCCGCCGTAGGCGAGGTCGCGGCGGCCGTCGCCGTTGAAGTCGTCGTAGTGCCTGGCCGGCGCCGCGGCGGCGGGGCCGGTGAGGAACACGGGGGTGACGCCGGTCGCCAGCAGGGCGGCGACCAGGGCGGTCGTTGTGGATCTGCGCATGGG
This sequence comes from Streptomyces sp. NPDC043685, assembly GCF_056436585.1. Lineage (NCBI taxonomy): Bacteria > Bacillati > Actinomycetota > Actinomycetes > Kitasatosporales > Streptomycetaceae > Streptomyces > Streptomyces sp. NPDC043685. Next base: position 280,105 of record NZ_JBWKCH010000004.1, on the reverse strand, counting down.
GATCTCCTGGTTCGTCAGCCGGTGAGGCCGGTGCCGAAGGCGCCGTAGGAACGGGTCTGGCCGAGGCTGCCGGGGCCGAAGGTGCGGGCGCCGTCGGCGACGGGGCCGTCGGCCGAGCCGCGCAGGGCGGTGATCGCGCCGACGCCCTCGTCCTCGAAGCCGGCGGTGACGGTGAACTCGGCGTGGCCGTCCTTGCTGACGTCGGTCAGCAGGACGTCGGAGCCGAAGTAGTCGATGGCCTCGGCCGAGCCCGGGACGCCGGCGGTGTCCTGGGTGAGGGTGCGGGCGCCGGTGCGCGAGAGGCCGGAGGCGGAGCCGTTCATCAGGACCGTGGCGCCGGCGTCCTCGACGGTGCCGATGTCCTCGAAGACGACACCGATGGCGAGGTCGCCGTAGCCGTCGCCGTTGGTGTCGCCGATGGAGACCGCGTTGCCGAAGCCGTCGTTCGCCTCGTCGGCGCCGGGGACGCCCTCGGAGTCCTGGGTGAGTTCGGCCATGGGCGCGTCGCCGTTGACCGGGCCGCCCTCGGAGCCGCGGATGACGACGACCCGGCCGCCGAGGCTGCCGCCGTGGTCGTCGTCCTTCGTGAAGACGTTGCCGAGGGCGATCTCGTCGAAGCCGTCGCCGTCGATGTCGCCCAGGGCGAGGGACGTGCCGCCGTTCAGGGGGCGCGGGGCGGAGGTGTCCGGGCCGGTGGGGGAGCCGAGGTAGGCGACGCCCTTGGACCAGCTGCCCGACGCGTCCGAGTCGAGGTGGACCCGGTAGGTGAGGACCAGGTCCGAGCGGCCGTCCTTGTTCGTGTCGCCCGCGTCCATGGCGTCGACGAGATACGCCGGCTCCGGTGTGGAGATCTTCTGCGCGGCGCCGGTGGCGCCGGCCGTGGTGAAGGGCCCGCGTACGGCGTACACGTGCGACGAGCCGGTGCCGACGGCCAGGTCGGCCTTGCCGTCCCCGTCGAAGTCGCCGGCGGTCAGCAGCCTGCCCCAGTTGTCGTGTCCGGAGACGGCCGGGTCCTTGACCGTGGTGCCGCCGGCCAGGCCGCTCGCGGAGCCCCACAACACGGTGACCGAGCCGCCGTCCTCGTCCGTGCCGACGTCCTCGCCGGAGGAGCCGACCGCGAGGTCGGTGTAGCCGTCGCCGTTGAGGTCGGCCACGGCGAGGGCGTCACCGAAGGTGTCCTCGGCCTCCGCGGCACCGGGCACTCCGGCAGTGTTCTGGCTGATCACCGTGTGCTTGGCCGGGTCGAGGCCGGTGGCGCCGCCGTAGACCACGGCGACGTAGCCGGCCATGCCCAGGCCGTCGACCTTGGCGTACGGGGCGGCGAACGCGATGTCGCCGTAGCCGTCGCCGTTGAAGTCGGCCCTGGGGCCGGTGCCGGGCGCGGCGGTGGCGGCCGTCACGGGCAGCGCCGTGAGCAGGCCGGAGGTCAGCGCCGTGGCCAGGAGGAGGGTGCGCTTGCGCATCGGGGTCCTCGTCGGATCGTCGGGTCGGGTGGTGGTGGTCAGGAGGTGAGCGCGGTGCCGTAGCCCGGGGCGCCGGCCGTGGAGATGCCGGTCGTGCCCGGGCCGAAGGAGATCGAGCCGGTGGCCGTCGGGCCGGTCGCGGTGGAGCGCAGGGACCAGACCGCGCCGTCGCCCCCGTCCTCGCCGGGCGCGGAGACGGACAGGTCGGCGCGGCGGTCGCCGGTGTGGTCGGTGAGCGTGACGCGCTCGCCGAACCGGTCGCCCTGCTCCGAGGTGCCGGGCACTTCGGCGGTGTTCTGGGTGTACGAGGTCGCGCCCTTGGTGGTGAGGCCGGACGCCGAGCCGCGCAGCACGGTGACGGCCCCGGCGGAGCCGTTCTCGCCCGCCGCGCCGATGGCCAGGTCGGCGTACCCGTCGCCGTCGGTGTCACCGAGGGAAACGCCGCTGCCGAAGCGGTCGCCCTTCTCGGAGGCGCCGGGCACACCGGCGGTGTCCTGGGTGAGGACGAGCGGGGCCCGGTCCGGGTCGGGGCCCTCGGGGCCGCCGTAGACGACGGAGACCTTGCCGCCGAGCGCGCCCGCCGGGTCGGCGGAGGTCTCCCGGTCGTTGCCCACGGCGATGTCGTCGTGACTGTCGCCGTCGATGTCCCCGACGGCGGAGACGTAGCCGGCCGGCAGCCGCCGCAGCCAGTCGGTGTAGTTGCTGATCTTCATGTCGGCCAGGGCGGTGGCCGCGTCGTCGGTGCGCGCGGCGCGGCCGTGCACGACCACCCGGGGGTGGCCGTCGCCGGTGATGTCACCGGCGGAGAGGTGCGTGACGCCGTAGGAGGAGGCCCAGCCGTCGTTGCGCGATCCCGAACCGCCGTTGGACGCGCTGGTCCGGGTGATCGGGCCGGCCACGAGCGAGAGGGTGACCGGCCCGGTGGAGCCCACGGCGACGTCGGTGTCACCGTCGCCGTCGAAGTCACCGGCGGCCAGGGTCTGGCCGTAACGGTCGTAGTCGGTGCTGAAGAAGCTGAACAGCGTACGGGCGCCGGACAGGCCGGAGGCGCCGCCCCAGACGATGGCGACCGTGCCGTCGTTGGTGTCGCCGCCGTCCTCGCCGGGCGTGCCGACGAGCAGGTCGGCGTAGCCGTCGGTGTTCAGGTCGGCGGAGGCGAGCGCGGCACCGAAGGCGTCGTCGGCCTCGGCGGCGCCCGGCACACCGGCGGTGTTCTGGGTGAGGACCGTGCGGGTGGAGGTCTTCGGGCCGCTCGTGCTGCCGTAGACGACGGTCACGGCGCCCGCCTTGGCCTGACCCGAGACCGTGGCGCCCGGCGCGCCGATCGCGAGGTCGGTGCGGCCGTCGCCGTTGAAGTCGTAGGGGGCGGCGGCCGTCGCGGCGTGCGCGGCGGGGGCGCAGAGCGTGAGGGCGAGCGGGGTCAGGGCCGCGGCGAGGACGGCCGCGGTGGCGCGGCTGCGCAAGGGGGTACGGGCCTGACGGGGGAGCCGATGGGGGGTCACTGGGCCACCGCCGAGCCGAGGCTGACGCTGCCCTTGAGGGCGAGGGTGCCGGCGGTGATGCCCTGCGCGCCGCTCGTGGTCAGGCCGGAGGCGGAGCCGCGCAGGGTCCACAGGCCGCCCGTGGAGTTCTCGCCGTGGACACCGACGGCCAGGTCCGCCTTGCCGTCCTTCGTCACGTCGGTCAGGTCGAGCGCGGACCCGAAGCGGTCCCCGGACTCGGCGGAGCCGGGCACCCCGGCGGTGTCCTGGGTGTACGACGTCACGCCACCGGCGGTCTTGAGCCCGGAGGCGGAGCCGAACAGCACGGTCACCGATCCGGCGTCCCGCGCCGAGCCGATGTCCTCGCCCGGGGCGCCGACCACGACGTCGGTGTAGCCGTCGCCGTTGATGTCGCCGGTGCTCACCGCGCTGCCGAAACTGTCGTCGGCCTCACCGGCACCGGGCACGCCCGTGGTGTCCTGGTGCACGACGGTCGGCTGCTGCGCCGGGTCGGGGCCGTTCGGGCCGCCGTACCAGACGGTGATCTGGCCGCCCTTGTGGCCGCCGGGCTTGAGGTCGTACGGGTCCGTGGGGTCGCCGAGGACGAGGTCGCCGTAGCCGTCGCGGTTGATGTCGCCGATGGAGCCGGGGTAGCCGTCGGCGTTCGGCAGATCGGCCATCTTGTACGTCGTGCCGTTCCACCGGAAGTAGTCGATCTCGCCGCCGGTGTCGCCGTCCACGTTGAACGGGTACACGCGTTCGGCCGCGCCGTCTCCGGTGAGGTCGCCCGCGATCACCTCGAACGTGGTGCCGACCTCGCCGACGCGGAGGTGGTTCAGCGGGCCGCCGGTGCGGGTGAAGGGGCCGTTGTAGAGGCGGGTGTGGCTCTGGCCGGTGAGGGTGACGTCCGTGTCGCCGTCGCCGTCGAAGTCACCGGTCGCGATGCCCCGGGAGAAGTTGCCGTACTCGGCGAGCGTCGACGGCTGGGGCAGGCCTTTGCCGCTGGTCAGGCCGGACGCGCTGCCCCACAGGACGGTGCCGGAGCCGACGCTGTCCCGGTCGCCCACGGTCTCGCTGCTGGCGCCGACGACGAGGTCGGAGTAGCCGTCCCGGTCCAGGTCCCCGGCGGCCAGGGCGGAGCCGAACAGGTCGCCGGACTCGGCGGTGCCGGGCACCCCGGCGGAGTTCTGGGTGATGACGGCCCTGCGGGCGGCCGAGGCACCGGACGACGAACCGTACAGCACGACGACCGCGCCGGCGCAGGAGGCCGAGCCGACGTCGGCGCACGGGGCGCCGACCGCGACATCGCGGTATCCGTCCCCGTTGAAGTCCCCGGCGAGGCCGGAGGGGGCGGCGGTGGCGGGGGTGGTGGTGAGCAGGCCGGTGGTGAGGCCGGCGGCCAGCAGAAGGGTGCGCTTGCGCAAGGTGGGGCTCCGGGTGGGAAGGAGCCGGACCTGGGAGGCCCGGCCCCGAGGGGATGCGGGTGGCTCCGCCGGGCGCGCGGCCTGGGGGAGCGGGGTGAGGTGGTCGCCGTGGGGCGGGGGCTCGGTGTCGTGCGGTGGGGTGACGTGGTCGCCGTGGTCGACGTGGTGCGAGGCGGCGCCGTCGTCGTGAGCGGCTCGGTGGGGCGGGTGGCTCCGCCGGGTCCGTCGGGTCCGCCGGGTCCGGGGGGCTCAGTTGGCGGATTAGTCGCCGCGGTTCGGGTGGCCCGTCGTCGAGACGCCCGAGACGCCCGAGACGCCTGAGACGCCCGAGTCGCCGGGGGAGGCGGTGGGTGAACCCGTGGCGGCGGCTGTCGTCGTGCCGCCGGACGGCGGGCGGAGAACGAACCTGCCGGAGAGCCCCGCCGTGTCGTCGCCGGGGCCGTCGCCGTCGAGGCCGGCCCACGGGGCACGGGCGCCGGGCGGCGTGGCCGCGGCGGCGGTCGCCAGGGAGCGCCGCGGGCCGCGGTGCCGGGCCGGGCGGGCCGGTGCGTGCCGGTGCCCCGAGGGGGGCTCGTGCTGCTGCATGCGGGTCTCCTGCTGCATGCGGGGGATGCCTGGCGGACATCCACAGTCGATGAAGGGCCGACCGTCCGCGTTCGCCGGGGATTGTCCGGGCGTTCACGGGCGTTCGGCGATCAAGAGACCCGCGGGGTGACGTAAGGGTTGTACGTGAGTTCGGTTAATTCCTCGGCAGCCGGGCGCCGGTGGGATCGGGATGGCAGGGGTGGCCGCCCCAGCCGGCCCGGCAGGCCGTCATGGCCGCTGCCGGACCCGGTAGCGCAGGTGCAGCACCCGGTCGCCCTGGATCACGACGTACGGGTCGTCGAGCAGGCACCGGGCGTCCGCCGAGCCGAAGTACCGCTTGCCCGAGCCGAAGACGACCGGCACGACGTCCATCGCCACCTCGTCGACCAGGCCGAGGGCGAACGCCTGACCGCCGACGTCGCCCGCCGCCACGCCGACGTCACGGTCCTCGCCGGTCAGCTCCCTGGCCTTGGCGACGGCCTCCGCCACGCCGTCGACGAAGTGGAACGGCGCGTCCGGGTGCCAGCCGACGGGGCGGGGCCGGTGCGAGACCACCACGACGTGCTCGCCCGCCGGGGGGACGCCTTCCCACCCGTTGGTCATGTCGAAGACGTGCCGGCCGACGACGAGCGCGCCGATCCTCGCCATGGCCGGACCGACGTAGTCGGCGGAGGCCCTGGACACCTTGGCGTATTGGTTGATCGCGACATCGCCGTTGCCGTACCAGTCGAAGAGGGGGCCCACGTCGTCGTCCGGGCCGGCGATGAAGCCGTCGACGGAGACGACGTTGTGCATGACGACGGTGGTCATGGGAGCTCCTCGGGCCGGGCGGGGCCTGGGGCGGCACCCGCTGGAGGGTGGACCGCCCGCGGCGGCGGAACTCATCGGAGCTCCGGCCGCCGTTCCGGTGCGGGCGCCCGCGGCCCGCCCTGGCGCAGGGCGGGGCCGGTGCTTCCCGGCCTAGGCCGGGCCGGGCTCGGGCACGGCCGTCTTCGCCGTCAGCCCCCGGGACTGCCAGGCTTTGTCGCGCAGCTTGAACAGGGCCCAGTAGCGGGTCGGGCACAGCAGCACGACGTTCATGAACACCGAGCCGGGGTGCCGAGTACTCCCCCCGTACCACCCCTGTCAGAAACGCCCTTGCAGCACCTTGTGAGCGCTGTACGCCTCGATGACTCCCTGGATCGTGCGGAGGTCGTCCGCGAAGGAGGCGGACTTCCACTTCGCCTTCGTGCCGTCGAGGTGGACCAGGTCCAGCCATACGGTCAGAGTCGCGAAGGAGCTGCTGGAGGAGGTGCTCGCGCTCGCCTTCAGCGTGACGCCGGCCAGCGAGCGGAAGTCGACGACCGTCGGCGGCTTGCGCTCGTCCTTGTATTCGACGACCCCGTCCGGGGTGATGACCAGCAGCGGGTCCGGATCCTCCGACGTACCGCGCAGGAAGCCGGACACCTTCCCCCGCTTCTTGGTGAAGACCCGCCAGCTCGCCGGTACGGGACCTCTGCGCGCCTGCGCGAGGATCTCTCGTGGATCCGTCATGCCCACCTCCGGACTCCCACGGTGTCGAGCGGCCCGCGCGGTGAGCGTGGCCGTCCGGGTCCCCGAGAAAATCTTCGGCGCCCCGACCGATGCGCGCCACTCCGGCGTCGTCGTGCGGGACGAACGTCCCGCACGTGGCGCGGGGCGCGGGGCCGGGGGACGCGAGGTTGCCAGGCCGGGGTGACGCCGGAGCGTGAGGGCGTGAGGGCGCGGGGGTGCGGGGACGCGAGGCCGGCGGACGCCGGTACGCAAGGGCACCGGGACACGAGGGCGCGAGGCCGTGGAGACGCGAGACCCTGGAGACACGAGGCCTCAAGAACGCCGGCGCCCCCTGCCCGATGATTCGGGCAGGGGGCGCCGAGGACGGTTTGTGGGAGGTTCGCCTACTTCACCGGCTCCGGCTCCGGGGCGTTCGCCGAGTCCGCCGTGCCCGCCGGCGGCTCGCCGTCGTCACCATCGTCGCTGTCGGGCTCGGCTTCCGCCTGGACCGGTGTCTTGACCGAGTCCAGCAGGAGCTGGGCGACGTCCACGACCTGGATGGACTCCTTCGCCTTGCCGTCGTTCTTCTTGCCGTTGACGGAGTCCGTCAGCATGACCAGGCAGAAGGGGCAGGCCGTGGAGACGATGTCCGGGTTGACCGAGAGGGCCTCGTCGACGCGCTCGTTGTTGATGCGCTTGCCGATCCGCTCCTCCATCCACATCCGCGCACCACCGGCGCCGCAGCAGAAGCCGCGCTCCTTGTGGCGGTGCATCTCCTCGTTGCGGACTCCGGGGACCGCGGCGATGATCTCGCGCGGCGGCGTGTAGATCTTGTTGTGGCGGCCCAGGTAGCACGGGTCGTGGTAGGTGATGATGCCCTCGACCGGCGTGACCGGGATCAGCTTGCCCTCGTCCACCAGGTGCTGGAGCAGCTGCGTGTGGTGGATGACCTCGTAGTCGCCGCCGAGCTGCGGGTACTCGTTGCCGAGGGTGTTGAGGCAGTGCGGGCAGGTCGCGACGATCTTCTTCGACGACTTCGGCTTCGCCGACTCGGGCGTCACCTTGCCCTCGTCGTCCATCTCCTCGCCGAACGCCATGTTCAGCGCCATGACGTTCTCCATGCCGAGCTCCTGGAACAGAGGCTCGTTGCCCAGGCGCCGGGCGGAGTCACCGGTGCACTTCTCGTCGCCGCCCATGATCGCGAACTTGACGCCCGCGATGTGGAGCAGCTCGGCGAAGGCCTTCGTGGTCTTCTTCGCGCGGTCCTCGAGCGCGCCCGCGCAGCCGACCCAGTACAGGTACTCGACCTCGGACAGGTCCTCGATGTCCTTGCCGACGACCGGGACCTCGAAGTCGACCTCCTTGAGCCATTCCAGGCGCTGCTTCTTCGCCAGGCCCCAGGGGTTGCCCTTCTTCTCCAGGTTCTTGAGCATCGTGCCCGCCTCGGACGGGAACGCGGACTCGATCATCACCTGGTAGCGGCGCATGTCGACGATGTGGTCGACGTGCTCGATGTCCACCGGGCACTGCTCGACGCAGGCACCGCAGGTCGTGCAGGACCACAGCACGTCCGGGTCGATGACGCCGTTGTCCTCCAGCGTGCCGACCAGGGGGCGCTCGGCCTCGGCCAGGGCGGCCGCGGGGACGTCCTTCAGCTGCTCCTCGGAGGCCTTCTCCTCGCCCTCCATCGTCTTGCCGCCGCCGGCCAGCAGGTACGGCGCCTTGGCGTGCGCGTGGTCGCGCAGGGACATGATCAGCAGCTTGGGGGAGAGGGGCTTGCCCGTGTTCCAGGCGGGGCACTGCGACTGGCAGCGGCCGCACTCGGTACAGGTGGAGAAGTCCAGCAGGCCCTTCCAGGAGAACTGCTCGACCTGGGAGACGCCGAAGACGTCGTCGTCGCCCGGGTCGGCGAAGTCGATCGGCTTGCCGCCCGAGGTCATCGGCTGGAGCGCGCCGAGGGCGGTGCCGCCGCTCGACTCGCGCTTGAACCAGATGTTCGGGAACGCCAGGAAGCGGTGCCAGGCCACACCCATGTTGGTGTTGAGCGACACCACGATCATCCAGATGAACGAGGTGCCGATCTTGATCATGGCGACCAGGTAGACCAGGTTCTGGAGCGCCGTGACCGACAGGCCCTTGAAGGCGAGGACCAGCGGGTACGAGGCGAAGTAGGAGGCCTCGTAGTGGTCGACGTGGTGGAGCGCGCCCTCCAGGCCCCGCAGGACGTAGATCGCCAGGCCGATGGTGAGGATGACGTACTCGACGAAGTAGGCCTGGCCGGCCTTGGAGCCCGCGAAGCGGGACTTGCGGCCCGGGCGGCTCGGCAGGTTCAGCAGGCGGATCGCGATGAGCACCGCGATGCCCAGCACCGTCATCACGCCGATGAACTCGATGTACAGCTCGAACGGCAGGAACTCACCGACGACCGGCAGCACCCAGTCGGCCTGGAACAGCTGCCCGAAGGCCTGGGCCAGGGTCGGCGGGAGGGTCAGGAAGCCCACGGCGACGAACCAGTGGGCGACACCGACGATGCCCCACCGGTTCATGCGCGTGTGGCCGAGGAACTCCTTCACCAGGGTCACGCTGCGCTGGTAGGGGTTGTCGGTCCGGGTACCGGCCGGGACCGGCTGGCCCAGCTTGAAGTACCGGACGAACTGGCCGATCGCGCGTGCGAGCAGCGCGACGCCGACCACGGTCAGAACCAGCGACACGATGATCGCGGCGAGTTGCATGGGGGCTCCTCGGGCCTGCGAGGGGTTTCGTCGGGGTGACCTGTCGTTCTTCAGGCTTCCCCGAAATTACTAAGCGGTAACTTATGCAGTCCGTCTGAGACTACCCTCATCCTCCGCCGCACTGTAGCCGGGTGGGCAGTGATCTGAATCGCTGAGGGTCGCCTCAGAAACGGACCGATCCCGGTCGCGATCCCGTCGTGTTATTCATACCGAATTGTCATAATCGCGCCTACCTTATATCCGTGCTCTACGGGATCACCGCCGCCGCCACCGCCCTCCTCCTCACCGCCCTGCTCGCCGCCGCCCTGCGGGCACCCGCCCTGCGGCTGCGGCTGGTCGAGCGGCGCCGGCAGCGGGACGTGCCGCTGTCCGGGGGCGTGGCCGTCGTGCTCGTCACGGGGCTGGTCGTGGCGGCGGGGGAGTGGTGGGAGCTCGCGCCCCCGTCCGACGGGACGCGGGGGATCCTCCTCGCCGCCGGTGCCGTCGCCCTGCTCGGGCTCGTCGACGACGTGTGGCGGCTGCGGCGCCGGGTGCTGGCCGCCGGTACCGGCGTGGCGGCGGCGTGCGTCGTGCCGTACGGGGACACCGGAGTGGGCACCGGACTGCTGGCCGTCGCGTGGGTGGTGGCGGTGGTGTTCGGGCTGCGGGGGCTCGACCACGCCGACGGGCTGGCGGGCACGGCCGGGGTCGTCGCCGCCTTCGGGGTGGCGGCCTGCGCGGCCGTCGAGGTGATGGACTCGATCGCCGGGCTGGTGAGCGTGCTGGCCGCCGCCCTGACCGGGTTCCTGCTGCACAACTGGCACCCCGCGCGCGTGGCGTTGGGCAGTTGTGGGTCCATGGCCGCGGGGTTCGTGATCGCCGTGGGCGCGGTGTACGCCCGGGCCGGGCTCGGGGTCGCGGAGAGCGCCGGGGTGCTGTTCGCGCTGACCGCCGTGGCCGCCGCCGACGCCGTCCTCGTACTGACCACGCGGCGGCGGGCCGGGCGGGGGGTGCTGCGCAGCGGTCCCGACCATCTCGCGCACCGGTTGCGCAGGCTCGGGCTCACGGCGCCGGGGGCGAGTCTGCTGCTAGGGGCCGGGGCGTTGTCCGGGATGCTCGTCGGGGTACTCGCGCATGCCGGCCGGATCGGGGCCGGTGCCCTGTGGTGGGTGGCGGGTGGGGCGCTGGTCGTGGTGTTCGCTCTTTCGTGTGTCCCTGTGTACGGACCTCGACGCAGGGTATCGCCGCAGGTCAGAGCGCCATTGCGTGTAAGGAACGGATAAGAGTTGAGTCTGCCCGACTCAGCTCTGTTGACCGGTCGGGGGCCGTCGTGCACACTTGAGTCCGTTCCACTCAAGTCAGCTGGAGGAATCACAATGGCACGTGCGGTCGGCATCGACCTGGGCACGACTAACTCCGTCGTCAGCGTTCTGGAGGGCGGCGAGCCCACCGTCATCACCAACGCCGAGGGCGCCAGGACCACGCCGTCCGTCGTCGCCTTCGCCAAGAACGGTGAGGTGCTCGTCGGAGAGGTGGCCAAGCGTCAGGCGGTCACCAACGTGGACCGGACCATTCGGTCGGTCAAGCGGCACATGGGCACCGACTGGAAGATCGAGCTCGACGGGAAGCCCTTCAACCCGCAGCAGATCAGCGCCTTCGTGCTCCAGAAGCTGAAGCGGGACGCCGAGGCCTACCTGGGCGAGAAGGTGACCGACGCGGTCATCACCGTCCCGGCGTACTTCAACGACTCCGAGCGTCAGGCCACCAAGGAGGCCGGTGAGATCGCGGGTCTGAACGTCCTGCGCATCGTCAACGAGCCGACCGCGGCCGCGCTCGCGTACGGCCTCGACAAGGACGACCAGACCATCCTGGTCTTCGACCTCGGTGGCGGTACGTTCGACGTCTCGCTGCTGGAGATCGGCGACGGTGTCGTCGAGGTGAAGGCCACCAACGGTGACAACCACCTCGGTGGTGACGACTGGGACCAGCGCGTCGTCGACTACCTCGTCCAGCAGTTCCAGTCCGGCCACGGCGTGGACCTGGGCAAGGACAAGATGGCCCTGCAGCGTCTGCGCGAGGCCGCCGAGAAGGCGAAGATCGAGCTGTCCTCGTCCACCGAGACCTCGATCAACCTGCCCTACATCACCGCCTCCGCCGAGGGCCCCCTGCACCTCGACGAGAAGCTCACCCGCGCCCAGTTCCAGCAGCTGACCGCGGACCTGCTGGAGCGCTGCAAGACGCCGTTCCACAACGTCATCAAGGACGCCGGCATCTCCATCAGCGAGATCGACCACGTCGTCCTGGTCGGCGGCTCGACCCGTATGCCGGCCGTCGCCGAGCTCGTCAAGGAGCTGACCGGCGGCAAGGACGCCAACAAGGGCGTCAACCCGGACGAGGTCGTCGCCATCGGCGCCGCCCTGCAGGCCGGTGTCCTCAAGGGCGAGGTCAAGGACGTCCTGCTCCTCGACGTCACCCCGCTGTCCCTCGGCATCGAGACCAAGGGCGGCATCATGACCAAGCTCATCGAGCGCAACACCACGATCCCGACCAAGCGGTCCGAGATCTTCACCACGGCCGAGGACAACCAGCCGTCCGTGCAGATCCAGGTCTACCAGGGCGAGCGCGAGATCGCGGCGTACAACAAGAAGCTCGGGATGTTCGAGCTGACCGGTCTGCCGCCGGCGCCCCGCGGCGTCCCGCAGATCGAGGTGTCCTTCGACATCGACGCCAACGGCATCATGCACGTGACCGCCAAGGACCTGGGCACGGGCAAGGAGCAGAAGATGACCGTCACCGGCGGCTCCTCGCTGCCGAAGGACGAGGTCGACCGCATGCGCCAGGAGGCCGAGCAGTACGCGGAGGAGGACCACAAGCGCCGCGAGGCCGCCGAGTCCCGCAACCAGGGCGAGCAGCTCGTCTACCAGACCGAGAAGTTCCTCAAGGACAACGAGGACAAGGTCCCGGGCGACATCAAGACCGAGGTCGAGGAAGCCGTCGCCGAGCTGAAGGAGAAGCTCAAGGGCGAGGACTCCACCGAGATCCGCACGGCCACGGAGAAGGTCGCGGCCGTCTCCCAGAAGCTCGGCCAGGCCATGTACGCGGACGCGGGCGCGGCCCAGGCCGCCGGTGGCCCCGCCGGTGACGCCGGTGCGGCCGGTGGCGCCAAGCCCGCCGACGACGACGTCGTCGACGCCGAGATCGTCGACGAGGACCGGAAGGACGGTGCCGCGTGACGGAGGAGACCCCGGGCTTCGACGAGCAGCAGTCGCAGCAGCCCGACGTCCCTTCCGGCGCCACCTCCGACGACGCCGAGCCGAAGGCCGCCACCCCCTCCGCGGAGGAGGAGGCGGCCCCGGCCGGGGACACGGGCCAGGACGTGGCCCTGGTGGCCCAGCTGGACCAGGCCCGCTCGGCGCTCAGCGAGCGCACGGCGGACCTCCAGCGCCTCCAGGCCGAGTTCCAGAACTACCGCCGCCGGGTCGAGCGTGACCGGATCGCGGTCAAGGAGATCGCCATCGCGAACCTCCTGACCGAGCTCCTGCCCGTGCTCGACGACATCGGCCGCGCACGCGAACACGGCGAACTGGTCGGCGGCTTCAAGTCCGTCGCCGAGTCGCTGGAGAGCACCGCGGCGAAGATGGGCCTGCAGCAGTTCGGCAAGGAGGGCGAGCCCTTCGACCCGACGATCCACGAAGCCCTGATGCACAGCTACGCACCGGACGTCACCGAGACGACGTGCGTCGCGATCCTGCAGCCCGGGTACCGGATCGGCGAGCGCACCATCCGCCCCGCGCGGGTGGCGGTGGCCGAACCCCAGCCGGGGGCGCAGACGGTCAAGGCGGACGAGTCCGCCGACGCCGACGACAAGGAGAGCGGTGGCCCGGACGAGGGCTGACGTCATAGACGAAGGGAAGGAGGGACGTCGAGGATGAGCACCAAGGACTTCATCGAGAAGGACTACTACAAGGTCCTCGGCGTCCCCAAGGACGCCACCGAGGCCGAGATCAAGAAGGCGTACCGGAAGCTCGCCCGCGAGAACCACCCGGACGCCAACAAGGGAAACGTCAAGGCGGAGGAGCGCTTCAAGGAGATCTCCGAGGCCAACGACGTCCTCGGCGATCCCAAGAAGCGCAAGGAGTACGACGACGCGCGCGCCCTCTTCGGCAACGGCGGCTTCCGCCCGGGGCCGGGCGGCGCGGGAGGCTCCTTCAACTTCGACCTGGGCGACCTCTTCGGAGGCGGCGCCCAGGGCGGCCAGGGAGCCGGCGGCTTCGGCGGCGGGCTCGGTGACGTCTTCGGGGGCTTGTTCAACCGCGGCGGCGCGGGCCCGGGTGCGCGGACGCAGCCCAGGCGCGGCCAGGACATCGAGTCCGAGGTCACGCTCAGCTTCACCGAGGCGATCGAGGGCGCGACCGTCCCGCTGCGCATGTCCTCGCAGTCGCCCTGCAAGGCCTGTTCGGGCACCGGCGACAAGAACGGCACACCGCGCGTGTGCCCGACCTGCGTCGGCACCGGGCAGGTCGCCCGGGGCAGTGGTGGCGGCTTCTCCCTCACCGACCCCTGCCCGGACTGCAAGGGCCGCGGCCTGATCGCGGAGAACGCCTGCGAGGTCTGCAAGGGCAGCGGCCGGGCCAAGTCCTCGCGGACCATGCAGGTGCGCATTCCCGCGGGCGTCAGCGACGGCCAGCGGATCCGGCTGCGCGGCAAGGGAGCACCGGGCGAGCGCGGCGGCCCGGCGGGCGACCTGTACGTCGTCGTGCACGTCGACTCCCACCCGGTGTTCGGCCGCAAGGAGGACAACCTCACGGTCACCGTCCCGGTGACCTTCTCCGAGGCGGCCCTCGGCGGCGAGGTGCGGGTGCCCACCCTGGGCGGCCCGCCCGTGACGCTGAAGCTGCCTCCGGGCACGCCCAACGGGCGCACCATGCGCGCCCGTGGCAAGGGCGCGGTCCGCAAGGACGGCACCCGCGGCGACCTCCTGGTCACCGTCGAGGTGAGTGTTCCGAAGGACCTGTCGGGGAAGGCTCGTGACGCACTCGAGGCGTATCGCGAGGCGACCGCGGGTGAGGATCCGCGGGCGGAGCTGTTCCAGGCCGCGAAGGGAGCATGAGTCAGATGGACGGTCGTCGGCGCAATCCGTATGAACTGACCGAGGAGACCCCGGTCTACGTCATCTCGGTGGCGGCCCAGCTGTCCGGCCTGCACCCCCAGACCCTGCGCCAGTACGACCGGCTGGGCCTGGTGTCTCCGGACCGCACCGCGGGCCGGGGCCGCCGCTACTCGGCCCGTGACATCGAACTGCTGCGCACCGTCCAGCAGTTGTCGCAGGACGAGGGCATCAACCTGGCCGGAATCAAGCGCATCATCGAACTGGAGAACCAGGTCGCCGCGCTCCAGGCCCGGATCGCCGAGATGCAGGACGCGCTCGACGGCGCGGCGGCGGCGATGCGCCAGCGCGAGGCGGCGGTGCACGCGTCGTACCGCCGCGATCTGGTGCCGTACCAGGAGGTGCAGCAGACCAGCGCGCTGGTGGTGTGGCGGCCGAAGAGGCAGCAGCAGTCCGACTGACGCGTGTACGCGGGTGAAGGGGCCGGGAGTTGACTCTCGGCCCCTTTCGCCTGCTTTGGAGGTCTTGCCCCGGTTTCGCTGGCCCTCCGGGCGATGACCGAGTGGTGCACGGCACTTGAAGATGATTCCGCAGAGTCTTCACAACGCTTGCGGAGCGTGGTGTTGTCATCTCGTTAAGTGGTTCCGCTTGACGCTGGGGGGCGCCTCCGCGTTGGCTTTTCAGTCACATGGGCACCAATGTTGTGCCCACGTCCGAATCACACGCGAAGTGAGCCCCCGCATGCGTCGTCGTATCTCCATATCCGTGGCCGCGGCCGCGATGTCCGTCACGCTCGCCGGCTGCGGCGTGCTCAACGCGACGGGGAGCAGTGACGACGCGAGCCCGGCCAAGGGCAACGACATCACCGTCGGTCTGCTGCTGCCGGAGAAGGCGAACACGCGGTACGAGAACTTCGACTACCCGATCATCAAGACGAAGGTCGAGTCGCTCACCAACGACAAGGGCCGCGTCGCCTACGCCAACGCCGAGGCGAACGCGGACAAGCAGGCGAGCCAGTTGCAGCAGATGATCGACGACCGGGTCGACGTGATCCTGCTGGACGCCGTCGACTCGCACGCCATCGCCAGTGGCGTGGAGAAGGCGAAGGAGGCCGGCATCCCGGTCATCGCCTACGACCGGCTGGCCGAGGGCCCGATCGACGCGTACATCTCCTTCGACAACGAGCTCGTCGGCGAGGTCCAGGGCCGCACCCTGCTGGAGGCCATCGGCGAGAAGGCGAGCCTGTCCGACAAGATCGTCATGATGAACGGCTCGCCGACGGACCCGAACGCCAAGCAGTTCAAGGCCGGGGCGATGTCCGAGCTGAACGGCAAGGTGACCATCGCCGCGTCCTTCGACACCGCGGACTGGAAGCCGGAGAACGCCGAAGCCAACATGGCGAAGGCGATCGCGAAGATCGGCAAGGGGAACATCGCGGCGGTCTACTCCGCCAACGATGGCATGGCGGGCGGCATCGTCAAGGCCCTGGAGACCGCGGGCGTGAGCGACCTGCCCCCCATCACCGGGCAGGACGCGGAGCTGCCGGCCGTGCAGCGGATCATCAGCGGCGAGCAGTACATGAGCGTGTACAAGTCCTACCCGCAGGAGGCGGAGAACGCCGCGGAGATGGCCGTCGCCAAGGTCCAGGGCCGCGACATCCAGTTCGCCTCCCTCACCCGCGACAAGGTCGACAGCCCCACGGACAAGGACATCCCGGCCCAGCTCGTGCCGGTGGTCGCGCTCACCAGGGAGAACATCAAGGACACGGTGGTCGCGGACGACATCTACAAGCTGTCGGACATCTGCACGGCCGAGTACAAGGCGGCGTGCCGGGCGATCGGGCTGAAGTAACCCGGGCGGGACACTGACGCGGGACTGCCAATCTCCCTGCCAACGCCCCTGCGGGCGCACGGGCGGTGGAAGGGTCGGATCGTCCGATGACGACCCGACCCTTGGGAGGTTCGAGATGAAGGCAATGCGCCGTGTCCTGGCGTCCGCGGTACTCGCCCTGTCGATCGGTGGCCTGGTGGCGCCCGCCGTGTCCGCGGCACCGGCTCAGGTGTCCGGGCAGGTGGCCGTCTCGGCCGCGGACGACCTGGCCGCCGCCCGGAACTGCCGTGCCGGGGACAACCACGACGAGGTCGCCGCCAAGTTCATCTCCCGCTGCAAGAAGGGCTCCATCCGGCGGGAGTTCCCCACGGACCGCCTGTCGCGCACGCTCGGCCAGATCTTCGCGGGCAAGCAGAGCGGCGACCGGGATGATGTCAAGGCGTGGAAGCTGCTGAACGACCGCCGCTTCGACAAGTAGCGGAGGACGTTCGGCGCGTTGACCGACGTGCGGACAGGAGCGAGCGTGACCGACCGAACCGGTGCCGAGCAGCCGGCCCCGCAGCCCTACGTCGCCCTGGTGGTGATGGAGGCGACCACCTCCGGACCGGCCCCGGCCGGGGAACCGGGGCAGCCCCTGTACCAGGAGAACTTCGTCCTGGTGCACGCGACCGACGAGCGGTCCGCCAGAGAGCGGGTCGAGCGGCGGGCGCGCGCGGCGGAGACCAGCTACCTGAACGACCGGCAGGAGACGGTCGCCTGGCGACTGAAGGCGATCGTCGACGTGAAGGAGGCCGAGGACACCGACCTCGGCGGTGACGCCGACCTGTACACGCGTCACTTCCGCGACTGGGCGGCGTACGAGCGGGTGGAGCCACTGCTCGCCCGCGAGGACGACACCCCCTAGCCGCGAGCGGCCGCTCGGCCCGGGCCGGGCACGGGGACGGACACCGTCTCCCGTGCCCGGCCCGGCCGCGTTCGGCGTCCCGTCGTGAACCGGAGCCCGGCGCGCGGCTACGTACCGGGCATGCGACACGACACGACAGCCGCCGCCCCGACGCCGGCGGAACGCGACAAGCCCTCGCTGGCGACCGTGACCGGCACGGAACTGACCCGGCTCAAGCGGGGATTCCTCGTCTGGTACCACCTGCTGGCACCGGTGATCATCACCGTCCCGCTCTTCCTCGGCGCCCTCGGCTCCTCGGAGGCCAAGTCGGGGCAGACCTTCGAGGTGTTCCGCAACGTCACGCTGGAGTTCTGGGGCGTCCTCGTCCCGATGACGGCGGGCCTCGCCGCGGCGCTCTCGGTCCGCGCGGACCAGGACGCGTGGCGGCTGCTGCTCTCCTACGGTGTGCCGCGCGGCCGGTACTTCGTGGGGAAGGTGGCCGCTCTGGGCGTGCTCGGCTTCGTCTCGTCCACCGTCCTGCTCGTGATGCTCACCCTCGGCGCCGCGCTCAGCGGGCAGTTCCCGGACGCCCTCGCGACCGTCGCCGCCGCCGTCTACCTGCCCTGGCTGGTGGGCCTGTCCATGACGGCCATGGCGACGCTGGTGGCCGTCGTGTGGGGCATGGGCCCGAGCATCGGGGTGGGCGTCGCCGGGCTGCTGTGCGGGGCGCTGGTCTCCGACAAGACGTTCTGGTTCGCCGTGCCCTTCGCCTGGCCGATGCGGGTGGTGCTGCCGCTGGCCGGGATCGGGCCGAACGGCGTGCCGCTGCCCGACGACAGCCCCGTCACCGACCCCGGTGCCATCCCGCTCGCCGTCACCCTCGCCGCGGTCCTGTCCGCCGTGCTGCTCGCCGTGGGGCGACTTCACATGATCCGTAAGGAGATCTGAGATGAGCCACGCGCTGTTGATCCGTGACCTGCACAAGCACTACGGCGCCCACCGGGCCCTGGACGGGGTGGACCTGACGGTCGAGCCGGGCGAGGTCTACGGTCTGCTCGGCCCGAACGGTGCCGGGAAGACCACCCTGATGAAGGTGCTGCTGGGGCTCCAGAGGCCGACCCGCGGCACGCTGGAGATCCTCGGCAGGCCCGTGGGGCGCGAGAGTCTCGCCGAGGTCGGGGCGCTCATCGAAGTGCCGGGCCTGTGGCCCCAGCTCACGGCCGACGAGACCCTGGGCATCCACGCCCGGCTGCGCGGGGTGCCCACCGAGTGGATCGACCCGGCCCTGGAACTGGTCGGCATGACCGGCGCGCGGCAGCGCAGGGTGAAGGAGTACTCGCTCGGCATGCGCTGGCGGCTCGGTATCGCGGTGGCCCTGCTGGCCCGGCCGCGGCTGATCGTCCTGGACGAGCCGACGAACGGTCTGGACCCGGTGGGCATCCGGGAGATGCGCGGCATCATCCGGTCGCTGGCCGGCCAAGGGGTGGCGGTGCTCATCGCCAGCCACCAGCTGGCGGAAGTGGCCCAGGTGTGCGACCGGGTGCAGGTTCTGGTGGCCGGCCGGACCCGGTACGAGGGGCCGGTGGACGGACTCGCCGTCGACGGGAACGTGGAAGCGGGCTTCTTCCGCTTGGTGGAGACGGCCGACGCGGGAATCCGCTAGCCCGGCGACGCCCCGCACCACCGCGCCGGGGCGCCCACCGAGAACGGCAGGGGCCGGGAGCCCGGTGGGGCCGGGTTGTGGTGTGGGGAGGGGCCGGGGGAGGGGTCCCCCGGGGCCGGGAGGTGGCCGGGTCGGGTGCCTGGTGGGGCTGGGTTGTGGTGTCGGAGGGGGTAGGGGAGGAGTCCCACGGCGCCGGGAAGTGGCCGGGCTCGGGTGCCTGGTGGGGCTGGGTTGTGGTGTGGGGCGGGGCCGGGGGAGGGGTCCCACGGGGCCGGGAGGAGGCCGGGCTCGGGAGCCTGGTGGGCCCGGTTGTGGTGCCGGAGGGAGTAGGGGGGAGTCCCACGGGGCCGGGGAGCGGGCGGGAGTCCGGTGGGGCCGGGCGGGAGGTCGGGGGTGCCGCGTGGGGCCGGGGCCGGTGCGGCACCCCTCGAGGTGCCGGTGTCAGCCGGCTCGGCGGATGCGCTCGCGCGGGCCGTCCTCGCCGATCAGGCCGAGCTCGGCCGCACGGGCGTGCAGCTCGCTGCGGCCGGAGACGCCGAAGGTGTCGTACAGCCGGCGGATGCGCCGGTACATCGACCGCTCCGAACAGTAGTTGCGCCGGGCGATCTCCGACACCGTCGCCGGGGAACACAGCATCCGCAGCAACTCGGCGTCGTAGCCGGCCCCGCCGCCCGGCTGCGCGCGGGGTGGGATCCGCGGCGATGCCGGGAGGGCCGGGCCCGGTGCCGCCGCGGCGGTCCGGTGCGCGGGACCGTCCGGCAGATACCACAGCCGGACCGGGGTGGAGGGCGCGCCGGGCGCGCGGTGGGCGCGCAACTGCGCGAGCAACAGGTCGGTCTGCCGTTCCTCGGTGATGGCGAGGTTGAAGACGGAACTCGCCCCCGCGCGTATGGCGTCGTGGGTCAGGTGTCCCGAGACGTCGTCGGTGACCGCGATCAGCAGGGCCATGGCGTGCCGGGTGCGCAGCGCGCGCAGCCGGTCCGCCTGGAGCTCGCTGGACACCGGCAGGAGGACGGGCAGCTGGGGCTCGCCGGGAGCGGCCAGCCGGGCGTCGTCGACGAAGTCGACGCGGTCGAGCCCGGCCAGCAGAAGGCTGAGCGGAGTGTCCGGCGTCGACAGGAGGGCCTGAAGGCCGGTGTGCGCGAGGACGTGAAGACGGTTTTTGACAATGAGCTGCGGCACAGCGTTGTTCCCCCGTGGTTCGTCAATCTGCGGTGGGCAGAAGGCAGAGCGCCGCATGGTCCGGGCGGCGCTGCGAGGGCCGGTGGTCAGCCGGCGGCCCCACAGAGTCTCAGTGTCTTGGTCAGCAGGGATCCGAGACTGATCGGGTCGCCGTCGTCGCCCTTGGCGCGCAGCGGGCCGATGTCGCGGTAACCGGCGTCACGGGCGCGGTCGTTCAGCGCGTACGTGGTGCCGTCGGGGCTGGTGAAGAGCGCCTGGTTGTCCTTTCCGCACCGGGCGGTGCCGTGGTCGACGGTGAGCGGCCAGGTGTAGCCGAGGTTGCGCTCGCTGATGCGCTGGGTGGTGGAGGTCGGGCTGGGCAGGGGCTCCGGGCGGGTGGTGCTCGGATGGGAGGTGCCGCTGCCGCCGCAGGCGGTGAGCAGCAACGGCAGTGCAGCGCACAGGGCGAGGACCGGCCCGGTCCTGTACCGCGGGGCCGGGCGGGTGGTGTGGGGGGATGCGGTGTCGTGAGTCATGTACTGGCTACCTCGCTGGAACTCGCGGATGAACTCTCGGATGAGGCAGAGGCGTTGACGGAGCGGCCGGTGGCCTTGAGGAGCGCCGCGTAGCCGTCCTCGAGGGTGGGGGGGACGGGCCGGGCGCCGGCCGGGGCGGCGGTGGCGACGACTCGGTACTCGGGTCCCGCCGCGGTGGTGACGGCGCTGACCACCTCCGCGCCCGGCGGTGGTGCCGGCGCGCCGGCCGGCAGTACGTACGTGCAGCCGGCCGCGTGGCTGACGAGCGCGGCGGTGGTGTCGTGGAAGACCAGTCGCCCCGCCGTGAGCACGGCGACCTCCGGGCAGGTCTGGGCCACGTCGTCGAGGATGTGGGTGGACAACAGCACGGTGCGGCCGCCGCCCAGCCCGGCCAGCAGGGCGCGGAACCTCATCCGCTCGTGGGGGTCGAGGCCGGCGGTCGGTTCGTCCACGATGAGCAGGGACGGATCGCCGAGCAGCGCCTGGGCGATGCCGACCCGCCGCCGCATGCCGCCCGAGAAGCCGCCCAGCCGCTCCCGCCCGACCTCCTCGAGGCCGACCTCGGCCAGCCGTGTCTCCACCTGCCTGCGGCGGTCCCGCTTGTCGTGCAGGCCTTTCAGCACGGCGATGTAGTCGAGGAACTCCCGGGCCGACAGGTCCGGATACAGGGAGAGCTCCTGTGGCAGATACCCCAGGGCCCGCTTCATCGCGTTCAGACCCGCCGTGGTGGCCAGATCATGGCCCCCGACGACCACGCGGCCCGAGGTGGGCCGCAACACCCCGGTCAGGATGCGCAGCAGCGTGGTCTTCCCGGCACCGTTGGCACCCAGCAGACCGACCGTGCCGCCCTCGATGTGCAGGTCGACCTGGTCCAGAGCGCGCCGGCCACCCGAGTGGACCTTGGTCAGGCGTTCCGTCGTGATGTTCATCGGGGTCAGGCTCCGTGTCGTCGAAGACGTGCGGTGAGGAGACAGAGGGCGTGGCACCCCGCGGCGGTCAGCAGCACCAGGGCGAGGTTCAGCAGGGCGGACGTCGTGGTGACGTCCGGGCGCAGGGGACCGGCCGCGCCGCGCGCCGCCCAGATGTCCGGGGCGCCGGCCCAGGCCACCAGGGGGTAGCCGCCGAGCGGTGACAGCACCGTGCCGGTGGGGGTGGGCACGGGGGAGAACCGGGGCGGGAAGTTGGTCGCCCACAGCCACAGCACCACCGTGACGGCCCGTGCGGCCGCCGTCGGCATCAGCACACCGAGCAGCCCGGCCGCGGCCGCCGCCAGCACCGCGGCGGGCAGAACGGCCGTACCCAGGGCCGCCACGGCCGCGGCCAGGGGGCGGACGCTGCCGGCGGTGAGCGACAGGAACGCCCCGTAGGCCAGGAGCAGCGCGGCGACCGGGGCCAGTGCGGTGAGCAGCGGACCGAGCAGGGAGCCCATGAGGCGGGGCAGCCGGCCGGCGGGGGTCGCGGCCAGCAGCTCCGGCAGGCCCCGGGCCTCCAGGTCGCGGCGCAGCCGGTCGGTCAGCGCCAGGGCCAGACCGAGTGTGCAGAAGGAGTTGACGAGCACGGCGGTGACACCGACCCGGGCCACGGGATCCGAGGCGCCGGTGACGACCGGGGAGGTGAACGCGAGCAGCAGGGTGAGCGCGACCAGCGGCAGCACGGCGGCCCAGACGGCACGGCGCCGGGTCGCCATCAGCACTTCGTAGCGGATGCTCCACAGCAGCGCGGCCGTACGGGCTCCAGGGGCCGGTACCGCCGTGCGGGTCCGGCTCTGTGGTGTTCCGTGTGCGGACACTCAACCCTCCTGGTGGTCCCTCGTCAGAACGCCCGACCGTTCCGCGTCGCCGAGAGTCTGCAGGGCGAGGGCGGTCAGGGCGATGCCCGTCATGGAGGCGGGCAGCCCCTGGGGAGCGCCGTGCGGCGCGATCCGGTCGACCAGCAGCAGTTTGGCCAGGCACACCGCGGCGATCAGACCCGCGCCGGCGCCCGCCGACCCGGCCCGCACGGTGGCCCACACCGCGCAGCCCGTCAGCAGCACCGTCAGTCCGGCGAGTTCGGTGAGCAGGACGGCGGTGCCCATGGGCCGGTCGGCGGCGGTGAGCGCGACGGCCAGGCCGACGGTGGCGGCGGCCGTCACCCCGGCCGGCCAGCACAGGCGGCGGGCCACGGTCCGCGGATAGCCGGTGGGCAGCGTCAGGTGCAGTTCCGCCATCGGTTCCCGGGCGACCACGGTCGCACAGGCCAGGGCCATGGTGGCGGGCACCGCCGTGGTGATCAGCGCCCGGGTGAGCAGCGCCCCGCCGCCCGGCCCGGTGGCCGTCGCCGCCCACGCCGTGAGCGCCGCGAGGAGCGGCAGGACCAGGGCGCCACGCCCGCAGCGACGGGCCTCGTGGAGCCATGCGTGCCAGGCGCCGGCAGTCATCACGTACTCCTCTCTGCGGCTCGGAGGCCGCCGCCTCTTCGCCGGGCCGGGGGAGTACCCGGCGAGAAGACGGCGGCCACCCTGTACGTAGCGCCAGGACGGCCAGGGGTTCACGGGAGTCGCGGTTCGCTTTTCCCGTGGTGGTCACCTCAGGGAGCGTGTCCGGACGGATAGCGGCGCATGGCCGTGGCGGCCCAGGCGAGCAGGAGAACCGACGCGGCGACGGTCCACGGCGTGGTGGACAGCACATGTCCCAGGACGGCCTCCAACGGCGACGACACCAGCCCCTGAGGCCCTGTCACGACGCCTGCCAGCCACAGGGTGCCGCCTGCCGCCGCTCCGGCCGCCGGCGCGACGCGCACCGCGAGGGACAGGGCGAGTGACGCGGCCAGCAGCGCCTCGCCCAGCCAGTCGGTCACCACCGGCCACCACCCCGGCCCCCCGACCAGCGCCGAGCACAGCACGGCCAGGAGCAGGTCGGCGCCGAGCACGACGGCCATCCGGGCGAGGAACACGGTGCCGGGAGGCAGGGGAAGGGTGAACTGCAGTTCGTGCCGCGGATCCCGGCGCGGTGATGCCACGGCGAGGGCCGCCGGCAGGACCAGCAGCACGCACACCGCGCCGAACAGCCGCAGCCCGAGGCGTTCCTCGCTGAGCACGGGCGCCAGCACCGCGGCCGCGATCAGCCCGATCGCGGTCAGCGGAGCCAGCGACCGAGGCAGCATCGCGGCCTCGGTCCGGGCGAGTTGCCAGGCCAGCCGCCAGGGGGAGGGGAAGCGCGGCATCCGGTGCGCGGCGGCCGGGCCGTGCGGGGAGGGAACCGGCACCGGCGGTGCGCCCGCCCCGGCTCCGGGCGCCCGGGCGTCTTCCGGCGTCTGCCCGGCCGCTCCGGCGTCCCGGGGGCCGGCCGTCGCGGCGGCCAGCGCGGGCCCCAGCAACCGGTCGAAGGACGGTACGGCCAGGGTGCGGACGTCCTCCGCCTCGACCGCCGCCCGCCCGACGGCGCGCCAGTCCGCGAGCCGGGTCCGGCAGCCGGCGCACTCGGCCAGGTGCCGCGTCCGGGCGGCCTGCTGTTCACCGGGCGTGTCCCGCACCAGCCGGACCAGTTCCTCGTCCGCGAGGTGTTCACTCATCGTCGTCCTGTTCCTTCCAGCCGCGAGGCGGCGAGCATGCTGCCCAGCCGCCTGCGCGCGTGGGACATCCGGCTTTTGACGGTGCCCACCGGGATGCCGAGGACGGCGGCCACCTCCGGGTAGGCGAGTTCTTCCACGAGGACCAGCCCCAGCACTTCACGCAGGTGTTCGGGCAGGGCGCGTACGGCCTCCCGCAGCTCGGTGCGCTCGGCGGCCACCATGACCTGTTCCTCCACCCCGGGATCCGGGTGCGGCACGTGCTCCGCCTCGGCGAGATCGGTGAGGGGCGGGCGCGACCGGCGCAGCTGGTTGTGCGCCTGCCGACGCGCCACTCCGAGCAGCCAGCCGCGGACCGAGGACTCCCCGCGGAAGCCGGCCGCGGACCGCCACACCGCGAGCCAGGACTCCTGCAGGATCTCCTCCGCCACGGCCGGTTCGGAGGTGAGTCTGCGGATCAGGCGCAGCATGGCGGCCGCGTGCCGCTCGTACAGGGTCCGCAGGGCGGTCTGGTCACCACGGGCGGCGGCGGTCAGCAGGGCTTCGTCCGAACACACACGCAGTACGTAGCGCGTGGTGCTGCCATGGTTCACGTCGGCACCGAAAGTTTCGGCCACTTCCGCGGGACCGCTTCAGCGGCCATCGCGGCGGTGATTCCGGTGGCGCCCCGGCGTAACCGCCGCTGCCAGGGGACTGCCATTGCTGCCAGCCCGGCCACGAGCCGTTGAGCGTCCGCCTCGGGGCATGGTTCCGTGCTCCACGGATCGATCCGACGAACACATTTCCGGTTCTTCGACGAAGGAGCCTGACATGGGCACGCACGGAATCGCACAGCACGACGAGGCCGACCTGTTCGACCTCGACCTGGAGATCGGCGTGGAGAAGTCGGTCGCCGGCCCGGCCATCACGTCCATCTCCTACTGCACGCCGGGTTGCACCAGCGACGGCGGCGGTTCGGGCTGCAGCCACTGCTGCTGACGCCCTGTCCCCGGAGGCCGGCCGGGACCCCGGCCGGCCTCCGGGCCTCGCTCCCG
Source organism: Streptomyces sp. NPDC043685 (assembly GCF_056436585.1). Taxonomy (NCBI): domain Bacteria; kingdom Bacillati; phylum Actinomycetota; class Actinomycetes; order Kitasatosporales; family Streptomycetaceae; genus Streptomyces; species Streptomyces sp. NPDC043685. The sequence goes on along the minus strand of NZ_JBWKCH010000004.1, from coordinate 255,169 downwards.
TCCGAAAACGGGCCCTCGCGCACACCGGCCCGCCCACCGATGCCGGCCCGTCCACACAAGGGGGAAGATCTTGGGGGACACGCTGTTCCGCGCGGCGGACCTCTTCCTGCTCCGCGCACCCGCGGCCCAGGCCGCCGCACCGGGCCCGACCCTCCCCGGGGACGGCACCCCGCCCGAGGACACCGGTGCCTGCGTGGCGCTGCTGGCCGGTGCCGCCGCCGATCCCGTCCTGGACGAGGCCCTTCTCCTCGCCTCACCCGCGCTCAGCGCGCTCGTGCGCCGCGTGGCCCGGCAGGGAGACGCGGGACTCACCGCGAGCCGGCTGCGCCGGGCCGCCCTGGCCGTGTTGCGCTACGACATCCGGATGCGGACCCGGCCCACCCCCTTCGGCCTCTTCGCGGGTGTGACGACAGGGGAGTTCGACTCCACGGCCAAGGCGGCGCGCGGCACCGGGCACCGCACCCGCACCCACGTCGACATGCAGTGGCTGACCAAGGTGACGCACCGTCTCGAACAGGACCCGACCGTGCGGGCCGCCCTGGACGTGCAGGCCCACCAGGCGCTGACCGTCCGTGGCGACCGGCTGGTCCTGACCGCCCCCTCGGCCCCGGCGACGGCGCCGGGCGCGGACGGCGAAGGCCACGCCACCGTGTCCGTACGCAACACCCCGGTGGTGGCGCGGGCCGTGCGGGAGTCCCGCGGGCCGGTGCCGTACCCGCTGCTCGTCGAACGGCTCACCTCGGCCTTCCCGGGCGCGCCCGAGCACCGGGTGCGGTCCCTGCTGGACGAGCTGATCCGGCAGGAGATCCTGATCAGTTCACTGCGGCCGCCGCTGAACGGCGGCGACCCCCTGCGGCACGTGCTGAGCGTCCTGGACGCGGTACCGGACGCGTCCCCGGCCGCCGAACAGGTCCGCACCGCGCTGCACCGTCTCGACCGCGACCGCGCCGCCTACGACGCGCGGCCACCGGGCGCGGGCCGGGAGTCGCTGCGCCGGATGCTCGACGCCGCACGGGAGGTCGAGCGGGACGACACGCCCCTGCACATCGACACCAAGCTCGACGCCGTCCTGCACCTGCCGTACGCGGTGCGCGAGGAGATCGAGCGGGCGGCGGACGTGATGTACCGGCTGTCGCGGCCGAAACGCGGGCTGTTCGCGCTGCGCGACTACCACCGGCGTTTCCTCGACGTGTACGGCGCCGACCGCCTGGTGCCCGTCCTGGACCTCCTCGACCCGGCCACCGGACTGGGGGCGCCGGCCGGTTACGGCTGGCCCAACAGCGAGGCCGCCCCGCAGCCGCCGGACGACGTGCGCACCGTCCGACGCGACCGGGCCATGGCGCGACTCGCGGCCACGGCGCTGCGCGACCGGCGGCGCGAGATCGTCATCACCGACGCGGAGCTGGCCGAACTGGCGCACGACGAGCCCGAGCCGCAGTCGGTCCAGAACTCCTGCGAGATCACCGTGCAGGTGGTCGCCGCCTCCACGGAAGCGCTGACCGACGGCGAGTTCCTCGTGTTCCTTTCGCCCTCGCCCGGGTCCCACCGCGCCGGTTCCACCTTCGCCCGCTTCGCCGACCAGGAACCCGGCTGGGGCGGCCCGTTCGCCGAACTGCACCGGCGCTCACCGGTGCACGTCGAGGGTGCCGTCGCCGCCGACCTGGCGTTCCGGACCAGGTCGGGCCGGGCGTCCAACCTCGCGCACACCGTCCCCGCGACCGGCCGGCGGATCTCCGTCGGCGTGCCCGACGCACCCGGTGTGGAGGAACTGCGCCTCGCCGACATCGGGATCGGCGCGACCCTGGACCGGCTGACCGCCGTCCACCTGCCCACGGGCCGGGAGATCGTGCCCGTGCTCGGCAACATGGTCAGCGCCCCGGCCCAGGCGCCCAACGCGGCCCGGCTGCTGTGGGAGATCGGCCTGGAGGGGCAGCGCCTGTGGGAGCCGTGGAACTGGGGGCCGCTCGCCCAGGCGCCGTGCGTGCCCAGGATCCGCTACGGCCGCTTCGTCCTGGCCGGGGCCGTCTGGCGGCTCGACGAACTGCGCGGACCCGCCGAGGACGTGCGCACCACCGGACGCGAAGGATGGGACGGGGCGGTCCGCGCGTGGCGTGAGCGGTGGGACGTGCCGCGCCAGGTCCTCGCCGTCACCGCCGACCAGCGGCTGCTGCTCGACCTCGACCACGTCTGGCACCGGGAACTGCTGCGCGACCAACTGCTGCGCAACCCCGACCTCATCGCCCAGGAGGTGCCGGGCGAACACGAAGGCCTGCTGGACAGCCCGCTCGCCGGGCACACCGCGGAACTCGTCGTGCCGCTCGTCCGCCGCTCCGCCGCCCCGGCGTACCGCCCGTACGCCGGCCACCTGTCGGCGCGGCGCACCGTCCACGGGCTCGGCGGCGACTGGCTCCACCTCAAGCTCCACGGCTCCGCGCGCACCCAGGACGACCTGGTGCGCACCCATCTGCCCGACCTGGTCGGGCGGGCCCGCGAGCTCGGTGCCGACCGGTGGTTCTTCATCCGCTACACCGACGACGCCGGCCACCACCTGAGAGTGCGGTTGCACGCCGACCGCCGCACGTTGTGGGGCCCGGTCGCCGCGTCCGTCGGCGAGCTCCTGGACGACTGGCAGCGGCGGGGTCTGCTGCGCTCCCACGTGGTGGCGCAGTACGACCCGGAGACCGAGCGGTACGGCGGCGCCGACGCCATCGAGGCCGCGGAGGACGTCTTCCGGTACGACAGCGAGGCCGCCGTGGAACTGCTGCGCATCGCCCACGAGACCGGCCGGGGCCGCCGGTCCGACGCCGCCCCCGGCCCGCTGTCCGGCTGCCGGGTGGACGATCTCGCCGTGATCTCCTGCGCGGCCCTCGCCCACGCCTTCGGGCCCCCCGAACCCGGGCACCCGCTGCTCGTCGAGGACTGCGGGGACGACGCCGCGGCCGCCTGGCTGTCCATGACCGGGTCGCGACGCGATCTGCCCGCCGCGTTCCGCGAACGAGCCGCCCACTGGCGCCGTGTGGTCGATCCGTACGGAGGCTGGCCGGAGTTGTCCTCCGACCCGCTGGGCGCCCGCGTGCTCGGCGCCCTGCGCGACCGGGACGACGCCGTGCGCAGGCTCGGCCGGCTCGTCAGGGACACCCGCGAGACCCCGGACGGGCGGGTCGTGGGCAGCCTGATGCACATGGTGTGCAACCGGCTGCTGGGCGGATCCACCGCCCGGGAGACGACCGTGCTCGGCATCGCCCGGGGCGCCGTACAGGACCACCTCAACCGCCGGAGGCATGTGTCATGAGCCCCACCGCAGGTACGCCGGACCTCGCGCCGGCCCCCTGGGCGGAGCAGGCCCGCCACGCCGTCACCCTGGTCGCCGAGCGGCTCGCCGACCCCGAGTCGGTGGCCGCCGTGGCCTCCCGGGACGACAACCGGGACCCCGTGTACGACGCCGTCATGTGGGGCCCCCTCACCCTGGCCAACGGCCTGCCCGGCACCGCCCTGCTGTACGGCGAGCTGTCACGCGAGGACCCCTCGTGGCGCACGGTGGCCCACCGGCACCTGGCCGCCGCCGGCCGGGCGATGGCCAAAGCGCCCAGCCGGGGCCTCTTCTCCGGGCCGGCCGCCCTGCTCGCCGCCGCCCAGACCTGCGCCGGTGCCGACGGGCACTACGCCTCGCTGCGCCGGCGCCTGGCCGCCTGGGTCGCGGACGACCAGCTCGAACGGCTCGCGGCCTTCCGGGCCCGCGCCGCGCGCGGTGAGCAGGGCGTCGACTGGGCCGCCTACGACCTGATCAACGGGCTGTCGGGAACGACACGGCTGCTGCTCGACGCGGTGGACGACCCGGCGGAGGGTTCCCCGGAGGTGGCCCGGGCACTGGACGCCTCGCTGCGTCACCTGGTCGCGATCACCGAGCCGGTGGAGGCGGCGGTCCCGGGGGACACCCGCACCGTGCCCGGCTGGTGGGTGCCGGCCGCCCTGCAAATCAGCGACCGGGACCGGCGCGACTACCCCCGGGGCGACTTCAACCTCGGCCTGGCACACGGCATCGCGGGCCCGCTCACGGTCCTGGCGGCCGCCGCCGAACGCGGCCGGCACGTGCCGGGCCTGACGCAGGCACTGCACCGCATCGCCGACTGGCTGCTGGGATGGACGCTGCACGACGACACCGGCCCCTACTGGCCGGCCCGGGCGGGCTGGGACGACGAGACGGCCGCCGAGCGGCCCCGGGCCCTGTTCACCCGGACCGCCTGGTGCTACGGCACGCCGGGCGTCGCCGCGGCCCTGCACCGTGCGGGCCGGGTCCTGGACGAGCCGGGCTGGTGCGCCGCCGCCGTGGACGCCCTGCACGCGGCGCTGCGCCGGGACGAGGCGCGCTGGGCGGTCGACGGCCCGACCGTCTGCCACGGTTACGCCGGCCTCCTCGCGGTCCTCTCCCGCGTCACCCGCGACGCACACGACCCCGTCCTGGAAGCGGGCCGGACCCGGCTGACCGGCATGATCCTGGACTGCCTCGACGAGGACGCCCCGTTCGGCTTCCGCCACCTGATGCGTTTCCCGGCCGCCGCGCACTCGCCCGTCCCGCATCGCGCCCTGGATGTCGCCGGGATGCTGGAGGGTGCTGCGGGCGTCGCCCTGGCCCTGTTGCCGGACCGCCCCGGACCGCTGCCCTGGGACCGATGTCTGGGGCTGGCATGAGCGGCGCACGGCCCGGCACGGCGGGCCCGCGGGACAGCCTGACGGCCGCCGCGCGGGAGGAACGGACAGACATCCGGGAGGAGCGGCACGTGGGTGTACGGGTGGACGACTCGCTGAGCCACACGGCCGGTGCGGCCACCCCCCGGCCGGGACCGGCGGGAGTGGCGGCCTACGAGGTGCGGGGGCTGGTGGTCCGCTACGGGAAGGTCACCGCGGTCCACGGCGTCGACATCGCCTCCCCGCCCGGCCGGATCACGGCACTGCTCGGGCCGAACGGCGCCGGCAAGTCGAGCCTGATGCGGGTGCTGTCGACCGCCTCCCGCCCGGACGGGGGCAGTGTGCGGATCTTCGGCCACGACGTACGCCGGTCACCGACGGCCGCCCGGCGGGCGCTGGGGCTGGTCTTCCAGGAACGCACCCTGGACAAGGAACTGTCCGTGGAACGCAACCTGTGGTTCCACGCCCGGCTGTTCGGGATGCGCCGCTCCGACGCCCGGGCACGCATCACCCTGATGCTCGACCTGTTCGGGCTCACAGACCGTCGACGACAGCCCGTCGAGGAGCTGTCCGGCGGTCTCGCCCGGCGGGTGGAGATCGCCCGCGCCCTGCTGCACCGGCCCGGGCTGCTGCTGCTCGACGAGCCGACCAACGGCCTCGACCCGAGCGCCCGCAGCGACGTGTGGAGCGACCTGACCCGGCTGCGCGACGAGCTCGGCGTGACGGTGCTGTACTCCACGCACTACATGGACGAGGCCGAGTACGCCGACGAGATCGTGATCCTGCGCGAGGGCCGGGTGGTCCGGCAGGGCAGCGCGGCCCGGCTCAAGAGCAGCCTGGACTCCTCGCGGATCGTGGTGACGAGCGACGACGACGCCCGCGCCGCGGCCCAGCTGCGCGCCGCCGGATTCGACCCGCTCACCGAGCCGGACGGCCTCGCCGTGCACTGCTCCGATCCCGAGACGCGGATCGCCGACGTGGCGCGCGCCCTGGAGGTGCCCGGCCTGACGCTCGCCGTGCGGCACCCCTCCATGAACGACGTCTATCTGGCCGCGGCCGAGGACAGGCAGGTGAGCACCCCATGACCACCGACATCGCCGCCGGACCCGTCAGGCCCGCCCCCGCCACCGCGGACGGCGCCGGGGAAACGCTCGCGGACCGTCTGTCCACCGGCCTGCGCGCCATCTCGGTCATCGCCCACCGGGACCTGCTGCGCCAGGTCAAGCGGCCGGGCATGCTGGTCAGCCAGGCCGTGCAGATCGTGTTCTTCGTCCTCGTCTACGCCGTCGGCTTCGACGGCATGATCGGCTCGGTCGGCTCCGGGACCCCGTTCAGCGCCTATGTGTTCCCCGGCATCATCGCCATCCAGGTCGTCTCGGTCGGTGTGGCCTCCGGGCAGACGTACGCCTGGGACCGGGAGTACGGAGTGCTGCGCGAACTGCTCGTCGCCCCGGTGCCCCGGATCTGCCTGCCGCTGGGCAAGGTCGCGGCGGGCGCCGGAATGGTCACCGTGCAGAGCGTGGTGATGCTCACCTTCGCCCCGCTCGCCGGAGTGCCGCTCACGCCGTTCCGGTTCGCCGCGGCGGCCGGCTGCTTCGCGCTCACCGCCGCGCTGTTCAGCGTCATCGGCCTGTGTCTGGCCACCCTCATCCAGCGGGTGCAGACCCTGCAGTCGACCGTCCAGCTCGCCATGTTCCCGATGCTGTTCCTGTCCGGCTCAGTGTTCAGCCCGCAGGACGCCCCGGGCTGGCTGGCCGCCGCCATGCACCTGAACCCGATGACGTACGCGGTGGACCTGGCCCGGCAGTGTCTGCTCGGGGGCGCGGGCCTCCACCCCTGGCAGGCGGACCTCGCCGCGCTGTGCGCCGTCCTGGCCCTGGCCCTGACGCTGCTGCGGCTGCGGAGCGGCCGGTGAGCGCGTCGGACACCCGCTCCCGCGCTCCGGGTGCGGCCGTCCCCGGCGACCCGGCCGCAGCCCTGCTGTCGGGCGTGATCCGGTGGCTGGAGGAGCATCTCGCCTGGTTCGACCCCGACCAGTGGGAGCGGATGCTGCCGCGGCGGCCGTTCCGGCCCGGACCGCTTCTCGAACTGCTCGGTCTCCTGCGCCTGCTGGACCGGGCCGCCCCGACGCGCGTGCGTGTTCCCGCGGCCCTGCGTGAGGGCGCGCTCGCGCTGGCCGAGCGCGTCGTCGACGACCCCGGCTTCGCGACGGGGCTGCGCCGCGCCGACGCGTACTTCCCCTACCACCTCAACCTGGTCGCGCTGCTCGGGATTCTGGGCCGCCCCCGGCCCGCGCTGCGCGAGGAGTGCCTGGCCCTGCTCGCCGTCGGCGCCGGCGGGCACACCCGGCCCCACAAGCCCGTCCTCAACCGGCTCGAGCTGCGCTTCTTCCTCGACCGCGCGGGGATCGCGGCCCCGCCCGGGCTGCCCGACGCCGGCACGCTCTACGGGCAGAGCCTGCCCGCCCTCGGGCCGGATCCGCTCTTCCTCGACGACAGCGAGACCTACGCCTTCACCCACGCGCTGTTCTACGCAACGGACTTCGGCGCGCGTCCCCTGCCGGCCGCCGAGCCGGACCCCGGCCTTCTGCTGGAGACCGTGCTCCTGCTGCTCGACGTCGTCCTGACGCGCGGTCACCTCGACCTCGTCGCGGAACTGCTGCTGTGCGCGGACCTGCTGTGCCCGGCGGGACCGCGGGACGGGGACGGGCCGGACGGGGATCCCGTGACGCGAGGCTGGGACACGCTGGCCCGTGCCCAGCGACCCGACGGAGCGGTGCCCGGACCGGTGCACCGGCCGGAGCGACTGCACGGCCTGACGGGCGAGAAGGCGGACGCCTACCTCTTCGGCACCTGCTACCACACCACGCTGGCCGCAGGGCTGGCCGCGGCGGTCCGCCTGAACTCCCGCTCCGGGCAGGGCCGCGTGGCCCGCCGGCCGGAGCCCGCCCGCGCGACGCCGCCGCACACCGCACCCTTCGCCGCCACGTCCCCGGACGCGGCCCCCGACGCGGACGAGATCCGCCGCTGGTCCGCGACCGTCCGCGCCGCGGCGGCCCGGGCGACCGACCAGGAGCGGACGGCCTGGTCCACCGCCGGACACGCGCTGTTGGTGGTGTGTGCCCAGCGGCACGACCGGCCCGGGCTGGCCGCGGTGCTGAGCGCCCTGCGGGCCCTGGGGCGGGACGGCACGCCCCTGGCACGGTCCGCCGCCGCCCTGCTCGCGGCGGGCTGGTGCGCCTTCGCCACCGACGGCTCCGGTCACGCCCCGCACGACTGACCGGCCGGTCGCGCAACGCTGCACGCACACCACCCGGCGTGCGGCCACCGGCCCCGCGGCGCCCCGCACATACCGGTCCCAAGTGGGCCGAAAAGCGGTTCGGTTGTGGTCGAGCCGTGTTGCGGACCACGGCCCGTCCGCGCATAGTTGCGCTGCGGAAAGACGGCGGAAACCGGGGGTGGGATGGGCGATGGCCGGGCACGGGGCGGATGAGCATCCCCACGGTGCCGACCGACTGTGCGACGCCGGGGACCGCGTGTACTCCCGGGCCGTACGGCGCGGCCGGGTGCCGCGCCGGGACGCGGAACCGGTGCCCTGCCTGCTGGAACTCGCCCTGCTGCACCCGGACCCCGACGACATGGACTGGCTGGTGCCGACCTCCCCGCAGGAGGTCATGACCCGGCTGCTGCGCGGGATGTACGACGAGGTGAGCGCGAGCCAGCGGCGGCTTGGCTCGGCCGTCACGGCCGTCGAGTGGTACGCCGGGCTGGGCCGTCAGGTGCGGCCGGCCGCCGCGGCGTCGGAGGGTCCGGCGATCCGGGTGCTGGACGGACTCGCCCGCATCCAGGCCGCGATGGACGAGGCGACCCGGGCCTGCACGGCCGAGGTGCTCACGGTCCAGCCCGGCGGCATCCGCCGCGAGGCGGAGCTCTCGGAGGGCCTGCACCGGGCGCTGGCGCTGCGGGGCAGGGGCGTGCGGATGAGGGACCTGTACACCCATGTCGCCCGGCACGGGCAGGGGTTGCTGACCTATCTGGAGCTGATGGGCGACGCGGTGGAGGCGCGCACGCTGGACGAGGTGATCGACCGGCTGATCCTCTTCGACCGGACGGTGGCGTTCATCCCCGCCAACTCCGACCGCACGATGGCCCTTGAGCTACGGCACCCCGCGCTCGTCGAGTACCTCGTCACGATCTTCGAACGGCTGTGGCGCCTCGCCATCCCCCTCACGGCCCCGCTCCCCGACACGGGCATCGAGGGGATCTCCCACCGGGAGCAGTCGATCGCGGCGCTGCTGGCGGAGGGACACCAGGACGCCGTCATCGCGGAACGGCTGGGCATCAGCGTGCGGACGTGCCGGGCGCACATCGCGCGGCTCTCGGAGACGCTGGGGGCGGCCAGCCGTACGCAGTTGGGCGTGCGCATCGCCCAGGCGGGTCTGGACGGCCCGCAGCGCTCCGCGCTCAGTGGTCCTGGTCAAGAATCCCCGAGCGTGCGATGAGGAAGCCCAGCCGGGCCCGGGCGTACAGTTCCGTCGCCGCGGGGCACAGCTCGTCGACGTCGTGCTCCCGGTGCGCCCGCGAAGTCAGCCGACCGCTCCTTCGTCGTCCTGCTTCAGGATGCCGGACTGGGCGATGAGATAACCCAGTTGGGCACGGCTGCCGCTGCCCAGGGCGGACGCGAGCTTGGCTATGTGGGCCCGGCAGGTGCGCACGTTCATGCCGAGGCGCCTGGCGATGGCTTCGTCGACGTGTCCCTCGACCAGAAGCTTGGCTATGGAGTACTGGATCTCCGTGATGCCGTCGCGGGCGGTCTCGTACGGGGTGCCCGTGCTGAGCGGCACCGACCGGTCCCACAGGTACTCGAACAGCTTGATGAGGTAGCGGACCAGACCGGGGTGGCGCAGTTCCAGGGCGACCTGCTGATCGTCGCGGGCGGGGATGAAGGCGACGGACTCGTCGCAGATGATCAGGCGCTCGACGAGTTCGTCGATGGTGCGGTATTCGGCCTTGCCGTTGGAGAGCTGGGCGGCGTAGGCCAGTTGTTCGGGGTTGTAGCGGGCTGTGTGCTGGTACAGGGTGCGGATGCGCACACCGCGTTCGATCAGCGGCCGGTCACGCTCCAGGCCGAGCAAGAGGCTGCGCTCGGACATCCGGTCGGTGGGCTGGACGGTGAGCATCTCTTTCTGGCACTGCAAAGTCGCCATATTGAGTGCGGCGTTGATTCGTTCGCCGCCTTCCAGCACAGTGATGGCGTCACTGGTCGCGGCCAACTGGGTACCCAGGGCCATGAAGGGCTCGAAGGTCTCGGCGAGGCCGGTCGCCAGGCGCCGGCGATCGGCTATCTCCTGCTCCAGCGGGTTGAGCTGCCGGGACAGGGCGACCGCGGGGGGCACCGGCCGCAGCCAGCTCGGATCGTCCGGGTCGGGGTGGAGCAGGGCGAACTCCATCAGGCACGGAGCGGACTCCACGTCCTCGCGTGCGATGCGTCCGGCGCGCAGTGCGGCGGCATACAGACGGCCGCCCTCGTCGCACCAGTGGGTCATCGCATGGGGATGTGTCTCCTTAGTCCGATTTGATGTCAAATCTCCACCCCCCAGGGTCCTGAACATGCAGGAACATGATGCATCGATTGTGTGGCCATGACGTGCCCGAATGAGCCATCGTCGTATGCGACGGGGGAAAAGGGGACCTTCAAGTGAGGACGAAGCCGACTATGCGTAACAGAATGCTTCGCTCGGTGCTTGTCGCCGCCTTCTCCGCCGTTGTAGCCCTCGGTGCGCTGAGCGGCTTCTCCGATGTGAAGGACGATGTTCGGGCGAACAGCAGCTGGCCGTCCGTAGCCGTGAACAGCGAACACGGAGCGGAGAACAGCAGCTGGCCGAGCCCCGGGGCAGCCGGATCCGGGAGCTGACCGTGACCACTCCACCCGACGACCGCTCCTTCCGTCGTGAAATGGCCACCGCCTACCGCTCCGGCTGGCACTTCATCGACCTGGTCACCGCCATCCCCCACAGCGGTGACTCGTTGATGGTGACCGTGTTCGGTGAGCCGGTGGTCGTCACGCGGGACGATGACGAGGACGTACGGGCTTACCGGTGTCTGCGGCGGCCTCGGGGGGCGCCGCAGCCAGTGCGATGTGCCGTGCGGTACGGAATGATCTTTGTGAACCTGGACCAACGGGACCATCAGCAGGTGGAGGCCGACTCCCCTGCCCCGAGGACCATCTCTGCCACCCCCCGCAGTGCCTGACGCGATTCCCCCGTCGTAACAGATCGCTCAGGTGCTTCCCCCCGCAGCGGCGTCACCGTGACCTGAACACGGTGACGCCGCTGCAGTTTTCCGGGACATGTACCGGTATCGGCCCCGTCCGGCGGTGGCCGGATCCTGTCGATCTCCGGTGTGGATATTCACTTCGTTCAACCTCGCCCCATCGCCCGCGTCAGCCGGATCTCGATCACCACCCGCGCCGGGTTCGGTGACGGCGTCCTGCCGTAGCGCTCGGCGTAGCGCCGCTCCGCCTCGGCCACCCGCTCGGGTTCCTCGTGGACGAAGGCCCGGCCCTCCAGCGTCGCCCAGCGGCGGCCCTCCAGCTGGCAGACGGCGACGGGCGCCCCCTGTTCCCCGGCCGCCCGCACGTACCGCACCTTGGCGCTCGCCCTGTTGGTGATCACCCGGGCCAGACGGGCCTCGGGATCGTAGGTGACCCCGACGGGTACCAGGTGGGGTGTGCCGTCCGGGCGGGGAGTCGTCAGGGTGCACAGGCGCCGCTCCCGCCAGAAGCTGAGAAACGACGGGTCCGGAGCGCCCGGGTCCACGGAGTACTTGGTCGCCATGCCCCGGAACTTAGACCCTCCGGCCCTCCCCCAACCGTCCTTGAGTGCACTAGACTCAACTTTGTGCAAGCCGTTCGGGTCAGTGCAAGGAGGAGAACGCGAACGTGGACGCCGAGCTGACCAACCGGAGCCGGGACGCGATCAACGCTGCCAGCAACCGGGCCGTGACCGAGGGGCACGCCGACCTCACCCCGGCCCACCTGCTGCTCGCGCTGCTCCAGGGACAGGACAACGAGAACATCACCGACCTGCTCGCCGCGGTCGACGCCGACCAGGCCGCCGTGCGCGCCGGAGCCGAGCGCGTCCTCGCCGGGCTGCCGAGCGTGACCGGGTCCACGGTCGCGCCGCCCCAGCCCAACCGTGAGATGCTCGCCGTCGTCGCCGACGCGCAGGCCCGCGCCAAGGACCTCGGCGACGAGTACCTCTCCACGGAGCACCTGCTCATCGGCATCGCCGCGAAGGGCGGAGCGGCCGGCGAGGTGCTGGCGCAGCAGGGGGCCGACGCCAAGAAGCTCCAGGCCGCTTTCCAGAGGACGCGAGGGCAGCGACGCGTGACCACAGCCGACCCCGAGGGCCAGTACAAGGCCCTGGAGAAGTTCGGGACCGACTTCACCGCCGCCGCGCGCGAGGGGAAGCTCGACCCGGTCATCGGACGCGACCAGGAGATCCGGCGCGTCGTGCAGGTGCTGTCGCGGCGCACCAAGAACAACCCGGTGCTGATCGGCGAGCCCGGTGTCGGCAAGACCGCCGTCGTCGAGGGGCTCGCCCAGCGGATCGTCAAGGGCGACGTGCCCGAGTCGCTGAAGGACAAGCGGCTCGTCGCGCTCGACCTGGGCGCGATGGTCGCCGGCGCCAAGTACCGGGGCGAGTTCGAGGAGCGGCTGAAGACCGTCCTCGCCGAGATCAAGGACTCCGACGGGCAGATCATCACCTTCATCGACGAGCTGCACACCGTCGTGGGCGCCGGTGCCGGCGGCGACTCCGCCATGGACGCCGGGAACATGCTCAAGCCCATGCTCGCGCGCGGTGAGCTGCGCATGGTGGGTGCCACGACCCTCGACGAGTACCGCGAGCGGATCGAGAAGGACCCCGCCCTGGAGCGGCGCTTCCAGCAGGTGCTGGTCGCCGAGCCGACCGTCGAGGACTCGATCGCGATCCTGCGCGGGCTGAAGGGCCGCTACGAGGCCCACCACAAGGTGCAGATCGCGGACCGCGCGCTCGTCGCCGCCGCCTCGCTCTCCGACCGGTACATCACCTCCCGCTTCCTGCCCGACAAGGCCATCGACCTCGTCGACGAGGCCGCCTCCCGGCTGCGCATGGAGATCGACTCCTCGCCCGTCGAGATCGACGAACTCCAGCGCGCCGTCGACCGGCTGAAGATGGAGGAGCTGGCGATCGGCAAGGAGACCGACGCGGCCTCCCGCGAGCGGCTGGAGAAACTGCGCCGCGACCTCGCCGACAAGGAGGAGGAGCTGCGCGGCCTGACCGCCCGCTGGGAGAAGGAGAAGCAGTCCCTCAACCGCGTCGGTGAGCTGAAGGAACGCCTCGACGACGTGCGCGGCCAGGCCGAACGCGCCCAGCGCGACGGCGACTTCGACACCGCCTCCAAGCTGCTCTACGGCGAGATCCCCGCCCTGGAGAAGGAGTTGGAGGCCGCCTCCGAGGCCGAGGAAGAGGTCGCCAAGGACACCATGGTCAAGGAGGAGGTCGGCGCCGACGACATCGCCGACGTCGTCGCCTCCTGGACCGGCATCCCCGCCGGGCGGCTGCTGGAGGGCGAGACGCAGAAGCTGCTGCGCATGGAGGACGAGATCGGCAAGCGGCTCATCGGCCAGACCGAGGCCGTGCGCGCGGTGTCCGACGCCGTACGCCGCAGCCGCGCCGGGATCTCCGACCCCGACCGGCCCACCGGCTCCTTCCTCTTCCTCGGCCCGACCGGCGTCGGCAAGACCGAACTGGCCAAGGCCCTCGCCGACTTCCTCTTCGACGACGAGCGGGCGATGGTCCGCATCGACATGTCGGAGTACAGCGAGAAGCACAGCGTGGCCCGGCTGGTCGGCGCCCCGCCCGGATACGTCGGCTACGAGGAGGGCGGCCAGCTCACCGAGGCCGTGCGGCGCCGTCCGTACTCCGTCGTCCTGCTGGACGAGGTGGAGAAGGCGCACCCCGAGGTCTTCGACATCCTGCTCCAGGTGCTCGACGACGGCCGGCTGACGGACGGCCAGGGCCGCACGGTCGACTTCCGCAACACCATCCTCGTCCTGACGTCGAACCTCGGCAGCCAGTTCCTCGTCGACCCGCTCACCAGTGAGGAGGAGAAGAAGGAACAGGTCCTGGAAGTGGTGCGGACCTCCTTCAAGCCGGAGTTCCTCAACCGCCTGGACGACCTGGTCGTCTTCTCCGCGCTGACCAAGCCCGAGCTGGAGCGCATCGCGAAGCTCCAGCTGGAGCGCCTGGCCAAGCGGCTCGCCGAGCGGCGTCTCACGCTCGACATCACGCCCGCGGCGCTGGCCTGGCTCGCGGAGGAGGGCATGGACCCGGCGTACGGCGCCCGTCCGCTGCGGCGCCTCGTCCAGTCCGCCATCGGCGACCGGCTCGCCAAGGAGATCCTCTCCGGGGAGATCAAGGACGGCGACACGGTCCGGGTGGACCGCTTCGAGGACGGCCTCCTGGTGGGCCCGGCCACGGGCAAGACGCTGTAGAACGTCACATCGTGAACGCCGAGAAGCGCACCAGCGCGGTCTCGGCGTTCTCGTGTTCCACCCTCTGATTCCACGCCCTCGATGCCGGCGGCTCCGTCACGGAACCCCTGGTCGGCCCGTTCGACTGGCGCGGCCCTGACCTCGTCAAAGAGGTAAAGCTTCCGCAAAGGGTGCCCCTCGAAAGGCCGGACAGACAGGACAAGATCGAACATGCCGGCGCCTCCTCTCCCTTACCTGCTGGTAACTTTCACCGCTGCTCTGCCCTGACCAGCAGAGCCACACAACAGAACAAAAAACGGGAGAAATTGTGCGTAAGTTGGCAGTAGGCGCCCTCGCGGCCGGCCTGTTCGCCATGGGGGCAGGCACGGCATTCGCCGCCTCGTGGCATGACATTCCGACGCTCTCGACCGGCGGTGCGAAGTTCCACCACGGCCAGTACAAGTGGCACCCCGCGGGCGAGAATCACGGCGCCTTCGAGTGGAAGGGCCAGCTTCAGGACGCCGACCACGGCGACGACCACAACGTGTACGTGCAGGTGAAGGTCGAGGGCTACGACTGGAACCGCTACGACGGCAAGCAGAAGAAGACCGTTCCGGTCGGGGCCTCCAACTGGGCGCCCGCGCAGCGCTACACCGACGACGCGTACATCCGTGTCTGCCGTGACAAGGGTTCGTTCAACCCGGACAACTGCTCGACCACCAAGCACTACCAGCGGTAAGCGAAAGCACACCGCCACATACCGGGCCCAGGTCGACCCCCTGGGCCCGGTCGCTTCGTTGGGGGAAGCCATCAGTACGTCAGAAGTTCTCTCGGCCGAGGGTGTCGACCTTCGTTACGGCAAGCAACTGGCTGTCAGCGACGCCCACCTCTCGATCTCCCGAGGGGAGGTCGCGGCCATCACCGGGCAGAGCGGTTCGGGGAAGTCCTCGCTGCTGTACTGCCTCGCGGGAGTGCTGCCCCCCGCGCGCGGACAGGTGCGGTTCGAAGGAAAGACCCTCGGCGATCTCAGCGACGACGAGATCAGTGCGCTGCGCCGCGAACGCTTCGGTTTCGTCTTCCAGTACGGCGAACTGCTCCCCGAGCTGACCATCGAGGAGAACACCGCCCTGCCCCTGCGCCTGGCCGGGCAGCGCAAGCGGCCCGCGCTCGAGGCCGCCGGCGAGGTTCTCACCCGGCTGGGACTCGGAGAACTGCGGGAGCGCCGCCCGTCGCAGGTGTCGGGCGGCCAGAGCCAGCGCGTCGCCGTCGCACGGGCCCTGGTCCACCGCCCGGCCGTCGTCTTCGCGGACGAGCCGACCGGGTCCCTGGACAGTGCCAACGCATCCGCCGTACTGAAGGAGTTCCTCGGCCTGGCACGCTCGCAGGGCACCGCCGTCATCCTGGTCACCCATGACCCCGCCGTCGCCGCGCAGGCCGACAGCCTCTACACGATGTCCGACGGAGTCCTCACGCCCCGGGAGGCGGCGTGAGGGAGTTCCTGCTCGGTCTGCGCCTGCTGTTCGGTGCCGGCCGTGGCAACCGCGTGCGTTTCTTCCTCATGGCGGCCGGCGGTTCCCTCGGGGTGTGCTGCCTCGCCCTCGTCCTCACCATCCCGCAGATCCTCGACGCCCACGACGGCCGGGCCGCCGCACGACAGCCGCAGACCACCTCGGCGCGGCCCGCGGACTCCACCCTGCTCCTCCAGCGCACCGACCCCTACGGCTCCAAGGCGTTCACCCGGGTGTTCATCGCCAAGGGGCCCGGCCACGCAGATGAGGTCCCGCCCGGGCTGAAGGAACTCCCGGGTCCTGGCGAGGTGTTCGTCTCCCCCCGCGTACACGACCTGCTGCGTGACCAGCCCGCGGTCAAGGGGCTCCTGCCCGGACACGAGAGCGGTCTGATCGGCGCGACGGGGCTCGCCCACCCCGACGAGCTGTTCGCCTACATCGGCACGACACGCGACAAGATCGCCGACGAGGGACGCGCCCTGAAGGGCTGGGGGTACAGCTACGCCCCCTTTCCCGCCGTCGAACCCTCGACCCTGACCTACATCCGCTTCGCCCTGGGATCTCTGGTCCTGCTCCCCCTCGGCATCTTCCTCTCCGTCTGCGCCCGGCTCTCCGCCGCCAGCCGGAACCGCCGCCTCGCCTCCCTGCGTCTGCTGGGCCTGAGCACCAAGGGCACCCAGCGGGTCAACGCCGCCGAAACCGTTGTCGCGGCCCTGCTCGGCGCGGTGCTCGGCCTCGGCGAATACTGGGTCCTCAACCAAGTGATGACCCGGACCGGGCTGCCGAGCCTGAGGTGGTACCCGGCCGATGGCGCGCTGTCCGCGACGACCATCGCCGTCTGCCTGATCGGCTGCCCGCTCCTCGCCTGGTTCGTCGGCCGGGCCAGCGCACGCGATGCCGCCGCCAATCCACTGGCGGTACGCCGCACCGCCGCCCCCAAGCACCCGACCAAATGGGGCGGCCTGCTCCTGGTGACCGGCCTCGGCATCGTGGTCGGCTACTGCGCCACCGGCTTCACCGACCACCCCGCCGACAGCCTCGGCCTCAACGCGTTGCTGATGCCGGCGGGCATTCTCCTGACGGGCCTGGGGCTGGTGCTGACGCTGCCTCTGATCTCCTACGTCCTGGCCCGCCGGCTCGCGCGAACCACCCAGTCCCTCACCCTCAACCTGGCGATGCGCCGCAACGAGGTCGAGCCGGGCAGCACCATGCGGGTCGTCACCGGCCTCGTGCTGCTCGTCTTCTCCGCCTCCCTCGCCCAGGGCGTCCTCATCCAGCTGGAGCAGGTCACCCGGCCGTCCGCTCCTGTGCAGGACTACTCGATCCCCCTGTCCTCGCTCACCCCGCGACAGCAGCATGAAATCGCCGGTGTACCGGGGGTACGCGCGCACGCCGTGACGATGGAGTCCTCGACCGACCCCGATGGTTCCGCCGACCAGCCCTGGGCCAGCGCCGTCGTCGCCACCTGCGACCAGCTGACCAGGCTGGTACGGCATGTGGAGGGCTGCGTGGACGGCAAGGTGATGCGGCTCAGTGACCCGAACGCGGGCACCGGTCAGGGCGCGCGCCCGGGCGACGTCCTTACCTTCCGCATACCGGAAGGCGGTCGCGGCAAGAGCCTGGACATCACACTCCCGCGCGACCAGATCGCCTACCGCGCGTACGACCCGTCGGCGGTCCACGGAGCGGATGTGCTCATTCCGCCGTCGGCACTGCCCGCCACGGCCCGACCGGAGGGGGCGCGGTACGTCCTCACCAGCAGCTCCGACCACGACGAGGTCCGCAGGGTCCTTGACGGTATCGCCGCCGTCGCCCCGACCACCGCCGTCGAACCCGTCGGCGTGAACGTGGAGGGCCTCCAGCAGATCGCCGTCCTCGAGACCCTGCTCGCCGTCGGCATGATCATGGGTCTGGTGATCGGGACCGCGGCCTTCGTCGTCTCGGCGACCGACCGGGCCGTCGAGCGGCGCCCGCAGGTCACCGCCATCACGCTGGTCGGAGCGCGGGCGAGGACGATGCGAGCCGTGCAGTGCGTACAGGTCGTGCTCCCCCTGAGCATCGGGCTCGCACTGGCGCTCCTGACGGGCAAGCTCGCCGAGTCCTGCTATCTGATCACCGGGGGCAGCGAGATCTACTGGGACTTCGCCGGCGTCCCGGTGCTCGCGCTCGCGGCGGCGGGCGTGGCGGCCGTGTCCGCCCTCGGCGCACTCCCGCTCGTAGGGCGGCGCATCGACCCGGAACTGATCCGCCGCGACTGATCACCCGCGCTCGACCGCCCCGAGCCTCACCCGGTGGGCCTGCTCGGCACCGGGGTCGGGCCCGGGTGAGAAGGCCCCCGCGGGTCGCGGTTGACCGGATCGTGTCAGCCATGGGCTTAGCGGGGTAGTCGGGGCTTGCCACCCCCCTCCCCGCATGGGGGAGGATGGCGGAATCCGTACGAAGGGAAATTCACGGTGACCATCGACCCGTCCTCGATTCCGAACTTCGGGGGCCAGCCCGAGCCGCAGCCCGGCGGACCGGCCGGCCCCGTCGTCCCGGATCAGGACCTCGTGAAGCAGCTCCTCGACCAGATGGAGCTCAAGTACGTCGTCGACGACGAGGGAGACCTCGCGGCGCCGTGGGAGCAGTTCCGCACCTACTTCATGTTCCGAGGAGAGGGAGACCAGCAGGTCTTCTCCGTGCGGACGTTCTACGACCGGCCCCACGAGATCGAGGCCAAGCCGCAGCTCCTCGAGTCGATCGACGACTGGAACCGCCGCACCCTGTGGCCCAAGGTCTACAGCCACACCCACGACGACGGCACGGTCCGCCTGATCGGCGAGGCCCAGATGCTGATCGGCATGGGCGTCAGCCTGGAGCACTTCGTCTCCTCGACGGTCAGCTGGGTGCGCGCCGCGATCGAGTTCGACAAGTGGCTCGTCGAGCAGCTCGGCCTCGAAGAGGAGATCAACGAGGCGGAGAAGCCCGAGGACGACGAGTAGGCCTCCCGCCCGGCCCTTTGCGGCGCGTCGGTGCGTACGAACAGGTACGCGCTGCACGCGCCGTTTGCCTTTTCGCGCGCTGGGCCCAGCCCTGCGCCGCTGTCTCCGATGAATAGAGTGAACCGCTGACTGAAGATCGCACACAAGGGAGCAAGAGGTGCGCCGGTTACTGGGCGTAGCGGTGGTGATCGCGGGGGTGGGTCTCGCGTTCTGGCTGGTCCTGGGGCCTCCAGCCGACTGGGAGGGCGGTGCGAGGTTCGCGCGCTTCGCCCTGTTGCTGAGCTGCTTCCCGGTGATCGGCGGCGGCGCGCGGTTGATCTACCCCGATCAACCCGAGCGCTGCGCTTCGACGTCGCCTCCCGGGCCGCCTTCACAGCCGAGTTGAGGGCCCGGCCCCACCGTTCCCGAGGCGGCCTCCGGACTCACCGGGCCCTTGTCCGCGAGGGTCCGGCAGGCCACTGACCTCCTGAAAGAACCAGGGACAGAACCACCCGCCCACCCACCCTCCCCGCGCCGGAAGGCGGGCGTCACCCGTCCGAGTGACCGGCTTGCAGGGGCGGGTAACGGGCCGTTACGTTCGCCGCGACAACCGCAAACAGATACGGCCCCCGGCCGGGACTGGCATCCCGATCGAGGGCCTGACCGATCAGGAAGCAGTACCTTCCCGATGGCTGACCCGCAGTCTAACGCGCGCCTGCGCGCCGACGCCGGAGCTCCGGCTTCCGGCGTGATCCACGTACGCACCCGCCTCACCGCCGACTTCACGGTGATCTCCAACGCCCTCGCCCAGCGGCGCGGCAGCGCGGTCACGATCGGCGTCGCGGCGTACATCGCCTCCCTGCCCGACGGCTCCCCGGTGACCATCACCGCCCTGTGCGAGCACTTCAGCGAGGGCGAGATCCTCATCTCGCGAGCACTCAGGGAACTCGAATCGGCCGGATACCTGGAGCGCCGCCGCGAACGCACGCCCACCGGGCAGGTCCGCACCCGGACGTACTTCTACGACGTGCCCGGCGGCGACGGCCCACCGGACCCGCCCGAGCCGCCGAAGCCGCGGCCACGGAAGCAGCCCACCGTCCCGGAGACCCGACGGACCGCGACGCCCGCTCCCGCCCCTGAGGAGCCCGGCGGCCCGGCACCGGCCCTCGCCGACGCGGCCCCCGAGGCCGTCGCCGTACTGGCCTCCCTCCGCCGGGTCGACCCCCGCCTCGTCCTCTCGGCGCAGGAGGCCGCCCGCCTGGCACCGGCCGTCACCGAGTGGCTGGCGGCCGGAGTCGGGCCGCGGGAGATCACCGAGCTGCTGACCGTACGGCTCCCCGACCGCTTCCGGGCCCGGCCGGCAAGCGTCCTGGCCTTCCGGCTCAGGGAAACGCCGCTGCCGGCGCCGCCTCCGCTCCCGTCGCCCCCGACCGTCGAACGCCCGGCCGTTCTGCCCTTCCAGACCTGCGACGGCTGCGAGCGAGCCTTCCGCGCCCCGCAGCCCGGACACTGCCGCACCTGCCGTGACCGCCTCGCGGAGGAGCGTCTGCGGGCGGCGGGCTGAGCCGGGGGTGAGCGTGTGTACCCGTGGACCACTCACACCGAAGCGCGGCCCGGCTCGCGGTACTGTTCAGCGAGCGCGGCCTCCCGGGGATTTTCGGAGGAGGGAATTCCGGAGGAGGAAATTCCGGAGGCGCGTTGGTATTGACGGTGCTGGCATCGTGCAGGGCCTCCTGAGGAGAAGCGTTGAGCGCGCGCATTCTGGTCGCCGAAGACGACGAAAAACAATCTCGTCTCATCCGGATCTATCTGGAACGGGAAGGCAACGCGGTGCAGGTCGTGGCCGACGGCCGGGCCGCGCTGGAACGGGCGCGTTCGACGGGGCCGGATCTCATCGTGCTCGATGTGATGCTGCCGCTCGTCGACGGACTCGACGTATGCCGCATCCTGCGTGCCGAGGCCTTCGAGGTGCCGATTCTGCTGCTGACCGCCCGCAGCACCGAGGAGGACATGCTCCTCGGCCTCGATCTGGGGGCCGACGACTACCTCACCAAGCCCTACAGTCCCCGCGAACTCACCGCGAGGGTACGGGCGCTGCTGCGGCGCTCCAGGAAAGGCGGCGCGGCCGGGAGCGAGGTGCTGCGGGTCGGCGCGGTCGAACTGGACACCGCCCGATTCGAGGTCCGGGTGGCGGGCCGTCCCGTGGTGCTGACCTCCAAGGAGTTCTCGATCCTGGAGGCTCTGGCCCGCGAGCCCGGGCGGGTGTTCACCCGGGCCCAGATCATCGAGCGCGCCTTCGGCTTCGACAGCGACGTACTCGAGCGCACGGTGGACGCCCATGTGCGCAACCTGCGCCGGAAGCTGGGGGACGACCCGGCCCGGCCGCGCCATCTGGAGACCGTGTACGGCCGGGGATACCGCTTGGTGGAAGGCTCGGCGCCGGCCCAAGCGCTCGCGGGCCCCTGACGGGACCGTTCAGCCGGCCTCGGCCGGCGACGGCCGGGCGACGGGGAGGGTGACGGTGAAGGTCGTGCCGACGCCGACGGCGCTCTCCACCTCTATCGTCCCCTCGTGGTCCGTCACGATCTGGCGGGCGATGGACAGCCCCAGGCCGCTTCCCCCGGTGGCGCGGCCCCGTGCCGCGTCCGCCCGCCAGAAGCGGTCGAAGAGATGCGGCAGGTCCTCGGCGGGAATCCCGCTTCCGGTGTCCCGCACCTGCATCAACGCACCATCGCCGTGCCGTCCCAGGACCAGTGCCACCGTGCCGCCCGGCGCCGTGGCCCGCAGCGCGTTGCCGACCAGATTGCCGACGACCTGGCGCAGCCGGTCGGCGTCGGCCATGACGTCCACAGATCCCGGCGCCTCCAGCCGCAGCGCGACACCTGCCGCGTCGGCCTGGGCTCGGTGAGCGGTGCTCGCGGCCTCGAGGAGCTCACGCAGGTCGACGCGCACCCGGTGGTAGGTGAGCGCACCGGCCTCGGCCAGCGCGAGATCCTGCAGGTCGTCGACGATCCGCTGCTGTAGCAGTGCCTCCTCGTGGAGGGAGTCGAGCAGCTCGGGGGTCGGCTCGACGACCCCGTCCCGCAGGGCCTCCAGATAACCGCGCAGATTGGCCAGCGGGGTGCGCAGCTCATGGGCGATGTCACCGGTGAGGCGGCGCTGGCGTTGCTCGCCGGCCTGAATGGATTCGGCCATCCGGTTGAAGGCGCGGCCGAGTTGGGCGATCTCGTCCCGGCCGGAGACGGGGACCCGGCGCCCCAGGTCTCCCTCGCCCAGCCCCCCGGCGGCCAGGGTCATGGCACGGACCGGGCGCAGCACCGCCCGGCTCAGGAGCAGGGCGCCGAGCACGGCGGCGAGGGCGACGCCGCCCGCGACGGCCATCGTGGGTGCCGCGGCCAGGGTGGGCGGGGACTCGTCCCGGACGCCGAGACGGATCACCAGGCGTGGCGGGGCTGCGGAGCCCACGCGCTCGTTGAACACCCGTTGCAGGCAGGTGATGAACTGCTGCTCCGACTCGCATGCCCGGATCACCGCGAGGTCCTTCGGAGTCTGCGGGTCCGGTTCGCCTTTCGGCTCCTCGCACTGTTCCGGCCGGTGCTCCGTGCCGGCCCGCGGCACTCCGGTGTCGTCCGGCCGTGCCGTCACCTCGGCCCCCGCCCGGGTCAGGCAGGCCGCGTACGCGGCTTCGGCCCGGTACTGGGCGATCGCGGTCGCCGTCAGCTTCATCGAGGTCCGCGGTGGCTGTCCCGCGGGGATCCGCACCAGGGGACGCGGGTCGACCAGCACGGGCGGCTGGTCGCTCACCGGGCGGGGGGCACGGCCTTGGAGCGCGTCGGAATCGGCGAGCAGGACGTCGTTCTCGGTGGCGACCCGGATGCGCTGGCCGGTGTCCTCGGCCAGGCGCCTCACCGTCGGTGAGAGGCCCTCCCAGGTGCCGTGCGCCAACCCGTACGCGCGCAGGTCGCCGGTGATCCGGGAGACCTCCTGCCGTCCCGCGGTGACGCTCTCCCGGACCTGGCGGTTCGCCTGACGCAGGGTCAGCCAGGCGGTGGCGGCGGTGGCGGCCATCGCGACCAGCATCAGCAGGCCGAGTACCCGGAGCCGGAAGCTCATCGCGTGCCACCCCGCCCACCCGCCGGGACGTGTGTGTTCCACGGGACTCGGATGTTCGTCAAGAGGGCGCTTCCGGACGTAAGGACTGTGGAATGGCGCATTTCCTCTTCCGGTGTTTTCGGTCTCGCATGGGCAATTACTGGACGGTTGAGGGCGGAATGCTTTCTTCAGTGTCTTTTGGGCTGTGATCGTACTGACGCCACTCGCACACCGATTGATGCAGTGGTCGCTGTTTCGCTCAGGTGTCATTCAACGGCCTGGGGGAGCAGTGCCGACAGAGAACGCATTCATGGGGGTTAAAAGTGAAGCGTCGAATCGCGGCTGTCGTACCCGCCCTGGCGGCGGTGGCCATGGCCGTCCCGCTCGCCCTCTCCACCCCGGCCACCGCGGCCGCGTCCTGCGGCAGGACCGCGTCCGACATGGACAGCAGCGCCTGGAACAGGACGGCCAACGGCGCCAACGAGAGAAGCGGATCCAGCACGAGCTGTGCCAGCAATGGCATCGCCTACAACACCCACCGCCTCGATTACCACTGTTACACGCGCATCGGCAACACCAGTGAGACCTGGACGTACCTCCGCAACGACACCACCGGTACGTCCGGCTGGGTCCGCGACGACCTGCTGAGCGACGGCGGAAGCCTCGTGTACTGCGGCTTCTAGTACGTCGGCCTGCACTCCCGCAGGAGTGATGCGGGAGTGACGAGCGGGCCGGACCGATAGTGCGTCAGGGGCGGTCTCGTCGAGGCCGCCCCTGACCCGTGCGACGGGCGGGCTTCAGGAGCCGGACAGAGCCTCCGTCGGCGACAGCCGGCTCGCCCGTACCGCCGGATACAGCCCCGCGATCATGCCGATGACGAGGGTGCAGCCGATCCCCGCCGCACTCGCCCAGGCCGGGACGACCGTCGGCCAGCCGCGGCTGAGGGCGTAGGCCGCCGTGATCACGGTCCCCAGCACCGTCCCGCCGAGGCCGCCGATGAGCGACAGCAGCAGCGACTCCGTCACGAACTGGGTCCGGATCTGGCCGCGGGTCGCCCCCAGCGCCCGGCGCAGGCCGATCTCCGGGCGCCGCTCCAGGACCGAGATGACCATCGTGTTGCCGACCCCCACGCCACCGACGAGCAGGGCCACGCCGCCGAGGCCGAGCAGCAGCCCGGTCAGCGCCGACTCGGTGGCCTCGCGGGCGGCGAGCGCGTCGGAGGGCCGGGAGACGCGGACCTGGCCCGGTTTCTCCGGGTACGCCGTGGCGGGCAGCACGGCCCGTACCTCCGCGACCTGGCTGTCCTCGGCGCGGACGTAGACCGTCGACGGATGGCCGTCGAAGCGCAGGTACGTCCGGGCCGCCGGCCAGCCGACCAGTGCCGCGCTGTCGAGCTCCGGCGCGAGCGGTATGGGATCGAGGACGCCGACGAGGGAGAACCAGCGGCCGCCGAGCCAGACCCGGGTCCCCGGCGCGTACACGTCGAGCCGCCCCGCCGCCGTGGAGCCGAGGACGACCGCCGGGTACTCCTCGGTCGCGGAATCCAGCCAGCGGCCCCGGCGGACGTGGCCGCCGACGGCCGGGAGCAGGTGCCTGTCGGCCGCGAGGACCTCCAGGGAGCCGGTGCGTCCGATGGCGATGTGCTCGTTGCGGTAGACGTGTGCGTCGGTCGCGCCGGTGGCGGCGACCTGCTGCACGGGCGGGACGCGGCCGATCATCGCGACGGCCTCGTGGGGCAGCTTGGCCTCGGTGCCGTCGAGCGTGTCGCCGGGGGCGACCCGCAGCAGATTGGTGCCGAGCGCGTCGAGCCGGCGGTCCACCTCCGACCGGCCGGAGCCGGAGATCCCGACCACCGCGATCATGGCGGCGACGCCGATCGCGATCCCGAGCGCGGAGAGGAAGACCCGCAGGGGGCGAGTCCGCAGCCCGGTCCCACCGAGCCGTACGACGTCCCGGGGACCGAGTCGGGCGGCCCGCAGCCGGCCGCCCGTGCCACCGACGGCACCGCTCGCCCGTCCGCGGTCACGTCCGGTGTCCCCGCGGGTGCCGGACGGCATGGTGGGTGGGGCGTCGTCCATGGGCAGGCCGTTCGTCGTGCCGTCGGTCATCGGACCGCCTCGTCCGGTGCGTCCGCGGTCGCGGTGTCCGCCACCACGCGGCCGTCGCGCATCTCGATACGGCGGGGCAGCCCGGCCGCGATCTCCCGGTCGTGGGTGATGATCACGACCGTGGTCCCGGCGGCGTGCAGCTCGCGCAGCAGACCGAGTACGGCCTCCCCGGAAGCGGAGTCCAGGTTGCCGGTCGGCTCGTCCGCCAGCAGGACGGCCGGTTCGCCGATCACCGCCCGGGCCACCGCCACCCGCTGGCGCTCGCCGCCGGACAGCTGGTGCGGGAGGTGGTGGACGCGGTGGCTGAGGCCGACCCGTTCCAGTGCCACCGCCGCCCTGGCCCGGCGGCGGCGCAGCGGCACCCCGGCGTAGAGCAGCCCGTCGGCCACCGAGTCCAGGACCGGGACGCCCACCGCCAGATGGAACTGCTGGAAGACGAAGCCGATCCGGGTGGCCCGCAGCGCCGACACCTCACGGTCCGTCAGCTTCGCCACGTCGTGGCCGTCGACCAGCACCCGCCCGGCGGAGGGCCGGTCGAGGCTGCCCATGAGGTTCAGCATGCTGGACTTGCCCGAGCCCGACGGGCCGACGACCGCGACGAGTTCGCCCCGCCCGATGCTTAAGCTCACGTCCCGTACCGCCGCCACACCACCGGGATACGTCTTGGAGACCGCGTCGAACTCCACGACCGTCGACGCTCCGCTCACTCGGGGATCCTCACCTTCATGCCCTCGCGAACCGCGCTTCCGCTCACTTCCACCCGGCCGTCCGCGAAGAGTCCGGTCTTCACCGCGACGAACCGGCCGTCCGCGGTCTCCAGGCCGTGGCCGCCCTCGGCAAGGGCGACCAGCGCGGCGACCGGGACGGTGAGGACGTCCGCCCGTTCCCGCCCCACGTACTCGACGGTGACCGGCGCGCTCTCCAGCCTCCCCACGGATTCCTGGTCCTTGATGGTGATGGTCACCGGAACCGTCGGTGTCCCGGATCCACCCTCCCCGCCTCCCTCCTCGGGAGCGGTCGCCTTCTTCCCCACCGAGGCCACCTCGCCCTTCACCGATTTCCCGTCGGGCAGCCCGATCGTGACGGCGGCACCCCGCACGGCCCAGGAGTCCTCCGCCGCCGAAGCGTTGACGACGACCTTCCGAGACGTACCGGTGTAGGTGAGGACGTCCTCGGTGACCGCCGAGCCGAGCCGGACACCCGCGTGGCCGATCCGCACCGTGCCGGTGGAGTAGACGACGTCCCCGACGCCGACCGTGCCGGTCCGGGGAAGCCCGAGGTCTTTCTGCCAGCGCTTGACCGCGCGGGCGGTGAGGTCGGTGAACTCCTCGTCGACCGTGAAGCCGGTGTAGCCGAGAGCGGCGAGATTGCTCTCGAACTGCAGGACGTCCATCCCGCGCAGAGTGCCCCCCGTCCCTCCGACCCCGGCACCACCCGGCGTCGGCGATCCGGAGGGAGCCGGGGCGCCGGAGGCGGCGCCCGCGGCGCCCTGGTCGGCCGTGCCCTGGTCGGCCTTGCCCCGGGCGTCCCCCTCGGTCCCGGCGTCCTGCCGGGTGCCCTGCCGGGTGCCTTGCCGGGTGTCCGCGGTCAGGCCCAGATCCCGGTACATCGGCAGCGTCCCGTACAGCAGCACCACCGGCCGGTCGTCGACGCGCAGCAGAGTGCCGCCGCGCTTCACCGTCCCGCTCTCCCTGGGGAGCCAGGTCACGGTGCCCGTCGCCTTGACCGGCAGCGGTATCTCCGTGCCGTAGCCCAACTGGCCGTCCACCGTGGTGCGTTCGGTCAGCGTGGCCCGGGTGACCGGGACGGTGGAGTGTGAGCGGGGCGGGGCGGAGGAGCCGTCCTGCGCGTCGCCTCCGCCGAGGCCCAGCGCACCGACCACGGCGACCGCCGCCACGACGGCCAAAGCCGAGGTCACCAGGACCGTACGCCGGCCGCGCCGTCCGCGCGGCGGCGGCGCGGGAGCCGCCCCGCGCTCGTGATCGGTCTGCATGACCGCCTCCGTCATCGTCAGCCCTTGCCCTCGGGCTGGTCCACCGGGTCACCGATGATCGGAGCGCAGACACGGGTGGCACGCTTGGCTCCCGCCGACGTCTGGTCCCACTCGGAGCCCTGCGCGGTCCCGTCGGGACCGGGGTCGGGGAAGTCGGGGGCGCCGTTCTTCTGCATGCAGTCGGCGTAGTCGCGCTTGACCTTGATCTGCTCGGGGGTGAGCTTGGGCTGGCTCGCGTTCTCGAGGCTCTCGGGGACGGCCGCCTTGAGCGTGGCGCACTTCTCGGAGGCGTTCAGGAACTTCGTGTCCTTCTTCAGCGCCGCGGTGTCGCCGAAGTCGACCTGCCCCTTGGCGTCGGGGTCGGGGGCGTCCACGCCGTTGTCCCGCAGACACTTCACCCACTCGCGCTGGGCGCTCACATACGCGGCCACGTCGTCGCCGCCGCCCGGCGTGGACGTCTTGCCGGACGTCTTGCCGCCGTCGGCCGTGGGGACCTTCGGGGTGTCGCCGTCGCCGCCGCAGCCGACGAGGGTGATCGCCATGACCGACGCGGACACCACGGCCATCAGCACCCGGTTCGTCCTCATTGGTTCTCCTGCCTCCTGTCGGACCCGACCGCGGGTGCGGCGGGCATCCCGACCGTAGGCAGGAGGTCGTGAAAAACCTTTGAAGAACCTGTCATCCGATCATGCGGGCGCAGCTCCTGGTTCCGGCCGCTTGCGGGTGCGGCCCTCCGCGGCCCGAGTCACGACTTCAGGCGCTTCACGGCCTCCTGGAGCACCCCGGTCTGCTTGCAGAAGGCGAACCGCACGAAGGGCGCGCCCGCCTCACGGTGGTCGTAGAAGACGGCGTTCGGGATCGCGACCACGCCCGCGCGCTCCGGCAGCGCCCGGCAGAAGGCGAAACCGTCGGACTCGCCGAGGGGGCGGATGTCGGTGGTGACGAAGTAGGTGCCCGCGGGCCGGAACACCTTGAAGCCCGCCTCCGCGAGGCCCTTCGACAGCAGGTCCCGCTTGGCCAGCATGTCCTCGCGGAAGGAGGCGAAGTAGCTGTCCGGCAGGGCGAGCGCCTCGGCGATCGCGTACTGGAAGGGGCCCGCCGAGACGTACGTCAGGTACTGCTTCGCCGAGCGCACGGCCGTGACCAGCTCCGGGGCCGCCGTGATCCAGCCGACCTTCCAGCCGGTGAAGGAAAAGGTCTTGCCGCTGCTGGAGATGGTGACCGTGCGCTCGCGCATCCCCGGGAACGTCGCCAGCGGCAGGTGCTCGGCGTCGTCGAAGACCAGGTGCTCGTACACCTCGTCCGTCACCACCAGCAGGTCCCGCTCCACCGCCAGCTCGGCGATCGCGGCCAGCTCCTCACGGGTGAGGACGGTGCCGGTCGGGTTGTGCGGGGTGTTGATCAGCAGCAGCCGGGTGCGGTCGGTGACGGCGTCGCGCAGCTCGTCCAGGTCGAGACGGAAGCGGCCCTCCTCGACGTCCGCGCGCAGCGTGACCGGCACCCGGCGCCCGCCCGCCATCGCGATGCACGCCGCGTAGGAGTCGTAGTACGGCTCGAGGGCGATCACCTCGTCGCCGGGCTCCACCAGGGCCAGCAGGGCGGCGGCGATGGCCTCCGTGGCGCCTGCGGTGACCAGGACCTCCGTGTCCGGGTCGTAGGCCAGGCCGTAGCGGCGCCGCTGGTGGGCGGTGACGGCGGTGCGCAGCTCGGGGACGCCGGGCCCCGGCGGGTACTGGTTGCCGCGGCCGTCCCGCAGGGCCCGTACGGCGGCCTCCCGGATCTCCTCCGGGCCGTCGGTGTCGGGGAAGCCCTGCCCGAGGTTGATGGCGCCGGTGCTCAGCGCCAGGGCGGACATCTCGGCGAAGATCGTCGTCCCGAACTCGGCGAGCCGGCGGTTGAGGAGGGGGCGCGCGCTGGAGGTCATGCCGGCCATCCTGCGCCGAAGCTCTGGAGTTCCTCAACTCTGTGTTGGGCCGTGAGCGGGGAGGGCATCACCGCCTCACGCAAGAGCGAGGCGCCCACGGGGGGCCGCTTCGGGGGAACGAAAGGAGGGTGACGCCATGATCGTCGGCATCATCCTGGCGGTGGTCGGAGTCGTCCTGGTGGGGGCGCTGGTCTCCAAGGCCCGCAGGGGCTCTTCCGGACGGACGACGCGGCGCGGGGCGTGGGCGTCCACCGGGTCGAGCGGCGGCAGCAGCCACAACAGCTGGTGGGCCGGCGGGGGAGACTCCGGCTCCTCCGGTTCGTCCGGCGGCGGTGGACACCACGGCGGGCACCACGGGGGTCACTCCTGCGGCGGCTCCTCCTCGTCCTGCGGTGGCGGCTCGTCCTGCGGAGGCGGGTCGTCCTGCGGGGGCGGCGGTGGCTGCGGCGGCGGAGGCAGCTGACTGAAGTCGGCTGTCCTCACGACGGGAAGCCGCAGCCATCGAACGCGGGGTCCGCACCTGGGGCGGGCCCCGCGTTGTCATGTCCGGGGCTTCTCGGACGGATCATCGATCGAATGTCCGTCGGACGGCCTCGACGGGGCCCTGGTGACGCCCCATGCCTGTAGGACAACTCGGCGCGGGAGGACGCGACGTCGGCAACTGTTCGCGGCCGACCGTCCGTCAGGGGGTCGGACGGCAGCGCGGGCTCCGGTCCGTCACGACGCCGGGCGCGGGCCACAGCGCACCGGCGCACGCCTCCCCGGCACCGGCGCACGCCGTAGTTGAACAGGTGAGCTGTGGAGCCCTCTGAGGGATGGAAACCCTACGTACTTGGGTAAAAACGCTGTGGCGACGCCGCCGTTCATGATTCCCTCTACCTCACCACGCAGCCCCTCGGACGTCTTGCGGACACCTTCCTGAAACCGGCCGACCGGTTTGAAACGGGCCGGCATCCCCCGGTGCGACCGGGGCGCAGCGGACCCATCTCCCTCTCCTTGTGTGCTTGTGGAGCCGATCCATGCTCACGACGCTGAACACCTCCTATACCGACACGCGCGCGACCGATCTCGCCTGGGCCCTGGGGCGTGAGCCGCTTCCCGCACTGGCCACCCTCGACCTCGAACTGGCGGGCACCAAACTGCAGTTGCGGCTCCTCGGCGCGTCCCACCAGGTCCTGCTGGAGGAGGAGCGGGGCGTGTGCTCGGAGACGGTGGCGTGCATCGCGGGCAGCAGCACACCGCTGCCGCTCGGTGTCGCCAAGCGGGTGGGCGACTGGGAGTACGAGTTCGCGGCCCGGGTCGAGGTGCTGTCCCCGGGCTCCTTCGCGGGCCGCGCCCAGGAGTTGCTGGCCCTCGTCTCCGACCATCCGCACGGTCTCGCCGGTGTCTTCCCCGGCAGCCCGCACGCCTTCACGGCCCTGCTGGCGCAGCACCACGAGGGGCAGGTGCACTGGCGGACCTGGCACGCCTACCCGCAGGAGGGGCAGTTGGTGGCGACCCGCACGAGAGTGGGCGTGCGCGTGCCGGCGACCGTCCTCGCCCTCTGACCCGACCGTCGCGCGGCCGACCGTCGCGTGGTCGACCGACGTGCGGCCGACCGACGTGCGATCGACGGCCGCACGGCCGACCGAACCGCAGGCGGCCGACCACATCTCGCACCGACGCCCGGCCCCTGTAAACCAGCACCACACGTGTGGGTGACGAACCGCAGTCGAGGCGTGACGTAACGTCGCAGCGTGATCGAGCCGCAAGCGCCCGCCCCGCCCGGTTGCCCGCCGTCCTGGAGCGCGCCGGGCGGCCCCGGCGGACCGGCGCGACTGCCCGTCCGGCCCGGCACCGGACGGTTCCTGGTCCTCGCCGGCGTGTTCGTCTGTGCGGCCTGCGGACTCGTGTACGAACTGGAACTCGTCGCGCTCGCCTCGTACTTGATGGGCGACTCCGTCACCCAGGCATCCGTCGTGCTGTCCGTCATGGTCTTCGCGATGGGCATCGGATCCCTCGCCGCGAAGCGGCTGCGCCGGCTCGCCGCGGCCGCCTTCGGCGCGGTCGAGGCCATCCTCGCGCTCGTCGGCGGGTGCAGCGCGATGGCCCTGTACGCCGTGTTCGCCTGGACCGGCGACTGGGGCGGGGTGTGGGCCAGCGGGCCGCGCTGCCTGCTCGTCGCCTTCTCCCTGGCCACCGGCCTGCTCATCGGCGCCGAGGTCCCGCTGCTGATGGAGCTGATCCAGCGGATCCGCCGCCAGGACGCGGGGGGCGCGGTCGCCGACCTGTTCGCCGCCGACTACGTCGGAGCCCTCGTCGGCGGTCTCGCCTTCCCCTTCCTTCTCCTGCCGTTCCTGGGGCAGTTGACCGGCGCGCTGCTCACCGGCGCGGTCAACGC
Source organism: Streptomyces sp. NPDC043685 (assembly GCF_056436585.1). NCBI lineage: Bacteria > Bacillati > Actinomycetota > Actinomycetes > Kitasatosporales > Streptomycetaceae > Streptomyces > Streptomyces sp. NPDC043685. Next base: position 224,002 of record NZ_JBWKCH010000004.1, on the reverse strand, counting down.
GGTCGTCGGCGGTGCGCTGGTGCTCGGCCTGTTCCGCCGGGACCTGACCCGGCGCGCCCGGTGGCTGCTGCTGCTCGGCAACGCCCTCGTCCTCGCGGTCCTCGCCTCGGCGGCCGTCCTCGTCGACGACTTCGAACAGGCCGCCCGGCAGGCGGTGTACGGCGGGGACATCCGCGTGGCGCTCCAGAGCGACGTACAGGAGATCGTCCTCACCGGCGGCACGGACGGCAGGCCCCTCGACCTGTTCCTCGACGGCAGGCTGCGGGTCAGCGAACGCGACGAACGGCGTTACCACGAGGCCCTCGTCCACCCCGCGATGAGCGGGCCGCACGCACGCGTGCTGATCCTCGGCGGCGGCGACGGCCTGGCCACCCGCGAGGTGCTGCGCCACCCCGGAGTGGAGCGGGTCGACGTCGTCGCACTCGACGCGGAGGTGGTCCGGCTGGCCCGCACCGACCCGGCCCTGTCCGCCCTCAACCGGCACGCGTTCGGCGACCCGCGCGTACGGGTGACGACCGAGGACGTCTTCGGCCGGCTGCGCGGGGCGAAGGGGGCGGGGCACGGGGCGAGATACGACGTCGTCGTCTCGGACCTGCCGGACCCGGGCATCACGGCGAGCACCAAGCTGTACTCGCAGGAGTTCTACGGCCTCGCCCGGCGCGCACTCGCCCCCGGCGGACGGCTCGTGGTGCACGCCGGGCCGGTCGCGGCCGCGCCCCGGGTGTACTGGACGGTCGAGGCGACGCTGCGCGCGGCCGGGTTCGACACCGCCCCGTACGGCACGGGCGGCCGCCGCACCGGTTTCGCCGGTCCCGACCGCACCCCCGCCGACCGTTCCCTGGCGCCTCGGGACTGGGGTTTCGTCCTGGCCGGGCGCACGGACCCGCGACCGCGGCTCGACCCGGACGGTCCCCGGCCGAGCGTCCTCACCCGGGCGTCGCTGGCGGCGGGGGAGCGCGCTGCGCGGGCGACGCGGATCGGGGGGCTGCCCGCGTCGACGCTGGTGCATCCGCGCTACTGAACGGCCGGGCCGGACGGGTGGGCCGGGAGGATACGCCTGGCGGGGGTGGATCGGGCGTGAATCCCGCAGGCGGGGGTGCGTTCCGGGCTCCGCTGGGTAGAGTCCGTCGACATGGAGCACGAGGTGTTCGTTCCGGTTCCGGCGGAGCGGCTGAGAGAGGTGCTGGACGACCCCGCGCGGGTCGCCCGGGCTGTTCCCGGGCTCCAGCAGGACGCCGGCGCCGAGCCCGTCGCCGGGCGGCTGAAGATCCGGGTCGGCAGCCATTCCGTCACCTACCGGGGTGCCGTACGGGTGCTCCGGCGCGGGGACGACGTGTACGCCGTCGAGGGCGAGGCCGAGGAGGCGCGCGGCAGCGGCTCGGTCAAGCTCGCCCTGCGGATCGCGCTGCGGGCGGCGCAGGACGGCTGCACCGTCGTGTACGGCGGCACCGCCTCCGCGGACGGCCGGATCAAGGACCTCCCGGCGGACGCGGTGGAGGGGGCGGTCACCCGGCTGCTGAACCGTTTCGCGGAGCACCTGGCCGCGGCGGCCACGGACCAGGACGACGCGGCGCGGCGGCCTCCGGCCGGGCCCCACACGGGAACCGGGACGCAGCCCCCCGCCGACGCCGGTTCCACGGAGGGGTCTGCGGCTGCGGGCGACGCCGGTTCCGCGGAGGGGCCTGCGGCTCCGGGCGCCGGTTCCACGCAGGGACCTCCGGCCTCCGCGGACGCCGGTTCCACCAATCAACCGCCGGCCCCTGCCGACCCCGGTTCCACGGAGGAGTCCCCGGCCTCCGCCGACCCCGGTTCCACCAATGAACCGCCGGCCCCCGCCGACCCCGGTTCCACCGATGAGCCTCCGGCCTCCACCCCCGGACGTTCCTCCGCCTTCGGCGCCGAGGTCCCGTCCTCCCCTCTCGGCCCCACGGGCGACGAGGACGCGGCGGACGACGAGGACGACGAGGACATCGCCGAGGCGGCGCACGCCCGGCGGACCATGATCGGACGCAGCGCCGAGGAGGTGGACCACGCGCCCCCGCGCGGCCGGTACGCCCCCGTGCCCGCGCCGCAGACCGTCTCGCCCCCTGGCCCGCTGCGCTGGGCGGCCCCCGCGGCGGCGCTGGCACTGGCGTCGGCCGTCGTGGCGGTCCGGGCCCTGCGCAGACGCCGCTGAGCGTTCGGCGGCCGACCGCGCCGGGTGGGCGTGGCCGAAGCACCCCGCATCCCGTGAGGCCCTCTTGATCACCGCAGTAGGGTCGTCCCGTGAGTGACGAAGACATCACGCTGACCGCGGGTGACGCGGAGGTGACCGTGCAGCCGGGCAACGGCGGCCGGGTCGGAGGGCTGCGGATCGGCGGCGTCGAACTGCTTCGCCAGGGTGAGCGGTTCGGGTGCTTCCCGATGGTGCCGTGGTGCGGACGGATCCGGGACGGACGGTTCCTGGACGGTGCCGAGGTGCGGCAGATGCCCCTCAACGCCCCGCCGAACGCCATCCACGGCACCGTCCGCGACGGCGCCTGGCGGACCGCCCGCACGAGCACGGCCGAGGCCGTCCTCACCTGCGAGCTGGCCGACCCCTGGCCCCACCCGGGCCTCGTCACCCAGATGGTGTCCCTCACCGAGGACGCGCTGACGCTGACCATGTCCGTCGAGACGTACCAGTCGTCCTTCCCGGCGCAGATCGGCTGGCACCCCTGGTTCAACCGGAACCTCGGCGGCGAGGACGTCACCGTCGACTTCGCCCCCGCCTGGCAGGAGGAGCGCGGCGACGACCACCTGCCCACCGGCAACCGCCTCGACCCGCGGCCCGGCCCCTGGGACGACTGCTTCGGCATGCCCGGCGGCGTCGACGTGACCCTGACCTGGCCCGGGCAGCTGGAGCTGAAGGTGACCAGCCGCGAGGAGTGGGTCGTCGTCTACGACGAGCAGCGGGAGGCCGTGTGCGTGGAGCCGCAGACCGGCCCGCCCAACGGGCTCAACACCCTGCCGCGCCTGGTCACGCCGCTGGAGCCGCTGGAGGCCGCCACGACCTGGAGCTGGCGCCGCCTCTAAGCTGGGCGCCATGACGGACACGCGTGGCGCGCTGCTTCAGCAGATCAAGGACAAGGCCGTGGTGCACGGCAAAGTGACCCTGTCGTCGGGTCTGGAGGCCGACTACTACGTCGACCTGCGCCGCATCACCCTGGACGGCGAGGCCGCCCCGCTGGTCGGTCAGGTGCTGCTGGACCTGACCGCCGAGCTGGACTTCGACGCCGTCGGCGGGCTCACCATGGGCGCCGACCCGGTCGCCGCCGCCATGCTGCACGCGGCCGCCGCGCGCGGGAAGCGCCTGGACGCCTTCGTCGTGCGCAAGGCCGCCAAGGCGCACGGTCTGCAGCGCCGTGTCGAGGGCCCGGACATCGCGGGCCGCCGCGTGCTGGTGGTCGAGGACACCTCCACCACCGGCGGCTCCCCGCTGACCGCCGTCGAGGCCGTGCGCGAGGCCGGGGCCGAGGTCGTCGCCGTCGCCACCATCGTCGACCGGGCGACCGGCGCCGCCGAGAAGATCCAGGAGGGGGCCGGGGTGCCGTACCTCTTCGCCTTCTCCAAGGACGAGCTGGGCCTCGACTGACCGGGTACTGACCAGGGCGTGGACGGTGGCCTGGACCTTCCGGCCAAGTCTGGAAAGATGGGGCCGACGATGACGTCGCACCCCAAGGTCTAGGTCAGGGCCGTTAGACACAGCAGTACGTCAACCCGCAGATACAAGGAGCGGACGCATGCCCATCGCAACTCCCGAGGTCTACAACGAGATGCTGGACCGGGCGAAGGCAGGAAAGTTCGCCTACCCGGCCATCAACGTGACCTCCACCCAGACCCTGCACGCGGCCCTGCGCGGTTTCGCTGAGGCGGAGAGCGACGGCATCGTCCAGATCTCCACGGGTGGCGCCGAGTTCCTGGGCGGTCAGTACAGCAAGGACATGGTGACCGGCGCGGTCGCCCTGGCCGAGTTCGCGCACATCGTCGCCGAGAAGTACCCGGTGAACATCGCGCTGCACACCGACCACTGCCCCAAGGACAAGCTCGACGGGTACGTACGTCCGCTGCTGGCGCTCTCCCAGAAGCGCGTCGAGGCCGGTCTGAACCCGCTGTTCCAGTCGCACATGTGGGACGGCTCGGCCGAGACCCTCGCCGACAACCTCTCCATCGCGCAGGAGCTGCTGGAGCAGGCCCGTGCCGCGAAGATCATCCTCGAGGTGGAGATCACCCCGACCGGTGGCGAGGAGGACGGCGTCACCCACGAGATCAACGACTCCCTCTACACCACGGTCGACGACGCGATCCGCACCGCCGAGGCCCTCGGCCTGGGCGAGAAGGGCCGCTACCTGCTCGCCGCGTCCTTCGGCAATGTGCACGGCGTGTACAAGCCGGGCAACGTCGTGCTCCGTCCCGAGCTGCTCAAGGAGCTGAACGAGGGCGTCGCCGCCAAGTTCGGCAAGGGCTCCCCGTTCGACTTCGTCTTCCACGGCGGCTCCGGCTCCACGGAGGAGGAGATCCGCACCGCGCTGGAGAACGGCGTCGTGAAGATGAACATCGACACCGACACCCAGTACGCGTTCACGCGTCCGGTCGCGGACCACATGTTCCGCAACTACGACGGTGTCCTGAAGGTCGACGGCGAGGTCGGCAACAAGAAGACCTACGACCCGCGCACCTGGGGCAAGCTGGCCGAGGCCTCCATGGCCGCCCGCGTGGTCGAGGCCTGCGGCCACCTGCGCTCGACCGGTACGAAGATCAAGTAAGTCCCGGTCCCGCTCGCGTCGAGCCCGGCACCTTCTGAGGTGCCGGGCTCGTCCGTGTGCTCCTATGCTCCCTGCATGCCCGATGTCCGGTTGGCCTCACCGCAGGGCAAGTGGGTCCTGCTCACCACCGTCCTCGGCTCCAGCATGGCGATGCTGGACTCGACCGTCGTCAATGTCGCCCTGCCGCGCATCGGCCGCGACCTCGACGCGAATCTGTCCGCGTTGCAGTGGACCGTCAACGCCTACATGGTCACGCTGGCCGGGCTGATCCTGCTGGGCGGGGCGCTCGGGGACCGGTTCGGGCGGCGGAAGGTGTTCGTCGTCGGGGTGGTGTGGTTCGCGGTGGCGTCGCTGCTGTGCGGGATCGCGCCGAACGCGGGTGTGCTGATCGCCGCGCGGGCCCTTCAAGGGGTCGGCGGCGCGCTCCTGACCCCCGGGTCACTGGCGCTGATCCAGGCGTCCTTCCACCCCGACGACCGGGGGCGGGCGGTCGGCCTGTGGTCCGGCTTCGGCGGGATCGGGGCGGCGGTCGGGCCGTTCGTCGGCGGCTGGCTGGTGGACGGGCCGGGCTGGCGGTGGGTGTTCTGGCTGAACGTGCCGCTGGCGCTGGTGTGCGTGCCGGTGGCGCTGCGGCATGTTCCCGAGTCGGGGGACCGCAGGCCGCACGGGCGCTTCGACGTGCTCGGGGCCGTGCTGGGCGCGCTGGCGCTCGCGCTGGTGACGTACGCGCTGATCGAGGCCGGTGGGGGCGGTCCGGTCGTGCTGGTCGCGGCGGTGGCGGGGGTGGCCGCCGCCGTCGCGTTCGTGGTCGTCGAGCGGCGCCGGCCGGATCCGATGATGCCGCCGGACATCTTCGCGTCCCGGCAGTTCACGGCCGTCAACCTCGTCACGCTGTGCGTGTACGCGGCCCTCGGCGGGTTCTTCTTCCTCGCCGCGCTCCAGCTCCAGGTGGTCGTGGGCTACTCGGCCCTCGCGGCCGGTACGGCGCTGCTGCCGACGACCGCCCTGATGCTGCTGCTGTCCGCGCGCTCCGGGGAGCTGGCCGACCGCATCGGGCCGCGCCTCCCGCTGACGGTGGGGCCGCTGCTGTGCGCGGCGGGCATGCTGCTGATGCTGCGGGTCGGACCGGGAGCGTCCTACGCCGCCGACGTGCTGCCGGCCCTGATGGTGCTCGGGCTCGGCATGGTCACGCTGGTGGCACCGCTGACGGCGACGGTCCTGGGCTCGGTGAGCGTGGTGCGGGCGGGGCTGGCCAGCGGCATCAACAACGCGGCGGCCCGGGCGGCGGGCCTCGTGGCGGTGGCGGCGCTGCCGCTCCTGGCCGGGATGGGCGAGGAGGCGTACCGGGAGCCGGCCGCCTTCGACACGGCGTTCGGCAAGGCGATGGGGTGGTGTGCCGGGGCGCTGGTGGCGGGCGCGGTGGTCGCGGCCGCGACGGTGCGCAGGCCGCCCCCGGACTGCAAGCGCCCGGAGTGCCTGCACCACGGCGGTGTGACGGCCCCTCCGCTGGAGGGGGAGCCGGTGCGTAAGCGGTTGGGGTAGAGGGGCGGGGCGCTGCTGCCGGGTGCCAGGTGCAGGGCGCTGGATGCACGGCGCAGGGTGCCGGTGCTGAGGCTGAGCGGGACCGGTGCCCGCGGCCGAGTGGGATGGCGCAGACTTGGGGCATGTCCATTCACGAGAACCTTCTCGGGGGTCCGCCCCCGACTCACCTCCCCGACGACCCCGGGCCGCGGGACATGCTCGCCTCGGGCGCCGCGCCCGCCGAGGTCGCCGGTGCGCACCCCACCTCCTCGCTCGCCTGGGCGCAGCTCGCCGACGAGGCGTTCGAGCGGGGCTCGACCGTGGAGTCCTACGCGTACGCCCGTACGGGCTACCACCGCGGCCTGGACGCGCTGCGCCGCAACGGCTGGAAGGGCCACGGCCCGGTCCCGTGGGAGCACGAGCCCAACCGCGGCTTCCTGCGTGCCCTGCACGCCCTCGCCCGGGCCGCGCAGGCCATCGGCGAGCAGGAGGAGTACGAGCGCTGCTCCCAGTTCCTGAAGGACTCCTCGCCGACGGCGGCGCAGGTCCTGGGCTGAGTCACGGTCCGTGCACGCGAGGCCCGCCCCCGAAAGGCGGGCCTTGCGGTTTGGGGGGACGATTGCGCAATATGCCCTCGGGGACCGGGGCCCCCGTGTCGGATTCGGCAGGGGCGGACCGCTACCCGGAGTAATACGCAGGAGACAGCGATGTCCCACGAGGCTCACGAGCCCGAGACCCCGCATCTCGACTTCCACGGCACGACGCCGTACGAGGACTACGTCAAGGCGGACGTGCTCACGCACCTCCAGCACACCCTCTCCGACGATCCCGGAGAGATGGTCTTCCTGGTGACGACCCAGGTGATGGAGCTGTGGTTCACCGTCATCGTCCACGAGTGGGAGACGGCGGCACGCGCCCTCAGGGGTGACGACATCCCCACCGCAACGGCCGCGCTCAAGAGGTCGGTGCGCGAACTGGAGGCGCTCAACCACTCCTGGAAGCCGCTGGCCCAGCTCACGCCGGCCCAGTTCAACTCGTACCGCAGCGCCCTCGGTGAGGGCTCGGGCTTCCAGTCGGCGATGTACCGGCGCATGGAGTTCCTGCTCGGCGACAAGTCCGCGTCGATGCTCGTCCCGCACCGGGGCGCGCCGCGCGTGCACGCCGAGCTGGAGAAGGCGCTGCACGAGCCGAGCCTGTACGACGAGGTCGTGCGGCTGCTCGCCCGGCGCGGGTACGACATCCCGGAGGCCGTGCTGGAGCGTGACGTCACCAAGCGCTACGAGCCGTCGCCGGAGGTGGAGGCGGCCTGGACGGCCGTCTACTCGGGCGACGAGAGCGACGAGGTCGCCCGGCTGGGCGAGGCGCTGAGCGACGTCGCCGAACTGGTGTGGCGCTGGCGCAACGACCACCTGGTCGCCACCCGCCGCGCGATGGGCGCCAAGACCGGCACGGGCGGCTCGGCCGGAGTGGCCTGGCTGGAGAAGCGCGCGCAGAAGAACGTCTTCCCCGAGCTGTGGACGGCGCGGTCCTATGTCTGAGCTGACGGAACGCGCGCAGAAGCTGGACGCCGTCGACGAACTGGGCGGCAAGCGGGCCGAGTTCGTGCTGGACGAGGTCGTCTACCTGGACGGCAACTCGCTGGGCGCGCTGCCGGCCGCGGTGCCCGGGCGGGTCGAGGACGTCGTACGCCGCCAGTGGGGCGAGCTGCGCATCCGGTCGTGGGAGGAGAGCGGCTGGTGGACGGCGCCCGAGCGGATCGGCGACCGGATCGCCCCGCTGGTCGGGGCCGCGCCGGGGCAGATCGTCGTCGGCGACTCGACGAGTGTCAACGTGTTCAAGGCGCTGGTGGGCGCGGTGCGCCTGGCCGGTGAGGGCCGTGACGAGCTCCTCGTCGACGCGACGACCTTCCCCACCGACGGGTACATCGCCGAGTCCGCCGCGCGGCTGACCGGCTGCACCCTGCGGCCGGTCACCCCCGCCGAGGTGCCGGGCGCGCTGGGCGAGCGGACCGCCGCCGTCCTGCTCAACCACGTGGACTACCGCACCGGACGGCTGCACGACCTGCCGGGACTGACGGCCGCCGTGCGCGAGGCCGGGGCGATCGCCGTGTGGGACCTGTGCCACAGCGCGGGCGCGCTGCCGGTCGGCCTGGACGAGCACGGCGTGGACCTCGCGGTCGGCTGCACCTACAAGTACCTGAACGGCGGGCCGGGTTCACCCGCGTACCTGTATGTGCGGCGGGAGGTGCAGGACCGTTTCGACTCCCCGCTGCCCGGCTGGAACTCGCACGCCGAGCCGTTCGGGATGCGCAGCGACTTCGAGGCCGCCCCCGGCGCGCTGCGGGGCCGGGTCGGCACGCCGGACATCCTCTCCATGCTCGCCCTGGAGGCGGCCCTGGAGGTCTGGGACGGGGTGTCGGTCGAGGCGGTGCGGGCCAAGTCCCTCGCCCTGACGGACTTCTTCCTGGAGTGCGTGGCGGCCCATGTGCCCGAGGGCCGGGTCGAGTGCGTGACGCCGGTGGCGCACGAGGAGCGGGGCAGCCAGATCGCCCTGCGCTGCGACGACGCCGGTGACGTCATGAAACGGCTCATCGAGCGGGGTGTGGTCGGCGACTTCCGGGCGCCGGACGTGCTGCGCTTCGGCTTCACGCCGCTGTACGTCGGATTCGCCGACGTGGAGCGGGCCGCACGGGTGCTGGCGCAGACCCTGGCCTGAGCGGTGGCGGCCGGGACGCCCGCGCGGTGTCCCGGCCCCGCGCCCGCCGGCCCCGCGCCTGCCGGCCCCGCGCCCGTCGGGCCGCCGCCCGCCGGCTCCGCGACGGTCGGGCCGCCGTTCGACCTCACCGAGCGTGACATCCCCATGTCCTCGCATGTCACGTGCCTGGTACCGTCCCGGCCAACGGCTGACCCCGCAACCGGTCCGCCATCTACGGTTCACCGCTGGAAGGTTGGAGCATGACGGACGACGTCGCAGCAGCACGGGCCGCTGCCGAGGAGAAGTCGGCCTTCTCCCACGCGCCCGTCGACCCCGACGCCACCGCTGCCTACGGCGACCACCCCGACCAGGTGATCGACTTCTTCGCACCGCGCCGCGAGGGCGGCCCGGGACCGGCCCCGGTCGTCGTCGTGCTGCACGGCGGTGCCTGGCGGGCCCCGTACGACCGGCGTCACATCAGCCCCTTCGCGGGCGTCCTCGCCCGCCGCGGGTTCGCCGTGGCCAGCGTGGAGTACCGGCGCGGTGGCGGTGACGACGCCCTCGCGGGCCGCTGGCCCGACACCTTCGACGACGTCGCCGCGGCGCTCGACGCCCTTCCGGCGCTGGTCCGGGAGGCACTTCCGCACGCCGACCCGCGCCGCACGGTCCTCACCGGCCACTCGGCGGGCGGGCACCTCGCCCTGTGGGGCGCGGCCCGGCACGTCCTTCCGGCCGACTCGCCCTGGCGCGGCGGCAGTCCGGTGTCGCTGCGCGGTGTCGTCGCCCTCGCCCCGATCGCGGACTTCGCGATCGCCGACAAGCTGGACGTGTGCGGGGGTGCCGCGCGCCAGCTCCTGGGCGGTGACGAGCACTTCGCCGAGCGGCAGCCGTACGCGGACCCGGCGCTGCTGCTGCCCACCGGCATCGCCACCACCCTGGTCCAGGGCCGCACGGACCTCGTCGTGCCGCAGGCGGTCGCCGAGTCGTACGCGGAGGCGGCGGCCAAGGCCGGGGAGATGGTGGGGGTGACGCTGCTGGAGGACGTGGGGCACTTCCCGCTCATCGACCCGACGGCGGACGCGTGCGCGGTGGTGGTGGAGGAGATCGCGCAACTTGCCTGGTGAGCGGCGTCGCGGCGCGGTGTCGCGGCGCGGTGTCGTGAGAGTCTCTCCGCGAGCCCGTCGGGGGGTCCCCGGTCATACCCGTAGTACCTGAGAGCTACACCGCGGATGGGTTCCCCGGTGTGACGCGGACGAGGCGTTGCCCTCCGTAACTTCCCTTCCACGCAGACCCGATGGCCGGGTGCGAGGGGAGGGGGACGTCCATGGGGTCCGTAGGGGAGTACCGCCGTGGCGGCGGCGCGGGTGTCGGACGCGGTGGTGACGGCGTAGGTGCCGACGGCTCGCGCCGCGCCGACGGCTCGCACCACGAGGGCGGCTCGCGCAACGTCGACGGCTCGCGCCGTGCCGACCGCCGGTCTCGCATCAACCGCCGGCATTCCCTCAACCCCCCGCGCCACACCGGCCGTTGGCGGCGCGCCGTGCTCGCCGCGCTCGTCACGAGCGCGGTGGTTCTCCCCCTCTCCGCGGCCGTGCGGCCGCAGACCCCCGCCCCGCCCCCCGCCTCCCTCGCGCCCCTCAGCGCGTCGACGCTCGACGAGGCCTACGCCGCCAACCGCGCCAACGCCGCCGAGGCGGCCCGCACCGCCGCCGCGCACCACGACCGGGCCCGCGCCGCGACGGACCGTCAACTGGCGGGGCCGGGCCGAGAGCTGCTGCACTTCGACGGCCGTGGCTCCGGTCTGGTGACGGAGGTGCTCGGGGATCTCGCCCGGGCCGATCGCGTCGCCGTCCTGGTCCCCGGCTCCGACACGAGCCTCGACACCTACGCCCGGTTCCACGCGGCGGCCGCCGCCCTGCACCGGGAGCTCATCCGGCAGGCCCCGGCGGGCACCCGCACGGCGGTCGTGGCCTGGCTGGGCTACGAGACCCCGGCCACCGTCAGCACGACGGTCACGACCACCGGCAGGGCGGAGCAGGCCGCCCCACGACTGCGCGCGCTGGTCACCGACCTGCGCGCGATCACCCGCGCGGGAGCACACCTCTCGCTGCTCTGCCACTCCTACGGCTCGGTCGTCTGCGGCCGTTCCGCCACCGGACTCGCCGTCGACGACATCGCGCTCGTCGGCAGCCCCGGCACCGGCGCGGACACCGTCGCCGGACTGCGCACCCGCGCCCGCGTCTGGGCGGCCCGGGGCGCCGACGACTGGGTGGAGCACGTACCGCATCTGAGCGCCGACCTGTTCGGCACCACCGTCGGCTTCGGCACCGACCCCGTCTCCCCGGCCTTCGGCGCCCGGGCCTTCGAGGCGGGCGACGCCGGCCACAGCGCCTACTTCCGGCCCGGCTCGACCTCCCTGACCAACCTGGCCCGGATCGTCCTGGGCGAGACCAAGGCGGTGACCCATGACTGACCTCGGCATGCGAGACATCCGGCAGGGCATGCGCCGTGGTGCCGAGCGCATCACCAGGGACACCCCGCCCGGCCGGGACCGGGCCGTGGACGCCCTGCGGGCCGCCGCCGTCCTCGGGGTCGTCCTCGGGCACTGGCTGGTCACGGCCCTGGTCTCGGACGGCCGCACCCTGCGCACGGCGAGCCCCCTCCAGCACATGCCCTGGCTGGCGCCCGTCTCCTGGATGTTCCAGACACTCGCGGTGTTCTTCCTGGTCGGGGGCCATGTCGCCACCCGCGGTCTCGCCTCGGCCCGGGCCCGCGGTGTGCCGTACCGGCAGTGGCTGACGAGCCGCCTCACCCGGCTGTTCAAGCCGGTCGCCGCCATCCTCGTCCTGTGGACGGTCGCGGCGCTCGCCCTGCTGCTGTCGGGCGCCGAGTTCGGCACGGTCCGCACCTTGGTGAAGCTGGCCCTGTCCCCGCTGTGGTTCCTCGTGGTGTTCGCGGGCCTGACGGCGGCGACCCCGCTGCTCACCCGGCTCAACCCGCTCTGGCCGCTGGCCGTCGTACTTCACGTGGACCTGCTCCGCTTCGGCCTGGGCGGTCCCGCCTGGCTGGGCTGGGTGAACGTGGTGGCCGCCTGGACGGTGCCCTACACGCTGGGCGCGGCCTGGACCCGTGGTGAGCTGGAACGCCGCCGCGCGGGCTGGCTCCTGCTGGGGGCCGGGGCGGCGGCGACCGCGGGCCTCGTCGCATGGGCGGGTTATCCGGCGTCGATGGTCGGCGTCCCGGGCGAGGGCGTGTCCAACCTGTACCCGCCGACGCTGGCCGTCGTCACCTTCGGCCTGGCCCAGTGCGGCCTGGCCCTGCTGCTGCGCGAGCGGCTGCGGCGGGCGATGCGCGGGCCCGTGGCGTGGGCGGCGGTGGCGCTGCTCAACCTCTCCGTGATGACCGTCTTCCTCTGGCACCAGACGGCCCTGATGGCCACGACGGCCACCGGTCTGCTCGCGGGCCGGCTGCCCGGCCTGCACACCGTGCCCGACGGACTCGGCTGGGTCGGGGCCCGGCTGTTGTGGCTGCCGGTGTTCGTGCTCGCCCTCGCGGTCTGCTGGGCCGCCTTCCGGTCCTTCGAGCAGGGCGGTGGCGGCCGGGGCCGCAGGTCGCGGGTGGTGCGGGCGCACCGGCCGTCCGACCGGGGCACAGCGGCGAAGGCCCGTCATGTCTAGGCTGAGCCGCGTGAAGGACTCGGGGGTGGGCCGCGCGCTGCGAGCGCGCTTCAGGGGCTGGCTGCGGGGTGTGCGCGAAGACCTGTGGACCCTGCGCGCGGACCCGCTGCCGCCCTCCACATGGCTGCGCTGGCTGCCGCACGGGCTGCTGTGCCTGGCCGCGTTCGGCATCACGGTCGGCGGCGCCGGGGACATGGCGGACAACGGCCATCTCGGTTCCGGACTCGCCCTCCTGGCCGGGGTCGGGCAGGGCGGCGCCGTGGTGCTCGGGCTGTGGCGGCCGGTACCGGCGTGGTGGCTGTCCCTGGGGATGTTCGTCCTGGTCGCCGTCACGGTGCGCACCCGGGTGGGCTTCGGCCCGGAGACCTACACCTGGCCCTGGACCGCAGCGGGCATCATCGCCGAGCTGCTCGTGCTGCTGCTGCTCGCGCTGCGGGTGCCCACCCGGGCGGCGGTGGCGGCTCTGTCGGTGACCGCGGCCGTCACCTACGTCTTCGAGCACGTGTGGACCGCGGGACCCTACGACACCACCGGTGTGCTCGCGATCTCCCTGTTCACCGTCGTCGTGATACTGGCCGGCGCGCTGCGCGGGCGGCGCGAGGCCCGGGCGCAGCTCGTCGAGCAGACCACGCTCACCGCCGAGGAGCGCGCCCGGCGCACCCTGCTGGAGGAGCGCAGTCGCATCGCGCGGGAGCTGCACGACGTGGTGGCCCACCACATGTCGGTCATCTCCATCCAGGCGCAGGTCGCCCCGCATCTCGTCGAGAACCCGCCCGACGAGCTCAAGGACAACCTCGCGGGCATCCGGCAGAACGCGCTGGAGGCCCTGACCGAACTGCGCCGGGTGCTGGGCGTCCTGCGTTCGGAGCACCCCGGGCCGGGCGAGCCGTTCGCGGGCCCGGGGGACGCGTTCACACCGCACGCGCCGCAGCCCACGCTCGACCGGCTCGAGGCGCTGGTGGAGAACACCCGGGCCGCCGGCCGCGAGGTCGTCACCGACATCAGCGGCGAGCGGCGCCCGCTGCCGCCCGGCGTGGAGCTGTCGGCGTACCGGATCGTGCAGGAGGCGCTGAGCAACGCCCTGCGGCACGCGCCGGGCGCGCGGATCACGGTCCGCCTCGCCTACCAGCCGGACGGCGTCGAGGTGGAGATCGTCAACGGCCGCCCGACCGCGCCCCCGCCCCCCTCGACAGGGGCGGGCCACGGCCTGCTCGGCATGCGGGAACGGGTCGCGATGCTCGGCGGCACCATGACGGCGCACCCGTGGCACTGGGACGGCTTCAAGGTCACCGCCTTCCTCCCGGACACCCCGCCCGCCGGCACCCCCGGCACCGACCACCCCACGGCCCCCCAGGGAGGGATTTCATGACGAGCGGCACCGGCGACCCCATCCGGGTTCTCATCGTCGACGACCAGGCGATGGTCCGGCAGGGCTTCACCGTGCTGCTCGGCATCCAGCCCGACATAGAGGTCGTCGGCGAGGCGAAGGACGGCGCGGGCGGCATCGCGAAGGCCGCCGAGACCGCCCCCGACGTCGTCCTCATGGACATCCGCATGCCCGGTATCGGCGGCATCGAGGCGACCGAGCGCATCACGGCCGCACACCCGGACATCAGGGTGCTGGTGCTCACCACCTTCGACCTCGACGAGTACGTGTACGACGCGCTGCGTGCCGGGGCCTCCGGGTTCCTGCTGAAGGACGCCTCGTCGGAACAGCTCGCCGAGGCGGTCCGGGTGGTCGCGGCCGGGGAGGCGCTGCTCGCCCCGGTCATCACCCGCAAGCTGATCGCCGAGTTCTCGCGGCTCGACGGCAGGCCCCGCGCCCCCCTCAAGGAGCGCGTCGGCGACCTCACCGAGCGGGAGACGGAGGTGCTCGCGCTGATCGCGCAGGGCCTGTCGAACGCGGAGATCGCCCGGCATCTGTTCGTGGCCGAGCAGACGGTGAAGACCCACGTCGGCAGGATCCTGGTGAAGCTCGGCCTCAGGGACCGCACCCAGGCGGCGGTGTTCGCCTACGAGTCGGGGCTGGTGCGGCCCTCCGGCTACTGAGGGCGGCGCCGGTCCCCCCTGGTGGCTCCCGTAGTACCTGAGAGGGACCCCGTATGACCCCTCTCACTGGGGACGACCGCGATCCCGGCCTACGCCTACCGTTCTGTACGTGACCGAGACGACTCACATGCAGACCACGCCGCCAGGGGGCGGGGCCAAGCCGCGCAGTCCGGAGTACCGGGTGGCGGTGGACTCCCTGCGCGGGCTGCGGCAGGACCTCATCCACGACGCGTTCGCCTACCGGCCGCTGCCGGGCCGGCGCACGGACGGGCGGCTCGTGCGGCGGCTGCCGGGGCGGCTGCGGGTGTACGCCGCGTGGCTCCCGCACGCCGTGATCGGCGTGGCGGCCCTGATCACCCTGGCCGCCTCCACGGTCGACTCCGGCGGCCCGGCCGTGCTGCTCGGTCTGCTCTGCGTGGTTCCCGTGCTGCTGACCATGGTGCGGCCGGTCGCGGCGTTCTGGGCGTCCATGGTCTCCACCCCGTTCGCCTCCGTGCTCGGCAGCCGCTGGGGCGAATGGCCCTGGGCCGCGGGCAGCTTCGCCTGCCATCTGACCGTGCTGACGGTCGTGGCGATACGCACCCGGCCGCGCACGGCAGCATGGATGTGGGTGCTGACGGCGCTGTACGCCCTCATCGCCGACACCGGCATAGGCCCGACGTACTACGAGTACGGCAGCAACGCCGCTTCCATGCTGGTCATATCGGCCCTGGTCCTGCTGTGCGTCACCGTCTGGCACATCCGCCGCCACGCGGAGGAGGAGGTCACCGCCCAGCAGACGGTCACCGCGCACGAGCGCTCCCGCCGCACCCTGCTGGAGGAGCGCACCACCATCGCCCGGGAGCTGCACGACGTCGTCGCGCACCACATGTCGGTGGTGGCCATCCAGGCGGAGGCCGCGCCCTACCGGGTGGACAACCCGCCCCCGGAGCTGGAGAAGGCGTTCGCCACGATCCGGGAGAACGCGGTGGCGGCCCTGACCGAACTGCGCCGCGTGCTGGGCGTCGTCCGCGCCGAGGACTACGAGGTCCCGGACGCGCCGCAGCCCACGCTCGCCGACCTGGACGGGCTGCTGGCCAATGTGCGGGACGCCGGGCTACCGGTGGACAAGGTGGTGACGGGAGCGGTCCGCGAGCTGCCGCAGGGCGTGGAGCTGTCGGCGTACCGGATCGTGCAGGAGGCGCTCAGCAACACCCTGCGGCACGCTCCGGGCGCGACGGCCCGCGTCGAGGTGGGCTATGTGCTCGGCGGCCTGGGAGTGCGCGTCGTCAACGGCCCGCCGCCCCACCCGCACCTGATCAAGCCCTCGCCCGGCGCCGGACACGGCATCACGGGCATGCGCGAGCGGGTGTCGATGCTGAACGGCGAGATGACGGCGGGCGGCACGGACGACGGAGGTTACGAGGTGACGGTGTTCCTGCCGGTCGCCCTGCCGGACGAGGGTGACGCATGACCATCCGCGTCCTGATCGCTGACGACCAGATGATGGTGCGCGAGGGCTTCTCGGTCCTGCTGAACGCGATGCCGGACATCGAGGTCGTCGGCGAGGCGGTGAACGGCCGGGAAGCCGTCACCAAGGTCCGCGAGCTCGCCCCGGACGTGGTGCTGATGGACATCCGCATGCCCGAGCTGAACGGCATCGAGGCGACCCGCGAGATCGTCGCCGCCGACGGCGCGGCGAGGGTGCTGGTGCTCACCACCTTCGACCTCGACGAGTACGTGTACCAGGCGTTGCGCGCCGGTGCCTCCGGCTTCCTCCTCAAGGACGCCTCGGCCCGCCAGCTCGCCGACGGGGTGCGCGTGGTCGCGTCGGGGGAGGCGCTGCTGGCCCCGTCGGTGACCAGGCGGCTGATCACCGAGTTCTCCAAGCTCTCCGCGACGCCGCGCCTGATGCCCTCCGCGCAGGCGGCGTACGGGGACCTCACCGACCGGGAGACGGAGGTGCTGGTCCTCATCGCGCAGGGCCTGTCGAACTCGGAGATCGCGGAGCGGCTGGTGGTCGCCGAGTCGACGATCAAGACCCACGTCAGCCGGATCCTGGTGAAGCTGGGCCTGCGGGACCGTACCCAGGCGGCGGTGTTCGCGTACGAGGCACGGCTGGTGACGCCCGGGTAGCCGCCCCCGGGCGGCCGGGGGGTGACGTGGAAAGCGCGTTTTCCCCTCGGCCACTTGAAGGAAGACCCTG
Source organism: Streptomyces sp. NPDC043685 (assembly GCF_056436585.1). Taxonomy (NCBI): domain Bacteria; kingdom Bacillati; phylum Actinomycetota; class Actinomycetes; order Kitasatosporales; family Streptomycetaceae; genus Streptomyces; species Streptomyces sp. NPDC043685. Next base: position 207,092 of record NZ_JBWKCH010000004.1, on the reverse strand, counting down.
GTCAGGGACGGGGTTGTGGGGCTAGCGTCCCGGCATGGCTGCATTCGACCCGTGGGACCCGGCCTTCCTCGCCGACCCGTACCCCGCCTACGCCGAGCTGCGTGCCCAGGGCCGCGTGCACTACTTCGAGCCCACGAACCAGTGGCTCGTTTCGCACCACGCGGACGTCTCGGCACTGCTGCGCGACCGGCGCCTCGGCCGGACGTACCAGCACCGGTTCACGCACGAGGAGTTCGGCCGCAGCGCGCCCCCGCCGGAGCACGAGCCGTTCCACACGCTCAACGACCACGGGATGCTCGACCTGGAGCCGCCGGACCACACCCGGATCCGCCGTCTGGTGTCGAAGGCGTTCACGCCGCGCACGGTGGAGCGGCTGAAGCCGTATGTGCGGGGGCTGGCCGACGCGCTGGTGGCGGATCTGGTCGCGGCGGGCGGCGGTGACCTGCTGAAGGACGTCGCGGAGCCGCTCCCGGTCGCGGTGATCGCCGAGATGCTGGGCATCCCGGAGTCCGACCGGGCCCCGCTGCGCCCCTGGTCGGCGGACATCTGCGGGATGTACGAGCTGAACCCGTCCGAGGAGACGGCGGCGCGGGCGGTGCGGGCGTCGGTCGAGTTCTCCGACTATCTGCGCGAGCTGATCGCGGCCCGCCGCAAGGAGCCGGGCGAGGACCTCGTCTCCGGCCTCATCGAGGCCCACGACGAGGGCGACCGCCTCACCGAGCAGGAGATGATCTCCACCTGCGTCCTGCTGCTCAACGCCGGCCACGAGGCCACGGTGAACGCCACGGTCAACGGCTGGTATGCCCTGTTCCGCAACCCCTCCCAGCTGGAGCTGCTGCGCTCGGACCACACGCTCGTCCCCTCCGCGATCGAGGAGCTGATGCGCTACGACACCCCGCTCCAGCTGTTCGAGCGCTGGGTCCTGGACGACATCGAGATCGCCGGCACGACCATCCCCCGGGGCGCGGAGATCGCCATGCTCTTCGGCTCCGCCAACCACGACCCGGAGGTGTTCCGGGACCCGTCCGGCCTCGACCTCACCCGCGCGGACAACCCGCACATCTCCTTCAGCGCGGGCATCCACTACTGCATCGGCGCCCCGCTGGCCCGGATCGAACTGGCGGCCTCGATGGGCGCCCTGCTGGACAGGGCCCCGACCCTCCGCCTCGCCACCGAGCCGGAGAGGAAACCGAACTTCGTGATCAGGGGCTTGGAGGGGCTGACCGTCGAGGTGGGCTGATCACCGGCTAGGTGGTCATGTCCCGCCGCCGCAGCCCCGCCAGCCCGCCCGCGACCAGTGCCACCGCCAGCCCGGTCAGCGCCAGCAGCGGCCCCCACCGTACGGAGCCGCCCGGCAGCTTGGGCAGGTGGCCGAACGGGGAGAGGTCCAGCACCGCCCGCGGTACGTCCAGCGCGGGCCCGACCCAGCCGATCAGCAGTGCCGCCCCGGCGATGCCCCAGGCCGCCATGGCCGCCCGGGGCAGGACCCCGTACAGCAGCACCGCCAGCCCGCCGATCACCCACACCGCCGGGAGCTGCGCCAGACACGCGACCAGCACCGGGCCGGTCCGCCTGCCGTAGCCGACGGCGAAACCCAGCCCGGCCAGCAGCATGATCAGGGTGGCGCCGCCGAAGGCGATCAGCAGATGGCCGGCGGCCCAGCGCAGGCGGCCGACGGCGTTGGCCAGCACCGGCTCCGCCCGGCCCGAGGTCTCCTCGCCGTGCAGACGCAGCACCGACGCCACGATGTACAGCGCCGCGACCAGGCCGAGCATGCCGATCATCGACGCCAGGAACGCGTCCGTCAGGCCGGAGTGGCCGCCCATCCGCTCGAAGACCTTCCGGGCGTTGTCGTTGCCGCCGACCAGGTCCGCCGCACCCTCGGTCATGCCGCCGTAGACGACCCCGGCCAGGAAGAATCCGATGCCCCAGCCGAGCACACCGCCCCGCTGCAACCGCCAGGCCAGGGCGCCCGCGCTGCCCAGATCGCCGGACGCCGGGCCCGGCCGGGTCGGCAGGAAGCTCATGCCGAGGTCCCGGCGGCCGGCCAGCGCGTAGGCCGCCAGGCCCTGGAGGACCACCGCCCCGGCGAACAGCACCAGCACCCACCAGCGCTCGGCGGCGTAGGGCCGCAGGTTCTCCAGCCAGCCCAGCGGCGACAGCCAGGTCAGGACCGAGGAGCCTCCTCCGGCGCCGGAAGCCGGGGAGGTGCCCCCGTCCGTGGCCGAGTCGCCCGCCGCGCGCAGGACGAACGCGGCCCCGAGCACCGCCGCCGTCAGGCCGCGCGCCAGCCGCGCGCTCTGCGTCAGCTGGGCGACGATCGCCGCCATCGTGGCGAAGACCATCCCGGCCCCGGCGACCCCGAGTCCGAGGGCCAGTGCCCCGGTGCCGCCCTGGCCGGCCAGTCCGGCCGTCAGCAGCAGTGCCAGCACCCCGTTCGCGACCGCCGCCCCCAGCAGGGCCGCCGTCAGGGAGGCCCGGCGGCCCACCGTCCCGGACGCCACCAGCTCCTGACGGCCGCTCTCCTCCTCGTCCCGGGTGTGCCGCACGACGACCAGCAGGCTCATCACGGCCGCCAGGGCACCGGCGTAGAGGCCGACGCGCCAGGCCGTCAGGGCGCCCAGCGAGTCGCCGAAGACCGGGCCGACCATCGCCCGCAGCGAGGAGTTGGTCTCCACCTGCCGGACCAGGTCCGCGCGTGCGGCGGGAGTGCCGTAGAGGCCCTCCAGCGTGCTCGGCATGGAGAGGACCATCAGCGCGGTCACCGCGATCCAGACGGGGATCAGGAGCCGGTCGCGGCGCAGGGCGAACCGCAGCAGGGTGCCCGTGCCCGCCAGGTGACGTGCGCCGCCGGGCCGCGCCGCGAAGGCCGTCATCGGGCGCCCGCCTCGGCCGTGCCGTCCTGGTAGTGGCGCAGGAACAGCTCCTCCAGCGTCGGCGGTGTCGACGTCAGCGACCGCACGCCCGAGGCGCTCAGCGACCGCAGGACGCCGTCCAGCCGCTCGGTGTCGACCTGGAGGCGGACGCGGTGCCCCCGCACCTCCAGGCCGTGCACGCCCGGCAGCTCCGCCAGGCCGTCGGGCGCGCCCGCGAGTTCGGCGACGACGCTGGTGCGCGTGAGGTGGCGCAGGTCGGCGAGCGAGCCGCTCTCGACCGTACGGCCCTTGCGGATGATGCTCACCCGGTCGCACAGCTGCTCGACCTCGCTGAGGATGTGGGAGGAGAGCAGGACCGTGCGGCCCCGGTCGCGCTCCTCCTCGACGCAGGCCCGGAAGACCTCCTCCATCAGCGGGTCCAGGCCCGAGGTCGGCTCGTCCAGGATGAGCAGGTCGACGTCCGAGGCGAACGCGGCGACCAGGGCGACCTTCTGCCGGTTGCCCTTGGAGTAGGTGCGGCCCTTCTTGGTGGGGTCGAGTTCGAAGCGCTCGGTCAGCTGTGCGCGGCGCCTTCGGTCGAGTCCTCCGCGCAGCCGGCCGTAGAGGTCGATGACCTCGCCGCCGGAGAGGTTGCGCCACAGCGTCACGTCCCCGGGGACGTAGGCGATGCGGCGGTGCACCTCGACCGCGTCCTGCCACGGGTCGCGGCCCAGGACCTGTGCGGCGCCCGAGTCGGCGCGCAGCAGACCGAGCAGGACCCGGATGGCGGTGGACTTCCCGGCGCCGTTGGGGCCGAGGAAGCCGTGGACCTCGCCGGTGGCGACTTCCAGGTCGAGTCCGTCGAGCGCGTGGGTCCGTCCGAAGGACTTGTGCAGTCCGGAGACGGTGATGGCCTTCGTCACGCTTCAGAACGTACGCGACTTTCAGAAATTTGTGAAGGTTAGGAACAGTGTGAACCGCGCTTAGGATGGGCCCCATGACGCAATCAGCCGGGAGCGGCCGGGACGCGGAGGCCGTGTCGAGGTTCGTGGAGTCCTTCGCGGCGCAGCTCGTCGAGGCGGGGATGGCGCGCATGCCGGCCCGGGTCTTCGCGGCGCTGCTGTCCTCGGACGAGGGCTCGATGACCTCCGCCGAGCTGGGGGAGCAGCTGCGGATCAGCCCCGCGGCGGTCTCCGGCGCGGTGCGCTACCTGGCCCAGACGCACATGGTCTCGCGCGAGCGGGAGCCCGGTTCGCGCCGGGAGCGCTACCGGGTGCACGGCGATCAGTGGTACGAGGCCCTGACCAACCGCGACGCCGTCCTCAAGCGCTGGGAGGCCGCCCTGCGCGAGGGCGTCGCCGGCCTCGGCGCCGGCACCCCGGCGGGCCGCCGCCTCACCGAGACCCTGGCGTTCTTCGAGTTCATGGAGGGCGAGCTCGCGGGGCTGATGGAACGCTGGCGCGTGCACCGGGCCAGGATCTTCGGGCCGGACGCCGGGGCCTGACTCACCGCCCCGACGGCACCGTCAGCCCCCACGCTCCTTCCCGCACCACCCACGTCCGGGTGCGCACCGGCCCCGAGACCACGGTGTCCGCGCGGTAGCGGAAGTGCGCCCCGGACACCGTCACCGTCCGACCCTCCGCGAGCAGCGGCGAGGCCTCCGCGCCCACCGACACCGGTCTGACCTCCACCGACGCCAGGCCCGCCGCGGAGGGTGCCACCGACACCGCCTCCACCGGCTGGTTCAGGTCCACGAGGGTCTCCCCGTCCACCTCGACCCGCAGCCGCGACGGCCCCGGCTCGGGCGCGGCGGCGGGCCGGGACGGACGGTTGACCGGCACCAGGGTCCGCACCAGGGACTGGCAGGTCCGCAGCCACGGGCGGCCCGGCACGTGCCCCGGGTCCGGCTCTGCCTGCGGGCCGGACCAGGCCGGGGCGGGCGACAAGGGCGGTATCCGCAGCGCGCCGAGCACCACCCCGTCGCTGTCGTCGACCATCAGGTCCATCCGCCGCTCGACCCCGTCGAGCACCGCGCGCGCCGCCGCCACCGTCCCCGCGGGCACGCCCAGGGACCGGGCCAGGGCCTGCGCACTGCCGACCGGCACCACCGACAGCGCGCATCCGGCCAGCTCCCGGTGGCGGTGCAGCAGCGCCACCGCGCGGATCAGGGCCCGGTCGTCGCCCACCACCACCGGTCGCCGCGAGCCCCGCCGGGCCAGTGCCCGCGCGAATTCCTCCGGCCCGTCCGGCAGGCACAGCTTCATGCCGGCACCCGCGCCGAGCACGTCTTTCGCGATCCTGACGGACTCGCCGTCCGACCGACGGGCGCCCGGGTCGACCACCACCAACAGCTGCTCGGACGTCGCGGAAGTCGCCACCTCGGCCATGCCTCGCTTCCTCGGGTAGCATCTTTGTGCAAGAGCCCCTTGCGCTATTGCGCCAGGGGCTTCGTCTATTCCGGGGCATCCGGTCCGACGGTTGGCCGCCAACGGCGGTCGCGGTGCACGCGGCTGTGATCCTCCGCGTTCGCCCTCGACCATGGACATGCCCCGCCCGGAAGGGGTGTACGCGCGTGCCCGCACTTGTGCTGCTCGGTGCTCAGTGGGGTGACGAAGGCAAGGGAAAGGCCACCGACCTGCTCGGTGGTTCCGTGGACTATGTGGTGCGCTACCAGGGCGGCAACAACGCCGGCCACACGGTGGTCGTGGGTGATCAGAAGTACGCACTGCACCTCCTCCCTTCCGGAATCCTGTCTCCCGGCTGTACGCCGGTCATCGGTAACGGCGTCGTCGTCGACCCGTCGGTCCTGCTCTCCGAGCTGAGCGGTCTGAACGAGCGTGGCGTCGACACGTCCAAGCTCCTCCTCAGCGGAAACGCGCACATCATCACGCCGTACAACGTGACGGTGGACAAGGTGACCGAGCGCTTCCTCGGCAAGCGGAAGATCGGCACCACCGGGCGCGGCATCGGCCCGACCTACGCCGACAAGATCAACCGCGTCGGCATCCGCGTGCAGGACCTCTACGACGAGTCGATCCTCACGCAGAAGGTCGAGGCGGCCCTCGACGTCAAGAACCAGATCCTCACCAAGCTCTACAACCGGCGCGCGATCGCCGTGGACCAGGTCGTCGAGGAGCTGCTGGCCTACGCGGACAAGCTCGCGCCGTACGTCTGCGACACCGTCCTGGTGCTGAACCAGGCGCTGGAGGAGGACAAGGTCGTCCTGTTCGAGGGCGGCCAGGGCACGCTCCTGGACATCGACCACGGCACGTATCCCTTCGTGACCTCGTCGAACCCGACCGCGGGCGGTGCCTGCACCGGCGCCGGTGTCGGCCCGACGAAGATCAGCCGGGTCATCGGCATCCTGAAGGCGTACACCACCCGCGTCGGCGCCGGTCCGTTCCCGACCGAGCTGTTCGACGAGGACGGCGAGGCACTGCGCCGCATCGGCGGGGAGCGCGGTGTCACCACCGGCCGTGACCGCCGCTGCGGCTGGTTCGACGCGGTCATCGCCCGCTACGCGACCCGTGTGAACGGTCTGACCGACTTCTTCCTCACCAAGCTCGACGTCCTCACCGGCTGGGAGCAGATCCCGGTCTGCGTGGCGTACGAGATCGACGGCAAGCGCGTCGAGGAGCTCCCGTACTCCCAGACCGACTTCCACCATGCCAAGCCGGTCTACGAGATGCTCCCGGGCTGGTCCGAGGACATCAGCAAGGCGAAGTCCTTCTCCGACCTGCCGAAGAACGCCCAGGCGTACGTGAAGGCGCTGGAGGAGATGTCCGGCGCCCCGATCTCCGCGATCGGCGTGGGCCCGGGCCGCGACGAGACGATCGAGATCAACTCGTTCCTCTGACCGGTCACCCTCCGCGCAGGCCGCCCCCCGTTCCCGCGGGGGGCGGCCCGCGTTCTCCCGGCGGGAGAGTTGCCGGGAACCGGCATACGCTGAAGCCATACCCCCGCGTGCGTCGACCAGGAGAAGGTGAGTGCGATGCGCGTCATGCTCAAGGCGTCCATGGACACGGAGAAGGCCAACGAGGCCATCCGCAACGGCACCCTGGGGAAGCTGATCCAGGAGTCGCTGGAACAGATCAAGCCCGAAGCGGCCTACTTCACGTCCGACCACGGCAAGCGCACCGCTTTCCTGGTCTTCGACATGCAGGACAGTTCGCAGATGCCGGTGCTCAGCGAGCCCTTCTTCCTCCACCTCAACGCGGAGATCACCTACACGCCGGTGATGAACGTCGAGGACGTGCAGAAGGGCCTCTCCCAGCTGGGCCGCTGAGCCGCCGGCTCAGCTGAAGACGATCATCGATCCCTGGGCGAGACTGCGGGTCACGGCCGCGTGCAGCCCGAGCCAGACGTGCCGCTCACGGGCGAACGGGCTCGGGTCGTACGGGGCGGGAACGGCGGGCTCCTCCAGCTCCGTCGGGGCGAGTGGCGGCTGGGGGGCCGCCGGCGGGTTGGCCGGGTCGATGCCGAGCGCAGGGGCGACGACCTCCAGCTCCCGCAGCAGGGCGTGCGAGGAGCCCAGCGGGCCGCCGCCCGCGAGGAGGTCGTCGTCCGCGAGCGGGCTGGGGAAGTCGACCGGGACGTAGGCGCCCGCGTGGTCGTAGTGCCAGACCAGGTGGGACTGCTGGGCCGTCGACTCGAACATCTCCAGCAGCTGCTCGTAGTCGCCGCCCAGTTCGTCCACGGGCGTCACCGGCAGGCCGCACACCTGGAGCAGGTAGGCGCGGCGCAGGAAGTGCAGCGCGTCGTAGTCGAAGCCCGCGACCGGGGCGACGTCACCGGTCAGGCCCGGCATGTACTGGTACACCGGCACCGGCGGCAGACCGGCCTCCGCGAGCACCTTGTTGTATTGCGCGAGTTCCTCGGCGAAGGGGTTGTCCGGCGTGTGGCACAACACGTCGACGAGCGGTACCAGCCACAGGTCACAGGCCAAAGAAGGCTCCTCGCTCAGCGCGGTGGTCGGGTAGCACGGTGGTCAAGAAGGGTAGCGGTGCGACACGGTCACGGCTCCCGCCGTGCCTGTCCCATACCCACACGGGCAGCGGCGACTCGGGTCATCGAGAGGCGAGCCGCTCGATCAGGTCGAGCGAGTGCGCGTTGTACGCGGCGATGATCGCCCGGGCGGCGTCGTTGTCGCGGTCGATCAGGGCGTCCACCAGCCGGGTGTGACCGGCCCACAGCTCGCCGCGCAGATCGGTCAGCCGGCGCAGGTGCTGCACCGCGCAGACCCAGGTCTGGACGCGCAGCCGGTGCAGGAAGTCGGCGAGGTAGGGATTGCCGAAGCAGGCGCCGAGCTCGCGCCAGAAACGCAGGTCGTAGCCGATCAGGACGGAGAGATCACCGGCGGCGGCGGCCCGCTGCGCCTCCTCGCCGCGCCTGCGGACCCCCGCGACGACGGCGGCGGACCGGGGATCGTCCGGCCGCACCGCGTTGGGGCGCCCCTCGGTCAGCGCGACGAACATGCCCTCGATGACCAGGTCGCGGGCCTCGATCATGCCGCGGAAGTCCTCGACCGAGTACTCGTGGACCCGGAAGCCGCGGTGCTGGTCGGCTTCGAGCAGCCCCTGGGCGGAGAGGTCGACGAGCGCCTCGCGCACCGGCGTCGCGGACACCCCGTACTGCTCGGCGATCTCCTTGACCGTGAACTCCTGCCCCGGCTGGAGCCGCCCGGCCAGCACCTCGTCACGAAGCGCGTCGGCGATCTGCTGTCGCAGGGTGCTGCGCGTCACGGCGCCGTTGCCGGTGCTGGCGGGCATGGTCAGGGCGTCTCCCTCGTCGCGTTCGGGTGGCGTGCGCGTATATGTCTACGAGCACGCCACCTTACGCGTTCGAATGAGTCGCGAGAATGTCGGTTACTGACGGGTTTACAGCTCTTTACTCGGTGTGCTCGTCCGCCACCGACAGCGCCGCGTCCAGGGCCGCGAGGCCCTCCTTCAGCTCCGCCTCGCTGATGTTGCAGGGCGGCACCACGTGCGTCCGGTTCATGTTCACGAACGGCCACAGCCCGCCCTTCTTCGCGGCGGCGGCGAAGGCGGCCATGGGTGCGTTCGCCTCACCGGCCGCGTTGTACGGCACCAGCGGCTCCCGCGTCTCCCGGTCGCGGACCAGCTCCAGTGCCCAGAACATGCCGACGCCGCGCACCTCGCCGACGCTGGGGTGCCGCTCGGCCAGTGCCCGCAGCTCCGGCCCGACGACGGACTCGCCGAGGCGCGCGGCGTTCTCGACGACGCCCTCCTCCGCCATGACGTTGATCGTCGCCACCGCGGCCGCGCAGGCCAGCGGATGCCCGGAGTACGTCAGACCGCCCGGGTAGGGCCGCTTGCCGAAGGTCTGCGCGATCGCGCCGGAGATCGCCACTCCGCCCAGCGGCACATAGCCGCTGTTCACGCCCTTGGCGAAGGTCAGCAGGTCGGGGGTGACGTCGAACAGGTCGGCGGCGAACCACTCACCGGTGCGCCCGAACCCGGCCATGACCTCGTCCAGGACGAAGACGATGCCGTGCCTGTCGCAGATCTCCCGCACCCCGGCGAGATAACCGGGCGGCGGGACCATGATCCCGGCCGTGCCCGGGATCGTCTCCAGGATGATCGCCGCGACCGTCGAGGGCCCCTCGAAGGCGATCGTCGTCTCCAGGTGCTCCAGCGCCCGCGCGCACTCCTGCTCCTCGGTCTCGGCGTAGAAGCGGGAGCGGTAGAGGTAGGGCGCCCAGAAGTGCACGACCCCGGCCGTGCCGCTGTCGGAGGCCCAGCGGCGCGGGTCGCCGGTGACGTTCACGGCCTGCTGGGTGCCGCCGTGGTACGAGCGGTACGCCGAGAGCACCTTCGGGCGGCCGGTGTGCAGCCGGGCCATCCGGATGGCGTGCTCGACGGCGTCGGCGCCGCCGTTGGTGAAGAAGATCTTGTCCAGGTCGCCCGGCGTCCGCTCGGCGATCAGCCGGGCCGCCTCCGACCGCGCCTCGACCGCGAAGGCGGGCGCGAACGTCGTCATCCTCGCCGCCTGCTCCTGGATCGCCGCGACGACCTTCGGGTGCTGGTAGCCGATGTTCGTGTAGACCAGCCCGCTGGAGAAGTCGAGGTAGCGGCGGCCGTCGTAGTCCCAGAAGTGCGACCCCTCGGCACCGGCGACGGCGAGCGGGTCGATGAGCTCCTGAGCGGACCAGGAGTGGAACACGTGGTCACGGTCGGCGGCCTTGACGGCGGCACCGGCTTCGGGGTTCGGCTGAGGGGTCATGCGGGCGAGCGTAGGCGCGGGGGAGAGGGCGGTGAAATCGGCGGCCTGTCTGGCGTCGGCGGCATTCCGCGACAGGTTGTCCACGCGGGACAAGGCATCTTGACAGCATGCTGCCCAGTCGACAGAATGCTGTCATAAACGCACGGGACCGAGGAGGAGCCATGAACGCCACCACCGGCAAGCCCGTCCATCTCGCCGTCTACGACACCCTCGCCGACTGGGAGACCGGCCACGCCACGGCCCAGCTCGCCCGCGCCGGCCACGAGATCCGCACCGTCGGCCCGGCCACGACCCCCGTGCGGAGCCTCGGCGGCCTGCGCATCCAGCCCGACCTGGCACTGGAGGACCTGCGCCCCGAGGACAGCGCGCTGCTGATCCTCCCGGGCGCCGACCTCTGGGACACCTCGGACGACCTCGCCCCCTTCGCCCGCACCGCCCGGGCCTTCCTGGACGCGGGCGTCCCGGTCGCCGCCATCTGCGGCGCCACCGCCGGGCTCGCCCGCGAGGGCCTGCTCGACGACCGCGACCACACCAGCGCCGTCTCCTTCTACCTGGCCGCGACCGGCTACGCGGGCGGCGGACGCTACGTCGAGGCCGACGCCGTCACCGACGGCGGGCTGGTCACCGCCGGCCCGACCGAGCCCGTCGCGTTCGCCCGGGAGATCCTCCGGCTGCTCGGGGTCTACGAGGGCGAGGTGCTGGACGCCTGGTACCGGCTGTTCCACGACTCCGACCCGGCGGCCTACGGGGTGCTGGAGAAGGCCGGCGCCCTGTGAGTCGCGAGCGTCAGGACCTGCTCAGCCGCAGCGCGCTCGGGGTGTTCCGGCTCAACGGCCAGTTCCTCGCCGTCGCGGAGGAGCTGGCCCGGCCCGCCGGGCTCACCGCCGCCTGGTGGCAGGTGCTCGGCGCGGTCCTCGGCGAACCGCTGCCGGTGTCCGGCATCGCCCGCGCCATGGGCATCACCCGGCAGAGCGTCCAGCGCGTCGCCGACCTGCTGGTGGAGCGGGGCCTCGCGGAGTACCGGCCGAACCCGGCCCACCGCCGCGCCAAGCTCCTCGCGCCGACCGATGAGGGCCGCGCGGCCGTCGCCCGGATCGACCCCGGGCACGCGGCCTTCGCCGACCGGCTGGCCGAGGCGTTCGGGGAGACGGAGCTGGCGGAGGCGGTACGGATGCTGGAACGGCTGTCCAAGGTGCTGGACCAGGCAGGTCCGCCTGTTACGGAACCGTAGACGTCGGCCAGGTCGCCCTGCTCCGGCCCGCCACTATTCTCGATCTGTTGCTCACGTACGGGGGAAGGCGGCTGAGCGATGGAGAAGCTGGGGCCCGGGGATCCGCTGGGGGTGCCCCCAGGCGTTGAGCACTGGGGGAGTATTGGCGCCTACCGGCTGCTGGCGCGGCTCGGTGCGGGGGGTATGGGGCACGTCTATCTGGCCCGCTCCGAGCGGGGCCGCACGGTCGCCGTGAAGCTGGTCCGTGAGGAACTCGCCGCGCAGGAGGAGTTCCGGGAGCGGTTCCGGCAGGAGGTGCGGGCCGCGCGGCGGGTCGGCGGGTACTGGACGGCGCCGGTGCTGGACGCCGACACCGAGGCCGCCGTGCCGTGGGTCGCCACCGGGTACGTCGCCGGGCCGAGCCTCCAGCAGGTCGTCGGGCGCGATCATGGTGCCCTGCCCGAGCGGACGGTCCGCATCCTCGCGGCCGGGCTCGCGCACGCGCTCAAGGACATCCACGCCGCCGGGATCGTCCACCGCGACCTCAAGCCGTCCAACGTGCTGGTCACCATCGACGGCCCGCGCGTCATCGACTTCGGCATCGCCCGCGCGCTGGAGACCGTGACGGACGGCGGGCTCACGCGCACCGGCGCGCTCGTCGGATCCCCCGGTTTCATGGCGCCCGAGCAGGTGCGGGGCGATCGCATCACCCCGGCGTGCGACGTCTTCTGCCTCGGTTCGGTCCTCGCCTACGCCGCGACCGGCGCCCTGCCCTTCGGCACCGCCAACAGCGGTGTGCACGCCCTGATGTTCCGCATCGCCCAGGAGGAACCGGACCTGACAGGCGTGCCCGAGGGCATCGCCGACCTGGTCCGGGACTGCCTGCGCAAGGACCCCGCCGCCCGGCCCTCCCTCGACCGCGTCCTGGAACGCACGGGCGCGGACGACACCGTCGCGGACGGCCGCGCCCTCGATCCGTGGCTGCCGAGCGCCCTCGTCGCCCAACTGGGGCGGCACGCGGTGCGGTTGCTGGACGCGGAGGAGCCGGAGGGGGCCGGCTCTCCCGCGGGGTCGGCCTCCGGCCACGGGGGCGGCGAGCGCCCCGGAGCACAGCCCACCGGCCGGCCCGCCCCTGACGCCTCCACACCGCCGGGCTCTGCGGGGGCCGCCGGTCCTGGTTCTGCCGTACCGCCGGGCTCTGCGGGGGCCGCCGGTTCTGGTTCTGCCGTGCCGCCGGGCTCTGCGGGGGCCGCCGGTCCTGGTTCTGCCGTACCGCCGGGCTCCGCCGGGGCCGCCGGTCCCGGCCCTGCCACACCGCCGGTCCCCGCCGACGCTCCCGGCTCGGGTGCCGTGACACCGTCGGCCTCCTACGGGAGCCCGGGTGCCGTGACACCCCCGGCCGCCGCCGGGGCCCCCGGCCCCGGCGCCGTACCGTCCGCCCCCTCCGGCGGACCCGGCCCCACCCCCGAGCACGCTCCCGCCGCCGACGAGTCCTCGCCGCGCCCCACGACGCCGCCCCCGCCGGGTCTGCCGGGGGAGGGGCCGTCGGTGAACCATCTGCCCACCATGGTCGCGGGGCAGAGCGTGCCCCCGGCGCCCGGGCGACTGCCGGGCGCCGCCGCCCCGTCCCACCCGCGGATGCAGACGCCCGCGCCCCCGTACCCCGCCTACGGCTACCCCCAGCAGCACCCCCAGCCCCACCCCGCCTACGGCGGCCTCGGCTCCACCCCGCCCTACGGCCCGCCGCCGTACGGCACGACCCCGCCGTACGGTCCCCCGCAGCCGCAGCGGGGGAGAGACGGCCGTTCCACCGTGCTGCTCGTGGTGATCGCCCTGGTCGTGGCGCTCGCCGCGGGCGGGTCCGTGTACGCGCTGATGCAGGGCGGTGGCGACGACCGGGCCGACGGCGGCCCCGATCCCACGCAGGGCACGAGCGCGCCGCCGACCACGCCGGGCCCGTCCCCGACGACCTCGCAGGACGCCTCCCCCTCCCCGGCGGACGGCACGATCCCGACCGGGTACCTCGGCACCTGGACCACGGCCATCGACAACGCCGACGGCGAGCACAGCCGTTCGCTCACCCTCCAGCAGGGCGAACCGGGCGACACGGTCCTGTCCCTCGTGGCCGACGGCCCGACCAAGGACGGCGGCACCTACCACTGCGTCTTCGAGGGGCGGTTGACCGCGGAACCCGGCACCGACGGCGCGCTGAGCATCGGCCCGACCACCGTGAAGGTCGGACAGCCCCGCACCGCCTGCACCCCGGGCGCGGCCACCGAGGTGACCCTCCTGTCGGACGGCACGCTGGAGCGCGTGAACACCAGCAGCGGGGAGCGGCTGACGTACACGAGGCAGTGACCAACTGGACCTGGCGCCGGGGCCGTTGAACGTCCGGCGAATTCCGGCCGACGACAACAGGATGGATGCTCGCACGGCCGTACGGTGACCGGACGGCCGCCGGCGACCGGGCGAAACGGGACTCCGAGGGCTCCCCGCCGGTCGTGGCGCTGTCGGACGGCCCCAAGCCGGCCGGTCTGCCCGAACTGCGGGCAAACCGGGTGGCGGTGTCCGTCTTCGCGCTCGTGGTCAACGACGACGTGAGGCTGACGAACCATAGGGCCGCAGTTTCGCCGCGGCGGCGGACGGAGGGCCGCCGGCTCCCCTCACCGCGGCTCGGGCGGTCGCTGCCGGGGCATGTTCGGCCGCGTGCCCCCCGCCGGGGGCACGGCGAACCGCCCGTTCACCCCCACCTCGGTCCCACGCCCCGGCCCGGGGAACGTCACCGCCTGCAGACCCACCGGCGCGGTACCCCCGGACCGGAACTCGCCCATCCAGTCCGCCGTCTCCACCCGCACCAGCTCCGTCACGTCCTCGGAGAACCTCCGCAGCACCCCCAGGCACCGCTCGGCGGCCTCGCCGGCCGTGCCCTCCGCCGGTCCCAGCACCTCCCGCACGCTCTCCGCCGCCCAGTCGAACTGCAACGCCTGGAGCCGCCGCTGCACGGCCTGGGCGGTGGCCACGTCCCGCATCCACCCGGACGTCACGCCGAAGTACCGGTCGACGGCCACGCACGCCGCCCCCGCCAGCAGCGCCAGGCACCCCCAGGGCGCGGTCCCGCCCGCGACACCGGTCAGGTCCAGCACGGGCAGCGCGACCCCGGTGACCGCCCCGGTCGCCGCCCCGCAGCGCAGCACCCGCGCGCACCGCCGCTTCCACACCCGGTCCACGAGATACCAGGCCGCCGTCCGCAGCGCCCCCCGCTCCACCCACCGGTACAGCTCGTCCAGCCGGACCGCCGGCTCGCCCCAGTCCCCGAGCGGGAAGACCCGCCCGGTCAGATCGCCGGGCCGCAGCCCGGCCGCCGTCTGCTCGCCCCGCCCGTCCTGAGGCGGCCCCTCGGGCTGCATCTCCGGCTGACCCACCCGGCACTCCTCACTGACCACGAATGACCACGTACGGTTCACTCACCGATCACGCTGCGCGATGGACGAAAGCCCGCCTCCCGAACGCGCCCGACCCTTCCTACCCCCCAACGGGTGGCGAAGACGTGGCTTTCGCCGCTTTTCCGCCCGGAAGTATTCCTTGATCAGGTATAGGCCGCGAGACGGACTCACTCGAAAGAGTGCTGGGGCGACGGCAGCCCCGACCACGTAGGCTCGTGCCGAACGGGAAAACCCGTACCGAGCAAGGAGCTGATCGTGATCCCCGGTGGTGGCCAGCCCAACATGCAGCAGCTGCTCCAGCAGGCCCAGAAGATGCAGCAGGACCTGGCACAGGCGCAGGAGGAACTGGCGCAGACGGAGGTCGACGGGCAGGCGGGCGGCGGTCTGGTGACGGCCACCGTCACCGGCGCCGGCGAGCTGCGCGCCCTGAAGATCGACCCGAAGGCGGTGGACCCAGAGGACACCGAGACCCTCGCCGACCTCGTCGTGGCGGCCGTCCAGGCGGCCAACGAGAACGCGCAGACGCTCCAGCAGCAGAAGCTGGGCCCCCTCGCGCAGGGCCTCGGCGGCGGCGGGATCCCCGGCCTGCCGTTCTGACCCGGCGCACCGCCTTCCTCGCAGAGGCGGCAGACAACTACGGTACGTACGGGACGGTGCGCACCGCCCCGTAAGACCCAGGAAGGCAATCCGTTGTACGAAGGCGTGGTCCAGGACCTGATCGACGAGCTGGGACGGCTGCCCGGCGTCGGTCCGAAGAGCGCCCAGCGGATCGCCTTCCACATCCTCCAGGCCGAGCCGACGGACGTGCGGCGGCTCGCGCAGGCGCTGATGGAGGTCAAGGCGAAGGTCCGCTTCTGCGCGACCTGCGGCAACGTCGCGCAGGAGGAGCTGTGCAACATCTGCCGCGACACCCGCCGCGACCCGGCCGTCATCTGCGTGGTCGAGGAGCCCAAGGACGTCGTGGCGATCGAGCGCACCCGTGAGTTCCGGGGCCGCTACCACGTCCTGGGCGGCGCGATCAGCCCGATCGACGGCGTCGGCCCGGACGACCTGCGCATCAGGGAACTCCTGGCCCGCCTGGCCGACGGCACGGTCACGGAACTCATCCTGGCCACGGACCCGAATCTGGAGGGCGAGGCGACAGCGACGTACCTCGCCCGCATGATCAAGCCCATGGGCCTGAAGGTCACCCGCCTGGCCAGCGGCCTCCCGGTGGGTGGGGACCTGGAATACGCGGACGAGGTCACACTCGGCCGCGCCTTCGAGGGGAGACGACTCCTAGATGTCTGACGCCACGCTGCACGCGACCGACCAGAACCCGGACGATTTCGCGGTCCAGATCGCGGACCAGATCGAGAGCTTCCTGGTCGCCGTCACGGAGGTCGCCAAGGGCGACGAGCCGGAATCGGCCGTGCCCTTCCTCCTCCTGGAGGTCTCCCAGCTCCTCCTGGCCGGCGGCCGGCTCGGCGCGCACGAGGACATCGTGCCCGACGAGCGCTACGAACCGGACTCGGGCCCCGAGCCGGACGTCGACGCGCTCCGCGAGAACCTGGCCCGTCTGCTGGACCCGATCGACGTCTACTCCGAGGTCTTCGACCCCTACGAGCCCCGCAAGGCGCCCGTCCCGGCCCGGATCTCGGACGACCTGGCCGACGTCATCGCCGACCTGCGCCACGGCATGTCCCACTACCGCGCGGGCCGCACCAGCGAGGCCCTGTGGTGGTGGCAGTTCTCCTACTTCTCCAACTGGGGCTCCACCGCGTCGGCCACCCTGCGTGCCCTCCAGTCGGTCCTCGCCCACGTCCGCCTCAACCAGCCCCTGGCCGAACTGGACGGCCTGGACACGGACCAGAGCATGGGCGACGACACCCTGGAGATCGAGGCGGGCCGGGTGATGGCGGAGGAGATCGCGGGCCCGCTGGGGCTGCGCCCGGCCACGTAGCCGGCCGGATCCGGACACCCGGCCGGATCCGGACGCCCGGCTGGCTCCGGACGCCGGTCAGATCCGGACGGCCGTGCCGGTGACGCCGATTCCGCTGCCCGCCTGCGCCGGCACCGTCACCGTGATGGTGCTCGGCCGTCCCATGTCCACGCCCTGATGGACCGTCAACTTCGCGGGGACCGGCACGAGTCCGAGCTCCCGCAGGTAGCCGCCGAACGCGGCCGCCGCCGCTCCCGTCGCCGGGTCCTCGACGACGCCGCCGGGCGGGAAGGGGTTGCGGGCGTGGTAGACGGTGGGTGACTGGCGGTGGACCAGGTCGATCGTGGTCCAGTCCCGGTCGGCCATGAGGGCCGCGAGCGTGGGCATGTCGTAGGCCAGGTCCGCCAGCCGCTCCCGGCTCGCGGTGGCGAGGACCGGGTGCCAGGCCCCGGCGAAGGCCACCCGGGGCGGCAGTGCCGGGTCCAGGTCCTCCGCGGACCAGCCGAGGATCGCCAGCAGTTCGGCGAGGTCGCCCTCGTCGAGCGGGACCGTGCGCGGCGGGACGCTCACCAGGGTCGCCACGAGGGCGCCGTCCGCCGCCCGGTCCGTGCTGACGGTGACCGGGCCCGCCGCCGTGCGCAGCAGCAGCCGTCCGGTGCCGTGGCGCTCGGCGTGGGCGACAGCGGTCGCGATCGTCGCGTGGCCGCAGAACGGCACCTCGGCGAGCGGGCTGAAGTACCTCATGTCCAGGGATCCTTCGCCGGCCTCCCGCACGAACGCCGTCTCGGAATAGCCCACTTCGGCCGCCGTCGCCAGCATCGCCGCGTCGTCGGCGCCGCTCGCGTCGAGCACCACCCCGGCCGGGTTGCCACCCTCGGGATCCGAGCTGAACGCGACGTAGCGCAAGGTCTCCATGGCCCGACCGTAGCGCCCGGCCGCCGGTCGCGCCGCGCGATTTTGGCGGCTCCTTGTACGAGCCCTGTACGACGGCTGTACGGCCCCTGACCGGGGGGACGCGAGGCTGGAGTCACTTCCACCGCGGAGCACGCGGAGGCAGTCCAACTCCCCCCGATGTCCCAGGAGATGTTATGAACCGTCGCCCCGCCCGCCGGCACATAGCCGTCGCCACCGCCACCGCGGTCCTGGCCGCCGGCTCCTTCGCCCTCGGCACCGGAGTGGCCGGAGCCGACTCCCGGAGCAAGGGCGAGAAGCACGCCGAGCCGGTGACCAAGGCGCAGGTGCTCGGACTGTTCGACGACTGGAACGCCGCGCTGCAGACCGGTGACCCGAAGAAGGTCGCCGACCTGTACGCCAAGGACGCCGTCCTGCTGCCCACCGTCTCCAACCAGGTCCGCACCGACAGAGCCGGCATCGTCGACTACTTCGAGCACTTCCTGCTCAACAAGCCGAAGGGCACGAAGATCGAGTCCGTCGTCAACGTCCTGGACCGGGACACCGTGATCGACACCGGTGTCTACGAGTTCACGCTGACCGACCACGACACGGGTGCGAAGAGCACCGTCAAGGCCCGCTACACCTACGCCTACGAGAAGCAGCCGAACGGCAAGTGGCTCATCGTGAACCACCACTCGTCGAAGATGCCGCAGGGCTGAGCCGGGTCAGCCGCCGCTCCGGTGGGACGCCCGGAGCGTGATCGTCACGCACAGGCCCCCGCCCGGTGCGTCCGTCAGCGCCACGGTCCCGCCGTCGTCGGTCGCCAGTTGTCTGACGACGGCGAGACCGAGGCCGGAGCCGGACTTCCCGGTCAGGCCCCGGCCCCGCCAGAAGCGGTCGAAGGCGCGGGACTTCTCGGCGTCCGGCATGCCGGGCCCCTCGTCCAGGACCGACACCCGCAC
Source organism: Streptomyces sp. NPDC043685 (assembly GCF_056436585.1). NCBI lineage: Bacteria > Bacillati > Actinomycetota > Actinomycetes > Kitasatosporales > Streptomycetaceae > Streptomyces > Streptomyces sp. NPDC043685. Next base: position 188,565 of record NZ_JBWKCH010000004.1, on the reverse strand, counting down.
CACATCGCCCCCGGCCTCCACCCGCACGGTGATCGTCCCGCCGTCGGGTGAGACCTCCAGGGCGTTGGAGAGCACGTTGTCCAGCATCTGGTCCAGATGACCGGGACCGGACAGCACAGACAGCCGGCCGTCGGCACTCCCCCCGAGCGCGACGGTGACTCCGCGCTCGTCGGCGGCCGGCCTCCACACGGAGAGCCGCTCCCGCACGATGTCCATCAGCGGCAGCGGCTCGGCCGCCGTCACCTTCGCCTCGGCCCGGGCCAGCACCAGCAGTCCGCTGACCAGCCGGCTCATCCGCACGACCTCCGCCGTCGCCTGCTCCACGTCCTCCCGTACGAACTCGTCGTCCACGCCGTCGGCGATGTTGTCCAGGGACAGGCGCAGCGCCGTGAGCGGGGTGCGCAGCTGGTGGGAGGCGTCCGCGACGAAGATGCGCTGGGCGGCGATCAGGGTGTCCAGGCGTTCGGCGCCCTGGTTGAGGGTGCGTGCCAGGGTCTGGGTCTCGGGCGGGCCCGTCACGGGGGAGCGGGCGGTCAGATCGCCGTCGCTGAACTTGCTGGCCATGTCGTTGAGCTGGCGCAGCGGTCGGGTGAGCCGCCGGGCCACCACGACGCCGAGCAGCGCGGCCACCGCGAGGACGAGCACGGCGAGGACCGCCCGGAAGGCCCAGATCTGCCACAGGCGGCCGGTCATCTCGCCGGTCGAGTACACGATGCGTACGGCGCCGACGACCCGGTCCGTGCCGGACGCGCGGGCGGGCACCGTGACCACCAGCTCGGGGCCCCAGATGAAGGAGGAGCCCCAGTCGGTCGTGGCCCTGCCCTCCTCCAGTGCACTGGACAGCGCCGCGTCCGCGGCCGGCCTCGGCAGGTCCGCCGCACAGCTCGCGGTGCGGGTCACCTGGATCTCGTCGTCGTAGGCCTTGGCCATCTCCTGAAGCGCCCGGCAGGACGCGGCCCGGCCGTCGCCCAGCAGCAGGGCCATGGCACCGGCCTCGCGCAGCACCGCCGACCTGGTGTCGCCGCGCAGCTGGTCCGTGAGCGTGAACGCCACCGGCACGGTGAACAGCGCGATGGCGACGGCGACGAGCAGGACGTAGCTGCGGACGAGCTGGCGGATCATGAGGCGCTGCCGTCCCCGCCGGTGTCCTGCGTGATCTCCAGCCGGAATCCCACCCCGCGTACGGCCTCGATCGTGATCGCCCCCGCGAGCTTGCGCCGCAGCGCCGCCACGTGCACGTCCAGCGTCTTCGTGGGGCCGAACCAGTTCGCGTCCCAGACCGCTTCCATGATCTGTTCGCGGGACATCAGCGCCCCGGGCTCCTCGGTGAGGAAGGCCAGCAGGTCGTACTCCTTGGGCGTGAGGGAGACCTCCTCGCCGTCCAGGTGCACCCGGGCGGCCTTGCGGTCGACGGTCAGGCGGGTGCCGTAGCGGTCGGGGGCCGCGTCGGGGGTGCGGGGCCGGGTGCGGCGCATGACCGCCCTGATCCGCGCGATGACCTCGCGGACGCCGAACGGCTTGGAGACGTAGTCGTCCGCGCCGAGCTCCAGGCCGACCACCCGGTCCGTCTCGTCGCTGCGGGCGCTGATCACGATGATCGGCACGTCGCCGCGCTCACGCAGCGTCTTGCAGACGTCCAGCCCGTCGGTGTCGGGCAGGCCGAGGTCCAGCAGGACGACCTCGTAGGGGCCCGGGTGCCGCAGGGCCGCCTCGCCCGTGGTGACCCACTCCACCTCGAAGCCGTAGCGCGTGAGGCCACGGCGCAGGGACTGGGCGACCGGTTCATCGTCTTCCACCAGGAGTACGCGCACAGCCGAACCCTAGTGCTTGAAAGTTGCCAGATCAGGACCGCGTCCACGTGCGATTGTGACGCCGGGCACTTTCTCGCGTGGCCCGTGCCCAGATGGGCATGAGCCACTCTGGACGGGCGGGCCGAGATCTCACCATGCGATATCGCGGAGGGGTTTTTCGGACGCTCGTTAGACTGAGCCGACCGCGGTACGAATGCGTATGAGCGGACAGAGACGGATTGAGCGAGGAGCGCACGTGGGCCTTGTCGTGCAGAAGTACGGAGGCTCCTCCGTAGCCGATGCCGAGGGCATCAAGCGCGTCGCCAAGCGGATCGTGGAAGCGAAGCAGAACGGCAACCAGGTGGTTGCCGTGGTTTCCGCGATGGGCGACACGACGGACGAGCTGATCGATCTCGCCGAGCAGGTTTCCCCGATGCCTGCCGGGCGCGAGCTCGACATGCTGCTGACCGCCGGAGAGCGGATCTCCATGGCCCTGCTGGCCATGGCGATCAAAAAGCTGGGCCACGAGGCCCAGTCGTTCACCGGCAGCCAGGCGGGTGTCATCACCGACTCGGTCCACAACAAGGCCCGGATCATCGACGTCACGCCCGGCCGGATCAAGACCTCGGTCGACGAGGGCAACATCGCGATCGTGGCCGGGTTCCAGGGCGTCTCCCAGGACACCAAGGACATCACCACGCTCGGCCGCGGCGGCTCGGACACCACGGCGGTGGCCCTGGCGGCCGCGCTGGACGCCGATGTCTGTGAGATCTACACCGACGTGGACGGCGTGTTCACCGCCGACCCGCGCGTGGTGAAGAAGGCGAAGAAGATCGACTGGATCTCCTTCGAGGACATGCTGGAGCTGGCGGCGTCCGGGTCGAAGGTGCTGCTCCACCGCTGTGTGGAGTACGCCCGCCGGTACAACATCCCGATCCACGTCCGGTCCAGCTTCAGCGGGCTGCAGGGCACGTGGGTCAGCAGCGAGCCGATCGATCAAGGGGACAAGCAGGTGGAGCAGGCTCTCATCTCCGGTGTCGCGCACGACACCTCCGAGGCCAAGGTCACGGTTGTCGGCGTGCCGGACAAGCCGGGCGAGGCGGCCTCGATCTTCCGCACGATCGCCGACGCCGAGATCAACATCGACATGGTCGTGCAGAACGTGTCCGCCGCCTCCACGGGCCTGACGGACATCTCCTTCACGCTGCCGAAGACCGAGGGCCGCAAGGCCATCGACGCGCTGGAGAAGAACAAGGCCGGCATCGGCTTCGACTCCCTGCGCTACGACGACCAGATCGGCAAGATCTCCCTGGTCGGCGCCGGCATGAAGACCAACCCGGGTGTCACGGCCGACTTCTTCACGGCCCTGTCCGACGCGGGCGTGAACATCGAGCTGATCTCGACCTCCGAGATCCGCATCTCGGTCGTCACCCGCGCCGACGACGTGCCCGAGGCCGTCCGCGCCGTGCACTCGGCGTTCGGACTCGACTCCGACAGCGACGAGGCCGTCGTCTACGGAGGCACCGGCCGCTGATGGCCGGACCCGACCGAACCGGCCGGTCCGCACGCCCGACGCTCGCCGTGGTGGGAGCGACCGGAGCCGTCGGCACGGTCATGCTCCGGATCCTGTCCCAGCGGGCGGACATCTGGGGCGAGATCCGACTCATCGCCTCCCCGCGCTCGGCCGGCCGCAAGCTGGCCGTGCGCGGCGAGGAGACCGAGGTCGTGGCGCTCACCGAGGAGGCCTTCGACGGGGTCGACGTCGCCCTGTTCGACGTCCCCGACGAGGTCGCCGAGCAGTGGGCGCCCCTCGCCGTCGCCAAGGGCGCGGTGGTCGTCGACAACTCCGGCGCGTTCCGGATGGACCCGGACGTGCCGCTCGTCGTGCCCGAGGTCAACCCGCACGCCGTGCGCATGCGCCGGCGGGGCATCGTCGCCAACCCCAGCTGCACGACGCTCTCCATGATCGTCGCCGTGGGCGCGCTGCACGCCGAGTTCGGGCTGCGCGAGCTGGTCGCCTCCTCGTACCAGGCCGTCAGCGGGGCCGGGCGCGCGGGTGTGGAGACCCTGCGCCGGCAGCTCTCCCTCGTCGCCGGCACGGAACTGGGCACCAGCCCCGGCGACGTCCGCCGGGCCGTCGGGGACGACACCGGGCCGTTCCCCGAGCCGGTCGCCCTGAACGTCGTGCCCTGGGCCGGCACGGCGCGAGAGGACGGCTGGTCCTCGGAGGAGCTGAAGGTGCGGGACGAATCCCGCAAGATCCTCTCCCTGCCCCGCCTTCCCGTGGCCGTCACCTGTGTCCGGGTGCCGGTGATCACCACGCACTCCCTGACCGTGCACGCCCGCTTCGAGGGCGAGGTCACCGTCGACAAGGCCCGTGAGATCCTCGCCACAGCGCCCGGGGTCGTGCTGTTCGACAACCCGGCCGCCGGGGAGTTCCCCACCCCCGCCGACGTGGTCGGCACCGACCCGACCTGGGTCGGCAGGGTCCGGCGGGCCCTGGACGACCCCACGGCGCTCGAACTGTTCGTGTGCGGGGACAACCTGCGCAAGGGCTCCGCGCTCAACACCGCGCAGATCGCCGAGCTGGTCGCGGCCGAACTGGCGTGAACCCGGTGTTCCCCCCGGTTTTCGTGAAGTTTCGCGCGCCGGAATCCCCGAGCCGATGTCATAGGCGGTTTGTAGGATCTGTGCACGACATGTGAGCCGGTCGATGGTCCGGATCACTTGTTCACAGCGCTCCGGCATCAGAGGATTTACCTCCCCGCTCTCCGCAACCGCGCGGAGGGCGGGGAGCGTCTTTGCGGTCGCCCTTCGGCCGTGGGAGCGCTTCATCAGGCGTGGGGACGCCTGGAACCGGGCGTGGGGACGTCCGTTCACATTTGGACATAGGGGAAGAGCGGGACGCATGAGGGCATTTGATGCACCATCGGTTGTGCTGCCTGACGCGGGTAGACCGTCGACGGCGACGGTCGGCGTGAAAGTGTTGCCCGGCACGTACAACCCTGACAGGGGTACGCGTGTCCAACAGGCGTGGCAGAGGTACTCGACTTCAGCGCGGCACGCGGCACGGTCCTTCGACCGCCCCGTCCGGCGGCTCTACGACCCCGCATGTCCGGTACGCCCGGTGGCATGCCGGTGATCGCGCCCGTGCCCGCAGCGCGGCCGACCCGCATCCCAAGTCAGCGCGACGGCGCGGAGGACGGCGTCGCGGCCGGCACCACCGTCGATCACCTCACCGAGACCTACCGCGCGCACTACCGCTCGCTGCTGGGTCTCGCAGCGCTCCTCCTCGACGACACCGCCTCCTGCGAGGACGTCGTCCAGGAGGCGTTCATCCGTGTCCACTCCGCCCGCAAGCGGGTCCGCGACCCCGAGAAGACGCTGGCGTACCTGCGCCAGACCGTCGTCAACCTCTCGCGCTCCGCGCTGCGCCGCCGCATCCTCGGCCTGAAGCTGCTGTCGAAGCCCATGCCCGACATGGCCAGCGCCGAGGAAGGCGCCTACGACCAGCTGGAGCGCGACTCCCTCATCAAGGCGATGAAGGGGCTCCAGCGCCGCCAGCGCGAGGTGCTGGTGCTGCGCTACTTCGCGGACATGACCGAGGCTCAGGTCGCCGAGACGCTCGGCATATCGCTGGGCTCGGTCAAGGCGTACGGCTCGCGCGGCATCGCGGCACTCAGGGTCGCCATGGAGGCCCCGGTATGAGTGACGGCAACGGCGCGGGCGGCAAGGGGCGCGACCGCCCCGACCCCGCCGAGCGCCTCGACGGGTGGCAGGCGCCGACAAGGCGACACGGGCAAGATCCGAAGCAATCGCACGCTGGGAACGGAACTGTGAACCACGGCCCCGACGACCAGAGCCCCGACGGGTTCGACTCGGACGAGCTGGACCTGCGCACGATGCTGCACCAGGCGGTGCGGGAAGTGGAGCCGCGCGACGGCACCCTGGACTACCTGCGCAAGGCGGTACCGCAGCGGCGGACCCGCAAGCGGCAGGCCGTCGTCGGCATGGCGGCCGCCGCCCTCTTCATCGGTACCGCCGTCCCCGCCCTCGTCCACGTCTCCAACGCCACCGGCTCCGACGCCAACCCGTCCGTCGCCGGGCACGCCTCCGAGACCCAGGGCGGCGCGGGCGAGGGCAAGGGCCCGGACGGCGGCGAGAGCACCTCGGGAGGCTCCGCCGGCAAGCCCGAGGGCAAGGAGAAGGGCGACAAGAAGGAGAAGGACAAGGACAAGGGATCCGGCGCCTCCACCGGCTCCTCCCAGGGCACCGGTCCCTCCTCCACCACCGCCGCCGGCATTCCGGCGTGCACCCCGGCCCAGCTCGGCCCCGCCTCCGGCAGCAGCAACGCCCCCGACTCCACGGGTGCGGTCTCCGGCTCCTTCCGCGTCGTCAACGTCTCCGGCGCGGCCTGTACGGTCACCGGCCCCGGCTCGGTGAGCGCGCTGCCGCAAGGCGCTGCCGACGCCACCAAGGTCGGCGCGGTCCGGCACGCGGCCGGGGACGCGGCGGCCGGGCTCCTGCCCGACCCGTCCCTGGAGGCCGCCCAACTGGTGCTCCAGCCGGGCCTCGGCTACGACGTGAAGTTCGCCTGGGTCCCCTCCGAGACCTGCCCGACCCCCGGCGGCAGCGTCGGCGGCCCCGACCCCAGCCCCGAGCCCACCCCGTCGGAGGACCCGACGACCACGGCCGGCACGTCCACCGGCGGCGACACGGGCGCGGTTCCCCAGCTGGCCACGGAGGACGGCACGGTCGACGGCAGCGTCGCGGTGTCCTACACCCCGGGCACCGGCTCGGCCGGAACCTCGGTGACGGTGTCCAACGCGTGCGCGGGGACGGTGTACTGGACGGGCGTGCTGGCGGGGGCGTAGCAGCGGGGGAGCAGGCGCGGTCGTGGTCGCGAGGGCGTAGGCGTAGTCCTAGGCGTAGTCGTGGTCGCGGGGTGCGGGTCGCCTAGCGGGCGGTCGGCGCGTACTTCGCCGGAGCCCGGGCGCCGCTCAGGTCGCGGCGGCGTTCACGCCGCTCAGCCTGGTGGCGTCCGCACTGGTCACATGGCTGTGGCGCGTTCATGCCGCTCACTCGGCGGTGGCGCGCACGCTGCTCACGTGGCGGTGGCGACCACGTTGCTCGGCTCGGTGGCGTCCGTACTGGTCACTTGGCGGTGGGGCGTTCATGCCGCTCACTTGGCGGTGGCGCCCACGCTGCTTACTTGGCGGCGGCGTCCACGCCGCTCACTTCGGTGGCGTCCACGGCGACGGGCTCCTCGTCCGGTACCAGGCCCAGCTCCGCGTCGCGCGCGAACTCGACCTCGCGCCGCAGCAGCCGGAACCACATGAAGATCACGAAGCCCACGAAGGCGAACCACTCGGCGGTGTAGCCCAGGTTCTGGAACGCCTTCAGATCCAGCCCCGAGTCCGGCGGCGCGGCGGCCGGCACCGCCTTCATCCCCGAGTCGGCCTTCGTCAGCGTGACCCAGGCGTCGTACACGTCGTACGGCACCAGGTTCACCAGCGATGCCGCACTGATCGCCGACGTCTGCCCGGCAGGCAGCCCGCCCTGCGCGCTGACCCCGTTGTCCCCCGGCGTCTCCGACGCCTGGAGCGCTCCCGTGACGGTGACCTCACCGGCCGGCGGGGCGGGGGCCTTCGCCGTGTCGGCGGCCCCGGGCAGCCAGCCGCGGACCACCGGCAGCGCCTCACCCGAGCCGGTCCGCAGCAGCGTCAGCACGTAGAAGCCCTGCTTGCCGTCGAGCTCCCGGCCGGGCACCAGCAGCTGCTTGCCGTAGCGCCCGCTCGCGGTGACCAGCTTCCCGGACGTCGCCTTGTCCACCGGCAGCATGTCCTTCAGCGGCCGGGGCGCCTCGCGCCGGGCTTCGGAGACCTGCTCGGTCGCGTCACGATGGTCCTGCACCCGGTCCTCGAACCGGCCCAGCTGCCACGACCCCATGAAGATGCAGAAGGGGATGGACAACAGCACGAAGACGTTGATCCCCCACCATCGGGGCGTCAGCAGAAACCGGTACACACCCCCACGGTACGGGGCTGTCGGACAGCTCGGGCCCGCGGGGTCGGCAACCGGCGGGCCCGGGACCGGTGGAGGTTATCCACAGGCTGGGGACCTCGGCAGCGGATTGTCGGCCCGGGCGGGCAGTATGGGGCCATGACTGAGAGCAACGGGTCCGACGCGCGGGATCAGCGGGACCAGCACGAACAAGCGGTACAGGCGGGGCGGCAGGAGCGGATGCCGGACTGGGAGAAGCGCTTCCGGGCGCCCCGGGTGTCCCTGCCCGACTGGGCGGAGGACGCGCCGGACCACGCCCTGTTCGTCTCGAACGCGACCGGGACGTACGAGCTGTACGCCTGGGACCGGTCGACGGGCGAGCAGCGCCAGGTCACGGACCGGCCGAACGGCACGACCGACGGCGTGCTGTCCCCGGACGGCGCGTGGATCTGGTGGTTCGACGACAAGGACGGCGACGAGTTCGGCGTGTGGCGCCGCCAGCCCTTCGAGGGCGGCGCGGACGAACCGGCCGCGGCCGGCCTGGAGCCTTCCTACCCGGCAGGCCTCGCCCTCGGCCGCGACGGCCGTACGGCGGTCGTGGGCCGCTCCACGGACGAGGACGGCACGACCATCCATCTCGTGCGCACCGGCGAGGAGCCGGTGGAGATCTACCGCCACCGCGAGTCGGCCGGTGTCGGTGACCTCTCCCACGACGGCTCGCTGATCGCCGTCGAGCACACCGAGCACGGCGACGCGATGCACTCGGCGCTGCGCGTCCTGCGCCCCGACGGCACCGCGGTCGCCGACCTCGACGACACCGAGGGCGGCACCCGCGAGCTGGGCCTGGAGGTCCTCGGCTTCGCCCCCGTCGACGGTGACACCCGCCTGCTCATCGGCCACCAGCGCCGCGGCCGCTGGGAGCCCCTGGTGTGGGACGTGGCCACCGGCGAGCAGACGGACCTGGCGCTGGAGCTGCCGGGTGACGTCAGCGCCGAGTGGTACCCGGACGGCACCGGCCTGCTCATCGTGCACAGCTTCGAGGCCCGCAGCGAGCTCTTCCGCTACGACCTGGCCGGCCGCGGCCTGACGGAGATCCCGACCCCGCCCGGCACGGTCTCCGGCGCGACGGCCCGGCCCGACGGCAGCGTGGAGTACCTGTGGTCCTCGTCGGCGGAGCCGTCGGCGGTCCGCTCCACCACGGGCGGCGTCGTGCTCGACCCGCCCGGCATGAAGTCGCCCGGCTCGGTGCCGGTGGAGGACGTGTGGGTGGAGGGCCCGGGAGGCCGCATCCACGCCCTCGTCCAGAAGCCCGCGGGCGCCACCGGCCCCTTCCCCACGGTCTTCGACATCCACGGCGGCCCCACTTGGCACGACAGCGACTCCTTCGCCGCGGGCCCCGCGGCCTGGGTCGATCACGGCTACGCGGTGATCCGTGTCAACTACCGCGGTTCCACGGGCTACGGCCGGGCCTGGACGGACGCCCTGAAGCACCGCGTCGGTCTCATCGAGCTGGAGGACATCGCCGCGGTCCGCGAATGGGCCGTCGGCTCCGGCCTCGCCGACCCCGAGCGCCTGATCCTCACCGGCGGTTCCTGGGGCGGCTACCTCACCCTGCTCGGCCTCGGCGTCCAGCCCGACGCGTGGACCCTCGGCATCGCGGCGGTCCCCGTCGCCGACTACGTCACGGCGTACCACGACGAGATGGAAGCGCTGAAGGCGATGGACCGCACGCTGCTCGGCGGCACCCCCGAAGAGGTCCCCGACCGCTTCGAGGCGTCGTCCCCGATCACCTACGTCGACAAGGTCACGGCCCCGGTCTACATCTCGGCCGGGGTCAACGACCCGCGCTGCCCGATCCGCCAGATCGAGAACTACGTCAAGCGCCTGGAGGCGAGGGACGCGGTCCACGAGGTCTACCGCTACGACGCCGGGCACGGCTCCCTGGTGGTGGACGAGCGGATCAAGCAGGTACGGCTGGAGCTGGAGTTCGCGGAACGACACCTCAAGGGGGCGCCGGGCGCCCGGTAGCCCGGGAGGCGGGGGCTGGACGGCCGCGGGTGGGTGGTGGCCGATCGCGCGGTCCCCGGGGCGCGGGCCCACTGGCGCGGGCCTGGCTGGCTACGACGGGGGCCACTCGTTCGTGCGGCGGGAACCGGCATTCACGCACCCGTCCGTCGCGGGCGCCTGGGCCCGGCAGCTCCGACGGGGGCCGGTGTTCAGGTACCCGTCCGTTGCCGCAGCCTGCGCCTCGGCAGCTCCAGCAGCTCCGGCAGCTTCGGCAGCTTCGGCAGGTCCGGCCGACGCTCAGGCCCCGCCTGTTGGGGCCGCCTGGGCCCCAGCCGCTCCGGCACGCACTGGCGTTCAGACTCCCGTCCGCTGCCGCCGCCTGAGCCCCAGCGGCTCAGGCGGGGAGCGGCGTTCAGGCCCCCGCCCGCTGCGGCCACTTGCGCCTCGGCAGCTCCGCCAGGCCCCGGCGTTCAGGCCCCCGCCCACTGCCGCCGCCTGCGCCCCAGCAGCTCCGCCAGGCCGCGGCGCGTGGCGGCCAGCACCACCCGGTCGGCGGACCCCAGCACATACGTGGAAGGCAGGTCCCACACCAGCCCCGAAGTCCGCTCCTCCCCCGGAGGGACGTGCTCGTCCCGCCGCGCGCCGCGAGGTGACGTATTGAGCGCCAGCACCCGCCAGGCCCCGGCCCGGAAGGCCTCCGCCACGGTTCGCCCCTCCAGCTGCGGATGCCCGGCCACCTCCAGCTCCGCGAACAGCAGCACCCGCCGCTCCACCGGGATCGCCCCGAGGATCTGCCGCCCCATCATCGCCCCGGCGAACGCGGGGGCGGCCAGATGCGACACACTCCGGCTCCGCGTCAGGGCGCGCGGATGCGCGGCCCGCAGCGTGCGGTACACGGCCGTCGCGAAGTCGTCGTCGTACAGCCGCAGCACGACCCGCAGGTCCGGCCGCAGGGACCGGGCGTACAGCGAGGCCTCCAGATTCGTCGTGTCCGCACTGGTCAACGCGAGCAGGGCATGCGCACGGTGGATCTTCGCGGCCTCCAGCACGCCCTCCTGCGTGACGTCCCCGAGCACCACCGGCACCCGCAGCCGCCGCGCCGTGGCCATGCCCCGGGCGTCGGGATCGGACTCCACGCACACCACCGGGATGTGCAGCTCCCGCAGCCGCGTCAGCACCCGTGTACCGATCTTGCCGAGCCCGAGCAGCACCACGTGCCCGCCGAGCCCCCGCGGCGGCTTGCGCAGGGCGGACGCGCTGCGGAACGTGCCGAGTGCCTCCAGCACCGCGGCCAGCAGCACCGGCAGCAGCAGCAACCCGACCAGGCCGGACAGCAGTTGCAGCACCTGCTGCCCGGTCGACTCGTGGAACGCGGGATCGTTGATGCCGAACAGATCGAGCAGCGTGACGTACGTGGCGTACAGCGGATGCTCCCCGGTCACGATCGTCAACGCGACGGCGAGCGCCAGCACACACCCCACCAGCCCGGCCAGCGACCACCGCAGCCGCCGCGAGAACAGCGAGGCCAGCGGCGGCACCCCGCCCCTCCCGGCGGGCAGGGACGGCCCCGAGTACGACACCTGCTCCAGGACCACCGTCCCGCGCCCGGTCGCCGACGCCACCGCCGCCTCGTCCGGCAGGAGTTGCGGCCCGTGCTCCCCGCTGCCCTCGGAACCGTCGGCTCCGGCCGGGTCGTTGCTCGTCGCGGACAGCAACGCCAGCGTGCACAATCCCGGGTCGGCCACCTCGCCCGGCCGGGGCGGCTGCCGCTCCACCGCACGCAGCACCAGCCCTTCCGTCTGGACGACCTTGCTGGTGCCCACCAGGGCGGTGGCAGCCAGGGCGGGCGCGGCCGTGTCGGCGTCGGACAGCACCGTCGTGGACGCGTCGAGACCCGCGCCGGGACCGTCCCCGGAGGCGACGGCGGCGGTCTGGTCCAGCAGTTCCTCGATGTGCTGGCCCAACCGCCGGTTGTAGAGCCGCAGTACGAGACGCAGACGCGGGTTGAGCCTGCGGGCGGTGAGGGCGGCCCGGATGTTGGTCTCGTCGTCGTCGTAGACGAGCGCCAGCGCCGCCGCCCGGTCGGCGCCCACCTCGGTGAGCACCGCTTCGGTGACCTCGGCGGCCTCCACGACCTGCTCGTTCGAGGCCGGTTCGCCGCTCGCGCCGGTCCGGTTGACGGCCGCGTTCACGACCCGGTCCAGCAGCGCGGCCGAGGCGGCCCGGGCCCGCCCGACCACGGGCTGGCGCACGCGTCTGTCCGAGGGCGGCACGACGAGTGTGACCTGCTCGGCGTAGACACCGCGGAGTTCGGCGGCCAGCCGGTGCGCGAGCCCGTCGTCACCGCACACGATCATGTGCGTGGCCGGATCACTCGGCTGACCTTGGTTCGGAACGCTCCCCACGAGGAGAAGACTGCCTCACCGGGACGGCCGGTTCCAGAAGGGGACGGTGGTGCCTGAACGCCCGTCCCCTGTCGTCCGTACGCAAGGGGAGGGAAGAAAAACGCCCTCGCGCACCACCGGAGGTACCGGGCCCGTGGCCACGACGAAGACCGCGCCGCGAGACAGCGGCGAGCGCAGGGAGCCCGAGACGGACCGGGCCGATGAAGGTGAGCCGGCCCGGGACCGGGAAACCACGGCGGACGGCGCCGGCACGGCGGACGGCGTCGACACGGCGGACGGCGTCGACATGGCGGACGGTGTCGACACGGCCGAGCCGGACCACGGCCGGGAAGAGGGCCGCCACCTCGACTCCGCCCTCCTCCTGACACTCCTGCTGCTCACGGCGGTGATGTTCCAGGACCCGATCCGCGGCGCCCTGGCCGCACCGGTGATGCAGAGCTGGATGACGGTGTTCGTCGCGGTCATGGTCCAGGCGCTGCCGTTCCTGGTGCTGGGCGTGGTGCTGTCGGCGGCGATCGCGGTGTTCGTGCCGCCGTCGTTCTTCGCCCGGGCCCTGCCCAGGCACCCGGCGCTGGCGGTCCCGGTCGCGGGCGCGGCCGGCGCCGTACTGCCGGGCTGCGAATGCGCGTCCGTGCCGGTGGCCGGCGCTCTGGTCCGCCGCGGGGTGACACCGGCGGCGGCCCTGGCCTTCCTCCTGTCGGCCCCCGCCATCAACCCGATCGTGCTGACGGCGACGGCCGTGGCGTTCCCCGGGAACCCGGAGATGGTCCTGGCCCGTTTCGTCGCGAGCCTGCTGGTGGCCTGTTCGATGGGCTGGCTCTGGCACCGTCTCGGCCGCACCGACTGGCTCCGCCCGCCGGAGAGGACGTCGTACGAGGGGCAGGGCAAGGCGCCGGCGTTCTGGGGCTCCGTCCGCCACGACGTGACGCACGCGGGCGGTTTCCTGGTGATCGGCGCGATGGCCGCGGCGACCCTGAAGGCGATGGTCCCGGCGGACTGGCTGGGCCTCGCCGCCGGCCACCCCGTGCTGTCGGTCCTGGTCCTCGCGGTCCTGGCCGTGCTGCTGTCCATCTGCTCGGAGGCGGACGCGTTCGTGGCGGCGTCCCTGACCCAGTTCTCCCTGACGGCCCGTCTGACGTTCCTGGTCGTCGGCCCCATGATCGACCTGAAGCTCTTCGCGATGCAGGCGGGTACCTTCGGCCGCGCCTTCGCCCTGCGCTTCGCCCCCGCGACCTTCGCCCTGGCCGTCGTCGTGTCGGCCCTGACCGGAACGGTCCTGCTGTGAACCGCCTGGCCCAGACGGCCCTCCTCTTCCTCCTCGGCGCGACGCTCCTGCACGCCGGCACGACCGACCTCTACCTGCGGTACGTCAAGGAAGGCCTGCGACCCCTGGTCCTGCTGGCGGGCGCGGTCCTCGTCATCACGGCAGCGGCGACCCTCTTCCACGACCGTCGCACCCCCGCCGCCCACGACCACCACCACCGCGAACCCCGTGTCTCCTGGCTCCTCACCCTCCCGGTCCTGGCCCTGATCCTGGTCGCCCCGCCGGCCCTCGGTTCCTACAGCGCCGCCCACACCGGCACGGCCCTGACGAAACCCTTCGGCTTCCCGGCGCTGCCCCCCGGCGACACCCCCCTCCGCCTCGCCGTCGCCGACTACGCCGGCCGCGCCGTCTACGACGAGGGCCGCTCCCTGCGCGGCCGCGAGCTGAGGATCACCGGGTTCATCACCCTGGACCGGGCCGGCACCCCCTACCTGGTCCGTATGGGCCTCAACTGCTGTGCGGCGGACGCCCAGCCGGTCAAGATCGCACTGTCGGGCGAGGTCCCCCCGGTCCTGCGACCGGACACGTGGCTGGAGATCACCGGCACGTACAGCCCCCGCCGCACGAAGGACCCCGTCAACAACGGCCCCATCCCCTACCTGAAGGTCAAGACGGCCAGACCGGTCCCCACCCCGCACGACCCGTACGACGAGACGTGGAACACCTGAACTCCGGTGTAGCGAGGGCCCTTCGGGGTACTCGTGAGGGACCGCTGATCAGCGAGGAGTACGCATGACCACACTCCAAGGCGAGCACACGGCGGACTTCGACCGCCCGCTCCTGCCCGAGGCGGTCCGCGAGGAACTGGCGAAGGCCGACCACCGGGCCACCCTGACCCTGGCCACCCTGGGCGCGGCCCTGGCTGCCCTCCTCACCGCGATCACCACCGGCGTCATCACCCCCGCCCAGTACGCCGCGATCCCCCAACTCCTCCTGTGGACCGGCTGCGCGGCCTGCGCCCCCTCCCTGGTCCTGCTCAGCCTGGTGCGCAGGCCCGACCCGTCCACGACCGCCGACACCCCACCCCAGTTCCTCACCCGCACCACCTGCACCAAGCACCGCCGCACACGCCAGGCGATGGCGTGGGGCGCGGCTTTCCTGACCCTCACCCTGGCGGGGACGCTGACCGGGCTGCTGTCCTAGACCGTTTCGGCCAGTCCATTCCCCGGATCGCGCCGGACGTCGTGCAGGGCCCGTAGCTCGCCGCTGACGAATGTCAGAGGTCGTCTTCATCGACCGGCTCGGGTTCGCCGATGTAGGCGAGGTCGAGGACATAGCGTTCGGTGAAGGGGCAGTTGTCCCATGCCTGGGTGAGGTGGTCTTCGAAGGTGTCGTCGGTGGGGTGGCCGAGGCTGCGCTCGTAGTAGTCGGCGGTCGCCTTGCGGCCTTCCCACCAGACGTGGCCTTGGTAGATGCCGGGGCGCGGCAGGGTCATTTCTCCCGCAGGCCCGTACGTGAGTTGGTTGACGACGAGGATGCCGGTCTCGGACTCGATACGCACGGGGACCTGGCCTTCCGAGTCGGCGGGCGGGACCGGCGGGGTGTCCCAGACACGGATGGCGACTTCGACCTTGATGTCGGGTTGCAGACTGAGGATGTACAGGTGATAGCCGTTGCCGCCCACCACGTGCCTGGAGGCAGCAGCCATGGCCTCGTCGTCGCTCAGGTAGGCGTCGGCGTCGTACACCTCCACGACGCGGCGCGCCGGTGTGGCCTTGCAGCTGTATTCGGCCAGGAGTGCCATGGGCCGCTGTCCTTCGGCTAGTTGGTGATCTTCATGCAGATGGGGTCACCGTCCAGGGCCGGGTCGAGGGTGTACCTCTGGCCGAGCCTGCGACCGCCTGCCTCATTGTCATCGCCCTTGATCAGCCGGACGGAGAAGCGGCGGTGGGGCCTTTCGGTCCGAAGCAGATCCGGCCCGTGATCTAGACCGGCGCCGTGGTCATGGACGGGATCTTCGGCGCTGGTTCGTTGCGGCCGTAGACACGTGGGAAGCGGCAGTCACGCACATGACACGCACCCGAAAACAGGTGAGGCACCTAGGAACGTTCCTAGGTGCCTCACCTGGTATTTCGGCTGTCGGGGTGGCGGGATTTGAACCCACGACCTCTTCGTCCCGAAGCAACTTGGGCGGGCCTTCGACCTTGGGGGCGTGCGCCTCTCACCTGCTGCGATGGTCCGCAGGTGTGCGCGGTTGTCCGCCGCTGTCCGTCGGCGTTGTCACGCAGTTAGACACTCACACGGCAAGCTGGCCGGAGCCTCAGTCGCCGGCGAACCACAAGTAGCTGCCTGGGGTAGCCGCGCACTGTTCCAGCATCGCTGTGAGATCGTCCAGCGCAGCGAGCTGACGCTCATCAGTGCAACGCCGCCTCAAGCCGTGGATCTCCTGGAGGGTGGCTCCGGCCTCCTGCTCGTTCATCAACGTGTTCCCGTACGGGTCGACGGCGGTGAGCCTCCCGGGTACTCCGAGGAGCTGGAGGGAGCCGAGTGCATCGGCCAGTGCGTCGCCATGCCCGTGGGAGCTACGCAGGAGCGTTGCGCGGGACTTGCGCCAGTTGTTGCGTGCTGGCCGTGACGAGTGCAGCTCCAGATCAATCCCCATGCTTCATGATGACGCGCTGCGCTGCTGCACAGCCACAACTGATCATCAGAGGCCGTGACCTGCGGCCGCCTATTCGATCATCGCTCTGACCTGCTGCTGAGCTGTCGGTAGTTGTCGGCGTCGGTCATCGTTGAGCGCCCTTCCACGGCCCGAGAACGGCCCGGGAGGGCGCTCAGTGCGGTGCTCTGCTGTCACCTAGGGGGCAGGGGATCGTCTCACGAAGTGTTTCCTGTAGACCAATCTCACCTGCCTTCTCCGTTACCCTCGGAGGGTTGTCAATACAGGGGGCAGGAGTGCTGCGACGCCTGCGTGACCTGTGGGGGGAAACTCCGCAGATCACTCGAAACATTTGCAAAGTCATGCCAGTGCTCGGCCTGCTTCTTATCATCGCGGGTGTTGCTGGAGATGTGCGTGGCTGGTGGGAAGGGTTCAGCTTCCTGACTAATTTGATATCCAGCTTGACTGGGCTGATGTTTGCCGTTCCTTTCGCTCTCGTGGTGCTTAACCGAATCGGTGAATCCCATGCAGAGATGGCTGAGCGGCGTGCTGCTAAACGTTTCAGTGATCGGTCATTGCAGAAATTCTTTAGTGTTGCCTCGGTGGTTCAGGGCACTCTGCGCGGTGAACTGGCGAATTTCGTTCACCCGGAGCGGAGCGATGCGCAGCAACTCCTCGAAGAGATTAAAGACAAAGTGCGCCAGTATGACGCAGTGCTCGACGGTGTCACGGATCGCTGGCGCGTTGTCAGTGAGCAGGTGGTGCCTAGGCTTGCTGAGGTCGGCTTGAGGCTAAATATGGCTGGACCTGTGAATCAGTACGCTAGAGCGGTCGGGGAGGTGTCTCGCTTGAAGGACTACATAAGTCAGATCCAGGTCGCACCGCCGAATGCCTCAGGCACGCATTTGGTTCATGACGGTGGGCGCGAGGTGGTTAATCGCTTGATAGTTGCTATCGATGAGATCCCCACTTCGACACGTTATTTCTATGATGACGACCGATGAGTCGTTGTTGTCGTATGTGGTTGCGTGAATTGACGCTGAGGTCGGCGGAGCGGCTTTGGGCTGGAGCTGCTTTGGGGCGAGTGATCATGGCCCCGTAAGCTTCCGGCGAGTCGGGCAGTCTGTGGACCTGCCCGTTAAAGCACGACGTTGGGGCCATGATCTTAGAGGCTCGCCCCAAAGTGGCTGCCTAAAGCCGTGGAGCCGACCGCCCCAGCCACAGGGGGTGTCTCCCACTTCATGCCCGCAGCTCGCCAGCGCGCCGCCGGGCGCGGCCAGCCGGGGCGCAGACAGGAGGCAGGCCGCGCCGCAGAGGCGGCGCGCGCCCGCGCCGTGCGCGGGCACTTGATGAAGTAGGGAAAGTCTTACCGCGCCATGATCCCTGGGGCCGGTCCGGGGCTGTCGGCTGCTTGCGCGCTGGGCTACCGTGCGATCTATGTCCTCTGCTCTAGACACGCCTCAAGGAGCGGCCGAGCTGGCCGAGTCGCTGTTGCCTCCTCTCGGGAATCGCTGGCTGCACACTCAGGCCGTGGCCGCTCGTGCCCGCGAAGCATCGGCGGCAGTGTCCGAGGGGGACCGCGATCTGCTCGTCGCTGCCGCGTGGCTGCATGACATCGGTTACGCCCCCGAACTGCGGGACACGGGCTTTCATCCCCTCGACGGCGCGCGGTACCTGGAGACCCTTGGTGCGCCCTCCCGACTCGTGCGCCTGGTCGCTCACCACTCCGGAGCCGTGTACGAGGCTGAGCAGCGCGGCCTGACTGCCGAGTTGGCCGTGTATGACCGAGAGGATTCCTCGGTCCTGGACGCGCTGATCTACGCCGACATGACGACCGGCCCGGCCGGTCAGTCCTTCGTCTTCGACAGCCGCATTGATGAGATCTTGGAGCGGTACGAGCCGGGTAGCGAGGTGCACAACGCGATCAGTAAGGCGCGCCCGTACCTCGGCGCCGCTGTCGGGCGGACGCTCGCTCGCCTAGGCGATCAACCGACGTAGGGCTCAGGGCGGTCGGCTAGGCCGTGATCGATCCGCATCCGCATCGACGGATGGATGTTCAGGCTGTCCAGCCGACTGGGATGCACGAACGCCACTTCTTTGCTCTCGCTGCTCGTGCGCAGCTCGCCGCCGACGATGCTTGCTCGGAAGCAGATCGAGAACTGCTGGCGGACCTCGCCGTCGTCGTACGCCATGACGTGAGCCGGGTTGGTGTAGGTGCCGACCAGTCCCGTCACCTCGACGTCGAACCCGGTCTCTTCCTTGGTCTCCCGAACGGCCGCATCAGGTGCCGATTCGCCGACGTCGACCCCGCCGCCGGGCAGGGCCCATAGGTCGTTATCCGTTTTGTGGATCAGCAGTACTTCCCCGGCGTCGTTGAGGGCCACCGCGGTTACGGACGGCACGATGCTGTTCGCCTTCGGTGCGTTCGGATCGTTGAAGTAGTCGACTCGGGCCATGACTCCAGCGTCGCACGCTCGCTGTCGGCCGGAGACCAGGTGTCGGTTCCGCCGGCACCCGCAGCCCCGGTCTCCAACGTGTCGGCGCTTGCCTAAGCGGGGCGACCGCGCTCCCAGGTGTAGTCGAAGCTGCGCATGTAGTGCCGGAACGTACGGGCGCCCGGGATGTAGCGGAAGTGCAGCACGGGGTTTTGCCCGGCGGGTGCTCCGAGTACGTGCGGGTTCACCAGCACGTCGTCATCGAACCGGTAGATCGAGTTGTAGAGGATCGTGTCGTGCAACCGGACTTCGACACCGGGCGCCGTCATCGCCGGTTCGAGGTAGCGCCGCGTGATCCGGGCACGTGCGGCCAGGTCGCCCCCTATGCCTTCCTCTTCACCACGCTGGCGGACCATCTCAGAGTCGGGATCGCCAAGCAGGACACGAACCTGGGCCCCGGCCTTGGCTTTCTCCGCCAACTGGTCCGGGAGGTCCGGGTGGTTGTCGAAGAGGAACAGCCCTGCGTACACGAGGATGTCCACCTGGTCCTTCGCCTTTTCGATCAGCGATGACCACAGGGCTGGCGGAACTGCGCCCCGGTGGGGGTAGTACGTGATCAGCTCGGATGTGCTGGCGGACTCGGCCTGCTTCTCGACGGTGGGCCAGAGGTAGACCTCATCGGCACCGAGGAAGCTAGCGGCCTTCCAGCGGTGTCCCCGGTGGGGCGTGCGGGTGGTCGTGATCCAGCGCTCCACGCTCTTGGGGTCGACCCCGACGTGCTGAGCCAGGGACTGGATGGTCTCGCCCTTCGCTGAAATCGCCGCGCGCAGACGCTCGTTCGCCATGGCTGCCCTCTCGTAGGACTTCTCGGGGACGTTTTGACGATAGCTCAGACGTCCCTAAACGTCCATGCGGACCGTGATACGTCCACTGCCTCTCGCGGTCTCCTGATCTCACCGGCGCTTCCGTCGGTTCGAACAGCCCTCCAGATTCAGGAGACAGACCATGCGTCAGATTCCCGTCGACACCGCCAACGCGACCGTCATGGTGGCGAAGGCTCCGCAGCCGAAGGTCAAGGACCGCCGCACCGGTGAGATCGCCCTCGACAAGGACGGCGTGACCCTGATGACCGTGGAGGTCATGTTCTCCACGCCGGATGAGGTGGAGATCCTCAAGCTGACCGTTCCGCAGCCCGGCGTCTCCGAGGACCTGACCATGGGGACCCCGGTCGCTCTGACGGGCCTGGTCGCCTCGGCGTGGGAGAACGAGTTCAACGGCCAGAAGCGCCACGGGATCGCGTTCCGTGCGGTCGCCGTGACCTCCCTGGCCGCCGCTGACACGAAGTCCAAGGCTGCCTGATCATGACCTGGTTCATGGTCGCTCTGGTGCTGGTCGTCGCCGCTGCGGGTCTCCTGCGGTGGCGGCGCCCCGCCTGGTACTGGCTGACCTTCGGGATTGCCCTCGCCACTGTGCGGGTCCTGGTTCGCTACGCCTCGGTCATGGACGCCTGCGGTCTGACGGTCCCGCCCTCGCGCTGGCGGCTGGCCCTGGCTCGGGTGGCCAACCGGCCGGTTCCTGAGTCCCGTGTGCCGCGCATCCTGCGGCTACGCCCGACCCGGACCGGCCTGGTTCTCCGACTGAAGCTCCGGCCGGGACAGGACGCCTTCGACGTGTCGGCCTCGACGGACCGGCTGCGCCACTCCTTCGGGATGTACGGCGTGACCTCGCGCGAGGTGCGCTCTGGCGTCGTTGAGCTGCGGATGACCGGCTATGACGTGCTGAAGCAGGTGCAGATGCCTGCCAAGACCGAGACGCGTCCGATGCGGGTTCCGGTCGCGTTGCGCGAGGACGGCTCGGTGCACTACCGCGACTACCGTGCCGTGCCGCACGGTCTGACCCTCGGGGCCACGGAGTCCGGCAAGTCCGTCTACCAGCGCAACCTGGTCGCCGGGCTCGCCCCGATGGATGTCGCCCTGGTCGGTATCGACTGCAAGCAAGGCGTTGAGCTGTTCCCGCTCGCGCGTCGGTTCTCTGCCCTCGCCGACAACCCGGACACCGCCCTGGAGCTGCTCGAAGCCCTGGTGTCGCACATGGAGGAGGTCTACCAACTGATCCGGGCTGAGCAGCGCATCAGTGTCGCGGTTCAGGATGCGGAGATCGCCGCCGACATCTGGGACCTGCCCGACGACATCCGCCCCGTCCCGGTCGTGGTCCTGGTCGACGAGGTCGCCGAACTCGCCCTGTTCGCTAGCAGAGAGGAGGAGAAGCGCCGGGACCGGATCATCACCGCCCTGGTCCGTCTCGCCCAGCTCGGCCGCGCGGCCGGCATCTATCTGGAGATCTGCGGGCAGCGCTTCGGCTCCGAACTCGGCAAGGGCATCACCATGCTCCGCGCCCAGCTCACCGGCCGCACCGCCCACCGCGTCAACGACGAGACCTCGGCGAACATGGCTTTCGGCGACATCTCCCCGGACGCCGTCCTGGCCGCTATCCAGATACCTGCCGAGACACGCGGGCTAGCGATCGCCGGGGATTCGACCGGTGGCTGGCATCGCATCCGCGCCCCGCACACCTCGCTGCGCCAGGCCGTGAACCTCTGCAACAAGTACGCCGACCGCACTCCCGACGTGCCCGCCCTGGCGGCCTACCGGCCCGCGGCTGCGGTGCTGCCCTCGGCCCGGGTGCCGCTGTCCAAAACAGCCCCCGCCACCGCCTGACCTTCCCCGCTTCACCGGTCGGCGTGACCGCTTCGCGCCAGGTCCCTACCCCTGCCATGCCTCATCACCGGAAGGAGACGTGATGGCCCGCCCCGCTCTCCGCGTCGACGCCGTCCTGGTCCAGGCCGTCATCGCCGGGGCGCTGTCCTTCGCCCACCTGCACGACCTGGCCGCCGCTGCCGGACAGGACGGCTGGAAAGCCTGGGCCTACCCGATCAGCGTGGACCTGCTCCTGGTCGCTGCCTGGCGGCGGCTGCGCTCCGAGGGCCCGTCCCGGCTGGCCTGGTGCTGGTTCGTGATCGCTCTGGTCGCCTCGCTAGGGGCCAACGTCGCCACCGCCGGACTCCTCGACCTGAGCGACGTCCCGGCCTGGCTGCGCATCCTCGTCGCCGCCTGGCCCGCCCTGGCCTTCATGGGCGGCACGCTCCTCGCCCATTCCGCCACAGATGGGGTGCCGGATCGGCCGGCACCCGCAGCCCCGGCCACCGAGCCGCCCCCCGAGCCGGTCACCGAGACCGAACGAGAGAGTGAGCCCGAGCTGGCCCCAGCGGTCGACGACACTCCCGCACTCCCGGCTGCCGACCCCGCACTGGCCGAGCCCGCTGCTGCTGTGCCGGTCCCGGCCGCGCTGGTCGACCACGCCCGCAAGGTCGCCGACGACCACCACGCCCGCACCGGCTCGCCGATCGACACCGACACCCTGCGCGCCCGCCTCGGCGTCCCGCCCCAGCTCGCCGACGCCATCGCCGCCCAACTCGCCTGACCTCGACGGGAGACACGCCATGACCAGTGACCCGGCCGACCTGACCGCCGCCGACCACCTCGACGCCGCCCGCGAGATGGCCGCCGCGAACCGGCCCTTCCTCGCGCACCTGCTCGCCAAGGAAGCTGCCCGCCGCACCGCCGACCCGGCCACCGCCGCCGGTATCCGCGCCGCCTTCCCCGACCCGGCCCTGACCCGAGAGGAGACCGACTGACATGCCCGCCCGTGACCACTTCCACTCCGTGATGCGGATCGGCCCGGTGCAGATCGGAACCCACCGCGACCGCCACGGCCAGACCAAGTACGCCGCCGTGTGCACCGCCGACCGCTGCGGCTGGTCCTCCGACTACTCCAGCCAGTCCGCCGCCCAGCTCGCCGCCCGCACCCACCGCTGCCGCGTCCGCTAGGAGACCGCCATGGAAGTACCGCTCTGGCTCGCGCTGCTCGTCGTCGGCTACCTCGGCGTCAAGCTCATCCGCCCGCCCGCCTGGCTCATCGCCGTCCTGCTGCTCGGCGGCTTCCTCCTCGCCGACAGCGTCCTGGCCCCCGCCATCGACACCGTCATCAAGTAACCGCCCCTGCAAGGGAGAACCGCTGATGTTCCGTCCGAAGATCCCGACCATGCCCACGCCGACCGGCCACGTCAGCCCGCCTGCCGTGGTCGAGCCGACCACCATCGTTCCGGCCGCTCAGACCCCGCCGCCCGCCCCGGTGGCCCCGGCTCCCGCACCGTCCCGGCCGACAGTGCAGCTCACGCCCGGCACCGCTCTTGCCCTGGTCGGCGGCGGCACTGCCGTGGTCCTGGTCGTCGGCGCCGTCCTGGTCTCCATGCTCCTCGCGGTCGCCATCACCGGCGCCTCGGTCGCCGTCTGCGCCGTCGTCCTGCGCTCGCTCCTCGCCTCGGAGACGAAGCGACGCTGACCGGCCCCCGGAGCGGCGTCAACCGCCAAGTCTCGTCCGCTCCGGGCGCCGTCCCTGTCCGATCTCACAACCGGAAGGAACCCCCAGCATGACGCACCCCACCACCACGCCGACGCCCCGCATCTGCCCCAACTGCGACGGCTTCGCCTCCGCCGCCATCACCACCGGCAGCCGCGACCGGCACGGCCACCTGCGCACCATCACCGCCGACTGCTCGGCCTGCCACGGCCAGGGCACCGTCCCCGCCCGCGTCCGGGAGGCTGCGCGTGTCTGACCTGCTCGACCCGACCACCCTCGGCGAC
This sequence comes from Streptomyces sp. NPDC043685, assembly GCF_056436585.1. NCBI lineage: Bacteria > Bacillati > Actinomycetota > Actinomycetes > Kitasatosporales > Streptomycetaceae > Streptomyces > Streptomyces sp. NPDC043685. Next base: position 165,299 of record NZ_JBWKCH010000004.1, on the reverse strand, counting down.
CTGCTGAGGGTGGCTTCGGCCTCTGACTACGACCGCTGGCACGAGCAGGTCCGCCGCACCGGCGGCTGCGCCGACCCCATCCACCTCAGCGGCTGGACCCTCACCAAGGACAAGACCACCGGCGAGACCCTGCACCACTACTCCACCGCCAACGAGCCGGGCGGCCGTCTCCGTGTCGCCTGCGGCAACCGCCGCGCCTCCCGCTGCCCGTCCTGCGCCTGGACCTACGCGGGCGACACCTACCACCTCATCCGCGCGGGCCTGGCTGGCGACGACCGACGCGACATCCCCGCCACCGTTCGGGATCACCCTCGGGTCTTCGCCACCCTCACCGCTCCCTCGTTCGGCCCGGTCCACAACCGGCCCGACCCCGGCGCATGCCGCTGCGGCACCCGCCATGCCCCGAACGCCCCGGAACTGGGCACCGCCCTGGACCCGGCGACGTACGACTACGCGGGTGCCGTGCTGTTCAACAACCATGCCGGGCAGCTCTGGCAGCGCTTCACCAACCGGCTCCGCCGCGAGATCGCCGCCCGCGCCGGCATCACACAGCGGGACCTGAAAGAGTGCGCCCGTCTTTCGTACGGCAAGGTCGCCGAGTTCCAGAAGCGCGGCGCCGCGCACTTCCACGCCGTGATCCGCATCGACGGCCCCGACGGACCCGAGACCGCACCGCCGTCCTGGGCCACGGTCGGCCTCCTCGCCGACGCGATCCGAGCAGCTGCCGCGCACTCCTACACCTCGGTCTCGGTCCCGGCCGCCGAGGACCATCCGGCTCGCACCTTCCGTTGGGGCACGCAGCTCGACGTCCGGCCCGTGAAGGCCTTGGGCGACGGCTCCGACATCACCGAACAGGCCGTCGCCTCCTACGTGGCCAAGTACGCCACCAAGGCCGCCGAGAACACCGGCACCCTCGACCGCCGCATCGGCGAACTCGCCGAACTCGACCGCCACCAAGTCCCCGACCACACCCGCCGCCTCATCGAGGCCTGCAAAGTGCTCGACCCGCTCTACCCGGAACGGCGTCTGTGGGCGTGGGCTCACATGCTCGGCTTCCGCGGCCACTTTTCCTCCAAGTCCCGCCGCTACTCCACCACCCTCGGTGCGCTGCGCCAGGCCCGTGCCGACTACCGCGCCGCCCAGGAACACGCGGCCCTCGGCCTGGAGGACCGCGAGCCGGACACCGTCCTGGTCCTGGCCGACTGGCAGTACGCCGGACACGGCCACACCCCGGGCGAATCCGCCCTGGCGGCCACCATCGCCCGCGACCTCCAGCTCAACCGCGAAACCGCCCGCGAAGCCCTACGCGACCAACTCGCCCTGGAAGGAGCCGCAGCATGACCACTGCCACCCCTGAACTGCTGACGGTGTCGGACGTCATGACACGGCTCAAGGTCGGACGCTCCAAGGTCTACGACCTGATCCGTACTCACCGGCTGGCCTCCATCAAGATTGACGGAGCTCGTCGAATACCTGCCGACGCCGTACGCGACTTCATCCAGCACCAGCTGGAGGAGGCCGCCTGATGACCAAGCGACGCAGCCGCGGCGACGGTGGGCTCCACTGGGACGAGAAGAGACAGCGTTGGATCGCCACTGCGAACCTCGGCTTCGATCCGAGCGGCAAGCGGATCGTGAAGCGGGGGAGTGGCAGGACCAAGACAGAGGCGAAGAACAAGCTCAAGGAGGTGCTGCGGGACCACGAAGACGGTCTTGCGATCGCGCCCACGGGCTACACCGTCGCCGACGCCGTGAACGACTGGCTTGCCTTCGGCCTGGCGGGTCGTGACCCGGGCACCGTCGAGACCTGCACCATCCTGAGCCGGAACCACGTGATCCCCGCTCTGGGCGCCCGGAAGCTCCGCGACCTCAGTGCGGAGGACGTCGATCGCTGGCTAGCCACCAAGGCCAAGACTCTCAGCACCCGCACGCTGCAGTCCGTCCACTCCTGCCTGAACCGCTCGGTCAAGCGGGCCATGGCGCGGGACAAGGTGAAGCGCAACGTCGTCGAGCTGTGCTCCGTGCCCCAGGGCCAGGCTGGGCGACCGTCCAAGGCGCTCACCTTGGCCCAGGCCGAGGCGGTACTCAAGGCGGCCGAGGGAACCTCGATGCACGCGTACATCGTCGTCGCCCTGCTGACCGGTGCCCGCACTGAGGAGCTGCGGGCGCTGACCTGGGACCACGTCTTCCTCAAGGGCAGGCCGGACGCCGATCCGCCGCAGCCCCCGCACATCGCCGTGTGGCGCTCGGTCCGGCGCGGCGGGGACACCAAGACCCGGAAGTCCCGGCGAACGCTCGCTCTGCCGGCGCGTTGCGTCGAGGTTTTGTGGCAGCAGTTCGAGGACCAGGGTTGGGAGCGGCTCGCCGCTGGCGACAGCTGGGAGGAACACGGACTGGTCTTCTCCTCGGCCGTCGGCAAGCCGCTCGACGCGACCAACGTCCGGCGGGCCTTCCGCCAGGCGCTCAAGGACGCCGAGGGGATCAACGCCGACGAGTGGACGCCGAGAGAACTTCGGCACAGCTTTGTGTCGCTGCTGTCCGACCGTGGCGTCCCGCTGGAGGAGATCTCTCGTCTCGTCGGCCACTCCGGAACGGCCGTGACCGAGGAGGTGTACCGGAAGCAGATCCGGCCCGTGATCCAGACCGGTGCGGTGGTCATGGACGGCATCTTCAAGAGGGATTCAGAACGGTAGTCACGCAGATAGACACGCAGCAACGCCAGAGGGCCCTTACCGAATCGGTAAGGGCCCTCTGATCTGCTACTTAGCTGTCGGGGTGGCGGGATTTGAACCCACGACCTCTTCGTCCCGAACGAAGCGCGCTGCCAAGCTGCGCTACACCCCGATGTCGCTGCTGTCGCGGCGACGACGTTTACTTTAGCCCACCGGTGGCTAGAGACGAAATCCGGTTTTCCCGCGGTGCCGGATGGGGTTCGGGCGGGCGTGGTCGAGGGCCACCAGCAGCACGGCCAGGGCGTAGAAGGACAGGCCCAGGAGGAGGGCGTTGCCCAGGACCCGCTTGAAGCCCTCCTGGCCGACGTCCAGGAACGGGTAGAGGTAGCGGCCCGGGGTGCCCGGAAGCAGCAGCTCGCCCCGGACCAGGCAGAAGGCCAGGTAGGCCAGGGGGTAGAGGAGCCAGGTGCTGGCCTGGCGGAGGTGCAGGCGGCGGGGGGCCGTGAGCAGGAGCCAGTCCAGTACCGCCGCTATCGGCGTCACCGTGTACAGCACCCCGTGGGACACGGCCTGCCAGCCCGTGGGGGTCGCCTCGCCCGTCAGGGAGAAGGGGCTCGCCTCGTTCGCCAGCAGCAGGTGGTGCACCAGGGTCGAGATGACCACGTAGAGCAGCGTCGCGCCCAGCACCGCACCCGGCAGGGGCCGGCTGGCCGTCCAGGCGCGGCGGGCGGAGAGGGCCATGACCAGCGCCAGCAGCAGGTTGCTCTGGATCGTGAAGTGGCTGAGGGCCCGGGACGGGTCGCCGAGGAGCAGTTCCAGCGTCACCCCCGCGGCCGCCACCACGGCGATCAGCAGGCGGTAGGCCGCGGCCGCGGGGCGGCGGACCGGGGTGACGACGGCCGTGGCGGGCACGGGCGCGGGCTTCAGCGCCGGCGGGGACGGTATCGCTGGGAGATCCGGGATTTCCCGGGGTATCGGGGCGGTCATGCCCCCACGCTGACAGGAGGGGGCATAAGGGGCGATCCGGGCGGGGCTGTGTGGGTTACTCCGCCCGTGGCCCCCTCGCCCTACCTCACCGCCCCCTCGCCTACCTCACCGCCTCCTCACGCCCCACCAGCGTCAGCAACGTCGCCTCCGGCGGGCAGGCGAACCGCACCGGCGTGTAGCGGTTTGTGCCGCAGCCCGCCGACACGTGCAGGTAGGACGTACGGCCCTCCGCCTTATGCCTGGAGAGGCCCTTCACCCGGTCCGTGTCCAGGTCGCAGTTGGTGACCAGGGCGCCGTAGAAGGGGATGCACAGCTGGCCGCCGTGGGTGTGCCCGGCCAGGATCAGCGGGTAGCCGTCGGCCGTGAAGGCGTCCAGCGTGCGCAGGTACGGGGCGTGGACCACGCCCATCGAGAAGTCGGCCGCGTCGGACGGGCCGCCGGCCACCCGGGCGTAGCGGTCCTTCTTGATGTGCGGGTCGTCCAGGCCCGTGAGCTCCACCGAGCCGCCCTCGAGCTTGAGCTCGCCGCGCGCGTTCGTCAGGTTCAGCCAGCCCGCCGCGTCGAAACCGTCCCGCAGGTCCTCCCACGGGTTGTGCACCACGCCCTCGGCCGGCGCGTTGCCGTTGAGCCCGTGGCGGCCCTGGGCCTTCTCCAGGAGGTAGCGGGCGGGGTTGCGCAGCTTGGGGCCGTAGTAGTCGTTGGAGCCGAAGACGTAGGCGCCGGGGAACTGCATCAGGGGGCCGAGCGCGTCCAGGACCTCCGGGACACCCTCCGGGTCGGAGAGGTTGTCGCCCGTGTTGATCACGAAGTCGGGGCGCAGGCCCGCCAGGGACCGCAGCCAGCGCTGCTTCTTGCGCTGGCCGCCGACCATGTGGATGTCGGAGACCTGCAGCACACGCAGGGGACGCATGCCCGGAGGCAGGACCGGGACCGTGACCCGGCGGAGGCGGAAGGAGCGGGCTTCGAAGCCCGCGGCGTACAACAGTCCGGCGGCACCGGCCGCCGTGATTCCCAGGGGGACTTTGTATCGCGCGCGCATACGACCATCGTGTCAGACCCGGGCGGTCGCCCGTGCCGGGGCGCTGCCCGAAATCCCCTGGCGGCACCGGTCCTTGATTGCCTCGCGGCACCGGTCCTCCGGCGGCGGTCCGGGAGGGAGGTCCTTCCGTGGCGCCCCTGAAATCGAGGGGCGTCACTCCGCCCGCACCTGCGACAATCGACCCCATGACCACGCTCAAGTCGAAGCTGCAGGATGACCTCAACGTTGCGATCAAGGAGCGCGACGAGCTCCGCTCCTCGACGCTCCGGCTGACGCTCGCCGCGATCACCAAGGAGGAGGTCGCGGGCAAGGAGAAGCGCGAGCTTTCCGACGACGAGGTCCAGAAGGTGATCACCCGGGAGGCGAAGAAGCGGCGGGAGGCGGCCGACGCCTTCGCGCAGGGCGGTCGTCCCGAGCAGGCCGAGCGGGAGAAGGCGGAGGGCGAGGTGCTCGCCGCGTACCTGCCGAAGCAGCTGTCGGACGAGCAGCTCCAGGAGATCGTCGCCCAGGCCGTCGAGGAGGCCAAGGCCGCCGGTGCCGAGGGGCCGCGGGCCATGGGCCAGGTCATGAAGATCGTGAACCCGAAGGTGGCCGGCCAGGCCGAGGGCGGCCGCGTCGCCGCCGCCGTGAAGAAGCTGCTGGCCGGCTGACCTGCCGACCGGACGAGGACGGCCCCCCTCCCACCCGCGCGGGTGAGAGGGGGGCCGTCCCCATCTGGCGGCCGCGGCTCAGCCGAACCGGCCGCCGTTGCCGTTTCCGCCGTTGCCCTGGCCCCGGAAGAAGCCCTCCGGGATGGAGAACGAAGGCGTGGGCTCGCCGCCGCCCCCTCCGCCGTCGTTGCCGCCGACCAGGCCGCCGAGGAAGCCGTCGTTCCCGCCATCGCCCCCGTTGTCGCCGTTGCCGCCGTCGTCACGGCCGCCGCCGTCACCGTCACCGCGGTCCCGGGGCTTGCTGTCGGGGATGTGGACGGTGTTGAAGTTCTCGACGGGCTTGCCCTCCAGCGCGCCGGACATCATGTCGCCCCAGATCGGGCCGGGGACCTCGCCACCGAAGACCTTGCCGTACGACCGGCCGCCGATGGTGATGCCGACCATCTTCCGCTTGTGCGCGGGGTCGCCGACCCACACCGCACCGGCCATGTTCGGCGTGTAGCCCACGAACCAGGCCGCGTAGCGCTCGTCCGTCGTACCGGTCTTGCCGGCGCTCGGGCGGCTGCCGAGGCCGGCCTTCTTGCCCGTGCCGTCCTCGACGACGCCCTTCAGCAGCGTATTGATGGTGTCGGCGGTGTTCTCCGACATGGCGCGCGAGCAGGTCGACTTCGGGACCTGGAGCGAAGTGGTCTTGTCGCCGACCCGCCGGCTGACCGACTCGATGGCGACCGGCGTGCAGTGCATGCCGCGCGAGGCGAAGGTCGCGTACGCGTTCGCCATGGTCAGCGGGGACATCTCCTGGGTGCCGAGGGCGATGGAGGGCACCTGCGGCATCTTGTTGCCGTCGGCCCGCACTACGCCCATCTTCTTCGCCATCGTCGTCACCGGGCAGATGCCGATGTCGCCGATCATCTGCACGTAGTAGGTGTTGACCGACTTGGCGGTCGCCTCCCGCATGTCGTACGGGCCGACCTCGGAGGAGTTCTCGTTCTCCAGCTTGGCCGGGTTGTTGGGGTCGTTCACCCACCGCTTGCCGTCACAGGCCGAGACCGGGCTCGGGTACGCCATCTGGTACGGCGACGAGTACACCTTGTTCGCCGGCATGCCGTCCTCGAGGGCGGCGGCGGCCACGATCGGCTTGAACGTCGAACCGGGCTGGTAGCCCATGCCGCCGCCCATGGCGTCGTCGACGGACAGGTTGAGGGTCGTCTCGCCCTTTTTGATGTTGACGCCGTACGGGCGCGACTGGCCCATGGCGAGGATCTTGCCGGTGCCCGGCTGGACGATGGTGGCGGCGGTGGCCACCTCGTCACTTTTGTAGACGTGGTCCTTGATGGAGGCCTGCGCCGCTTTCTGGGACTGCGGGTCCATGGTCGTGCGGATGGTGAGGCCGCCCTGGTTCCAGATCTTCGCGCGCTGCTCCTTGGTCTTGCCGAAGACCGGGTCGGTCAGGAAGACCTCGCGCACGTAGTCGCAGAAGAAGCCGGCGCCCTTGACCGCGGTGATGCAGCCGTTCTTGGGCTTGCTGACCTTCAGGCCGAGCGGCGCCTTCATCGCGTCGGCGGCCTGCGCCCTGGAGATGTCGCCGACGGCCGCCATGCGCTGGAGCACGGTGTTGCGGCGCTTGGTGGCCTCCGCCTCGTCGTTGACCGGGTCGTAGCGGCTGGGCGACTGGACGATGCCGGCGAGCAGGGCGGACTGCTCCAGGCTGAGGTCCTTGGCGGACTTGGAGAAGTAGCGCCGGGCGGCGGCCTCGACGCCGTAGGCCTGCTGGCCGAAGAACGTGATGTTCAGGTAGTTCTCGAGGATCTTCTTCTTGCCCAGTTCCTCCTCGACCTGGATCGCGTACTTGAGCTCGCGGATCTTGCGGCCGATGGTCTGCTGGGTGGCCTGCGCGACCTTGGTCGGGTCGTCGCCCGCCTCCTCGACGAAGACGTTCTTCACGTACTGCTGCGTCAGGGTGGAGGCGCCCTCGGAGACCCCGCCGGTCTGCGCGTTCTTGTTGAGGGCGCGCAGGACACCCTTCAGGTCGACGGCGCCGTGCTCGTAGAAGCGCGAGTCCTCGATCGCCACGATCGCCTTCTGCATGTACGGCGAGATGTCCTTGAGGGGGACCACCGTGCGGTCGCGCGAGTAGACGGTGGCGATCGGGCCGCCGTCGGAGTCGAGGATGGTGGTGCGCTGACTCAGCGGTGGGGTCTTCATGGTGGCGGGGAGCTCGTCGAAGCTCTCGACCGATCCCTTGGCGGCGAGGCCCAGCGCCCCCACCGCGGGGAGGGCGATGCCGGCCAGCACGGCTCCCGCGAGGACACTGACACCGAGGAACTTGGCGGCCTGCTGCGTGGGAGACAGACCACCGCCCGAGCGCTTCTTTGGCATGAGGGCAGCCTAATCCGTAGGTTTGAGCGATCCGCAGGAGCAGGGGGTGCTCGGAGCGTTCGAGTACCAGACCGTGACATCCGGGTGCGGCCGGACTGTCGGGGCCTCACCGTGGAGCGGCGCCGCGGTCGAGCCGCGAGTGGCGGGGCGGTCACGCGGAGTTGGATGGCCTCCTGACGCCCTCGGCGCCGCGGTCGAGCCGCGGATGGCGGGGCGGTCACGCAGCGCCGGACGGCCTCCTGACGCCCTCGGCGCCTCCCGGTCGGACGCCGGCGGGTGGCATCGACGGCATCACGACCGCGCCCCGGGCGCGGGACCCGGCCCCCGGACCTGACGGCATGGCGACGTGAGCGGCCTACGTTCCCATTCGCCGGACAGGCGTATAGGCCTTGGCCTAAGCTGCTCGCAACTGTCACAGCAGTGAGGTCACGTATCAATACGTCCGGCGACCCCGAATCGTTCTGGGTGTTCCCCGACTTTTTTGCTGGGGGCGTGTCCGAATCCGCCTTGTGTGTCATACGGCGTCCGTTGTGACGCAACTGAACCGTCCCGGTTTGCCGGGAAGGTCACGTATGTCGCCAGCTCACTCCTCCGGGTGATCTGCCGCTTACCCATAGTCCGTTCGGGCCATTCAAGATTGGGCCCGAAGGGGGTGTTGCGCTGTGCCCGCCTTCCGTAACGTCCTCAACTGGCGGCGGTGAATATGCCGCTGCCGCCGTGGGGGAGCCTCGATTCGGGAGAGGACGGCGCCGGTATGGGCTGGGTAACCGACTGGAGTGCGCAGGCGGCCTGCCGCACTACCGATCCGGATGAACTGTTCGTTCAAGGAGCAGCGCAGAACAGGGCCAAGGCGGTGTGCACCGGATGCCCGGTGCGCACGGAGTGCCTGGCCGACGCGCTCGACAACCGCGTCGAGTTCGGCGTGTGGGGAGGCATGACGGAGCGGGAGCGCCGCGCACTGCTGCGCAGGCGTCCCACTGTGACCTCCTGGCGCCGGCTGCTGGAGACGGCGCGCACGGAGTACGAGCGGGGGTGCGGTGTCATGCCCCTCGACGACGACGAAATCTATGAGAACTACGCGGCGGTGAGCTGAGGACTCCCCTCCGGGAGCTCCCCAGGTCCAGGTCTGAGGGCCCGTTGCCGGGCTCTTCGCCGTCACCGGTGAGCCCGGCGCCGCCCGCGCCGCTGCTCACCCGCCCTGCGCGCTCGCCTGGTTGTCCCTCAGGCGCTCGCCTCGGGCGGTTCTGGCCGGTCGCGTCCGGCCTGGTCGACTCCGGGCTGGTCGACGGGGTCGGGAAGCGCACGCTCGTCGGCCGCGAGCCGGCCGCCGATGGCGCGCAGTCCCGCCAGGTCGTGCACATCGCCGGGCAGCGCGGCCACTTCCGTCACGGCCACCTCGGGGTGCAGCGCGGTGAAGCGGTCACGCGTGCGCTGCTCACGGGCCAGCAGGTGCATGCGATCGGCGTGCAGCCTCAGCAGGCCTGCCGCGAGCTGGTCGACGGACCGCTCGGTGTCCTCAGCGTGCTCGGCGTCCTCGGTGTGTCCGGCGACTTCGGTGGGGGAGCCATCCTCGGGAGCCGGCGCCGATGCCAAAGCTGGTGTTCCGGGCGTGGGAGAGTCTGAACTGTCGTGTGCGTCGGGGGAGTTACGAAGTACTGCTTTCCCGCCCTCCTGATCCACAATGCCGGGCTCTTCAAGATTTTCCGCGGCGGCGAGCGCCCGCTCGGCCGACAGTCCGCCGGCGCCGCTGCCGTGCACCCGGTTGAGCACCAGACCGGCCAGCGGCATGTCCTCAGCGGCCAGCCGCTCCACGAAGTAGGCGGCCTCGCGCAGCGCGTCCCGCTCCGGGGCCGCGACCACGAGGAACGCCGTGCCGGGCGCCTGGAGCAGCTTGTACGTCGCGTCCGCGCGGGTGCGGAAGCCGCCGAAGGTCGTGTCCATCGCGGACACGAACGTCTGGACGTCCTTGAGGAGCTGACCGCCGAGCAGCTTGCCGAGGGTGCCGGTCATCATCGACATCCCGACGTTCAGGAACTTCATCCCGGCCCGGCCGCCCAGCTTCGCCGGTGCCGTCAGCAGCCGGATCAGCCGGCCGTCCAGGAACGAGCCGAGCCGCTTCGGCGCGTCCAGGAAGTCCAGCGCCGAGCGGGACGGCGGCGTGTCCACGACGATCAGGTCCCACTCGTCCCGGGCGCGCAGCTGCCCGAGCTTCTCCATCGCCATGTACTCCTGCGTGCCCGCGAAGCCCGCCGAGAGCGACTGGTAGAAGGGGTTGCCCAGGATGGCGGCCGCCCGCTCGCGGTCCGCGTGCGCCTCGACGATCTCGTCGAAGGTGCGCTTCATGTCGAGCATCATCGCGTGCAGCTCGCCGCCCGCGGAGTCGTCGATGCCCTTCACCCGGCGCGGGGTGTTGTCCAGCGAGTCGATGCCCATGGACTGGGCCAGCCGGCGGGCCGGGTCGATGGTCAGGACGACCACCTTGCGGCCCCGCTCGGCGGCGCGCAGACCCAGGGCCGCCGCGGTGGTGGTCTTGCCGACCCCGCCCGAGCCGCAGCACACCACGATCCGGGTCTCGGGGTCCTCCAGCAGCGGATCGATGTCGAGCAGCCGCGCGGGGGCGAGATGAGGGCGGGCCGGGTCGTGGGTGTGGGCCGGGTCCGGACGACTCATGACATCCCCTGCTTCCGACTCGTGACGGGCCTTGACTGTCTGCCCCGGCTCATGACACGCCCTGCTCGCGCAGCTCGCGGGCCAGCTCGTACAGCCCCGCCAGGTCCATGCCCTCGGCGAACAGCGGCAGTTCGTGCAGCGGCAGGCCCAGCTCGGCCAGGACCGCGCGCTGTTCGGTCTCCAGCGTGTACCGCTCGGCGTACTCCTCGGCCTGCGCGAGCAGCGGGTCCACCAGCCGCTCGGCGTGCCCACCGCGCCGTGCCCCGCCCAGCCCCGCGGACGACAGGGACCGCGCGACAGTGGAACGCGGGACCGTCCGCAGGAGTTCCAGGTCGGTCTCGTCCAACACCTCCGGCCGGACCATGTTCACGATGATCCGCCCCACCGGAAGCCGGGCCGAACGCAGCTCGGCGATGCCGTCCGCGGTCTCCTGGACCGGCATCTCCTCCAGCAGCGTCACCAGGTGCACGGCCGTCTCGGGCGACTTCAGCACCCGCATCACGGCCTGCGCCTGATTGTGTATCGGGCCGATCTTGGCGAGACCCGCCACCTCGTCGTTCACGTTCAGGAAGCGCGTGATCCGCCCGGTCGGGGGCGCGTCCATCACGACGTAGTCGTAGACGAAGCGGCCGCTGCGCTCCTTGCGCCGCACCGCCTCGCAGGCCTTGCCGGTCAGGAGGACGTCCCTGAGGCCGGGCGCGATGGTGGTGGCGAAGTCGATCGCGCCGAGCTTCTTCAGGGCCCGTCCCGCGCTGCCCAGCTTGTAGAACATCTGGAGGTAGTCCAGAAGGGCCAGTTCGGGGTCGATGGCCAGGGCGTACACCTCCCCGCCCCCGGGAGCGACGGCGATCTTCCGCTCCTCATAGGGCAGCGCCTGCGTCTCGAAGAGCTGCGCGATGCCCTGACGGCCCTCGACCTCGACGAGAAGCGTCCGCTTCCCCTCCGTGGCGAGAGCCAGTGCTAGTGCGGCGGCCACCGTGGTCTTACCGGTACCGCCCTTGCCGCTGACGACCTGGAGCCTGCTCACGTATTCGAGCCTAACCAGTCCGCGCCCGGGCTACGCGGGAGGCTGTGGACAACCGTGGCCGTGGCCTGTGGACGACCGGGGCCGCGGGTGGCCGCGTGGCCCCCTCCGGCAGCGGCTAGAGTCGGCCGTATGACCAAGTGGGAATACGCAACCGTGCCGCTGCTCGTCCACGCCACGAAGCAGATTCTGGACACCTGGGGCGAGGACGGCTGGGAGCTCGTCCAGGTCGTGCCCGGGCCGAACAACCCCGAGCAGCTCGTGGCCTACCTCAAGCGGGCGAAGCAGTAGTGGGCGCCGTCGAGGCGAAGCTCGCCGAGCTCGGCCTGAGCCTTCCCGACGTGGTCCCGCCGCTCGCCGCGTACCAGCCGGCCGTGCAGTCCGGCCCGTACGTCTACACCGCCGGGCAGCTCCCGATGGTGGACGGCAAGCTTCCGGTCACCGGCAAGGTCGGCGCCGAGGTCACCCCGGAGGAGGCCAGGGAACTGGCACGCACGTGCGCGCTGAACGCCCTGGCCGCCGTCAAGTCCGTCGCCGGTGACCTGGACCGCATCGCGCGCGTGGTCAAGGTCGTCGGTTTCGTGGCCTCCGCCTCGGACTTCACCGGCCAGCCCGCGGTGCTGAACGGCGCCAGCGAGCTGCTCGGCCAGGTGCTGGGAGACAAGGGCGTGCACGCGCGCAGCGCGGTGGGCGTGGCCGTGCTGCCGCTGGACGCGCCGGTCGAGGTCGAGATCCAGGTCGAGCTCGCCTGACCCGCCCTTCGACGGCCCCAGCTGCGGAATCCGTCCCCGGGGCCACTCGAACATCCGCCCGTCACGGGATAGCCTCGCGCCCATGGCGAACGGTCAGTGGTACCCCCCGGAGTGGCCGGACCGCATCCGCGCACTCGCGGCCGGCACCCTCACCCCGGTGACCCCGAAGCGCGCGGCCACCGTCATGCTCCTGAAGGACACCGGCGACGGCCCCGCCGTCCACATGCTGCGCCGACGCGCCTCCATGGCCTTCGCCGGAGGCGCGTACGCGTATCCCGGCGGCGGAGTCGACCCGCGCGACGACGATCACCACGTCCGCTGGGCGGGTCCCACGCGCGCGTGGTGGGCAAAGCGGCTCGGCGTCGACGAGACGGCGGCCCAGGCGATCGTCTGCGCCGCCGTGCGCGAGACGTACGAGGAGGCGGGCGTGCTGCTCGCCGGACCGGCGCCCGACTCGGTCGTCGGCGACACCACCGGCGCCGACTGGGAGGCGGACCGCGCCGCCCTGGTCGCCCGGGACCTGTCCTTCGCGCAGTTCCTGGACCGCCGCGGCCTGGTGCTGCGCTCGGACCTGCTCGGCGCCTGGACCCGGTGGATCACGCCGGAGTTCGAGGCCCGCCGCTACGACACCTGGTTCTTCGTCGCCGCGCTCCCCGAGGGGCAGCGCACCCGCAACGCCTCCACGGAGGCCGACCGCACGGTGTGGATCACCCCGCGCGAGGCGGCGGCCGGCTACGACAAGGGCGAGCTGCTGATGATGCCGCCGACCATCGCGACCCTGCGCCAGCTGGCGCCGTACGAGACGGCCGCCCGGGCGCTCGACGCCGCCCCAGAGCGCGATCTCACGCCCGTCCTGGCCGGCGCCCGCCTGGTGGACGGCGAGATCGTGCTCTCCTGGCCCGGCCACGACGAGTTCACCAAGCACATCCCGACCGGGGGAGCCACCGCATGACGGACGCAGCAGCCCTGCCCGGCCGACCCCGCGGCGGCGTCCTCTCGGGGCCCGCGACCGCGCGGGCCGTGAACGTCCTGGCGCCCAACGCCTCGGCGATGACCCTCGACGGCACGAACACCTGGATCGTCGCCGAGCCGGACTCGGACCTCGCCGTCGTCATCGACCCGGGTCCGCTGGACGACGCGCACCTGCGCCGGGTCGTCGCCACGGCCGAGCAGGCCGGCAAGCGCGTCGCCCTCACCCTGCTGACGCACGGCCATCCCGACCACGCGGAGGGCGCCGGCCGGTTCGCCGAACTGACCGGCACGCGCGTGCGCGCCCTCGACCCGGCACTGCGCCTGGGCGACGAGGGCCTGGCCGCCGGAGACGTGATCACCACCGGCGGACTCGAACTGCGCGTCGTACCGACCCCCGGCCACACCGCCGACTCCCTCTGCTTCCACCTCCCGGCCGACCGGGCGGTCCTCACCGGCGACACCGTCCTGGGCCGCGGCACGACGGTCGTGGCCCACCCCGACGGCCGTCTCGGCGACTACCTGGACTCCCTGCGGCGCCTGCGCTCCCTCACCGTCGACGACGGCGTCCACACCGTCCTGCCCGGCCACGGCCCGGTCCTGGACGACGCCCAGGGCGCCGTCGAGTACTACCTCGCCCACCGCGCCACCCGCCTCGCCCAGGTCGAGACGGCCGTCGAGGACGGCTACCGCACCCCCACCGAGGTCGTCGCCCACGTCTACGCCGACGTGGACCGCTCCCTGTGGCCGGCGGCGGAGCTGTCGGTACGGGCGCAGATGGAGTATCTGGAAGAACACGGGCTCATCTAGGGCCCCTCAGGGCGCGGCGCTTTGACACCGTGCACGCGCGCGTACTCCCCGGCGAGCCAGGGGCCGAGATCGTCCACGTACGCCGCGAGCACGGCCGCGTCCCCGACCGGTTCCCGCCCCAGGACGGCAGCGGCCCGCAGCTGCTCGCCTCGTCCCGGGTAGTACCCGGCGAAGGCCTCGGCCATCTCGCGCAGATCGCTGGTCCAGCCGTTCCAGCGGGGCATGACGAGCGTGAAGCCCGTACGGACCAGATGCCGGGACATGAAGCGGACCAGGGGCCGTAGGGCCTCCTCGGTGCCGCCTGCCCCGGCGATCCGCCGGCGCCAGCGGGGGAGCAGCAGGGCCAGGTCGCCGTTGGTCTCGCGGGCCAGCAGCGAGTCGGGGCGGTAGCGCGGCAGGCACGCGGCCAGGTCCTCGCCCAGCAGGGGGGTGCACAGGCAGGCGACGAACCATCCCAGGTCGTACCTCTCCAGGTCGCTGAGCAGCCGTGCCCGGCTGAACAGCAGGGTGCCGTGCCCGTCGATCTGCCCGAACTCCGCGTCCAGTGCCGTGCCGAGCGCCAGGGCGTCGTCCCGGTCCGCTGCGGTCGGCTCCTCGTGCAGGGCGAGCAACAGGTCCAGGTCGCTGCGGCCCACGCGCGCGGTGCCGCGCGGTATCGACCCGTAGAGGTACGCGCTGTGCAGCCGGTCCCCGAAGACGTCGGTCAGCCGGTCGCGTGTCGCGGCGACGACCGGGCGGAAGGCGTGCGACACACGCGCCAGGGATCCCTCCCGGGTGAGGAACCCCCGCGCGTCGAGTCCCGGACGGTGGACTGTGCTGCCGGTCATGCGCTCACTGTGGCGCGAGCGGGGCCCGTGCGGGACGCGTTTTCGGTTCCCTTGACGACGTCGGGCCCCGTCTCGCGCGGAGACGGGGCCCGATGACGTACGGCCGGGGAGTGCGCTCAGCCGGAACGCTCATGGCGTACGGCGCGTACGGCCGGGAGTGCGCTCAGCGGGAGCGCTTGGCGAGGCGTTCCACGTCCAGCAGGATCACCGCGCGGGCCTCCAGCCGCAGCCAGCCGCGCTGGGCGAAGTCCGCGAGGGCCTTGTTGACCGTCTCACGGGACGCGCCGACCAGCTGGGCCAGCTCTTCCTGCGTGAGGTCGTGGACGACGTGGATGCCTTCCTCGGACTGCACGCCGAACCGGCGGGAGAGGTCGAGCAGGGCGCGGGCGACACGGCCCGGCACGTCCGAGAAGACGAGGTCGGACATCGCGTCGTTGGTCTTGCGCAGCCGGCGCGCGACGGCGCGCAGGAGTGCCGTGGCCACCTCCGGGCGGGCGTTCAGCCAGGGCTGGAGATCGCCGTGGCCGAGGCCGAGCAGCTTGACCTCGGTCAGCGCTGTGGCGGTCGCGGTGCGCGGGCCCGGGTCGAACAGCGACAGCTCGCCGATGAGCTCGCCGGGGCCGACCACGGCCAGCATGTTCTCGCGGCCGTCGGGGGACGTGCGGTGGAGCTTCACCTTGCCCTCCGTGACCACGTACAGGCGGTCACCGGGGTCGCCCTCATGGAACAGCGAGTCACCGCGGGCGAGGGTCACCTCACTCATGGAGGCGCGGAGCTCCGCGGCCTGCTCGTCATCGAGCGCCGCGAAGAGCGGGTTGCGCCGCAGAACGTCGTCCACGAGTTCTCTCCTATTCGACCTGCTCAGGGGATCTTGCTCCCCCGTGTACCGAGGGACCGTTGTGCCCATTTTGTCGGGCGGTCCAAACAGTGTGATCTGTCACAAGGATGCCGCACACGTGTCCTGGGGTACGCGGCAGGGGTCCAATTGGGCGCCGATCTTCAGGGGCCGGGGCGGATGTCGGTGCCGGGCCTTAGGCTGGCCGGGTGTCCAAATCGCCGGTGAGAGCACAGGCCGAGGGGGCTGCGCGGGTGGTTGTACGTCGCGATTCCGCTGTGGGCGAACAGAGCCCCGATGGCGGTAGGAAAACGGCGAAAGAGAACAAGACGGAACCAGTGAAGAAGGCTGCTTCCGCGAAGAAGGCGACGTCTGCGAAGAAGGCGACGTCCGCGGAGAAGACGGTGTCTTCGAAGAGGGCCGCCACTGCGAAGAAGGCCGTCTCCGGGGGCAAGGCAGCGTCGACGGGAAAGACGGCGCCCGCTAAGAAGGCCGCGCCGGCGAAGAAGGCCGCTTCCAAGGCGGCGGCCCCGTCCGCGAAGAAGGCCGCTTCCAAGACCTCCGGTGCCGGGAAGGCCTCGCAACGCGCCCTCGTGAAGAAGGCGCCCGCAGCCAAGAAGGTCGCGGTCGCGCCCAAGAAGGCCACCGCCCGCGTCAAGGGCGCCGCCCCCGCCAAGGCCGTCGTCCACCCGCCGCGCGACGAGTCGCCCACCGCCCTGGTCCGCCGGGCCCGCCGCATCAACCGCGAGCTCGCCGAGGTCTATCCGTACGCGCACCCCGAGCTGGACTTCGACAACCCCTTCCAACTGGTCGTCGCCACCGTCCTGTCCGCGCAGACGACCGACCTGCGCGTCAATCAGACGACGCCCGCCCTCTTCGCCAAGTACCCGACGCCGGAGGACCTGGCCGCCGCCAACCCCGAGGAGGTCGAGGAGATCCTGCGCCCGACCGGCTTCTTCCGGGCCAAGACCAAGTCGGTCATAGGGCTGTCGAAGGCCCTGGTGGAGGAGTTCGGCGGGGAGGTGCCCGGCCGGCTGGAGGATCTGGTCAAGCTGCCCGGCGTCGGACGCAAGACCGCGTTCGTCGTGCTCGGCAACGCCTTCGGGCGCCCGGGCATCACCGTCGACACGCACTTCCAGCGCCTGGTGCGCCGCTGGCAGTGGACCGCCGAGACCGACCCGGACAAGATCGAGGCCGCGGTGGGCGCGCTCTTCCCGAAGAGCGATTGGACGGATCTCTCGCACCACGTGATCTGGCACGGCCGCCGCATCTGCCACGCCCGCAAGCCCGCGTGCGGCGCCTGCCCGATCGCCCCGCTCTGCCCTGCCTACGGCGAGGGCGAGACCGATCCGGAGAAGGCGAAGAAGCTCCTCAAGTACGAGAAGGGCGGCTTCCCCGGCCAGCGCCTGAAGCCCCCGCAGGCGTATCTGGACGCGGGCGGCACACCGGCTCCGCCGCTGGGGGCCGGATGAGCCGCCCGACGCGCCGCCCGAGCTGCCCGACGCGCCGTCCGAGCCGTCCGGCGCGCCGTCCGAGCCGTCCGGCGCGCCGGTTGACGGGCTCGTCGCGCCCCTCCACGGGCCCGGCGCGCCCCCCGACGGGCTCGGCGCGCCGCTCGTTCAGGGGATCCCGGGCGTCCGTGGAACGATCCCGGGCCCGTCGCGCGTTGGACGCGGCAGGACGACGGGGGTGGCGATGACGCGGGCGAGCGACACACAGGGCGGCCCGGTGGTGCTCAGCAAGGAGGGGCTGCCCGGCTGGCTCGATCCGGTGGTGCACGCCGTGGAGACGGTCCGGCCGAGACAGCTCAGCAGGTTCCTGCCGCCCGAGGACGGCCGGGGGCGCCAGTCGGCCGTGCTCGTCCTGTTCGGCGAGGGCGCGCGGGGGCCGGAGCTGTTGCTCATGGAGCGCGCCAGCTCCCTGCGCTCGCACGCCGGCCAGCCCTCCTTCCCGGGCGGCGCCCTCGACCCGGAGGACGGCGACCCGTCCGGCGACGGCCCGCTGCGGGCCGCCCTGCGCGAGGCGGAGGAGGAGACCGGCCTCGACCCCTCCGGTGTCCAGCTCTTCGGTGTCCTGCCCCGTCTGTACATCCCGGTCAGCGGCTTCGTCGTCACGCCGGTGCTGGGCTGGTGGCGCGAGCCGAGCCCGGTCGGGGTCGTCGATCCGAACGAGACCGCCCGGGTCTTCACCGTCCCCGTGGTGGATCTCACGGAGCCCGCCAACCGGGCGACCGCCGTCCACCCCAGCGGCCATCGAGGTCCGGCATTTCTGGTCGAATCAGCCCTTGTCTGGGGTTTCACGGCCGGAATCATCGACCGGCTGCTGCACTTCGCGGGCTGGGAGCGGCCCTGGGACCAGGAGAAGCAGGTCCCGCTCGACTGGCGCGCATGACAGGGTGGCCTTCGTGAACGTGCTGGACATCTTGTTGCTGGTCGCCGCCGTGTGGTTCGCGGTCGTGGGGTACCGCCAGGGGTTCGTCGTCGGCATCCTGTCGGTGATCGGCTTCCTGGGTGGCGGCCTCGTCGCGGTGTACGTGCTGCCCGTCATCTGGGACGCGCTGACGGACAACGCGGAGGTGAGCACGACCGCCGCCGTCGTCGCGGTCGTCGTCGTCATCGTCTGTGCCTCCGTCGGCCAGGCGCTCACCACCCACCTCGGCAACAAGTTGCGCCGGCACATCACCTGGTCCCCGGCCCGGGCCCTGGACGCCACCGGCGGCGCCCTGGTCAACGTCGTGGCGATGCTCCTGGTCGCCTGGCTGATCGGCTCCGCGCTCGCGGGCACCACGCTGCCCACGCTCGGCAAGGAGGTCCGTAACTCCAAGGTGCTGCTGGGTGTGTCGCGGGCCCTGCCCGACCAGGCGGCCACCTGGTTCGCGGACTTCTCCTCCGTCCTCGCGCAGAACGGCTTCCCGCAGGTCTTCAGCCCGTTCTCGAACGAGCCGATCACCGATGTCCGGCCGCCCGATCCGGCGCTCGCGAAGAGCGAGGTCGCGCACCGCGCACAGCGTTCCATCGTCAAGGTCATGGGCACCGCCCCGAGCTGCGGCAAGGTCCTGGAGGGCACCGGCTTCGTCTTCTCCGACCGCCGCGTGATGACCAACGCGCACGTGGTGGGCGGAGTCGACGAGCCGACCGTGCAGATAGGCGGCGAGGGCAGGAAGTACGACGCCAAGGTCGTGCTCTACGACTGGCGGCGCGACATCGCCGTCCTCGACGTGCCGGACCTCAAGACGCCCGTGCTGCGGTTCACCGAGAAGGACGCGACCAGCGGCGACAGCGCGATCGTGGCGGGCTTCCCGGAGAACGGGGCGTACGACGTGCGGGCCGCGCGCGTACGCGGCCGCATCACGGCCAACGGCCCGGACATCTACCACCGCGGCACGGTCCGCCGTGACGTCTACTCCCTCTACGCCACCGTCCGCCAGGGCAACTCCGGCGGCCCGCTGCTCACGCCCGACGGCAAGGTCTACGGCGTCGTCTTCGCCAAGTCGCTCGACGACGCCCAGACGGGATACGCGCTGACCGTGGACGAGATCCAGCAGGACATCACCAAGGGACGCGCCGCCGACCAGCAGGTGGGCAGCGACAGCTGCGCCCTTTGAGGCCGGCTCAGGAGCGTTCTCGGTGCGGGAGGTGGCGCGGCGTCACTCGCGCGAGTGACGCCTCAGTCGCGTGTGTGACGCAGGCGTACGGAGACCCAGCGGGCCCGGCGGCGGAGGATCAGCGGAATCCCGACCCGGGGGTCCGCGGTCGCCATCTGCGGTCCGCCGCTTCGCCGGTGGGAATTCGCACCGCCCGCCGAGCGGCGATTGCGGGTTGCGTCACTGTAGTCGTGCGTCCAGCCCATACCCCGACGTGTGCCCCCGCCCCATGGTCGATAACCGCTCCCGGAGCCTCCAATTGGCCTATGCGCCAGGCAATTGGCCGTTCGTCAGACAATCGTTCCCGTGCCGGTGACCGGGCGGGAGCGACCGGTCACCGGTCGGGCTCGGGATCCCGCAGCCAGTTGATGAGTTCCGAGGAGAACGCGACCGGGTCCTCCTCGTGCGGGAAGTGGCCGAGCCCGTCGAACAGGCGCCAGCGGTAGGGGGCTTCGACGTATTCGCCGGACCCGGCCGCGCTGCGCGTGCGCATCACCGGGTCCAGCGAGCCGTGCAGATGCAGGGTCGGCACGCGCACGGGCCGCTTCATCCGCCGGTTGAACTGAATGCCGTCCGGGCGGGCCAGGGAGCGCACCATCCAGCGGTACGGCTCGACCGCGCAGTGCGCGGCGGAGGGGATGCACATGGCGCGGCGGTAGTTCTCCAGCGCCTCGTCCTCGGGCGGCCTCGGCCCGGACCACTCCTGGATCAGCTCGGCGACGAGCGCCCCGTCGTCGGCGGTGAGCTGCCGCTCCGGGATCCAGGGCCGCTGAAACCCCCAGATGTGTGAACCGGCGCGGCTCTGCTTGACGTCGCGGAGCATGGCCGAGCGCCAGCGCCGCGGGTGCGGCATGGACGAGACCGCGAGCCGCCGCACCAGCTTGGGGCGCATCGCGGCGGCCGTCCAGGCGAGGTATCCGCCCAGGTCGTGGCCGACGAGCGCGGCGTCCGGCTCGCCGAGGGAGCGGATGACGCCGGTGACGTCGAGCGCGAGGTTGGCGGGGTCGTAACCGCGCGGCGTCCGGTCGCTGCCGCCGACTCCCCGCAGGTCCATGGCGACGGCCCGGAAACCGGCGTCGGCGAGCGCCACCAGCTGGTGCCGCCAGGTCCACCAGAACTGCGGGAAGCCGTGCAGCAGCAGGACCAGCGGCCCCTCACCCAGCTCCGCGATGTGGAAGCGGGCGCCGTTGGCTGCGACGTCGCGGTGGCTCCAGGGGCCGTCCAGGAGGACGGCCGAGGCCGGTTGGGCCGGGGGCGGTGCGGGGTCCGTCATGACGACGAGCGTGCCACAGCCTCGATGGCCTCGGGGACCCGGTCCTGCGCGAGCTCCGGACGCGGATGCGGCTTGGCCTTCTGCAACACGACCGCGGTCTGCTTCATCGAGGCGGCGACCTTCTGCGGGCCCTTGCTCTTCTTGGCCTTCTTCGCGAAGACCACGCCGATCAGCGCGAGGCCGCCCGCGACCAGCACGTTCGCCGCGAAGGACAGCAGGAAGCAGACCGCGAGGTTCCAGTCGCTCCAGGTGCGGATGCCGTACGCCAGCGCGAAGTTCAGCATCGGCAGGGAGAAGATCAGCACGGCGCCGGCCGCCGAGAAGGCACCGCCACTGGTCGCGCCGCGCTTGACGTCCTGCTTGAGCTGCGCCTTGGCCAGCGCGATCTCGTCGTGCACCAGCGCCGACATTTCCGCCGTCGCCGAGGCGAACAGCTGGCCGATGCTGCGTTCGGCGCCGACCGGGCTGCCGTCGGGTGCGCTCATCGCGGTCTCCCTCTTCTGCGTACGGTCCGATGTCCGTGTCTTCTGCCTGACTCGCGCGCAGTCGTCCGACTGCGTCCGGCATGACTGCGTACGGTCCCGTCTTTTGTACCGTCTCGTCAGATCATGCCGGACGGTGGTGGTCCTCGCCTGCCCCGCCCGGTACTTCGGCAAGCCCGTGGCGCGCGGCTGCCTTCTCCTGGGCGATCCTGCGGTGTTCGGCGGCCTTGCGTTCGTGGAGCGCGGCGAGCCGCAGGTGGTACGCCGGGTCGTCCTCCTCGTAGATGTCCGGGATGCCGTCGGCGTCCTCGTCGCGCTCCTCGTCCTCCCACAGCCGCCGGTACTTGGCGTTGCGGATCTTCAGCAGGACGGTCGCGAGTGTCGCGGCGATGAGCGAGCCCAGCAGGACGGCCGCCTTGACCTGGTCGGTCATCGTCCGGTCGCCGGCGAAGGCGAGTTCGTCGATGAGCAGCGACACGGTGAAGCCGATGCCGGCGAGGCTCGCCACCGCGAACACGTCCGCCCAGGCCAGGTCGTCGCTGAGCTCGGCGCGGGTGAAACGGGCCGTCAGCCAGGTGCCGCCGAAGATGCCGAGCGCCTTGCCGACGACGAGACCGAGGACGACGCCGAGGGTCTCGGGCGTGGTGAACACGTCGGCCAGCGCCCCGCCGGACACCACGACCCCCGCGCTGAACAGCGCGAACAGCGGGACGGCGAGCCCCGCCGACAGGGGGCGTACGAGGTGCTCGATGTGCTCGCCGGGGGAGCGGTCCTCGCCCTCGTGGCGGTGGCAGCGCAGCATCAGGCCCATGGCGACACCGGCGATGGTGGCGTGGATGCCGCTGTTGTACATCAGCGCCCAGATCACGAGGGCGAGCGGGACGTACACGTACCAGCCCCTGACGCCCTTGCGCAGCAGCAGCCAGAAGAGCACCAGTCCGGCGACGGCGCCGCCGAGTGCGGCGAAGTTCAGGTCGGCGGTGAAGAACACCGCGATGATCAGGATCGCGAAGAGGTCGTCGACGACGGCGAGGGTGAGCAGGAAGGCCCGCAGCGCGCTCGGCAGGGAGGTGCCGATGACCGCGAGCACGGCGAGCGCGAACGCGATGTCGGTGGCGGTCGGCACGGCCCAGCCGGCCAGGGAGCCTCCGCCGGCGACGGTGGTGACGGTGTAGACGAGCGCCGGCACGGCCATGCCGCAGAGCGCGGCCACGACCGGCAGCGCGGCGGCTTTCGGGTCGCGCAGGTCGCCCGCCACGAGTTCCCGTTTGAGTTCGATCCCGGCGACGAAGAAGAAGACGGCCAGCAGTCCGTCGGCGGCCCAGTGGGCGACGGACAGGTCGAGGCCGAGGGCGGCGGGGCCCAGGTGGAAGTGGGAGACGCTCTCGTAGCTGTCGCGCAGCGGGGGGATGTTCGCCCAGAGCAGCGCGGTGACCGCGGCGGCGAGCAGCAGTACCCCGCCGACGGTCTCGGTGCGCAGTGCGTCCGCCACGTAGGTCCGCTCCGGCAGCGACAGTCGGCCGAGGACCTTGCGGGGGGTGGTGGGGCGGGGCGCTGTCACGGGCGAACCTCCGGTCGGTGGGCAGGACGGAACACATGCCGACCAGACTTCCCGGCGCACCATGGAGCACTTGTATTGCTTAGCTTAGCTAAGGGAGTGGCCGCCCGCACCCCCTGATCTGCGGTGGGGACGCGCGCAGGGCACCCGGTATCCGCTCACCGGGTGCCCTGCGCGGCCTCCGCCATGCCGGTGCGCGATCAGTCCTCGCTGGGCGCGGCCGGCAGCTTGGCCTGGATGAGGTCCATGACCGTGGAGTCGGTCAGCGTGGTGACGTCACCCAGCTGGCGGTTCTCGGCGACGTCCCGCAGCAGCCGGCGCATGATCTTGCCGGAGCGGGTCTTGGGCAGTTCGGCCACCGGCAGGATCCGCTTGGGCTTGGCGATCGGGCCGAGCGCGTTGCCGACGTGCGCGCGCAGCTCGTCCACCAGCGTCTCGGTCTCGGAGGCCGTACCGCGCAGGATCACGAACGCGACGATCGCCTGCCCGGTCGTCTCGTCCGCCGCACCGACCACGGCCGCCTCGGCGACCGACGGGTGGGAGACCAGAGCGGACTCCACCTCGGTGGTGGAGATGTTGTGCCCGGAGACGAGCATGACGTCGTCGACCCGGCCCAGCAGCCAGATGTCCCCGTCGTCGTCCTTCTTGGCGCCGTCACCGGCGAAGTACTTGCCCTCGAAGCGCGACCAGTAGGTGTCGAGGAACCGCTGGTCGTCGCCCCAGATGGTGCGCAGCATCGACGGCCACGGCTCGGTGAGCACCAGGTAGCCGCCTCCGCCGTTCGGCACCTCGTTGGCCTCGTCGTCGACGACCGTCGCGCTGATGCCGGGCAGCGGCGTCTGGGCCGAGCCGGGCTTGGTGGCGGTCACACCCGGCAGCGGGGTGATCATCATCGCGCCGGTCTCGGTCTGCCACCAGGTGTCGACGACCGGGGTGCGGTCGGCGCCGATGTTCTTGCGGTACCAGATCCACGCCTCGGGGTTGATCGGCTCGCCCACCGAGCCCAGCACGCGCAGGCTGGACAGGTCGAACTTGGCGGGGATGTCGTCGCCCCACTTCATGAACGTGCGGATCGCGGTCGGCGCGGTGTAGAGGATCGTCACGCCGTACTTCTGGACGATCTCCCAGAAGCGGCCCTGGTGCGGGGTGTCGGGCGTGCCCTCGTACATGACCTGCGTCGCGCCGTTCGCCAGCGGGCCGTAGACGATGTACGAGTGGCCGGTGACCCAGCCGACGTCGGCCGTGCACCAGTAGACGTCGGTCTCCGGCTTGAGGTCGAAGACGGCGTGGTGGGTGTAGGCGGTCTGGGTGAGGTAGCCGCCGGAGGTGTGCAGGATTCCCTTCGGCTTACCCGTGGTGCCCGAGGTGTAGAGGATGAACAGCGGGTGCTCGGCGTTGAAGGGCTGAGCGGTGTGCTCGGCGCTCTGCCGCTCCACCAGGTCGTGCCACCACACGTCGCGGCCCTCGGTGAAGGCGACCTCCTGGCCCGTGCGCCGCACGACCAGGACGTGCTCGACGTTGCCCGCCTTCTCGACGGCCTCGTCCACGGCCGGCTTCAGCGCGGACGGCTTGCCGCGCCGGTATCCGCCGTCGGAGGTGATGACCACGCGCGCGTCGGCGTCCTGGATGCGGGTGGCGAGGGCATCGGAGGAGAAGCCGCCGAACACCACCGAGTGGGCGGCGCCGATGCGGGCGCAGGCCAGCATGGCGATCGCCGTCTCGGGGATCATCGGCATGTACACCGCGACCCGGTCCCCGGCCTGAACGCCCAGCTCCAGCAGGGCGTTGGCAGCCTTGGAGACCTCGTCCTTGAGCTCGGCGTAGGTGATGGCGCGGCTGTCGCCGGGCTCGCCCTCGAAGTGGATGGCGACCCGGTCGCCGTGGCCCGCCTCCACATGCCGGTCGACGCAGTTGTAGGCGACGTTGAGTTCGCCGTCCTTGAACCACTTGGCGAACGGCGGGTTCGACCAGTCGAGGATCTCGGTGAACTCCTTGGCCCAGGTCAGTCGGCGGGCCTGCTCGGCCCAGAAGCCGAGCCTGTCAGCCTTGGCCTGTTCATACGCCTCCGCGGTGACGTTGGCGTTGTCGGCCAGGTCGGCGGGGGGTGCGAACCTGCGCTCTTCCTTGAGCAGGTTGGCCAGGCTCTCGTTGCTCACGGCATCTGCCTTTCCCAGGGTGTCCGTTGTGTCCCAGGCCACAGCTCATCAGACCCGGGGGTGCGATGACAAGGGCCGACCGCCGATTGGTTTAGACCTTTCCGGCGGTCTGCCGGCGGCCGGGGTCATCCGTACCCACGGACGCCGACCAGGGAAAGTTCACCGTGGACGCAGCCCTTCACTCGGCTCGCGTCGGAGGGGAGGGGGCTGAGGGGGCCCGGGGGACGGTCGGGACCCCGGGGTCGGGCCGGGCCGTTCGGACCCGAGCTCCAGGCCGGGTCCGGCCGGAGCCCCGGGCGGGTTCGGCCCGAGCTCCAGGGCGGGTTCGGCCCGAGCTCCAGGGCGGGCCTGAGGGTCAGCGGGCCGGGTCCGGCCCGATGAACCCCGGGCCCGGCCCGCTGACGTACAGGGTGTGCCCCCGCTGTCGGTCGGGGGCACACCCTCATCCGGTGCCGGGCGGGAGCACGCCCCGACCCGGCGCCGGGGTCATGCCGTCAGGTCCGGCTCCCGTACGCGGTCGAAGACGCCTCCGGTCTCCGACTCCGTGAGCAGGTACGCCTCGGCCTCGCCCACGTGGAAGTACATCCCGTGCAGCTCCAGGGAGCCCTCGCTCAGGGCCCGGGCCACCGAGTCGTGGGCGCGCAGGTGCTCCAGCTGCTGGACCACGTTCGTCAGGCAGAGCTGCTCGACCGCGTCCTCGGGGGACCGCCCGGCCAGCCCGGCCCAGGACCGGCTGTCGTCGGCCATGCGTTCCAGGCTCGGCAGGCCGTGCCGCAACCACCGCTTCAACGGGGTCCGGGCGCCCCCGGGCTCGGCGTTGAGCAACGCCTGCATGGCGCCGCACCCCGAGTGCCCGCACACCGTGATCGACCGCACCCGCAGGACGTCCACGGCGTACTCGATCGCGGCGGACACCGAGTCGTCGCCGCTCTCCTCACCCGGGCGGGGGACGAGGTTGCCCACATTGCGCACGACGAACAGGTCGCCCGGACCACTGGAAGTGATCATCGAGGTGACCAGCCGTGAGTCGGCGCAGGTCAGGAAGAGCTGCGAGGGCCGCTGCCCCTCTCGCGCCAGCCGGGCCAGCTCGCTGCGCACCAGGGGCGCGGTGTTGCGCTGGAACGCGCTGATGCCACGCGCCAGTTCGCTCCCCATGGATCCGCCGGTGCCCTGCGGGTCCGGCTCGGAGCGGTCCGCCCCTTCCGCCGTCTTCTCGGCGAGGGGCATGGCTTGGGGGCCGTCGCACCGGTGGTTGCGCCAGGGCGTCCAGGGCCGGCAACGGCAGTCGGTGAGGGACTGCGGTTCGGAGATACGGGTTCCGGGATTCCGGCCGGTGATCTCCACGGTCCCGCCCTGCGCGGTGTGCGTCTTCTGCCAGTCCTGCAACGTCTCGTACGCCGCGTGGTCCATGAACGACCCGTCCAGCTCGACGACGGTGTCGGCGCCGTGGGGCACGCGGTGCAGGGCCCGGCTGAGCCGTGGCACCGCCAGGAACGTCAACTGGCCTCTGACATGGACGTGATGGACTCCCTCCCTGTCTTCGTGCGTGATGCGGGTGCGGGTGAGGCGGTGCAGGGCGACACCGACGGCGGTGGCGATGCCGAGCGCCACGCCCTCCAGGACGCCGAGCGAGACCACGCCGAGGGTGGTGACGGCGTAGACCCACACTTCGCGGTGGCGGGTCACCGTGCGGATGTGGTTCAGGGACACCATCTGGATGCCGACGGCCATCACCAGGGCGGCGAGCGAGGCGAGGGGGATGAACTCCAGGATCGGGACCATCAGCAGCGTGGCGATCACTACGAGAACGCCGTGCAGCATCGTGGAGTTCCGGCTGACCGCTCCCGCGTGGACGTTCGCCGAACTCCGCACGGCCACACCGGCGATGGGCAGACCGCCGAGCGAGCCGGAGACGATGTTGGCGGCGCCCTGACCGAGCAGTTCGCGGTCGAGGTTGGAGCGTCCGACCCGGGCGGACGCGCCCTGGCGGCCGGCGACCAGCTTGTCCACGGCGACCGCGCCGAGCAGCGACTGCACGCTGCACACCAGCGTGGTGGTGAGGACGGCGGCGACCAGGCCGAGCACGGGGCCCTCGGGCAGCCCGGCCAGGGCGTGGTTGCTCCAGGACGGCAGGTCGACCTTGGGCAGGCGCAGACCGGCGAGGGCGGCGACCGCGGTGGCCCCGGCGACGGCGATGAGCGCGGCCGGGACCTTGCGCAGCAGCATTCCGGCCCGGCCGGGCAGGCGCGGCCAGAGCAGCAGCAGGGCCAGGGTCAGCACGCTCACCGACACGGCCTCGGGGCGCATCTGCGCCAACTGGGCGGGCAGCGCGCGCAGGTTGTCCGGGACGGAGCTCTGCGGTGTGCCGCCGAGCACGATGTGCAGCTGGGCGACGGCGATGGTGACGCCGATCCCGGCGAGCATGCCGTGCACGATGGCGGGGCTGACGGCGAGGGCGCCACGGGCCACGCGCAGGCACCCGAGCCCGAGTTGGGCGAGGCCGGCGAGGACGGTGATGGCGCAGGTCGTCCGCCAGCCGTAGCGCTGGATGAGGTCGGCGGTGACCACGGTGAGTCCCGCGGCGGGTCCGCTCACCTGGAGCGGGGAGCCGCCGAGCCGCCCTGCGACCAGTCCGCCCACGGCGGCGGCGACGAGGCCGGCCTGCAGGGGGGCGCCGGTGGCGAGGGCGATGCCCAGGGACAGGGGCAGGGCGATCAGGAAGACCGCGATCGAGGCCGACACGTCGGCACCCGCGATGCGGAATCGGCGGGGCCCGGCCGGCGGCGGACTGTGGGGCGGATGGGTTCGTTCGGTTCGGTTCGGATCGGCGGCGCGTGTGGGGACGCAGGCTGACATGGTTTCCCGTCTCCTCCGGGGCTGCGCGGTCGCGTAACTGGGGGGTCCCGCCTCGGGCGGGGTTCGGTCGCGGCGGTCACGGCGTAAATCGGCGGGATGAATCAACGCTCGGTAAACGGATCGTAATGCAGAGTAAAGGACGAGCATAGACTTTACGGGCAAATGGGTGAATAGATCACTCTGAAGAGTGAAGTGGCTATTTGATCGGCTTGTCGTACTAATTCCTTCTCGGTCTCGTGCGAATTTGGCGGCGCTGTCCGCACCCGAGAGAAGGAAGAAGGTGGGCGGAACATGGCCGCCACCCACAGGATCGCCGCGGGTTCCGTGATCGCCGCGGTCTGCGCCGCATCGCTCGCCGGTTGCGCGACCGGCACCCCCCGGCAGGAGCGCCCCGACCCGCAGAAGGCCACCCCGGCGCAGGCGCCGAAGAGCGCGGTCCGGCTGATCGGAGACGGCTCGACCGCCTACACCGGAGCCCAGCCCCATCTGCCGCGAGCCGAACGGCTGCGACCCGGCCAGAAGCCCCCGCAGTTCGTCGTCTTCTCCTGGGACGGCGCGGGCGAGGACAGCCAGAAGCTGTTCTCCCACTTCCGCGAGGTCGCCAGGAAGAACAACGCGACCATGACGTACTTCCTGAGCGGCGTGTACATGCTGCCGGACGACGAGCGCGACCGGTACCGGCCGCCGCAGCACTCCCCGGGCCGCTCCGACATCGGCTTCAACGACCGCCGGGGCATCGCCGCCACCGTGAAGCAGCTGCGGCTGGCGTGGCTGGAGGGCAACGAGATCGGCACCCACTTCAACGGCCACTTCTGCGGCAGCGGCGGCGGTGTCGGCGAGTGGTCCGTGCAGGACTGGAAGGACGAGATCTCCCAGGCCAAGCGGTTCGTGAAGACCTGGAAGACCAATACCGGCCTGAAGAACGCCGCCCCGCTGCCCTTCGACTACGACAAGGAGCTCATCGGCGCCCGCACGCCCTGCCTCGAAGGCCAGCGCAACTTCATGAGGGCCGCCCGCGACCTGGGCTTCCGCTACGACACCAGCGGCGTCAACGACCAGGTCTGGCCGAAGAAGAAGCAGGGCCTGTGGGACGTGTCCATGCAGCTGGTGCCGTTCCCCGGCCACTCCTTCGAGCAGCTCACCATGGACTACAACTTCATGGTCAACCAGTCGGGCACCGCCACCCAGGGCGATCCCGCCAAGTTCGACTACTGGGGCGACCAGATGCGCGACGGCCTGCTCAAGGGCTTCTCGAGGGCCTACAACGGCAACCGCGCGCCGTTGATCATCGGCAACCACTTCGAGTCCTGGAACGGCGGCACCTACATGCGTGCCGTCGAGGAGGTCATCGAGACGGTGTGCACCAAGAAGGAGGTGCGCTGCGTGTCGTTCCGGCAGCTCGTGGACTGGCTCGACGCGCAGGACCCGAAGACGCTGGAGAAGCTGCGCACCCTGCCGGTCGGCCAGGCGCCCAAGGGGGGCTGGGCGTCCTTCCTGTCGGACCGGCCGGCCCCGGCACCCAAGGGCGTGCCCGGCGCTCCGGCGGCCAAGGGGTAGTCCTTCGGGAGGACGTGGCCCGGCGCACGCGCGCGTGAAGAAGGCCACTCCGCCGTGGGAGGGTGCCCCGGGGTGCGTAGGGTCGTACTCATGAGTACTGCAGGCGCGAGCGCCGATCCCCTCGCGGCCCTGGGGGCGCTGCCCGGAGTGGCCGAATCCGTGGAGTCCGTACGCAAGGCCGTGGACCGGGTCTACGGGCACCGGGTCATGCGGCGGCGCAGCAACGCGATCACCTCCGAGGCCGCCCTGCGCGGCGCCCGCGGCTCGGCCGCGCTGTCCGGCGCGGACTGGGCCCTGGAGGAGGTGCGCCGGCGTACGGACTTCAGCGGCGACGACGAGTCCCGCACCGTGGGCGCCGCCCTGCGGCTGACCGCGGAGGCGGGTCAGCTGCTGTCGATCTGGCGGCAGTCCCCCCTGCGGGTGCTGGCCCGGCTGCATCTGGTGGCGGCCGCGGACAAGGGCGACCAGGTGGGGCGGCCCCGCAAGGAGGGCGAGTCGGTCGACGAACCGGTCGTCGCTCTACCGCTGCCGAGCGCCGCCGAGACGCACGGCCGACTGGAC
Source organism: Streptomyces sp. NPDC043685 (assembly GCF_056436585.1). NCBI lineage: Bacteria > Bacillati > Actinomycetota > Actinomycetes > Kitasatosporales > Streptomycetaceae > Streptomyces > Streptomyces sp. NPDC043685. Next base: position 135,600 of record NZ_JBWKCH010000004.1, on the reverse strand, counting down.
GGGCTGGCCGAACTGATCATCGCGGGGGGCTCCGCGCCGGCGCTGGTGACGGCCGCCGTCGTACACGGCGAGCTGCTCGCCCTGCGCCCCTTCACGTCCCACAACGGCCTGGTCGCGCGCACGGCCGAGCGCATCGTCCTGGTCGGCAGCGGGCTGGACCCGAAGTCGGTCTGCGCGGCCGAGGTCGGTCATGCGGAGCTGGGACGCGACGCCTACCTGGAGGCCCTGAGCGGGTACGTCTCCGGGACCCCTGAGGGTGTCGCCGCCTGGATCGTCCATTGCGGCAGGGCGGTCGAACTGGGGGCCCGCGAGTCGATGGCGGTGTGCGAGGCGCTGCAACGCGGAGCGGCCTGAAATCCTTCACCGGGAAAAGTGATGCGGCGGTACGAGTTCTCGTACCGCCGCTGGCATGAGCATCGGGTTACCAAGCGTCCTCGATATATGCCCATCAGGCCGGGAGCTTTGCCCGTGACCTGGTGCGGCTGGCCCGTATTCGACGGGTCGACGTCGCGTGGGTGCCCGGTGTTCATGCTCGGTCCGTGGGGCCAAATGCGTTAAAAAGGTGATCCTCTCGGATGTCCTTGGTCTCGCGGGCCGTTGAGTCCTTTGTACTCCTGCCCCGCAACAAGCGGAAGTCCAGGCTGCACTTCTTTACTTTCGGATTCACCTAGTGCGAGCCGTCGTTCCAGGTCAAGCGACCGTCGCCCGGCGCCTGTTCGCGTACCAGACGAGTCCCGCCGTCGCCGCCGCGGCGCTTATCGCGGCGACCGCCACGAGGGCCGGGCGCGGCGGTACGGAGAACGCGGGGATGCGCTGCTTGAGCCGGACGGGGCGGTGGAAGTCCAGGATCGGCCAACCACGCGTCAGCGCCTCGCGGCGCAGCGCCCGGTCCGGGTTCACGGCGTGCGGATGGCCGACGGACTCCAGCATCGGCACATCGGTCGCCGAGTCGCTGTAGGCGTAACAGCGGCTCAGGTCGTACCCCTCGGACTCGGCCAGTTCCCTGACGGCCTCGGCCTTGGTCGGGCCGTACGCGTAGTACTCCACCTCCCCGGTGAAGCAGCCGTCGTCGCCCACGACCATGCGGGTGGCGACCACCCGGTCCGCGCCGAGCAGCTCGCCGATCGGCTCGACCACCTCCGCGCCCGACGTGGACACGATCACCACGTCGCGGCCGGCGGTGTGGTGCTCCTCGATCAACGAGGCGGCCTCGTCGTAGATGATCGGGTCGATCAGGTCGTGGAGCGTCTCGGCGACGATCTCCTTGACCTGCTGCACGTTCCACCCGCGGCACAGGGCGGACAGATATGCGCGCATGCGCTCCATCTGGTCGTGGTCGGCGCCGCCGGCGAGGAAGACGAACTGGGCATATGCGGTACGCAAGACGGCCCTGCGGTTGATCAGACCGCCTTGGTAGAACGACTTGCTGAACGTGAGCGTGCTCGACTTCGCAATGACCGTCTTGTCCAGGTCAAAGAAGGCGGCTGTGCGGGGCAACGAGTGGTTTTCCACGCCCCGAAGCATAGGGGCAGCCCATTCGGCGTAAGGTGGGGCGCGTGGGTTTGCCTGAGAAGGCTCTCGGGTACACCATGGAAGTCACGGATCGTTCGCGACCGTGCTAACCCGGCCCGACTCCTCCCCCCCCGAGTCGGCCGTGGGGACGACCCCCGCTCTCCCCCCCGGCGGGGGTCGTCGCATGTCCGGGTGGGTTTTCTCCCTCTTTTTACGGCCTGACAGCCGCTGAGATGCGCACTGTGGGTCGTTTTGGCATGCTCATGATTTGTAACGCTGTGTAGCCGTCGGACTGCTCTGTGGAAGTCGCACAGAGGGCCTGAGCAGCTCACCGGTATGGGTGACGGTGATATTCACAACCCCCGGCACGTCCACAGTTATCCACCAAGATCCACACGATTTCCGGGATCGCTGCACCGTGATTCCAACGCGTCCCGCTCGCGGCGAGTTCATGGCCGGTTCCGAGCAGTGGGGGGCGTTCGGCCGGTTTCTGTCCGGCCGTTCACAGGGAGGCCGCTCGCCGGTTCTCCCAGGTTTGGCAATCGCGGGGCCGCAGGAGCCGCGCGAGTCACGCAGCGAAGGGGGATGGAAGCCGTGGCCGGAACCGTCACACACGACCCGCCGCCGGCCGCCGGAGGGCGGCAGGGCGGACCACTGATCCTCACCGAGGACACCGAACTCCTCGACGATCTGCTGCGCCTGTGCGCGGCGGCGGGCGCCACACCGGAGGTGCACCACGGTCTGCCCGAGCGCAGAGGCAGCTGGGAGGCCGCGCCGCTGGTCCTGGTGGGCGACGACGCCGCCCGGAGGGTGCGCGGGGCCGCGCGCCGAAGGGGTGTCGTCCTCGTCGGCCGGGACCAGGACGACTCCGGCGTGTGGCGGCGGGCCGTCGAGATCGGCGCCGAGCACGTCCTGATGCTGCCCGACGGCGAGCAGTGGCTGGTCGACCGGATCGCCGACGTCGCCGAGGGCGTCGGCCGGCCGGCCCTCACCGTGGGGGTCATCGGCGGGCGGGGCGGGGCCGGAGCGTCCACGCTCGCCTGCGCCCTGGCCGTCACCTCCGCGCGGGAGGGACTGCGCACCCTCCTCGTGGACGCCGATCCGCTGGGCGGCGGACTCGACGTACTCCTCGGCGGTGAGACGGCCGAAGGTCTGCGCTGGCCCGCGTTCGCCTCCTCCCGCGGACGGGTCGGCGGGGGAGCCCTGGAGGAGTCGCTGCCCGAGCTGCACGCGTTGCGGGTGCTCAGCTGGGACCGCGGCGACCGCATCGCCGTTCCGCCGCAGGCGGTGCGCGCCGTGCTGGCGGCGGCCAGGCGCCGAGGCGGCACGGTCGTGGTCGACCTGCCGCGCCGGATCGACGACGGTGTCGCCGAGGTCCTCTCGCAGCTCGATCTGGGCGTGCTGGTGGTGCCCGCCGAGCTGCGGGCCGTCGCGGCCGCGGGACGGGTGGCGTCCGCGGTCGGCATGGTCCTGCGGGATCTGCGGGTGGCGGTCCGCGGGCCGTACCCGCCGGGGCTCGACGACCGCGAGGTGGCCCGCCTGCTCGGGCTGTCCCTGGTCGGCGAGGTACCGGACGAGCCGGGGCTGTCGCGCCCGGACCAGGCGCCAGCGCCCCCGGGCGCCGTCCCGCGCGGACCGCTCGCCCGGTTCTGCGCGGAGTTCTGGGAGCGGGCGCTCGTCGAGGCGGGTACGGCATGAGCACCCTGGCCGGACTCGAGGGCGCGGCGCTGCTCGACGGGGTGCGGCGGTGGCTGGCCGAGAGCGGGGGCGAGCCGACCCCCGCCCGCGTGGCGCAGGCCCTGCGGGAGCAGGGGCGGGTCCTCGGGGACGCCGAAGTGCTGGGGGCGGCCGCGCACTTGCGGTCCGAACTGGTCGGCAGCGGACCGCTGGAGCCGCTTCTCGCCGACCCGTCGGTGACGGACGTGCTGGTGTCGGCCCCCGACCGGGTCTGGGTCGACCGGGGTGGCGGACTGGAGCTGACGCCGGTGCGCTTCGCGGACGCCGCGGCCGTACGCCGGCTCGCCCAGCGTCTCGCGGCCGTGGCCGGACGCCGTCTGGACGACGCCCGGCCCTGGGCGGACGCCCGGTTGCCCGACGGGACGCGGCTGCACGTGGTGCTGCCGCCGGTGGCCGTGGGATGTGCCTGCCTGTCGCTTCGGGTCGTGCGTCCGCGTGCCTTCACACTCGGCGAACTGGTCGCGGCGGGCACGGTTCCTCCGGGCGGAGACCGCGTGCTGCGCGCGCTGCTCGACGCCCGACTGTCCTTCCTGGTCAGCGGAGGAACCGGCACCGGCAAGACCACGCTGCTGAGCGCCCTGCTGGGACTGGTGGGACCGGGCGAGCGGATCGTCCTCGCCGAGGACTCGGCGGAGCTACGACCCGACCATCCACACGTCGTACGCCTTGAGACCAGGCCCGCCAACCAGGAGGGGGCGGGCCTGGTCACCCTCGAGGACCTGGTGCGCCAGGCGCTGCGGATGCGGCCTGACCGGCTGGTGGTGGGTGAGGTGCGCGGGCCCGAAGTGGTGCATCTGCTGGCCGCGTTGAACACCGGCCACGAGGGCGGCTGCGGAACCGTGCACGCCAATGCCGCCGCCGACGTACCGGCCCGGCTGGAGGCGCTCGGCACGGCCGCCGGGCTCGACCGGGCCGCGCTGCACAGCCAGCTGGCGGCCGCGCTCTCCGTGGTGCTGCACCTGGTGCGCGACCGGTCCGGGCGGCGGCGGATCGCCGAGGTGCACGTGCTGGAGCGGGACCCGTCGGGGCTCGTGCGGACGGTGCCGGCACTGCGATGGGGCGAGCGGGCCTTCGTGCGTGAGCGGGGGTGGGAGCGGCTGAGGGGGCTGCTCCGGGGCGGGGAGAGCGGGAGCGGCCCGGAGGAGGCCGCGGTGGAAGGGGGCGAGGCGAGGCATGACGGGGGTGGCTGAGATGTCGACGGGCACGGCGGTGGTCTGCATGGGGGCGGCCGTCTGGTTGCTGGGCGAGCGGGAGGAGGTGGCGCGGCGGGCGCGGCTGCTGCTCACGGACGGCGGAGCCGTCGCGCACGCGCCGCCCGGGTGGCGGCGGCTGACCGATGGGCTGTGGCGCGTCCGCGCGCGGCTGGGGGCCGAGTGGTGGGCGCCGGTGGCCGGGTTGGTGCCGGCGGTGCTCGGGGCGTCGGTGCTGCCGGTCGTCCTGGGGGCGGCCGGGGTGCCGTTGCTGCGGCGGGCCCGGCTGGCCGGCCGGGCGCGGCGGGAGCGGGAGCGCCGGGCCGACGCGGTGATCGCGTTGTGCGGGTCGCTCGCCGGGGAGGTGCGGGCCGGACGTCAGCCGGGTGAGGCGCTGCTGCGGGCCGCGCGGGACTGCGGCGGGCTCGCGGGCACACGGGCGACGGTGCTGGCGGCGGCGCGATTCGGCGGTGACGTGCCGGAGGCGCTCGCGATGGCGGCACGGCAACCGGGCGCCGAGGGACTGCGGGGACTCGCGGCGTGCTGGCGGGTTGCGGTGGACCAGGGAGCGGGGCTCGCCGCCGGGCTCGACCGGCTCGCCACCGCCTTGCGGGCCGAGCGGGACCAACGGTCCGATCTGAGGGCTCAGTTGGCGGGCGCCCGAGCCACAGCGGTGATGCTCGCCGCTCTGCCGGCCCTGGGCCTCGCCATCGGCATCGCCCTCGGCGCCGATCCCCTCCGCGTCCTGCTGCACACCGGGGCGGGGCTGGGCTGTCTGGCGGCGGGCGGGGTGCTGGAGGGCCTGGGTCTGTGGTGGGTGCGGCGGATCGTGCGGGGCGCGGAGGAAGCGGCATGAGCGGGGACGTTGTCCACAGGCTGGGGGTGGCCCTGGGGATCGTGGCGGTCTGCGCCTGGTCGGCGCGGTGGCTGGTGGAGTCGCGGCGTCGCCGAAGGACGCGCCGACGGCTGGCCGAGCTGTCGGGGGTCCGGGAGGCCACCGCTCCTGCCCCACGCCATGCCCTGCGTGGGATCGCACGCGCCTGGCTGGCCCCGGTGGGCGTGGCGTGCGCCGTCTGGGCGCTGGTCGGGGGCCTCCCCGGGGCCGCCGTGGGACTGGCCGGTGCGCTGGGCCTGTGGCGGTGGCGGCTGCGGCAGGCGGCTGCGGGAGAGGACCCGCGGGCACCCGACCACGTCGAGGCGGCGCGCCAACTACCCCTCGCCGCCGACCTGCTGGCGGCCTGCGTCGCGGCGGGCGCCGGCCCGGTGATCGCGGCCCAGGCGGTGGGCGAGGCCCTCGGTGGTCCTGTCGGTGAGGCGCTCGCCCGGGGCGCCGCGGAGGTGCGGCTGGGCGGTGAGGCGGGGGCGGCCTGGCGGAGGCTGGACGCCCTGCCGGGCGCCGGAGGTCTGGCCCGGCTGCTCGAACGGGCCGACGTGTCAGGCCTGCCGGCCGCCGGACCGGCCGCACGGCTGGCCGCCGAGTCGCGCGCCGACTGGAACCGTGCCGCGACGGCCAGGGCCCGCCGCGCGGGCGTGATGGTCAGCGCGCCGGTCGGGCTGTGCTTTCTGCCCGCGTTCATCGCGGTCGGCGTGCTGCCGGTGGTGATCGGGCTCGCGGGCGGGGTGCTCGGAGGGGGTGACGGCTGACGCGGGGACGGACCGGAAGCGAGTGAGCGACAAGCGAGCGAAAACAAACAGAAGTTCGGACTCTTTCCTACGGGGGTTGAGATGTATCAGGCGGTTCGGGCACGGCTGCGTGCCCTGGTGTGCGGGTTGCGTGCGGCGCGGCGGGACGGGGGGATGGTCACCTCCGAGTACGCGATGGGAATCGTCGCGGCCGTGGCGTTCGCGGTGGTGCTGTACAAGGTCGTCACGAGTGGGCCGGTCAGCGCGGAGCTGCAAGCCGTGGTGAAGGGGGCCCTCAATGCGCGGATGTGAGCGGGGCACGGACCGGGGGTTCGTCACGGCGGAGTCGGCGGTGGTGCTGCCCGTCCTGGTGATGTTCGCGATGGCCCTGGTGTGGGGGCTGCTGGTCGTGGCCGCGCAGATCCAGTGTGTGGACGCGGCGCGGACCGGGGCGCGTGCGGCGGCACGCCAGGACCCGCCCGGCGCGGTCGTGCGGCTGGCCCGCGAGGCGGCACCGCCCGGTGCGAAGGTGACGGTCAGCCGGGACGCGGAACACGTCCGGGTGGTCGTGGTGGCCGAGCCACCGGTGCTGCGCGGTCTGTCCTTCGCCGTGCGCGAGGAGGCGGTGGCGTCCGTGGAGGAGGCGGTGGGCACGTGAGACGCCGCCGGGAGGGGGCCGGGGCCGGGGTGAGTACCGGCGGTGGGCATGTGTGGTGCCGCCGGGCGAGAGCCCGGCCCGGGATGGATAGCGGCGGTGGGCGTGTGAGGCGCCGCCGGGCGGGGGCCGGGGCCGGAGCCGGTATCCGCAGGTGGGCGGCCGTGCGCGGGAGCGCCGGTTCGGACCGCGGGTCCGCCACCGTCTGGAGTGTGGGGGCGATCGCCGTGCTGTGCGTGGTGTTCGGTGTGGTCCTCGCGCTGGGGCAGGCCGTCGTGATCCGGCACCGGGCGGCGGGCGGTGCGGATCTCGCGGCGCTCGCCGCGGCGGACCACTGGGCCGAAGGGGGCTCGGCGGCCTGCGCTCGGGCCGGCCGGGTGGCCCGGGCGCAGGGCGTGCGGCTCGTGCGGTGTGAGATCACCGGGGAGATCTCGGACGTGACGGCGGCGTCGGGACGGGGCCCGTTCACGGCGCAGGTCAGGGCGCGGGCGGGTCCTCCGACGGCTCCGCCGGGCCTTCCGTCGGCTGCTCTGCCGCTCCGTCCGCCGTCCGCTCCACGACAGGAGCGCCCTGCTCCTCCGGAGCGTCCTCCTTCTCCCCGGGAGCCCCCTCCAGCAGCACCGTGAGGAGGCGCACCGCCCCCCTCTTGTGCAGCGGGTCGTTGCCGTTGCCGCACTTGGGGGACTGGATGCAGGACGGGCAGCCGGCCTCGCACTCGCAGGAGGCGATGGCCTGGCGGGTGGCGGTCAGCCAGGTGCGGGCGGTGTGGAAGGCGCGCTCCGCGAAGCCCGCGCCACCCGGATGGCCGTCGTAGACGAAGACCGTGGGCAGCAGCGTGTCGGGGTGGAGCGGGATCGACACGCCGCCGATGTCCCAGCGGTCACAGGTGGCGAAGAGGGGCAGCAGGCCGATCGACGCGTGTTCGGCGGCGTGCAGGGAGCCGCCGAGGATCTCCGGGTTGATCCGGGCCCGGTCCAGCTGGTCCTCGGTGACGGTCCACCACACGGCGCGGGTGCGCAGCGTACGGGGAGGGAGGTCGAGTTTGGTCTCACCGAGCACTTCGCCGGTGATGAGCCGTCTGCGCAGGAAGGAGACGACCTGGTTGGTGACCTCGACGGAGCCGTAGCAGAGGCGGCCGTCACCCCAGGGGATCTCCACGTCCGTCTCCAGGACGGAGATCGACGTCGTGTCCCGGGCGACGGTGGAGTACGGCGGGGCGGCCTCCTCGACGAGGGCGACGGAGTCCTCCAGGTCGAGCGACCGCACCAGGTAGGTGCGGCCCTGGTGGAGGTGGACCGCCCCTTCGTGCACCGTCGAGTGCGCGGCGCCGGCGTCGACCGTGCCGAGCAGCCGGCCCGTGCCGGTCTCGACGACCTGGACCGGGCGTCCGCCCTCCCCTCGGATGTCCGTCAGGTCGGCGGCGCGCTCCCGGCGGGTCCAGTGCCAGGCCTTGGTGCGGCGGCGCAGCAGCTTCGCGGCCTCCAGCTGCGGCAGCAGGCTCTCGCCGGCCGGGCCGAACAGGGCGAGGTCCTCGTCCGTCAGGGGCAGCTCCGCGGCGGCGGCGCACAGATGCGGGGCCAGCACGTAGGGATTGTCGGGGTCCAGGACGGTCGATTCGACAGGCTGGTCGAACAGGGCCTCCGGGTGGTGGACGAGGAAGGTGTCCAGCGGGTCGTCACGGGCCACCAGCACGGCCAGCGCCCCCTGCCCGGCCCGTCCGGCCCGGCCCGCTTGCTGCCACAGGGAGGCGCGCGTGCCCGGGTAGCCGGCGATGACGACGGCGTCGAGGCCGGAGATGTCGATGCCGAGTTCGAGGGCGTTCGTCGCGGCGAGGCCCAGCAGTTCACCCGAATGGAGGGCTTGTTCGAGTGCGCGTCGTTCTTCCGGCAGATAGCCGCCCCGGTACGCCGCGACACGCCGGGCCAGCGACCGGTCGACCTCGGCCAGGCGCTCCTGGGAAATGACCGAGATCAGCTCGGCGCCGCGCCGGGAGCGGACGAAGGCGACCGAGCGCACGCCCTGCACGGTGAGGTCGGTCAGCAGGTCCGCGGCCTCGGCGGTGGCCGTGCGGCGGACGGGGGCGCCCTTCTCGCCGTGCAGCTCGGTCAGCGGCGGCTCCCAGAGGGCGAACACCAGTTCACCGCGTGGGGAGGCGTCGTCGGCCACCTCCAGCACCGGCACGCCGGTGAGGCGGCGGGCGGCCACCGCGGGCTCGGCGGCGGTCGCGGAGGCCAGCAGGAACACGGGCGAGGCGCCGTAACGGGCGCAGAGCCGCCGCAGGCGGCGCAGCACCTGGGCGACGTGGGAGCCGAAGACGCCGCGGTAGGTGTGGCACTCGTCGATGACGACGTACTTCAGCGACTTCAGGAAGGAGGACCAGCGGGGGTGGGACGGCAGGATCCCGCGGTGCAGCATGTCCGGGTTGGTCAGGACGTAGTTGGCGTACTGCCGGATCCACTCGCGTTCCTCGAACGGAGTATCGCCGTCGTACACGGCTGGGCGTACGGCGTTGCCGAGGGGATGTGAAAGTTCCTTCACGGACCGGCACTGGTCCGCCGCGAGGGCCTTGGTCGGAGCCAGGTAGAGGGTGGTCGCGCCCCGGCCGTTCGGGGCCTCCGCGCCGTCCATGAGGGTGGACAGCACCGGGACGAGGTAGGCCAGGGACTTGCCGGAGGCCGTGCCGGTGGCGACGACGACCGAGTCGCCGTCCAGGGCGTGCTCGGCCGCCCGTGCCTGGTGGGCCCAGGGGTGTTCGATGCCCGCGGCGCGCACGGCGGCGACGACCTCCGCCCGGATCCGGTCCGGCCAGACGGCATGCCGACCCGCGCGCGGGGGCAAGTGCTCCGTATGAGTAATGCGCGAAGCCCTGCCCGGACCGGACGCGAGCCGGTCCAGGACCGTGCCCGGAGCGGGCCGGGAGGCGGGGTCCGTCGGGGTTCGATCGGATCGGTGATTCTTGGCCATCGGCACCGAGTGTGTCACTGGCGTGACGGACAATGGAGCCAAGGCGTCGTGCACGCCTGCCGGTAAGTGATTGAATGCCATCGCGGCTGGCGAAGCGTCCAGGGGCTGAAGCCGAATGCCCCTAGGGCGACCGCTCGATAGCAAGGTGCTGGAGGATCCGTGGACCTGTCCCTGTCGACCGAAACCATGGGCGATCGCACGATCGTCAGGGTCGGTGGCGAAATCGACGTATATACCGCGCCCAAGCTGCGCGAGCAGTTGGTCGAGCTGGTGAACGACGGCAGTTTCCACCTTGTCGTCGACATGGAGGGCGTGGACTTCCTCGACTCCACCGGGCTCGGCGTGCTGGTCGGCGGCCTGAAGCGTGTGCGGGCCCATGAGGGCTCCCTGCGCCTGGTCTGCAACCAGGAGCGCATTTTGAAGATCTTCCGTATCACCGGTCTCACCAAGGTGTTCCCCATTCACACCTCGGTCGAGGAAGCGGTTGCGGCCACCGACTGACACCGGTCCCGGGCCCTGTGCCCGGGCCGGCCGACATTCGGCAAGAGTGAACACCGAGGGGGCCCGGGTTTCGCCGGCCCGGAGCCTCTCGACAGCACGCCCGCTAGTTGCGAGGGGGATGCATGGCCACCGTTGAGCTCCGCTTCAGCGCGCTGCCCGAGCATGTCAGGACCGCCCGGCTGGTGGCGGCCGCGGTGGCGCGCAGGGCCGGAGTGGACGAGGCCGTCCTCGACGAGGTCAGGCTCGCCGTCGGTGAGGCGTGCAGCCGGGCCGTCGGGCTCCACCAGACCGTCGGGATCTCGGCACCGGTGAAGGTGCTGCTGATCGAGGAGGAGAAGCAGTTCTCCATCGAGGTCGGCGACGAGGCCCCGCACGCGGTCTCCGGCGAACGCGCGTCCGGTGCCGGCGGCTCCGACGGCGAGGCCGACGAGGACGAGATGGGCCTCGCGGTCATCAGTGGACTCGTCGACGACGTCGAGGTCAGCGCGGGAGAACACGGCGGGCTGATCAAGATGACCTGGCCGACCACACCGCCGCCGACGATCCTGGTCTGATTCCGCCACCGCGCACACCGTTCTTCCGAAGGGCCCCACCCGTGGGGCCCTTCGTCATGTGCGGGTGTCAGTGCTCGCCTTTACAGTAGTTCCTGTGCCGTTCATCGCGTGAATTCGTTCACGATCATTCGCGCGCCCTCCGGCAGCGTCAGAATGCTTTCAGGGCATTACCTCGGACGTCCAATTCCGTTTATCGCGCTCTGTTTTGATCAGGTTCCGGTACCTACAATCCCGTCCACATCTTGAGCTCAGCCCAAGCGTCAAGGAGGACGAATGGCGGGGCTTTCCCTCTCACAACAGTCGGGTCATCACACCGACCTCGCAGCCGCGGTCCTGACCGACGGCAACCGCGTACTCATCGTGGTCATCGCGGTCGTCGCACTGGCGGCGCTGGCGGTCGCGGGCGTCCTGGTGCGCCAGGTGCTCGCGGCCGGCGAGGGCACCGACAGCATGAAGGAGATCGCGGCAGCGGTGCAGGAAGGCGCGAACGCCTATCTGGCGCGTCAGCTGCGCACCCTCGGCGTATTCGCCGTCGTCGTGTTCTTCCTGCTCATGCTGCTGCCCGCGGACGACTGGAATCAGCGTGCCGGACGTTCGGTGTTCTTCCTGATCGGAGCGGCGTTCTCGGCGGCCACCGGCTATATCGGCATGTGGCTCGCCGTGCGCAGCAATGTGCGTGTCGCCGCGGCGGCACGTGAAGCCACACCGGCACAAGGCGAGCCGGAAAAGGATCTGACCTCCGTCTCGCACAAGGCGATGAAGATCGCATTCCGTACGGGCGGCGTGGTCGGCATGTTCACGGTGGGCCTCGGCCTGCTCGGCGCCTCCTGCGTGGTGCTGGTGTACGCGGCCGACGCGCCGAAGGTGCTCGAGGGCTTCGGCCTCGGAGCCGCGCTGATCGCGATGTTCATGCGAGTCGGCGGCGGGATCTTCACCAAGGCCGCCGACGTCGGCGCCGACCTGGTCGGCAAGGTCGAGCAGGGCATTCCGGAGGACGACCCGCGCAATGCCGCGACCATCGCCGACAACGTGGGCGACAACGTCGGCGACTGCGCGGGCATGGCGGCCGACCTCTTCGAGTCCTACGCCGTGACGCTGGTGGCCGCGCTCATCCTGGGTTCGGCCGCCTTCGGCGACGCAGGGCTCGGCTTCCCGCTGCTCGTGCCGGCGATCGGCGTGATCACCGCCATGATCGGCATCTTCGCGGTGGCGCCCCGGCGCGCCGACCGCAGCGGCATGAGCGCCATCAACCGCGGGTTCTTCATCTCCGCGGTGATCTCGCTGGTGCTGGTGGCGGTGGCCGTCTTCGTCTACCTGCCCGGGAAGTACTCCGAGCTCGACGGGGTCACCGACACCGCGATCCTGGGCAAGGACGGCGACCCACGGGTCCTCGCGCTGGTCGCGGTGGCCATCGGCATCGTGCTCGCCGCCCTGATCCAGCAGCTGACCGGCTACTTCACCGAGACCACCCGCCGCCCGGTCAGGGACATCGGCAAGAGCTCGCTCACCGGCCCGGCCACCGTCGTCCTCGCCGGTATCTCCGTCGGTCTCGAATCGGCCGTCTACACCGCCTTGTTGATCGGCCTGGGGGTGTACGGGGCGTTCCTGCTCGGCGGCACGTCCATCATGCTGGCGCTCTTCGCGGTGGCCCTGGCCGGTACCGGCCTGCTCACCACGGTCGGCGTGATCGTTGCGATGGACACCTTCGGGCCCGTCTCCGACAACGCGCAGGGCATCGCGGAGATGTCCGGTGACGTCGAGGGCGCGGGCGCGCAGGTGCTCACCAACCTGGACGCGGTCGGCAACACCACCAAGGCGATCACCAAGGGCATCGCGATCGCCACGGCCGTGCTCGCGGCGGCGGCGCTGTTCGGGTCGTACCGCGACGCGATCATCACCGGCGCGCGGGACGTGGGCGAGAAGCTCAGCGGGGAGGGCGCCCCGATGAGCCTGATGATGGACATCTCGCAGCCCAACAACCTCGTGGGTCTCATCGCCGGCGCTGCGGTCGTCTTCCTCTTCTCTGGGCTGGCGATCAACGCCGTGTCGCGGTCGGCGGGTTCCGTGGTCTACGAGGTGCGGCGGCAGTTCCGTGAGAAGCCCGGGATCATGGACTACAGCGAGAAGCCGGAGTACGGCAAGGTCGTCGACATCTGCACCAAGGACGCCCTGCGCGAGCTCGCCACGCCCGGTCTGCTGGCCGTGATGGCGCCCGTCTTCATCGGGTTCACGCTCGGCGTCGGCCCGCTCGGCGCCTTCCTGGCGGGCGCGATCGGCGCGGGCACGCTGATGGCGGTGTTCCTCGCCAACTCCGGTGGCGCCTGGGACAACGCCAAGAAACTCGTCGAGGACGGCCACCACGGTGGCAAGGGCGGCGAGGCCCATGCGGCGACCGTGATCGGAGACACGGTCGGCGACCCCTTCAAGGACACCGCGGGCCCCGCGATCAACCCGCTGCTGAAGGTCATGAACCTGGTGTCGCTGCTCATCGCGCCCGCGGTGATCAAGTTCTCCTACGGCCCCGACAAGAGCATCGGGGTGCGGATCCTGATCGCTGCCCTCGCGTTCGTCGTGATCGTCGGGGCGGTCTACGTGTCAAAGCGGCGGGGAATCGCCATGGGTGACGAAGACAACGCCGGATCGAAGCCCAAGTCGGCCGATCCGGCGGTGGTTTCGTAGGGAGGTTCTCCGAGCCCCAGCTCAAGGTGCGGGCGGGCGGCGCGCGTTGGCGCGTCGCCCGCCCGCTCTTTGTGGGTAGACGCTCACGCGTGAGCCTTCTCTCGCTTGGTGCAAAAGGTTACAAAACGGTCTTAATAGACGTTCGACGTGCGGTTGCCGTGCATCTGGCGTGTATGTTCCGGGGCCGAGAGCCATGGAAGGGACCAAACCGGTGAACAAGAAGCTCGCGGCCGCACTGTCCGGCGGTGCGGTACTGGTACTGGCGCTGTCGGGCTGCGGCGGCGACGACGGCAACGACAAGCTGGACTCCTGGGCCAAGCAGGTCTGTGACGCCGTGCAGCCGCAGGCCAAGAAGATCGAGTCGGCCAATGCCGCGATCCAGAAGGAGACCTCGGACAACAGCACGCCGAAGGACGTCCAGAAGACCGACGCACAGGCCTTCCAGGACATGTCCGACGCCTACAAGGCGATCGGGACGGCTGTGAACAAGGCCGGGGCGCCCGACGTCGAGAACGGTCAGAAGAAGCAGCAGGACGCGGTCAAGGAGCTCAACTCGATCTCCGCCTCCTACGCCTCCCTCAAGAAGCAGGTCGACGGGCTCGACACCAAGGATCAGGGCAAGTTCGCCGACGGCCTGAAGGACATCGCCACCGAGCTGGACAAGCTGAGCCAGAGCGGGAACGACGCCCTCAGGAACCTGGAGGAGGGCGAGGTCGGCCAGGCCATGGCCCGGCAGTCCAGCTGCAAGGCGGCCACGGCGTCGGCGGGCGCGACGCAGAGCTGAGCGGGCACCTCATGCCCCTGGTGTGCCGAGTGGCGGGGAACGCCCGGACTCCCGCGCACGGACACGCGCGCCCCCGCACCGGCGGCCACAATGGACGGCGTGAGTAACGCCAGCCAGTCATCCCTGCCCCCGCTGCCCGCCTCCGACCGCCCCGATGTCGCCGCCCGGCTCCGGGACGCCCTGCTCGCGGCCTCCTTCACCGCCGACGGACTGCTCGAACTGCTCGGCGCCCCCGCGTACGCGGCGCTGGCCCGGAGCGAGACCGTGCCCGCGCTCCGGGCGACGCGCGGGGACACGCCCCTGGAGATGCTCGTCCGGCTGTTCCTGCTCCAGCAGCCCGTGCCGCACGCGCGCGTGGCGGACGTCCTGCCCGTCGACGCCTGCCTGGAGAGCGGCTGGCTTGCCCGGGCCGGCGGGGACGAACTCGCCGCCACGGTGGACGTCCGGCCCTACGGCGGGCCCGGCGGCGAGGACTGGTTCATCGTCTCGGACCTCGGCTGCGCGGTCGGCGGTGCCGGCGGCATCGGCCGGAGCGACGAAGGGGTCGTCCTCGGAGTCGGCGGCGCCTCCACGACCCTCGCCGGCATCACCGTCCGCACCCCCGTCGCCGCCGCACTCGACCTCGGTACCGGCTCCGGCATCCAGGCTCTGCACGCCACACGGCACGCCACGCGGGTGGCGGCCACCGACCTCAACCCGCGCGCCCTGCACATCACCGCCCTCACCCTGGCACTGTCCGGCGCCGCGACCGCCGACCTGCGCGAGGGCTCCCTCTTCGAACCGGTCCGGGACGACGAGACGTTCGACCTGATCGTGTCCAACCCGCCCTTCGTGATCTCTCCCGGCACACGACTCACCTATCGCGACGGCGGGATGGGCGGGGACGATCTGTGCCGCACGCTCGTTCAGCAAGCGGGCGACCGTCTCAACGAGGGCGGGTTCGCACAGTTCCTGGCCAACTGGCAGCACGTGGAAGGGGAGGACTGGCAGGACCGGCTCAGGTCGTGGGTGCCGCGCGGCTGCGACGCGTGGATCGTGCAGCGCGAGGTGCAGGACGTCAATCAGTACGCCGAGCTGTGGCTGCGTGACGCCGGTGACCACCGGGGTGACCCGGCGGAGTACCAGGCGCGGTACGACGCATGGCTCGACGAGTTCGAGGCGCGCAAGGTGAAGGCCGTCGGGTTCGGCTGGATCACCCTGCGCAGGACGAGTGCCGCCGTGCCCTCGATCACGGTGGAGGAATGGCCGCACCCGGTCGAGCAGCCGCTCGGCGACACCATCCGGGCCCACTTCGACCAGCTCGACCACCTGCGCGACCACGACGACGCCGCGCTGCTCGAAGGGCACTTCCGGCTCGCCGCCGAGGTCGTGCAGGAGCAGGTGGGGCTGCCGGGGGCCGAGGACCCCGAGCACGTCGTGCTGCGCCAGAACCGCGGCATGCGCCGGGCGACCCGGGTGGACACCGTCGGCGCGGGCTTCGCGGGTGTCTGCGACGGCACGATGAGCGCGGGCCGCATCCTCGACGCCATCGCCCAGCTGATCGGCGAGGACCCGGTGATGCTGCGCGACCGCACACCGGCCCAGATCCGGTTGCTGGTCGAGCAGGGGTTCCTGGAACCGGTGCGCTGAGCTCCCGCGCGAGGGGCGTCATCGGAGGGTGCCGGGAGGCGCGCCAATAAATTCGAGTCGATTTGGACACCCCGTCCGAGACGGGTCACGCGGAATTGGACGCCCTTGATCCACCGCCGTGTCGCCCTGGCGTTCACCTCGGGTTCGCCTGCCCGCCGCCCGCGCGTGTCAGCCTCCCGGGGCCGACACGGCGCGGGCGGGGGAGAAGGGGGACGGCGGCCATGGAGAGCGAACCGGCGATCTTCACGGGAGCGGTGTTCTCCCTGTTCGGAGGCGGGCTGCTGGCCTGGACCGTGTCACGGGTGCGCCGGCAGCTGCCTGTCGCCGAAGGGGTGAGGCCGGCCCCTTCCGCGGCCCTCGCGAGCGCCGCCTCGGTGATCGCGCTGGCGCTCGCGGCGTGGTGCTTCACACGCCTGTGAGACCCGCGCCGGCCTCGCACCCGCCGGTAACCGGGGGGTCGCGCTCCGCACAGGGCCCGGCCTGCTCTCGATACGCCGGGCGGCAGGATCGGTGGTAGTCGGGTTACCGTTCGAGTGGCCGTTGCGGGCTTTTCCCGTTTGACACGGGGGCGGGATGTACCGTCACACTCCGCAGCGTCACCACGTTTCCAGCCCCGGTGAGCGACTCCGGGGAGGCCCAGTGTCGACCGGAGAGAAGAGCGAAGTTGTCCCCGACCAGCGAGACCGCGAACGGCGGCCGCCGACTCGTCATCGTCGAGTCGCCTGCCAAGGCGAAGACGATCAAGGGCTATCTCGGCCCCGGCTACATCGTCGAGGCGAGCGTCGGGCACATCCGCGACCTTCCCAACGGCGCCGCCGAGGTGCCCGACAAGTACACCGGCGAGGTCCGCCGCCTCGGTGTGGACGTCGAACATGACTTCCAGCCGATCTATGTGGTCAACGCCGACAAGAAGGCGCAGGTCAAGAAGCTCAAGGACCTGCTGAAGGAGTCCGACGAACTCTTCCTCGCCACCGATGAGGACCGCGAGGGCGAGGCCATCGCCTGGCACCTCCAGGAAGTGCTCAAGCCCAAGGTCCCGGTCAAGCGGATGGTCTTCCACGAGATCACCAAGGCCGCGATCCAGGCCGCCGTGGCCAATCCGCGCCAGCTGAACCAGAAGCTCGTCGACGCCCAGGAGACCCGCCGCATCCTCGACCGCCTCTACGGCTACGAGGTCTCGCCGGTCCTGTGGAAGAAGGTCATGCCGCGGCTGTCCGCGGGCCGTGTCCAGTCGGTCGCCACCCGGCTCGTGGTGGAGCGGGAACGCGAGCGCATCGCCTTTCGTTCGGCTGAGTACTGGGACCTGACGGGCACCTTCGCGACCGGCCGCGCGGGAGACCCGTCGGACCCGTCGTCGCTGGTCGCGCGCCTGCAGACCGTCGACGGCAGGCGGGTCGCGCAGGGCCGCGACTTCGACTCCCTGGGACAACTGAAGAGCGCGAACACCCTCCATCTCGACGAGGCGAACGCCCGCGCCCTGGCCGCCGCCCTGGAGCAGACGCGGTTCGCCGTCCGCTCGGTCGAGTCCAAGCCCTACCGCCGCTCGCCGTACGCCCCGTTCCGTACGACGACGCTGCAGCAGGAGGCCAGCCGCAAGCTCGGCTTCGGCGCGAAGGCCACCATGCAGGTCGCGCAGAAGCTGTACGAGAACGGCTACATCACCTACATGCGTACGGACTCCACGACGCTGAGCGACACGGCGGTATCCGCCGCCCGCGCCCAGGTCACGCAGCTGTACGGCGCCGACTACCTGCCGCCGCAGCCGAGGACGTACGCCGGGAAGGTCAAGAACGCGCAGGAGGCCCACGAGGCGATCCGCCCCTCGGGCGACCGTTTCCGCACTCCCGCCGAGACCGGACTGACCGGTGACCAGTTCAAGCTGTACGAGCTGATCTGGAAGCGGACCGTCGCCTCCCAGATGAAGGACGCCACCGGCAACAGCGTCACGGTGAAGATCGGCGGCACGGCGGCCGACGGACGGGACGTCGAGTTCAGCGCGTCCGGCAAGACGATCACCTTCCACGGCTTCCTGAAGGCCTATGTGGAGGGTGCCGACGATCCGAACGCCGAGCTGGACGACCGGGAGCGCCGGCTGCCCCAGGTCTCCCAGGGCGACGCCCTGAGCGCCCAGGAGATCACGGTCGACGGGCACGCCACCAAGCCCCCGGCCCGTTACACCGAGGCCTCCCTGGTCAAGGAGCTGGAAGAGCGCGAGATCGGCCGCCCGTCGACGTACGCGTCGATCATCGGCACGATCCTGGACCGCGGCTACGTGTTCAAGAAGGGCACGGCCCTGGTGCCGTCCTTCCTGTCCTTCGCCGTGGTCAACCTCCTGGAGAAGCACTTCGGGCGGCTCGTCGACTACGACTTCACCGCCAAGATGGAGGACGACCTCGACCGCATCGCCCGCGGTGAGGCGCAGTCCGTGCCGTGGTTGAAGCGGTTCTACTTCGGCGAGGGCACGGTCAGCGGCGGCGCGGCCGACGCCGGCAACGGCGACGGGGACCACCTCGGCGGCCTCAAGGAGCTGGTGACGGACCTGGGCGCGATCGACGCGCGCGAGGTGTCGTCGTTCCCGGTGGGCAACGACATCGTGCTGCGGGTCGGCCGCTACGGGCCGTACATCGAGCGCGGCGAGAAGGACACCGAGCAGCACCAGCGCGCCGACATCCCCGACGACCTGGCGCCCGACGAGCTGACCGTCGACCTCGCGGAGGAGCTGCTCGCCAAGCCGAGCGGTGACTACGAGCTGGGCACGGACCCCGCCACCGGCCACACGATCGTCGCCAAGGACGGCCGCTACGGCCCGTACGTGACGGAGGTCCTCCCCGAGGGCACCCCGAAGACAGGCAAGAACGCGGTCAAGCCGCGCACGGCGTCGCTGTTCAAGACGATGACCCTGGACACGGTGACCCTCGACGAGGCCCTGAAGCTGATGTCGCTGCCGCGTGTCGTCGGCACCGACGCCGAGGGCCAGGAGATCACCGCGCAGAACGGCCGCTACGGCCCGTACCTGAAGAAGGGCACCGACTCCCGTTCCCTCCAGGCCGAGGAGCAGCTCTTCACGATCACGCTGGAGGAGGCGCTGGCGATCTACGCCCAGCCCAAGCAGCGTGGCCGGGCCGCGGCGAAGCCGCCCCTGAAGGAGCTGGGCACCGACCCGGTGAGCGAGAAGCCGGTCGTGGTCAAGGACGGCCGCTTCGGCCCGTACGTCACCGACGGGGAGACCAACGCGACCCTGCGCTCCGGCGACAGCGTCGAGGAGATCACCCCGGAGCGCGGTTTCGAGCTGCTCGCCGAGAAGCGCGCCAAGGGGCCGGCGAAGAAGACCGCGAAGAAGGCGGTCAAGAAGGCGCCGGCGAAGAAGACGACGACGGCCAAGAAGACCGCAGCGAAGAAGACCACCACCGCGAAGAAGGCGACCGCGAAGAAGACGACGGCGAAGAAGACCACCGCCGCCGGCAAGACTGCAGCCACGGCGGCGACCGCCGCCAAGTCCGTGGAGGACTGAGGTCGTTCGAGTCCTGTGCGACGTCCGGGCCGCCGCGCCCGGACCTTCGCCCAGGGTTCGGAAAGCGAACGCCCCGGCAACACTTCGGTGTCGGGGCGTGCGCATGCCAGGCCGCGCCCTCCAGCGTGCCGGTGGCTCCCGATAGGCTGAACGCATGACGCGAGCCGACCACCCAACGGCCCCTCAGCCCGCCCCCGACGATGCCCTGGTCGCGGACTCCCGCGAGCGTGCCGTCCGCGCCCTGCTGCGCCGACCGCAGCTGAAGCGGTTGTGGAGCGCACAGCTCGTGGGGGGTGTGGGGGACACCCTCGCCCTTCTCGTCCTGGTCGTTCTCGCACTCCAGGCGGCCGTCGCCGAAGGCTCGTTCGGGGGCGGTTACCGGGGTGTGGCGTTCGCAGTGGCGACCGTTTTCGGGGTGCGCATCCTCGCGACGCTGCTGTTCGGCGCCGTACTGCTCGGTCCGCTCACCGCACTCACCTCGCAGGACGGTCCGCTCGACCGCCGCTGGACCATGGTGGGCGCCGACGGGCTGCGCGCGGCGCTGCTCATCGTCGCGCCCCTGTGGATCGACTGGACGCCCGACGACGCGCTGACACTGCTGCTCGTCACGGCCTTCGTGACCGGGGTCGCCGAGCGGTTCTGGACGGTGTGCCGCGAGAGCGCGGCCCCCGCGCTGCTGCCCGCCCCGCCGCCGGAGGGCGCGACGGTCCGGCCGCTGCCCGACCACATGGACGCCCTGCGCCGCCTGTCGCTGCGCACCAACTTCGTGGCGATCCCCCTCGCGGCCGTCGCCCTCCTCGTCGCCTCCCTGTTCAACAATCTGCTCGGCGCCGGCATCGACTGGTTCGGCCAGCACCAGGCGGCCCTCGCCTCCTACGTCGCGGCCGGGCTGTTCGCCGCGTCCCTGTCCGTGCTGACGTTCCTGGAGCTGCCCGACACCCGCACCCCGCGTGCGCGGTCGCCGCTCGAGGGGCTGCGCCGCCCGAAGACCGGCACCGGCACCGACAAGGGCCGCACCGGCGCGTTGCCCCTGCTGGTGCTGGCCAGTGCCGCCGTCGCCGCGGCGGTGTCGGCCGCCGTCGCCGTCGCCGTGCTGCACGCCAAGGACCTGGGCGGTGGCCCGGTGCTCTACGGCCTGTTCGTGGCCGCGCTGACCGGCGGTGTCGTGGTCGGCATCCGCACGGCGCCCTCCTTCATGCCGGCGCTGTCCCGGCGCAGGCTGCTCGCGCTGACGATCGCCTTCACCGGTATCGCCCTGCTGGCCGCCGGGCTGGTCCCGGACGTCACCACCGTGCTGCTGATCCTCGCGCTGGCCGGCGTCGGCGCGGGCATGTCCGCCAACATCGGTCACACCCTGCTCGACCAGGAGACCGAGGAGTACCGGCGGCCCCGCACGACGGAACACCTGCACGCGGTTGTCCGGGTCTTCGTGGCGCTCGGCGCGGTGATCGCCCCGCTCGTCGCGGCGGCGATCGGTCCGCACCGGCTGGAGAGCGGCAAGTTCGTCTTCGCGCACGGCGGTGCGGCCTTCGCGCTGATGCTGGCCGGCGCCCTGCTGCTGCCGGTGGCCGCGCTGGTGCTGGCCAAGGCCGACGACCGTTCCGGTGTGCCGCTGCGGCAGGACCTGAAGGACGCGCTGCTCGGCGGCGACGACCCGGAGCAGGGCCCGTCGGCCTCCGGCTTCTTCATCGCCCTGGAGGGCGGCGACGGGGCCGGCAAGTCGACCCAGGCCGAGGCGCTCGCCGAGTGGATCCGCGGCAAGGGCCACGAGGTCGTGCTGACGCGCGAGCCGGGGGCGACGCCCGTCGGCAAGCGGCTGCGGTCGATCCTGCTGGACGTGTCGAGCGCCGGTCTGTCCCACCGCGCGGAGGCACTGCTGTACGCGGCCGACCGGGCCGAGCACATCGACACCGTCGTACGGCCCGCCCTGGAGCGCGGCGCTGTCGTCATCTCCGACCGGTACATCGACTCCTCCGTCGCCTACCAGGGAGCCGGCCGCGACCTGTCGCCGACCGAGATCGCCCGCATCAACCGCTGGGCCACGAACGGGCTGGTGCCGCATCTGACCGTGCTGCTGGACGTCGCGCCGGAGACCGCGCGCGAGCGGTTCACGGAGGCGCCGGACCGGCTGGAGTCGGAGCCCGCCGAGTTCCACGCGCGCGTGCGGGCCGGTTTCCTGACCCTGGCCGCGGCCGACGCCGGCCGGTACCTGGTGGTGGACGCCGGCCAGGAGCCCGAAGCCGTCACGACCGTCATCCGGCACCGGCTCGACCAGGTGCTGCCGCTGTCCGAGGCCGAGATCAAGGCCCAGGAGGAGGCGCGGCGGAAGGCCGAGGAGGAGGCCCGCCGCAAGGCCGAGGAAGAGGCCGCCCGCAAGGCCGAGGAGGAGCGCCTGGAGCGCGAGCGCCAGGAGCAGCTGGCCAAGCTGCGCGCCGAGGAGGAGGAGCGCAAGCGCCGCGAGCTGGAGGAGGCGCAGCGCCGCGAGGCCGAACGGCAGGCGGAGGAGGCCCGGCGCCGCGCCGAGGAAGCGCGCAGGAAGGCCGAGGAGGAGCGGGCACGTCTTCTCGCGGAGGAGAAGGCCCGCGCCGAGGAGGAGGCCCGCCGCAAGGCGGAGGAGGAGCGCCGCCGCAAGCAGGCCGAGGAGGAGGCGCGGCTGCGCGCTGAGGCCGAGGCGCTCCGGCTGGAGAAGCAGCGCAAGGCCGAACAGGCGCTGCTGCGGGCCGAGGAAGCCCGGCGGCTCGCGGAGGCGGCGGCCGCCGCGGCCGAGGTCGGCCCCAAGAACTCCGCCCCGAAGGGTGCCGCGGGTTCCGCCGCTTCCGCCCAGGACGCGCCGACCGTACCCACGCCGGTGGTGTCCCCGGGCGGCGGCGCCGGAGACGACACGACGGTGCTGCGCCCGGTGCGGGACGAGGAGCGCGGTGCGGGCCGGGCTTCCGGTGAGTCCGACGCCGACGTGACGGCCGAGCTGCCGATGCCGCCGCCGGTGGCGCCGGAGGCCGACGACCGGACGGAGCTCCTGCCGCCGGTGTCCCCCCGCGCCGGGGACGAGACCGAGGTGCTGCCCCCGGTCCGGCCGGGAGACGCCGAGGAGACGGCGGTGCTGCCTCCGGTCCGGCCGGCAGACGCCGAGGAGACGGCGGTGCTGCCTCCGGTCCGGCCGGCAGACGCCGAGGAGACGGCCGTTCTCCCGCCCGTGCGCGGCGATGACCCGGCGGACCGGGTTCCGCCCGGGTACTTCCGCAAAGACGCCCCGGCCCCCCGGCCCGACGGCACCGAGGACCGCACGCGGGAGATGCCCCAGGTCGACGCCGACGGGGCACCGCGCCGCCGCCGGTCCGACTGGGCCGAGGAGACGCCGCTGGACGACCTGCCCTCGCTGGCGGACGAGCTGCTCGGACCGCACGACGACGAGCCGGACGAGGGGCGCGGACGCCGGGGCCGAGGCGGCCGGGGGCGCTGACGCCTCCGGCGGACGGGCGCGGGACCCGGGCTCCGGCCGCGCGCGGGACCCCGGGCTCCGGCCGCGCGGTCGGACGGGGGCGGCGGGCGTTGTCAGTGGTCGCCCCCACAATGGAGCTCGCAACGCGGAACGTGATGGAAGGGCGGCGTGACCCATGACCGTGTGGGACGACCTCGTCGGGCAGGAGAGGGTGAGCGAGCAGCTGGCCGCCGCCGCTCGGGACGCCGACGCGCTGGTCACCGCGGTCGCCACCCACGTTCCGCCGCCCGAGGCGTCGAAGATGACGCACGCGTGGCTGTTCACGGGCCCGCCGGGGGCCGGGCGCAACCAGGCGGCGCGGGCGTTCGCGGCGGCCCTGCAGTGCGTGAGCCCCGACCGGGCCCTCGGCGGCTCCCCGGGCTGCGGCTTCTGCGACGGCTGCCACACGGCGCTGATCGGGACGCACGCCGATGTCACCACCGTGGCGGCCGTCGGCACGCAGATCCTCGCCGACGACATGCGCGACACCGTCCGCAAGTCGTTCACCTCGCCGGCCAACGGCCGCTGGCAGATCATCCTCGTCGAGGACGCCGAGCGGCTGAACGAGAAGTCGGCCAACGCCGTCCTCAAGGCCGTCGAGGAACCCGCCCCGCGGACGGTCTGGTTGCTGTGCGCGCCCTCCATCGAGGACGTCCTGCCGACCATCCGCTCCCGCTGCCGCCACCTCAACCTGAGCACGCCGAGGGTCGACGCCGTCGCCGACATGCTCGTCCGCCGCGAGGGCATCGAGCCGGACGTGGCCGCCGCGGTGGCCCGCGCGACCCAGGGCCACGTCGACCGGGCGCGCCGCCTGGCCACCGACCCGGCCGCGCGTGAACGCCGTGCCGCCGTGCTGAGGCTGCCGCTGCGCGTGGGGGAGATCGGCGGTGCGCTCAAGGCCGCGCAGGAACTCGTCGACGCGGCCGCCGAGGACGCCAAGCAGCTCGCCGAGGAGACGGACTCCAAGGAGACCGAGGAGCTGAAGACGGCTCTCGGCGCCGTCCAGGGCGGGCGCATGCCCCGGGGCACCGCGGGCGTGATGAAGGACCTGGAGGACAAGCAGAAGCGCCGCAGAACGCGCACGCAGCGTGACAGCCTCGACCTGGCCCTGACCGACCTCACGGCCTTCTACCGCGATGTCCTCGCCCTCCAGCTCGGCTCACGCGTGGCCATCGCCAACGCGGATGCCGAGGACGCCTTGGAGCGCCTCGCCCGCGACAGCTCCCCGGAGTCCACCCTCCGCCGCATCGAGGCGATCGCCGCCTGCCGGGACGCCCTCGACCGCAATGTGGCGCCCCTGCTCGCGGTGGAGGCCATGACGATGGCGCTCAGAGCGGGCTGAACAGGCGCGGGAGGCCGCCGGGCCGGGGCGGACGCGGGGGAGCCGCGGGGCCGGGGGGCTGATGCGGACACCACGTCGGACGCCGGATGTCGGTGGCGTGGCGCCGCCGGAGTCGATGCAGCAAGGCCGGGTCGGGCAACGGACGGCGACGCCGGACTCCGACACCGGGTTCCGGGCACCCACCCCCGTCCGAGCCGGACGGACGCCGTCCCAGCCGGACGGACCGCCGCACGAACCGGACACGGCATGGCATTGACCCCGTCACTCGTACGAGGCACGACACGCACGCAGGGCACTCATCCCGTCGCCCAGAGTTACGCTCGCTGGATGGACACAAGGCGCACCCCCCGCTCCGCCTCCGCCTCCGGCGGTCTCCACCGCAGGACACGCAACCGTGCCAAGACCGCCGCCGGTCTCCTCGCCACGGCCGCGCTGCTCGTCTCCGCCTGCTCCTCCGGGAGCGCGACGACGTCCGCCGCCTCAGCGGCGGCGGAGGCGGCGCTGATCGCGTTGCCGCAGGCCACGCCCGCGGCGCTCTCGTCGTACTACGGGCAGAAGCCCGCCTGGCGCGCCTGCGGCACCCCCGGCTTCGAGTGCGCCACCCTCAAAGCCCCGCTGAACTACGCCGAGCCCTCCGCCGGGGACGTCCGGCTCGCGATCACCCGCAAGAAGGCCACGGGCCCGGGCAAGCGGCTCGGCTCGCTGCTCGTGAACCCCGGCGGACCGGGCGGCTCGGCGGTCGGCTACGTGCAGGCGTACGCGGGCATCGGCTACCCGGCCGAGGTGCGCGCCCGCTACGACATGGTCGCGGTCGATCCGCGCGGTGTGGCCCGCAGTGAGCCGGTCGAGTGCCTGGACGGGCCGGACATGGACACGTACACGCAGACGGACACCACGCCCGACGACGCGAAGGAGAAGGACGGCCTGGTCGCGGCGTACCGGACGTTCGCCGAGGGCTGCGGCGCGGACGCGCCCCGGCTGCTGCGCCATGTGTCCACCGTCGAGGCGGCCCGGGACATGGACATCGTGCGGGCGGCGCTCGGCGACGAGAAGCTGAACTTCTTCGGGGCCTCGTACGGCACCTTCCTCGGGGCGACGTACGCCGGGCTGTTCCCGGACCGGGCGGGCCGGCTGGTGCTGGACGGCGCGATGGACCCGTCGCTGCCGGCCCGGCGGCTGAACCTCGAACAGACGGCGGGCTTCGAGACGGCGTTCCGGTCGTTCGCGAAGGACTGCGTACGCCAGTCCGACTGCCCGCTGGGCGGCAAGGGCACCTCGCCCGAACAGGTCGGCAGGAACCTCAAGGCGTTCTTCGGGAAGCTGGACGCGCGGCCCCTCGCCACCGGCGACGCCGACGGCCGCAAGCTCACCGAGTCGCTCGCCACCACGGGCGTGATCGCGGCCATGTACGACGAGGGCTCGTGGGAGCAGCTGCGCGAGGCGCTGACGACCGCGATGAAGGAGAAGGACGGCTCCGGGCTCCTCGTCCTCTCCGACGCCTACTACGAGCGGGACGCCGACGGTGCGTACAGCAACCTGATGTTCGCCAACGCGGCGGTGAACTGCCTGGACCTGCCGCCCTCCTTCGACACCGCCGACGAGGTGGGCAAGGCGCTGGCCGACTTCGAGAAGGCGTCGCCGGTCTTCGGTGAGGGCCTGGCGTGGTCCGCCCTGAACTGCGCGTACTGGCCGGTGCGGGCCACGGGCGAGCCGCACCGCATCGAGGCGAAGGGCGCGGCGCCCATCGTCGTGGTCGGCACGACCCGGGACCCGGCGACCCCCTACCGCTGGGCGCGGGCCCTGGCCGGTCAGCTCTCCTCGGGGCGTCTGCTCACCTACGAGGGCGACGGCCACACGGCCTACGGCCGCGGCAGCGCCTGCATCGACCGGACGATCAACGCCTACCTGCTCCGCGGCACCCCGCCGACGGACGGGAAGCGCTGCTCATAACCCCGTTCCCAGCCCCGGAAGGACCGCCTCCGGGGCTGGTGCGGAGCACCCTCGGAAACTGTGTAGACTTACCGTCGTTGCTGATCGCACCATAGTGCGGACAGCGCGCCGCCTTAGCTCAGATGGCCAGAGCAACGCACTCGTAATGCGTAGGTCTCGGGTTCGAATCCCGAAGGCGGCTCCGGCAAAAGGCCAGGTCACATAACCCGTGACCTGGCCTTTCGTGTTTCCCTCGGAAACGCCACCCCGAGCGCCCCGGTGGAACAGCCTTCCGTAGGTGGATCGCTCTGGTCTGCGTGCGCCGGAAGACCCGGCAGCGTCCCGGGCCGAGTGCCGCAGCCCCCGCCACAGCGCCCAGCGCTCTACGCAACTTCATGGTCGATTTCCCCGTCATGGAAGGAGGCGCGTGTCTTGCCGCTTGGCGTGAGTGCGTCAAGGTCGGCCGTGATCATAGGTCTGTTTCATGCAAGAAAAGGCGCATATGGCCCGTCTCGCACGCGCATTCGCATACGGTGGACTCGCTGCAATGGCCGCACCTCTGATGCTGCTCGGGCAGTCCACGACGGCCCACGCCGATCGGCTCCCTTTCCCCGGGGGTGGATACGTCTCCGTCAGCGGTCCGGCAGGACCCGGCGAGACAGTGGAACTCACGGTCAAGGAGCGCCCTGGCAATCCGCATCCGACGTCGGTGGAGGTCTCCAGCCCGGCGCTGACCGACGAGACCACCCTCGGTGACACCAAGAGCGCCTGGGTGGGTGCGGGCCGGATCAGAGAGAACGTGAAGCCCGGCACGTACCCCGTGACGTTCACGCTGCGCCACAAGGATGCCGACTGCGTGACGGAAGAGGACCGCGGCTATGTGTGCAGCTACCCCTCGATCGTGCTGCGGGGAGAGGTGAAGGTCTCGGCTCCGGACGAGGCCCCGGCATCGGGCGACGAACCGGGCTTCGGCGGCGGCTTGGCGCTCGGCATCGCGTCGGGCGCCGTGGGGACGCTGGCGGCGGGCGGGATACTGCTGCGCCTCCGGCGCCGCGAGGCTGTCGATGAGTCCTCGCCAAGCTGAAACCTGAAACCCCAGGCCGGACGGAACCCGGCCTGGGATTTCTGTGTGTCAGTGGCTTGTCTCCCGCTCCACCGGCAGCCACAGTTCCGCGTCCGCCCGCGTGCCGTCGGGTGACAGGCGGGCGCGGAGGATCTCCGGGCCCGGGCGGGTGCGGTAGGGGTTGGACGGGAACCACTCCGTGAACACGTCGCGCCAGAGTTCCTGGATGGCCTCGGGGGCCGGGCCCGACGTGGTGAAGACCACCCAGGTGCCCGGCGGGACCGGGAGCGTGGTGGTGCCCTCGGGGGCCGGGCCGGGGGCCGGGGCCGATGTGATCACGGCGTGGTAGTAGTCCAGTTCCGTGCCCTCCGCGCGGCTCGGGTCCAGGTCGTCGCAGACCGCGACGAGGCCGCGCGGATCCTGGTCGGAGAGTTTCTCCAGGCGTTCCACGGCCGGCTTGTCGAGGCCGCGGACGAAGTCGGTGATCGCCGGGTTCGGGCCGGAGTGGATCAGGGGGATCCGGGCCTTGAAGCCCAGGACGGTGAAGGCCGGGCGGTCGGTGACGCGGTAGTGCATGCTGCTGCTCCCTTCGACGGTGAGGCGGAAGGTCAGCCGGGGCTGGGAGACGAGCGCGGCGCCGGTGCGCCGGGCCTCGCCGGGGCCCACGCCGTGCATCGCGCGGAACGCCCGCGCGAACGCCTCTCCGGATCCGTAGCCGTAGCGGACCGCGATCTCCAGGAGCGTCGCGTCGCCCGCCAGCACCTCCGCGCCCGCGACCGTCAGCCTGCGGCGGCGGACGTACTCCGACAGGGGCATGCCTGCCAGGGCGGAGAACATGCGGCGCAGGTGGTACTCCGAGGTGCACGCCGTACGCGCCAGGTCCGTCACGTCCACGGTGTCGGCGAGGTTCCGTTCGATCCGGTCCATCGCCTGGTTGAGCCGGTCCAGCACGCCGGGCTCCTTCCTTTTCGTGCCCTCACGCTAGGCAGCGCGACCCCCGCCGCACCCGACATCCTGTGCCCGCTCCGGTCGGGTGCCGCCCGCCCCGGCCGGGGTGGGGCGAACCGCCGTCGGACAGACGTACGCCGGGCGTCCCCGCCGTGAACGGCTAGCATCGCCCGTCGACCGTAGGCGCCGACCGGATGAGGTGAAGGACATGGGGGCACCCAGGATCGCGGTCGCCGTGGTGACGATGGGCAACCGGCCCGAAGAGGTCGACGCCCTGCTGGAGTCCGTGGCCAAGCAGGATGCGCCGCCCGAGCGGATCGTCGTCGTCGGCAACGGCTGCCCGCTGCCCGACTTCGCCCGCCGACTGTCGCTGCCCGGTGAGGTCACCACCGTCGAGCTCGACGAGAACCTCGGCTGCCCCGGCGGGCGCAACGCGGCCCTCGCACGGCTGCGGGAGTTCGGCGACATCGACGTGGTGGTTGATCTCGACGACGACGGTCTGCTCGTCGACGCCGATGTGCTGCGCCGGGTGCGGGACCTGTACGCCGCGGACGAGCGGCTGGGCATCGTCGGCTTCCGCATCGCCGACGAGCTCGGCGAGACGCAGCAGCGGCACGTGCCCCGGGTCGGCAACGCGGACCCCCTGCGGGGCGGTTACGTCACCGGCTTCCTCGGCGGCGGCCACGCGCTGCGCATGGCGATGCTCGACGAGATCGGGGACTGGCCGGCCGAGTTCTTCTTCGCGCACGAGGAGACCGACCTCGCCTGGCGCGCGGTCGATGCCGGGTGGCGGATCCTGTACGCGCCGGAGCTGCTGCTGCGGCATCCGAAGACCTCGCCCGCCCGGCATGCCATCTACTTCCGCGTCAACGCCCGCAACCGGGTCTGGCTGGCCCGCCGCCGGCTTCCGCTCGCCCTCGTGCCCGTCCATCTCGGCGTGTGGGTGCTGCTCACCCTCGCCCGGAACCGGTCGGGCGCCGGACTGCGCGCGTGGTTCGGCGGGTTCCTGGAAGGTGTGCGGGAACCGGCGGGGGAGCGGCGGCCCATGCGGTGGCGGACGGTGTGGCGGCTCACCCGGCTCGGGCGGCCGCCCGTCATCTGACGCGCCGCAGAGATTGAGGGGCCCCGGCCGTTCACCTCCGCCGACCGGGACCCGGATCCGGCCGCGGCGGCGACACTCCCCCGAGTTGCGCGTCCAGACGCGCGTACCGTCGGGCCAGATCCGATGAAGTGATCACATCAGGTTTTGCCAACCGATCGCTAACATGTGGCCAATGGTTCGTCGTTGCGTCATCCGAGCGCCTGGCCTGAAGTCGCCGGACCGGGATCGGGGCGGCCGAGGAGACTGCCGGTAGGACTGCCGTGGGACTTCCGGTGGGACTGCCGGTAGAGCCGTCGGCAGTGCGGCCGGATCCGGCGGAGCGGCGCGGGCCGAGGTGGCGGAAATCCGCTGCGTGGGGATGGAAACTCGTCAGGGCTGGGGGCACGGGGGTATGCGATTCGGGCTGCTGGGGCCGCCTGCGCTGTTCTACGACGTCCGGGGTGGCGGCCCGGCCGCGGCCAGGGCCGTCGCGAGCCCCAAGTCCCGTGTGCTGCTGGCCGTGTTGCTCCTCGACGCGGGGCGCGTCGTCTCCGTCGAGTCACTCAAGGACGCCCTGTGGGGCGGGGCGCCGCCCGTTTCCGCCCAGGCCTCGCTGCACAATCACATCGCCCGGGTGCGGCGGCTGCTCGATGATCCCGAGCGGCTGCGCACCGTGCCGTCCGGGTACGTGCTGAGGCTCGACGAGGGCGAGTTGGACGTTCACGTCTTCGACGCCCGTGTCGCCGCCGCGCGTGCCGCGCACACGGGGCGGGACTGGGAGCGGGTGGTGCGTGAGTGCGAGGCCGCGCTCACGCTGTGGCGGGGTGCGCCGCTGGCCGGGCTGCCCCCCGAGGCGGGCGGGTACGCCCTCGCGCAGCGGCTGCGCGAGGCCCGGCTGATGCTCCTGGAGTGGCGCTACGACGCCGAGTTGGCGCTGGGCGGCCCACGTCTGCGTGAACTGGTGCCGGAGCTGGCCGCGTTGACCGACGAGCACCCGCTGCGGGAGGTGTTCCACCGGCAGCTGATGCTCGCCCTGCACCGCACCGGTCGCCAGGCCGAGGCCCTGGCCGTCCACCGAGACCTGCGCACCCGCCTCGTCGGCCGACTCGGCGTCGAGCCGGGCCCGGGGGTGCGTCAGGCCCATGTGGAGGTACTGCGGGGGGCCACGGGGGAGGGGAGCCCGGCGGAAACACGTGAAGCGGTGCCCTCGCCGGCTCAACTGCCCGCGCCACCACCTCATTTCGTCGGCCGCACCGCCGTACGCGACCGCCTCCACCGCGTCCTCGCGGCGCCCGATCCGCATCCCGTCGTCGTCATCAGCGGTATGGCGGGTGTCGGCAAGAGCGCCCTCGCGCTCCAGGTGGCCCACCGTTTGGCGGAACGTTTCCCCGATGGGCAGCTCCACCTCGACCTGCACGGTGCCACCCCGGGCATGACCCCCCTCACCCCCGGTCAGGCGCTCACCGCCCTGCTGCGTGACCTCGGCACGGAGCCCTCCCGCATCCCCGAACAGCCGGACACCGCGGCCGCGTTGCTGCGCTCGCTGCTCGCGCCGACCCGCACGCTCCTGGTGCTGGACGACGCCGTGAGCGCCGCGCAGGTGCGTCCGCTGCTGCCGGGCGGTGCCGGATGCGGGGTGATCGTCACCAGCCGTTCGCCGCTGGCCGCCCTCGACGGCGCGGCCCGGTTCCCGCTCGCTCCGCTGTCGGAGGAGGAGGGTGCCGAACTCCTGCGCGCCGCTTCGGGCCGCGACGGCCTCGACGGTACGGACGCCGCCCGCCGCCTCGTCGCCCTCACCGGCCGTCTCCCGCTGGCCCTGCGTGTCGTCGCCGCGCGGCTGGCCGCCCGGCGGGCTCTGTCCCCGGACGTCCTCGCCGGTCAACTCGCGGATGCCGACCGCCGGTTGCACCACCTGGAGTACGACGACCTGAGCGTCCGGCGCTCCCTGGCCGTCGCCCACGACGCGCTCGCCGCCTCCGAGCGCGAGGCGGACCGGGACGCGGCCCGCACCCTGCGCCGCATCGGCGCGCTCGACCTGCCCGCGTACGGCGCCCCCCTGCTCGCCCGCCTCACCGGCATCGGCGAGGCCCGCACCGAGGCCGCCCTGGACCGGCTCCTCGACGTGGCGCTGCTGGAGGAGACCACGTACGGCCGCTGGGCCCCGCACGACCTGGTACGTGACTTCGCCCGTGAACTCGCCGCCCAGGAGGACGCCGGTGCCTGCGTCGACACGGCACTGCACTGGTACGCCGCCGTCGCCGAACGCGTGCTCGCCGCGATCGTGCAGCCCGGCCCCGACCAGGACGACCGCCGCCGCCCGACCACCGGCCGGCCGGGCGGCCACCCGGCCCACCTCGGCACCGTCGCCCCCTTCACCGGCCCCGAGGAGGCCTTCGCCTGGGCGGACGGTGAGCTGGAGAACGTCGTCACCCTCGTCGAGCGGTACGCGGACGACCCCTGCGAGCGGCGGGCGGGCCTGGTCTGCACGCTGGTCCGGCTGATCGTTCCCTACGTGCACCGCCGGGGCCGCGTCGCCGAGATGGAGGTGCTCGGGCCGGCCGGGCTGCGGGTGGCACGGCGGCTCGGTGACGCGGCGGCGGAGGCGTACGCGCTGGTCGACCTCGCCGGGCTGCGCTTCCTCACCGGCCGGCACACCGAGGCCCTCGCCCTCAACGACCTCGCGCTCGTCATCTGGCGGCGGTTGGACCACCCCTCCTGGATCCGCCGCTGCCTCAACAACCGCGGCCTGCTGCTGGACGGCCTCGGCCGGCACACCGAGGCGGGCGAGGCGCTGAAGCGGAGCCTTGAGTACGCCCGGCGGCTGGACGATCCGTACGGCGAGGCCGTCACCCACAGCCACCTCGGCAACCTCTTCGAGCACACCGACCCGCGGGCCGCGATCGAGGAGCACCGGCGTTCGCTCGCCCTCGGGGACGAGATCGACGCCGTGATCGTGCGGCACTCCGCGCACCGCAACATCGGGTACGCGCATCTGCGGCTCGGTGAACCGGCCGCGGCTCTGCCGCACTTCGAGGAGAGCCTGCGCATCCTCGGCGGGCACGGCGACTGGCACGGCGAGTCCCGGGCCCGGCTCGGTCTGGTGCGCGCCCTGCGGCTGCTGGGCCGTGGTCGCAGGGCCGCCCGCGAGTGCGCCGAACTGCTCGTCCTCGCCGATGCCCGCGCCGACCGCTACACCGGCGCTCTCGCCCGCCACCAGCACGGACTGCTGCTGCGCGAGCGGGGGCGCCTCGGCGAGGCGCGTGCGCAGTGGGGCTCGGCGCTCGCGGCGCTGGAGGGCACGGACGAGCGCTCGGTGGTCACCGAACTGCGTGCGCTGCTGGCCTGCTCCGCCTGATCACTTGGCGTCCGCGTAGCACTCCACCACCGCCGTGGTGAACGGGAACCGGACCGGCGTCTCGCCGAAGGTCAGCCGCCCGGCCAGGGCCGCCGCCTCGCGGATGGCAGCCACCACCGCCTCCGTCTCCCGCTCGGGGCAGTGCACGATCACCTCGTCGTGCTGGAAGAAGACCAGCTCGGCCGACAGCTCGGCGCAGCTCTTGCGCAGCGCGGCGAGCAGCAGCAGCGCCCAGTCGGCCGCACTGCCCTGCACGACGAAGTTGCGGGCGAAGCGGCCGCGGGCGCGGGCGTTGGTGGAGGCGTAGCCGGGGACCCACGCGGCGCCGGCGGTGTCGGACCCCTCGTCGTCCCCGGCGGCAGCGGAGGGGATGCCGGCCTCCTCGGTCGCGTCGTCCGTCCCCCGGGCGGCAGGCGGGCAGGTCCGGCCGAGCCAGGTCCGCACCAGCCGGCCCTCCTCACCGGCCCGGGCCGCGTCGTCGACGTACGCCACCGCCCTGGGGAAGCGGCGTCTGAGCGCGGCGAGGTTCTTCAGGCCGTCGCCGGAGGTCTGGCCGTAGACGGCGCCGAGCACGGCGAGCTTGGCCTGGTCGCGGTCACCGGAGAAGGCGCGGTCGGAGACCGACTGGTACAGGTCGCTCTCCCGGCCGGCCACCTCCATCAGGCCCGGGTCGCGGGAGATCGCGGCGAGGACGCGCGGTTCCATCTGGTCGGCGTCGGCGACGACGAGCCGCCAGCCGGGGTCGGCGACCACGGCCCGCCGGATCACCTTGGGGATCTGGAGCCCGCCCCCGCCGTTGGTGACCCAGCGCCCGGTGACCGTGCCGCCCGCGAGGAACTCGGGTCTGAACCGGCCTTCGCGGACCCAGTCCTGGAGCCAGGACCAGCCGTGGGCGACCCAGATGCGGTACAGCTTCTTGTACTCGATCAGGGGCTTCACGGCCGGGTGGTCGACGGACTGGAGCTCCCAGCGGCGGGTCGAGGAGACCTTGATGCCGGCCTGGGAGAAGGCCTTGACCACGTCTGCGGGCAGGTCGGGGCGGACCCGTCTGCCGAACGCGGCGGACACCTCGTCGGCCAGCTCGGCCAGCCGGCGTGGCTCGCCGCCGCCCGCATAGCGCTCGCCCAGCAGGTCGTGCAGCAGCGCGCGGTGCACCTCGGCGCTCCAGGGCAGCCCGGCGCGGTTCATCTCGGCGGCCACCAGCATGCCCGCCGACTCGGCGGCCGTCAGCAGCCGCATGCGCTCCGGATGCTCGGCGCGCGCGTGCCGCCGCTGCTGCTCGGCGTAGACCGCGAGGAGGTCCGGCAGGGGCAGGGGGACGCCCCGGGGTTCGAACAGGGAGGACTGGGAGCCCGGCTCGGCGGAGCGCTGCGGTGGATCGGGCGGTACGGGGCCGCCGCGCAGCCGGGCCAGGGCGGCCGCGGCCGAGCGTGGTTCCCCGTACCGCCCCTCGTGGCCGAGGAGGAGCGTCTCGGCGGCCTCGACGTCGTAGCACCGCTCGACTCGCACCCCCGTGGCGAGCAGGCGCGGGTAGACCTCGGCGGTGGACCGCCACACCCACCGCGTGACGCCGGGACGGCTCCGGACGGCCTCGGCGGGATCGGCCTCCCGCCGCACCGGCCCGGCGGGCAGCCCGTCCGGACCGAGGGGGGCGACGTCCACGCCACCGTCCTCGGCCGGAGCGAGTGCCCACCGGTCGGCCATGCTGCGAGTGTGCCAGGGGGGTCTGACAACGCCCCGTCGCGGCGGGCCGCCGTCAGGACCTCCAGAGCCTCCCCTTCCGCGTCCGCGCGATCAGGATTCCTCCAGCGCCTCCTTCTGCGCCCGCACGATCTTCTCCAGCACCGCGGCGACGTACCGCTCGGTGCGTTCCTTGTCGACGCCGAGGCCGCTGAGGACGCCCTCGCCGTTCTCGTGCTCCAGCAGGGCGAGCAGGATGTGCTCGGTGCCGATGTAGTTGTGGCCGAGGCGCAGGGCCTCGCGGAAGGTGAGCTCCAGGACCTTCTTGGCGGCCTGGCCGTACGGCACCAGCTCCGGGACCTCGTCGACGGCGGGCGGGAGCGCCGCCGTCGCCGCCTCGCGGACCGTGTCGAGCGAGACGCCCTGCTCGACGATCGCCTTCGCGGCGAGGCCCTCGGGCTCGGCGAGCAGTCCGAGGACGAGGTGCTCGGGCACGCCCTCGGCGTTGCGCGCGGTCTTGGACTCGTTGTGGGCGGTCATGACCACGTTCCGGGCGCGCACGGTGTAGCGGCTGAAGCCCTGGCTGGGGTCGAGGTCGGCCGACTCCTTCGGCACGAACCGCTTCTGGGCGGCCTGCCGGGTGACGCCCATGCTCTTGCCGATCTCGGTCCAGGAGGCGCCGGAGCGCCGGGCCTGGTCGACGAAGTGGCCGATCAGGTGGTCGGCCACGTCGCCCAGGTGGTCCGCGGCGATCACGGCGTCCTGCAACTGGTCCAGCGGTTCCTCGTGGACCTTCTTGATGGCCGCGATGAGGTCGTCGAGACGGATGGATGACGTGGTGTCGGGGTTCGTCATGTGTCAACCGTAGGTTGCGCCCTCTAGGGTGTCAACCTTGAGTTGACACCCGGTCGCCGGGTTCCGGCCCCTCCGTCACGGCGTGGCACCATCGGCCCGTGAGTACGTCCAGCACCGTCGACCGCGCCTTCGCGGCGGCCCTCTACGCGACCGGCGAGAGCGCCCTCGACACCGGCGCGTCCCTGCTCGCCTCCGACCCGGCGGCGGACGCCGAACTCGTGCGCCGAGGGCAGGAGTTCATCGCGAGCGCCTGGCGACGCGGCTGGCAGCCGGCCGATGTCGTGCGGATCGTCCGGCGCGAGCTGGACGACGTCCACGTGCTCCTCGCCGCCGAGCTGATCCGCGCCCAGGTGCCCGACGACGGACCCCGCGGCCGCCGCTGGAGCGCGCAGCTCGCGGACCTGCCCGGCGCCGCCCCGCCCCGGACCGACCGTTTCTCGCACGCCACCGCCGTGCTGGAGCTGTACCGGCTGCTGCTGCGGCTGCCGGCACTGGAAGCCCTGGACGAGGCGCCCGGGCCTGCGCGGACCGAGTCCCGCATGCTCACCCGTATCCGTGCCCTGCTCGCCAAGGCGGAGGCCACCGGGTTCCCGGAGGAGGCCGAGGCGCTCAGTGCCAAGGCGCAGGAGCTGATGGCCCGGCACAGTGTGGACGAGGCGCTGCTCGCGGCGCGGGCGCCCTCGCCGGACACGCCCGGAGCCTGCCGGATCGGGGTCGAGCCACCGTACGAGCAGGCCAAGGCGGTGCTGCTGGACGCCGTCGCGGGCGCCAACCACTGCCGGGCGGTGTGGAACGAGCCGCTCGGGTTCTCCACCGTGGTCGGCTTCGACACCGACCTGGAGGCGGTCGAACTCCTCTACACCTCACTGCTCGTCCAGGCCATGAGCGCGATGACCAAGGCGGAGGCCGCGCAGCGGGCGGGTGGCCGCAAGCGCACGAAGACTTTCCGGCAGTCGTTCCTCGCGGCCTACGCCCATCGCATCGGCACCCGCCTGACCGCAGCGGCGCAGACCCAGGTCACCGACGACCTGCTGCCGGTCCTCGCCTCCCGCGAGGTCGCCGTCACCGGGCGGCTGGACCACATGTTCCCCGAGACGACCACGACCCGGCTGCGTGCGGTCCGGGACGAGGCGGGCTGGACGGAGGGCGCGCGGGCGGCGGACCGGGCCCAGGTCCGGCACCGGCCGCCCTTGCGCTGACCGGCCGTGACCTCCGCCCGGTTCGGTCCGGTTGCGCCCCTGCCGTCAGTCGCCCGACGTCTCGAAGCCGCTCACCGAGGGCTTGTGCGTCGTCCAGTCGACCTCGCCGTAGGACCACGTCAGTTCATGCGCCGTCTTCGTGTCTCCGGGCAGGGTGAAGGACGCCTTGCGCACGTCGAGGCTCTTGGCGGAGCCCGCCTCGCCCCGGACGTAGGTGATCGTGAAGGACGTGGTGCCGCCCTTCCCGAGGGTCAGCGACTGGGCCTTGGCGCCCTCGTCGGGGGAGACGGACGTCGTCTTGTCGCCGGCCAGCAGGTCCACGCCGGGGAAGCCCTTCAGCGTGCACGTCGCGCCCTTGTTGGTGAGCGTGACGGTGACGGTGCCGGTGTCCCCGGCGGCCGGGGCGGCACCCGCGCCGACCTCGACGCCCATGTCGCCGAGCGCGCAGGCCGCATCGCTCGGCCGGTCCGCGTTCTTGACGTCGTCGCCACCACCGGAGGCGTCGTCACTGCAGCCGGTCAGCAGGACCGTCGCGGCGAGGGCGGCGGCCAGGGTGAGGGGAAGGGTGCGCATGGGGTCCTCTGGACGTGTCGAACGGAAGCGGCATCGGGCCCCTGGATCATCACGCACGCGACTGCGGCAGGAGCACGCACCCCCTACGATTCCCCCGAACGCCGGACGGTCCACGGTGCCCGAGTCGCCCCACGGCCCGCCTGCACGGCGCCCGCACGGCAGCCGGTCTGTCGCCCGGGGTTCGGGTCAGCCGGGCTGCTGTCCGGGTTCGGGTCAGCCGGGTTGTCGTCCGGGACCGGGGTAAGTCGGTCTGCCGTCAGGGGTCCGGGGCAGCTGGGCTGCCGTGCGGGTTCGGGTCAGCCGGGCCGAGGCCCAAGTTCGGGGACAGCCGGGCTGCTGTCCGGGGTCCGGGTCGGCCAGGCTGTCGTCCGGGACCGGGGTACGTCGGCCTGCCGTCTGGGATCCGGGGCCGCGGGGCTGTCGTGCGGGTTCGGGTCAGCCGGCCGAGGCCCAAGTTCGGGACAGCCGGGCTGCTGTTTTGGGTTCGGGTAAGCCGGGCTGTCGTCCTGGGGTCTGGGTCGGCCGGGTTGCCGTCCGGGACCGGGTCAGCCCGGCTGCCGTCCTGGACCCGGGACAACCGGGCTGCCGCCCGGGTTTCGGGTCGGCCGGGCCGCCGTCCAAGATCGAGGTAGCCAAGCTGCCGTCCGGGTCTCGGGGCAGCCCGGCTGCCGCCCCCAAGCAGGGGCAGCCCGCCTGCCGCCCAGGACCCGGGTCAGCCGAGGCCGGCCGTCGGCAGGCCCGTCGGGAGTTTGCCGCCCTCGGCCTTCCGGTAGGTCTCCGCACCGAGGCCGCCCTCCCAGGTGACCTTCAGGCTGCTCCCGTCCACGGAGTCGACCATGCCGCTCGCCCGGTCCTTGGAGCCGTCCGTGCACTTCAGGCGGATCATGCGCATCCCGGACTCCTCGCCCGCGGTGCCGCTGCACACGCTCCCGCCGGTGGCGAACAGCGCGGCCTGCTTGCCGGTGATCACCAGGGCCACGGCCTTGCCGCCGGTCGTCGCGAGCCAGCTGCCCTCCAGCTCGCCGGCCGCCGGCTTCCCGGAACCGGAGTCGCCACCCGTGTCGGCGGACGCCGAGGCGGACGGAGACGGGCCGGAGGCCGAGTCGTCGCCCGAGTCGCCGTCGCTGCTGCACGCGCTCAGCGCGAGCACGCCCGCCAGCCCCACGGCCGCCGCCGCGACACGCACGGCGCCGGAGCGGCGCGAGAAGATCACCGAAGTCACTGCAAGCCCCCAAGCTGTAGCCGGGCGGCCGGCCCGGACGGCACCGGCTCCGCCCCGTGGCCGGAACGATCGCAGCAAGCTACCAGGGGCCGTCAAGAGCCTCTGCGAACGCCTCTTACCAGGACGACTTGCGCACCCCGGGCAGATACCCCGCGTGCGCCTGCTCCCGCAGACTCACCCGGGACAGCCCGAACGCCCGGAAGTAACCGCGCGGCCTGCCGTCCACCTGGTCGCGGTTGCGCACGCGCGTGGCGCTTGCGTCGCGCGGCTGCCTGCGCAGCTCCGCCTGTGCGGCGAGCCGTTCCGCCTCCGTCGACGACGGCCGCCGGATGATCTCCTTCAGTTCGGCCCGCCGGGCGGCGTACCGCGCGACGATCTCCTGCCGGCGGTCGTTCTTGGCGATCTTGCTCTTCTTGGCCATCAGACCCTCACTCCCCGGGCCCGGATCCGGGCGACGGCGGCCTCGACCCCGATCGTGTCGACGGTCTTGATCCCCCTGGCGCTCAGCCGGAGCCGGACGTACCGGCCCTCGCTCGGCAGCCAGTAGCGCTTGGACTGGATGTTGGGGTCGAACCGGCGCGACGTGCGCCGGTGGGAGTGCGAGATGCGGTTGCCGAAACCCGGCTGTGCGCCGGTCAGCATGCAGTGCGCGGACATGGGTGGTGACGTACCTCTCTGCTCAGGCAATGGAAATGGGATTCATTTTCAGTATCATAGCGGCATGGCACGCAACGAACTCCGGCCGGTCATCAAGCTCCGGTCCACCGCCGGGACCGGCTTCACCTACGTGACCCGCAAGAACCGCCGCAACGACCCGGACCGGCTCACCCTGCGCAAGTTCGATCCGGTCGCCGGCCGCCACGTCGACTTCCGAGAGGAGCGCTGACCATGCGCCAGGGAATCCACCCGCAGTACGGGCCCGTCGTCTTCCGCGACCGTGCCGCGAACTACGCCTTCCTCACCCGCTCGACCCTGTCCGCCACGGCGGGCGAGAAGACGATCGAGTGGGAGGACGGCAACACCTACCCGGTCGTGGACGTCGAGATCTCCGACGTCAGCCACCCCTTCTACACCGGCACGGCCCGCGTCCTGGACACCGCCGGCCGCGTGGAGCGCTTCGAGCGCCGGTACGGAAAGAAGGGCTGACCCGGTGGCCGTCCCTCCTGGGCTCCCCGTCGTGATCGTCGGCGGGCTGCACGCCGACGCCCGCCGGGCGGCCGTCGCGCGGCTGCTCGCCGACGTCCCCGGCAGCGTCGTCCTCCACCACGACCTGTCGACGGCCGCCGCGGGCACCGTCGTACGGACCGTCAGGGACGCCTCCGGCCTCCTCGACCTGGGGGAGGCGCCGCTCGTCAACGACTGCGCGTGCTGCGCCCTGCGCGAGGACCTGGTGCCGGAGCTGGAGCGGCTGCGCGACGCCGGGGCCACCCGGCTCGCGATCGTCGAACTGTGGGACTCCGTCGAGCCCAAGGCCATGGCCGAGGTCGTCACGGCCGGAGGGCTCACCGTGAGCGGCGTGATCACCGCCGTCGACCCGGCCCTGGTCCTGCCGTACCTCGGCAACGGCGACGACCTGGCCGACGGCGGTCTCGCCGCGGCGGCGACCGACCAGCGCACGGTGGCCGACACCTTCGCACGCCAGCTGGAGTACGCCCCCGTCCTCGCGGTCGCCGATTCCCCGGAGGCCGACGACGAGGACCGCGAGCTGCTCGCGCAACTGCACCCGACGGCCCGCCTGGCCCCCATCGGGTGCGAGGCTCCCGCGGATCCGGCCGGGGACGGTCTGACGGTGCCGGCCCCCCGCCGGCGCCCGCTGTCGTCCCTGGCCGAGGCCGCCCTGGCCGGTTTCGACGTCGAGGCGGCCGCCGCCGCCCAGCACCCGGCCTGCGCCCTGCTTCCCGCGGAGGCCGACGCGCACGGTGTCTCCACCCTGGTCTGGAGCCGCCGCCGTCCCTTCCACCCGGAGCGGCTCTACGCCGCGCTGGAGGACCTGACCTGCGCGGCCGCCCGCAGCCGGGGCCGGTTCTGGCTCGCCGACAAGCCCGACACGCTGTTCCACTGGGACGCGGCGGGCGGGGCCCTGTGCGTCGAGAGCGCGGGCCCGTGGCTGGCCTCCCTGCCCGACGCGGCCTGGGAGATGGTCCCGCCGGTGCGCCGCGCCGCCGCCGCGCTGGACTGGCACCCCGAACACGGCGACCGGGGCCAGCACCTCGTCTTCACCTCGCCCGGCCTCGACGGGGACGGTCTGGAGCGGCTGCTGGAGTCCTGCCTGCTCACCGACGCCGAGTACGCCGCCGGGCGCGATGCCTGGCAGCGGTTGCCGCACGCCTTCGACACCCTCCTGGAGGTCTGACCCCCATGCCGCGCAAGCCCGACCGCAAACCCGCCAAGGACCGGCCCAACCCCCTGGACCAGGCCGGGATCACGTACATCGACTACAAGG
The DNA here is from genome assembly GCF_056436585.1 of Streptomyces sp. NPDC043685. NCBI lineage: Bacteria > Bacillati > Actinomycetota > Actinomycetes > Kitasatosporales > Streptomycetaceae > Streptomyces > Streptomyces sp. NPDC043685. Next base: position 95,093 of record NZ_JBWKCH010000004.1, on the reverse strand, counting down.
ACACCGACCTGCTGCGGAAGTTCATCTCCGACCGCGGCAAGATCCGCAGCCGCCGCGTCACGCGGGTGTCGTCCCAGCAGCAACGGCAACTGGCCAGGGCCATCAAGAACGCCCGCGAGATGGCCCTGCTGCCCTACAGCGCCCGCTGATCCCCGCCTGGAGGAGCTGAGACACCCGTCGCCCGTCGCCTCGGGGACCTCAGCTCCTCATGCCCCGGCGCAGAACCGGCCTCCCGCCCAGGGGCCCCCGCCCCGGGTGACGTTCCCCACGCTTGACGACCGGCAGGTCCCCCGTCCGGGCAGCGGGAGCTCCGGCGAGCGGGCTCTCGCGGCCCGGGCCGCAGCCCCCGGCGGACCGTCGGGACCGGGCCCGACGTCGGCCGGGCGGTCGCGCGGAGGCCCTCCGCCGCAGTGCCCCGGGCGCGTCTGCCGACCGGGTGGGCGGGGCCGGGAGCCGGGCGCGTGTCCGGCGATGGGCCGAGCGCGGTACCGGTCACGCGGAGGACCCCGCCCTCCTGCGACCGGCCCAATTTTCCCCGTACCCGCAGGCCGGGGCCGTCTTCCGGATGCGGGTCGGCCGGCCGAACGGCCGTGGCCGGGCCCCGCGCCCCAGCTCACGCTTCTTCGGTGCGGCCCCCCGCCCGGCCCCTCGTCCGGCCGTCGACCGGATGCTCCGCCTCCACCCGGCCTCTCCCGGACCGGGCGAGTTCGCCGCGCGCCGGGGGAACGTGAGGCGGGCCGAAGCCGTCAAACAGTCAAGAACTTCGGTCGAGCGGGGCCAGGGCTGTAACCGCGGGACCACCCCGCGTGCACGTGCATCTGCCCCTGCATCTGCACATGAACAGAGCTATGATCCGGGTCAGTTGACCACTGCATCAATGGCCACACCAGCCAGTGCACCACCGGGGAGCGACCTGTGGACCACGACGTGTACAACGGTATGGCGGCCGCCGGGCTGCACGGTGTGGCCTGGCAGAAGAGCCGGCACAGCAACTCGCAGGGCTCGTGCGTGGAGTTCGCCCGGCTGCCGGGCGGAGACGTGGCCGTCCGCAACTCGCGCTTCCCCGACGGCCCCGCGCTGGTCTACACCCGTGCGGAGATCGAGGCGATGCTGCTCGGGGTGAAGGACGGTGAGTTCGACCACCTGGTGGGATGAAGGCCCTGCATCCGCAGGGCCGTCAGGTGTGCGCCGCGCGGTGACGCGCGTAGAACCGCGGCGCGAGAAAGCGCCGCGGTGTCTCATTCCCCGTGCGGCCGGGTACCGGAGCGCGGCAGCCGGAACAGCGCCCAGACCACCTTGCCGTCGAGCGCGCCCGCGAGCGGATGCCAGCCCCAGCTGTCGCTGAAGGAGTCGACGAGGAACAGCCCGCGGCCCGACTCGGCCGAGAAGTCGTCGCTCTCCCGGGCCACCGGACTGTCGTGACTGGGGTCGCGCACCGCGCACACCAGCCGCTCGGTCCACCGCATCAGGTGCAGCCGTACGGGAGCCTCACGGCCCCCGGCGCACGCGCTGTTCGCCGGCAGACCGTGCCGCAGGGCGTTGGTGACGAGTTCCGAGACCACCAGACAGACGTCGTCGAACCGGTCGCCCATGTCCCACCGGTCGAGGGTCTTTCGGGTGAACCGCCGTGCCTCGCGCACCGCTTCGTAGCGGGCGGGAAGGGCGCAGGAGGCGGCGTCGGACACGGCCGCGGGATCCAGCGGCGGAAGGCCCTGCCGTAACGGCTCGAGCATGGTCGATCCATTCGTCCCCATGCGAGGCACTCCCGGGAATTCGCGGTCGGTGCGATGCGGCGGTGGTGCGGCACCATGGTTTCGGATGCGTACAGCAGATGCAAGGGCAGATGCACGTGCACGTGACCGGATTGCGACGTCCCGTACCGCTTGTTGGCCAATTTTTCCGTCATCTTCGCGTCTCCCTTTGGTCGTTCGCTTGCCTCTTTCTTGCTCCCCCGCGCGAGCGCCGACCGACTGGATTCCGTTTCCGTAACCGGACGAGTACTGCTCGGAGTGTTTTAGTGGCAGACTGCGGCCCCTGGAGACGTTGGGGAGGCTGGCGAACGTGAGCGCGGGAGAGCCGGGATCGGTGGTGCGGCGCATGCTGCTCGGATCACAACTCAGGCGACTGCGTGAGGCGCGGGGCATCACGCGCGAGGCGGCGGGCTATTCGATCCGCGCCTCCGAGTCGAAGATCAGCCGGATGGAGTTGGGCCGGGTGAGCTTCAAGACCAGAGACGTCGAGGACCTGCTGACCCTGTACGGCATCACGGACGAGCAGGAGCGCGCCTCCCTGCTGTCCCTGGCGAAAGAGGCCAACGTCGCGGGGTGGTGGCACAGTTACTCGGACGTGCTGCCCAGTTGGTTCCCGACCTACGTCGGCCTGGAGGGCGCGGCGTCGCTGATCCGGGCCTACGAGGTGCAGTTCGTGCACGGACTGCTGCAGACCGAGGCGTATGCCCACGCGGTGGTCCGGCGGGGCATGCAGGGCGCGAGCGAGGCCGACGTCGAGCGCCGGGTCGCGCTGCGTCTGGAGCGTCAGAAGCACCTCGTCGACGAGCGCGCTCCCGACTTCCACATCATCCTGGACGAGGCCGCCCTGCGCCGCCCCTACGGCGACCGCGCGGTGATGCGCGGCCAGCTCCAGCACCTCATCGACATCTCCGAGCGGCCCAACGTGCGCCTCCAGGTGGTGCCGTTCAGCATGGGCGGTCACTCCGGCGAAAGTGGCGCGTTCACGATCCTCAGCTTCCCGGAGTCCGACCTGTCGGACGTGGTGTACCTGGAGCAGCTCACCAGCGCGCTGTACCTGGACAAGGCCGAGGACGTCGCGCAGTACGAGAGGGCGCTCAAGGAGCTCCAGAGCGAGAGCCCGGGCCCCTCGGAGAGCCGGGACGTCCTGCGGGGGCTCCTCCAGCTCTCCTGAAGGCCCGAAGGACCCCTTCAACTCGCCTGAAACATCAGTACGATGACGTGTGATCAGATCGTGAAGGCGCGATCAGAGGCCTGCCAGGGATCGAGGGGTCACACATGTCGTCGTCCTGCTTCACCGACCTTGCACAGCAGTACATCGACGGTGAGTGGCGCCCGGGTACCGGCTCCTGGGACATCATCGACTTCAACCCGTACGACGGCGAGAAGCTGGCGTCGATCACCATAGCCACGGCCGACGAGGTCGATCAGGCGTACCGGGCCGCCGCCCGCGCCCAGAAGCAGTGGGCGGCGACCAACCCCTACGCCCGCCGGGCGGTCTTCGAGAAGGCGCTGCGCCTGATCGAGGAGCGCGAGGCCGAGATCTCCGAGGCCATCGTCGCCGAGCTCGGCGGCACCCGTCTGAAGGCCGCCTTCGAGCTGCACCTCGCCAAGGAGTTCCTGCGCGAGGCGGTCCATCTGGCGCTGGCCCCCGAGGGCCGGATCATCCCCTCACCGGTGGACGGCAAGGAGAATCGCGTCTACCGCGTGCCGGTCGGTGTCGTGGGCGTGATCAGCCCCTTCAACTTCCCGTTCCTGCTGTCGATCAAGTCCGTCGCCCCGGCGCTCGCGCTCGGCAACGCCGTGGTGCTCAAGCCGCACCAGAACACCCCGGTCGTCGGCGGTTCCCTGGTCGCGAAGCTCTTCGAGGACGCGGGGCTGCCCGGCGGTCTGCTGAACGTCGTCATCACCGACATCGCGGAGATCGGCGACGCCTTCATCGAGCACCCGGTCCCCAAGGTCATCTCCTTCACCGGCTCGGACGCGGTCGGCCGGCACGTCGCGACCGTCTGCGCCCGGCTGTTCAAGCGCTCGGTGCTCGAACTGGGCGGCAACAGCGCGCTGGTGGTCCTCGACGACGCCGACGTCGACTACGCGGTCGACGCGGCCGTCTTCAGCCGGTACGTCCATCAGGGCCAGGTCTGCATGGCCGCCAACCGGATCCTCGTGGACCGGTCGATCGCGGACGAGTTCACCGAGAAGTTCGTCGCCAAGGTGAAGTCCCTCAAGACGGGCGACCCGCGCGACCCGGAGACCGTCATCGGCCCGGTCATCAACTCCTCTCAGGCGGACGCCGTCTCCGGTGTGGTCGAGCAGGCCCTCGCGGAGGGTGCCACGGCCCTGGTGCGCGGCGGGCGGAGCGACAACCTCGTCGAGCCGTCCGTGCTGACCGACGTGCCCGCCGACTCGGCGCTGCTGCGCCAGGAGGTCTTCGGCCCGGTCGCCTTCCTCGTCCCGTTCGACGGCGAGGAGGAGGCCGTCCGCCTCGTCAACGACACCCCGTACGGGCTGAGCGGTGCCGTGCACACCGGGAACATCGAGCGGGGCGTCGCCTTCGCCCGGCAGATCGACACGGGCATGTTCCACGTGAACGACGGCACCGTGCACGACGAGCCGATCGTCCCGTTCGGCGGCGAGAAGCACTCGGGCATCGGCCGGCTCAACGGCGACACGATGCTGGACTCCTTCACGACGACCAAGTGGATCTCGGTGCAGCACGGCCGCAGCGGCTTCCCGTTCTAGGTCTTCCGCGCCTTCGCCCGGCACGCCGGACCTTGCGGACAGAAGCTGACCGCAAGGGTCCGTAGCGTGGTCGTTGTCAGGGGGAAAGGCCCCCGGACCGGTGAAAGGCGGCGGTCATGGTCACTCACGTTCCGGCTGAGGCGCACGGCGACGAGCGCGGAGCCCTCCTGTCCTTCATCGCCGAGCAGCGCGGGGGCGTCCGGCGGGCGGTGCTCGGGCTGACGGACGAGCAGGCGGCTTCCCGCCCCAGCGCCAGTGAGCTGTCCCTGGCCGGGCTGGTCAAGCACGTCGCCGAGGTCGAGCAGATGTGGGTCTCCCTGGCCAAGGGCGAGCCGCCGGCCGTGGTGCGGGACCAGAGCAACTGGCACGAGTGCTTCGAGCTGGTCGAGGGCGAGACCGTCGCGTCGCAGCTGGCGTACTGGGAGAAGGTCGCCGCCGAGACGGAGGCCTACATCCGCTCGGTCCCGAGCCTGGACGACACCTTCGCGCTGCCGGCCCAGCCCTGGTTCCCGCCGGACGGCCGGGTCTCGCACCGCTGGCTCTGCCTGCACCTCATCCGCGAGACGGCCCGGCACGCCGGACACGCCGACATCATCCGCGAGTCGCTGGACGGCAGGACGGCATTCGAACTGGTGGCCGAGGAGCAGCGGGTCGTGGCCGGGCCATAACCTGGACCGCATGTCAACCATCCGCCTCCTCGTGCTCGGCGCGGTCCGTATGCACGGCCGCGCCCACGGCTACCAGGTGCGCAACGACCTGGAGTACTGGGGCGCGCACGAGTGGTCCACCGCCAAGCCCGGCTCGATCTACCACGCCCTGAAGCAGCTGGCCAAGCAGGGCCTGCTGCACGCGCACGAGATCGCCCCGTCGACGGCCGGCGGCCCGCCGCGCACGGAGTACGAGATCACCGGGCAGGGCACCGAGGAGTACTTCCGGCTGCTGCGTGAGGCGCTGGTCACCTACGACCAGCGCGGGGACATGAAGACGGCCGCCGTCGGCTTCATCGTGGACCTGCCCCGGGGGGAGGCGGTCGCGCTGCTGAAGGAGCGGATCCTGCGCATCGAGCAGTGGCGGACCTCCGTCCTGGAGCACTACGTGCCCGAGGAGGGGCCCGAACAGCTCGGCCACATCGGCGAGATCATGAACATGTGGGTGCACACCGCCGACTCCGAGGCCGAGTGGACCCGCGGTCTCGTCGCACGCGTCGAGGGCGGCGCCTACACCTTCGCCGGCGAGGGCGACCCGTTCGTCGGGGTCCTGGCCGACGGCGAGGAGAACCCCTACGCGACGGGGGAGCGGCACCCCGGGGATGCGGACTAATCAAGTTTGACGAATGGCTTCGGCTCGCTTACTCTCGGCCTTGTAGTCAAGTTTGACTAGCGGGGGGGCTCATGATCGACACGGCGATCACCGTCGAAGGCGCGGAGAAGACGTACGGCGACAAGAAGGCGCTGGACGGGCTCGACCTGACGGTCGCGCGCGGCACGGTGCACGGGGTGCTCGGCCCGAACGGCGCGGGCAAGACCACCCTGGTGAGGATCCTGTCCACCCTGCTGCGGCCGGACGCGGGCCGGGTCCGGGTCGCGGGGCACGACGTGGTGCGCGAGGCGTACGCCGTGCGGTCGCGCATCGGCCTGCTCGGCCAGCACGCCGCGCTCGACGAGGAGCTCGGGGGCCGGCAGAACCTGGAGCTTTTCGGCCGGCTGCACCACCTGGGCACCAGAGGGGCACGCGCGCGTGCCGGTGAGCTCCTGGAGCGCTTCGGCCTGGCCGGCACCGGCCGCAAAGCGGTTAGGCGGTACAGCGGTGGCATGCGGCGCCGTCTGGACCTCGCCGCCTCCCTGATCACCGAGCCGGAGGTGCTGTTCCTGGACGAACCCACCACCGGACTCGACCCGCGCGGCCGCGCCGAGGTGTGGGCCTCCGTGCGCTCCCTGACCGACGGCGGTACGACGGTCCTGCTCACCACCCAGTACCTGGAGGAGGCCGACCAGCTCGCCGACCGCGTCTCGGTCGTGGACGCCGGCCGGGTCATCGCCGAGGGCACGCCGGACGAGCTGAAGGCGCGGACGGGCGGCGATCGCATCGACGTGGTCCTGCGCGACGCCGGCCGACTCGGCGCGGCCGTCGCCCTGCTGCCCCTCACCGGGGTCAGCGTGGATGCCGACCGCCGGCTGCTGAGCGCCCCGGTCACCGACCGCATGGAGGCGCTCTTCGGAGTCGTACGGGCCCTCGAGGAGGCCGGGATCGAGGCGGAGGACGTCGCTCTGCGCCGTCCGACGCTGGACGAGGTGTTCCTGCACATCACCGGAGACGACCGCCGGGTGAAGGAGGCCGCGTGAGCGCCCACGCACTGACCGACTCCTGGACCATGACCCGCCGCGAACTGGCCCGCTGGGGACGACAGCCGGCGCAGCTGGTCGTCGGCCTGGTCTTCCCGGTGATGCTGCTGCTGATGTTCGGCTACCTGGTCGGCGGCGGCCGGGGCGTGAGCGGCGCGTACCGCGACTACCTGATCCCCGGCATGCTCGCGCTCACCATGGCCTTCGGCCTGGAGGGCACGATGCTCGCCGTCACACAGGACCTCGGCAAGGGCGTGATCGACCGCTTCCGGTCGATGCCGATGGCCGACGGGGCCGTGCTGGTGGGCCGTTCGGCCGCCGACATGCTCCAGTCCGCGCTGGCCCTGGCCGTGCTCATCGGCGTGGGCGCCGCGCTCGGCTGGCGGCCGGGAGGAGGCCCGGTGGCCCTCCTCCAAGCCGTGGGACTGCTGCTCCTGTTCCGGTTCGCCATGCTGTGGATCGGCATCCACCTGGCGCTGGTGGCCGGGAAACCGGAGATGGTCCAGGCCGTGCAGATCCTGGTCTGGCCGGTCGGCTTCCTCTCCAACGCCCTGGCCACGCCCGGCTCCATGCCCGGCTGGCTGGGCACGGCCGTCGAGTGGAACCCGATGTCCCACACGGCCACCGCCGTACGGGACCTGTTCGACGTGCCCGGCACGCAGTCCGGGCACGTCTGGGCGGCGGTCGTCTGGCCCCTGGCGCTGCTGGCGGTGTTCTTCCCGCTGGCGGTGCGCAGGTTCGCCCGCCTGAGCCGTTAGTGGTGGAAGCCGGTCGCCGCGCCCTTGTCCTCGGTCAGCGGGCGCGGCTGCCGGCGCAGGTCCGGCAGCAGCCGTTCCAGGTCCTCGGCGAGCAGGTCGGCGAGGTCGGCGGAAAAGCCGTTGCGGCACACCACCCGCAGCACGGACAGGTCCTGACGGTTCTCCGGGAAGGTGTAAGCGGGCACCAGCCAGCCGTGCTCGCGCAGCCGCCGCGACACGTCGAAGACGTCGTACGCCGTGACGTCCGGCGCGGTCGTGAAGGCGAACACCGGCAGTTCGTCGCCCCGGGTCAGCAGCCGGAAGTCACCGAGCGCCGCCACCCGCGCGGACAGCTTCACGGCCACGTCCCGCGCGGCCTGCTGGACGACCCGGTAGCCCTCCCGGCCCAGCCGCAGGAACGTGTAGTACTGCGCCACGACCTGCGCGCCCGGCCGGGAGAAGTTCAGGGCGAACGTCGGCATGTCCCCGCCCAGGTAGTTCACCCGGAAGACCAGCTCCTCGGGCAGCGCGTCCGCGTCCCGCCACAGCGCCCAGCCGACGCCCGGGTAGACCAGCCCGTACTTGTGCCCCGAGGTGTTGATCGACGCCACCCTCGGCAGCCGGAAGTCCCACACCAGGTCCTCGTCGAGGAACGGCGCGACCATGGCGCCCGACGCCCCGTCGACATGCACGGGGATGTCGAGCCCGGTCCGCTCGTGCAGCGCGTCCAGCGCGGCGCACAGCTCGGCGATCGGCTCGTAGGAGCCGTCGAAGGTGGAGCCGAGGATGCCGACGACCCCGATGGTGTTCTCGTCGCACAGCTCGGCGGCGGCCCGCGGGTCGAGGTGGAAGCGCTCGCCCTCCATGGGCACCAGCCGGGCCTCCACCTCCCAGAAATTGCAGAACTTCTCCCAGCAGACCTGCACGTTGACGCCCATCACCAGATTGGGCCGGGCCCCGGGGTAGCGGTCGGCGTTGCGTTTCGCCCAGCGCCGCTTCAGCGCCATGCCGGCGAGCATGCACGCCTCGCTCGACCCGGTCGTCGAGCACCCGACGGCGGTCGCCGGGTCGGGCGCGTTCCACAGGTCGGCGAGCATCGCCACGCAGCGCCGCTCCAGCTCGGCGGTGCGCGGGTACTCGTCCTTGTCGATCATGTTCTTGTCCCGGCACTCCGCCATCAGCACCCCCGCCTCGGGTTCCATCCAGGTGGTGACGAAGGTGGCGAGGTTCAGCCGCGCGTTGCCGTCGAGCATCAGCTCGTCGCGCACCAGCTGGTGGGCGGTCGCCGGGGCCATGGGCTGGTCCGGGAGCCGGTGGGTGGGCGGGGCCTCGGCCATGTCGCCGAGCGGGTTGGCCGGGCCGTAGAAGGGGTTGACGGACAGACGGCGTTCGCCGGGCCGGGGGGATCCTTCGTGAAGCGGCATGGGTGCCTCCGGGGGGTGGGGTCGAGAGGGGACGGCTTCAGCGGACGGGGGTGCCGTCCTCCCGCAGCTGCATCTGCGGCCGGCCGGTCACCAGCAGCCAGGCCCCGAGCGAGGCGACGCAGAGCAGGGCGAGGATCCCGGGCTCGGCGACCAGGACCGCGGCGACGAAGAGGCTCACCCAGCCCTGCCGGGTGATCGCCAGCAGCATCCCGAGCACCCCGGCCGAGACGCCCACCGAGGCATGCACCCCGGGCACCAGGGCGTGGGCGCACAGACCGAGGGCGGTGCCGATGAACACGGCCGGGAAGATGCGCCCGCCGCGGAACCCCGAGGACGCGGCGACCAGCAGCGCGGCCAGCTTCACCAGGGTCAGCAGGGCGTACTCCCCGGCCGAGCGGCCGTCCGGGTCGCGGGCCAGCTCGGCGATCTCGTCGAGCCCCTTGAACAGCGTCAGGTGTCCGCCCAGGGCCGCGAGGGCGCCAAGCACGGCACCGCCGGCCGGGAGCATCAGCATCGGGTGCCGCAACCGCCGGAACGCCCCGTGCACGTACGGGAGCGCCCGCACGGCGCACATGCCGAGCAGCGCGCCCACGCAGGCGACCACGACCATCGCCAGCAGGTCGGCCCAGCCGGGGCGCCCGAAGGACGGCAGGTCCAGGTCGAAGCTCGGGTGTTCCAGCAGGGAGGCGGTCAGCGCGCCGGCCGCTGCGGCGGTCAGCGGCGCGAAGAGGTTGTCCCAGAGCAGGCCGCGCGTCTCCTGCCGGGCCAGCACCTCGGAGATCACCAGGGCGGCCGCCACGGGCGTGCCGAACAGCGCCCCGAGCGTCGCCGCCTCCGCCAGGGCCGGCCAGATCCGGCCCGGCGCGCGCGGCACGGCCCGGCCGCCCAGCCAGACCGCCAGCCCGACGTTCACGGCGATGATCGGGTTCTCCGGACCGAGGCTGGGCCCGCCGGCCAGCATCAGCACGGTCGCCAGCAGCAGCCCCGGCAGCACGGCGGGCGGCAGGACGGGTGCGTCCAGACCGACGGTCGCCGGGTCCGGGCCCGCGTGTCCGGGCGCCTTCCACACCACCAGACCGACCGCGACGCCGGTCCCGACGAGCATCACGAACATCCACGTCACGGAGTACCGGCCGACGCCGAGCGCGTCCGGCACGGTCTGCCAGAGCACGTCCTGGAGCTCCTCGGCGGCGGCACTGACCCCCACCAGGATCAGGCTGGAGATCACCCCCACGGCGAGGGCGGGCAGGATCGCCGGGAGCAGGGCGCGCGCGGGAGTCGACGGGGTGACGGAGGATGCCCGCTCTTCGGTGTCCTGGACCACGGGCCCACGATAAGCGGATCAAACGGTACAAACGGGAAACACGCTTGCACCTCACGCGGCGTGAGGCCCGACCGTGGAGCACGGAAGAAGAAGGGAGCGGTAGTGAGCTACTCCGTAGGACAGGTCGCGGGCTTCGCCGGCGTCACGGTGCGCACGCTGCACCACTACGACGACATCGGCCTGCTCGTCCCGAGCGAACGCAGCCCGGCGGGACACCGGCGTTACAGTGACGCCGACCTCGACCGGTTGCAGCAGATCCTGTTCTACCGGGAGCTCGGCTTTCCGCTCGACGAGGTCGCCGCCCTGCTCGACGACCCGGACGCGGACCCGCGCGCACACCTGCGCCGGCAGCACGAACTGCTGACCGCCCGGATCGAGAAGCTGCGGAAGATGGCGGCGGCCGTGGAGCAGGCCATGGAGGCACGCACGATGGGACTCAACCTCACGCCCGAGGAGAAGTTCGAGGTCTTCGGGGACAACGACCCGGAGCAGTACGACGAGGAGGTGCGGGAACGCTGGGGCGGCACCGAGGAGTACGCCGAGTCGCAGCGCCGCACCGCGAGCTACACGAAGGAGGACTGGCAGCGCATCCAGGCCGAGGCCGCCGACTGGGGCGAGCGCTACGTCGCCCTGATGGCGGCGGGCGAGCCACCCACCGGCGAGGCGGCCATGGCCCTGGCCGAGGAGCACCGGCAGCACATCTGCGCGTCGTTCTACGAGTGCTCCTACGAACTGCACCGCTGCCTCGGCGAGATGTACGTCTCCGACGAGCGCTTCACGGCGTTCTACGACGCCATGCGCCCGGGGCTCGCCGAGCACCTGCGGGACGCGATCGTGGCGAACGCGGACCGCCACAGCGCCGGGTAAGGGTCACGCAAAAGGGAGAGCGCTTAAGTTGCGGACATCCGCCCGCCTCTTTCCCGTCCTGCGCCGAGGGGCCGATCGCCGGTCAATTTACTTATAAGTTGAGGCCGGACGAGCGTGTTAGCTTCGAACGCCTTGACGACGGGACTCGTGCGGCAGAGCTGTCTTCCAGCGTGTGCCGAGGGGTGTGACCGTCGGCAAAGCGGGGGGAGCGCTGATGGCGAGTCACGGGACGGATCACGGGAAAGAGGCGAGCCCGCAGGCCCGAAGAGCGAACGGCGCGCAGTCGGTGGCGAGCGTCGCCCGCCAGCACACCGGGCTGCTGCTCACGGGCGTGCTGCTCGGATTGCTGGGAGTGGCCGCCTCCCTCACCCAGCCCTGGGCCATCGGCAACCTGATCGAGGCGGCGGGCGCGGGAGCCTCGATGCGAGGCCCCGTCGTCCAGCTCGTCGGCCTCTTCTGCGCGGGCGCGCTCTTCTCCGCCCTCCAGGCCTACGTCATCGGGCGGGCCGGGGAGAACATCGTCTTCGACGTCCGCGAGATCCTGGTCGGGCGGCTTCTGCGCGCCGATCTCACGGCGTTCGGGAGGGAATCCCAGGGCGACATCTTCACCCGCACCGTCACCGACACCTCACTGGCGAGGATCGCCCTGGCCCAGAGCCTCGCCCAGCTGATCGTCAGCGGCGCCACCGTCATCGGCGGTGTCGTGCTGATGTGCCTCACCGATCTGTGGCTGACGGCCATCACCATGAGCTGCCTGGCGGTCGCCGGTGTCCTGTCCGTCACCCTCGCGCGGAAGCTGCGCAAGGCCGCTCTGCGCAACCGCGACGACACGGGGGCCTTCGCCGCCGGCATCCAGCGCGTGCTGTCCGCGCTGCCCACCGTGAAGGCCTCCCGCGCCGAGTCCCGTGAGGCCGCGCGCATCGGCGAGCTGGCCGGCATGACACGGCGCTCGGGCATCCGGGTCAACGCCTTCAACGCCCTGCTGATGCCGTCCATGAACGTCGGGACCCAGGGCGCCCTGGCCGTCGTCGTGGGCGTCGGGATGGCCTGGGTGGCCCGCGGCGAGATGGACATGGCCAGTCTGACCACGTTCATCATGTACCTGTTCCAGCTGGTGTCCCCGCTGGTCATGCTCTTCATGGGGGTGGGCCAGCTCGTCCAGGGCCGGGCCGCCATCCAGCGCGTGGACGAACTCGCGCGCCTTCCCCAGGAGGACGACGTCCCGGCCGGTGCGGCGGGCACCGCGCCCCTCGCGCAACTGGCCCCGCATGGGCCGGCGGTGGAGTTCCATGACGTCCGCTTCGCCTACCGGCGGGGCCGGGAGGCGGAGCGGACGCAGGTCCTCGACGGTGTCTCGTTCAGCGTGCCCACGCGCGGCCTGACGGCGGTGGTCGGACCGTCGGGCGCGGGCAAGACCACCCTGTTCCAGCTGATCGAACGCTTCTACCCGGTGGACGGCGGACAGGTCCGGCTCGGCGGGCGGAACGTCCAGGCGCTTCCCCTCGACACCGTCCGGGGGCTGGTGGGCTACGTCCAGCAGGACAGCACGGCCCTGCGCGGCACCATCCGGGAGAACCTGACCTACGCCCATCCGCACGCCGGTGAGGACGCCATCCGGGAAGCGATGGAGATGGCCGGACTCGCCTCGGTGATCGCCCGGCTCCCGCACGGCCTCGACACCGAACTCGGCGACCAGGGCAGCGGGTTGTCCGGAGGGCAGCGCCAACGCCTGTGCATCGCCCGCACACTGCTCCAGCGGCCCGCGGTCATGCTGCTCGACGAGGCCACCTCCAACCTGGACTCCGACTCCGAGCGGGACTTCCGAGAGGTGCTGCGCCGGGTCTCCCGGCGGTGCGCGGTCATCGCCATCGCCCACCGCATCTCCACGGTGATCGACGCCGAACAGATCGTGGTGATGGAGGCAGGCAGGGTCCGGGCCGTCGGCGTGCACCGGGACCTGATGGAGCGCGACGAGCTCTACCGGCGCCTGGCCGGCTCCCAGCTGCATGCCGGGCCCGGCCCCGCCGCCCCGGCGACTCGCCCCGGGCCGGGGGAAGCGTGGGCTCCCGCGCCCGCGCCCCCCGTCGCCGCCGGCCGGTCGCCGTTCACCGGGTTCGCCGAGCAGACGTTGCGGCTTCGGCCCGTCGACAGTGAGGAGCAGCGGTGAGCACCACCGACGTCGCCATCGTGGGCACCGGACCCAACGGCCTCGCGGCCGGTGTCGTCCTGGCCCGGGCCGGTCTGCGCGTGGAGCTGCACGAGGCGGCCGAGACCATCGGGGGAGGGCTGCGCACCGCTTCGCTCTTCGACTCCGACGTGGTGCACGACCTCTGCTCCGCCGTCCACCCCATGGCCGCCGCCTCCGCGTTCTTCCGGGCCTTCGATCTGCCGGCCCGCGGGGTCGAGCTCCTTCAGCCCGAGATCAGTTACGCCCATCCGCTGGACGGGGGGCGCGCCGCCCTGGCCTACCGGTCCCTGGAGCGGACCTGCGAGCACCTGGGCGCCGACGGGCCCCGGTGGCGCCGGCTGATGGGGCCGCTGCTCGACCACAGCGCGGCGGTCGTCGACCTCGTCCTCTCCGGGCAGCGCCGGCTGCCGCGCGACCCCGTGGCGGCCGTGCTGCTGGCGGGCCGGGTGGCCCTGCACGCGGGTCCGCTCGGCGCGGCGCGCTTCCGGGGCGAGGAGGCGCCCGCCCTGCTCACCGGTGTCGCCGCGCACGCGCTCGGCAAGCTGCCGAGCGTGGCGTCCGCCGGGGTGGCCATGCTGCTGGGCCACCTGGCCCACGGGACCGGGTGGCCGCTGCCGCGCGGTGGCAGCGGCCGGATCGCACAGGCGCTGGCCGACGACATCACGGCGCACGGCGGCGTCTTCCACACCGGGCACCACGTGGCCGACCTGGCCGAACTGCGCGGGGCCCGCGCGGTGTTGCTCGATACCAGCCCCAAGGGTGTGCTGGCCCTCGCGGGCGACCGGCTGCCGGCCGGCTACGCGCGCGCTCTGCGGCGGTTCCGCTACGGCCCGGGCGCCGCCAAGGTCGACTTCCTGGTCTCCGAGCCGATCCCCTGGGCCGACCCGGCGGTGGGCCGTGCCGGAACGGTGCATCTGGGCGGCACGCACGCGGAGATGGTGCGCCAGGAGACGGCGAACGCCCGCGGTGAGCGCACCGAGGAGCCGTTCGTCCTCGTGGTGGACCCGGCGGTGGCCGACCCCGGGCGGGCCCTGCCGGGCAAGCGCCCCGTGTGGGCGTACGCGCACGTGCCCCACGGCGACCCCACCGACCCCTACGACCTGGTCCGGGCACGGATCGAGCGGTACGCCCCGGGGTTCTCGGACACCGTGGTCGCCCACCGTTCCGTCGCCGCCGCGGAGTACGAGGCGTACAACCCCAACTACGTGGGCGGGGACATCGGTTCGGGAGCGATGACGCTCTACCAGAGCATCGCGCGGCCCGTACCGCGCCTGGACCCCTACCGCACGCCGCTGCCGGGCGTCTTCCTGTGCTCCTCGGCCACCCCGCCGGGTCCCAGTGTGCACGGAATGTCTGGATACCTGTCCGCTCTTTCCGCTCTCCGTCATTGTTTCGGGATATATGATGCGCCCGACTTGACGTTCGACCCGTCGACACTCGAATTCGGACGCCCCGGCTAATCGGGAGCCCCGCTGATCTGCCATGTCCTTCAACTCTCGCTGCCGCAACCCGATGTGACGAATTCGGCCCGGAAAATCGATGGATCCGTTGATAACCGGTTTGGTACGGTGGAGGTAACGAAGGCCGCCCCACCGGCCCCGTTGAGGCGTTACCGCTGATGTTTGACCAATCACGCGGGTGGTCGCGGTCCTTCCGCGACCGATGCAGCCGGCATCTTGTTGTACCCGGTTCCAGCTCCTCGGCTTCATGGCGCTCCCATCGGTAAGGCAGTGGGGACAGCATGAGGGGGAATATCTGTGGATACCGGAGTCGACGACATAGGCTACGGCAGACAGTTCGATGGCTGGTACGACCGGCTCATCCCGGACGACAGACTCACCGCGGAGGCCGTCGCGGGACTGCGCGACCGCCATCCCGCTCCCGAACTGGGAACCCTTGAATTCGGAGTCGGCACCGGGCGGATCGCCATCCCGCTCTCCCGGAGCGTCGGCCAGGTGACCGGCGTGGACTCCTCACCCGAGATGCTGGACGCGCTGCGCGTCAAGCTGAAGGACGGCGGGGACGTCACCCCGGTGCACGGGGACATCCGCTCCTACACCTCGGAATCCCGCTACGGAATGGTGTATTCCGTATGTGCGACCCTGTCCTGCCTCACCACCGCCGAGGACCAGCAGCGGGCCGTCCGGCGCGCCGCCGACCTCCTGGTCCCCGGCGGCCGGCTGGTGATCGAGACGCACAACAAGCCGGCGATCGTGCGACTGCACGAAGGCCTGGCCCGCACCTCGTACTTCGTGCCCTACCCGGAGCCCGGGACCGGTGTGCAGACCCACTCCACCCTGCTGGACGGCGGTCTGTGGCAGTGCTCGCACATCCTGTACCAGAGTGACGGCGCCACCCGGGTCGGCAGTGAACTCACCCGGCTGACCACCCCGGACGACGTCGACGGCTACGCCCGCGCGGCCGGTCTTGAGCCCGAGTCCCGCATGTCCCGCTGGGACGGCACCCCCTACAGCGAGCAGGCACCCCTGTTCATCTGCTGCTACCTCAAGCGCTGAGCGCACCAGACACTGCACACGGTTGGCCATAAGGGGGTTGCACATGGGGCGTCCGCCAGTACTTCCGGTGGACAAGAAACTCGGCCTGGTGGTCCGGGTGATGAGCGGTGACCTGACAGCGGCGGAGGCCGCACGGGAAGCAGGAGTCTCCGAACAGTCGGTATCGAACTGGCGGAGACAGTTTATTGAGGGTGGCCGTAACGGCCTGGCCGGCGAAGGCGGAAAAGACACCGAGGAAGCATCCCGGATGGCCGAACTGGCCAAAGAAAACGCGATGCTGAAGACAACGATCGGTGAACTCTACCTGGAACTGCGCAAGTACGGCCGCAGTGCCGCCCTCCGTCCGCCGCAGCCCCGGGGCAGAGTCCGCCCGGGACGGCTGGTCAATTAACTCATTAATTGAGCCCGGGATCTCCTGTTAGTGTTTCGGGCAGACAGTCACTCCACATCACGGGGGAGGGAATGTGGCGTCTCTGGAACGCCAGTTTACCGTCGGTATTGCTGGATTGGCCGGCGCAAGCCTTCTGACCGGTGCGGTAACCCGATTCACCGGTGCGCGCGAGCGTGCGCGGCGTTATCAGGTGCACGAAAGGCCGGACGGCAGCCTCGTCGAGGTCGACGTCCATATTCCTCCGCAGGCGCAGCGAGCCGTTCTGCTGGACAACGGAATGGGCGCACCCCAGGAATACTGGGACTGGGTCTGCCGCGCGCTTCCCGCGGACATGGGATACGTACGCTTCAACCGCCCCGGCTATGGGCTCAGCACCCCGGGCACCCGCTACGGCCTCGAGGCGCATTTCGAGCTGTTGCAGGAACTGCGCGAGACCTACATCGACGACCTTCCCGTCGTGCTGGCGGGGCACTCCCTGGGCGGGTATTTCGTGGCGGCCTACGCGTCGCTGCACCCGGGCGCGGTGCGGGGCGTGACCCATGTGGTGATGATCGACGCCACCGAGGTGGTCAGCCTGCGCCATGCCCGCCGCACCGACGTCGACCGCTGGTCCCACCAGCGGATGATGATGGAGCAGGTGTTCGCCGCCACGGGACTTTCGGTCTTCCGCCCGGCCATGAACACGCACCAGCAGTACCGTCCGGAGATCAACCGGAGCCACCGGGCGTTCCTGGCCACCCCGCGCAACTGGGCCACGGCCCACCGGGAGTACCGCGACGCCCAGACCTACCCGGAACTGACCCGCCTGGACTGCCCGTTGACCGTCATCACGGCGGAGAACAACATCGGCGACAACACCCTGCACGCCGGGATCCAGGCCAGGCTGGCCGTCATCTCCGAGCGCAGCCGGCATCACTTCGTGGCCGGCTCGGACCACGAGTCCCTGCTCTCGGTGCGCAAGCACGCCGAAGAGGTGACGGAACTGATCACCGGCGAACCGCCCTCCGAGTCGCTCGGGGAGTCGTGGCGGCCGTCCACCACGGCACGCCGGATCGTCGGCGAGGCCGCCGTGCGGGAAGAGGAACCGGCGTGATCCCGAAGATGGACACCGAGCGTGTGAAGACCGCAGCCGTCACGACGTCACTGGCCGCATGGCTGGTCGCCACGGCCGTGGCACAGATCCCCGAGCAGCGCTTCGACGGCCTGCTGCGGCGCGGGAAGCTGCGCATCCCCACCCCGAACTGGCGCTTCTTCGGGCCCAACCCGGGCGTCAAGGACAACCACCTGCTATACCGCGACATCACGGCCGGAAAGCCCGGTGAGTGGACGGAGGTCCCGATCGTCCAGGACCGGCCGTGGTACGCGCTGGCCTGGAACGCCCGCAACCGGAGCCCGAAGGCCCTGTTCGACGCGACCCAGCACGCCCTCGCCCACGCGGTCGCCTTCGGATCGGCGGTCCTCCCCGTGACGACCGCCTCCGGATACCGGCTGCTCGGGCGCTACATCCAGCTGCACCTGCCGCACGCCGAGGGCGCCACGCACAGCCAGTTCATGCTGCTGCACTCGTACCCCACCAGCCCGCAGGACCGGCAGATCGAACCCGTCTTCGTCTCCATGGAATTCCCCCTTGACGGAGACGTCACCCCCGCCGAGGCACCGTCGCGCATCCCCGCGTGAACGAGCGGCCCGAGCCTTTCGACCGGAAGCCGCGAGCTCACTCGGCACCCTCGTGCCGCGTGAGTCCGCGCCCTCCCGCCGAACGGCCGGAGAACTGTTCCGCGCATCACCGACAGGAAGAGGACAACCATGTCTGTTGTGGCTGATTTCGCCAACACCGAGCTGGCTGACGTGACTCCGGGCCGTATCGGCAACGACGCGACCCCGACCATGCTCACCCCGCTGGCCGCCCTCGCCACCCCGGAGGGTGTCGCGGTGACCGCCGCGACCGCCTACGCGCTGAACGAGGTCACGAACGACCTCGCCGGCTGACCGACGGGCCCTCAGGCGACGCTGACCGGCATCGCCGGCTCCGTCCTGTGAAAGCGGCGGCACGGTACGCCCGATACGCATACCGTGCCGCCGTTCGCCGTATCAACCGTACTCGCATCACACCGTCGGGAGCACCCATCCATGTTCCTCAGCGCTCCGCCCGAGGTCACGGCACGCCGAGTGGCTTCGCTGGGCACGTTGGTCTCCGCACTGGAAATGCTGAGCCAGTCGCGCAAGTTCGAAGAGGGCGAAATGCTGAGCGGCCAGGTGGCCAACATGCGCCCCAGGTTCGCCAAGCGCTTTCCCCGGCTGACGCGCGCCCTGGAGTCCAAGAAGGCGGCCGTCGCCCTGTACGGGGTGCAGGCGGGTGCCTCCGCCGCGACGCTGATCTGGGCCCACAAGCGCGGCGTGCGTACGGCGGGCAGTGCCGTCCTGGCGGTGACGGGCGCGGCCGGGCGGCTGCGCACCCCCTTCGGCGGGGACGGCGCCGACCAGCTCCAGCAGGTGATCAACATCGTCCTCGCCTCGACCGGCACCTTCAAGGACGGTGACAAGGCCCGCGACGTGGCCATGCGGGCCCTCGCGCTGGAGACGACCATCTCCTATGTCGCGTCCGGCGTGGTCAAGCTCGTCTCCCCGGTGTGGCTCAGCGGAGAGGCGTTCAACGGGGTCATCCGTACGCGCAACTACGGTGACCAGCGCGTGTACCGGCTGGTGCACAAGTACCCCACCGTGGGCAAGCTCGTGACCTGGGGGACGGTCGCCGCGGAGGTCTCCTTCCCGCTGGTCTTCGTCCTGCCCAAGCCCGCGGCGAAGGCGTTCCTCGGCTCGATGACGCTGTTCCACCTCGGCATCGGGCAGTTCATGGGCCTCAACCGTTTCGTGCTGGCCTTCGGCGCCACCCACCCGGCGCTCCTGTACGTCTTCGCCGAGAGCGACAAGCGGGCGGAACTGGCCGGCAAGACCGTCACGGCCCTCGCCCCCGCCGCGAACGCCGCCAGGTAGCGGGCGGACGCGAGGCTGACGAGGAACGGCAGCGAGGGCGGACGAGCGGGTACGGCGGCCGGATTCCCGGCAGGCACGCGGCGGGTCTCCGGCTACCGTCGGCAGCGCCCGTGTCACGCCATGTGCGCGTCCTCGATCACCACCGCCGTGCCGTACGCGCACACCTCGGTGCCCACGTCCGCCGCCTCCGTCACGTCGAAGCGGAACGCCAGGACGCAGTTGGCGCCCCGTGCGCGTGCCTGTTCGACCAGTCGCTCCATGGCCTGGTTGCGGGTCTGCACGAGGGTCTTGGTGAGCCCGCGCAGCTCGCCGCCGACCATCGACTTCAGCCCGGCGCCGATCTGGCTCCCCAGGTGCCGGGAGCGCACGGTCAGGCCGAAGACCTCACCGATCACCTCGCGCACGTGGTAGCCGGGAACGTCGTTCGTGGTGACGACGAGGACGTCGGGCCGGGGGCCCTGTCCACCGCCGTATTCATCGATGCCCATGGTCCACAGCTTTGCCCGGGACGGCCCACGGTGCATCCTGAGTACCCCCATGGAACCCGGGCCGGGACGGCTGCGTTGATACTTTGAGGCAGCCAGCCCCGCCCGTCCCCCACTGCAGCAGGAGCCACATCCCCGTGACCACGCTTGCGCTCGGCCCCGAGTGGCTCAGCCCGGACTACCTGATCTCGACGTTCAGCCTGCCCGGGATCCTGCTCATCGTCTTCGCGGAGTCCGGTCTCTTCGCCTTCCTGCCCGGCGACTCCCTGCTGTTCACGGCCGGCCTCTTCGTGGCCGAGGGCACCTACATCAGCCAGCCGCTGTGGCTGGTCTGCACCCTGATCGTGCTGGCCGCCGTCCTCGGCGACCAAGTGGGCTACATGATCGGCAAGTTCCTGGGCCCGAAGCTCTTCAGCCGTCCCAACTCCAAGCTCTTCAAGCAGGAGAACCTGGACAAGGCCCACGAGTTCATGGAGAAGTACGGTCCCAAGGCGATCGTGCTGGCCCGCTTCGTGCCCATCGTGCGCACCTTCGCCCCCATCGTGGCCGGCGCCGGCCGCATGAAGTACCGCACGTTCCTCACGTACAACGTCATCGGCGGCGTCGCCTGGGGCACCGGCGTCACCCTCGCGGGCTACTGGCTCGGCCAGATCGACTTCATCAAGAAGAACGTCGAGCCGATCCTCGTGCTGATCGTCCTGCTCTCCGTCGTGCCGATCATCTTCGAGTACCTGCGGGACCGCTCGAAGAAGAAGCGCGCCGCGGCGCAGGCTCCCGCGGAGCGGCAGCAGCCCCCCGCCATGGACGACGCCACCACCCAGCTGCGCCGCATCACCCCGCAGGACCAGCCGCCCCACCAGCAGCCGCAGCAGCCCCCGTACGGCCGGCAGAACGGCCACCAGGAGCAGCAGTACTACGGCCAGTACCCGCAGACCCCGGGCTACGGCCACCCCCAGCAGCAGGGCGGCGGTCACCAGCAGGGGTACGGCCATCAGCAGCAGGGCTACGGTCAGCAGCAGGGCGGCGGTCACCGGCAGCAGGGCTACGGCCATCAGCAGGGCGGTCACCAGCAGCCGTACAACGGCGGTTACTGAACCGCGAACGTCCCCCGCCGGTCCGCGGCCGCCCGCGCCATCAGAAGCCCCTGGTGCGCTTGGCGGCCCTTCGCTTCTCCGCGGACCCGATGCGCAGGAACATCCGGGAGATCTCGGAACCCAGGTTCACCCCGATGGCGATGGCCATGGCGAGCGCCACCGCCTTGGACAGCGACACCAGCCCTTCGTCGATCTCGTTCTGCGCGATGGCCAGCAGCCCGAAGTAGGTCGCCGAACCCGGCAGCAGAGGCCCGATCGCCGCCGTCGTGTACGGCAGGGCGGAGGCGAACTGGTACCGGGACAGCAACTGCCCGAACAGCCCCACCAGCCCCGCGGCCGCCGCCGTGGACGCCACCGGCGAGATGTCCCCCACGTAGTGCATCGCGCCGTACACGATCCACGCGACACCGCCGTTCAGGGTCACCCACACCACGGTGGATCGTTCCTGCTGGAGCAGGACCGCGAACGCCAGGGACAGCAGCATCGACGCCCCGATCATCATCACCGGGTCGTCAGAGGCGCCGAGCGCCTGGTCCGGGTTGAGCCGCGCTCCCAGCTGCACGCCGAAGTACAGCACCAGCAGCACACCCGCGACGATGCCGACGAAGAAGTACAGGACCTCCAGCAGACGCGCGGACGCGGTGATGTAGAAGCCCGTCAGCCCGTCCTGCACCCCCGCCACCAGGGCCCGCCCGGGCAGCAGCGCGAACAGCCCACCGGTGATGACCGCGGAGGCCTTCACGTCGACATGGCCCAGCGTCAGCGCGACCCCGATCGCGGCCGGCGGCATCGCGGCCACCGTGAACTGGTAGAACTCCGGCAGCCCGCGCCCCGCGCACAGCCACGCCAGCCGGTCACCGAGCATCGCGCCCAGCGCCGCCGCGACGAACACGACCACGTCACCGCCCACCAGGACGGAGGCCGCGCCCGCCAGCAGGCCGCTCGCCCCGGTCAGCGCCCAGCCGGGGTAGGGGTGCCGGTTACGGCGGATCTCCGCCAGCCGCCGGTAGGCCTCCTCCAGGGAGACCGCCGTCTCGTCGTCGCTGAGGTCGTCCACCAGCTGGTAGACGGCCGCGAGCCGCGTGTAGTCGGTGCCCCGGCGGCGCACGGTGCGGGACGCCGTGACGGGGTCCTCGACCAGGGACGGCTGGTACGAGATGGCCAGCAGCGTGAAGGTGACGTTGGGCTCGCAGCGGTCCAGGCCGTAGGACCGGCAGACGGCGAACATCGCCGCCTCCACGTCCTCGGCGCCCTCACCGCCCGCCAGCAGCAACTCGCCGATACGCAACGTCAGGTCGAGCACGCGCGGCACCGCGGGCCCGCTCTCATCGCCGCCGCGCTGGATCGTCTCCGGCGCCGGCCGGTCCGCCACCGGCATGCGCAGCATCGTGCGCATCCGGTCCTGCCAGGGCACGTCCTTGGTCAGACTGACCACGGGGATCCCGCTCGGCGGTGTGAAGGCCGTCGGAGGGTGCTTCGCGCTGTACGTGCTCGGCGGGGTGAACGCCGACCCCTCCTGCTCCACCGCGGGCGCCGCATGGACGTCCAGCCCCTGCGGCACCGCGAACTCGGAGGTCGTCTCGGACTCCGTACCGGCCGCTCTGTGCAGGGCCAGACCCTCGGGGATCGCGAACTCCGACGTCGTCGACATGTCCCCGTCGACGCCGGTCCCGGCCGGAGGCAGGAAGGCGCTCCTGGCCTCGTCCGACTTCGGCTTGCGGTCCTCCGCGTCCATCACTGCCTGGCGCTCCCTGTACGACACGTCAGCCTCGTACCCCCCACAGGCTCAGTATGCGCACAGACGGACGAACGGGCCGCACACGCAGGCGTGCGGCCCGTGAGCATCAAGGGGAGGGGGTCAGTGACCGCCCTGGTCCTTGAATCGCTTGTAGGACCGCTCGATCTCGGCCTCGGCCTCGGTGCGGCCCACCCAGTCGGCGCCCTCGACCGACTTGCCCGGCTCCAGGTCCTTGTAGACCTCGAAGAAGTGCTGGATCTCCAGGCGGTCGAACTCCGACACGTGGTGGATGTCCCGCAGGTGCTCCACGCGCGGGTCCGTCGACGGCACGCACAGCAGCTTGTCGTCGCCGCCGGCCTCGTCCGTCATGCGGAACATGCCGATCGCGCGGCAGCGGATCAGGCAGCCCGGGAACGTCGGCTCGTCGAGGATGACCAGCGCGTCCAGCGGGTCGCCGTCCTCGCCGAGGGTGTTCTCGACGAAGCCGTAGTCGGTCGGGTAGGCGGTCGAGGTGAAGAGTCGCCGGTCCAGGCGGATACGACCGGTCTCGTGGTCCACCTCGTACTTGTTGCGCGAACCCTTCGGAATCTCGATCGTGACGTCGAACTCCACCGGTGGCTCCTCCATGATCAACACATAGTTCTGGTGATTAAGTGTCCCTCACGCAGGTGTGTGATCGCGAAAGGGGCTGGTGGTCGTGCCAGAGCTGAGGCCTTGGCGGGCCGCGAGACCGCATGTGGTGCGGCTCGCGGATGCCGTACGACCGCGCCTGGCCCGGGCCGCAGCGGCCACGAAACCACGACTCGCCCGGCTCGCACCAGCCGGGAAACCGCAGGTCGCGCAGGTCACACGGCCCTGGCAGTACACCGCGGGGGCCGCCACCGCCGGTCTCGCACTGGCGGCCGGTGTGGTGACCGCCGCCGGTCCCTGGGACTCCTCGGGTCAGCGTACGGCCGAGCGGGAGCGGGCAGTGGCCCTGGGCCGCCCGGGTGGCACAGATCACGGCAGCGCCCCCGGTGCGCCCGGCCGGCCCCGGCCCGCCCCCAGCGCCGGACCGGTGCTGACCGGCCTCGGCGGCGTCAGCACCGTGAAGTCCGCCCCGGACGGCAAAGCCCTCACCGACGCCCTCACCCCGCTGCTGAAGGACCCGGCCCTCGGCCCCCGGCCCGCCGGGGCGGTCGTCGACGTCACCACCGGCAGGCGCCTGTTCGGCAGGGCCCCGGACACCGCGCTCACCCCGGCCTCCACCACGAAGGTCGCCACGGCCGTCGCCGCGCTGTCCGCGATGGGCCTCGACCACCGCCTCACCACCCGCGCCGCGCTGGAACCCGACACGAAGGAAGTCGTCCTGGTCGGCGGCGGCGATCCCACGCTCACGGCCCGCGAGAAGGCCGGGGACTCGGCGAGCCTGCGCACCCTGGCCGCCTCCACGGCCGCCGCCCTCGCCGACCGTGGCGTCCGCGAGGTGACCCTGTCCTACGACACGACCCTCTACGCGGGCGACGAAATGCACCCGATCGGGGTCGACGGCAACCTCGCCCGCGTCACCCCCCTGATGGCCGACGAGGGCCGCACCGACGACTCGACCAGCGGCCCGGTCGACCGCGTCGAGGACCCGGCGGCGGACGCGGCCCGCCGGTTCGGCGACTTCCTGAAGTCCCACGGCGTCAAGGCCACGGCCCCCGGCCCCTCCAAGGCCACGACACGCGCCCAGACCCTCGCCTCGGTCTCCTCGCCCCCGCTGTCCGCCCTCGTCGAGCGCATGCTGACCAACAGCGACAACGACATCGCCGAGGCCCTGGCCCGTCAGACCGCGATCGCCACGGGTGGCCGGGCCGACTTCGCCGGCGCCGGGAAAGCCGTCAGCGCGCGGCTGCGCAAGCTGGGCCTGCCCCTGAAGGGCGCCGCCTTCAAGGACGGCAGCGGCCTGAACCGCGCCGACCGGCTGTCCCCCGGCCTGCTCACCGCGCTGCTCGCCAAGGCGGCCGACCCCTCCCACCCCGAGCTCCGCCCGGCCCTCACCGGCCTGCCCGTCGCCGGCTTCACCGGCACCCTGACCGGCCGCTACGCGGACGGGGCGGCCGGCGTCGTCCGCGCCAAGACCGGCACCCTCTCGGGCGTCCACGCCCTCGCGGGCACCCTGGTCGACGAGGACGGCCGCCTGCTGGCCTTCGCGTTCATGGCCGCCGACACGGACCCGGGCCGCCGGGCGGCGACCCAGCAGGCCCTGGACCGCATCGCCACGGCCCTGGCGGCATGCGGCTGCGGGTGACGGCGACCCGGCCCCCGACTCCCCACGGCACACCCACCGACCGCCCGGCCGTCGCCGCCTGACCGTCCGGCCCCCGGCGCTCCGGCTACCGCGTCATCCCGGCCACGTCTGCCCGGGCCCGGCCCTGGCGACCACTTCCGCCGGTGGCCCAGCAGGCCATCGGCTGCGCCCGGCTGTCCGGCCGTCGCCCGTCAGCCCGACCACTGGCTGCCCGGCGTCGCTGCTTGGCCGTCCGGCCACCGGCCATCAGTGGCCCGGCTGCCGGAGTGAGCCCGGCCACGTCTGTCCGGGCCCGGCCCTGGCGACCACTTCCGCCGGTGGCCCAGCAGGCCATCGGCTGCGCCCGGCTGTCCGGCCGTCGCCCGTCAGCCCGACCACTGGCT
>NZ_JBWKCH010000004.1:0-69751 GCF_056436585.1 Streptomyces sp. NPDC043685 | reverse complement strand
GCTGCCCGGCGTCGCTGCTTGGCCGTCCGGCCACCGGCCATCGGCGTTCCGGCTGCCGGAGTGGGCCCGGCCGTGTCTGCCCTGGCCCGGCCGTCGCGGCCATGGCTACCGGCCACCCCGTCGCGCCCCCCGGGCGGTCGACCGGGCGGGGTGGAACAAGGTGGGTGCGGCCCTCGGCGTCGCGCTGCTGACGGTCATCGACGCCCTTCCCGGCCCCGTCGGCACCGGGTGACCGGGAACGGACCCCGCATCACCCCGGCCCTCGCCGCCCTGCCCCAGCGGCGAGCGCTCACGTACGGTTGACGCATGACGAGCATCGGTGGTGCTTCAACCGGCATGGTCGACTGGAATCTCGCGGTCGCGACCGCGACCCGGCTCGTACGGCCGGGCCCCGAGGTCAGTCGCGACGAGGCGA
This sequence comes from Streptomyces sp. NPDC043685, assembly GCF_056436585.1. Taxonomy (NCBI): domain Bacteria; kingdom Bacillati; phylum Actinomycetota; class Actinomycetes; order Kitasatosporales; family Streptomycetaceae; genus Streptomyces; species Streptomyces sp. NPDC043685. The sequence continues at coordinate 69,336 of NZ_JBWKCH010000004.1, read as the reverse complement.
GGGCCGTCGTCGCGGAACTGCGCCGGCACGCCAAGGCGTCGGAGGAACACGTCCGCGGATTCACCCGGCTGGGCACCGAGGAGGGGCACGACACCCCCGTCCTCGTCGTCGACCGGGCGGGCTGGATCCGGGCCAACGTCGCCGGCTTCCGGGAAATCCTCAGGCCCCTGCTCGACAAGATGCAGGAACGGCGCGGCGACAGCCCGGGCGGCGCGGTCATGAGCGCCGTCGGCGGCAAGGTTACCGGCGTCGAAGTGGGCATGCTGCTGTCCTTCCTGGCCTCCCGCGTCCTCGGCCAGTACGAGACCTTCGCCCCGGCCACCGGCGAACTGCCGTCCGGGCAGAACGGCGGCGGCCGGCTGCTGCTCGTCGCCCCCAACATCGTGCACGTGGAGCGCGAACTCGACGTCGACCCGCACGACTTCAGGCTCTGGGTGTGCCTCCACGAGGAGACGCACCGCACCCAGTTCACCGCCGTGCCCTGGCTGCGGGACCACCTTGAGGGTGAAATCCAGTCGTTCCTCGGCGAGACCGACGTCGACCCCATGACCGTCCTGGAACGCGTCCGGGAAGCCGCCCAGAGCCTCGCCGGGGGCCGCCCCGAGGGCGAGGAGGACGACGGCGGCCGCTCCCTCGTCGAGATCGTCCAGACCCCCGCCCAGCGCGAGATCCTCGGCCGCCTCACAGCCGTGATGTCCCTGCTGGAGGGCCACGCCGACTTCGTGATGGACGGCGTCGGCCCCTCCGTCGTGCCGTCCGTCGGCGAGATCCGCGAGAAGTTCCAGCAGCGCCGCGCCAAGGGCGCCTCCCGCCTGGACCTCGCCCTGCGCAAGCTGCTCGGCCTGGACGCCAAGCTCCGCCAGTACCGGGACGGCGAACGCTTCGTGCGGGCCGTCGTGGACGAGGTCGGCATGGACGGCTTCAACCGGGTGTGGACCTCGCCCAACACCCTCCCCACCAAGTCGGAGATCGCCAAACCGGCGGACTGGGTCGCGCGGGTGCACCGCAGGGCCGAGTAGTGAACATCGCGGGAAGGTCGTGAAAGGAAACCGGCCGACGGCAGGCGAACGCCCCTCCAATCACCCGTCCGAGGGACCGTGAGGCAGGGGTAGGCGTGCGATGCTCGGGGAACGGCCCGGTTCTGTCACCATCTACACACTCTGCGTGACCGACACGCGGGCTCACCCCCCGATAACTTCATGAAGGGAACCGGACATGGGTCCCCATCCTGCGGTCGCGGCGATACGCCTGGCGGTCCGCCGCGTCCTCCACGACCTCCTCACCGAACACCACCGCGCCCCCGTCGCGGCCCCGCACGCCCCCTCGCACGAGCCCCCGCCGCTCGTACTCGTGGCGTGCTCCGGCGGTGCCGACTCCATGGCCCTCGCCTCCGCCCTCGCCTTCGAGTCGCCCAAACTCGGCATCAGGGCCGGCGGCATCACCGTCGACCACGGCCTCCAGGCCGGCTCCGACGCCCGCGCCGCCGAAGTCGTCCAGCGCCTGCGCGAGCTCGGCCTCGACCCCGTCGACTCCGTCGCCGTCACCGTGGGCCGCGCCGGCGGACCCGAAGCCGCCGCCCGCGACGCCCGCTACGCCGCCCTCGACGCGGCCGCCGAACGCCACGGCGCCGCCGCCGTCCTGCTCGGACACACCCGCGACGACCAGGCCGAAACCGTCCTGCTCGGGCTCGCCCGGGGCTCCGGCACCCGCTCCCTGTCCGGAATGGCCGCGGTCTCGGGGGCCGACGGCCGTTACCGCCGCCCCTTCCTGGAACTCGACCGGCAGACCGCCCGCAAGGCCTGCATGGTCCAGTCCCTGCCCGTCTGGGACGACCCCCACAACGCCGACCCGGCCTACACCCGCTCCCGGCTGCGCCACGAAGGCCTGCCCGCCCTGGAGAAGGCCCTCGGCAAGGGCGTCGTCGAAGCCCTCGCCCGTACGGCCCAGCTCTCCCGCGACGACGCCGACGCCCTCGACTCCTGGGCCTCCCAGGCCGAGGCCACCGTCCGCGACGCCACCGGGCAGCTGGAGTGCGCCAGGCTCTACGCCCTGCCGCCCGCCGTACGCCGCCGCATCCTGCGCCGGGCCGCCGTCGCGGCCGGGGCACCCGCCGGATCGCTGTTCGCCCGCCACATCGAGGAAATCGACCGGCTGATCACCGGCTGGCGCGGCCAGGGGGCCATCAACCTCCCCGGCAAAGTCGTGGCCCGGCGGCAGGGTGGCAGACTGGTGATTCGGCAAGGCTGAACCACGACCCCTCCGCGCAGTCGCCAGGAGGGGCCGTTCGGCCGGTGGGACGACCGAAAGTGATGCGGGTGGACGCGAAAGACATGGGTGCCGACCTCGAGAAGGTGCTCATCACCAAGGAAGAGATCGACGCCAAGCTGGTCGAGCTGGCAGCGAAGATCGACGCGGAGTACGCGGGCAAGGACCTGCTGATCGTCGGAGTCCTCAAGGGCGCGGTGATGGTCATGGCCGACCTCGCCCGGGCGCTGTCCACCCCCGTCACCATGGACTGGATGGCCGTATCCTCGTACGGGGCGGGCACCCAGTCCTCCGGTGTGGTGCGGATCCTCAAGGACCTCGACACCGACATCAAGGGCAAGCACGTCCTGATCGTCGAAGACATCATCGACTCCGGCCTGACCCTGTCCTGGCTGCTCTCCAACCTCGGCTCGCGCGAGCCCGCCTCCCTCAAGGTGTGCACGCTGCTGCGCAAGCCCGAGGCCGCGAAGGTGGCCATCGACGTGGAATGGGTCGGCTTCGACATCCCCAACGAATTCGTCGTGGGATACGGACTCGACTACGCCGAGAAGTACCGCAACCTCCCGTTCGTCGGTACGCTCGCGCCCCACGTGTACGGCGGCTGAAACCCCGGAAGGGATGCCGTCACGGTGATCGGGAACCCCAGCGGACTTCCCGCCGTTGGAGCATGCGTAGGCGGATCGCCAGCTGTCCCACGCGGCTTCAGGTGACAATGCTGGGGTACCGTCCGAAGAACAGTCTTTATCAAACTCACTATGGCAGGAGGGACGGGGCGGCACCGCTCCGTATGGATGGACGTGAAGCGATACTTCCGTGGGCCGGTCATGTGGATCGTGCTGGCCGTCCTTGCCGTGGTCGTGTTGATGCAGGTCGTCGGCTCGTCCGGCGGCTACAAGACGGTGGACACCGGCCAGATCGTCCAGGCGATCAACCAGAACAAGGTCGAGTCGGCCAAGCTGACCACCGGTGACGAGCAGACCATCAAGGCCACGCTCAAGGACGGCGTAAAGGTCGAGGGCAGCTCGAAGATCCAGGCGAGCTACATCGGCGATCAGGGCGTGGACATCGCCAACACGCTGCAGAACAAGTACCAGGACAAGCAGATCCCGGACGGCTACACCGTCTCGCCGTCCAAGCAGAACCCGTTCATCGGGATGCTGATCTCCTTCCTGCTGCCTCTTGTTCTCATCGTGATCATCTTCCTGTTCCTGATGAATCAGATGCAGGGCGGCGGCTCCCGGGTCATGAACTTCGGGAAGTCCAAGGCCAAGCTCATCACCAAGGACACCCCCAAGACGACCTTCGCCGACGTCGCCGGGTCCGACGAGGCCGTCGAGGAGCTCCACGAGATCAAGGAGTTCCTCCAGGAGCCGGCCAAGTTCCAGGCGGTCGGCGCCAAGATCCCCAAGGGCGTCCTGCTCTACGGGCCTCCCGGCACCGGCAAGACCCTCCTCGCGCGTGCCGTCGCGGGCGAGGCCGGCGTCCCCTTCTACTCGATCTCCGGCTCCGACTTCGTCGAGATGTTCGTCGGTGTCGGTGCCTCCCGTGTCCGTGACCTGTTCGAGCAGGCCAAGGCGAACGCCCCGGCGATCGTCTTCGTCGACGAGATCGACGCCGTCGGCCGCCACCGCGGTGCCGGCCTCGGCGGCGGTCACGACGAGCGCGAGCAGACCCTGAACCAGCTGCTCGTCGAGATGGACGGCTTCGACGTCAAGGGCGGCGTGATCCTCATCGCCGCCACGAACCGGCCCGACATCCTCGACCCGGCGCTGCTGCGCCCCGGCCGCTTCGACCGGCAGATCGCCGTCGACCGCCCGGACATGCAGGGCCGTCTGGAGATCCTCAAGGTCCACCAGAAGGGCAAGCCGGTCGCGCCCGACGTCGACCTGTCGGCGATGGCGCGTCGCACGCCCGGTATGACGGGTGCCGATCTGGCCAACGTGCTGAACGAGGCCGCCCTGCTGACGGCCCGCAGCGACAAGAAGCTGATCGACAACCACATGCTGGACGAGGCGATCGACCGTGTGGTCGCGGGCCCGCAGAAGCGGACCCGGATCATGTCGGACAAGGAGAAGAAGATCACCGCGTACCACGAGGGCGGACACGCCCTGGTCGCGGCGGCCTCACCGAACTCCGACCCGGTCCACAAGATCACGATCCTGTCGCGCGGCCGTGCCCTCGGCTACACGATGGTGCTGCCGGACGAGGACAAGTACTCGACCACGCGCAACGAGATGCTCGACCAGCTGGCGTACATGCTGGGCGGGCGCGCGGCCGAGGAGCTCGTCTTCCACGACCCGACCACGGGTGCCGCCAACGACATCGAGAAGGCCACCGGCCTGGCCCGCGCCATGGTCACGCAGTACGGCATGACCGAGCGTCTCGGCGCCATCAAGTTCGGCGGCGACAACACCGAGCCCTTCCTCGGCCGTGAGATGTCTCACCAGCGCGACTACTCGGAAGAGATCGCCGCGCTCGTGGACGAAGAGGTCAAGAAGCTCATCGAGACGGCGCACAACGAGGCCTGGGAGATCCTGGTCGAGAACCGCGACGTCCTCGACAACCTCGTGCTGCAGCTGCTGGAGAAGGAGACGCTGGGCAAGGAGGAGATCGCCGAGATCTTCGCCCCGATCGTCAAGCGTCCGCCCAGGCCCGCCTGGACCGGCTCCTCCCGCCGCACTCCGTCCACCCGTCCGCCGGTGCTCTCCCCCAAGGAGCTGGCCCTGACGAACGGCGCGAACGGCGCGACGCCGGCCATCTCCACCGCGAAGAGCACCGCGGCGGAGCCCACCCCGGCGCCCGAGCCGACCCCGGAGGAACGCCCCGAGGGCTGACCCGGGCCCCCAAGGCCCCGTCGCCCCCGGAATGGATGCCGCGCCCCCCAGGTTTTAGCCTGGGGGGCGCGGCTTTTCGCCATTTCCGCAGGCCGCTCCGTGAAGGACACAGGAACGAGGCACCACATGACCGACCCCGTGACGCTGGACGGCGACGGCCGGATCGGCGAGTTCGACGAGAAGCGCGCCGAGAACGCCGTCCGCGAGCTCCTGATCGCGGTCGGTGAGGACCCGGACCGCGAGGGCCTCCGGGAGACGCCGGCACGGGTGGCGCGGGCGTACAAGGAGATATTCGCGGGGCTGTGGCAGAAGCCCGAGGACGTGCTGACGACGACGTTCGACATCGGCCACGACGAGATGGTCCTCGTGAAGGACATCGAGGTGTACTCGACCTGTGAGCACCATCTGGTGCCGTTCCGCGGTGTCGCGCACGTCGGATACATCCCGGCCACCAGCGGGAAGATCACCGGGCTGTCCAAGCTGGCCCGGCTCGTGGACGTCTACGCCCGCCGCCCACAGGTGCAGGAACGACTCACCACGCAGATCGCGGACTCCCTGATGGAGATACTGGAGCCGCGTGGGGTCATCGTCGTGGTCGAGTGCGAGCACATGTGCATGTCGATGCGCGGGATCCGTAAGCCGGGCGCCAAGACGCTGACGTCGGCTGTGCGGGGACAGCTGCGGGACATGGCGACGCGCAACGAGGCGATGAGCCTCATCATGGCCCGCTGAAGCCGCGGGCTCCGGCCGAAGGCCGCGTCACACCGTCGGGGCCACCCCCGTGCCGTCGTTCTCGTCGTCCTCCGGGAGTTTGCACACGCGCTCCAGGAAGAGGGCGGCCGCTATGACGGCGATGCCCGCGAGGACCGAGAGGCCGGCGTAGATGGCCTGGTCGCGGCGGGCGGGGATCTCCAGGTACTCCAGGAGGAAGACGCCGGTGCCGCCGTACATGCCGGCGACGAGGGCGGCGACCAGGGCGCTGGCGTGGCCGAAGACGACGGCGCGGGCGGCCATGAGGGGGTCGACGCCCTTGGCGTCCGGAAGCCGCTCGCGCTGGTCCTTGAGGCGGGCGCGGATCGAGAGCGCCGTGGCCAGCAGGACCACGGCGATCGCGGCGAGGACGATGGGGGCGGGCAGGGGGACGCTGGGGAGCGTTCCGATCGAGTTCCACAGGCGGGCGCCCGCCCAGGACAGCACGGCGGCCACGGCGAAGACGCCGGCCAGCACCCGGATACGCAGCTCTCTCACGGTGTCCCTTCGGTTCCCCCGGCTTCCGGCCCGGTTCGCGGCCGTCTTGACCTTAACGGCTACTCGGGCAGCCGGAGTTCCAGGTCCTCGCGGGGTGTCACGCCCTCGCGGGTGACGGCCTCCAGCAGACCGGCGACCGGGCCGTGGCCGGGCAGTTGCGCCTCGGGGTCCAGGTCGTGCCAGGGGGCCAGGACGAAGGCGCGTTCATGGGCGCGGGGGTGGGGGAGGGTGAGCCGCGGGTCGTCGGAGACGACATCGGCGTAGGAGACGATGTCGACGTCGAGGGTGCGGGGGCCCCAGTGCTCGTCCCGGACGCGGTGGAAGGCCTCCTCGACGGCGTGCGCGCGCTCCAGGAGCGAGGACGGCGGGAGGGTGGTCTTGAGGACCACGACGGCGTTGAAGTAGGCGGGCTGGCTGCCGGGGTCGACGCCCCAGGGCTCGGTCTCGTAGACCGGGGAGACGCCCTTGATGCGGACGCCGGGCGTGTCCCCGAGGGCGTCCACGGCTCCCTGGAGGGTCTCCAGGCGGTTGCCGAGGTTGGAGCCGAGGGCGACCACGGCCCGTTTCGGGTTGGACAGGGTCGTGTCGGCGGCGTCGACCTTCTCGACGACGGAAGCGGGCACCGGCTGGACGGTCGGGTCGGTCGGGCCCTGGATGAAAGGCGCGGTCATGCTCGGCTCCGGGTGATGGTGACGGTCACGTCGTCGAAGGGGACGGTGATCGGGGCGTCCGGCTTGTGGACGCAGACCTCGACCTCCCGCACCGCCTCGTGCTTCAGACAGACCTGGGCGATGCGCTCGGCGAGCGTCTCGACGAGGTCGACGGGCTCGCCCTGGACGACGGCCACGACCTCCTCCGCCACGATGCCGTAGTGCACGGTCTTCGCCAGGTCGTCGTCGGCCGCGGCCGGGCGGGTGTCCAGGCCGAGGACGAGGTCCACGATGAAGATCTGGCCGTCCTCGCGTTCCTTCGGGAACACCCCGTGGTGCCCGCGGGCCTTCAGGCCGCGCAGCGCGACACGATCCACGCGAATCACTCCTGCAATCGTCGGTCAGGGCCGGTCGGTGCCGGGTGCGGCCGGCACCCCGGCCTCGGTCGAATCTACCTGCGAGCACGGGCGGGGCCGGGCCATGGGGTGGGGGCCTCGGCCGGGTCCGTCAGGATTCACCGGGCGTTCGTCCGGGCGAACCCGCCGGCTCACGGGCTGGTAGCCGCCCCTACCCGTGGGGTGGTGTTTCCAACCACTTCCTGGCGCGTACCCACTCAGGTGGGGGTGTCGTCCTGCTCGTCCTCGTCTGTTTCGGCGAGGACGGGGGAAGCGTGGTGCGACCAGAGTTTCCACCCCTGGGGCGTGCGCCGGAACACATTGGTGGCGACCACGAGCTGCCCGACGAGGGGGCCGAGCTCCTCGTCGGCGTCCTCGGGGGCGGGGCCGCCGCTGAGGATGTTCTCGGTGCAGTTGACCAGGGCGGTGTCGCCGGTGACCGAGACGTGCACGTCGGTCAGGAAGAACTGGATGTAGTCGGTGTTCGCCATGATCAGCGCGTACGACCGGAGGACCTCGCCGCGGCCGGTCAGCACGGGCCAGCCGGGGTGCACGCAGGAGATCACGCCGGTGTCGGCCGGGTCGTGGTAGGTCTCGTCGACGCCCAGGTCGGAGGGGGTCAGCCAGAGGGAGGCCAGCTCCTCGAAGTCACCTTGTTCGAGTGCCTCGTAGAAGGCGGTGTTGGCGGCCTCGACCTGTTCGACGTCGGTGTGGGGGGCGCTCACCGGGATCCTTCCGCGCCGGTGTGCGTTCCGCGCGCTCCCGCGATGGCGCGGGCGACCCGGACCGCGTCCGCCGTGGCGCGCACCTCGTGGACGCGGACCGCCCATGCGCCGGCGTGCGCCGCGAGCGCGGAGACGGCGGCGGTGGCGGCGTCGCGTTCGCGTGCGGGCGGTGGCGGGCCGTCGGGGGCGGCGAGGACCCGGCCGAGGAAGCGCTTGCGGGAGGCGGCGACGAGCAGCGGATATCCGAGGTCGAGGACCCGGTCGAGGCCGGCGAGGAGGGCGAGGTCGTGCTCGGCGTCCTTGGAGAAGCCGAGGCCGGGGTCGACGACGACACGGTCGGGGGCGATGCCGCCGGCCAGGACGGCCTCCACACGCGCGTGCAGTTCGTCGACGACTTCGGTGACGACGTCGGTGTACTCGCCCCTGACGTTGCCGCCCTGGAGGAAGCCGCGCCAGTGCATGACGACGAAGGGGGTTCCGGCGTCGGCGACGGCCGGGATCATGCGGGGGTCGGCCAGGCCGCCGCTGACGTCGTTGACGAGGGCGGCACCGGCCGCGAGGGCCCGTTCGGCGACGGAGGCGCGCATGGTGTCGACGGACACCGTCACGCCCTCGGAGGCCAGACCGCGCACGACGGGGACGACGCGGCGCAGTTCCTCGGCCTCGTCGACCCGGGTGGCTCCGGGGCGGGTGGACTCGCCGCCGACGTCGACCAGGTCCGCGCCCTCGGTGACCAGGTCGAGGCCGCGTTTGACGGCGGCCGTGGTGTCGAAGAAGCGGCCGCCGTCGGAGAAGGAGTCGGGGGTGACGTTCACGACACCCATGACCGCGCAGCGGTCCCATTCGGGTAGGCCCGCCACGCGCCCGCGTCCGCTCTGGTTGCTCATATGGTCAGCGTAGGCCCCGGCGGGGGCCGCCCGGCGCTGCGGCCCGGGGCGACGCCCCTCCGGGGGCGGGTCATGCCGCCCGGACGTCGCGTTCGGCCGTGGTGGCGTGGGCGCAGGGGCGGGAGGTGGTGGCGCGCCGGCGGCGCAGGAAGCGCGGCAGGGGGAGGGCGAGGTTGACGAAGCCCTCGGCCTGCATGGCGGCGAAACCGATGCGGGGCAGGTCGGCGGAGGCGCGGTAGACGACGAAGCGCGGCTCCCAGCGCGGCTGGAACTTGGCGTTGAACTTGTACAGGGACTCGATCTGGAACCAGCGGGAGAGGAAGACCAGCAGTCCGCGCCAGGCGCGCAGCACCGGTCCGGCCCCGATCTTCTCGCCGCGGGCCAGTGCCGCGCGGAACATGGCGAAGTTGAGGGAGACGCGGGCGATGCCGAGCTTGGGGGCGGCCTGGAGGGCGGCCACGATGAGCAGCTCGTTCATGCCGGGGTCGGCGGAGCGGTCGCGGCGCATCAGGTCCAGGGAGACACCATCGGGGCCCCACGGCACGAAGTGCAGGATCGCCTTCAGGTCGCCGTAGGGGCCGGGGTGCTCGTCCTGCTTGTGGGCGGTGGCGATGAGGCAGTCGCCGTCGGCGGGGTCGCCGACGCGGCCCAGGGCCATGGAGAAGCCGCGTTCGGTGTCGGTGCCGCGCCAGTCGTCGGCGGCCTGGCGGATGCGCTCCAGTTCGGCGTCGCCGAGGTCACGGACACGTCGTACCCGGGTTTCGTAACCGGCGCGCTCGATGCGCTTGACCATCTGGCGCACATTGCGCATCGCGCGGCCGGCGAGGGAGAAATCCGCGACGTCCACCACCGCCTCGTCACCCAGTTCGAGGGCGTCGAGCCCGGTCTCGCGGGTCCACACCTCGCCGCCGGTCTCGGAGCAGCCCATGACGGCGGGGGTCCAGGAGTGGGCCTTGGCCTCGTCCATGAACCGTTCGATGGCGCCGGGCCAGGCCTCGACGTCGCCGATCGGGTCGCCGCTGGCGAGCATCACGCCGGAGACGACGCGGTAGGTGACCGCCGCCTTGCCGCTGGGGGAGAAGACGACGGCCTTGTCGCGGCGCAGGGCGAAGTGGCCGAGGGAGTCGCGGCGTCCGTGCTTGTCCAGCAGGGCGCGCAGCCGGGCCTCGTCCTCCTCGGTGAGCTGTGCGGCCGGGTGCTCGGGGCGGAAGGCCAGGTAGATGGTGGTGACGGCGGTGAGCAGACCGAGGGCACCGAGGGAGAAGGCGACGGTCCAGGAGGTGTTGCCCTGGTAGTCGACGGGGCCCTCGAAGCCGAACAGGCCGTAGATGACGTGGGTGATGCGGTCGGCGAGGCTGGGGTCGCCGACGATGCGCTCGCCGTGGACGCTGACGATGAGCAGCCCGAGCAGCAGTGAACCGGCGCTCATGAGCACGAAGTTGGCCAGCGCCCGCCAGCGGCTGCGCGGGTCGGGCAGGGCGTTGAACTGGTCGCGGTGGCGCAGCAGGGGCGCCAGCAGGGCCAGTGAGATCAGCATGCCCACCAGTGAGTGCCGGTAGGTGAACTGCGCCACGGCCCCGGCGGGCAGGAGCGCCACAGCGGCCCGCCAGGCCCGGCGCTTGCCGCGCTTGAGGCCGTGCGCGAGCAGCAGCAACAGCACGCCGGTGCTGAGCGACAGGGCGGCCGCGAACGGGCCGAGCGCGCCGGGCAGGACCTCGGCGATGGCGTGCATCCGGCTGTGCCGGAAGCGGGGGAAGACGCCCGCGGCGATGTCCAGGACGCCCACCAGGGCGCAGGCTCTGCCGACGAGGGCGGGGACGGCCTCGGGGCGTGGCCCGCTCAGTATCCGGTTCATCCGGCCCGGGCCGGCCGTGCCGCTGACGCGACGCGGAACCTCGCCCGACATTTCCTCATCTGTCCTGACAGACATCGCATCCCGTAGTTCTGCGAGAGACCTTGGATCCGGTGCCGATTCGGGCATCCGGCGACATTGCGCCCTCTAGGACGGTGTCTTGGGGGGAGAGGTTCACTCCCCACGTCAAAGCCGTATCAAAGACCGAGGAAAGTCCGGGACAAGCTCGTGCGAAGGTGTTGATCGCGGGGCGGGCCGGGCGGAGAGCGCACACAGGTGACCGACCCATGGGTCTGACAAGCGAAAAGGTGCTGGTGCTGGCGGTGGCGTCGGCGGTGCTGCTGTTCGTGGGCACCGTCTGGCTGTGGCCACGGCTGTCCCGGCGCACCTGGCGTGCCGTGGGCGGGCGCGTGGGTCTGCTGCTGGGCACCCAGGTGGCGCTGTTCGCCGCGGTGGGCCTGGCCGCCAACCAGTCCTTCGGGTTCTACGCGAGCTGGGCGGACCTGTTCGGGCAGGAGAAGGACCAGGGCGTGGTCGTCGACCACACGCCGGGTGGCGGCCCGCTGGAGGTGGTCGCCTCGCGCCGGGTGCCGGGGGCGGCCGGGGCGCTGCCCCGGACCGGTGGCCGGGTCCAGCAGGTCGACATCGTGGGCCGGACGACCCACATCGCCACGCCCGCGTACGTCTATCTGCCGCCGGAGTACTTCCAGCCGCGGTACCGCACCCACCGGTTCCCGGCGGCCGTGGTGCTGACGGGGTATCCGGGTACGGCGTCGGCGCTGGTGGAGAAGCTGCACTATCCGCGTACGGCTCTGGAGCTGGCCCGGGAGGGCCGGGCCAAGCCGATGATCCTGGTGATGCTGCGGCCCACGGTGGCGCCGCCCCGGGACACGGAGTGCGTCGACATCCCCGGCGGGCCGCAGACCGAGTCGTTCTTCGCGAGGGATCTCCCCGACGCGTTGCGCACGCACTACAGAGTGGCCGAAAAGCCCGGCGGTCTGGGCATCATCGGCAACTCCACGGGCGGCTACTGCGCGTTGAAGATCGCCTTGCACCATCCCGATGTGTACGCGGCCGGGGCGGGCTTGTCGGCGTACTACAAGGCGCCGATCGACGCCACGACGGGTGATCTCTTCCAGGGCGACAAGGGGTTGCGCAATCGCGCCGATCTGGAGTGGTACCTCGCGCACATGCCCGCTCCCGATACGTCCCTGCTGGTCAGCAGCAGCAAGCGGGGAGAGGCCAACTACAAGGACACGCTCCGGTTCATCGAGGGGGTGGAGCGCGGTGGGAAGACGCGGATCTCGTCGATCATCCTGGAAAGCGGGGGGCACAACTTCAACACGTGGCGGCGCGAGATTCCGGCGGCGCTGGAGTGGATGAGCGAGCGGCTGAGCGGTCCCTGAAAATGATCTTGGGAATTGCTTGAGCGATCCATTCCGCTTCTTGTCGAGATCTGATGCCGTGTGAAGGTTTCGGTGTGGCTTTGTTTTTGCGGGGTGGGTCACCATGATTCGCCTACGCGCGGTAAGTTTCTGGCCATGCCACGTGGACGTCATCGCCATTCCCCGCCCCTGCACAGGCTGCTGCCCCCGTCGGCGATCGCGGGCGTCTCCCTCGTCTGCGCCCTGGGCCCTTGGTTGTTCACGGAGCCGATGGTGCTCCGCGGTCTGGCCGCGGCGGCCGCGGCGACGGCGGTCATCGGGGCGATCGTGCTGCGCCGTTGGGACACCCAGGCGGGCAAGCGCGTCGCCGACCTCACGCGCGCGCGGGCGAGCGACGAGTGGCGTTTCGAGGAGCGGGTCGCCGAACTGGAGGCCGACCTCGAGGAGTCGCGGGAGCTGCGCGGCAAGCTGGAGCAGCGGCTGCGCGCCAAGCGCACGGAACTGGCCGGGCTGCGCAACGAACACGCCGCGCTGCTGCGCCGGTACGCCACGGCGGAGACCGAGCGCGCGAGCGTCCTGGAGGAACGCCGGGTGCTCGAGATAGAGGCGACGGTTCCGGTGCGGGCCGCGCTGCCGGCGGGGGCGCCGGAGGCGGCCGGGGCTTCGCCCGTACGGGACGGGGCGCTCGAGGCGCTCGCCGTCGAGGAAGAGCCCACGGTTCCCGCGGTGTTCTCGCCCGAGGGTTCCCGGCTGTTCCTGCGGGCCGCTGCCGCGCTCGCCCGGTTCGACGGTGCGACCGTCCCGGACCCGGACGGCGGTGGTGACGGCGACGGCCACGGCGACGGTGTGCCGAAGGGTGAGGACGCCGAGTCCGCGCGGGAGCCGCGGCAGGAGCAGGCGGAGCAGGAGGAGCGGCGCGAGCAGGCGCCGGAGGACGAGGCGGCACGGGAACGGTCCGAGGCGGCCGACGGACACGACCGCGCGAGGGCCGCGACGCCCGTGCGGGGCGGTGGGACCCCCGCGCCGGGCGGTACGGCTTCCCTGGCCGACGGCGCGGCTTCCGTGCCGGGCGATACGGCTTCTGTGCGCGGCGGTGCGGTTTCCGGCGAGGCCCCCGCGCGAGGTGGTGCGGCTTCCGGCGAGGCTTCCGCGCGGGATGGCAAGGCTTTCGTGCCGGGCGGCGGGGCCTCGGTTCCGGACCGCGGCACCTCCGTGTCGCGCGGCGGCACCCCCGCCCCGCTCGCGGACACCCCCGCCCCGGCCGTGGACACCTCCGCCCCGGCCGTGGACACCCCCCATCCGGGCGGCGAGTCCGGCCGGCTCCAGGAGGCCGCGCGGCGTGAGCAGTCCGCGGGGCGGGACGGTCACTACGCTGTGCCGACCGCCGTGGCCGTGCCGCCGCAGGTACCGGCCCGGCGTCCGCTGGCCGAGGGCGGGTTCGACTTCTTCGGCACCAAGGCGGGCACCACGCGCGCCGCGCTGGAGGCCGTGCAGAACGAGGACCTCGCCGATGTCGTCGGCCAGGAGGCGCTCGCCCTGCACAAGGCCGAGGCCGAGGCCCGGTACAAGCCGGCCGACGAGGAGTCGCGCGGCATCGGCCAGGTCATCGACCTGACGGCGCACGACGAGACGGAGCAGATCGACGTCCAGACACTGCGCAGCGCGGTGTCCTGACGCCGGTGCGGACCAGGGCCCCTCGGCTACGGCCGGGGGGCCCTCGGCGTCCGGCCGGTCATGCCATCCAGCGGTCCGGCCGCGCGTCCCTGCGCCCCGTCCGGGACCGCTCCGCCTGGGAGGCCAGCAGCTCGCGTGCCTCCCAGGCCTCCCGCAGCCGGGCCCGCACCGTCTTGTTCGCGCCCGTGTCCACACACACGTCGGCGAGGCCCCGGGCCCGCTCCCACGGCCCCTGCGTCAGCCGTACGCTCTGCACCTTGGCGTGCGGTACCAGCGCCAGGCTCCGCCGCAGCAGCCCCGAGCGGGAGGCGAACACCGCGTCCGTGACGGCGAGTCCGTAGCCGCGCCACCACAACGGCACGCACCAGCGGGCGACTCGCGGCGCCGGCGACAGGGCCGAGGCCGGCGGCACGCTCACCCCGGGCAGCACGCGCGCGACGACGTCCTCGGCGATCTCGCGCGGAGCGACCGGCACCAGCACGGAGTTGGACGAACCCGCCACGTCCAGTTCCACCCGCACCCAGCCGCGCCGCCGCCACAGCAGCGGTTCCACGATCCGCACGGTCTGGACGCGGCCCGGCGGCACCGTCTCGTGCGCCCGGTCCAGCAGCCCGTGATCGATGCGCAGCCCGTCGGGCGACTCGCCCACCGTCCAGTCATATTCGGCGACGAACCGCCCCACGCTGCTCGCGCCCGCCGCGCCCAGCAGCGGCAGGGCCACCGCGAGGACCGTCCACAGGCTGTGGGTGAGCAGCCACAGCACCGGCGGGACGACGAGCGCCGCGGCCAGCGACATCCAGGTCGCGCCCGTCAGCACCAACGACAGGGCGAGCACCCCGGGCGGCACCCGGAGCAGCTGCCGGGCCGGGGCCTCCCCGACCTCGTGCGCGGTCTCCGGGGCGAAACCGGCGGCCCGGGCGAGCAGTTCGGCCCGCAGCGACCGGGCCTCGTCGGCGCCGAGGAAGGCCAGTTCGTCCTTCTTGTCGGTGCCTATGACGTCGAGTTTGAGCTTGGAGACACCCGCGACCCGGGCCAGCAGCGGCTGGGTGATGTCGATGGCCTGGATCCGCTCCAGCCGGATGTGCGCGGTGCGCCGGAAGACGAGTCCGGTACGGATACGCAGTTCGCTCTCGGTCACCGCGAAGTGCGTGAACCACCAGGAGCAGAAGCCGTACAGCGCGGCGGCCGGGACGAGCACGGCGAGGCCGATCAGCAGGGTGGTCGTGGTGAGCCGGGCCAGATGGCGCTGCGCCCCGTCGGGGTCGTGCACGGCCCAGCCGATGATCACGGCGACCGGCGCCCAGGCGCGGCGCAGCGGGGTGACGGGGTGCAGCCGCCGTTCGACGACCTCGGCGACGGCCTGCTGGGCCTCGGCGGCCCCGGGCGCCGTCACAGCCCTGCCGATCGGGCCTCGCCCAGCTCGGTGAGCCGGTCGCGCAGCCGCTCCGCCTCGGCCGGGTCCAGGCCCGGGATGGTCGCGTCGGTGGCCGCGGCGGCCGTGTGCAACTGCACGCTGGCCAGCCCGAAGTGCCGCTCGACGGGCCCGGAGGTGACCTCGACCAGCTGCATCCGCCCGTACGGCACGACCGTCTCCTCGCGCCACAGCACGCCCCGGCTGATCAGCAGGTCGTCGGCCCGCTCGGCGTACCGCCAGGAACGCCAGTTGCGTTCGGTCATCACCCAGCCCCAGGCCATCAGCGCCAGTGGCGGCAGCGCGAAGGCGGCCCAGGGGGGTCCGGCCAGCAGCCCCGGCAGCAGCCCGGCGGCCAGGGCGATCAGCCCGAGCCACACCACCAGCAGCAGCCGGCGCATCCTCAGCAGACCGGGCGGCAGCCCGGTCCACACCGGCTCGTCACCGGCCGCCTCGATCGTGCCCCGTGGCCCGTCCGGCCCCACCTCGTGCGGACTCCCCGTATCCATGGGGCCAGCGTACGTAGGAGAGACTGTGTCCATGACTCCTACGACGGAGACCATGGTCGGAATCGGCGGCGCGGCGGAGAGCACCGACATGGTGCTCAACATCGGTCCGCAGCACCCGTCCACCCATGGCGTGCTGCGGCTGAAGCTCGTTCTGGACGGCGAGCGCATCAGGCACGCGGAGCCGGTGATCGGCTATATGCACCGCGGCGCGGAGAAGCTGTTCGAGGCGCGCGACTACCGCCAGATCATCATGCTCGCCAACCGCCACGACTGGCTGTCGGCGTTCTCCAACGAGCTGGGCGTGGTCCTCGCCGTGGAGCGGATGCTCGGCATGGAGGTGCCCGAGCGCGCGGTCTGGCTGCGCACGCTGCTCGCCGAGCTGAACCGGGTGCTCAACCACCTGATGTTCCTCGGCTCGTACCCGCTGGAGCTGGGCGGCATCACCCCGATCTTCTACGCCTTCCGGGAGCGCGAGGAGCTCCAGCACGTCATGGAGGAGGTCTCCGGCGGGCGGATGCACTACATGTTCAACCGGGTGGGCGGCCTCAAGGAGGACCTGCCGGCCGGGTGGACCACACGCGCGCGCGGCGCCGTCGCCGACGTGCGGTCCCGCATGGACCGCTTCGACGACCTGGTGCTCGGCAACGAGATCTTCCGGGGCCGCACCCGGGGCGTGGGCGTCCTCACCGCCGAGGCCGTGCACGCCTACGGGGTGAGCGGGCCGATCGGGCGGGCCTCGGGCGTCGACTTCGACCTGCGCCGGGACGAGCCCTACCTCGCCTACGGCGACCTCCAGGACACCCTGAAGGTGGTCACCCGGCAGGAGGGCGACTGCCTCGCCCGTTTCGAGTGCCTCCTGGAGCAGACGCACAACGCGCTCGACCTGGCCGACGCCTGCCTTGACCGGCTCGCCGAGCTGCCGCCCGGGCCGGTCAACCAGCGGCTCCCCAAGGTCCTGAAGGCACCCGAGGGCCACACCTACGCCTGGACCGAGAACCCTCTCGGCATCAACGGCTACTACCTGGTCAGTAAGGGCGAGAAGACCCCGTACCGGCTGAAGCTGCGCTCGGCGTCGTACAACAACATCCAGGCGCTGACGGAGCTGCTGCCGGGGACGCTGGTGGCGGACATGGTGGCGATCCTCGGGTCGATGTTCTTCGTGGTCGGGGACATCGACAAGTAGGGGCTCACGGCCGCAAGGGGTCCGGGATGCCGACCGGCTGCACCAGCCAGCCGAAGTCGCCGAGGCTGGCCCCGGCGGTGAGTTCGGCGGCCTCTCCGGCGCTCGCGAGGGCGCGCACATAGGCGGCGGGGTCGGTGGAGGCCAGTGTGAGCGGGGGGCGTGCGCCGTGCACGCCCAGGGCGTGCAGCGCCTCGCGCTGGGACAGGACGCGTCCGCCGGGCAGCGCGCACGCGTCCAGGGCGACATGGGCGGTGAGGTCGCAGGAACCGTCCGGCACCGGTGTGGTCTCGCGGCCCTCGCGGAAGCCGGTGAGCGTCCCGAAGGGCGGCCGGGTGTCCGCCGTGTGCGCGTAGTCCACGGCGACGGCGAGTCCCCGGCGCAGCGTCCCCACCGCCCGGGCCCACGCCTCGTCCCGGGGCAGGCCGATCTCGGCCCGCAGCCCCTCCTCGCCGGGCAGCGGCCACCACCGCTCCAGCCACCGCGCCGCCGCCCCGGCCACCGGCTCCCCGAGCCGCTCGGTCCCGTCCTCGCGCACCAGCACCAGCCTCGCGACGCCCTCGGCGTCCACCTCCGCGACCTCCACGGGCACGTTGTCCAGCCACTCGTTGGCGAACAGCAGCCCGGTCGTCCCCTCGGGGGGCGCGGCCAGCCACTCGATCCGGTGATCGAGCCCGGCGGGCCGCTCGGCGATCTCGACGGCGTACGCACGCGTGCGGGCCGCCACGTCGGCGGGGAGGGCGGCGAGCACTCCGCCGGCCAGCTCGCCGCGTCCGGCGGCCATGTCGACGAAGTCCAGGACCGGCGGCCGTCCCAGTGCCTCGTCGACCCGGCACAGCAACCGCGCCACGGCTCCGGCGAACAGCGGCGACGCGTGCACGGATGTCCGGAAATGCCCGGCGGGCCCCTCCGCGCGCCGGTAGAAGCCCCCCGGCGCGTACAGGGCGTGCTGCGCCGCCGCACGCCACCCG
This sequence comes from Streptomyces sp. NPDC043685, assembly GCF_056436585.1. NCBI lineage: Bacteria > Bacillati > Actinomycetota > Actinomycetes > Kitasatosporales > Streptomycetaceae > Streptomyces > Streptomyces sp. NPDC043685. Next base: position 51,350 of record NZ_JBWKCH010000004.1, on the reverse strand, counting down.
CGCCCCTCACGCCCCTCGTTGCTCTCGCCTGCCGTCACCGGGCCAGGTTAAGCGGACACAACGAACGCAACTCCACCTTGGGGAGTAGGCGCACGCAATGCGGATCGGCCCTCCGGTTGACCCCTGCACCTATCCCGCGTCCCTACGCTGGGTTACGTGCAGCGCCTCTATGACTTCCTCCGCAGGCACCCGACATGGGTCGACGGCTTCTGGGCCGTGGTCCTCCTCGGGATTTCGGTCGTGGGCGGGGCGGCGGGCGAGCAGTTCGGCCCCTGGGCCACCGTCGTCCCCATCACGCTGCTGCTGTGCCTCGTGGTGGCGCTGCGCCGCCGTATGCCGGAGAAGATGCTGCTGCTCGCGGCGGCGGTCGGCGTGGCGCAGCTGGCCACCGACGTCGCGATCCTGCCCGCCGACTTCGCCATGCTGGTGGTCGTCTACACCGTCGCGGCGGAAGGCGCCCGCTGGGCCTCACGCTTCGCGCTGATCGCCGGCCTGTGCGCGGCCCCCCTGGCCCAGCTGCGCTGGGCGAACGAGCAGACGGGGGTGGCCGGGGACATCGCCCTGGCGGTCCTGCAGACCGTGCCCTTCGCCCTGGCCTGGGTGCTCGGCGACTCCATCCGCACCCGCCGCGCCTACTTCGCGCAGCTGGAGGAGCGGGCCGCCCGTCTGGAGAAGGAGCGCGAGGCCCAGTCCAAGGTCGCCGTCGCCGCCGAACGCGCCCGGATCGCCCGCGAACTGCACGACGTCGTCGCGCACAACGTCTCGGTGATGGTGGTCCAGGCCGACGGCGCCGCCTACGTCCTCGACGCCGCGCCCGACCAGGCGAAGAAGGCCCTGGAGACCATCTCCTCCACCGGCCGTCAGGCCCTCGCCGAGATGCGCCGCCTGCTCGGCGTGCTGCGCACCGGCGAACACCAGGAGGCCGGCGAGTACGTGCCGCAGCCCGACGTTCGCCAGATCGAGGACCTCGTGGAGCAGTGCCGCGGTTCCGGACTGCCCGTCGACTTCAAGGTCGAGGGCACGCCCCGCCCGCTGCCCAGCGGCGTCGAGCTCACCGCCTACCGCATCGTGCAGGAGGCGCTCACCAACACCCGCAAGCACGGCGGTGCCAACGCGGGCGCCAGCGTGCGCCTGGTCTACTTCGACGACGGCCTCGGCCTGCTCGTCGAGGACGACGGCAAGGGCGCCCCGCACGAGCTGTACGAGGAGGGCGGGTTCGACGGCCAGGGCCACGGCCTGATCGGCATGCGCGAGCGGGTCGGTATGGTCGGCGGCACCCTGGACGCCGGTCCGCGCCCGGGCGGAGGATTCCGCATCAGCGCCCTGCTGCCGCTCAAACCCGCGCACTGAGCCCCGCGCACGCCCCACTGACACCTGTCACGACCCCCTATGGAAGAGGCCCGATGACGATCCGCGTGATGCTCGTCGACGACCAGGTGCTGCTGCGCACCGGGTTCCGGATGGTGCTCGCCGCCCAGCCGGACATGGAGGTCGTCGCGGAGGCGGGCGACGGGGTCGAGGCCCTCGCGGAACTGCGCACGACCGAGGTCGACGTGGTGCTCATGGACGTCCGCATGCCGAAGCTCGACGGGGTGGAGACGACCCGCCGGATCTGCGCGGACACCGACCCGCCGAAGGTGCTCATCCTGACCACCTTCGACCTCGACGAGTACGCCTTCTCCGGGCTGAAGGCGGGTGCCTCCGGCTTCATGCTCAAGGACGTGCCGCCGGCCGATCTGCTGGCCGCGATCCGGGCCGTGCACAGCGGTGACGCGGTCGTCGCGCCTTCCACCACCCGGCGGCTCCTGGACCGCTTCGCGCCGATGCTGCCGGGCACCAAGCAGCCCCAGCACAAGGAGCTGGAGCGGCTCACCGAACGCGAGCGCGAGGTCATGGTGCTGGTCGCGCACGGCCTGTCCAACGGCGAGATCGCGGCGCGGCTGGTGCTGTCGGAGGCCACCGTCAAGACGCACGTCGGGCGCATCCTGACCAAGCTCGGGCTCAGGGACCGGGTGCAGGTCGTCGTGCTGGCCTACGAGACGGGGCTGGTGCGGGCCGGCGGGCACGGCGGCTGACCGGTGCGCCGGGCGGCTACCTGAGGATCCCTTCCAGGAACTCGCTGCCGAGCCGCGCCACCACCGTCACGTCCAGCTGGTGCAGGACGTAGCGGCCGCGGCGGCGGGTGGTGATCAGGCCCGCCTTCTTCAGCACGGCCAGGTGCCGGGATATCTCCGGGGCGCTCATGCCGTGCACCTGCGCCAGCTCGCTGGTGGTGTGCGCGCTGCGGGCCAGGTGCCGGCACATGCGCATCCGGACCGGGTGGGACAGCGCGGTCATCCGCATGGCCAGCTGTTCGAGCGTCTGCGGCGCGGTGAGCTCCGGGGAGCCGACCGGGTAGTGCAGCACCGGCTGCCAGCCGTGCCGGTGCAGGACCATCAGGTGCGGCCAGCCCAGGCTGGTCGGGACCAGCAGCAGGCCGCCGTCGCGCGTGGCCGTACGGCCCTCGCCCAGTTTGTCGACGGTGATCCGCGCGGCCTCCTCGTCGAGGGTGATCGCCGGGGACACCGCGGCCAGCGCCTCGGCCAGGCCCTTGCGCCGCAGGAGGTCCGTCTTGTGCCGGGCGTCCGCCGCGAGCTGGTGGCGCAGCCGGGACCAGGCCTCCGCGAAGAACGCCTCGTCGCAGTCCCGGAGGAACTGCCGCAGCCAGGCCCGGATCCTGGGCGGGTCGGCCAGCAGCCGCTCACTGAACCGCAGCTGCCGCGGTCCGCGTGCGGCGGCCAGGTCCAGCGCCCGGCGGCGCGTCCCCGGGTCGGACAGCGGGGTCGGCCCGCACTCGCCGTAGCCGAGGGCGCAGGTGAACTCCAGCGCCGCGTCCACGAACTGCTCGTCCGACAGCTTGTCGAGCACGTCCAGTTCCTCGGCGAGGGTCGCGCCCGGGAGCGAGCGCCGGTCCGGCAGGCCCGCCCAGGGCAGGAACAGGTCCGAGAACGTGGTCCGCCACAGGAAGTCCGCCTCGCACATCCGGTCGGCCAGATGCGGGTCGAGCCGTGCCGTCACGCCCGTCACCCAGCCCTGGAGGCCCGGGTGGTGCGCCGGCTCGGACAGCGCGTGCAGCGCCATGCCGAGCTCGGCCAGGGGGGAGGGCACGACGGCGATCTCCTCCGGCCGCAGACCCGCGATGTCGATGTGCACGCTCATGACCTCATGGTGCACCCGGCCACCGACAACGCCCCCGCCGATTGACGGACCCCGTCAATCGGCGCGACGCCGCCCCCGGCACGGGCGCACGGTGGGTGCACCGGGGCCGCCGCGGAGCCTTCGGACCTCCACCACTCCCGTCGCGCGAAGGCGATCCACCATGAGCATCACGCAGCAGCACCTCCTCGACACCTACCGCGCCCGGACCCTCGGCGAGCCCGCCCCGCCCGCGCCCGGCGCCCACGACCGGCAGGTCGTACGGGAATGGCGCGAGACACGGCGGTTCCGCGCGGTCCTCGCGGGCCGCCCGGCCCGGCACCGGTTCCTGGACGCCCTCAGGCGGTGGCGGCGGCGCCCTGTCTGACCCGCTCCGGCAGCCGGGCCACGAACTCCGCCACGGCCGCCTTCACGTCCTCGGGGCTCCACTCCAGCGCCTCGGCCCGCACATGCACGTCCGTGAACGCCAGCCCGGGGCCGCCCCGTTCCCAGGCGCTGCCGAACAGGACGACCCCCGTCTCCTCGGCCGTGCGGACCGCCGCCTCCCCGAGCACCTCCGGCTCGTGGGGCAGCCAGACCTGGAAGTCGTGGGTGTGCGGCACCTCCGGGTGCACACGCGCCCACGGCACCCCGGCCGCCGCGAACCCGTCGCGCAGAGCGCCGGCCACCACGCGCGCGTGGGCCACGTACTCCGGCAGCCTGGGCAGCTGCCGCTCCAGCCCGACCAGCGCCGACAGCACCGTCGGGAACTGCTGGAAGGCCATCCCGCCGTACCGGTGCCGCCACGTCCTGGCCTGACCGACGAGCTCCTCGGGTCCGGCGAGCGCCGCGCCGCCGTACGCCTCCAGGGACTTGTAGAACGACACGTAGACGCTGTCGGCCAGGCCCGCGATCTCCTCCAGGGGGCGGCCGAAGTGGACGGTGGACTCCCACAGGCGGGCCCCGTCGAAGTGCACCACCGCGTCCCGCTCCCGGGCGGCCTCGACGACCGCGGTGAGCTCCTCCCAGGTGGGCAGCAGGTAACCGGCGTCCCTGAGGGGCAGTTCCAGCATCAGCGCCCCGAAGGGCTCCTCGAAGTCCCGGACCTCGGCGGCGGTCGGCAGCCGCGGCTCGCTCGTCAGGCGCACCGGGCGCAGCCCGCCGACCTCGCTGAACGCGTTCCGCTCGTGCACCTCGGGATGGCTGAGCGCGTGCAGGGCGACCGTCCGGTTCCCGGTGCGCTCCGCCCAGCAGCGCAGGCCCACCTGCTGGGCCATCGTGCCCGTCGGGAAGAACGCGGCGGCCTCGGTGCTGAGCAGCCCGGCCACCTTCCTCTCCAACTCCTCGACGACGCCGTCGCCGTACACGTCGGACAGCTCGTCCAGGTCGTGCACGCCGTCCGCCTCCTCCAGCAGGGCCAGGCGTTCCCTGAGGGTCCGGTGGAAGCCGAAGCGCGCGAACACGCGCCGTGCGGTGCGATGCACGGCCAGCCGTCTCTCCCGCAGCCCCGCGCCCCGGTCCTCGTCCGCCGCCTGATCGTCGTGCTCCGCCGTGTCGGTCATGCCCGGGATCCTCTCGCGCGCGCACGGTGCCGGGCACCCCACTTTTCCGTGCGCCGTCCCGGGCAGGGAGCACGCGCGTGCACAGCCTGTGGACGACCGGACGCCCCCCGAACCGATCGCGTTAACATGACGAGAAATCGTCCGGTACCCGGAGCGGACTGGAACGGGAAGGCCGCCGTCGAGTGAACACAACCCCACAGCCGGATCCCAGGGACCGCCCCGCGCGGCTCACCGTAGGCGTCGTCGGCGCCGGCCGGGTGGGCCCCGCGCTGGCGGCGTCCCTCCAGCTCGCCGGGCACCGCCCGGTCGCCGTCTCCGCGGTCTCGGAGGCCTCCCGGCGCCGTGCCGGGCTGCTGCTGCCGGACGTACCGGTGATGCCGCCCGCCGACGTCCTCCAGCGGGCCGACCTGGTGCTGCTGACCGTCCCCGACGACGCGCTGCCCGAGCTGGTCAGCGGCCTCGCCGACACCGGGTCCGTCCGGCCCGGGCAGCTCCTCGTCCACACCTCCGGGCGGTACGGGACGCGGGTCCTCGACCCGGCCCTGCGCGCCGGTGCCCTGCCGCTCGCGCTGCACCCCGCGATGACCTTCACGGGCACCCCCGTGGACGTCCAGCGGCTGGCCGGCTGCTCCTTCGGCGTCACCGCCCCCGAGGAACTGCGCCTGGCCGCCGAGGCCCTGGTCATCGAGATGGGCGGCGAGCCGGAATGGATCGCCGAGGAGAACCGCCCGCTCTACCACGCGGCCCTCGCCCTCGGCGCGAACCACCTGGTCACCCTGGTCGCCCAGTCCATGGAGCTGCTGGCCGCGGCCGGCGTCTCCGCCCCCGACCGGATGCTCGGCCCGCTGCTCGGCGCGGCCCTGGACAACGCCCTGCGCTCCGGCGACGCGGCCCTGACCGGCCCGGTCGCGCGCGGGGACGCGGGCACCGTCGCGGCGCACGTCACCGAGCTGCGCCGGCACGCCCCGCAGACCGTCGCCGGCTATCTGGCGATGGCCCGGGCGACCGCCGACCGGGCCCTGGCCCAGGGCCTGCTGAAGCCGGAACTCGCCGAGGACCTCCTCGGGGTACTCGCCCACGGGACCGACGGCACCGAAGGGGACGCCCGATGACCACCACCCTGCTGCGCACCGCCGGGGAACTGCACGCACGCGCGCGTACGGGCCGCCGTGCCGTGGTGATGACCATGGGCGCCCTGCACGAGGGCCACGCCACGCTGGTGCGCACCGCGCGCGAGCTGGCCGGACCGGACGGCGAGGTCGTCGTCACCGTCTTCGTCAACCCGCTTCAGTTCGGCGCGGGCGAGGACCTCGACCGCTACCCGCGCACCCTGGACGCCGACATCGAGCTCGCCGGCCAGGCGGGCGCCGACGTCGTGTTCGCCCCCGCGGTGGACGAGGTCTACCCCGGTGGCGAGCCCCAGGTCCGGATCACCGCGGGCCCCATGGGCGAGCGCCTGGAGGGCGCCTCCCGTCCCGGCCACTTCGACGGCATGCTCACCGTCGTCGCCAAGCTGCTGCACCTCACGCGCCCCGACGTCGCCCTGTACGGACAGAAGGACGCCCAGCAGCTCGCCCTGATCCGCCGCATGGTGCGGGACCTGAACTTCGGCGTGGAGATCGTCGGCGTGCCCACCGTCCGCGAGGAGGACGGCCTGGCCCTGTCCAGCCGCAACCGCTACCTCTCGGCCGCCGAGCGGCGCACCGCCCTCGCCCTGTCCGGGGCCCTGTTCGCGGGCCGGGACCGGCATGCCGCACAGGAGGCGCTGCGCGCCCGGGCCCGCGAAGTGCCCGCCACGCGCGCGCGAGCCGAAGCGCTCAGCGCCATAGGGGAGTCCCGCGCGGCGGCCGACGCCCACGCCGTGGCGACGGCCGTCCCGGGCGGCCCCGCGGCCGTGCGCGCCGCCGCCCGCCAGGTCCTCGACGAGGCCGCCCGCCTCGATCCGCCGCTCGCCCTGGACTACCTCGCGCTGGTCGACCCCTCCGACTTCACCGAGATCGCGGACGACTTCACCGGCGAGGCGGTCCTCGCCGTCGCCGCCCGGGTCGGCACGACCCGGCTGATCGACAACGTCCCCCTCACCTTCACACGCTTCGGAGCCGCCTCGTGACCACCACAGGCATACGACTGCACGCGCCCGCCCCCGGGTGGTCCATCGCCGCGGACGTGGTCGTCGTCGGCTCCGGCGTCGCCGGGCTGACCGCCGCCCTGCGCTGCGAGGCCGCGGGCCTGCGGACGGTCGTCGTCACCAAGGCCCGGCTCGACGACGGCTCCACCCGCTGGGCCCAGGGCGGCATCGCCGCGGCGCTCGGCGACGGCGACACCCCCGAGCAGCACCTCGACGACACCCTCGTCGCGGGCGCCGGCCTGTGCGACGCGGACGCGGTCCGGCTCCTGGTCACCGAGGGCCCCGGCGCGGTACGCCGCCTGATCGAGACCGGCGCCCGGTTCGACGAGTCCGAGGGTGAGCTGGAACTGACCCGCGAGGGCGGCCACCACCGCCGCCGCATCGCGCACGCGGGCGGTGACGCGACCGGCGCCGAGATCTCCCGCGCCCTGGTCGAGGCGGTCCGCGCGCGGGGCATGCGCACCGTCGAGAACGCGCTCGTCCTGGACCTCCTCACCGACGCCGAGGGCCGCACGGCCGGCGTGAGCCTGCACGTCATGGGGGAGGGCCGGCACGACGGCGTCGGGGCCGTCCACGCCCCCGCGGTGGTCCTCGCCACCGGCGGCATGGGCCAGGTCTTCTCGGCGACCACCAACCCGTCGGTGTCGACGGGCGACGGCGTGGCGCTCGCGCTGCGGGCGGGCGCGGAGGTCAGCGACCTGGAGTTCGTCCAGTTCCACCCGACCGTGCTGTTCCTGGGCCCCGACGCCGAGGGGCAGCAGCCCCTGGTCTCCGAGGCCGTGCGCGGCGAGGGCGCCCACCTGGTCGACGCCGACGGCGTGCGCTTCATGGTCGGACAGCACGAACTCGCCGAACTCGCCCCCCGCGACATCGTCGCCAAGGGCATCACGCGCCGCATGCAGGAGCAGAACGCCGAGCACATGTACCTCGACGCCCGGCACTTCGGCGCCGAGATGTGGGAGAGCCGCTTCCCGACGATCCTCGAAGCCTGCCGCGCCCACGGCATCGACCCGGTCACCAGCCCCATCCCGGTCGCCCCGGCCGCCCACTACGCCTCCGGCGGCGTCCGCACCGACTCCCACGGCCGCACGACCGTCCCCGGCCTGTACGCGTGCGGCGAGGTCGCCTGCACCGGGGTGCACGGCGCCAACCGGCTGGCGTCCAACTCGCTGCTCGAAGGCCTCGTCTACGCCGAGCGCATCGCGGCCGACATCGCGGCGAACGGCCTGCCCGCGCGCGTGCCCGCGCCGGTTTCGCACCCCGAGATCCCCGAGCACCCCCTGCAGACCGCCCAGGCCCGCTTCACGATCCAGCGGATCATGACGGACGGGGCGGGCGTCCTGCGCTCGACCGGGTCCCTCGCCAAGGCCGCCGACCAGCTCCAGCGCCTGCACACCGACGCCCGGGAGGCCCTCGCCGAGAACGGCGCCACGGCCGAGGCCGGCGTCGACACCTGGGAGGCCACCAACCTCCTGTGCGTGGCCCGCGTCCTGGTCGCCGCCGCCCTGCTGCGCGAGGAGACCCGGGGCTGCCACTGGCGCGAGGACCGCCCCGAGCGCGACGACCAGGCCTGGCGCCGCCACATCGTCGTGACCCTGAACCCGGACCGCACCCTGGCGGTGCACACCACGGACACCACAGACTTCCCCCCGACCCTCCCCACCCAGGCCCCCCAGGAGCAGTGACCGACGTGAGCACCCCCGACCTTCCCCTCGCCTCCTCGGGAGGCTGCGGAGACGGCTGCGCCTGCGGCGCGGACGACGAGGCATACCTGGAGTGCGGCCTGGACCCCGCACTCGCCCAGCTCCTGGCCGACGCCGGCCTCGACCCGGTCGAGGTCGAGGACATCGCCAACGTGGCGCTCCAGGAGGACCTGGCCCACGGCGTGGACGTGACCACGGTGGCGACCATCCCCGAGGACGCGGTGGCCACGGCCGACTTCACCGCCCGCGAGGCGGGCACCGTGGCCGGTCTGCGCATCGCCGAGGCGGTCATCTCGGTGGTGTGCGAGGAGGAGCTCGAGATCGAGCGCCACGCCGAGGACGGCGACCGCGTGGAGGCCGGGCAGAAGCTCCTGTCCGTCACCACCCGCACCCGTGACCTCCTCACGGCCGAGCGCAGCGCGCTGAACATCCTGTGCCGCCTGTCGGGCGTCGCGACGGCCACGCGCGCGTGGGCGGACGTCCTGGAGACCACCAAGGCCAGGGTCCGCGACACCCGCAAGACCACCCCGGGCCTGCGCAGCCTGGAGAAGTACGCGGTGCGCTGCGGCGGCGGCGTCAACCACCGCATGTCGCTGTCGGACGCGGCCCTGGTCAAGGACAACCACGTGGTCGCGGCCGGCGGTGTCGCCCAGGCCTTCCAGGCGGTCCGCGAGCGCTTCCCCGAGGTCCCCATCGAGGTCGAGGTCGACACCCTGGACCAGCTCCGCGAGGTCCTGGACGCCGGAGCCGACCTGATCCTGCTGGACAACTTCACGCCGGCCGAGTGCGAGGAGGCCGTCGCGATCGTCCAGGGCCGCGCCGCCCTGGAGGCCTCGGGCCGCCTCACCCTCGACAACGCCAAGGCGTACGCGGAGACGGGCGTCGACTACCTGGCCGTCGGAGCCCTCACCCACTCCTCGCCGATCCTGGACATCGGCCTGGACCTGCGGCCGGCGGAGTAGGGGCGGTACGGGTCATGCTGCTGACGATCGACGTAGGAAACACCCACACCGTCCTCGGCCTGTTCGACGGCGACGAGATCGTCGAACACTGGCGCATCTCCACCGACGCCCGGCGCACCGCCGACGAACTGGCGGTCCTGCTCCAGGGCCTGATGGGCATGCACCCGCTCCTCGGCGACGAGCTGGGGGACGGCATCGACGGCATCGCCATCTGCGCGACCGTCCCCTCGGTCCTCCACGAGCTGCGCGAGGTGACGCGCCGCTACTACGGCGACGTGCCCGCCATCCTCGTCGAACCGGGCGTCAAGACGGGCGTGCCGATCCTCATGGACAACCCCAAGGAGGTCGGCGCCGACCGGATCATCAACGCGGTCGCGGCGGTCGAGCTCTACGGCGGCCCCGCCATCGTCGTCGACTTCGGCACGGCGACGACGTTCGACGCGGTCAGCGCGCGCGGCGAGTACGTCGGCGGCGTCATCTCGCCGGGCATCGAGATCTCCGTGGAGGCCCTGGGCGTCCGCGGCGCCCAGCTCCGCAAGATCGAGGTGGCCCGGCCCCGCAGCGTCATCGGCAAGAACACGGTCGAGGCCATGCAGTCGGGCGTCATCTACGGCTTCGCGGGCCAGGTCGACGGCGTGGTCAACCGCATGGCCCGCGAGCTGGCGGAGGACCCGGACGACGTCACGGTCATCGCGACGGGCGGCCTGGCGCCCATGGTCCTGGGCGAGTCGTCGGTGATCGACGAGCACGAGCCGTGGCTGACGCTGATCGGACTGCGGCTGGTGTACGAGCGCAACGTCTCGCGCATGTGAGCTCGCACCGGGGGCCGGTACACACCCGGCCCCCGGGCCTGCCGTGCGCAACGGAACACCACGACAGACCCTAGGCGGGACGGGTGGTCCCCCCGCGCCACACCCGTCCCCTATGTCGAATTTGTCTGATTAGCGCGTATCGTCGCCACATGCCCACGCCATACGGATCCCGCGGCGGCATGGCGTTCGGCGTGGAGGAGCTGCGTGTGCTCCGCCGCGCTCTCGCCCTCGCCCTCCACCCCACCCACGCCTCGGCCGACGACGTCCAGGACTGTCTCCGCCTCGCAGAGTCACTCGACGAGGCGGTGCGGGAGGGAGCCAGGCTGCGCGCCTTCCTCGTGGCCGACCTGGGCCGCTACCGCGCCGCCCTCCCCGGTACCGCCGCCGGTTACCTCGCGCTCCTCGAGGAGGCGCTGGGCGCCGGTTACCGCCCCCTGCCCGACGACCTCGCGGCCCTGCGCGCCCTGCGCGGAAACCCCGCCGCGGCGGCCCTCCTGGACCGCTGCACCGTCCCGCCCGTCACCGCCGCCGTCCCCGCGGTCGTCGTGCCCGGCTCCCGCTCCCGCACCCGCACCCGCCTCCTGGCCCTGCCCGGAGGCCGCCGCGCCGCCGTCGGCGCCGGGGACGGCCCGGGCAAGCAGCCCGAGAAGAAGCCCGCCCGCAAGCCGGCGGCCCCCAAGCCCGCCCCGGGCCCGCCCCCGGTGCCCGCCCCGGGCACCCCGAAGCCCTCCCGTCCGATCCCCACCCCGGGCGAGGTCTTCCCGCGCCGCAAGCCGACACCGCCACCCCCGGCGAACCCCCAGCAGCTCGCCGCGGGCTGACGTGGCTACCCTGGATCCATGGACTACGTCTCCGCGCTCCTGCCCCCGGTCGTCATGGCCGTCTTCTTCATCGGCGTGATCCGGGTGATCGTGAAGACACAGGGCGGCGCCAACAAGGCCAAGGAGGACGCGGCCGTCGACGCCGCCCTCGCCCGCGCGCAGAGCGCCTCCGGCCCCGCCGCGGCGCCCCCGAAGGCCGAGGCCTGACCCACCCCCGAGAGGGCGTACGACTCGGCGAGCCCGCCCCCGCGGCGCTCGCACTTTCGAGTCGTACGCCCTTTTTGTTCCCGTTCGCCGGTGAAGCGCACGTCCGCCACGCCATTACCGGGATCTCCCACTATTGTTCTGAGCTGTGCCTCGCCCATTGGGAGAACTCGAAGACGCGGTCATGTCGCGGGTGTGGAAGTGGAACCGCCCGGTGACCGTTCGAGAAGTCCTGGAAGATCTTCAGAAGGAGCGGTCCATCGCGTACACCACCGTGATGACCGTTTTGGACAATCTCCATCAGAAGGGCTGGGTGCGCCGCGAGGCGGAAGGCCGCGCCTATCGATATGAGGCGGTCTCCACCCGCGCCGCCTACGCGGCCGCCCTGATGAACGACGCCTGGTCGCAGAGCGACAACCCCGCCGCCGCTCTCGTCGCCTTCTTCGGGATGATGAGCGAGGAACAGCGGCGGTCTCTCAGTGATGCCGTACGCATCGTCCAGGGCCCTCAAACGCAGGAACCGACCGAACCGTCGGAATCCGTGGAACCGGCCGAAGGAGCGGAACCCCCGGAAGGCCCGGCGCAGAACCCCGCCTCCGCTCAGGACCACGACGGGCGATAGCGTCCCGTCATGTCCGCGAAGAGCCCCGAAGCCACCGCAAAAGCCATCACCGTCCGGCGGGCCCGCACCAGCGATGTCCCGGCCGTGCGCCGTCTCCTCGACGCCTACGTCCGCGGCGGCATCCTGCTCGACAAAGCGATGGTGACGCTTTACGAGGACATCCAGGAGTTCTGGGTCGCGGAACGGGACGACAACGCCGAGGTCGTCGGCTGCGGTGCGCTGCACGTGATGTGGGAAGACCTCGCGGAAGTCCGCACTCTCGCGGTGAAGCCAGGGCTGAAGGGCGCGGGCGTCGGGCACCGGGTGCTGGAGAAGTTGCTTCAGACCGCCCGCTGGCTCGGTGTTCGCCGCGTTTTCTGTCTGACCTTCGAAGTCGACTTCTTCGCCAAGCACGGCTTCGTGGAGATCGGTGAGACGCCCGTCGACCGGGATGTCTACGCGGAGCTGCTGCGTTCCTATGACGAGGGCGTCGCGGAGTTCCTCGGACTCGAACGAGTGAAACCGAACACCTTGGGCAACAGTCGGATGCTTCTGCATCTGTGATCGCCGGACGCCAGTCGTCCGCAAGACGGCGTGCACGGTTGTCCCGGCATATTCCGCCGTGCCGACCCTGCCCAGGTGCCCTATGTCCGAAACGCGCACGTTTCCGGACCGAGCCCGGGCCGCTGGTCTCTGCCGGGGGTTTGTGTTTTTCGGGCAAAAGCGGTTTGCTTTCCGACGTACTGCAGTACTGCATATAACAGGGGACGGCGATACGGCGGACGCCGGCACACCCCGGCCCTGAAGATATCGATGAAAGGAAATCCGGTGGCACAGAAGGTTCAGGTCCTTCTTGTCGACGACCTCGACGGTGGCGAGGCGGACGAGACCGTGACGTTCGCGCTGGACGGCAAGACGTACGAGATCGATCTCACCACCGCCAATGCGGACAAGCTCCGCGGCCTTCTCGAGCCTTACGTGAAGGGCGGTCGTCGTACCGGAGGCCGTGCTTCGGGTGGGCGTGGAAAGACGCGCGCCGCCGCGAGCGGCGGCAGCCAGGACACCGCGGCGATCCGCGCCTGGGCGAAGGAGAACGGCTACGAGGTCAACGACCGCGGCCGTGTTCCCGCGACCATCCGCGAGGCTTACGAGAAGGCCAACGGCTGAACAGCGGCTTCACCGACCCTGCGCACGCAAGGCCGGCGGCTGGGCGCACGCGCGCCGCAGCCGGAGCCGGTGGCACTGGGTCGCCACCGTGTTCACCAGCCGCCCGAGATCGGGGGCGTTCCCCTCTGCCCCCAGCGCCGACAGCGTCGGCAGCGAGGCCTCGACCTCGCATCCCGGCTCGGGGGGCCGCAGCCACACGGCGGCCCCCTGGGAACCGGCCGGGCACGGCACGGAGGGCGGAGCGCCCGCCTCGCGGGACGCCTCGGCGTGCGACGCGCGCGCCGGCAGCACCGCCCTCTCCCGCTGAGGCTCCGGGGGCGACGGGGCGTCCATGACGCCTCCCGGGCCGATCGCCGCCAGGTCCAGCGCCAGGCACCCCCAGTCGAGCCACTCCAGCAGCCCGGGAAGCTCCTCCGCGCTGCCCGCGGCCACCAGCAGCAGCATCCGGTCGCCGTGCAGGGCGACGGGCCCGGTCGGCACCGAGCGCCGCAGCGCCGCGTGACCCGCCTCCGCCGGCACGTCCAGGACGTCGTAGCGCGGTCCCACGGCCAGTCGCAGCGGATCGCCGGGCACCGTCGGCCACCGCAGTTCGTTCTCGTACCACCGCCGGACCTGACCGCTCGCGCCGGCCGGGTCGAGCGGCCGGCGGGGGAGCGGGACGAGCGGGGCCGAGGATGCGATCACGGGCTGAGGGGCGCCGAACATGCCAAGTGCAACAGCCGGAAGGGCGTGCGGGTTACGCTGGGTGGCGCCTCAAACGCACGGTGTGGCGAAATGGGGGCGCGCGGGGGGTGCGGGGAGGCGCAAGGTTGTTCGCCCGTAGCGGAGGGAACGGGGGCACTCGGCATGGTCTTCCGGTCCGCGCGGGTAAGACATCCCTAGTGGGAGGGGGCGACACGCAGAAAAGGCCGTCTCACGTTCGCCATCGGCGTACTGGCGAGTGGGGTATCTGCCTGGCCTGCGGGAACATCGTCTCGCACCATCGGGTTGGAGCAGATGTCGGCGTTCGGGGTCAGGAGGCAGTGTTGGTTCTCGGTCCGGTGTCGGCAGTTGGAATGAGCGGTCCCCGCTTGCGGGACTAAGCTGCGGAAGGACAGGGAGGGGAAGTTCCCCCCACTGCCTGACCGCTCTGAGGAGCGATTAACGATGTTCGAGAGGTTCACCGACCGCGCGCGGCGGGTTGTCGTCCTGGCTCAGGAAGAAGCCCGGATGCTCAACCACAACTACATCGGCACTGAACACATCCTCCTGGGTCTGATCCACGAGGGTGAAGGTGTCGCCGCCAAGGCCCTTGAGAGCCTCGGGATTTCGCTCGAGGCGGTCCGCCAGCAGGTGGAGGAGATCATCGGCCAGGGCCAGCAGGCCCCGTCCGGGCACATCCCCTTCACCCCCCGTGCCAAGAAGGTCCTGGAGCTGTCGCTCCGCGAGGCCCTTCAGCTGGGCCACAACTACATCGGCACGGAGCACATCCTGCTCGGCCTGATCCGCGAGGGCGAGGGCGTGGCCGCCCAGGTCCTCGTGAAGCTGGGCGCAGATCTGAACCGCGTGCGGCAGCAGGTCATCCAGCTGCTCTCCGGATACCAGGGCAAGGAGACCGCCACCGCCGGCGGTCCTGCCGAGGGCACGCCCTCCACGTCCCTGGTCCTCGACCAGTTCGGCCGGAACCTCACCCAGGCCGCTCGTGAGTCCAAGCTCGACCCGGTCATCGGGCGCGAGAAGGAGATCGAGCGGGTCATGCAGGTGCTGTCCCGCCGTACCAAGAACAACCCGGTGCTGATCGGTGAGCCCGGCGTCGGCAAGACCGCCGTCGTCGAGGGCCTCGCCCAGGCCATCGTCAAGGGCGAGGTGCCCGAGACCCTCAAGGACAAGCACCTCTACACCCTGGACCTCGGCGCCCTGGTCGCCGGCTCCCGCTACCGCGGTGACTTCGAGGAGCGCCTGAAGAAGGTCCTCAAGGAGATCCGCACCCGCGGCGACATCATCCTGTTCATCGACGAGCTGCACACGCTGGTCGGTGCGGGTGCCGCCGAGGGCGCCATCGACGCCGCTTCCATCCTGAAGCCGATGCTGGCCCGCGGTGAGCTCCAGACCATCGGTGCCACCACGCTCGACGAGTACCGCAAGCACCTGGAGAAGGACGCGGCCCTGGAGCGCCGCTTCCAGCCCATCCAGGTCGCGGAGCCGTCCCTGCCGCACACGATCGAGATCCTCAAGGGTCTGCGTGACCGGTACGAGGCGCACCACCGCGTCTCCATCACCGACGAGGCGCTGGTCCAGGCCGCCACCCTGGCCGACCGGTACATCTCGGACCGCTTCCTGCCGGACAAGGCGATCGACCTGATCGACGAGGCCGGTTCCCGGATGCGCATCCGCCGGATGACCGCGCCGCCGGACCTGCGCGAGTTCGACGAGAAGATCGCCGGTGTCCGCCGGGACAAGGAGTCCGCGATCGACTCGCAGGACTTCGAGAAGGCCGCCTCCCTGCGCGACAAGGAGAAGCAGCTCCTCGCCGCCAAGGCCAAGCGGGAGAAGGAGTGGAAGGCCGGCGACATGGACGTCGTCGCCGAGGTCGACGGCGAGCTGATCGCCGAGGTCCTCGCGACCGCCACCGGCATCCCGGTCTTCAAGCTGACCGAGGAGGAGTCCAGCCGCCTGCTCCGCATGGAGGACGAGCTCCACAAGCGGGTCATCGGCCAGAACGACGCCGTCAAGGCGCTGTCGAAGGCGATCCGCCGTACGCGTGCCGGTCTGAAGGACCCCAAGCGTCCCGGTGGCTCGTTCATCTTCGCCGGCCCGTCCGGTGTCGGTAAGACCGAGCTGTCCAAGGCGCTCGCCGAGTTCCTCTTCGGTGACGAGGACGCGCTGATCTCCCTCGACATGTCGGAGTTCAGCGAGAAGCACACGGTCTCGCGCCTCTTCGGTTCGCCCCCCGGATACGTGGGCTACGAGGAGGGCGGCCAGCTGACGGAGAAGGTCCGCCGCAAGCCGTTCTCGGTCGTCCTCTTCGACGAGGTCGAGAAGGCCCACCCGGACATCTTCAACTCGCTGCTGCAGATCCTGGAGGACGGTCGCCTGACCGACTCCCAGGGCCGGGTCGTGGACTTCAAGAACACGGTCATCATCATGACGACCAACCTCGGCACCCGGGACATCTCCAAGGGCTTCAACCTGGGCTTCGCGGCCTCGGGTGACACGAAGACCAACTACGAGCGCATGAAGAACAAGGTCTCGGACGAGCTCAAGCAGCACTTCCGGCCCGAGTTCCTCAACCGCGTCGACGACGTGGTCGTCTTCCCGCAGCTGACCCAGGGCGACATCCTGCGGATCGTCGACCTGATGATCGGCAAGGTCGACGAGCGCCTGAAGGACCGGGACATGGGCATCGAGCTCTCCCAGTCCGCCAAGGAGCTGCTGGCCAAGAAGGGCTACGACCCCGTGCTGGGTGCGCGTCCGCTGCGCCGCACCATCCAGCGCGAGATCGAGGACTCGCTGTCGGAGAAGATCCTCTTCGGCGAGCTGCGCCCCGGTCACATCGTGGTCGTCGACACGGAGGGCGAGGGCGAGACCAAGACCTTCACCTTCCGCGGCGAGGAGAAGGCGGCCCTGCCGGACGTCCCGCCGATCGAGCAGGCGGCCGGTGGCACGGGTCCGAACCTGAGCAAGGACGCGTGATCCCTCCGGGACACGTGTGACACGACAGCGGGGCCACCACCTTCGGGCGGTGGCCCCGCTTCGTGCTTCGCCGGGGCCTCAGCGCCGCGCCGCGGTGACGTCCGCACCCGGGAACAGCGGCTGGAAGTCCGACACCGGCAAGGAAAGCCCGGGCAGGGGCCCCAGGATCACCGAGTGCAGTCCGGGCAGCCGGGACGCCAGTGCCGCGAGATGCTCGGTGCCGTCCATCCCGGAGAGCCGCACCGTCCCGACCTGGGGCAGCTCCGGCATACAGCCGATGGAGGCCGGCAGATCCCGGATGATCGACGCGTTCAGGTAGAGGCTGGTGAGCCCGGGGAGCGCGGCGACCTCCCGCCAGTCCTCGGCCGTCAGTTCCGTGGTCAGCGGTCCGAGGCTGAGCGTGTGCAGCGCGTCCCAGTGGCGCAGCCCCCGCAGACCGGTCGCGTCGGTGCTGTGGCGGCCCAGGAAGAGGTAGCCCAGCGGCGCCTCGGTCGGCAGGGCGTCGGTGAGGTCGGCCCCGGGCAGTTCCTGGGCCACGGAGAGCAAGGTCAGTGACGACAGGGACCGCAGCCCCGTCGGATCCGCGGTCGTGTGGAGGACGAGTTCGGCGAGCGGCAGCGGCCGCAGGTGCTCCAGACCCGTCGCGTACGGGCACTCGAAGAGTGTCAGTCTGGCCAGCGAGGTGAAGCGCCGCAGGGCGCCGAGCTCCGTCAGCCGCTGGTTCAGCTGGATGCCGAGGTCGGTCACCGCCCCGGGCTCGGGCACGGCGGCCACGATGTCCTCGGCGCTGTGCGGGCCCTCGAAGGTCAGCTCGGGCCAGGGGCGCATCCGGCCGAGGGCCGTGAGCTGGGCGGACGACGCGCAGGTGACGAAGAGGTCCGAGCGGTCGAGGTGGTCCAGCACCTCGACCGCGTACTCCTCGGCGTCGAACCGGTGCCAGGTCCCCGCCAGCTGCCGTCGCACGCCGTGGTCGGGATGGTCGCGGAAGCGGCGCAGCACGGCGAGCGCGCCGCCTGGTTCCTCCGATCCCACGACCGAGGCGGTGGCCACGACTCCCAGCGCCTCCTCGTCCGTCAGGCCCTCCGGCCCCGGCAGCAGCTCCAGCACCAGCGGGCCCGCCTCCGCCAGCTCTCGGGCGGCCCCGGTCGTGCGCGGCGGGATCAGCGCGGCGGCCCGAGCCTCCACCTCCCCGCGCACCGCGGGATCGAGCGCCGTGGCGTGTTCCAGGCAGGCCAAGGCCAGCAGGGTGAGCCGGGGCGTGTCCCGGGCCAGCAGCTCCCGCAGCACCAGGACCCGCTCGTGAGGCCGGGCGTGGGCCACGGCCATGCGGATGACGTCCTCCCAGTGGGTGTCGTCGGCATGACGGATGAGCACGTCGAGGTGTCCCTCCTCCACGGCGTGCCGGGCTCCCAGATAGTCCTGGAAGGTGCGGTGGACGAAATCCATCACGTCCTGGGCCGGGCGGCGCAGCACTCCGCTGCGCAGCAGCAGGGTCCGCAGCACCGTCGGGGCGTCCCCCCGGTGGGCCTCCGGCGCCAGCGCGGGCAGCGCGCGCTCCACGATCCGCTCGGCCGTCTCCAGGGTCATCTCGTTGCGGCCGCTCAGCACCAGGGCGTAGGCGAGGCGCTGGAGCAGTTCGAGCTGGGCCGCCTCGCCCAGCTCCGGTCCTTCGACCGGGCCCATGCCGCGCTCCCGGTCCCGGCGGGAGAGCAGCATGGCGAGGGCGGCGTCGTACAGCTCCTTGCGCCCGGTCGGCAGATAGCCGCGGCGCTCGCGGTGCAGGGCGCAGATCAGGCCGCACATCAGGGGGTTGGTGGCGAGGCGGGCCAGGTCCCGCTTGGTGCGCAGGGAGTCCAGCAGCCGCTGCTCGTACTCCGGGGCGCGCGCCGCCCGGTGCCAGCGGTGCACGAAGGTGGCGACCTCGGCCCGGCCCATCGGTGCCAGGGACAGCTCCCGGAAGCCCTCCTGGGCGAGCCACTCGGTGCGTACGGCGGTGGGCCGGGTGGTCAGCAGCCAGCGGTTGCCCGGGTAGGCGTGGATGAGGGCACGCAGCCAGTCACGGGTGGCGTGACGGTCGGCGGCCGGGACCTCGTCCAGACCGTCGACCAGGACCAGCGCCCGGCGGGTGGTCAGCACGCGCTCCGCCCAGCCGTCCGGTGGGGACAGCGGGCAGCCGACGACGCTCAGGAAGGCGGCCGGTGCGGGCAGCGGGCCGGTGCGGATCAGGGTGCGCAGCGGGAGGACGAACGGGATGTGCGTGCCCGCGCGCGCCGCGGTCACCGCCAGCCACTGCACCAGGGTCGTCTTCCCCGAGCCCGCGTCGCCGCGCAGCAGCACCCGGGAGTCCTGCTCCAGCGCGCCGTCGGCGGGCATCCGCCCGGCGCGTGCCGGCTGGTCCTCGCCGGGTGGGCCGGCCCGGTCGGGTTCCTGGTCGACCGTCGCCTCCAGCGTCAGATAGGCGACCTCCAGAGGCCAGCGGTCGGGGGAGTCCCGCAGGTCGATGCCGTAGATGGTGAGGTGGTTGTGACGCTCGGCGACGTACGGCAGGTAGCGGCGTTCGAAGGCGGCGTCCCGTGCGTCCGGGCGGGGGGCGCGGGTGAGCAGCTCGTCGACCTTGGCGATCAGTTCCGCCTGGTCGCGGGTCTGCTCGACGAGGGTGCGGGCGACGAAGGTGGAGCGGCGGGTGAAGAACTCCAGGATGTTGAGGCACGCCCACTCGGTCGCGTGGTCCAGGAAGTGGCAGGCGTCCGCGGACAGGCCGTCGGGGTAGGGGCCCGACTGGTGCAGCTCCCTGGCCAGCTCGCGGTGGCCGAGGCGGACCGCCTGGACGTCGTCCATGTCGAGGTCGCCCAGGGCGAGCAGCCGGCGGGCCAGGGTGTCGGTGACGGCGATGTGCTCGTCCGCCGGGAAGGGCGGCTCGCCCGGGGAGTCCACCGCCTGCGCCACGATCCGCGCGGCCAGCTTGTGCACGTCCGGTTCGGTCAGGGTGCGCTTCTCGCCCCGGAAGGACACGAGAGCGGCCAGGCGTACGGGCTTGTCGACCAGGCCCGCTCCCGGTCCTTCCGGGCGGAAGAGCTTTTTCAGCAGCGGGGCGACCATTCCTGACGCCAGCTTGCCGCCGAGTACTGTCGGATCCAACCGCCGCACCCCCGTGATCGCGTGAACGGGGCCGAGAGTACCCGGAGTTGATTCGTCGGGGTCAGGACAGCTGCCCGTCGTAGTCCGGCAGCTTGTACGTCTTCTCGGCGTGGCCGCCCGACAGGTCGGTGGCGCTGTTGCCGATGTTCGCGATGATCGTGTAGCCCTTGCGCTCGATGTCGACGCGCTGGGCCGTCTTGTAGTCGGCGACGTTCTTGAAGAGGTCGCCGAAGCCGCGGACGTAGAGCCCGGAGACCCGGTAGCCGGCCTGCTTCAGGTTGTACTGGGTGAACGAGGCGATGATGTCGGGGCGGGCGGTCACGAAGAACAGGGCGACGCCGTGGTCCTGCGCGTATCTGGCGGCCTCCAGGACCGGCTTGTTCGCCGGCTGCGGGTAGCTGAAGCCGAAGTCGGTCTCCAGCGCCGTGTTGTCGATGTCGAGGACGACGGCCTGCTTCTCGCCCGGGTTGGTGGTCGCGATCCGCTGCTTGAGGTAGGGCAGCGCCTGGTCCATCACGGCCCGGCAGTCCTTCTGCCAGGTTCCGTAGTCGACGTCCGCCGCGGTGGCGGACGGGGAGGAGGCCGGGGCGGCGGTCGTGGCGTCGGCCGGGGCGGCCATCGCGACCAGGGCTGCCGCCGAGACGGCGGTCACCGAGGCACGGCGCAACCAGGGGCGTCGGATCTGCATGTCGTGGGGGTCCTCTCACGTCCGTGACGCTGCCAACATGTCGTGTGCATGCTTGTGCTCGAGGGTGGCGCGAGGGGAACCGTAGGGTTACCGGACGGTAGGTGCCTAGAGGCGTGCGCCACATTTCCGGAATGGCCGAAGAGGCGCCCCGGTGACATGCCGCACAGGCGATATGTCCGGTACTAACCGGAATAGTGGCTAACGGGTCGGGAGAAAAGGGGTTCTTGACCTTCTCCGAGGGTGGAAGTGCTAGCCAGTGCCCTATTCGTCCGGAATGGCTGGCCTGTCAAGAGACGTAGAACACTGAACCACATTACTAACTAACGCCGTAGATCACGCTTTTGGGCGCATGTCGGACTTCGGGTTACCAAGGGATGGCCACACGGCGAGCGTCAGTGCGCCGGGTGGTTTTCTCCGTCCCCTTCCATACGAGGTTTCGATGTCCCAGCGCGTCACGTCCCGTTCTTCCCGTACGTCCCAGCTCCGCACCCGTGCGACCGTGCTGGCCGCCGGCCTTGGTGTCTCGGTCGCACTGGGAGCCGGGGTCGCGTCCGCCGCCGACACCACGGCCGCGTCCGGTGCCGCCAGTGCCGTCCAGGCGCAGGCCGCCGCCCAGGCCAAGGCCGCCAAGGCCGAGGCCGTGAAGGCCGAGAAGGCCGCCAAGGCCGCCGCCGCGAAGAAGGCGGCCGAGAAGAAGGCCGCCGCCAAGAAGGCCGCCGCCAAGAAGGCCGCCGCCAAGAAGGCCAAGCCCTCCTGGGTCGACCCGGTGAAGAAGTACACGCTGTCCGCGAGCTTCGCCCAGAACGGCGGCATGTGGGCGCACAAGCACAGCGGCCAGGACTTCGCCGTGCCGAGCGGCACCCAGGTCGTCGCCGCCCACGGCGGCACCGTCGTCAAGGCCGGCGGCAACGGCGCCGGTGACGGCCCCGCGTACGGCAACGCCGTCGTGATCAAGCACGGCAACGGCACGTACTCCCAGTACGCCCACCTGTCGAAGGTCGAGGTGCGGATCGGCCAGATCGTCAAGACCGGCCAGGAGATCGCCAAGTCCGGCAACACCGGCAACTCGAGCGGTCCCCACCTGCACTTCGAGATCCGTACGACCCCGAACTACGGCTCGGCGGTCGACCCGGTGAAGTTCCTGCGCGCCAAGGGCGTGACGGTCTGACCGAAGGCGTGACCCCCAGGCCCTAGGAGCCCCCGGCTCCCCGGTGGGCCTGGGTCACCAGGTCCGTGGCGACCTCGAGGACGGCTTTGTTCTTCTCCTCGGGGTCGTTTCCCATGTCCTGGAGCAGGAACATGCCGGCGTGCAGCGTGAAGATCGCGCTGGCGCAGCGGACCTGGTCGGCCAGCTCGGCGTCCGGGTCGACGATGATGTCGCGCAGGCTGGTGATGCGCGCCTTGAAGGAGTCGCCGATCCGCAGGTCCCGCACCGTCGCCTGGTTCTCGTGCATGAAGCGGAACAGCGGCGCCGCCTCGGCGAGTGTGTCGGCGTAACGGCGGATGATCTCCTGCTTGGTCGCCAGGGTGGGCGGCTGCTGCCGGCCCCACTCGATCAGGTCCTCGATCGGCTGGGTGAGGTCCTCGAAGATGCTGACGAGGATCTCTTCCTTGGTCTTGAAGTGGTAGTAGAGCGCCGCCTTGGTGACCTCGAGATGCTCCGCGATCTCGCGCAGGGAGGTCTTCTCGTAGCCGTGCTCCGCGAAGAGGTCGAGGGCCACGTCCTGGATGCGCCGGCGGGTGTCCCCGCGGCGCCGCTGCCTGGTGCCGTCCATGGTGCCGCCCATCCTCCTACGCCGCCCGCTTTCCATAAAACTTACTTGACGCCCGGCTAGTTCCGCGGCTAGCTTCCGAGTGTAGTCACTAGCCGGTCGGCAAGTAAGTAGCGGTAGCTGGGGGAGTGGGAAGCGATGACGGACACAACGGACACGCCGGCGGCCGACGCCGGGGGGAAACAGCCGAAGAGCGTGCGGGTGGTCCTGCTCGCGCTGATGATCGCGATGATGCTCGCGATGCTGGACAACATGATCATCGGTACGGCGATGCCGACGATCGTCGGTGACCTGGGCGGGCTCGAACGTCTCTCGTGGGTCGTCACCGCCTATACGCTCGCCACCGCGGCCTCCACTCCGCTGTGGGGCAAGCTCGGCGACATGTACGGCCGCAAGGGCACGTTCCTGTCGTCCATCGTCCTGTTCCTGATCGGCTCGGCGCTGAGCGGCATGGCCCAGAACATGAACGAGCTGATCGGCTTCCGCGCCGTGCAGGGCCTCGGTGCCGGCGGTCTGATGGTCGGCGTCATGGCGATCATCGGTGACCTGATCCCGCCCCGTGAGCGCGGCAAGTACCAGGGCATGATGGCGGGCGTCATGGCGCTGGCGATGATCGGCGGTCCGCTGGTCGGCGGCACCATCACCGACCACTGGGGCTGGCGCTGGGCCTTCTACATAAATCTCCCCCTCGGCGCGGTCGCGCTGGTCGCCGTCAGTGCCGTGCTGCACCTGCCGAAGAAGCGCGCCCAGGCACGGATCGACTACCTGGGTGCCGCGCTGCTGACCGTCGGCATCACCGCGATCGTGCTCGTCACCACTTGGGGCGGGACGGAGTACGCCTGGAGCTCCGCGCGGATCATGGAGCTGATCGGCATCGGCGTCGCCGCGCTCGTCGGGTTCCTGTTCTGGCAGACCAGGGCCGCCGAGCCGGTGCTGCCGCTGCACATCTTCCGCAGCCGCAACTTCACGCTGATGTCGGTCATCGGCTTCATCACCGGCTTCGTGATGTTCGGCGCCACCCTCTTCCTGCCGCTGTACCAGCAGTCCGTGCAGGGTGCCTCCGCGACGAACTCCGGGCTGCTGCTCCTGCCGATGCTCGGTGCGATGCTCGTGACCTCGATGGTCGCCGGGCGGGTGACCACGAACACCGGCAAGTACAAGATCTTCCCGATCGCCGGTGGCGCGCTGATGATCGTCGGGCTCTACCTGCTGTCCACGATGGACACCGGCACCTCCCGGCTGACCTCCGGTGTCTTCATGGCCGTGGTCGGACTCGGCATGGGCTGCCTGATGCAGATCACCATGCTGGTCGCGCAGAACAGCGTGGAGATGAAGGACATGGGTGTGGCGTCCTCGTCGACCACTCTGTTCCGTACGCTCGGCTCCTCCTTCGGCGTGGCGATCATGGGCGCGCTGTTCAACCACCGCGTCCAGGACGTCATGGTCGAGCGGGCCGGGGCGCTGGGTTCCAAGGTGACCGAGCAGTCCGCGCAGCTCGACGCGAAGGGCCTGTTGGAGCTTCCGGTGCCGGTCCGGGAGGCGTACCAGCACGCGGTGTCCGCCGGCACGCACTCGGCGTTCCTGCTCGGCGCGGTGGTGGCGGTGGTCGCACTCGTGGCGGCCGTGTTCGTCAAGGAGGTGCCGCTGAAGGGGGCCGGGCCCAAGGAGGACGGCACGCCGGACGCCGCGACGGCGCAGGCGCCCATGGTCGAGGCCGTCTGACCGCGCGACGCGGTCCGGCTGGGCCACGCCGTCCGACGGCAGGAGACCGTCCGGCTTTGTGACGGCGCCCAGCCGCGCAACGCCGCCTGACGGCAGAAGGCCGCCCGGCCGCCCGGCCGGGTGACGCGGTCCGGCCCGCGCAACGCCGTCCGGCCGCAGAGCTCGTCCGCCGCACCACGTGAGGCCCCCGGGAGTGTCCGCCCGGGGGCCTTCGTCATGCGCGTCGGTCGTGCGCGGCCGTGAGCCGGGCCGTTGTCACAGCCCCGTGCCACCATCGGCCGCATGGACAAGACGCGCCGGATCCGGCTCGCCAAGGACGCCATGGACCGGGACTGGGCCGACCCCGGGCTCGACCTGGACACCATGGCCGCGCACGCCGGGTACTCGCGCTACCACTTCATCCGCGCCTTCAAGGAGGCCTACGGCGAGACCCCCGGTCAGTACCTGACGCACCGGCGCATCGAGCGGGCCGAGGACCTGCTGCGCACCGCGAACCTGTCGGTGACGGAGATCTGCCACCTGGTCGGCTTCAGCAGCGTCGGCACCTTCTCGGCCCGCTTCAAGACCTGGACCGGCCTGACCCCGAGCGAGTACCGGACCAAGCACGTGGGCCGGGGAGCCGCCCTCATACCCGGCTGCTACGCCATGCTCTGGGCCGGCGGCTTCCGCCCCGCGCCCGGCGCCGGCAAGCAGCGCAATTCCGGAGAAGCGGGCTGACCCCGCCGCTGCCTACCGTGACAGTGCGGGCACGACCAGCCGCAGCCGCAGCGTCAGAGCAGGAGTACACCATGATCAAGGGTCTCGCCATCTCGACCGTCTGGGTCCTCGACCAGGACCGCGCCAAGGAGTTCTACACGGAGAAACTGGGCCTGGAGGTCCGTACGGACATGACCATGGGCGAGGGCGGCATGCGCTGGCTCACGGTCGGCTCGCCGAACCAGCCCGAGGTGGAGCTGACGCTCATGGTGCCCGGCGGGCCCGCGATGGACCCCGAGTCCGCCGAGATGCTCCGCAAGCTGGTCACCAAGGGCGCGCTCGGCGCGGGAGTGCTGACCACCGACGACATCCACGGCGACTACAAGAAGCTCAAGGACCGGGGCGTGGAGTTCCTCCAGGAGCCGCAGGAGCGCCCGTACGGCACGGAGGCGCTGTTCCGCGACGACTCCGGCAACTGGTTCTCCTTCACCCAGCCCCGCGAGGGCGGACTCGACCTGGACCGGGACTGGACCTGCTGACCGCGTCGGTGCCGGGGCGAGAGGCCTACGACCCCGGCAGCACCGGGTAGCTCCCCGTGTTGGTCGGCGCGTGCTCCGGCAGCCACAGCACGGCGACCGCGCCCTCGGCCGGCAGGTGCTCCGGCGTCCCCGGGGTGCGGACGTTGCGGAAGGTCAGCCGGGCGCCCAGCACCCGGGCCTGCCCGGCCGCGATGGTCAGACCGAGCCCGTGACCGTGCCCGGCCCGGTCCGCGCTGCCGGTGCGGAAGCGGCTCGGCCCCTCGGCGAGCAGGTCCTCGGGGAAGCCCGGGCCGTGGTCGCGCACCCGGATGACCCGGCCCTCGACGCTGACCTCGATGGGCGGCTTGCCGTGCCGGGCCGCGTTGGCCAGGAGGTTGAACAGCACGCGCTCCAGACGGCGCGGGTCGGTGGTGACCTCCGACTCGTGCACGATGCGCACCTCGATGGCCGGATCCTTGGCCGCCACCCGCCGGGCGACGAACTCGCCCAGCATGATGTCCTGCAACTCCGCCCGCTCCGAGGCCCCGTCCAGCCGGGCCACCTCCAGCACGTCCTCGACGAGGGTGCGCATGGCCTTCGCCCGGTCCAGCACCAGCTCGGTCGGGCGTCCGGGCGGCAGGAGCTCGGCGGCGGTCAGCAGCCCGGTCACCGGGGTGCGCAGCTCGTGCGCGATGTCGGCGGTGACCCGCCGCTCGGCCTCGATGCGCTGCCGCAGCGCGTCCGCCATGGCGTCCACCGCGCTCGCCAGGTCGTCCGTCTCGTCGCGCACCACCCCGCCCATGGCGTCCCGCACGCGTACGTCCGTCTCGCCGCCCGCGAGCTGGTTCGCCGCGACGGCGGCCTTGCGCAGCCGCCGCGAGAGGTGCCCGCCGATGAGCACCCCGAGCGCGCTGCCGCCGAGGACGACGGCGATGGATCCGATGAGCAGGGCCTGGTCCAGGTCCTGAAGGATGTCCGAGCTGCGGTCGGTGAAGCCCGAGTGCAGGGACATCACCTGCCCGTTCTTCAGCGGCACGGCGGCCCATATGTCGGGCACGTCACCCGGCCGGTCCGCCACGTACGTCGCCCGCCGGCCCGCCTCGACCCGCTCCCGCAGCGCGTGCGGCAGCTCCGGGTCGTTGATCTTGGTGTTGGGGAAGTTCATCCGCCCCGACAGCTCGAAGTTGCGCTGGGCGATCATGATCCGCTCGTCGGCGAGGTCACGCGCGTTGTCCAGCATCGAGACCCGGGCGGCGTTGTGCACGACCAGGCTCAACGCGATCGCCACCAGTGCCCCGACCAGCGCGATGGCCGCGCTCAGCTTCCATCTGAGGCCGGTGCGGATGCCCGCCCGGTCCAAGCCCGTGGCGACCAGGCGCCGGAACTGCCCCCTCATACCCCTGCTCAGGCCTTCAACTTGTAGCCGAAGCCACGGACCGTCTCGATCCGGTCCTGGCCGATCTTCTGCCGCAGCCGCTGCACGTGCACGTCGACCACGCGGGTGTCCCCGCCCCAGCCGTAGTCCCACACCCGCTCCAGCAGCTTGTCGCGGGAGAGCACCGTGCCCGGCGCGGAGGAGAACTCCAGCAGCAGCCGCATCTCGGTCGGTGTCAGCGCCACCGGCTGCCCGGCGCGGCGGACCTCCATGCCCTCGGTGTCGACCTCCAGGTCCCCGAAGGCCAGCACCCCGCCGCTCGCCGGGGCGGGCACCTCCTCGCCCCGGCCGCCGCCCGCGTGCCCGAAGCGGCGCAGCACCGCGCGGATCCGGGCGACCAGGACGGCACCGTCGAACGGCTTGGTCACGTAGTCGTCGGCGCCCGCTTCCAGGCCCAGCACCACGTCGATGGAGTCGGCCCGCGCCGACAGCATGATCACCGGCACGGTCGACTCGTCCCGGATGCGGCGGCACAGGCTGACCCCGTCGAGGCCGGGCACCATGACGTCCAGGAGCGCGATGTCGGGGCGGTCCGCCCGGAACGCCTCCAGGCCCGACAGTCCGTCGGGCATGGCGGTGACCACGAAGCCGTCCCGTTCCAGGGCGAGCTGCGTGGCCTCGCGGATGACGTCGTCGTCCTCGACGAACAGGACGTGGGTCTGGTCTGCCATCCCGGTGCTCTCAGTCCTTCGTGGTCCGTGGGGGTGCGTTCTCACTGCTTCGACGCACGGGCCGTGCGGTGCGTTCACCGGGGGATCGGTCCGAGCGGCCCGATCGGTTCACGCGGCTCCGGGCCCGCGTCAGCTCGCGGGCGCCGGTGTCGTGCTGTCGCCGACGACCTTCCCGTAGTCGTTGTGCGTGCGGTACTTCTCCGCGAAGTGGCCGGAGGTCCATCTGTACGTGATCACGTTCTCCCCGGAGGGGCTCGACACCGGGTCGCCCTTCTCGTACACCTGCTTGGTCACCACCAGGTCGCCGCGGTCGATCTCCGCGTAGACCGGCGGCTCCTCGGCCTTGAACACATTCTCGTACGAGCCGTCCTGCTCGCGGTACACGTAACTGCCCACACCCACCGCGTCACCGCAGGTCAGCACATTGACGACGACGTCGTCCGCGGAGCCGCCGGTCAGGTTGCCGTAGGAGACGTCGACCGGATACTCGTCGGCGACGCACGGCTTCAGATCGCGCTTCACCTCGGGCGCGACCTTCGGGTCGTCCTTGACGAGCTTGACCGCGTTCACGGTGTCGGGCGACTGCGACGGTGCGGCGGACGGGGTGGCCGCAGCGGCGCCCGCCACCGACTCGGCGTGCGCCGGGCCCTCGTCCCGGGCACCGGTCCCGCCGGAACCGCACCCGGACACCAAAAGGGCGAGGGCGGTGGGCACGGCCAGTGCCGCGCTCACCGCCTGGATACCGCCCCGGGTCCGCGCGGAACCCTCGCCGGTCAGGCCGCGCACCGCTCCCGCTCCTCACGCTCCAGCGCGCGTGCGTCCAGATCGCGGGACTCCAGCTCCTCGCGGAGCCGGGCGAGCGCCCGGTGCAGCGTGCTTTTGACCGTTCCGGCCGACATGCCGAGGGCGGCGGCCGTCTCCTCCGTGGACATCTGCTCCCAGTGTCGCAGCACCACGACACTGCGCTGTTTCGGGGCGAGCACCTTCAGGATGTCCATCAGCAGGGCGCGGTCCGCGTGCTGCTCGGTGGCGTCGTCGACCGAGGCGTCCGGGAGCTGCTCGGTCGGGACCTCCTCCAGCTTCCGCGCCCGCCACCACTCGGTGCGGGTGTTGATCATCACCCGGCGCAGATACGCGTCGGCCAGCCGCTTGTCCTCGATGGTCTCCCAGCGGCCGTACGTCCGTACCAGCGCCGTCTGGAGCAGGTCCTGCGCATCCGTCGGGTCCGGGACCAGGCGGCGGGCACTGCGCAGCAGCGCGTCCTGCCGGGTGCGGACGTACTCCTCGAACTCGAGCACCTCGCCCTGCGCCATGGTGAACCGCCTCCCGTTTCCCCGTTCGGGCCGGCTCCCCGCCGCCCGTGTACTGCCTGTGGTCTTCGTCGTCCCGTGTCTTCCGGGAACGAGTTCGAAGGTACGGAGGCGTTGTCACGGCGTTGTCCGAAGCAGCCTGCGGCCAGCGCTCGGCTGTCCGTCGGTTGTGTAACGGAAGTCGGAACGGGGTAAAGCCATGGGGGTGTTGGGGGCGGTTCGGGGTGATTTGCCCACCCCGGCTTCTGTGACGGACGGCGATCCGCGCTGTGAACTCTCTGTACGTCAGGTCATCGGCAGCCGGTACGAACCGTCCGCCAGCGGTTCCACCAGACCGTCGGCGACCAGACCGTCCAGCGCGCGGGCCCGCTGCACCGGCTCGTGCCACACCCGGTCCAGGGCCGCCTGCGGGACGGGCCCGTGGGCCTCCCGGAGCACGGCGAGCAGCCGCCCGCGCACCTGCCGGTCGGTGCCCGCGTACGTCTGGCCGCGGCGCGGCGGCCCGTCGTGCTCCGGCTTGCCGGCCAGCCGCCAGGCGCACTGCGCGGCGATCGGGCAGCGGTGGCACGACTCGCTCTTCGCCGTGCAGACCAGCGCCCCCAGTTCCATCGAGGCGGCGGCCCAGCGGGCGGCGGTGCTCTCGTCCTCGGGCAGCAGCGCGCGGGCCAGTCTGCGCTCGGCGGCGGTGGTGGCGTTCGGCGGGTACTGCACGCCGGTGACCGCGCGGGCGAAGACCCTGCGCACGTTGGTGTCCAGCACCGGGTGCCGCTGCCCGTAGGCGAAGGAGGCGACGGCGGCGGCCGTGTACTCGCCGATGCCGGGCAGCGCCAGCAGCTGCGCGTGATCGGCCGGTACGTCGCCGCCGTGCCGCTCCGTTATGGCGACGGCGGCGCCGTGCAGCCGCAGCGCACGGCGCGGGTAGCCGAGCCGGCCCCAGGCGCGCACGGCCTCGCCGGGCGCCTCCTTGGCCAGATCGGCGGGACGCGGCCAGCGCGCCACCCACTGCTCGTAGACGGGCAGGACGCGGCTCACGGGCGTCTGCTGGAGCATGAACTCGCTGACCATCACCCCCCACGCCCCGGCCTCGGGACGCCGCCACGGCAGGTCACGGGCGTTCTCGCCGAACCAGTCGATGACGGGGGAGTGCAGGTGCTCGCCGGGGGGCGGGCCGGAGGGGGCGCCGACGGGGGCGGCGGCGGAGGCGGGTACGGCGACGGCGGCGGTGTCGGTGGAGGGGTGCGGGGGCTTCGTGGGAGCAGTCATGGCCTTTCGATGGTGCCACGCAGAGCCGCCGAACCGGGCACACCGCCACCCCGCCGAGGGGGTTGCCCGACGATCGGCAGCTCTCCGTCCGAGCCGCCGATCGTGAGTGAGCGCCGCCTCGGCTGCCCTCATTCATCCCCAACCGGCCGCATGGCGACAGCAGTTCGCCCGCGGGATGTCGTGAACTGCTTGCCCGCTTGGCCACTTATCGACCGGCGCATGGGCGTCCTGGCCCCGCGGCGCGCCGTGCGGCCCCGCTCAGTGGCGCGCGGGACGTCTCGTCGTGAGGCGAAGGGCGCCGCACCGGTGCTGCGGCGTGCCCACCACGAGTGATCACGGACGGTAGGCGATGGGGCGATACCGTCACGCCCTGCGACCGTCAGAGCCGTGACGGACGAAAGACGAAGGCGGGCACGGGATTTCCGGAATGATGATCCGGAAAAGTTGTCGCTCCGAGCGGCGGGTGGGACGGGCGAACGCGCCGATCTCTCGTAAGGTTTGGGCCGTGGGATCTTTGCGCAATCCGGTCGGGCCGCTTCCCTCCTCCATCTACTGGCGTCGGAGGGTCGTACTGGTGTCTGTGGTGGCCGTGTTGGCGCTGCTGACCGTCTGGATCGTGACGATGGGCGGCGGGGGCGGCAAGGACGGCGACAACGGCGCCAACGGCAAGAATCCCGCGCCCTCGATCACGCCCGGCCCGTCGAGTTCGGGCCCGGCCATCAGCCAAGCCCCCGGGGGACGCGACGAGTCGGGCGGTGGCGGTTCGGGCGGCTCGTCGTCCGGGTCCGGCGGCGGGTCCGGTGACGGTTCGGGGGACGGCGGAGCCGGCGGCGGTTCCGGGTCCGGCGGCGGTTCCGGCTCGGGCGGGTCCGAAGGGTCGGGCGGTTCCGGCGGCTCCGGAAGCGGCAGCACCTCGGGCGGCGTCGGCGCGGGCGACACCCTGCCGGCCGGTTCCACCCTGCCCAACTGCACCGCGAGCGCCGTCAAGTTCAGCCTGCGCAGCCGGCACAACACCTACGACCCCGAGCAGACGCCCACGTTCCTGCTGACCGCGCGCAACGTCTCCGGCAGCGACTGCAAGATCGATCTCGGGCCGAAGAACGCGGTGTTCACGATCGCCCCCGCGAGCAGCGACGACGACTACTGGTCGTCAGAGGACTGCCCCAAGGCCGCCGCGCACCAGCTGTACCGGGTCGCCGCCGGCAGCGGCATCACCTACACCGTGAAGTGGGACCGCAAGCCGAGCGCCCCCGAATGCGCCACACCTCCGGCGGGTTCGGCCAAGGCGGGCACCTACCTGGTGGAGGCCAAGGCGCCGGGCTTCGCGAAGGTCCAGACGTCGTTCGTGCTCTCCGCCGACTAGGGCCGGAGTAAGCCGGAGGGCGGTACCCCGTGCCGGGTACCGCCCTCCGCCGTTTCGTCCGGGTGCCCACGCGTCAGACGTACCGCTCCAGGATCGACGACTCCGCCAGCCGGGACAGGCCCTCTCGGACGCTGCGTGCCCGGGCCTCGCCCACGCCGTCGACCGTCTGGAGGTCGTCGACGCTCGCCGCGAGCAGCTTCTGGAGCCCGCCGAAGTGCTCGACGAGGCGGTCGATGATCGCGCCGGGCAGCCGGGGCACCTTGGCCAGGAGGCGGAAGCCGCGCGGCGACACCGCCGAGTCCAGCGTCTCCGGCGCGCCGGTGTAGCCCAACGCCCGCGCCACCGTGGACATTTCGAGCAGCTCGGCGTGGCTGAGGGCGTCGAGCTCGGCGAGGGCCTCGTCGACCGTGCGGGAGCGCTTGGCCGTGGGTTCGGGGACGTAGTCCCGCACGACCAGCTCGCGCTCGGGCTCGACGCCCGCGATCAGCTCGTCGAGCTGGAGGGCCAGGAGGCGGCCGTCGGTGCCGAGCTCCACCACGTACTCGGCGATCTCGGTGGCGATGCGGCGCACCATCTCCAGGCGCTGGGCGACGGCCGAGACGTCCCGGACGGTCACCAGGTCCTCGATCTCCAGCGCCGACAGCGTGCCCGCGACCTCGTCGAGGCGGAGCTTGTAGCGCTCCAGGGTGGCGAGCGCCTGGTTGGCCCGGGACAGGATCGCCGCCGAGTCCTCCAGGACGCGGCGCTGGCCGTCGACGTACAGGGCGATCAGGCGCATCGACTGGGAGACGGAGACCACCGGGAAACCGACCTGCTTGCTGACGCGGTCCGCGGTGCGGTGCCGGGTGCCGGTCTCCTCCGTCGGGATCGTCGGGTCCGGGACCAGCTGCACGCCCGCGCGCAGGATCTTCGACAGGTCCGAGGACAGCACGATGCCGCCGTCCAGCTTGCACAGCTCGCGCAGACGGGTCGCGGTGAACTCGACGTCCAGCACGAAACCGCCGCTGCACAGCGCCTCGACGGTCTTGTCGGAGCCGAGCACGATGAGCCCGCCGGTGTTGCCCCGGAGCACGCGCTCCAGGCCGTCACGCAGGGCGGTGCCGGGTGCCACGGCGCTCAGGGAGGCGCGCATCAGGCCATCGGTACCGGCGCTCCCGCCGGATTTTCCGGGAGCAGATGCCCGGTCGTTGGCTGCCACTGCACTCCTCCGGTCGCAGGTTCTGGGCGCCCCCGTGTCGCGCGCTCGGTTCGCACGGACGGGCGAGACCAGGGCAAAGTCTACCGGCGACCCTCCTCGTCCCGTGGGGCCTCTCTGCGACGGGACCGCGGAAGGACCCGCAGGGCGTCCCCTATGTCCGCGACCTCCAGCACCTTCATGCCCGCCGGGACCTTGCCCGGATCGCCCGGGACCAGCGCGTGCGTGAAGCCCAGACGGTGGGCTTCGGCCAGCCTGCGCTGCACTCCCGTGACCCTCCTCACCTCGCCCGCGAGGCCCACTTCGCCGATCGCGACGAGGTTCTTGGGGAGAGGTGTGTCACTCGCCGCGCTCGCCAGGGCGAGGGCGACGGCCAGGTCCGCGGCCGGCTCGGTCAGCTTCACACCGCCGACCGTCGCGGAGTAGATGTCCCTTTTGCCCAAGGCGCTGATCCGCCCGCGCTGTTCCAGCACCGCGAGCATCATCGACACGCGGGAGGTCTCCAGGCCCGAGGTGGTGCGGCGCGGGGAGGGGATCTGCGAGTCCACCGTGAGCGCCTGGACCTCGGCGACCAGGGGGCGGCGGCCCTCCAGCGTGACGGTCAGGCAGGTGCCCGGGACGGGTTCGGCCCGGCGCGTCAGGAAGAGGCCGCTCGGGTCGGCGAGGCCCGTGATGCCCTCGTCGTGCAGCTCGAAGCAGCCGACCTCGTCGGTGGTGCCGTAGCGGTTCTTCACGCCGCGCACGAGACGCAGGCGGGCGTGCCGGTCGCCCTCGAAGGACAGGACGACGTCCACCAGGTGCTCCAGCAGGCGCGGGCCCGCGATCGCGCCGTCCTTGGTGACGTGGCCCACCAGCAGCGTGGACATGCCGCGCTCCTTGGACGCCCGGATCAGCGCCCCCGCGACCTCCCGCACCTGGGCCATGCCGCCGGGCGCGCCGTCGATCTCGGGGGACGCCACCGTCTGCACCGAGTCCATGATCAGCAGGGACGGCTTCACCGCGTCCAAGTGGCCCAGCACCGCCGCCAGATCCGTCTCGGCCGCCAGGTACAGGTGGTCGTCGATGGCGCCGATGCGGTCGGCGCGCAGCCGGACCTGGCTCGCCGACTCCTCACCCGTGACGTACAGCGTGCGGTGCTCGTCGCTGGCGGACTTGGCCGCCACGTCGAGCAGGAGCGTCGACTTGCCGACGCCCGGTTCACCGGCGACCAGCACCACCGCGCCGGGGACCAGCCCGCCGCCGAGCACGCGGTCCAGCTCCGGCACGCCGGTGGGGCGGGCGGCGGCCTGACGGCCGTCCACCTGGCCGATCGGCAGGGCGGAGGTGGTGACCCGGCCGGGCGCGGTCGTACGCACCGCGGGCGTGCCGTACTCCTCGACCGTCCCCCAGGCCTGGCACTCGGGGCAGCGGCCGAGCCACTTCGCCGTCTGCCAGCCGCATTCCGTGCAGCGGTAGGACGGGCGGTCCTTGGTGGTCTTCGTACGGGCAGCCATGGACGA
Source organism: Streptomyces sp. NPDC043685 (assembly GCF_056436585.1). Lineage (NCBI taxonomy): Bacteria > Bacillati > Actinomycetota > Actinomycetes > Kitasatosporales > Streptomycetaceae > Streptomyces > Streptomyces sp. NPDC043685. The sequence goes on along the minus strand of NZ_JBWKCH010000004.1, from coordinate 17,274 downwards.
AACCGTAGCCGCCGGCACTGACATCGCGGGGAGCGGCCGACGGCGGCCGGCTGCGCGCCAGGGGTCCGCCACCCCGCGCCAGCGGCGGAACGCCTGGTTCATGTCCCCGATTGAGGGATCGTTTCACCCGTACGGATTAAATGTGCTCAAGCCGCCTGAAGGTGCCACTCCCGGCCCCCTACGGTCGCCGAATGATGAGCAGTACTCCGGAGATCTCGACCCGCACGGCCGGCGCGCACCGGGCGCACCGGGAAGCGCGTGACCGAGGGGCTGCGCGCACGCTGGCGCAGCGGCCGCCCGCGCGCTACGAGCCCTACCTGGACGGCCTGTTCACCTACTGCCTGTCGGTGCTGTGCGACCACGAGGCCGCGACCGCCGCCCTGGGCGACGTCCTCGCCCTCGCCGAACGGCGGGGCCGGCACGCACCCGAGGCGCCCGCGGACCGCAGGGCCTGGCTGTACGCGCTGGCCCGCTGGGCGTGCCTGCGCAAGCTGGCCGAGGCCAAGCAGAAACGTCAGAGCAGCCACGCCGCGGGCCGCGCCGCACGGCAGCGCGCCGACCGGCCGGCCGCCCCGGCGCCTTCCGAGGAGGTCCAGGAGCGGCGCCGTCGCGAACTGGCCCTGCTCGCCTGGCCGGAGGCCGCCGGCACCACCCCGGAGCAGCGGGAGGCGCTCGAACTGGCCGTGCGCCACCACCTCGCCGCCCACGAGGTCGCCGCCGTCCTCGGCATGGACCCGGCCGCCGCCCGCGACCTGCTGGCCTCCGCCGCCTGTGAGGTGGAACGCACGCGTGCCGCCCTCGCCGTGGTCGAGACCCGGGCGTGTCCGAGCGTGGCGCACCTCGCGGGCGACGACCGGCTCGTGCTCGGCACGGCCCTGCGCCGCGAACTCGTCCGGCACGTCGACGACTGCCCGCGCTGCCGCCGCACCGCCGAGCGCGCCATCCCCGGCCGCTGGCCCGGCACCAGCGTCACGCCCGCCGAACTGCCCGTCCTGCCCGCGCCCCGGGCGGCCCTGCACGTCGCCATGTCGCACCCTGCGCGGGGGCTCGCGCCCCGCTTCGACCGGCGCGGATTCCCGATGGACCCCAAGGACCACGCCGCCCGGAGGGACCGTCTCCGCGCGCGTGCCGTGACCACGACCGTCGTCGCCACCGTGGTGGCCGCTCCCGTGCTCGCCCTGTGGGCGGCCTACCGGGGCACCCCCGTCGGTGAGGGCCGGGACGGCCGCTCGGCCTCCGCGCGCGAGGCGGACGACCCCTTCGGCCTGGACGGCGAGATGGCGGGCGGCGGCTACGAGAACACCGGCAACGCGAGCACCCGGCCCGGCCCCCGCTTCGGCAAGGACGGCAAGGCCGACGTCTCCGTGGAGGTCATCGGCGTCGCCGGCGCCGGCCGCGAGACCACCCTCGAGGTCACCGCGGACCACAGCGGCGACACCACCCTCGTCACCCTGACCGCCACCGGCCCGGCACCGGTCCGCTGGTCCGCGACCACGGGAGCCCCCTGGCTCTACCTCAGCCGGTCGTCGGGAACGCTGCGGCCCGGCGAGTCGTTGACGATCAAGGTGTACGTCGACCATCTGCGGGAGCCCGCCGGACCCTGGCACGCGCGGGTGGCGATCGCACCGGCGGGCGCCGTCGTCCACATCGACGGCTACGGCACCGCGCCCAGCCCCTCCGGCCCCGGCCCGGACCCTCGGCCCAGCGACCCGGGCCCGACCCGGCCCGACCCGACACCCACGACCTCCGCCCCGGACCCGGACCCGACGCCGACCACCCCGCCCCCGTCACCCGACCCGGACCCCACCCCCACGGACACCGGCCCGACCGAGCCGGCGGGCTCGACGCCCCCGCCCTCGGACGGCGGCGACCCGAGCCCGGCCACCTCGTAACCGGCCGCTCAGACCACCGGATCCGCGGGGTGCGGTGCCAGCAGCGGCAACTGCGAGGCCAGCCGCTCCTCGCACAGCTCGACCAGCCGGTCGTAGCCGGCCTTGCCCATCAGCTCGATCAGCTCGGGCCGGTAGGAGACGTAGACGGGGTCGCCCGCACCGTGCGCCGAGGTCGCCGACGTGCACCACCAGTGCAGGTCATGACCGCCCGGGCCCCAGCCCCGGCGGTCGTACTCGCCGATCGACACCTGAAGGACGCGGGTGTCGTCGGGCCGGTCGATCCACTCGTACGTCCGCCGCACCGGCAGCTGCCAGCACACGTCCGGCTTGGTCTCCAGCGGCTCGCGGCCCTCCTTCAGGGCCAGGATGTGCAGCGAGCAGCCCATGCCGCCCGGGAAGCCGGGCCGGTTCTGGAAGATGCACGAGCCCTGGAAGGGCCGCGTCTGCCGATCGCCGTCCTCGTCCTCGGAGACCCAGCCGTTCCGCGTGCCCTCGGCGTGGTGCTGCCAGATGTCCGGCGTGAGCCTGGCCACATGCCCGGCCACGCGCTTCTCGTCGTCCTCGTCGGAGAAGTGGGCACCCAACGTGCAGCACCCGTCGTCCGCGCGGCCCGCCTGGATGCCCTGGCAGCCGCTGCCGAAGATGCAGTTCCAGCGAGAGGTCAGCCATGTCAGATCGCAGCGGAACACCTGCTCGTCGTCCGCCGGATCGGGAAACTCCACCCACGCGCGGGCGAAGTCCAGGCCCTGCTCGTCGGGTACCGCGACGCCAGGTGATTTGTCGCGCTTGGCCTTTTTCGTCTTTGGCACGAGTCCAGGGTACGGGCCTCGTACCCCCACCGAGGACGGCGGACGGCCCGGTGGGCAGTAGCGTGCCGTACATGAGACTCGGTGTCCTCGACGTGGGATCGAACACGGTGCATCTGCTCGTGGTGGACGCGCACCCCGGCGCGTGCCCGCTTCCCGCGCACTCGCACAAGGCGGAACTGCGCCTCGCCCAGCTCCTCGAAGAAGACGGCGCGATCGGCCCGCACGGCGTCGACCGACTGGTCTCGGTCATCCGGGAGGCCCTCCAGGCCGCCGAGGACAAGGGCGTCGAGGACCTGCTCCCGTTCGCCACCTCCGCCGTGCGCGAGGCCGGCAACGCCGACGACGTCCTGGCCCGGGTGCGCGCCGAGACCGGTGTCGAGCTCCAGGTCCTCACCGGCGAGGAGGAGGCCCGCCTCACCTTCCTCGCCGCCCGCCGCTGGTTCGGCTGGTCCGCCGGAAAGCTGCTCGTCCTGGACATCGGCGGCGGATCCCTGGAGATCGCCTACGGCATGGACGAGGAGCCCGACGCGGCCGCCTCCCTCCCCCTGGGCGCCGGACGCCTCACCGCCGGCTGGCTGCCCGGCGATCCGCCCGACCCGGACGACGTCCGCGCCCTGCGCCGCCATGTGCGCACCGAGATCGCCCGCACGGTCGGCGAGTTCAGCCGCTTCGGCGCCCCCGACCACGTCGTCGCCACCTCGAAGACCTTCAAGCAGCTGGCCCGCCTCGCCGGTGCCGCCCGCTCCGCCGAGGGCCTCTACGTCCAGCGCGAGCTAAAGCGGGAGTCCTTGGAGGGCTGGGTCCCGCGACTGGCGGCCATGACGGAGCGCGAGCGCGCGGAGCTGCCGGGCGTCTCGGAGGGCCGGGCCGGTCAGCTCCTGGCGGGCGCCCTGGTGGCCGAGGCCACCTTGGACCTCTTCGGCGTGGAGCGGGTCGAGATATGCCCCTGGGCGCTGCGCGAAGGCGTGATCCTGCGTCGCCTGGATCACATGGAGTCGGTGTAGAGGATCCCACTGCTATGGCAAACACCACAACGGCGAAGAGAGCCCCCACTTCACCCCGACCACACCCCGTAACCTGTCCTGCATGGCAGAGCCAGCCGTGAAGATCCCGGACGCGAAGGTCGCCCTGTCGACGGCCTCGGTCTACCCGGAGTCGACGGCCACGGCCTTCGAGATCGCCGCGCGCCTCGGCTACGACGGAGTCGAGGTCATGGTCTGGACCGACCCGGTCAGCCAGGACATCGAGGCCCTGCGCAGACTCAGCGACTACCACCGCATCCCGATCCTGGCCGTGCACGCCCCCTGCCTGCTCATCACGCAGCGCGTCTGGTCCACCGACCCGTGGACCAAACTCCAGCGGGCCCGCACGGCGGCGGAGAAGCTCGGCGCGAGCACGGTCGTCGTCCACCCCCCGTTCCGCTGGCAGCGCCAGTACGCCCGGGACTTCGTCACCGGCATCTGGCGCATGGCCGACGAGACGGACGTACGGTTCGCCGTCGAAAACATGTACCCGTGGCGCTACCGCGACCGCGAGATGCTCGCGTACGCCCCCGACTGGGACGTGACGAAGGACGACTACCGGCACTTCACGATCGACCTCAGCCACACCGCGACGGCCCGCTCCGACGCCCTGGACATGGTCGACCGCATGGGGGACCGGCTCGGCCACGTCCACCTCGCCGACGGCCGGGGTTCCGCCAAGGACGAGCACCTGGTGCCCGGCCGCGGCACCCAGCCCTGCGCCGAGGTGCTGGAGCGCCTCGCCCTGACCGGCTTCGACGGGCATGTCGTCATCGAGGTCAACACCCGCCGCGCGATGTCGAGCGCGGAGCGCGAGGCCGACCTGGCGGAGGCCCTGGCCTTCACCCGCCTGCATCTGGCCTCGGCCGTGAAGGTGCCGCGGCGATGACCGACCGGCCCCCGGCCGGCGGCGGGTCCGGCACCGCCGCCCGCCGTCGCGGCCGCCCCCCGCGCACCGAGTCGGCCGACACCCGCGACCGCATCCTGACCGCCGCCCGCGACGAGTTCTCCGAGCGCGGCTACGAGAAGACGTCCGTGCGCGGCATCGCCAAGTCGGCGGGTGTCGACTCCGCCCTCGTGCACCACTACTTCGGCACGAAGGAGCAGGTCTTCGAGGCGGCGATCACCCAGTCCTTCGGGCCCGCCCTGCAAGCCCCCAAGGCCATCGAGGAGGGCCCGCTCGACGGGGTGGGGGAGCGCCTGGCCCGGTTCTTCTTCGGAGTCTGGGAGAACCCGGCGACCCGCGCGCCCGTGCTCGCCATCGTCCGCTCCGCCCTCACCAACGAGACCGCGGCCGCCGTCTTCCGCCGGATCGTCGCCACCCAGGTGCTGCGCCGCATCGCCGGCCGGCTGGAGCAGCCGGACGCCGAGCTGCGGGCCGAGCTGGCCGCCGCGCAGCTGGTCGGCACCGCGATCCTGCGGTACGTCGTCAAGGTCGAGCCGCTGGCCTCCGCGGACCCGGAGCAGATCATCGCGCGCATCGCACCCGTCGTTCAGGGGCACCTGACCGGCCCGTAGGGTGCACGCCGCGCCGCCGTCTCCGAGACGGCCGTCCCGCATTCCGGACACTCCGTCCCGCCCTCTGGATGACCGGCGTACGCTCGGTAGCAGTCAGAAGTGTCCGAATCCTCTGACGCAGTCTCTGAAGGAGCGAGCGACGATGCCCGAGCTGAGGTCCCGCACAGTCACCCACGGCCGCAACATGGCGGGCGCCCGCGCCCTGATGCGCGCCTCCGGTGTACCGGGCGGGGACATCGGCCGCAAGCCGATCATCGCGGTCGCCAACAGCTTCACGGAGTTCGTCCCCGGCCACACGCACCTGGCGCCGGTCGGCCGGATCGTCAGCGAGGCGGTGATCGAGGCCGGCGGCATCCCGCGCGAGTTCAACACGATCGCCGTGGACGACGGCATCGCCATGGGCCACGGCGGCATGCTCTACTCCCTGCCCTCGCGCGACCTGATCGCGGACAGCGTGGAGTACATGGTGGAGGCCCACTGCGCCGACGCCCTGATCTGCATCTCCAACTGCGACAAGATCACCCCGGGCATGCTCAACGCCGCCCTGCGGCTGAACATCCCGACGGTGTTCGTCTCCGGCGGCCCCATGGAGTCCGGCCGCGCCACCCTGGTCGACGGCACGGTCCGCACGCTCGACCTGGTCGACGCGATCTCCGACGCCGTGAACGACAAGATCTCCGACGAGGACATCCTCCGCATCGAGGAGAACGCCTGCCCGACCTGCGGCTCGTGTTCCGGCATGTTCACCGCCAACTCGATGAACTGCCTGACCGAGGCCATCGGCCTGTCCCTGCCGGGCAACGGCTCGGTCCTCGCCACCCACACCGCCCGCAAGCAGCTGTACGTCAACGCGGCCAAGACGGTCATGGACATCACCCGCCGCTACTACGAGCAGGACGACGAGACGGTCCTGCCGCGCAGCGTGGCGTCCTTCGCAGCCTTCGAGAACGCCATGGCCCTCGACATCGCCATGGGCGGCTCCACCAACACGATCCTGCATCTGCTGGCCGCCGCCCAGGAGGCGGGCGTCCCCTTCGGCCTGGAGGAGATCAACGAGGTCTCCCGCCGTGTGCCGTGCCTGGCCAAGGTCGCCCCGAACGTGGCCAAGGACCGCACGTACTACATGGAGGACGTGCACCGCGCCGGCGGCATCCCCGCCCTGCTGGGCGAGCTGCACCGCGCCGGGCTGCTCAACGAGGACGTGCACTGCGTCCACAGCCCCTCCCTCGCCGACTGGCTAAAGACCTGGGACGTGCGCGGCGGCTCGCCGTCCCCGGAGGCGATCGAGCTGTGGCACGCGGCCCCCGGCTGCGTCCGCTCCGCCGAGGCCTTCTCCCAGTCCGAGCGCTGGGAGGCCCTGGACGAGGACGCGGAGGGCGGCTGCATCCGCTCCGCCGAGCACGCCTACTCCAAGGACGGCGGCCTCGCGGTCCTCAAGGGCAACCTGGCCGTGGACGGCTGCGTCGTGAAGACGGCCGGCGTCGACGAGTCCATCTGGACCTTCGAGGGCCCGGCGGTCGTCTGCGAGTCGCAGGAGGAGGCCGTGCAGAAGATCCTCACCCAGCAGGTCAAGGAGGGCGACGTCGTCGTCATCCGCTACGAGGGCCCCAAGGGCGGCCCCGGCATGCAGGAGATGCTCTACCCGACCTCGTACCTGAAGGGCCGCGGCCTGGGCAAGACCTGCGCGCTGGTCACCGACGGCCGCTTCTCCGGCGGCACCTCGGGCCTGTCCATCGGCCACGCCTCGCCCGAGGCGGCCGCGGGCGGCACCATCGCCCTGGTCGAGGACGGCGACCGCATCCGCATCGACATCCCGAACCGCTCCATCGAGCTGCTGGTGGACGACGCCGAGCTGATCCGCCGCGAGCAGGCGTTGAACGGCGTCTACGCCCCGAAGAACCGCGAGCGCAAGGTCTCGGCCGCGCTGCGGGCCTACGCGGCGATGGCGACCAGCGCGGACAAGGGCGCCGTGCGGGACGTGTCGAAGCTGGGCTGACCAACCCGCCGTGGACTCAGGGCCGTCCCCCGTTGCCGGGGGGCGGCCCTCATTCGTGCCGCCAGCCGGCGGGATCGCCCGCGGGGACGGCGAAGACGGTGCCGTCGGGCGCGGTGGCGCAAAGACGGCCGTCGGCGAGCACGGGGGCGGGGACCGCGTCCGCGACCCGTTCCGCGTTCGTGCCGAGCCGCGGGGGCGTCTGCCCGAGGAGCCGGCCCTCACGTGCGTCCACGCCGAGCAGGCGCCCGTCGGGGGCGGAGAAGTAGACGTACCGGCCGTCGGCCACCGGCGCGGAGCCCCGGGTCACCGCGGTCTCCAGGCTCCAGAGCCGCCGACGCGCACGCAGGTCGACGGCCACCAGCGATCCGCCGTCCCCCATCAGATACACGACGTCGCCGCGCACCGTGGCCTGCGACCGCTCGAGCGGGACGGGCAGCACCACCCGACGGGATGTCCCGTCGCGCGGCGTGTAGCGCACCACGGCCTTCGTCGATCCGTAGACCGCGTCGACGGAGACGAGGACGAGGGAACCGCCGGCCGCGCCGACGGGCTGCAACGACCCCTTCAGCCGTACGTCCCATCGGACTTCGCCCGTCTCCGGGGCGACCGCGGTGACGCGGGTGCTCGACCCGTCGTCCGACGTGCTCGTCGCATAGGCCGACGGGTCGGCGGAGAAGGACGTGAAGTACGGGGCCCGGTGCCCCTGGATGCGGCGGTTCCACTTCGTCCGCCCGGTAGCGCTGTCCACGCCGGTGACCGTGCCGTCGGCGCCGGTGACCAGGAGCATGCCCCCCGCATGCGCCAGCCCGCTGTACGACGGCACCGTCTGCCGCCAGCGCGTCCTGCCCGAGGCGGGCTCGAAGGCCTCCAGCCGCGTGCCCCGGTCCAGCGCGGGCTGCACCAGGCCGCCTGACACGACCGGCCGTCCGCCCTGCGCCGTGGCGCCGGTGCGCTGCCACAACCGGCGCCCGTCGGACGGGTCGAGCGCGAAGACACGACCCGTCTGCGCGCAGACCAGCACCCCCTCTCCCTGGGAGCACTGCGGCGTCCCCTTCTCGGGCGCCGACGTCGTCTCCCACGGGCTCACTCCCGCCGCCCTGGCGCGCGGCGCGCTGCCGCCCGCGGGTGCCGGATCGTCACCGCCGAGCAGCTGCACGGAGGTCACCGCGGCGATGGCGGCCAGGCCGAGGAGCCCGGTCCCGACCAGCGGCCACCTGCCGGGGAGTCTCCAGGACCGCCGTCCGGGCTCGGGGACGCGCCGCTCCGGGCCCGGCTCGGGCTCCGGCGGGTCTCCCGCCCGTTGTGCCGGTATGAACACCTGGGTGTCGTACGACGCCGCCACCGACCGCAGTTCCCGCATCAGCTCGTCCGGGGTCGGCCGGTCCTCGGGCTCCTTGGCCAGACACCGCGCCACGAGCGGCGCGAGACTCTCCGGCACTCCGGCCAGGTCCGGTTCGTCATGGACGACCTGGTAGGCGACGACGTACGGACTGTCGGAGTCGAACGGCCCGCGCCCCGTGGCCGCGTGCACCATCACCGACCCGAGCGCGAAGACGTCGGCGGCGGGCCCCACTTCCCGGGGGCGCCGGAACTGCTCCGGTGCCATGAACGGCGGGGTCCCGATCAACTTGCCCGTCTCGGTGCGCAGTTCGCTGTCCTTGGGCCGGGAGATGCCGAAGTCGATGACTTTGGGCCCGTCCTCGGCGAGGAGCACATTGCTCGGTTTGAGATCCCTGTGCACCACACCGACCCGGTGGATGTCGCGCAGCGCCTCGGCCAGTCCGGCCATCAGGCGGCGCAACTCGGCGGGATTCATGGCCCCGTTCCGCTTCACATGGCCGGACAGGGTCGGCCCGGGGATGAACAGGGTGGCCATCCAGGGCCGTTCGGCCTCCGAGTCGGCGTCGACGACGGACGCGGTGAAGGCACCGCTGACCTGCCGAGCGGCCGCCACCTCCTGTCTGAACCGACCTCTGAACTCGGGGTCCCTGGCGAACTCGGCGTGGACGACCTTCACCGCGAGCTTCATCCCCGAGGTACTGCGGGCGAGATGCACGACACCCATGCCCCCGGAGCCCAGGATCGACTCCAGCCGGTAGTGGCCGGCGTATTCGGGAAGTTCCGCTTCCGGGCCCGTTCCGGTACCGCTCTGTGGCGCCATGGACCCACCCCCGTGCTCTTCGTCCGCGCGCGCGACGCACGGAGCCTAGTCGATGGCTCGTTCGGGACAGAGGCGGCTTGCTAGTCTCCGCGTGCGAGTCGCGCACGTGTGTTTCACGACGTGACGCGGGGGAATCAACGGGGCCCCATGGCAGTCATGGGGTTGTAACGGGGGGATTTTTCATGTCTGTCGACCGTGTCGAAGAGACGCTGAGCGGCCAGGTGACGGAAGCGGCCGGCGCCGAGGTCACCACCACGGCCCTGCGCTATTACTCGGTCGCGCCGGGCGCCCGTGTCAACGTCCGCAGCGGACCCGGCACCAACTACACCGTGATCCGGATCCTGCCCGAAGGGGCGAAGGTCCCGATCTACTGCCAGTCGCCGGGCACCTCGGTGACGGGCCCGTACGGCACGACGAACATCTGGGACAACATCGACAACGGTCAGTACGTCTCGGACGCCTACGTGAACACCGGCAGCGACGGCTACGTCCGTCCGCGCTGCTCCTGATCCGGCCGCCACGACTCCGGGACCAACGGCGCATTCGTCCCGGACGCCTACGTGAAGACGGGCAGCGACGGCTACGTCGCCTCGCGCTGCGGGTAGGTCGTGTCCGCGAAGTACCCGGCCCGCACGGAGTCCGGCGCCCACGCCGCCCTGGCCCGCACGGAGCCCGCGGCCCGGCAGTGGTCATAATCGACCTGTGAGTGCAGACGACAGCACCCCTGCCGCCCCCGCGGGCTCCACGGCCGGGCGCCTCGGCCCCCGCCCCGAGCCCCTGCGCTTCTTCGGCACGACCTGGCTGCACCACGACAGCGGCTACACCGCCCGCCGTATCGCGGTCGCCGCCGGTTCTCTCACCGCCGCGGCCGTCTCCTGCCTCGTCCTGCGCCTCGCCTACCAGGGGCTCCAGATCGCCGCGATCGGTGGTTTCGTCACGCTCCTCATGGTCGTGATGTTCGCGGTGTGCAGCGCGATGGCCTTCCGCCACACCTGGGACGGCTTCACCCGCCGCCCCGACCCCGACCGCCAGGCATCCCTGCGCGGCCTGCTGACCATCGGCTTCGTCGGCTCGCTCCTCGCCTACTTCTTCCGCTCCCTCACCGAGGCGCCAGGGGAGAAGCGGCACCGCGAGGAGTACGAAGAGGCCCGCAGACAGTACGAGCAGCGCACGACCCGACGCTCGGGCAACCCGAGGAACCGCCGCCGCAGGTAGCGCCCCGGCGCATCGCACCGGGCCCGGGCCCCTCTGCCGGAATCCGCCCGAGGCTCCCGGCCTCTACCGCGCCGCCACGATGCGCTCGACCGCTGCCGTGACCAGTTGTTCGCGCTCTGCCTCGTCGAAGACGTCCGGCAGGGTGAGCTGCTCGACGATCAGCCAGTTCAGCGTCAGCATGAGCAGCTTCACGGCCATGGCGTCGCCGGGGAGCCCGGAGGCTTCGTGGTGGGCGACATTGGCGTCGACGTCGGCGCGCACCCGCTCGGTGAGGACCTTGCGCAGTTCGGGGCGGCGGGTGGCCTCTAGGCGCAGTTCGAGCAGGGCGAGATAGCCGGTGCGGAAGCCGGCGACGCGGCCGACGAGCTCCCGCATCAACGCCGTGTAGCTCTCCCGGTCGCGGCCGGCCGCCTGCTGGCGCGCGATCGTCGCCTCGTCGGGCTGGAGCCGCTCATAGACCCGGGCCCCTGCCTGGGTGAGCAGGTCGTCCCGGTTGGCGAAGTAGTTGGAGGCGGTCCCGGCCGGAACGGCGGCCGCGGCGTCCACCGCCCGGAACGTCAGCCCTCGTGCGCCCTCACCGGCCAGCACCTCGATCGCCGCATCGACGAGGGCGGCGCGCCGCTGATCGTTCCGCCTGACCATTGACACCACTCCATCTGTAGTACTAGCTTCAAACCACTACGCATAGAGTACTACGTTTGGAGTGGCCAACGTGCGGAAGCTCGTGTACTACATCGCCGTCACGCTCGACGGCCGCATCGCAGGCCCGCACGGCGAGTACGACTTCTTCCCCGCCGGCGACGAACAGCAGAGCGCCGCCTACGCCGCCTGGGTCAACGGCCTCTACCCCGAGACCCTTCCGACCGCCTACCGGGCCGCCGTAGGCCTCACCGACGCACCGAACCGGCGGTTCGACACCGTCGTCATGGGCCTCGGCACCTACCGCCCGTCTCTCGACCAGGGAATCACCAGCCCCTACGCCCACCTGCGCCAGTACGTGGTCTCCAGCGCGCTGGACCCGGCCGTCGACCCGGCCGTCACCGTCGCTGCGGGCGATCCGCGCACCCTCGTACGCGACCTCAAGCAGGAGGAGGACACCGACCTGGACATCTGGCTCTGCGGCGGCGGCAAGCTCGCCGGTGCCCTCCTGCCCGAGATCGACGAACTGGTCGTCAAGCACTACCCGGTGGTCGCCGGCGCCGGGATCCCGGCCTTCGACGGCACCTTCGACCCCACGGTCTTCGATGTCGCCGAGCGCACCGCCTTCCCCAACGGAGTCACTCTCACCCGCCTCACCCGCCGCTAGCGCCGGCCTGGCCAGAGGTCTCCCCGGCAAGCGCCCCCCTCCATCCCCCGAGGGCTGTCACCCCGGGCGCCATCCCCGCACCTCAGCCTGCCCCCGGCGCCCCACGCCCGCTCGAAGCCCGGGCGTTCCGAACCCCCGGGTTTCCGAAGCCCCGCCACCGCGCACGCCCGAAGCCCTTCGCCCCCCGGCCCAGCCCCAACCCCCGCCGATCTCACCGAAATCTCACCGCACCCCACCCCGCCCCCGGCCACCATGGCCCCATGACCACACCTCCCACCGCCCACCACCCCACCGGAGCCGACCGCACCCCCGAACCCCCCGCCGACCATCCCGCCCCCGAGCCCTCCCGGGCCGCCCGGGCCCACTCCTTCAACGCCGCCGCGGCCCAGTACGCGGCCAACCGGCCCTCCTACCCCCCGGCTCTCTTCGACGCGATAGAGGAGCTGACCGGCCGCCCCCTCACCGGCACGCGCGTCGCGGACGTCGGCGCCGGCACCGGCATCGCCACCGCCCTCCTGCACGCCAGGGGCGCGCACGTCGTCGCCGTGGAACCCGGTGACGGCATGGCGGCCCAGTTCCGCCGCGCCCTCCCCGGCATCCCGGTCGTCCGCGGCACGGGCGACGACCTCCCCCTCGCCGACGCCTCCGTCGACCTCGTCACCTACGCCCAGGCCTGGCACTGGACCGACCCCGCCCGCGCCGTCCCGGAAGCCCTGCGCGTCCTGCGCCCCGGCGGCGCCCTCGCCCTCTGGTGGAACACCGAGGCCCTCGACGTGCCCTGGATCGCCGAGGCCGCCGCCCGCACCGCGCGCCACTTCGGCATCGACGTCTCCGCGGAGAAACGCAACGTCAACGCCCGCGCCGCCGACCCCACCGGCCGCCTCGGCTTCACCCGCCGCACGGTCCGCTGGAGCCGCCGCGTCCCGGTCGACACCCACCTCGCCAACATCGGCAGCCACTCGGTCTTCCTCGTCCACGGCGCCGAACACACCGCGGCGTTCCTGACCGAGGAGCGCGAACACCTCCTCCGGGCCTTCCCGGACGGCTTCGTGGAGGAGGTCTACGAGGTCGTCCTGCTCCTCGCCGCGACCCCGGCCTGACGCGCACCCGCCCGAAGGAGGCCCGGGCCCACCCCCCACAGCCGCTTGACGCGTCCGGACCCCGGGAGCATTATTCATCACATGATGAATAATGCTCCCGGCTCGCCACGCCCGGGCCCGGACACGCCGGCCGTCCACGCCGAGAACCTCACCGTCGTCCGCGGCCCCCGCACGGTCCTGCGCAACCTCGGCTTCACCGTCCCCCGGGGCCGCATCACCGGCCTCCTCGGCCCCTCCGGCTGCGGCAAGTCCACCCTCATGCGCGCCCTGGTCGGCAGCCAGGCCAACGTCACCGGCACCCTCGACGTCCTCGGCCACCCCGCCGGCCACCCCACCCTGCGCAACCGCATCGGCTACGTCACCCAAGCCCCCTCCGTCTACGACGACCTGACCGTCCGCCAGAACCTCGACTACTTCGCCGCGATCCTGAACCCCGGCCGGGCGGCCGCCGCTCACCGGGCCGAGAGCGTCACCCGGGCCATCGCCGACGTCGACCTCACCACCCACGCCGACGCCCTGGCCGGCAACCTCTCCGGCGGCCAGCGCAACCGCGTCTCCCTGGCCGTCGCCCTCCTCGGCACCCCCGAGCTCCTGATCCTCGACGAACCCACCGTCGGCCTCGACCCGGTCCTGCGCCGCGACCTGTGGAACCTCTTCCACGACCTCGCGACCCGCCGCGGCGCGACCCTCCTCGTCTCCTCCCACGTCATGGACGAGGCCGAGCGCTGCCACCGCCTCCTCCTCATGCGCGACGGCGAGCTCCTGGCTGGGGGCACCTCCCGGCCGGAGGCTGGGGGAGACACCCCCGACGACCTGCGCGCCCGCACCGGCGCCGACACGGTCGAACAGGCCTTCCTCCACCTGGTGGACGAGGCGAAAGCGGCAGCCCGCACGAAGGAGACGACCCGATGACCACCAGCACCACCCCCGAGGCCCGGCCGGCAGGCCCCCCGCGAGCCCTCAGCGCCTCCCGCACCACCGCCACCGCCGCCCGGGTCCTGCGCCAGCTCACCCACGACCCGCGCACCATCGCCCTGCTGATCCTCATCCCCTGCGTGATGCTGTTCCTGCTGCGCTACGTCTTCGACGGCAGCCCGCGCACCTTCGACAACATCGGCGCGTCCCTGCTCGGGATCTTCCCCCTCATCACGATGTTCCTGGTGACGTCCATCGCCACCCTGCGCGAACGCACCTCGGGCACCCTCGAACGCCTCCTCGCCATGCCCCTCGGCAAGGGCGACCTGATCGCCGGCTACGCCCTGGCGTTCGGCACCCTGGCGATCATCCAGTCCGCCCTGGCCACCGGCCTCGCGGTCTTCTTCCTCGGCCTCGACGTCACCGGCAGCCCCTGGCTCCTGCTGCTCGTGGCCCTCCTGGACGCCCTCCTCGGCACGGCCCTCGGCCTCTTCGTCTCGGCCTTCGCGGCCTCGGAGTTCCAGGCGGTCCAGTTCATGCCGGCGGTGATCTTCCCCCAGCTCCTCCTGTGCGGCCTGTTCACCCCGCGCGACGCCATGCACCCGGCCCTGGAAGCCGTCTCCGACGTGCTGCCCATGTCGTACGCCGTCGACGGCATGAACGAGGTGCTCCGCCACACCGACATGACCGCCACGTTCGTACGCGACGCCCTGATCGTCGCGGGCTGCGCACTCCTGGTCCTGATCCTGGGCGCGGCCACCCTCAGGCGCAGGACGGCGTAACCACCCCGCGCAACCGCCCCGAGTGCCTCCCCGGGCAGCCACCGGGCCCCGCATCCCGCCCAGCGGACACCCGAGCCGCCCCCCACTCCCCGGTGCGAGGATGGACCCCGGACGACGCACCCTTCGGAGGCACCCCGCGCCATGACCCAGAAAGTCGCAGTCCTCGGCACCGGCAAGATCGGCGAAGCCCTGCTCAGCGGAATGATCCGCGCCGGCTGGACCCCGTCCGACCTCCTGGTCACCGCCCGCCGCCCGGAACGAGCCGAAGAACTCCGCACCCGCTACGGCGTCACCCCGGTCACCAACCCCGAAGCCGCCAAGACCGCCGACACCCTGATCCTCACGGTCAAACCCCAGGACATGGGCACGCTGCTCGACGAGCTCGCCCCCCACGTCCCCGCCGACCGCCTGGTCATCAGCGGCGCCGCCGGCATCCCCACGGCCTACTTCGAGGAACGCCTGGCCCCCGACACCCCGGTCGTCCGCGTCATGACGAACACCCCCGCCCTGGTCGACGAGGCCATGTCCGTCATCTCCGCCGGCACCCACGCCACCGCCGACCACCTCGCCCACACCGAGGAGATCTTCGGCGCCGTCGGCAAGACGCTCCGCGTCCCCGAGTCCCAGCAGGACGCCTGCACCGCCCTCTCCGGCTCGGGCCCGGCCTACTTCTTCTACCTCGTCGAAGCCATGACCGACGCCGGCATCCTCCTCGGCCTGCCCCGCGACAAGGCCCACGACCTGATCGTCCAGTCCGCGATCGGCGCCGCCACGATGCTCCGCGACAGCGGCGAACACCCGGTGAAGCTCCGCGAGAACGTCACGTCCCCCGCCGGAACCACCATCAACGCCATCCGCGAACTCGAGAACCACGGCGTACGGGCCGCCCTCATCGCCGCCCTCGAAGCCGCCCGCGACCGCAGCCGCGCCCTGGCCTCCGGCAACAACGGCTGACCTGTGGGGGCGGGCCCGCGGCCCGCCCCCACCCGGCGTCACCTCACACCGCCACCATGGACCCGGCCCCCGCCGCCTCCGTCACGGCCGGCAGCAACCCGATCGCCCGGTACGCGGCATCCACCGTCGGCCGGGCCATCCCCCGGGCCCGCTCCGCCCCCTCCCGCAGCACCCCCTCCACATGAGTGGGATCCGCGCACAACTCCTTGTGCCTCTCCTGAAGGGGCCGGAGCACCTCGACCACGGCCTCGGCGGTGTCCCTCTTCAGATCCCCGTACGACGTGTACGCCCCGGCCAGCTCCTCAGGGCTCCCACCCGTGCACGCGGCGAGCATCTCCAGCAGATTGGCGAGCCCCGGCCGGTCCTCCCGGTCGTAGACGACCTCCCGCCCGCTGTCGGTCACCGCCCGCATGACCTTCTTCCGCACCACGTCCGGCTCGTCCAGCAGATAGACGATCCCCGGACCCACGTCGTCGCTCTTGCCCATCTTCGACGCCGGGTCCTGCAGATTCATCACCCGCGCCGCCACTCCCGGCCGCGTGGCCCGCGGCACCACGAACGTGTGCCCGTAGCGCTGGTTGAACCGCACGGCCAGATCCCGCGCCAGTTCCACATGCTGGCGCTGATCGTCCCCGACCGGCACCTCGCCGGCCCCGTACGCCAGGATGTCCGCCGCCATCAGCACGGGATACGTCAGCAGCGACAGCCGCACACTCCCGCCCCGCCGCTGCTCCCGGGCGGCCTTCTCCTTGTACTGGATCATCCGCCGCATCTCACCGTCGGTGGCCACGCACTCCAGCACGTACGACAGCCGGGCGTGCTCGTCCACGTGGCTCTGCACGAACACCGTGCAGAGCTCCGGATCGAGACCGGCCGCCAGCAGCAACGTGGCCGACTGCCGACTGAGCCTGCGCACCCGCGCGGGATCGTGGTCCATGGTCAGGGCGTGCAGATCGACGACGCAGAACAAGGCATCGGCCTCGTGCTGGTCGACCGCGGCCCACCGCCGCATGGCCCCCAGGTAGTTCCCCAGCGTCAGATGCCCCGTCGGCTTGACCCCGCTGAAGACCCGTGTCATCTCTCCTCCACCTTCCGGTCGGGACCACCGCCCCGGGCGGCCGCCCCTCGGCGGTGCCGGAGGGAGAAACAGAAACGGCCGCCGAAGCGGCGGCCGTCGAGTGCGTACGTGAGCGCGGCCGCCGTCAGGCGGCCCACCAGGACTGGTGACACGTACGCGTGGTCATGGGGCCCAGAGTACGCCGCGGGAGGGCGGTCCACCCGTGAGTTGACACGCCCTGCCCCGCTCCGTAGTGTTCTCCGAGTTGCCCGACGTGAGCGCCGACCCCGGTCGGTCCCCGGGCAGCCAATCCGCAAGTACCCACCACTGCTCGATGGCAGAACTCTGTCGTCGTTTCATTGGTGTACGTATTCACGGAATGAGGAATCCCCGTTCGAAAGGACGAGGCCCCCGATTAGGTCGGGAGCCGGGGAATCCGCTAAAGTCTCACTCGTCGGAACGGCCCAACAGCCGCAAAGACAACTCCCGCTGACCGGGAATCAGGCCCGAAAGGATCTGATAGAGTCGGAACCGCCGGAAAGGGAAA
>NZ_JBWKCH010000003.1:546989-956063 GCF_056436585.1 Streptomyces sp. NPDC043685 | reverse complement strand
TCCTGGCCGCGGCGCTGTTCGCGCTGGAGGCGGACCGCAAGTTCGGTGCCCATGTCTTCGACTCCGCCAACGGCGGCGCGTTGCTGTGGCAACACCTGTTCTGGTTCTTCGGCCATCCAGAGGTGTACATCATCGCGTTGCCGTTCTTCGGCATCATCAGTGAGGTCATCCCGGTCTTCTCCCGCAAGCCGATGTTCGGTTACACGGGTCTGATCGGCGCGACCATCGCGATCGCGGGTCTGTCCGTGACGGTGTGGGCCCACCACATGTACGTCACCGGCGGTGTGCTGCTGCCGTTCTTCTCCTTCATGACGTTCCTCATCGCGGTCCCGACCGGTGTGAAGTTCTTCAACTGGATCGGCACCATGTGGCGCGGAAGTC
This sequence comes from Streptomyces sp. NPDC043685, assembly GCF_056436585.1. Lineage (NCBI taxonomy): Bacteria > Bacillati > Actinomycetota > Actinomycetes > Kitasatosporales > Streptomycetaceae > Streptomyces > Streptomyces sp. NPDC043685. The sequence continues at coordinate 955,682 of NZ_JBWKCH010000003.1, read as the reverse complement.
TGTCGTTCGAGACGCCCATGCTGTGGGCGACGGGCTTCCTGATCACGTTCGTGTTCGGCGGGCTGACGGGTGTGCTGCTGGCCTCGCCGCCCCTCGACTTCGCCGTCTCCGACTCGTACTTCGTGGTCGCGCACTTCCACTATGTGATCTTCGGGACGGTCGTGTTCGCGATGTTCTCCGGCTTCCACTTCTGGTGGCCCAAGTTCACCGGGAAGATGCTGGACGAGCGCCTGGGCAAGATCACCTTCTGGACGCTGTTCATCGGCTTCCACGGCACGTTCCTGGTCCAGCACTGGCTGGGCGCGGAGGGCATGCAGCGGCGGATCCCCGACTATCTGGCGGTGGAGGGGCTGACGACGCTGAACACTGTGTCGAGCGTCTTCTCGTTCCTGCTCGGGATGTCGATGCTGCCGTTCTTCTACAACGTCTGGAAGACGGCCAAGTACGGTGAGCCGGTCGCGGCCGACGACCCGTGGGGCTACGGGCGTTCCCTGGAGTGGGCCACCTCCTGCCCGCCGCCGCGCCACAACTTCCTGGCCCTGCCGAAGATCCGCTCCGAGTCGCCCGCCTTCGACCTGCACCACGCCGCGGTCGCGGCGGCCGAGCGGGAGCTGACGCTCCGGTGAGGGCGACGGACGAACCGCCCGCGGATCTGCGGGCGTTCCACAACGAGGTCGAGGGCCATCTGCTCGCGGCAGCGGCACGCGAGGAGGCCCACAGGGCCGCGGCCCGTGTGATGGCCGGGCTGGACTGGCTGCCGGAGACCCGACGGGCGGAGATGGAGGCGCTGTTCGCGGCGGAGCATCTGGCCCTGTCCCGGACCTCCTGGCAGCACACGGCCCGGCGCGGAGAGGAACTGCGCGGCGAGTACGAGGCGCGGTACCGCAGGCTGCGCGCACGACTGGTGGCGGGATCCCTGCTGGGGGTCGCGCTGCTGGTGGCGGTGGGGCTGGTGGTGTCGGCGGCGGCCTGGAACTCCTAGCGAAATGATCTTCGGCAGGGTTGGATCACTGGAACGGGTCTGCCCGGGTGGTCGAAGAGCACAGGGCGACCAGGACACGCACGCCAAGATCGGCGAGCAGGCACGGAACGGCGGAGCCGTCGTCAGGGTCACCAAGGTGGCGGTTCCTGGGAGAGCAGAGCGCTGCGACTTCCCGAGCTGAGAGCGCGAGTTCGATTCTCCTTATCCCTTTCTCGTTCAACTCGCCTCGAACCCGCGTTCGGCTCCACGTATGTTATTCAAGACGTCCTTACCCTGTCGATCTACCAGCCGAGTGACACTCTCTTGCAGAATACCGAATAGAACTGCCCATGCAATAATCTGCGGTGCATTATCCAGATTCGAAAGACCTGGAATGAATCCACCATGGATCAGAACAAGGCCCATGAGGGCAGCCAAGGCGCCTACCGGAATTCGAAGCAGCACTAGCATCAAGGGAACTGAATACGGGGTTGACGTCCCTTGGATACTCTTCAAAGAAACGGCCGCCGCGAAGGCTGCCGCACCTGACCCGAACGCCATGACAAGCAAGACGTCCTGACCCGTTTCGGAGCGCCCGATCGGGCAAACCTTAGGTCCGGCAGGGTCCGGAGTGAAGCAGATGTTCGACGCAATCGAGGATGGCGACAAAAAGCCCCAAAGGATGAACAGGCCAGAAATAGCCGTTGTCGCCACCACTGATGCAAGCAATATGTTTCGAAAGCTGCGAGCCTTCGCCCGCTCCTTTTCTTCCACCATCTGAGCAGCTAGCAGCGTAGTGACAGCGAGCTCACGCAGGTCTTCCGTGAGCTTATGACCATTGCTACGGAGTTGCTTCTCCAGTTTGTCGCGACGGGGATCTTCGCTGCCCAAATGCTGCCGAGCGTTTGCGAGTACGAATGGCCCCCATTCGCTAAGCTCTTCCTTAGGAACCAGGCGAAGGATCTTGATTTCCGCCCGGTGTATATTAGCGAACGCCCGGTCGATGTCAGCTCCAGAAATTATCGACCAAAGATTCTTTTTACGGTCTGCTGCCTGTCGCGCAGCATTGAGATGCGTTTCTATCTTGGCTGCGATTTCCCCTTCATGCGGCGCAAGCCCTTGAGGTTTGAGGGACCTGATTCGATTGAGCTGACACTGGAGTTCTGCTATGTGCGCAACGGTGCGCTGCCACCATGAGGATCTGGTGTAACCAGCCACATCTTTATCTGAGTCGAGAGCCATGCTCCTACTGGGTGGCATGACGCGCCAACCTTTCTACATGTGCAGGTACATCGGTGACACTTCGACGCCGAATGCGGTTCGGTCAGTAACTTTCATGCTATGCACATCGCAGTCCAGTTGCATCTCAGAATCGGTGATATTGGGACCATCTACCATTCAAACATCAAGGGGTAAAATCGTCGAAATGTCAAACATCATAGGGCGGACAGCGCACCGGCCGTGTCGCGGTACCCGGAGAATTCACCGACGCTACAACCTTGATCGCATGTTCAGGATGCGACGCGGATGCACTGAACCTAGTTTGTACATACGGAGTTTCGCCCACAACGCTGACAGGGCGGCGAGTGCTCCGGTCCTGGTGAATGAGACCGACCCTCCACACGCCCGTTTCTTGAGGCCATCGCAACCGAGGAAGAACTGGAACACGGGCAGCAGCGATTCCCGACTGCTCGGCATGAGAAAGACCATCGCGCCGGTGACCTCGCTCGACCATACGATCAACCTCACCTGACCCGCAGGCTGCCTTCGTCAAGCTCGCGCGGGAGGGCGCCGCTGCCCCGTCGCCCCCTGCCTGTCCGCCTCGGTCGGTTTCCGGGTATCGCTCCAGCCACTTCATACGCAGCACTTCGTCGAGAGCGAGTTTTTCACGAACCCCCACCCTGCTCCGTAAGGAATAACGTCATGCCCAACCAACAAGCCGCAGAAAATGGTCTCAGCAGCTTCTCGTTGCACACATTCGACGCGTCGTCGTCCCGCACCCTCGCGCAACTGCAGGAGGAGCAAGCTGCACGCCCCAGCGTCAGACCGGAGGGGCTCGAAAGTGAGCGCGACCTCGATCCCGAGATGGCAGCGCGTCGCTACCTCGACCAGGCCCTGGCAAGCGCGACGGTGCCGTCCTTCAGTGCTCCGGTGGCGAACGGAGTCACCAGCCGGTTCAAGACGATCGGCACGGAGACGATCCCGCTCACCGACACCCGCACGGTGAAGTTCCGTCAGACGCTGAATGACATCCCGGTCTACGGCTCACTGGTGACTGTAGAACTCGACAAGGCCAACGATCTGATCGGTATCGACTCAGCTCTTGGCGAGCCCCAGGAGGTTGACCCGGTCGCCACCGTCTCGGCGGGCAACGCCCTGGCGGCCGCCGCCACCGCGCCGCATGGTTATGTACCCGTCCTGGCCGGTGTGGTTCCTCGCCTGTACCACTACTTCGACGCTACCGCGTCTCGCTGGCGGCTCGTGTACATCCTCGAAGACGTGCCGGTGACCGTGGACCACACAGTCGAGCTTCAGTTGGGCCAGGAAAGCACATTCGAGCCGCCCCGGTTCGTCGACTACGTGGTGGACGCTCACGACGGGCAAGTCGTATCCATCTTGCCGCGCACACCCAGCATGACCACTGCTGAGGAGCAGACGGCGACCGACAGCTTCGACGTCAAGCGCACCTTCCTCGTCTCACGGCAAGGCGAAAGCCTGGTCATGAACGACCCCATCCACAACGTGCAAACCTTCGGCTTCAACTTCGGTGACCCCTCCGTCGACCGTGATCGGCTGCCGGGTGCCCCCATCACCAATCCGCCGACCTGGACACCGAGCGCCGTCAGCGCCCACGCCAACGCCGTCGCGGTATCCGAGTTTCTGCGCAAGGTGCTGCGGCGGGACAACATCGACGGACGAGGTGGTCCCATGCGGTCGACCATCAACTGTGTCGTCGCCGCCAGCAGTCCCGGCCTCAAGCAATGGATCAATGCCTTTTGGGATGGTCGGCAGATGGTCTATGGCCAAGTGCTGCATGGAGACGAACTACGCTCCCTGTCCGCCAATATTGATGTGGTGGCGCATGAAATGTTCCACGGTGTCACGGACCACACGTCACGTCTGGAGTACGCATTCCAGTCGGGGGCCCTCAACGAGTCCTACTCCGACATCTTCGGGACGATCGTCGCCAACTCGGGGAAGGAGGATCCCCGCACCTGGGACTGGCTGCTGGGTGAGAACCTCCTGCACGGGGGCAAGCCGTTCCGTGATCTGTCGGACCCGCCTCGATTCGGGCAGCCGGCACACATGGATCAGTTCCGCGTGCTGCCCAACACCCAGGCTGGTGATTGGGGCGGGGTACACGTCAACAGCGGGATCCACAACAAGGCGGCCTTCCACCTGTTCACCGCACAGGCCGACGATGGCTCACTCAATCTGAGCCCAGCCGAGGTGGCGGCCATGTTCTATCTGGCCCTGACGCAGCGGCTATCACGAACCTCGCAGTTCACAGACAGCCGACGCGCGGTCGTGGCCAGCGCGCGGACTCTGTTCCGAGTACTGCCCGCAAACCAGCTGACCTCCAAGGTCGCCGCAGTCGAAGCGGCCTTCACCGCGGTCGGGATCCTTTAAGCTTCGCGGCACCCTTCAGACCTGCTGGAGCCGCCTGGCCGAGGGGACCGACGCCGGCCTGATGCCCTGGCTGGCCCTGCCGGTCGGCAGGAGCCGACGGCCCCTCGCGGCGTGCGTGGCCGGTCGGGGGCGTCAGCGTCGGCGTGCACGGTCGGCGGGGCGGTGTCTCAAGGGCCGGGCAGCGTACCGGAGAAGCCCCCGGCCCCCGGCCTCACCCCTCCGGCTTCCACCCCGGCGGCCACAGGATCCCCAGCAACTGCCGGACCAGTTCGTCGACGACCTCGTCGAGGGTCGCGTCGACCCAGCCGGCGCTCCAGTCGTGCAGCAGGCCGTTGACGCTGCCGATGAAGCCCGTCGCGGCGAGGCGGTAGTCGCGGGGGGCGGCCTCTCCCCGTGCGGCGGCGGCGTCGGCCTCGGCGCAGATGAGGTCGACCCAGCCGGCCCGGCGGGCGAGCCGCTGCTCCTCCAGGCGCGGGCTGACGCCGATGATCTCCACGAAGGTGATGCGGATCCGGCGCGGATCGGCCGCGACGTTCCCGGCGTAGGCGCGGAATATCGCGGTGGCGCGTTCGACGAGCGGCAGGTCCGCCGCGCCCGCGGCCGCCTCCAGCACCGCCGCCTCGGCCCAGCCGTTGACCTGGAGGTGCAGCGCGGCGAGGACGTCCTCGAGCGTGCGGAACTCCTCGTAGAACTGGCGCGTGGAGAGCCCGGCCGTCTCGCTGAGTGCCGCGACCGTGGTGGAGCGGAAGCCGGGGGTGTCGCCGAACAGCTGGAGCGCGGCGTCGAGGAACCGACGGCGCCGCTCGGCCTGCCGTTCCTCGGCGGTCTTGCCGCCGTAGCGGCCGGTCGGCGCTCTGAGTCTGCCCGGCACCGGCTCTCCTTTCCTCGTTCGAACACTGATTTTGTCGTGCCCGCGGTCTTGTGGAGGAGCCGACCCTTCCTTACTTTGCAGTAAGTTCACTCTGAAAGCACGTGTGTTCAGAGTTTCATGCGCCCAGCTTTGGCATGTCCCACTCACGCAGCTCACCCCACAGCAGAGAGGGGAGCAGTCATGCCCGTCTTCCGACGCCGGCACCTGTACTCCATAGCCGCAGCCCTCACCCTGACCGCCGCCGCCCCCGCGACCGCCGCCACCGCGGCCGCCCCCGGCTCCTCCGCCGCGCTGCGCGAGGTGCTGTTCGTGGGCAACAACTGGGACGGCACCGCCGACGTCATACGGTCCTCCGGTGACTTTGCGAAGATCGGGCGGATCGACGTCGTCCCCGACAAGGACGAGCGGATGGCGGCGATCAACGCCGATCCGATCAAGTGGATCTACTTCATGGCGATCCGCAACAGCGTCGGCGAAGGCCACGACCAGTTCGTCGACGACATGTACTCCACGCCGGACGGGAGGTCGGTGGTCGTCTCCCGGCCGAGCTTCGCCGACGTCGTCTCGATCGACCTCGCCTCCGGCAAGCTCAACTGGCGCTTCCCCGTGTCCGGTTACCGCTCCGACCACATGGCGGTCTCCCCCGACGGCAAGCGGGTCGCCGTGTCGGCGTCCACCTCGAACACCGTCCATGTGCTGGACATCGTCTCCGGCAGGGAACTGGGCAGGTTCGGCACCGGCGACAAGCCGCACGAGAACATCTTCACGCGGGACGGCAAGTACATCTACAACATGGCGATCGGGGACGTGAACACGCAGACCGACGCCCCGTGGCTGGACTGGACGAAGGGTGACCGGCGCATCACCGTCGTCGACGCCACGACGTTCAAGCAGGTGAAGGTCATCGACATGCGGCCGCAACTCGACGCGCTCGGCCTCAAGGACTACTCCGACGCGGTCCGCCCGGCCGTCTTCTCGCCCGACGAGTCGAAGCTCTACTTCCAGGTCTCCTTCTTCAACGGCTTCTTCGAGTACGACATCGCGGCCGACAAGATCACCCGCACCAAGACCCTGCCGAAGAACCCGGTGACCGGCGACGACCGCACGACCTTCGTCAACGACTCGCGCCATCACGGCCTTTCGATGAGCCCGGACGGGCGCAAGCTGTGCGTGGCGGGCACCATGGACGACTACGCCACCGTCGTCGACCGCGCCACCCTCCAGGAAGGCCCGCTCGTCACCGCCTCCAAGCCCTACTGGGCCACGGTCAGCGGTGACGGTAGGTCCTGCGTGGTCTCGGAGAGCGGCACCGACCAGGTCACGGCCATCGACTTCGCCACCGGGAAGAAGGTCGTGTCCGTGCCGGTCGGTGACCACCCGCAGCGCGTCCGGCTCGGCCATGTGGCGGCCGACTGGACGAGCCCGTCCGCTAGTTGACCCTCTTCGGGTCCACCTCCTTCGCCGCCCACGCCGTCAGTTCGGAACGGGCCTCGGCGAGCAGCTCCGCCGAGGGAGCCGTCGCCCCGTTGGTCACCAGCGCGTAGTGCAGGACGCCCGAGTCCGTCGCGGTGAGCAGCAGGCGGCGGCTTCCCGTGCCGCCGGGCTCCCGCGCCACGCCGACCGGGGTCGCCGCGGTGTAGGCCGGAGGGGCGTGGACCGCGTCCAGGTCGGAGACGACCGTGGTGGACGCGGTCGGGAAGCCCGCCGGCAGGTGCAACTCCGTGGGCGCCGGGCCGCCGTTCGAGCGCCACAGCAGCAGCCCGTACTGGCCGGACCCCACCAGCTGCCGCACGCTCGGCGAAGAGGCGGGGACCGGGTTCCAGGTCAGGGTCGTCGAACCGTCCCGGGAGCGGTCCTCGTAGGTGAAGCCGACGGTCTCGCCGGCCGTGGCGCTCGGGTAGAGGCGGTCCAGCAGCCGGGCGTCCTGGCGCAGCACCGGCTTGCCCGCGTCGTCGAGGCGTACGGCGGACAGGTCCTCGTCGTTCCAGGCGTCGCCGGTGGTGAGCAGCTTGCCGGGGTTGCCGTTCATCAGTTCGTGGTGGCGGCCGTTGTAGATGTCCCACTGCCATTGCGAGCCCGAGAGCACGGGTCCCGAGGCGCCCGGGTCGGACCACCAGTCGGCGCCCTTGAGGCGGGAGTCGAGGGCCTGGTACATCGCTTTGAGGACGGTCGGCGCCTTGTCGGACACGGATCCTGCCAGGGGGTGTCCGAACTCGCTGACCACGGCGGCCGTCTGCGCGACGGCGGCCCGGTCCCGGACGGTGCGGAAGTCGCCCGTGTACTGGCCGTCGGCCGCCTTGCCCCACATGAAGACGCCGGAGATGGCCTTCTGGTCGTAGAAGTGGGTGTTGAAGACGTAGCGCGGCCCGAGTTTCCCGGCGTCGAGCAGGCCGCCCTCCTGCCGCTGGAAGTCGAGGTTGGCGTTCCAGAAGAGGTTGGGCTCCACGAAGGCCGGTTTGTCACGCCAGCCGGCCGCGTCCATCCGGGCCCGGAACTTCTCGTAGAACGGCCAGAGCACGTCCTTCTCCCAGGCGCGGCTGGTCTGCCCTGAGTCGTACGCGCCCGCGTGCGGCTCGTTGTAGGGGTCGAAGCCGGCGATGCCCTGGAAACGGTCGCCGTCGAGGTGCTGCCGCACGTACGCCATGGTCTTCTCGGCGGTGGCGAGGAAGGCGTCCTGCACACCGTGCGCGTTGTGCCAGAAGTCGTGGGCGGCTCGCTTCACGGCCTCGTTCTGGGTGATGTTCTGCCCCCAGAAGAGGCAGATCCCGCAGGACTCGTCGGGGTAGTTCCCGGCGTCCACCGCCCACTGGGGTGCGCCGTCGCCGGTGTACCAGCTGTCGTCGTCGAAGAGGTACCGGGAGTAGAGATCCTGGTGGAAGTCGGGGTAGACGCGGATGCCGGCGTCGAGGAAGGCCTTCATCTGGTCGGTGGCGGCGGCCAGATAGGCGGTGTCCACCTGGCCGCGCCGGGGCTCGGCGTAGGCCCAGGAGAGCAGGAAGCGGACGGTGTTGCCGCCGCCGAGGGCGCGCAGGGCGGTCGCCGACGTGCGGGCGTCGGCGACCGACGCGAAGGGCAGGCCCTTGTTCTCGGCGAGTTTGGTCTCGCCGGAGACGTTGTAGCCGCGCAGCACGATCTCACGGCCGTGGGCGTCGGTGAAGCGGCCGTCCCGCACGGTGACGGTGGGGTCGTCGAACCAGAGCGCGTCCGGAGGGGGTGCGGCGGTGGCCGGCGGGACGCCCGCCACCGCCACGGAACCGAAGAGGACGATCAGGACGACCAGGAGACGCGCTCGGATAGTCGGCATGTCCACTACAGTCCGGCGATATCAGGACACCGTCAACACCCCTGACTCTGGAGTAAGTTCCCGCTCGGCAGGTGCCCACACCTCAGCCGCCCACCCTTCGTGTCACGTTCAACAAGTACTCCTTCCTGTTCAGCGGGTTGTGGTCGGTGCGCGGACGCTCGGGAAGCGTGCCGTGGGTGACCGGGGCGTAATGGGAGAAGGAACTCTCCAACTCCCCCTCGCCGCGGGTCAGTCCCGGCAGCCGCTGTTCGAGCACATGCACCTGGGCGGCCGGCACGGTGCCCTCCAGAACGCAGCGGTCGTCCCGGTTGCGGGTCGTCTCCGGTACGGCCGCGAGCCCGGCGAGGACCGGCAGCAGCGCGCCGAGCGTGTCGGCGGGAGCCTCGATGCGGAAGCGGTGCATCGGCTCGTGGACCCGCGTCCCGGCCCGCCGCAGCGCCTCGATCAGCACCAGGGGCGTCACGCCGCGGAAGTCGGCCCCCGTGCTCGACATGCTCTTGTCGAACCCCTGGTGGGCATGGCTCTGCCGGGGCGAGTAGCCGCTGTGCGTCATGGTGATCACGCAGTCGGTGACCTGCCAGCCGTGCAGCCCCTGGTCGAGCGTCTCCCGCACGGTGTCCTCGACGGCCCTGAAGAAGGCGTACGGCATCGATCCGAGCTCCACCTCCAGCCGGAAGCCGACGCCCGAGCCGACCGGTGCCGGGTCGACGCGCAGGCCTACGGTCGCGAGGAACGGGTTGGGGTCCACCTTGTTGAACTCCACCGCCCGCCCGGTGCCGACGGGGCGTTCCACGCACAGCGGCGTCGTCCCACGGAAGGTGACGTCGAGGCCGTACTCCTCGGCGAGGGTGGCCTGGATGACCTCCTTCTGCACCTCGCCGTACAAGGAGACGGAGGTCTCCTGGCGGCGTTCGTCGCGGCGCAGGCCGATCAGCGGGTCCTGCTCGGCGAGGTGGGTGAGCGCCAGGTGGAGCGCTGCCCTGTTCACTCCCGGGCCGGGCACGACGACCGTCTCCAGGGTGGGCGGGGCGAAGAAGTGCTCGTAGGCCTTGCGGGGTTCGCCGATCGTGTCCCCGATCCGGATGCCGTCGAGCCCGGTGAGACGGGCGATCCGGCCGGCGGCGACGGACTCCTCCCTGGTGTCCGTGCCGTCGCCGAAGACGCTGATCCCGGTGATCCGGCCTTCGGCGCCGTCCGCTCCGAACGGCACCCGGTCGCGCACACGCAGGGTCCCTGAGAACATCCGCGCGTAGGCTGCCCTCTCCCCCGCCGGGCCCCGGTCGATCTTGAACACGGTGGCGGACACCGGGCCGTCGGCATCGCCTTCGGCAGCCGGAAGCAGGGTCTCGATGCCGGACAGGAGCGCCTCCACCCCCGCGCCCGTGGCGGCGGAGCCGAAGTAGAGCGGGTGGACGAGCGCGTCCCGGGTCTGCGCGACGAGGGAGCCGTGCAGCAGGGCGTCGGTGACGGTGTCCTCGACGTACGCGGCCAGCAGGGCGTCGTCCTGCCCGGTCAGGACGTCGAGGGTGGCGGCCGGCCCCGGCCCGGGGATGAAGCGGGCCGAGCGGGTGCCGAGACCGGTGACGGACCCCATGGGCACGATCGCGGGGGTCAGCCGGGCCGAGATCTCCCGCAGCAAGTCCTCGTGGCGCGCTCCGCCCCGGTCGATCTTGTTGACGAAGAGCAGGGTGGGGATGCGCAGCCGCTGGAGCGTCCGCATCAGCACCCGGGTCTGCGCCTGCACCCCCTCGACGGCGGAGATCACGAGGACGACACCGTCCAGCACGCCGAGCACCCGTTCCACCTCGGCGATGAAGTCCGGGTGACCGGGGGTGTCGATGAGGTTGACGGTCACGCCGTCGAGCGGGAACGAGACGACGGCGGACTTGATGGTGATGCCGCGCCGGCGCTCCAGGGCGAGGGTGTCGGTGCGGGTGCTGCCGTCGTCGACGCTGCCGATCTCGTCGATCACCCCGGCCGAATGGAGCAGCCGCTCGGTCAGGCTGGTCTTACCGGCGTCGACATGGGCGAGAATTCCAAGGTTGAGCAGGTGCACGAAGCGTCATGTCCTTCGCAGAGAGGTCCGTTCCTGGCTGGGGGGACATGCACGCAGTGCGCATCGGGGCTCCTTCGGACTCGGTGACGTCGCTTCCTGTGCAGTGCAGCAGAACGGCACGCAGGGTCACAACGGAATTAACCGCCGCCGGGGTACCCGGAGGGGTGCGCGACGGAGAGGAGCGGCTCGTGCGTGACGTTCTCCCGGTGCTCGGCCGCTGGTACGCGGCCGGGGCCCCGTTCGGGCTCGCGACGGTCGTCGAGGTCAGCCGCAGCGCGCCGCGAAACCCGGGCGCGGCGATGGCGGTGGGCCCGGACGAGCAGGTGGTGGGCAGTGTGTCCGGGGGCTGCGTCGAAGGGGCGGTGTTCGAGCTGGCGCGGGAGGCCGCCGCGGGCGGCGAGGCCCGTCTTGAGACCTTCGGCTACAGCGACGAGGACGCCTTCGCGGTCGGCCTGACCTGCGGCGGTGAGATCACGCTGCTGGTGCGGGCGGTCACGCCCGAGCGTGATCCCGGCTTCGGCGCGCTGGCGGACTCGGTCGCGGCGGGTGAACCGGTCGCCCTGGCGACGGTGACCGACGGCCCGGCGCCGCGCGGGGCGGCGCTCGCGGTCCGGCCGGACCGGACCACCGGCACGCTCGGGTCGAGCGGCCTGGACGCGGCCGTGACCGCCGACGCCCGCGGCGAACTCGCCCTCGGCGCGACGGACCTGCGGCACTACGGTCCCGAGGGGCAGCGCCGGGAGGACTCCGTCGGCGTGTTCCTCCAGTCCTTCGCGCCGCCCCCGCGGATGCTGGTGTTCGGCGCGATCGACTACGCCGCCGCCGTGGCCCGTATCGGTGACTTCCTCGGCTACAGCGTCACCGTCTGCGACGCCCGCCCGGTGTTCGCGACGCCCCGGCGTTTCCCCGAGGGCGTCGAGGTGGTCGCGCAGTGGCCGCACCGCTATCTGCGCCAGACCCGGACCGATGAGCGCACGGTCGTCTGCGTTCTGACGCACGACCCCAAGTTCGACGTGCCGCTGCTGACCGAGGCGCTGCGCCGCCCGGCCGCCTACATCGGGGCGATGGGCAGCCGCCGCACCCACACCGACCGGCTGGCACGACTGGCCGAGGCCGGGCTCACGGAACACGAGCTGTCCCGGCTGCGCTCACCGGTCGGCCTCGACCTCGGAGCCCGTACGCCCGAGGAGGTGGCCGTGTCCGTCGCCGCCGAGATCGTGGCACTGCGCTGGGGCGGCACCGGCATGCCGCTCACCGCGACCGAGGGGGCGGTCCACCCGCGCACCTCCCCCTGAAACCGAGCGGACCGGCTCCCGGCCCTTCACGGGCAGGCGTTCAGCCGGTCTCCTGGGATGAGTCCATCGGAGACCGGAGGCCCTCATGCCACAGCGTCACCAAGCCGCCCGACAGACCCGTCCTCGGCTGGAGCCGCTCCCCGAGAAGGAGTGGGACCCGCGCACCCGGGAACTGCTGGCCGCCGCCCCCCACGACCCCGGGGGCGGCATCCCGAACATCTTCACCACGCTCGTGCGCCATCCCGATCTGTACGAGCAGTTCATGCCGTTCGGCGGCCGGCTGCTCGGCAGGGGCCTACTGCCGGCGCAGGTGCGCGAGTTACTGATCCTGCGCACCGCGTGGAACACCGGCGCGCGGTACGAGTGGGGGCGGCACCTCCCCCTGGCCAGGGCGGCGGGCGTCACGGACGCGGACATCGACCGCATCGGCGAAGGGCCTGAGGCACCCGGATGGTCAGACCTCCAGCGGCACCTGATCCGCGCCGCGGACGAGCTGCACGGTGACGCCACGGTGTCCGACGCGACCTGGGCGGGTCTGGCCGAGCACTTCGGCGACGCCGAACTGATCGAGATCACCCTGCTGGTGGGGCAGTACCACATGGTGGCCTACTTCCTCAACGCCACCGGGGTGCGACTGGAGCCCGGTTTCGACAGCACCGGGTTCGAGGAGGGGGCGGACTCTAGCTGAGCCGCCGTGAGCCGTCGTCTGCCGGTCTGCGCCCCCAGGCCGAGATCATCGGCGAGGTGGCGAGGTCCAGGCGTCCCGCCTCGACGGCGCTGAGGTGCGCGTCGATCTCCTCGTCCGTGGCGAGGCCCGCGGCGACGAGCCTGTCCCGTACCTGCCGGACGGTGGCCGCCTCCAGGGCGTCGCAGGCGGGCGAGGAGATCGGGAAGTAGGCGTCGGCCCCGACGTCCACGAGGCCCGCCTCACGCAGCAGCCGCGGCAGTCTGCGTCCGTAGGAGAGGTCCGCACCGCGCTGCCGCAGCAGTTCTCGGAAACCGGTGCGCAGCCGGTTGGCCCGCTCCTGCTCGGGGCCGTGCTCATCCGGGCAGATCAGGGGCTGGAGCGCGGGGTCGGCGTCCTCGATCAGCAGCACCCCGCCGGGGCGCAGCGCCTGGATCATGGCGCGCAGCGCGGCGTCGCGCTCGGTGACGTGGACCAGGACGAGCCGGGCGTGCACCAGGTCGAAGGGACCGGCCGGAGGGGCGTCGCGGCCGACGTCGTGCCGCAGCACCTCGACGCCCTCGGTGGCGGCCGCGGCGGTCCAGGACACGTCGATGTCCGTGGCGAGCACGCGCCCGGTGGGCCCGACGCGCTCGCGCAGCCAGGCCGCGACGCCCGGCCCGCCGGCCCCGACCTCCCAGCAGCGCCACCCCTCGGCGATCCCGGCCGCCTCGAAGTGCCGGAACGTCGAGGCGTCGAAGAGGGCCGACAGCGCGTCGAAGCGGGTACCGGCCTCGGCCTGCCGGTTGTCCAGGAGGTATCCGTCGTCCTGCCCCATGCGGCGATCATGTCACGCGCACAGCCGGGGCGTTTCAGCGCGGTGGGCGGGGCGGCAGCCGGTGCAGTTCCACGTCCGTGAGCTGCCCCTCGGCGACCGTGGCGGTCAGGTACGTGCAGTGGGGCTGACGGCGGCGGTCCGTCGGCGAGCCCGGGTTCAGCAGGCGCAGGCCGGAGGGGGCCGTGGTGTCCCAGGGGATGTGGCTGTGGCCGAAGACCAGTACGTCCAGGTCGGGGAAGCGGGCGGCGCACCGCTGCTCCCGGCCCTGTCTGGCACCGGTCTCGTGGATCACGCCGAACCGCACCCCGCCCAGTTCCGCGTACGCCACCTCGGGCAGCCGGGCGCGCAGCTCCGGCCCGTCGTTGTTGCCGTACACGGCGACGAGCCGGCGACTGCGGGCCTCCAGCAGATCGAGGGTGGCCGCGTCGACCCAGTCGCCGGCGTGGAACACCACGTCGGCGCGTGGGAGTTCGGCGAGCAGGGGGGCGGGCAGTTCCCTGGCCCGCTTGGGCAGGTGAGTGTCCGACATGAAAAGCAGGCGCACCTCCTCAGCCTAGGCGCCGCGGCACGCTGCCGCCTCCGACCCGCTTGACCGCGAACAGACAGACGCTGCAGCTCAGTTGCCGTGCCGCCGAGATGATCACGGCGAGGTCTCGAAAGGTGAGGCGAGCTCGCCGAGCGGGTTAGCATCGGGCGACACGCAGTACAACAGGACGTCTACGGCGAGCGACCCGAAGGGGCCCGGAAACCCGATGCCGGTCAAGGTCAGCGTCATCGTCCCCGTGTACAACCCGGGGATCTACATCGAGGACTGCATCTCCTCGCTGCAGCGGCAGTCGCTGCCTCCCGACGAGTTCGAGGTGATCTTCGTCGACGACGGCTCGACCGACGAGACCCCGGCCCGGCTCGACCGGCTCGCCGCCGAGGACCCCCGGATGAGGGTCATCCACCAGGAGAACTCCGGCTGGTCGGGCAAGCCCCGCAACGTCGGCATCGAGGCCTCCCGCGGCGAGTTCGTCATGTTCGTCGACAACGACGACTACCTGGGCGACGAGGCCCTGGAGCGGATGTACGACTACGGCGTGGCCAACGGCGCCGACGTGATCGTAGGCAAGATGGCCGGCAAGGGCCGCGGTGTGCCGGTGGAGCTGTTCCGCCGCAACCACCCGCGCGCCACCGTGGAGAACGCCCCGCTCATCGACAGCCTCACCCCGCACAAGATGGTCCGCCGGGCCTTCCTGGACCGCATCGGTCTGCGTTTCCCCGAGGGCAGGCGGCGCCTGGAGGACCACGTCTTCATCGCCGAGGCGTACCTGCGCGCGGAGAACGTCTCCGTGCTCAGCGATTACGTCTGCTACTACCACCTCCGGCGCGACGACGGTTCCAACGCCGGCTTCGAGCGCTTCGACCCGGTCGGCTACTTCGCGAACCTCCGCGAGGCTCTCGACGTCGTGGAGCGGTACACGGAGCCCGGTCCGGTGCGCGACCGGCTGCTCCGGCGCTGGCTGCGCGTGGAGATGGTCGAGCGGCTGCGGGCGCGGCGCTTGCTGAACCTGCCCGACGACTACCGCAGGGAGCTGTTCGGGGAGATCCACAAGGTCGTCGTCGAGCGGTTCGGGCCGGGGGTGGCCGCCGGTCTGCAGCCCACGCAGCAGGTCATCGCCGCGCTGACGGCGGCCGACCGGTACGACGACGTGGTGGCCTTCGCGGAGTGGGAGGCGGGTGTCGCCCCCAAGGCGGCCCCCGGGGACATCGAGTGGCGCGACGGCTCCCTCACCATCGGCTTCACCGCCGAGTACCTGTCCGGCGGCGAGCCGATGCTGTTCCCCGCCGCCGCCGAGTCCACGCCGCTGACGGATGTGCCGAAGGACGTGCCCGCGGCGGTGCGCTGGGTGGCCTCGGAGACCGCCGCGCGGTTCGGACAGGCCACGGCCGACCTGCTGCTGCGGGAGCGCTCCAGCGCCGCCCAGTACTTCCAGCCGGTGCGGTTCACGCGCGAGAGCGTGCCCGTCGGGGACGGCGAGGAGGTCCGGCTGGTCCTGCGGGCCACCGCCACCGTCGACCCGGCCGCCCTGCCGCGTGACGGCGCCTGGGACGCACTCGTCCGGGTGAAGTCGGGCGGCTGGACCAAGGAGTGCCGGCTGGGCCCGGTGCCGCCCGAGGACCGCTCCACGCCGGACGCGGGAGTGGTCGGCGACCGCCCGGTCCTGCCGTACTGGACGGCACCCCACGGCAACCTCTCCCTGGAGCTCGGCGCGCGCGGCAAGCGGCTCGGGCTCGGCCGTGTGCAGCTGGGGGACGTCACCGTCTCCGAGGGCCGGTTCCGGGTCCGGCTGCCGGTGCACGTCCCGGGCGAGACCCGGGTGCGGCTGAGGTTCGTCTCCTCCCGCCGCATCCTGGAGACGCCCGGCACCCTCTCCCCCCTCGATGACCGGCCGGGTTCGGTGCTGGCCGCCGATCTGCCCGCCGAGCAGGAACTGTCGGGCGATGTCTGGCGGGTGGCCGTGTGCCTGAACCCGGGCGCCGAGCAGGCCCGCTTCGCCGGTCTGCCGTTCGCGCTGCGGGCCGGGGGCGGGAGCGTGCTGGTGACGCCGGTGCCGGGACCGGGCGTGGCGCTGCGACTGGCCCGGCGTGCGCGACGGGTGCTGCGTGCCGCGCGCCGGAAGGTCGATTCCCGTATCAGGAACGGAGAGTGAGGGCATGCGACCCCTGGGGATAGAGGGCGCCTGGGTTCTGGAGCCCAAGGTCTTCCCGGACGACCGGGGCAGCTTCCACGAGTGGTACCGCGGTGCGGAGTTCCGCGAGGCGACGGGCCACGACCTGTCCCTGGCCCAGGCCAACTGCTCGGTCTCCAAACGGGGTGTGCTGCGGGGCGTGCACTTCGCGGACGTGCCGCCCAGCCAGGCCAAGTACGTCACGTGTGTCCGCGGTGCCGTCCTGGACGTGGTGGTCGACATCCGTGTGGGCTCCCCCACCTACGGGGCGTGGGAGGCCGTACGGCTCGACGACGACACACGGCACGCGATGTTCCTGGCGGAGGGCCTCGGTCACGCCTTCATGGCCCTCACGGACGACGCGACGGTGGTCTACCTGTGCTCCGAGGGCTACGCCCCGGACCGTGAACACGGCATCCACCCGCTCGACCCGGCCCTGGGGATCGAGTGGCCCGAGGGCATCACCCCGCTGCTGTCCCCGAAGGACGAACAGGCCCCGACCCTCGCGGAGGCGGAACGGCGGGGACTGCTCCCGTCGTACGAGGCCTGCCTGGCGTACTACGAGCAACTGCGCGACGGGCAGGGAGCGTAGCCCTCAGCCGAGCATGGGACACACCGCAGGCCCGGACGCGAGCGGCGTCCGGGCCTGCGTTTCGTGCGGCCGGGCCTGCGGTTCGTGCGGCCGGGAAGGCCTCGGCGCCAGCCGCCCCCGGGCGGTGGCCGGCGCCGTCGTTCAGCGGCTCACACCGACCTGCTGGAGGGCCTTGCGCAGCGGCTCCCAGCCCACGGAGCGGGGCAGGCCGCGGTTGCGGGCCTGGGCGAGGGGACGCCAGAACCCCGCTTCGAGCAGGGCTTCGGGGCGGACCGCGCCGGCCCGCTCCAGGATCGCCTCGGGCACCTTCTGCGGGTCGGGGACCTTGTACTCGGCCATGATCTCGTCGTACTTGTCGTGCAGGACCCGGTTGTCCGGGTCGGCGCCGAAGACCACCAACTGGCCGGTGGGCGCGGTGTCCACCTGCACCGTGACCAGGTCGGGGCGGTAACGCGCCAGCACCTCGGTGATCTTGTAGACGTCGCCGGTCCAGGCGTTGGTGTGCCGGTCCCGGGCCGCTTCGTCGATGCTGCGCGGCAGCATGTCGTCGAGGACGATCACACTGCCCCAGTCGGAGTACTTCTCGACGTTCATGAAGTCGCGCAGCGCGAACTCGAACAGGTGCATGCCGTCGATGAAGGACAGGTCCAGCGTCGTGCGGCGCCAGTAGCCGATGGGGCTGCGGCCGCGGCGCAGGTTGCGCAGCGGGTGACGGCCGCCCTTGAGGTGCTGGAGGGGGTTGTCGCGCGCGAAGAAGTCGTCACTGGTGGCCTTCACCAGGTGGACGTCGCACCGCAGCTCCGAGACCACCTTGAAGGCGGGGTCGATCGCGATGCTGGGGACGCGGGACAACGTCAGGCTGCGCCCGTCGTTGACGCCGATCTCCAGGTAGTTGCGATTGGCGCTGACCTTGTGCAGTTCCCGGAGGAACTCATGGCGTTTCACGAGGAAGACCTTCCTTGCGGATGCGGGGCAGTGCTTCGTGCAGGGCGGAGCGCCAGTCGCGCGGCGGTGGCAGGCCGATCTCCTGCCACCGGCGGTGTGCGAGGGCGCTGTACGCCGGGCGGGGCGCGGGCCGCGGGAAGGCCGCGCTGCTGGTGGGGCGCACCCGGTCCGGGTCGGCGCCGATGAGGGAGAACACCTCGCGGGCGAGGTCGTACCAGGTGGCCTCGCCGGAGTTGGTGGCGTGGAAGACGCCGTGCGCGCCGGGGCCGAGCCGGGGGCCGAGGTCGGCGATGCGCTGGGCGACGTCGGCGCTCCAGGTGGGCTGCCCGCGCTGGTCGTCCACGACGTCGAGGGTGTCGCGACGGGACTCCAGCTCGATCATCGTCCGTACGAAGCTCCGGCCGTGGGCGCCGTAGAGCCAGGCCGTGCGTACGACGGCGCCGGCGCCGGGCAGTTCCTCCAGCACGGCCTGCTCCCCGGCCAGCTTGGTGCGGCCGTAGGCGGTGCGCGGGCCGGTGGGGTGGTCCTCCGGGTAGGGGGTGGTGCGGGCCTCGCCGGAGAAGACGTAGTCCGTGGAGACGTGGATCAGGCGGGCTCCGTGCGTGGCGCAGGAGCGGGCCAGCACACGCGGGCCGTCGCCGTTGATCTCCAGGGCGCGGGCCTCGTCGGTCTCGGCGTCGTCGACGGCGGTGTACGCGGCGCAGTTCACGACGAGGCCGGGGCGGTGCTCCCGCACGGCGGCGTCGACGGCCGCCCGGTCCGTGATGTCCAGGGCGGCGCGGTCGAGGCCGACGACGCTCTCCCCGCGGCTCGTCAGTTCCTCGACGACGTCACGGCCGAGCATCCCGCCGGCCCCGGTGATCAGCCACGTCATGCCCGCTCCTGGGCGACGCGCCGCTTCAGGGGCTCCCACCAGGCCCGGTTGTCGCGGTACCAGGCGACGGTCTCGGCGAGGCCGGTGGTGAAGTCGTGGCGGGGCCGGTAGCCCAGTTCGTCGCGGGCCTTGGAGCAGTCCACGGAGTAGCGCAGGTCGTGTCCCTTGCGGTCCTCGACGTACTCCACGCGGTCCCAGTCCGCTCCGCAGGCCTCCAGCAGGAGACCGGTGAGCTCCTTGTTGGTCAGCTCGGTGCCGCCGCCGATGTTGTAGACCTCGCCGGGCCGGCCCTTCGTGCGGGCGAGGTCGACGCCCTGACAGTGGTCGTCGACGTGCAGCCAGTCGCGGACGTTGCGGCCCTCGCCGTACAGCGGCACCTTGTGGCCGTCGAGGAGGTTGGTGACGAACAGCGGGATGACCTTCTCGGGGAACTGGTGCGGGCCGTAGTTGTTGGAGCAGCGCGTGACGCGCACGTCCAGGCCGTGGGTGCGGTGGTAGGCCAGCGCGAGCAGGTCGGAGGAGGCCTTGGAGGCCGAGTACGGCGAGTTCGGTTGCAGCGGGTGGTCCTCCGGCCACGAGCCGGACTCGATGGAGCCGTACACCTCGTCGGTGGAGACGTGCACGAAGGGGCCCACTCCGTAGCGCAGGGCGGCGTCCAGCAGGGTCTGGGTGCCGAGGACGTTGGTGCGGACGAAGTCGGCGGCGCCCGTGATGGAGCGGTCCACATGGGACTCGGCGGCGAAGTGCACGACCTGGTCCGCGCCCGCCATCAGCTTGTCGACCAGCTCGGCGTCGCAGATGTCGCCCTGGACGAACTCCAGCCGCGGGTGGGTCAGTTCGAGGTTGTCGAGGGTGCCGGCGTAGGTGAGCTTGTCCAGCACGGTGATGCGCGGCGCGTCGGGCGCGTGCGAGGCGAGCAGTGCGCGGACGTAGCGGGAGCCGATGAACCCGGCGGCGCCGGTGACGAGGAGGTTCATGAAGTGATCTGCACCTTGCTGTGATCTCCGAGGACGAAGCGGTGGGCGCTGGGGACGCTGGGCGCGGGAGTCACCTCGACGTGCCGGCCGATCAGCGAGGCCTCGATGCGGCCGACTCCCTGGATCGAGGAGTCCCGCAGCACTATCGAGAACTCCAGCTCGCTGTCGGTGATGCGGCAGTTCTCGGCGACGGAGGTGAAGGGGCCGACGTAGGAGTTGCTGACGACGGTGCCCGAGCCGATGACGACGGGCCCCACGACACGGGAGTTGACGATCCGCGCTCCCTCTTCGAGCACCACCCGCCCGATGGTCTCCGAGGTGTCGTCCACCTCGCCGTCGATGCGGCGCTCCACGACTTCGAGGACCGTGCGGTTCACCTCGAGCATGTCGCCGACGTTGCCGGTGTCCTTCCAGTAGCCCTTGACGACCGCGGAGCGCACGTCGGCGCCGGTGTCGATCAGGTGCTGGATGGCGTGGGTGATCTCCAGCTCGCCGCGCCAGGACGGTTCGATGGCGCGGACCGCCTCGTGGACGAGGGGCGTGAACATGTAGACGCCGACCAGCGCGAGGTCGCTCTTGGGCTGGTCGGGCTTCTCCTCCAGGCCGATCACCTGACCGGACGGGTCGAGTTCGGCGACTCCGAAGGCGCGGGGGTCGGCCACGCGGGTGAGCAGGATCTGGGCGTCGGGCCGGTGGCTGCGGAACTCCTCGACGAGGCCCGTGATGCCCCCGACGATGAAGTTGTCGCCGAGGTACATCACGAAGTCGTCGTCGCCGAGGTAGTCCCGGGCGATCAGCACCGCGTGGGCCAGCCCGAGGGGCCGCTCCTGGGGAATGTAGGTGATCTTCAGGCCGAACGCCGACCCGTCCCCCACCGCTTCCTCGATCTCCTCGGCCGTCTCCCCGACGATCATTCCCACGTCGGTGATGCCGGCCTCGGCGATCGACTCCAACCCGTAGAACAGCACGGGCTTGTTGGCCACGGGCACCAGTTGCTTGGCCGACGTGTGGGTGATCGGCCGCAACCGTGTTCCTGCACCGCCGGACAGCACGAGAGCCTTCATTCGGTTCACCTTAGTCGTGAACCGGCGGATGTGAACATCACTTCTTTCAGTTGTCGACGTGCGCGGTTGCTCGGCCCGTCATCGCGCTGTGCTGCGGGGAGGGGTCAGTCCTCACCCCGGACGATGTTCCACTCCGGCCCGGAGCTCACCGCCCCGGGGGTGCCCCGGTCCCCGACGGCGGGGAGGCAGGTCCGCAGCGCGGCCTTTCCGCGCAGACGGCGTGCCTTCGACCAGCCGGTCTCGTGCTGACGGACGACGGGCTTCTCACTGGTGTCCATGGACTCCACGACTCATCATCTTCCTTCTGCTTGCGCTCGTGTTCGAGTCCCCAGTGAAAATCCGAACAAACCCGGACCGGAGCGGTCTCGAACTCCGCTCCTCAGGCCCGGTGTTGCAGGACGCACGACGGTCCCGCGCACGACGGGGTGCGCGGGACCGTGCGGGTGGGTGCCGCTGTCAGGCGTTGGGGCGCGCGGCGCTGATGTCGCCGAGCGCCGACTCCGGGTCGCGCTCCATGGCCAGGTCGCCCAGGGAGACGATGCCCACGGGGTGCCCGTGATCGACGACCGGGATGCGGCGCACCGAGTGCTCGCGCATCAGCTCCACCGCGTGCCCCAGGTCCTCGTCGGGGCCGACGGTGACCAGGTCGTCGCTGCACGCACCGGCCACGGTGGTCTGCTCCGGGTCGCCGCCCCGGCTGATGGACCGGACGACGAGGTCCCGGTCGGTGACCAGGCCGCGCAGGTCGTCGCCGTCCGTCACCAGGACGACACCGAGGTCCTCGTCGCGCATGATGCGCGCCACCTCGGCGACGGAGGTCTGCGGCCCGACGGTGACCGGGTCGCCGGTCATGATGTCGCGGACGTGCTGAGCCATGACGTTCCTCTTCCTTCGGCTCGTGGCGGATTCTCCGTTCTGCGCCGCCACGGGTACCCGGCCGGGCCGCGGTGTCACCAGGTGCGCCCGGCCTCCAGCAGACGGTCGCGGACGAGGGCGACGTGCGGGTTGTCCGAGGTGCCGGGCCGCTGGACGAGGAAGCCGGTGTTGATCGGCGCGTCCTGCGGGGCGTCGAGGAGGACCAGGGCGCCAGACGCCAGTTCCCCGGCGCACAGGTAGCGCGGCAGCACACTGAAGCCGGCGCCGGCCGTGACCAGGGCCAGGACGGCCCGCAGGTCCGGCACCGAGACGGCGGCGCGGCAGTTCAGACGCCGGCCGAACACGTGCCGCCAGTAGCGGCGCACGATGGGCAGGTCCTCGGCGTAGGTGATCAGCGGGACGTCGTGCAGCGCGGCGGGAGTGTCGGCCGCCGGGCGCTTCGCGATCCGCTCGGCCCAGGCGGGGGCGGCGACCAGGACGAACTCCTCGTCGGTCAGCGGCACCGCCGGCAGGGTGCGGCCGCGGGGCCGGGTGGTGGCGATCACCAGGTCGTGGCGGCCGGCGCGCAGTTCGTCGAGCAGGGGCTCGGTCAGCCCGGTGGCGACGCGCAGCCGGACGCCCTCGGTGACGAGTGGGGCGAGGGCGGGCAGGGCCCGGGTGGACAGCAGTTCGGCGGGCCCGGCCAGGTGGACCGGCTCGGCGCGTGACTCCGCCCGGGGGCCGTGGCCGGTGGCCTCGGCGAGCGCGTCGAGAGGGGCCGCGACCCGGGCCGCGAGTTCGTCCGCCACGGCCGTCGGGGCGACACCGCGCGGCAGTCGTTCGAACAGCTCACGGCGGGTCTGCCGTTCCAGTGAGCGGATCTGCGTGGTGACGGTCGGCTGGGACAGGCCCCGCAGCTGCGCGGCGGCCGTGAAGGAACCGGACCGGTAGACCGCCAGGAAGGTGCGCAGCAGGTTCAGGTCCGGCTGCGTGGGTGCGCCGGTCGCGCCGAGCGGGTCGAGGGGCCTCACATGAACCGACCCTACCCGGTCCGGTCATTGGAATTCCTATGGCTGCTATTGCCTCTGTCATTGGAAAACCGTCGGTCCGGGCGCCTACGGTCGTTGTCGTCCCTGTCACCGCCGCGCTGTCCGACCGCGGCTCGTCCCCCTGGAGATGCATCCACCATGTCGAAGATCCTCTTCGTCGTCACCGGCGCCGACACCTGGACCCTGGCCGACGGCACCGGGCACCCCACCGGCTTCTGGGCCGAGGAGGCCGTCGCACCGTACGAGGCGTTCAGGGCCGCCGGGCACGAGGTCGTCGTGGCCACGCCCGGCGGCGTCGAGCCCACCGTCGACCGGGCCTCCCTGGCTCCCGAGGTGAACGGGGGGCAGGAGAACGCCGACCGGATCGCGAAGGCGCTGGAGTCCTTCACCGAGCTGCGGCGTCCCGTCCGGCTCGAGGACGTCCGGCTGGACGACTACGCGGCCGTCTTCTACCCCGGCGGCCACGGCCCGATGGAGGACCTCGCCGTGAACGCCGACTCCGGCCGGCTGCTGGCCCGGGCCCTGGAGTCGGGCAGGCCGCTGGGCGTCGTCTGCCACGGGCCGGCCGCGCTGCTGGCCGCCGTCGGGGCCGACGGCACCAACGTCTTCGCCGGTTACGAGGTCGCGGCGTTCACCAACGCCGAGGAGATCCAGGGCGGCCTCGCCGACCGCGCCCCGTGGCTGCTCCAGGACCGGCTCACCGAGGCCGGTGTGCGGGTGCGGGCCGGGGAGCCGTGGGCCCCGCACGTGGTCACCGACCGCAGCCTGGTCACGGGCCAGAACCCGGCGTCCTCGGCCCCGCTGGCCCAGGAGCTGCTGAAGCGGCTGGGCTGAGCCGCGGGCGCCGCCGGACCGGTCCGGCCCTTCAGCGGCCGAGCGTCAGCTCCGCCCACACCTGCTTGCCGCCGCTGACCGGCAGGGTGCCCCAGGTCGCGGTGAGAGCCTCCACGAGCAGGATGCCCCGGCCGCCGGTGGCCTCCCAGCCGATGCTGGTCGGCCGGACCGGTGAGCGCGGGGAGGCGTCGGCGACGGCGATGCGCAGCCGGTCGTTGACGAGGGTGAGGTCCATCCGGACCTGGCCGTCGGTGTGCACCAGGGCGTTGGTGACGAGTTCGGAGACGACCAGGAGCGCGGCGTCGTGGTCCACGGTGACGCCCCAGGAGCGCAGGGTGCGCCGGGCGAAGCGGCGGGCGTGTCCGACGGCCTGGGGCACGCGCCAGACCGTCCAGCTCTCCCTGAGCGGGCGCAGTTCCATGCCGTCGTAGCGCAGGAGGAGCAGGGCGACGTCGTCGGTGCGCGGGGCGTCGCCCAGGAGGCCGTCGGCGACGAGGCCCATGTCGGCCGGGGCGGCGTCGGCGAGCCGTCGGGCGAGGTGGGCCATGCCTTCGTCGATGTCGGAGTCGGGCGTCTCGACGAGCCCGTCCGTGGCCAGGGCGATCATGGTGCCGGGCGGGAGCCGGAGCGGGCTCATGGGGAAGTCGGCCCGGGTGACGACGCCGAGGGGCGGCCCGCCCTCGGCCTCCGCGATCTCGGTCCGGCCGTCCGGATAGCGCAGCACCGGCGGCAGGTGCCCCGCGCGCACGCACCAGGCCGCGCCCTCCTCCAGGTCGACGTCGACGTAGCAGCAGGTCGCGAAGAGATCGCTGTCCATGTCCGTCAGCAGCCGGTTGGCGTGCGCGACGACCACGTCCGGCGGGTGGCCCTCGACGGCGTAGGCGCGCAGGGCGGTGCGCATCTGGCCCATGAGGGTGGCGGCGCCGGCGCTGTGGCCCTGCACGTCGCCGATGACGAGGGCGACGTGATGGTCGGGCAGCGGGATGACGTCGTACCAGTCGCCGCCGAGTTCGAGCCCGGCCGTGCTCGGCAGGTAGCGGGCGACGGCCACCGCGCCGGGCAGCCGGGGCA
The DNA here is from genome assembly GCF_056436585.1 of Streptomyces sp. NPDC043685. Taxonomy (NCBI): domain Bacteria; kingdom Bacillati; phylum Actinomycetota; class Actinomycetes; order Kitasatosporales; family Streptomycetaceae; genus Streptomyces; species Streptomyces sp. NPDC043685. The sequence goes on along the minus strand of NZ_JBWKCH010000003.1, from coordinate 931,088 downwards.
GGCTGCGCGGCAGCAGCTGGCGCTGGAGCATGCCGACGAGTTCGTGCTCGGCGTCGAAGGCCCGGGCCCGCACCAGGGCCTGTCCGGCCAGGCCCGCGCAGGCGGTGAGCAGGGCGCGTTCGTCGGTGCCGAAGTCGTGCGGGGCGTCCCAGCCGATCAGGCAGGCGCCGGCCATGCGGTTCCCGGCGGGCAGCGGCAGGACGGCGAGACCGCCGGGGCCCACTTCGGCCAGGGCGCGTTCCAGGGGGCTGCCGGCGGGCCAGATGCGGGCCCTGCCCTCGCGCAGGGCGGCGGCGAGGGTGGGCATGGCGCGCACGGGCGCGTCGGGCCACTCGGTGCGCCACTCCGACCGCCACAGCTCGGGCCAGGCCTCGGGTTCGGGCGGGTCGAGGACGGTGACGACGAGCCGTTCGCTCTCCAGCTCGGCGAGCGCGATCCGGTCCGCCCTGAGCGGCCTGCGCAGCGCGGCGACCACGGCCTTGCCCACGTCGCGGACGGTGACGGCGGTGGCCAGGGCGGCGGCAAGACGCTGGACGCGGGCCACGTCGGTGACGTCGGAGCGCAGGGTGGAGACGTCGACGACCGTGCCCACGAGCCGGGCCGGGCGCCCCTCACCGCCGGGCAGGAGGCGTCCGCGCAGCCGGAGCCACTTCGGCGGCCCGGCGGGCTGGAGCACCCGGAACTCCAGCTCCCGGTCGCCGATGGACATGTGGTCGGCCTCCACCACGGACATCAGCGAGGGCAGGTCCTCGGGCACGGTCAGGCTGAGCAGCGTCTCGATCCGGCCGTCGAACTCCACGGGGTCCAGTCCGAACAGCTCCAGCAGGTCGTCGCCGATCCGGACCCGGCCGGTGTCCATGGCGAGGCTGAAGGCGCTCGGGGGCAGGTCACCGGCCTCGGCGGGGGTGGGCGGCGCGGTGAAGGCGACCGCCTCGGAGATGAGTTCCAGACAGCCGAGGTCGTCGTCGGAGAATCCCCCGGGGCGTTCGGTCACCGCCAGCAGGCAGCCGCCGTCCCCCTGCACGGGCAGGGCCGTGAGGAAGAAGTCCCCGAAGGGCGTGCGCCGTGCCTGGGCGTGCTCGGCGAGTTCGGCCGGGCCCAGCGACACCGGGCGTCCGCCGCGGTGGGCCTCGGCGACCGGGGACCGTCCGGCGCGCGGGTAGCTGTCGCGCAGGCCGTAGAGCGTCCTCGGGACCCCCGCCGACTCCATGAGGCACAGCAGCTCGCCGTCCTGGCCGGGCGCGTACACGGCGGCGAACACCGCACCGGCGAAGACGAGGGCCTGTTCGAGGACACGGCGCAGCCGGTCGGGCGCCTCGTGATCGACCGCGATCGCCTTGAGGGCACCTTCGGCACGCAGCGTTCGCGTTCCGCGCTCTTGGGCGCCCTGACTGACCACGTTGGCCATTACAGCGCTAATGAGACACCTGCGCAGCCCCTGTGGGCGTTCCGTGGACCGGCACCGGGGCGGACGCTCGAAAGAAATCGAACATGACGGGACGCCTGCGTTCCGCACGGTGTTCTCGTGACAGGCGTGACGGTCCGGGCGCGGTGCGCGGCGCCTGTGACCGAAGGCAACCAGTTCGTCACGGGGCCGCTCGTCGTGCGGGACGGGCCGTCAGGGGGGAGATTTGTTCCTGAACCCGGTCGCGCGGCCGTGCGAGGAGGTGGTCGGCGTGTCCGACGGGCAGTCGTCCGCACAGGCGCCGGCAGCCGCCAGGACGCCGGTCGGCCGTCCCCTGCTCTCGCTGGCGCTGGCGTCGATGATGGACGAGGTGCACGCCCACTCCGGCGCGGTCTATCTGATGGCGCCGGACCAGCCGGTGCTGGAGATGGCGGTGATGGCCGGTCTGCCGCGGGCGTTCGCGGCGCCCTGGGAGCGGGTCGGCCTGAGCTCGCCGATCCCGGTCGCCGACGCGGCGCGCGAGCGGCGGCTGGTGTGGGTCGGCGGCGAGGAGCAGATGGCCCGCCTCTATCCGCGGATCGCCGTGGTGCTGCCCTATCCGTTCGCCCTGGCCGCCGTGCCCGTCGCCACCGAGACCACCGTCTACGGCGCGGTCTTCGTGACCTGGCCGGGCGCGCACCCGGCGGAGCTGTCCGACCACGAACGCGAGCACCTGACCGCGGCCTGCGGGCGGCTTGCGGTCCGGCTGGAGCGGGCGGCCGAGCACAGCATCCCGCCGCACCCCGAGGCCGATCTGCTCGCCTCTCCCCTGGTCGGCGGCATGGCCGGCACGCTGGGCACGGTCGAGGCGGCCCGGATGGTGAGCCGGCTGCCCTACGGGCTGGTCTCCCTGGACCTGCACGGGCGGATCGGCTTCGTCAACGCGGCGGCGGGCGAGCTGCTGAACGTCCCCGTCAGCCGGCTGCTGGGCACCCAGCTGTGGGCGTCGGTGCCCTGGCTCAACGACCCGGTGTACGAGGACCGCTACCGGGCCGCGCTGCTGAGTCAGCACGTCACGTCCTTCGTGGCGCTGCGCCCGCCCGGCGAGTGGCTGTCGTTCCGGCTGTACCCGAGCACGACGGGTCTGAGCGTGCGCATCACGAGGTCCCGTGCCGTGTCCCGGATGAACCGGACCACTCCCCCGCCCGACGGGACCCCCTCGCGGCTGGTCACCATCTCGCAGGTGCTGGATCTGGCCGGCGCCCTCACCGAGGCGGTGGGGGTGCAGGACGTGGTGCAGCTGGTCGCGGACGAGATCGCCCCGGCGGTGGGCAGCCAGGCCCTGGTGATGCTGGGCTCCCGGGCGAACCGGCTCCGGGTGCTGGGGCATCGCGGGTACCGGGACCCGCACGTGGTGGAACGCTTCGACGGGATGCCCCTGACCGAGCCGACACCCGGCACACAGGTGCTGCGCACGGGCGTGCCCGCGTTCTTCGAATCGCGGGAGCAGCTGGAGCGCCTGTACCCGGCGCGGCAGGCCACCCCGGACGGGTTCGCGGCCTGGGCCTTCCTGCCGCTCATCGCCCAGGGCCGCCCGGTGGGGACCTGCGTCCTGTCCTACGCCGAGCAGCACCCGTTCCCGACGGAGGAGCGGGCGGTGATGACCAGCATGGCCGGGCTGATCGCCCAGGCGCTGGAGCGGGCGCTGCTCTACGACGCCAAGCACCGCCTCGCGCACGGCTTGCAGGAGGCACTGCTGCCGCACTCCCTGCCGTCGCTGCCCGGCATCGAGGCGGTGGGCCGTTATGTGCCGGCCACCCAGGGCATGGACATCGGCGGTGACTTCTACGACCTGGTGGGCAGCCGGGGCACGGCGGCGGCGGTGATCGGGGACGTGCAGGGCCACAACGTGACGGCCGCGGGGCTGATGGGCCAGGTCCGCACGGCGGTGCGCGCGTACACGACGGTAGGGCAGGCCCCCGAGGAGGTCATGCGCAGCACCAACCGGCTGCTGCTCGACCTCGGGTCCGACCTGTTCACCAGCTGCCTGTACCTGCGGCTCGACCCGGCGCACGGGCGGGCCGTGATGTCCCGTGCGGGGCACCCCCCGCCGCTGCTGAGACGGCCGGACGGCCGGGTGCGCGTCCTCGACCTGGCGGGCGGCCCGCTGCTGGGCATCGACGCCTCTGCGGTGTATCCGACGACGGAGGTCGCCCTGGCCCCCGGCTCACTGCTCGTCCTCTATACGGACGGCCTGGTCGAGTCGCCCGGCACGGACTTCGAGGAGGCCCTCGCAGATCTGGGCCGACGGCTGGCCGACGCCGGTGACCGGCCGCTGGACGAACTGGCCGACAGCCTCGTCCACCAGGAGCGGCACCGCACCGACGGGGAGGAGCGGCTCGACGACATCGCCCTGCTGCTGATCAGGGCCCTCGGGTAGGGCGGGAGGGCGGCGGCGCCGGGGAGGGACGGAAGCAGTGTCGGCGGCCGGGGACGCGGTGCGTCGGTCGCCCGCCGGAAGAGCGGCCCTCCGTCCGGAAGCCCGGCCCGTCCGCCACCGGCCGACCGGGTCAGGGAGGGGAGTGCCGCGAACGCCGGCGGCCGGCCCGGTCCCGCCGGGAAGGAGGCGGGACCGGGCCGGCCGTGCCGGGCCGGTGGTGCCGGACCGGCTGCCGACGGCGTGAGAACGCGTCAGCGGGACTCGGTCAGACCGGAGTTGTCCTCGACACCCTGGCCCGCGTCGTGACCGGCACCGGCGTCCTCACCGGCACCGGCACCCGCTTCGTCGCCTCCGGCCTGCTCACCGGCACCGGCACCCGCACCGGCACCGGCTTCCTGCCCGGCACCCGCGCCGGCACCGGCCTCGTCACCCGCACCCGCGCCCGCTTCGTCACCGGCACCGGCCTCGTCGCCCGCGCCGGCTTCCTGGCCCGCGCCGGCCTCGTCACCGGCGCCGCCGCCCGCGGCACCGCCCGCGCCGAGGGTCGCGCCGACCGCCTCCAGGGCGGTGGTCACGGGCTGGAAGAACGTCTCCCCGCCGACCGTGCAGTCGCCGCTGCCGCCGGAGGTCAGGCCGATCGCGAGACCGTCCTGGGTGAACAGCGAGCCGCCGCTGTCGCCGGGCTCGGCGCAGACGTCCGTCTGGATGAGGCCCGTGACGGTGCCCTCCGGGTAGTTCACCGTGGCGTCGAGGCCGAGGACCTGGCCGTCGTTGAGCCCGGTGGTGCTGCCCATCCGGAAGACCTGCTGCCCGACGGTCGCCTCGGCGGCCCCGGTGATCTGCACCGTCTGGTCGCCGGTGTTGACCTCGCTGGGCGCCTCGGTCGCCGGGTCGTCGTACTTCACGAGTGCGAAGTCACCGTTGCCGGGGAAGGTGGCCTGGTCGACCGTGGCGATCGGCTGGCCGCCCTGGGTGTCGGACCACTCGTTGCCGCCGAGGGTGCAGTGACCGGCGGTCAGGAAGGCCGGAGAGCCGTCGCCCGCGGTGACGTTGAACCCGAGGGAGCAGCGCGAGCCGCCCGCGAAGATGGCGTCGCCTCCGGAGACGAACGGCTTGAAGGTCCCGGAGGACTTCTTCAGGGTGGCCATGCCGGAGCCGAGCTCGCGCACGGTGGACTGCAGTCGGTCCCACTTGGCGCCGGTCACGGTGCTGTCCGCCGTCACCAGGAGCTTGTTGGTGCGCGGGTCGATCGACCAGGAGGTGCCGGCGATGGTCGCCTCGGACTTCAGCGTGGAGGCCCCGTCCTGGAGCTCCGACCAGCTGTTGTCGACCTCGCGGACCTTCGCGCCGGCCGCCTTCGCCTGCACGATGACGTTGTTGTTGTCGCCCGGCACGACGTTGACGACGAGCTGCTGGCTGTCGCCGTCGTAGTAGGACCCGCCGAACGCCTCGCCGAGGAGCCCGGAGAGCTGCGAGGCGAGATCCGAGGCGTCGCCCGCCTTCAGGGTCTTCGGCGCCGCCGCCGCGTCACCGGACGAACCGTCCTGGGAGGCGTTGGCGTTGGGGAGCAGGATCGCGGCCGCGCCGAGCGCCACCACGCTGCCCGCCGCTATCGCGGCCTTGCGCTTCGGAATTCGCTTGTGACTCAAACTTCTCTCCTCCTGGGGGACGGAGTAGGTGCCGCCGTCCGGCAGCTGATGGGGGGCGCCTGGATGGCTGTTGGTACGCACGGGCCGCGCGGGGCGTTCAATTCCGTTTGCGAGTGATCCCTTCGCATCGCGAAATCGGCCAACTCCCGCCACCCGCGCACCGACCGCGCGGTCTGTGACCGCCGCGCTCACCTGGGCCGGTGCGGCAGGGCGTCCGCGACGGGCGCGCGAGGAGCCTTGGCCGGATGACGGCCTTTCAGCGGCGGGCGCGCCGGCGGAACCACGGAACGGAACGCTCCGTATCCGCCCGGGGACGGTCTGTCGATCTTGTTGAGTCGAATCCCGGCTTCAGCGAATCTGCACAGCGCGTGCTCAACCCGGTCACCGAAATCAGGGTTGTCCACAACCTGTCCGGGTGGGTCACGCCTTTGGGGCGGGAGTGCCGGATTCGCCGCCGGGGGAGGCAAGGGCCTGGATGCGCCGATGCGGTGCGGCATGTGAAGAACTCGCTGCCAAGTGGTGTCGAGACCTGCACGGATCGGTGCCCTTGGGGCGTAAGTTGCCTGGTGGGACGGTTGGTTGATTGGAAGCGCGGACCCGCAGCGTGCTTTGATCCATCGCACCGCGGGGGCCGCCCAGGGCACCTGGAAACGGGTGCCCGGCACTCGCGGTCGCGGCCGTCATCTGTCCCCAGAGGGGGCCGCTCCCCCCTTGTGAGATATCCATATGAAGGGAAGTTCCATCATGAACTCCACCCCCCAGGTTGAGACCGTCGAGATCGCCGACGCCGAGCTCGACGCCGTCTCCGGCGGTCTGGCCGTGAACGCCGTGAACACCGTCACCGACACGGTGAACGGCATCGCTCCGGTCTCCGGCCTGGTCGACACGGCCGTCGGCACCGTCGAGGGCGTCACCGGCCTGAACACGGCCCCGGTCACCAACCTGGTCGCCGGTCTCTGATCGAGCCCCAGTGCCGTCGAGTCCCGGAGCCGCAGCCCGCGGTTCCGGGTTCTTCGGCTGCCGTGACGGCTTCCGTCACGGTCGTCAGTACCTCTTCTACGGGTGAGGGAAGTTCCCTTGCAGTTCCGCCAACAGGCCCTCGCCAAGCTCCAGTCACCGGAGGAACTCGACCTGCCGGTGCGGTTCGCGCGCCCGCAGGGCTGGCTCGTGCTGTCGGTGACGGTGGTCGCGATGGCGGCCGCCTCGGTGTGGGCGGTGACCGGTTCGGTGACCTCGACCGTCAGCGCACCCGCCATCCTCACGCACGGGCAGGGCAGTTACGTCCTCCAGAGCCCCGTCGCGGGACAGGTCACCGCCGTGCTCGCCAAGCAGGGCCAGCAGGTGCCCGCGGACTCCCCCGTGCTCAAGGTCCGTACCGTCAGAGGTGAGGCCGTCGTGCGCACACTCGACGCGGGCCGGGTCTCCACCCTCGCCGCCACCGTCGGGCAGATCATCCGGACCGGCGCGAACGTCGCCGCCGTCGAGAAGATCGCCCACACCGACGACCCCCTCTACGCGACCGTGTACGTACCCGCCGGGAACGCCGCGTCGATCCCCGGCGACGCCGCCGTGGACCTGACCGTGCAGTCGGTGCCGACGCAGGAGTACGGCGTGCTGCGCGGCCATGTGAAGTCGGTGGACCGCTCGGCGCAGTCCCCGCAGCAGATCGCCGCGTTCCTCGGGGACAGTCAGCTCGGCGAGCAGTTCACCGAGAAGGGCAGGCCCGTGGCCGTGACGGTCCGGCTGGACAAGTCGTCCGCCACGAAGAGCGGTTACGCGTGGTCGTCCGCCGACGGGCCCCCGTTCAAGCTGACCTCCATGACCCTGGCCTCCGGTTCGATCCGGCTCGCCGACCAGCGCCCCGTCGACTGGCTGCTGCCATGAGCGCGACCGCACAGGAGCCGCGGAGCAGGAGACGCGCCGCCCCGCCCCGGCGCAAGGTGCCCAAGTCCCGGGCGAAGACGGTCCGCACACCCACCGTGCTCCAGATGGAAGCCGTCGAGTGCGGCGCCGCCTCCCTGGCGATGGTCCTCGGCCACTACGGCAAGCACGTCCCGCTGGAGGAGCTGCGCATCGCCTGCGGCGTCTCCCGCGACGGCTCACGCGCCAGCAACCTGCTGAAAGCCGCCCGCAGTTACGGCCTGACGGCCAAGGGCATGCAGATGGACCTGGCCGCCCTCGCCGAGGTGACGTCGCCGGCCATCCTGTTCTGGGAGTTCAACCACTACGTCGTCTACGACGGCATGGGCCGCCGGTTCGGCCGCCGCGGCGTCTACATCAACGACCCGGGCAAGGGCCGCCGGTTCGTCCCCATGGAGGACTTCGACGGCAGCTTCACCGGTGTCGTGCTGGTGCTGGAGCCCGGCGAGGACTTCGCCCGGGGCGGCCGCAAGCCCGGTGTCATGGGCGCGATGCCCGCCCGGCTGCGCGGCACCGCGGGCACCATGCCGGCCGCCGTCCTGGCGAGCCTGCTGCTGGTGGGGGTCGGCGCGGCGGTGCCCGCGCTCAGCCGCACCTACATCGACGAGTTCCTGATCGGGAACAAGACCTCGCTGCTCGGCGTGCTGTTCACGTCGATGGCGGCGTGCGTGCTGCTCACCGTCGTGCTCACCTGGCTCCAGCAGGCCAATCTGCTGCGCGGCCGCATCATCTCCTCCACCCTGTCCAGCGCCCGGTTCCTGCGGCATCTGCTGCGGCTGCCGGTGACGTTCTTCTCCCAGCGCAGCCCCGCCGACCTGGTGCAGCGCCTGCAGTCCAACGACGCCGTGTCCGAGACGCTCTCCCGCGACCTCGCGGCGGCGGGCGTGGACGCGGTCGTGGTCGTTCTGTACGCGGTGCTGCTCTACACCTACGACCCGCAGCTGACGTTCGTCGGCATCGGGGTGGCGCTGCTGAACGTCGTCGCCATGCGCGTCGTCATCCGGCTGCGCGCCACGCGCACCGCGAAGCTGCGCGCGGACACCGCCCGTCTCACCAACACCGCCTACACGGGCCTTCAGCTCATCGAGACCATGAAGGCGACCGGAGGTGAGGACGGCTACTTCCGCAAGTGGGCCGGACAGCACGCCACCACCCTGGAGGAGCAGCAGCGGCTCGGTGTGCCGAGTGCCTGGCTGGGCGTCGTCGCGCCGACCCTCGCCACCCTCAACAGCGCGCTGATCCTGTGGATCGGCGGCATGCGGGCCGTCGAGGGGCACATCTCGGTCGGCCTGCTGGTCGCCTTCCAGGCCCTGGTCACCCGGTTCACGGCACCGCTGACCCGGCTGAACGGCGTCGCGGGCCGTATCCAGGACTTCGCGGCGGACGTGGCCCGGCTGAAGGACGTGGAGAACTTCCAGGCCGACCCGCTCTACGGCCGTCCCGGCGCCGGCGAGTCCACCCGCCGTCTCCAGGGACACGTGGAGCTGGAGAACATCACGTTCGGCTACAGCCCGCTCGACAAGCCGCTGCTCAGCGGCTTCGACCTGACGGTCGGCCCCGGGCAGCAGGTGGCGCTGGTGGGCGGTTCGGGCAGCGGCAAGTCCACGGTCTCCCGCCTGATCTCCGGGCTGTACACGCCGTGGGAGGGCGTGATCCGCATCGACGGGCAGCGCATCGAGGACATCCCGCGCGGGGCGCTGGCCGCCTCGGTCTCCTTCGTCGACCAGGACGTGTTCCTCTTTGAGGGCACGGTCCGCGACAACGTGGCGCTGTGGGACCCGTCGATCCCCGAGGATGCGGTGGAGGACGCGCTGCGCGACGCCGCCCTGTACGACGTGATCACGCGCCGCCCCGGGGGCATCCACAGCAGGGTCGAGCAGGACGGCCGCAACTTCTCCGGCGGGCAGCGTCAGCGCCTGGAGATCGCGCGGGCGCTGGTGCGCCGGCCGAGCATCCTGGTGCTGGACGAGGTGACGAGCGCGCTGGACGCGGAGACCGAGCAGGTCGTGATGGACAACCTGCGCCGGCGCGGCTGCGCCTGTGTGGTGATCGCGCACCGGCTCAGCACGGTGCGCGACAGCGACGAGATCGTCGTCCTGGAGCACGGCACGGTCGTGGAGCGGGGACGGCACGAGGACCTGGTGGCCCGCGGCGGAGCGTACGCGGCACTGGTCAGGGAGCGGTGAGATGACGGCCGTTCACGAAGGGCACGACGGCGACCTCGTGCTGGGCGCCTTCGGGCAGCTGGGCACGCGCATCGACTGCGCCGGGTTCAACCGCCTGGACCTGGAGGGGCCGCAGGTGCTGTGGCTGGTGGCGTCCGGGGCCGTGGACCTGTTCGCGGTCGACGCCGGGCAGCAGGGCCACTGGCATCATCTGGGCCGGCTGGAGGCGGGCTCGCTGGTGCTCGGTCCGGTGCCGGGTCCGCAGCACACCCTGGTGGCCCGGCCGCTGCGGGACTGTGTGGTGCACCGCATCGGCCTGCGCGAGCTGTACCAGCCCGCCGACACCGCGACCTGGTCGTACGACGCGTACGGCAACCCACAGTACGTGCCGCCGACGACGAGCCCGCTGGAGTACGCCCTCGCCCTGGGGGTCGGCCGCAGCCTGTCGATCCTGTTCCAGGCGCCGATGGCCACCGAGCGGGCCGCGGCGCCCACCGACGACGACGTGTTCTGGATGCAGGTGCCGCCGGGCAGCGTGCAGTACGGCTCGCTGTACGGCGCGGAGGCCGCGGCCGACCTGCTGATGGACCCCGCGCTGTGGCAGTCCGTGGTGGACCAGCAGTACCGGCTGCTGACCACGCTGGACCGCTGGATCGAGCAGTTGGAGCGCACCCACGAGACGCGCACGGCCGAGGGCATCAAGGCCGGTGAGGCGGTGCGCGCCCAGGCCGACCGGACGCTGCTCGCCTCCATCGGCACACGCTCCTCCCAGCGCACCACCTCGGCCGACGCCGACGCCACGTACGCGGCCTGCAAACTGGTCGGGCAGGCTGCCGGGATCCGGATCACCGAGCCGACTCAGAAGGGCACCGGCGGCGACCGTCTCGACCCGGTCGAGCAGGTCGCCCTGGCCTCCCGTGTCCGTACCCGGGCGGTACGGCTCGACGGCCGCTGGTGGCGCGACAACGTCGGGCCCCTGGTCGGTCAACGGGCCCTGTCGGGGGCGCCGGTGGCGTTGCTGTGGCGGCGCGGCGGCTATGTCGCGGTGCATCCGTCGACCGGCCGGGAGACGCCGGTCGAGAAGGCCAACGCCGACGAGTTCGAGCCGCGCGCGGTGATGTTCTACCGCCCGCTGCCCGAGCGGGGGCTCAGTCCGCTGCGGCTGCTGCGGTTCTGTGTGCAGGGCATGCGCGGCGACCTGACGGCACTGCTGCTCAGCGGTCTGGTCACGGTGGCGATCGGCGCGCTCGTGCCCATCGCCACCGGCAAGGTGCTGGGCGAGTTCGTGCCGAAGGCGCAGACCGGGCTGATCGTGCAGGTGTGTCTGGCGGTGATGCTGAGCAGCGTGGTGGCGGCGGCCTTCATGCTGTTGCAGAACCTGACCATCCTGCGGCTTGAGGGCCGGATCGAGGCCACGCTCCAGCCGGCGGTGTGGGACCGGCTGCTCCGGCTGCCCACGAAGTTCTTCACCGAGCGCTCCACGGGCGAGCTGGCCAGCGCCGCCATGGGCATCAGCTCGATCCGCAGGCTGCTGGCGGGCGTCGGTCCGACGGTCGCCCAGTCGGTGACGGTCGGCGCGATGAACCTGGGGCTGCTGCTCTGGTACAGCGTGCCGATGGCGATGGCCGCGATCGCCATGCTCGTCGTCATCGCGGCCGTCTTCCTGGCGCTCGGGCTGTGGCAGGTGCGCTGGCAGCGGCGTCTTGTGGTGCTCTCCAACAAGCTGAACAACCAGGCCTTCCAGACGCTGCGAGGCCTGCCCAAGCTGCGGGTGGCCGCCGCCGAGAACTACGCGTACGCCGCATGGGCCTCTCAGTTCGCGCGCAGCCGTGAGCTCCAGCAGAAGGTCGGCCGTATCAAGAACCTCACGACGGTGCTGGGCGCGGTGTACCTGCCGCTGTGCACCCTGCTGATGTTCATGCTGCTGGCCGGCCCGGCCCGGGGCTCGATGTCGGCGGCGGCGTTCCTGACGTTCAACACCTCGGTGACGATGGTGCTGACCTCCGTCACCCAGCTGACCGGCGCGTTCGTCTCGGCGGTGGCCGCGCTGCCGCTGTTCGAGGAGATCAGGCCGGTGCTGGACGCCACCCCCGAGGTGCGGGCGGCGAGCACCCGCCCGGGACCGCTGACCGGTGCGATCGAGGCGCGCCGGGTGTCCTTCCGCTACTCCGACGACGGTCCGCTGGTCCTGGACGACGTGTCGTTCGAGGTGCGGCCCGGCGAGTTCGTCGCGGTCGTCGGCCCGAGCGGCTGCGGCAAGTCGACACTGCTGCGGCTGCTGATCGGCTTCGACCGGCCCGTGTCGGGCAGCGTGCTGTACGACGGGCAGGACCTGGCGGCCCTGGACCAGTCGGCGGTACGCCGCCAGTGCGGTGTGGTGCTCCAGCACGCACAGCCGTTCACGGGCTCGATCCTGGACGTCATCTGCGGCACCGAGCCGTACACGCCGGAGGAGGCGATGGCGGCGGCCGAGATGGCCGGTCTCGCCGAGGACATCAAGCGCATGCCGATGGGCCTGCACACCATCGTCTCGGGCAGCGGGGCCGTCTCCGGCGGCCAGCGCCAGCGGCTGATGATCGCCCAGGCGCTGATCCGCCGGCCCCGGATCCTCTTCTTCGACGAGGCGACCAGCGCCCTCGACAACGAGACGCAGCGCACGGTCATCGAGAGCACCAAGGCGCTGCACGCGACCCGGATCGTCATCGCGCACCGGCTGTCGACCGTGATGGACGCCGACCGTGTCGTGGTGATGGAGGAGGGCAAGGTCATCCAGCAGGGCCCGCCCGCGCAGCTCCTCGCCGACACGAACGGCCGGCTGCACGAACTGGTGCGCCGCCAGATGGCGTGACGCGCGGTCGTCCGGATGTGACCGGTACCCCGCCGCGCCTCCTGTTGGCCGGCGCCGTAAATGGGTACCCACCGGCCATGCGAATCAGCGTGGTGGACGTGGGATCGAACACGGTCAGACTGGTGGTCGCGGACGCGGCGGACGGGGTGCCGCTGCCCGTGCACACCGCCAAGTGGCGGCTCAGGCTGTCCGAGCAGGTCGCACCGGGGGGACCGATCCCCGAGCAGGCCGTGGGGCAGCTCGTCGAGGCGGTGGCCGAGGCGAGCAGGACCGCCGCCCGGTGGGGCGCGACGGGCCCGCTGGCGTTCGCGACCGCCGTGGTGCGCAACGCGCCGAACCGGCACGAGGTGCTGCAGACCGTCCGCGCCCGTACGGGCGTCGACCTGTGCACCCTGCCGGGTGAGGTCGAGGCCGAGCTGACGTTTCTCGGCGCCCGGCGCTGGATGGGCTGGCGGTCGGGGCCGCTGGCCCTGCTCGACATCGGCGGCGGAACCCTCGAAGTCGCCTTCGGGCGCGGCCGGTTGCCCGACTTCGTGGCGTCCCTGCCGCTGGGCGCGCGACGGCTGACGCACGAGTTCTTCGAGGACGAGGACCCGCCGTCACCGGAGCGGGTGCGGGCGCTGCGCCGCAAGGTCCGCCATCAGCTGCGGGACGTCGCGGCGCGGATCCGCTGGGAGGGCCCGCGCACGGCGGTCGCCACCTCCCGCACCTTCCAGCAGCTGGGGCGGCTGTGCGGCGCGGCGCCCGGACGGCACGGCCCGTTCGTGGACCGGCAGATGCACCGCTCCGACCTGCGGGCGGCCATCACGCAGCTGGCCGCCCTGCCCGCCGCGGAACGCGCGCACCTGCCCGGCATCTCCGCGCCGCGGGCCGCGCAGAGCCTGGCCGGGGCGGTGGTGGGGCACACCGCGCTGAAGCTGACCGGCATCAAGGCCGTCACGGTGTGTCCGTGGGCGATCCGCGAGGGGGTGCTGCTGCGCCACATCGAGGACGGACCCTCCTGGTGGGCGGAGGTCGCCCGCCGCAGTGAGGAGGCCGCCCCACCCGACCCCGTGCCGCTGCGCATCGCCTCCGCCACCAGCTGAAACGCTCACGACCCGACGTACCGGACGCAGGAAGGAGACCGCCGTGTCCGAGCACAAGGACCACGACCGGGACCAGGACCAGCACGGCACACCGCCGCAGACGGCTCTCGAAGAGGTGCTGCGGGAGGTCGAGGACGCCGAGAACCGCACCCGGGACTCCGCCGAGCAGCGCCGTCACCGGGGTGAGGCCGGGGAGGCCATCACCCCCAACGCACGCGCCCAGGAGGAGTCCGAGGGCGACTGACGGCATCGGGCGGGCGCCACCGGGGGCAGGGCGGCGGCACCGGCGGGTGACCTTCGCCGCCGGGCGGGTACCCGGCGCGCATGGAGCACGAAGGACCAGCACTGCCCACCCCGCGCGGCCCGCTGAGCAGGGGCGTCGACGCCTGGCTGCGGGGCGCGGGGCGGCTGCCCCGCCTGGAGGACGTCGCCCGGGCCGAGGTGTACGGCGACGACCTCCAGCTCGCCCTGTACGTCTGCTACGAGCTGCACTACCGCGGCTTCGCCGGTGTCCCGGCGGAGCGTGAGTGGGACGTCGACCTGCTGCGCGTGCGCGCGGCCATGGAGCAGCGCTTCCTGTCCGCGCTGCGCGCCGACGCCCGGGTCCACGACACCGTGGACGAGGCATTGGCCGGCCTCCTGGTCGAGCCCGTCGAGGGCACCGGCGTCAGCCACTACCTGCGCGACGAGGGCGAGCTGTGGCAGATGCGGGAGTACGCGGCCCAGCGCTCCCTGTACCACCTCAAGGAGGCGGACCCGCACGCCTGGGTGCTGCCGCGGCTGTACGGCCGGGCGAAGGCCGGGATGGCGGCGGTGGAGTTCGACGAGTGGGGCGGCGGCCGCGCCGACCGCGTGCACGCCGCCCTGTTCGCCGACCTGATGAGGGACCTGGGCCTGGACACCACCTATGGCCGCTATCTCGACGCGTCGACCGCCGAGGCCCTGGTCACGGTGAACATGATGTCCCTGTTCGGCCTGCACCGGGCCCTCAGGGGCGCTCTGGTCGGCCATTTCGCGGCGGTCGAGATCACCTCGTCGCCGGGGTCGCGCCGGCTCGCCGAGGCGATGCGCCGCACGGGCGCCGGGCCCGCCGCCGAGCACTTCTACGACGAGCACGTCGAGGCGGACGCGGTCCACGAGCAGGTGGTGCGTCACGACGTCATCGGCGGACTGCTGGAGGAGGAGCCGCATCTCGCTCCCGACGTCGCCTTCGGTATCGACGCGACCGAGTTCGTCGAGGAGCGCTTCGGCGCCCGGCTGCTCACCGACTGGCGTGCGTCACGTTCGTCACTGCGCGAACCGCTGGCCCGGGAAGTCACTCATATCTCCTGATGACCGGGGTACTCGGCGTCCGTGATCGCACTCGTACTCCCGGGCGTGTACGCCCCGCAGGAAGACACCGAGCTGCTGGCCGGTGCCCTGTCCGACGAGCCGCTGCCCCCGGGCGCCGAGGTTCTCGACGTGGGCACCGGCAGCGGCGCCCTCGCCCTGGAGGCCGCTCGCCGGGGCGCCCGTGTGACCGCGGTGGACGTCTCCTGGAGCGCCGTGTGGGCCGCCCGGCTCAATGCCCGGCTGGCGAGGCTCCCGGTCCGCATCCGGCACGGCAATCTGTTCGATCCCGTGCGCGGGAGGACGTTCGATCTGATCCTGGCCAATCCCCCGTACGTGCCGGCTCCGGACGGCCGTCGCAGGCAGCCCCGCGGCGCTGCCCGGGCCTGGGACGCGGGTGACGACGGGCGTCTGGTCGTCGACCGCATCTGCCGGCAGGCACCCGGTCTGCTGCGGCCCGGCGGGGTGCTGCTGCTCGTGCAGTCGGCGCTGAGCGCGCCCGATGTGACCGTGGAGCAGTTGCGCGCGGCCGGTCTGAAGGCCGCGGTGACCCGCCGGCATCGGATCGAGTTCGGGCCGGTGCTGCGCGGCCGGGAAGCCTGGCTGCGGGAGCGGGGGCTGCTGCCCGCCGCCGATGACAAGGAAGAGCTGGTGGTCGTCCGTGCCGAACTCCCCGTCTGACCGGTCCGCCGCGACGCCGCGCCGCGTCGCCGTCCAGCGCAAGGGCCCGCTGTTGATGGAGGGCCCGGTGGAGGTGGAGCTGGAGGACGGCTCCGTCGTCGCCTCCGACCGCTTCCGTGTGGCGCTGTGCACCTGCCGGCGCAGTCGCCGCTACCCGTGGTGCGACACCAGTCATCGCGACCGGGCCTGAGTACCCGGTCCGGACGGACCGGAAGAGCCCAGAGGCCGGCGGGCGGCCCCACTCCGCCCGCCGGCCCCCTCGCGCGAGATCGCGACTCCCCGTGACAACGGCCCGGCTCCCCAGCCACGGCCCGCTGCGCTTCACGGACTCAGTGCGATCCCGGTCTGTGGGCTCGGCCCGCTCAGAAGGAGAAGACGCCCGTGCCGTAGGCGTTCTTCATGCAGTCGTTGGAGAAGGTGCGCTCGTAGGAGACGCGCTTGCCCTGCCAGACGCCGTCGACGGTGATGACGACCGGGTCGTACTGCTTGGTGCACATCACGCCCTCCTTCGCCGTCAGGGCGTCGAAGTCCCCGCCGACGCCGCGCAGTTCCGCGCAGGCCGCTCCGGCCGCCGGGTGCGTGCCGGCGGGCGTCGGGGCGCAGGTCAGGGTGACCGCGCGTTCCGGCGTCGTCGCGAGCGCGCTCTCACCGTGCCCCACCGTGAGGACGAGAGCCGACGGGGCGTAGAGCGCGGTGGGGGCCTGCCCCGGGGCGGCGAGCGCGGCCCCGGAGAGGGGGCCGCAGACGGCGGTGGCCGTCAGGCCGAGGGTCATGGCCCAGCGCGCGGTGTTCCGCATTGTGTGCATCCTTCCGCATCGATTACAGGGGGTGCCGGTCCGTGCTCGGTCGGTGCCCGGAGCGGCGAGCGCGAGTCTGCCGAGTCCGCCGCGGAAACACACATCGACCCCACGGGTTTCAGTAACCTTGCGTATTGAATCAGTGGCGCGAAGTTACGGAATCCGCGCGGGTGAAGCCCGTAACCGCACGGGCCCCGGGGTCATGAAGCGGCCAGATGGCCGAATTCCAGGTGTTCGTTAATCGGCCTGAAACATTCCGATTCCGCTCTCGGCCGACTGCTTCGTGACCCCTTGTGTTCATCGCGCGGCCGGATATTTGTCATTACATGACGGCTCCACCGCGGCGGGATGAGCCGTCCGCTGTGCACGGCGAGCGCCCGACCCTGATCCCTCCGGGCGCATACCGCTCGGTATCGTCGCCCGCACGGCAGGTCCCGACGAGGAGACGACGAGAGGCGGGGCGTACGTGGGCAAGCACTGGGCGGACTTCCAGTACGAGATCTACCTGAACGGGATGACGGGTGCCGTACCGCGGCTGCCCACCGATCTGACCCGGCTCGAGGAGCTCACCGAGCAGCGGCTCGGGCCCGGCCCGGTCGACTACGTGGCGGGCAGCGCGGGCAACGGCAGTACGGCCCGGGCCAACCGGGCGGCCCTGGAGCGCCGCAGGATCGTGCCGCGCATGCTGCGGGACGTCCACGAGCGGGACCTGTCCGTCGAGGTGCTGGGGCGTGCCCTGCCCGCCCCTCTCGCGCTGGCCCCGGTCGGGGTGCTGTCGATCATGCACCCGGACGCCGAGTCCGCCGCGGCCCGGGCCGCCGCCGCACAGGGCGTGCCGTACATCCTGTCGTCGGCCTCCAGCACACCCCTGGAGCAGGTCGCCGAGGCGATGGGGGACGCCGAGCGCTGGTTCCAGCTGTACTGGCCGAAGGACCCGGAGGTGGCCCGCAGCTTCCTCGCCCGGGCGAGGGCGGCCGGGTACACGGCGCTGGTCGTCACGCTGGACACACCGCTGCTGTCCTGGCGGCCGCGTGATCTGGACCAGGCCTATCTGCCGTTCCTGCACGGGGTCGGCACGGCCAACTACTTCTCGGACCCGGCCTTCCAGGCGGGTCTCGCCAAGCCGGTGCACGAGGATCCGGACGCGGCGGTGATGCACTTCGTCGGCATGTTCTCCGACCCCGCCAAGAGCTGGCCGGACCTGGCGTTCCTGCGGGAGAACTGGGGCGGCCCGATCGTCCTCAAGGGCGTCCTGCACCCCGACGACGCGCGCCTGGCCGCCGACGCCGGCATGGACGGGGTGGTCGTCTCCAACCACGGCGGCCGTCAGGTGGCCGGCTCCGTGGCGGCCGCCGACGCGCTCCCCCGGGTGGCGAAGGCGGTCGGTGACCGGCTCACCGTCCTCTTCGACAGCGGCATCCGCACCGGCGACGACGTCTTCAAGGCCCTCGCCCTCGGCGCCCGCG
Source organism: Streptomyces sp. NPDC043685 (assembly GCF_056436585.1). Classification (NCBI taxonomy): domain Bacteria; kingdom Bacillati; phylum Actinomycetota; class Actinomycetes; order Kitasatosporales; family Streptomycetaceae; genus Streptomyces; species Streptomyces sp. NPDC043685. The sequence goes on along the minus strand of NZ_JBWKCH010000003.1, from coordinate 913,324 downwards.
CGGTCCTCGTGGGACGCCCGTACGTCTACGGCCTCGGCCTGGACGGCCGGTCCGGCGTCGAGCACGTCATCCGCTGCCTGCTCGCCGAACTCGACCTGACGCTCGCCCTGTCGGGCCATGCCACACCCGGCACGGTCGGCCCGGCCGACCTCGTCGAGGATCCGGTCTGACAGGGGGCCGCGCTGCGCGTCCGCGGCGCAGCCCCGCTCGGGCCGTGGGGCCGGTCGTCAGGACGTGCCGCCGTGCGACAGCGTCACATGGCGGGCCGCCGGGTCCCGCTGCTCCTCGATCGACAGGGAACCCGACGCCGACGGCAGGGGCTCCGCCCGCCAGTGCTGGGCGTCGGACGAGCGGTCGCGGACCTTGACGACGATGTCGGCGTCCGGATCGTCGTCGGCCGGGGCGAGGGCGAGCCGCTCGTCCCAGCGGGGCAGCAGCTCCCCCCGCACGGTCAGGTCGTAGCGCACGTCGTCGGCCCGCTCGGCATCCTTGCCGGCACAGGTGCCGAGGACGACCACACCGGCGTCCTTGTGGGAGTCCAGACACAGTCCGGGATCGGCGACGCTGCGCAGCAGACCGTCGTCCTCGTAGGTCCACTGCTGGGTCCACACCGTCGAGCACTCCGCGAGCTTGGTGCCCGAGCCCTCCTTCGGCAGGTCCCGGATGTCCAGGCACAGATCGGCGCCCGCGTTGCGCAGCCGCGTCACGCCCTGCGCCGCGGGCAGGCCCGCGGTGCCGGGCGGTGTCACCGAGGCATCGCCCTTGCCGCCGGCCGCGCTGCTGGAGCCCGCCGGGTCGGCCTCACCCCCGTCGTGGGAGGACGTGCTGATGATGAGCACCGTCGCCAGCACCCCGGCCGACACCGCGCCCACGCCGGACAGCAGCGCCCGCGAGGAGCGCAGCCCCTGCGGAACCCGGGCCGGCACCGCGAGCCGGGACAGCAGCCCCTGCCGCCCGCCGCCCCGCCGTCCGCCACGCCGGCCCGTGCGAGCGCCCCGTGTGCCGTGCGAGGCCCGCCCGGGGCGCGAGTCGAGGTAGCGGCGGGCGCCCCAGCCGAGCACCGCCTCGGCGATCAACGGCCCGAGCGGGCCCTCGAAATGGCTCAGTTGCTCGGCCGCGTTCCGGCAGTAACGGCACTCGTCGAGATGCTGCTGAACGTCCGGCAGCAGTGCGCCGCCCCGGCGGATCGGCACATCGAGGAGGCGGTTGTAGAACCGGCAATCATGGGTCGGGGCGAGTTCGCGATGGGCGAGTACACAGCCCTCGCGGAATTTGTCCCGCGCCTGCTCGAGGGCCGCCGACGCGATCTCGGTGTCCATCCCCAGGAGTCCGGCGGGAACGCTTATGGGATCCGCCTCCACCTCGACATGCCAGAGCAAACACCGCGCAGCCGCGGGAAGTGCCTGGAATGCCCGCTCCGCGAGGAGGCGATTTTCCGGGGTCATGGACGTCGCCGCGCGCAGTCCCCGCCCTCCGGCCGGTTTCTGCAAGGCGGGCAGAACGGCTGATATTCGATCGTCACCCGACCACTCGCGGATCGTGTCGCGCACGGTCACCAGCAGGGCCGGACGCAGCGCGACGGCCGACTCGCCGAAGGCGAGACGGTTGAGGGTGCGGTGGAAGGCGATCCCGGTCACCATGGCCGCGACCTGCGACGACGAGGCCAGACAGATGACCGCGTAGTCGTGCGCCGACTGGTGGTGCCGGGCCATGAGCAGCGCGACGGAATGGGCGGCGACCTGGCCCTCCGGGCTGCCTCTCAGGGGGGCGGCGAGTGATTCATCGGATTCCCCTGGATCCCCGCCGGGCGGGGGATACGGAGGACGAGGGGGGTGGGGGGTGGGCACTGAGATGGTTCCTTCCCACGCGTGTGGCACACAGAAGTCCTGCCGCCGAAAAAGGAGGCCCGGTTGGTGCGTACCTTTTTTGGCGGGGCGCGGGAGGTGCGAATTCACCGACGGTGAGTCGGACGCGGTCAACAACTCACGTGCGACACCCGGCCATTCCCCCCGCACGCGCGATTCACTCTTGCACAACCCCCACACGGCCAACAAGGCGCCCGGACAACATCCCCGCCATTGACAGAAAGTCAGAAACGGGGAACGGATACGCGCTGTTCGCACCCGTTTTCGACATTTCCCTGCGGCCTGTGTGAATCGGACACCGGGTCCGGTTCCTCAGATCTGCCAGGACCGCAGCCGGTCCGCCGCGCCGTAGACGTCGGTGGTGCCGGTCAGGAGGTCACGGGCCAGGTCGACGAGGGCGCCGTAGGGCGGGTCGATGCCGACGCCGCTGACGAACATGTACGCCACGGCGGTCGCGCAGGCGAAGCGGGCGTTGGCCGAGGGCAGCGGCCGGAGCACCGTGATGGTGTGCAGCAGCGCGGCGGCCCGCCAGGCCGCGTCGGAGTTCACCCCGAGGCGCGGCGGGTCGACGCGGTGCCGGGCGACGGCCGCGACCAGCGCCGAGAAGTCGTTGACAGTGGGCTGGTCCGGCAGGACCTCCTCGTGACGCTGGAGCAGCCAGGGCACGTCGATATGGATCACGGGTGCCATGGGTCAGGCGGCCCGCCCCTCGCCCTTGGCGGGTGGTTCGTCGTCGGGGAACGCGGCGGCGAACTCGTCGGCGTGGGTGGCGAAGAACCGGCGGAAGGCCTCGGCGCCCTCCTGGAGGGCCCGGTGACGGGCTATGTCGGCCGCGGCCGCCTCCCGCACGAGGGCCTTCATGGACGTACCGCGCTCCTTGGCGATCTGCCGCAGGTCCTCAAGTTCGCGGTCGCTGAACTCCACGTTGAGAGCTGGCATGTCTTCACGGTACCGCTCGGGTACTGGCTCGTAAATATCCCCAGGTCAAGAGCGCCACCGGAAGGTACCAGCCGGGCGCTGGGCCTGAGATGTGGGTCACATTCAGCCGTGCGATGTCACATTTTCGGGTCCTGCCCGGCTCGCAGTGGTGAGCGCGTACCTGGGAGGGCCACGCATGACCGAGATCTCCGCACCCGGCACGGACGCCCCGCTCGACGCGGCGACCGGGGTGTTCGTCGACCATCGCGAGCTGCTGTTCGGCGTCGTCTACAACATCCTCGGCAGTGTCGCCGACACCGAGGACGTCCTCCAGGAGACATGGCTGTCCTGGACGGCGCGCGGCGGGGGCGCGCCCCTGGACGGCGTCGACAACCCGCGCGCCTATCTCGTCCGGGTGGCGGTCAACCACGCGCTGCGCCGCCGTGCCGTGATCAACCGCCGGCAGGAGACGTACGTAGGGCCGTGGCTGCCCGAGCCGCTGGTCGACGCGGAGGACACCGAGACCGCCGAGACCCCGGCCCTGCGTTCGGAGTCGGTGTCGCTGGCGATGCTGGTGGTCCTGGAGTCGCTGACACCGCTGGAACGGGCCGTGTTCGTACTGGGCGAGGTGTTCGGCTACCCGCACGCCGAGATCGCGGAGATCATCGACCGCTCCCCCGCCGCCGTACGGCAGTTGGCGCACCGGGCGCGGGAGCACGTGCACGCGCGGCGGCCGCGCTACGAGGCGCATCCGCGGGTGCGGCGGGAGGCGACCGAGCGGTTCGTGCGGGCGGCGCTCGGCGGGGACATCGCCGAGCTGATGGAGGTGCTCGCGCCGGACGTCACGGCGTGGACGGACGCCGGCGGCAAGCGCCGGCGGGCCGGCCTGCGCCCGGTGCACGGCCGCGACAAGGTGACCCGGCTGCTCACCGCCGGCCGGGGCGGCCCCGACCACCCCGTCTGGCGCTACCGGCGGGTCAACGGCGACGACGCGGCGGTGCTGTTCGACGGCGGCGCGCCGTTCGCCGTCCTGGTCCTCGACCTCACCCCGGAAGGCGACCGGGTGCGCGGCATCTACGTCGTGGCCAACCCCGACAAGCTGGCCCACCTGCCCGGGGCGGCGGCGTGAGCGCCGGGCGCGGTGAGCGGCTCGCCGACTGGTTCGACGGGCGGCTCGGCATCCACACGCTCGGCAGGAAGTACCTGCGCAAGGTGTTCCCCGATCACTGGTCGTTCCTGCTGGGCGAGATCTGCCTGTACAGCTTCGTGGTGCTGGTCCTCACCGGCGTGTATCTGACGCTGTTCTTCCACCCGTCGATGAACGAGGTCACGTACAACGGGAGTTACGTCCCGCTGAACGGTGTACGGATGTCGGCGGCGTACGCGTCCACGCTGGACATCAGCTTCGACGTGCGCGGCGGGCTGCTGATCCGGCAGCTGCACCACTGGGCGGCACTGGTCTTCGTCGCCGGGATGCTGACGCACATGATGCGGCACTTCTTCACGGGCTCGTTCCGCAAACCGCGCGAGATCAACTGGCTGTTCGGCTGGCTGCTGCTGTTTCTCGGCCTGTTCGAGGGGCTGTTCGGCTACTCGCTGCCGGACGACCTGCTCTCGGGCACCGGACTGAGGTTCGTGCACGGCGCGCTGCTGTCGGTGCCGGTCGTGGGGACGTACCTGGCGATGTTCCTGTTCGGCGGCGAGTTCCCCGGGGACGACATCGTGGCCCGCTTCTACGCGCTGCACGTGCTGCTGATCCCCGGCGTGATGGCGGCGCTGGTCGTGGCCCACCTGCTGCTCGTCGTCCATCACAAGCACACCCAGTTCGCGGGGCCCGGGCGCACCGAGCGCAATGTCGTGGGGACGCCCTTCATGCCGGTGTACCTGGCCAAGGCGGGCGGCTTCTTCTTCCTGGTGTTCGGGGTGCTCGCGCTGATCGCCGGGGTGGCGACGATCAACCCGGTGTGGTCGTACGGCCCGTACCGCGCCGACCAGGTCTCCACGGGCGCGCAGCCCGACTGGTATCTCGGCTTCGCGGAGGGCCTGGTGCGGATCATGCCGGGCTGGGAGGTCACGCTGTGGGGTCACACGCTGGTGCTGGGCGTGCTGATCCCGATCGTGGTGTTCCCGCTGCTGCTGGTCTTCATCGGCGTGTACCCGTTCCTGGAGGCCAGGTTCACCGGCGACCGGGACGAGCACCATCTGCTGGACCGGCCGCGCAACCGCCCGGTGCGCACGGCGATCGGGGCGGCCTGGATCAGCCTCTACCTGGTGCTGCTCGCGGGCGGTGGGAACGACATCGTCGCGACCCGCCTCCATCTGTCGATCAACACGGTGACATGGACGGTGCGGACCGGGATGTTCGTCGTGCCGGCGGTGGTCTTCGTCGTCACCCGGCGGATCTGTACCGGGTTGCAGCTGCGTGACAGGGAGCTCGTGGCGCACGGCAGGGCGACCGGCGTGATCAAGCGGCTGCCGCACGGCGAGTACGTCGAGGTGCACGAGCCGCTCGACCCGGCCCGGCTGCACACCCTGACCGCCCATGAACGGCCCGGGGAGCCGGTCGGCCACACACCGCGCCGGGCGGTGGCGGGCCCGGTCAGGAGTGGGCGCGGCAGAACTCCCGGACGGTCCGGTTGAACGGCTCCGGCGCCTCGACGTTGGTGAGGTGCCCGATGCCGGGCAGCACGACCAGCGTGGCCTGCGGGATCGCCGCGAGGAACTGGTGGGCGACCGGCTCCACGGGCGAGCGGGCGTCGAGCTCGCCCCACAGCAGGAGCGTCGGCACCTCGATCTTCGGCAGGAGCTCGCGCTGGTCGGCCTCGGCCATGACGGTGAGCTCGGCCCGCATGCTCCGGGCGCGGGTGTCGGCCGACATCACGGACAGCAGGCGGACGGCCTCGGGGGACGGCTGCCCGGCGAACAGGCCCGGCAGGGTCGGCGCGAACTCCTCGGGCGGAACGGCGAGCATCCGTTCCGCCCCCTCGACCCGGGACCGCACCTCCGCCGCGGGCAGCGAGCCCTTCCAGCCGGCGTAGGTGTCCACGAGGAGCAGGGTGCGGACGAGTCCGGGGTGGTGCCGGTAGAGCTCCAGCACGACGGTCCCGCCCCAGGACACGCCGAGGACATGCGCCGGGCCGAGGTCCGCGTCCTCGATGACGGCCGCCAGGCAGCGCGCGTAATCGGCCAGGGCGAAGCCGGGCGGGACGTCGCCGGAGCGCCCGGCGCCCGGTTCGTCCCAGGCGATCACGGTGAACTCGTCGGCCAGCTCCTCCAGCTGGGGGCGGAACAGGCGGGCGTCGGTGAGGGCGCCGTGCGCGAGCACGAGAGGCGGGCCCTGGCCCACCCGGTCGTAGGCGACCTCGATGCCGTCGACCCGCACCGCTGGCATGTCACCAGGCTACGCGCGGGTGCCGGGGGCGTCCTGTCGGCGGACTCCCCCGGCACGCGTCGCGGCCGTCCGGTCCCTACCCCTGGTCCGCCACGAAGGAGGCCATGCGGGTCAGGGCGGCGTTCCAGTTGATCGTGTGCTCGTTGGTCGACCAGGACTGGATGTCGTCGATGTAGCAGAACTGGCCGACGCAGCCCTGGAGTTTGCTCTGTGCGTAGGGGTCCTGGATCCCGGAGTTCGGCCCGCCCGCGAGGGTGCCCTTCGGCGGGTTGGGCTGAGCGGGGTCGAGTTGGTGGGCGTACCAGCGGCTGTGCTGGTTCTGGGCGCTGACCTCGCCGTAGCCGGTGACGTAGGAGATGTTCAGCGCGTTGCGGCCCAGGATGTAGTCCATGCTCTGGAGCGCGCCGTCCCGGTACTTCGAGGCGCCGGTGAGGTCGTACGCGGTGGCGAGGACGACGGCGTTGTTGAGGATCTGGTGGCTGGAGCCCCAGTCGTAGAGGTTGCCGTCGGGTGCGTACGGCATGCCGTAGGGGTGCGCCTTGAGGGTGGCCAGGTAGCGGTCGGCGCCCTTGACGACGGACTCGCGCACCTTGTCCCGGCCCGGCAGCCTGCTCGGCACCGTCGCGAGGTCGAGCCGGCCGGCCGCGCCGGTGCGGGCCCAGTCGAAACCGATCGGCTTGAAGAGGTCGGCGGTGTGGACCGGGGACTTCTGGATGTACTCCTCGAACCGCTTCTCCCCGGTGGACAGGTACAGCTCGGCCGCCGCCCAGTAGAAGTCGTCGGTGACGTCGCTGTCGGCGTAGGCGCCACCGCCGATGCCGTCGCTCTCGGAGGCGAAGCGGTCGGGGTGGGCGAGCGCCGCCGCCCAGGCCTTGCGCGCGGCTGCCAGTGCCTTGTCGGCGAAGGACTTGTCATAGGGGCGGTACAGACGGGCTGCCTGCGCGGCCGTGGCGGCCAGGTTCAGGGTGGCGGCGGTGGACGGCGGGTGCAGTTCGCGCTTTTGCGGGTCGTCGCTCGGCAGCAGCGGCAGGCCGGTCCACTGCTCGTCGTGCATCTTGTGGTGGGCCATGCCGGCCAGCGGCTTGCCGTCGGGCACCTGCATCCGCAGCAGGAACTCCAGTTCCCAGCGGGCCTCGTCGAGGATGTCGGGCACCTTGTTGCCGCTCTCCGGGATGGCGAGCGTGCCGTCCCCGAGCCGGTCCGCCTGCCCCGTGCGGGCGTGCCGGGCGCGTTCCCAGGTGCTCAGCAGTTCCCAGGTGGAGATGCCGCCGTTGACGACGTACTTGCCGTGGTCGCCGGCGTCGTACCAGCCGCCCCTGACGTCGAGGGTGTAGTCGCACACGCCCGGCTGGCAGGGTACGGCGGTGTCGCCCTGGTTGGGGGCCACGCCCAGGTGACCGGCCGGGCGGCCGTAGCCGGGCCGCAGGTCGTCACGGATCGCGAGGCCGCTGCGCTGGGTGTAGTAGTACTTCGCCGAGTCCAGCCGGAGCCGCTCGTAGGCGCCCGCGCCGATGTCGAACGGCCGGCTGGTCTCACCGTCGGCGACGAGCGTGAAGCCCGTGCCCTTCTTGCGGTAGGCGCCGAAGTCGATGCTGTGGACGTTCTGCCCGGAGGAGGCGTCGACGCCGCGTGGCACGGTGGTGCCCCGGGCGACGACCGTCCCGCCGGAGTTCTTCAGCTGCCAGGGCAGCTTCGTGGTGGCGTCGGTGACCAGGGTGGCGTTCTTCGGACCGGCCGGCAGGTAGGCGACCTGGTTGACGCGGACCCGGGGCCCGGTGTCCGGCTCGTACGGTTCGGGCGCCACACCGCCGAGCAGCGAGACGTCGTCCATGCAGAAGCGCCAGGCGTCCGCGCTGCCGCCGAGCTGGAAGCCCACCTGCCCCTGCGTGGTGTCGACGGGCGAGGTGAAGGTGTAGGAGTAGGTGTCGCCGGAGACACTGAGCTGCGGTGACACCTCGTGGTAGGTGTCGTACGGCGACACCGACAGGCCCACGATCGCCCGCACCACATGCCCTGCGGGTGTCCCGGTCGCGCTGAACGAGAAGCGGTACGACTCCCCCTTCACGAGGGTGATGTCGTTCTGTCCGACGGCGGCGTCCCAGCGGTTGGTGGTGCCGCCGGGGACGTCGGCGCAGAGCCGTCCCCCGGACAGCCCCGCGGTGACGTTGCTCGTCGTCCACCAGGGTTCGATCGCGGTGTCGAAGGTGCCGTTCTTGACCTGCTCGGTCTCCTCGGCCCCGGCCGGCGCTGAGGGCAGCGCGGTCAGCGCGGTCGCCAGCAGGGCCGTCAGGGACAGCAGGGCGGTTCTGCGTCGTTTCACGTCTGGGCTCCTCTGGGGAGGTGGGTGGCGCTCACCGTGGGAGCGCTCCCAGAAGCGGGCTGCACGCCATGGTTGTGGCTGATGTGACGCCGCGTCAATGATCCGGACGGGACTGGCTGTTCACCGCCCGTCCGGACCAGGACGCTCGGGGGCTCAGGCGGCCGGGGCGTCCAGCCGGCTGATGCGGATCGCGCCCCGGGGCTCGCCGGGGTGGCGGCTGGTGAGGGTGAGCCGGATCCGGGAGCCGCGGACGGCCTTGAAGGTGATCACCGTGGGGGCGTCGGAGGCGGTGACCCAGCCGATCTCGGTGTCGCGCACGGCCTGCCAGGTGCGGCCGTCCCACACCTCCACCTCGATCGCCGCGGGCAGGCTGTGCGTGGCGTCCACGGTGAAGGAGACGTCCACCCGGTCGTAGCCGCGCGTGCGACCGTGGTCCACCGAGACCCAGTCCTCGGCCCGCGCCCCCTCGAAGGCGGGCAGCAGGGCCGTGGCCTGCTTGAAGAAGCCGTTGGACCAGCCGGTGGCCGGGTCCGCGTCGAGCATGGCGGCGGGCAGGGTGTCCGGGCGTCCGGAGTAGCTCGCGTCCGCGTGCGGAAAGCCGGCGGGGGCCGGGTGCCCGGGCTCGAAGGTGGCCGGGGCCGTCTCGGCCCGGTCCCGCGCCCGGGTGGCCCGTACGGTCACGGTGCCCGTGCGCAGGCCGTCGGCGCGTGCGGTCACCTTCACGGTGCCCGCCCGGGTGCCGGACCGGACGATGGCGAGGGCCTTGCCGTGGAAGGCGGTCCGGGTGCTCGCCTGGTAGCGCTCGGCGCTCTCCTGGCGGCCGTTGTCCAGCCCCGCGATGGAGCCGCCCGCCACCTCGAAGGACAGCAGGTGCTCCGCGCCGGGCACCACCACACCGCGCCGGTCGACGATCTCGGCGGTCACGAAGACCAGGGAGCGGCCGTCCGCCGCGACGGACTCGCGGTCCGCGCTCAGGCGTACGGCGTGCGGGGCGCCCGCGGTGCGCAGCACGTCGGTGGCGACCACCTTGCCGTCGCGCCGGGCCACGGCCTTGAGCTCGCCCGGGGCGTAGGGCACCTTCCAGGTCAGGTGGAGCTTGCCCGCGCTGCCGTTCGGGCTGGTGTAACTGCCGGGGTAGGGGCCGTCGGTGAAGGTCTTGTCGTCGCCGGTCGCCTCGGTCGTCTCCAGGTAGGTGCGGCCGTCGACGGTCTTCTTGGTGTCGAACCGCCTGACCCCCAGGGACTTTCCGTTGAGGTAGAGCTCGACGGTGTCCACGTTCGCGTACGCCCACACCTCGACGGTGTCGCCCTCGGCGTGGTTCCAGGTCATCGGCAGCAGGTGGACCATGGGCTCGCTGATCCACTGGCTCCGGAACAAGTAGTACATGTCCTTCGGGAAGCCCGCTGTGTCGACCGCGCCGAAGAAGGAGGCCTTGACCGGGAAGACGTCGTACGGCGTGGGTTCGCCGATGTAGTCGATGCCGGACCAGAGGAACTGCCCCGCGAACCACTTGCGGTCCCGGTCCTTCTTGTGGCCGTACTCGCCGCTCATGGTCCAGGAGGCGAGGTTGTTGTCGTAGGAGGAGGTCGCGCGTCTGCCCGGGGTGTGGTTCTCGCCGGTGTTGAGGTGCTCGGGTTCCTGGTAGGCGCCGCGGGTGGAGGTCTCGGAGGAGGACTCGGACTCGAAGAGGAAGAGGTGCGGGTAGGCCGCGTGCAGCTGGTCCACCGACTGGGCGGTGTTGTAGTTCAGGCCGAGGCCGTCCAGTTTGGCCAGCATCAGGTCGGCGGCCGAGCCCTTGGCGGGCAGCCGGCGGTACTTGTCGGAGCCGATGACCAGCGGGCGGGTGTCGTCGGCGGCCCTGATCGCGCGGATGATCCGGTCGGCCATGGCGAGGCCGGCGGTGGAGGTGGAGTCGGGTACCTCGTTGCCGATGGACCAGCTCAGCACGGCGGGCGAGTTGCGGGCCGCCAGGACCATCTCGGTGGCGTCCTTCTCGCACCACTCGTCGAAGAACCGGCCGTAGTCGTAGCGGTTCTTTCCGGTGCGCCAGCAGTCGAAGGCCTCCACGAGCATGATGACGCCCAGCTCCTCACAGACCTGGATCACCTCGGGCGCGGGCGGGTTGTGGGAGGTGCGCAGGGCGTTGACGCCCATGGAGCGCATGATCTCCAGCTGGCGGCGGACGGCGTCGATGTTCACGGCGGCGCCGAGCGCGCCGAGGTCGTGGTGGAGGTCGACGCCCTTGATCTTGTGGTGGGTGCCGTTGAGGGAGAAACCCTCGTCCGGGTCGAAGCGGAAGGTGCGGAAGCCGAAGACGGTGCGGTAGGTGTCGACGGTCCGGCCGCCGACGCGCAGTTCGGTGTGCAGGGTGTAGCGGTGCGGGGTCTCGAAGTCCCACACCTCCGGTCGCCGGACGGTGAGTTCGTGGGTCTCGGTGTGCTCGGCGGCGACAGCGGCGGTGGAGGAGGCGCGGGCGACCGTCCGGCCCTCGCGGTCGACGATCCGGGAGACGACCTCGACGTCGGCGTCCTCGCCCGAGGCGTTGACGACGGAGGTGGCGACCCGTACGAGGCCCCGCCCGGCGGTGATCTCGGGCGTGGTGACCCGGGTGCCCCAGCGGGCCACGTGCACCGGCTCGGTGATCACCAGGCGGGCCTCGCGGTAGATGCCGCTGCCCGAGTACCAGCGGCTGCTGGGGAGCCGGTTCTGGACCTTGACGGCGATCACGTTCTCGGTGATGCCGTCGGTGTGGACCAGGTCGGTGAGGTCGAGGGCGAAACCGGTGTAGCCGTAGGGGTGGCGGCCGGCCTCCTTGCCGTTGCAGTGGACGACCGAGTCCATGTAGACGCCGTCGAACTCCACCGAGATCCGCTTGCCGGCGAGGGTGGGCGGCAGGGTGAAGGCCAGGCGGTACCAGCCGAGGCCGCCGGGCAGGAAGCCGGTGCCGCTGGTGGTGCCGTGCTCGGTGGTGGGGGTCTGCTCGATGCTCCAGTCGTGCGGCACGGCGATCTCGCGCCACCCGGAGTCGTCGTACCCGGGAAGATGGGCGTCGGCGTAGGCGCCGGTGGGGTCGGTGAGGCCGCCCGGGTTCACCAGCGCGAAGCGCCAGCCGTCGCGCAGGGCGACGGTGCGGCGGCCCGACGCGCCCCGCGGGTCCCCGGCGGCCCATGCCTCCGTGGTGCCGAGCAGCGCTCCGGCCGCGGGGGCGGCGGCGGAGGCGAGCAGGACCGATCTGCGCGTGACCGACATGGCGGCTCTCCCTCATGAGAACTCAGAAGTACTCACAACTCATCGCGAACAAACAGATTCTGTCGATGTGTCACACGGGGCCGTCAAGGGTGCGGGAGCATCCTTCTGTCCCGGGGGCCGCTGGGGCCGGATGCGCTCCCCGACCCGGCCCGGGAGGCCGTACGGGGGTTACCCGTCCACGCCGGCCGCCTACGGACTACGCTGGAACTCAACTGGCCTCCCTGTTCACTGTGAGTGTCCGTATGGAGTCGCGACGATGAGCCCGGACGAGGCGTTCGACGATGGCGTGGCCGCCCGTGCCGTCATCGCCGCCGACGGCACCCTCACCGGATGGAGCGAGGGCGCCCGCCGCCTCCTGGGCCACACGGCCGACGAGGTCGTCGGCCGCCCGGCCGCCGCGCTGCTGGCCGACGGCGCCGACCCGCCGCCCGTCCCGGCCGACTCCCGCTGGAGCGGCACCCTCACCCTGCGCCACCGCGACGGCCGTGCCGTGTCCGTGTGGGTGCTCGCGCACAGCAGACCGCCGGACGCAACACAGACGACGGACTGGCTCGCGGTGTCCCCGCCCGAGAGCACAGGCCAGGGCCTTCCGGACGACCCGCTGGTGCGGATGGCCCTGACCCAGTCGCCCTGCGCCACGATGATCTTCGACGAGCGGTTGCGGCTGCGCGGTGTCAACGAGGCCATGGCCGACCTCGTAGGGCTGCCCGCCGGGCGGCTGCTGGGCCTGCGGCCCACCGACATCGGCAGCCGGCCGCAGAACGCCGAGCTGGAGGACCATCTGCGCCGGGTGCTGAGCACCGGCCGCCGCCAGGACATGCAGACGCACATGAAGGCCAGCGGCGAGAGCCGGGGGCCGCATGCCTGGCTGGCCCGGCTGGCACCGCTCACCGACACCACCGGCCGGGTGCGGGGCGTGTGCGTGACCGCCCACGACTTCTCCGACCAGTACCGGTCACGGGAGCGGCTCCAGCTCGTCAACGAGGCGAGTGTGCGCATCGGCACCACCCTCGACGTCACCCGCACGGCCCAGGAGCTGGCGGACGTCTGCGTCCCGGCGCTCGCCGACTTCGTCAGCGTCGACCTGCTCGACCCTCAGGAGCACGGCGGCGAGTCCGCCGGGCCGCCGGCCCCGCCGGTCAGCCTGCGCCGGGCAGCCCACCGGTCGGTCAACGCCGGCAGTCCCGAGGCCGTCGCCAAGCCGGGGCAGGTGGACGTCTACCCCGAGAGCTCCCCGCAGGCCGCGTCGCTGGCCGCCGGGCACACGGTCGTGGCCTCGGGAGCCTCCGGCGACCTGGACCAGTGGCTGGCCTGGGACCCCGCCCGCTTCCGGCGCATCCGCGAGTACGGCATCCACTCCACGATGTCAGTGCCGCTCCAGGCCCGGGGCACCACCCTCGGCGTCGCCGTCTTCACCCGCTTCAGGCAGCCCGAGGGCTTCACCGACGACGACGTGCTGCTGGCCGAGGAGGTCACGGCCCGGGCCGCCGTCTGCATCGACAACGCGCGCCGCTACTCCCGCGAGCGCGAGACGACCCTCACGCTCCAGCGCAGCCTGCTGCCGCGCACACTGCCCCGTACGGCGGCGGTGGAGGCGGCCTCCCGCTATCTGCCGGCCACCCGCTCGGGCGTGGGCGGCGACTGGTTCGACGTGATCCCGCTGTCCGGGATGCGGGTCGCCATGGTCGTCGGGGACGTCGTCGGCCACGGCATCCAGGCCTCGGCGACCATGGGCCGGCTGCGCACCGCCGTGCGCACCCTCGCCGACATCGACCTGGCCCCCGACGAACTGCTCACCCACCTCGACGACCTCGTCGTGCGGCTGTCCCAGGAGTCCGGCGGCGGCGACGCCGGCACCGGAGAGGTGGGCGCCACCTGCCTGTACGCGGTGTACGACCCGGTGTCGCGGCGCTGCACCCTGGCCCGGGCCGGGCACCCGTTGCCCCTGCTGGTGCCGCCGGACGGACCGGCACGCCGGCTCGACCTGCCCTCGGGTCCCCCGCTGGGCGTCGGCGGCCTGCCGTTCGAGTGTGCCGAGGTGGAGCTGCGGGAGGGCAGCGTCCTGGCGTTCCATACGGACGGGCTGCTCGTCAGCCGCGAGCGGGACGTCGACGCGGGCACCCGGATACTCCGTGAGGCCCTGTCGGCGCCCTCCGACTCCCTCGACGAGACCTGCGACCGCGTGCTGCAGACCCTGCTGCCGCCGGGCGGCTCCACCGACGACGTGGCCCTGCTGCTGGCCCGTACCCGTGGCCTGCCGTCCGCCCAGGTGGCGACCTGGGACATCCCCGCCGACCCGGCGCTGGTGGCCCCCATCCGCAAGCAGGTCGTCGACCAGCTCGAACGGTGGGGGCTGCTGGACGCCACGTTCACCGCGGAGCTGGTGGTCAGCGAGCTGGTCACCAACGCCATCCGCTACGGCGCCCCGCCCATCCGGCTCCGGCTGATCCATGACGAGGCCACGCTGATCTGCGAGGTGTCCGACACCAACCACACGGCGCCGCACCTGCGCCGGGCCAAGACCTGGGACGAGGGCGGCCGCGGTCTGCTCCTGGTCGCCCAGCTCACCCAGCGGTGGGGCAGCAGGCACACCGCCGAGGGCAAGACGATCTGGGCGGAGCTGGCCCTGCTCGACGACGAGATCTGAGGCCGGACGGCACCCGGCACGGGTGAAGGGCCCCGGCCGGTGGCGGGGGCCCTCACCGGTCTCTTACCGATGCCTGGTTACATGGGCGGGCACCACCTGACCGCGCCCCGGAGGACCCCGCCCTGAACGCCCCGCTCGCCGAAGTCCTGTCCGTGGCGCTGCTGGCCGCCGTCCTCATCTGGGCCGTCGCCCGCCCGAAGGGGCTGCCCGAGGCCGTACTGGCGGTGCCTGCCGCCGGGCTCGCCGTCGCCCTGGGAGTGATCTCCCCGGACCACGCCTGGGAGGAGGTCCAGCGGCTGGGGCCCGTGGTCGGCTTCCTCGCGGCCGTGCTGGTGCTCGCGCACTTCTGCGACGTCGAGGGACTGTTCACGGCGTGCGGGGCGTGGATGGCCCGCTGGGCGGCGGGGCGCCCCACACGGCTGCTGACCGCGGTGTTCGCGCTGGCGTCCGTCATCACGGCCGTGCTCAGCCTGGACGCCACGGTCGTCCTGCTGACACCGGTGGTGCTCGCCACGGCGACCCGCATGGGCGTGCGGGCCCGGCCGCACCTGTACGCCTGCGCCCATCTGTCGAACACGGCCTCGCTGCTGCTGCCGGTCTCCAACCTGACCAACCTGCTGGCCTTCACGGCGAGCGGCCTGAGCTTCACCCGGTTCGCGGTGCTCATGACCCTGCCCTGGCTGGTCGCGATCGCCGCCGAGTACCTGATCTTCCGTCGCTTCTTCGACGAGGAACTCACCGCGCCGCTCCCCTCCCCCGACGAGGCGGCGCGTCCCGAGCCGCTCCCGCTGTTCGCCCTCGTCACGGTCGGCTGCACGCTCGCCGGGTTCGTGGTGGCGTCGGCCGTGGGCATCGCGCCCGCGTGGGCCGCGCTGGCCGGTGCCCTGGTGCTGGCCGGGCGGGCGCTGCTGCGGCGCCGGGCCACCCCGCTGACGGTGGTGCGCTCGGCGAGCCCGGCGTTCCTGGCGTTCGTGCTCGCGCTCGGTGTCGTGGTGCGCGCGGTCGTCGACCACGGGCTCGCCGACGCGCTCCGGCGTGTGCTGCCCGGTGGGTCGGGTCTGCTCGCGCTCCTGGGCGTGGCCGCGCTGGCCGCGGTCCTGGCGAACCTCATCAACAACCTGCCCGCGGTGCTGGTGCTGCTGCCCCTGACCGCCGGGTCCGGGCCCGGCGCCGTGCTGGCGGTGCTGCTCGGTGTGAACATCGGCCCGAACCTGACCTACGCCGGATCGCTGGCGACCCTGCTGTGGCGGCGGATCGTGCAGCAGCACGGGCAGCGGGTGGGGCTCGGGGAGTTCACACGGCTGGGGCTGCTCGCCGTACCGGGCGCACTGGTTCCGGCCGTGGTGGCGCTGTGGCTGTCCCTGACCGTCGTCGGGGCGTGAGCGCGGGGGCCGCACGCCGGCGCCGAGCGCGCGCGGGGTCAGCGGCGCCCTCCGTAGCCGTATCCGCCGTACCCGTACCCGCCGCCGTACCCGTGTCCGGGGTAGCCGTCGCCCGGGCTGCCGTACCGGCTGTCGCTGTCGCAGTAGTACCCGTAGCGTTCGCAGGCCGGGGCGGTGGCGGCCGGGCTGCTCGGCGCCGGTTGCGGTGACGCGGAGGTCGGGGACGGGGTCGGGGACGGCTCGGGTGTCTTCGACGGGGTCGGAGCGGGGGGCGGCGTGGGCGTGGGACGCGGTGCCGGGGCGGCGGCGTTCCAGTTGACGGACTTCAGCTGGAGGTCGGCCCTGGATGTGTCGATCACCCAGCGCTGGGCCTCGTCGTCCGTCCGGTTCTTCAGGACCAGGGCTCCCGATCCGTCGGTCGCGGCGGGGGCCAGGGCCAGGTCCTGGTCCGAGCGGGGCACCAGGGCGCCCTGGAGGGTGAAGTCGTAGCGGATGTTCTCGAGCTCGGGCCGGGACGGGCCCGCGCAGGGGGCCAGCCGCACCGAGTAGCCGAGCCCGGAGTCCAGGCACAGGTCGGGGGCGGCGCCGTTGCGCAGCAGCCCGTCGGTCTCGTACGTCCACTGCTGGGCGGACTCCGCCGAGCAGGCCGTGAGCTCGGCCTCCCCGCCCTCTACCGCCTTCTTGCCGTCGATGCCGACGCACAGATCCGAGGCGACGTTGTGCAGCCGGCCGCGCAGGGCGCCCTTCTCGGCGTCGCCCGCGTCGGCCCACGACGGGTCGGTGGCCGACGCGCCGGCGTCGGAGTCGGGGGCGCCCTCGGAGGGACGGTCCTGCCCGGCCGGGGCTCCGTCGCCCGAGTTGCCGGTGGACCACAGGACGAGGGGCAGGACGACGAGACCGCTGACGGTCAGGATGCCGACGGTGAGGTTGCGTCGCCGGTTGGCACGGCGGGCCGCCTTGTGGGCGGTCCTCCGTGCGGCGGTCCGCGGGCCGACGGGTCGCGACCCCGGGGGCGCGGTGGCGGGCGGTGCGGGCCACCCGGGTGCGGCCGGCGCGGGAGACCGCGCGGCGGTCCCGGCCGTGTTCACGCCCTCCGCCGGAGCGGGGCGCGGTGGCACGCCCGCCGGACCCCCGGGATCCGTGAACGACTCACCGACGGCACCGGCGAGGGCGACCGGGTCCGGGAAGGCCTCATGCCCCGTGCCGGCAGGGCCGGGGAAGCCTCCGTGAGCCGCCGTGCCGGCAGGGTCACGCACCGCGCGATCGGCACCCGGGCCCATCGCATGGAGCACACCAGCCGCGTCCGGGTACAGGCCTTGCGGCCCTCCGGAAGGCTTCTGGAAGGCCTCCCCGGCCACATCGGCCGCGTCCGGGACCGCCCCGTGCGCCCTCCCGGAGGGGTCCGGGAAGACCTGGCCGCCCCCACCACCCGTGCCGGGGGCCACTCCACTCGCCCTCCCGGACGAGCCCGGGAACACCTCGCGGGCCCCACCCACCGGTTTACGAGACCCTCTACGACCCCTCCCGGAAGGACCCGGGGAGACCTCGCCGGCCCCGCCCGCCGGTTTGCGAGCCCCTCTACGACCCCTCCCGGAAGGCCCTGGAGAGACCCCATCGGCCCCACCACCCGCACCGGGGACCATCCCGGAAGGGCCCGGGAACACCTCGCCGGTCTCACCCGCCGGTTTACGAGACCCTCTACGACCCCTCCCGGAAGGGTCCGGAAGGACCTCGCCTGCCCCGTCCGCCGGTTTGCGGGACGCTCGGCGTGCCCTCCGGGTGGGGCCCTGGGAGGGCTCGGGCGCCGGGTCGGGAGAGACCTCGCGCGCCCCGCCCAGCAGGTCCGGGAACGCCCCGCCCGCCACACCGGAAGGGTCCGCAGACAGACCGTGCGCCGCACCCGTGCCGGTGGAAGGGTCCTGGAACACCTCGTCCGCCGCACCCGCCGGGTAGCGGGACGCCCCGCGCGCCCTTCCCGTCCGGGGCGGAATGATCTCGTGCGCCACCACCGGCGGGTCCGGGAAGACCTCGCGCGCCAGACTCATCGGGTCGGGGAAGAGCTCTCGCGCCGCACCGGCCGGCATGCTCGCGGGGGCCGCACCGGCCGCCTTCCCGGGCCGTCCGCGCTCCGCGCCGCGGCCGCCCTCGGCGCTCTCCCCCGCCTCGCTCGCCCGGCTCTCCGCGTAGCTCCGGCCGCCCCAGCCCAGTACCGCCTCCGACAGGGCGGCACCGAGGGCGTGGTTGAACTGGTCGAGCTGGTCCGCGGTGGCGCTGCAGTGCCCGCAGCCCTCGATGTGGGCGCGCAGGTCGGGGTCGATGGCGGCGCCCCCGCGCCGGTAGGTCACGTCGAGCAGCCGCAGATAGCGCCGGCACTCCTCGTCGGGGGCGAGTTCACGGTGCAGCTGGAGGCACTCCTCGCGCAGCCGGTCCCGGGCCCGGCCCAGTTCGACGCGGGCTCCCTCCTCGTCCAGGCCGAGCAACCCGGCCGGGGAGGAGAGGCGTTCGGCCTCGACCTCGACATGCCACAGCAGGCAGCGGGCGGACTGGGGCAGCCGCTGGTACGCCCCGGACAGCAGACGCCGGTGCGGCGAGGGCAGCAGCAGGGCGGCGGGCCGCTCGGTCCCGGACAGCAGCTCCGGGTGGAGCGTGTCGCACCTGTGGTCACCGGCCCACTCGGCCGCGATGCGCCGCACGGTGACGAGCAGTTGGGGCCGCCAGGCGGAGGTCGGGCCGTTCTGACGGAGGGTCTCGCCGAAGAGCCGGGTGAACGCGGCCGTGGTGAGCATGCCCGCGGCGCGGGGGCCGTCGGTGCACAGGCGGGCGTAGGCGAAGGCCGCCTCCCAGTGCCGGTCCAGCAGCTCGCCGACGGGATGGAGCGCGGGCGTCGCCCCGGTCCACTTCCTGAGCTCCGCGCTCAGTTGCTCGTCCGTCGCGCCGAACCCGCGGGCCGAGGCCGGAGAATTCGACGGGCCTGCGTCTTTCACGGCTGCATTCCTCTCAAGGACATGCGGAATAAAGTCCGTACCAAGGGGTATGCCGGCCCGGCGGCCTCGCGCATACGAAGAAAGGCGTGGTGTGGACACGCCGACAGCACACCTTTGCACAGCTCAGGGACAGGGAACAAGTGATCGCACAGTTTCGCGCATTGCCTGCGCGGGCGCAGCCTTTTGACAAAATGTCAATCAACGGAGCGATAGGCATTTCCGTGCCGTCTGCCCCCTTTTAGCGGCTCGCATTTCCCCGCCCGGAGTGGCCACCCGGAAACCATTGGATCACCGCCTGCCCAGCAGCTCACGCGGTTGCCGCCCTTTCCGCGCCGGTCTTTCGGGGACGCCCGGGAAACCAATGGCGGTGGTCAGCCGGGCAGGCCGGCGTGGGTCGTGCGGTACGCCCCGGGCGGGGTGCCGTAGCGCGCCCGAAAGGCACGGTTGAAGTGGAAGGGGCTGACGAAGCCCGAGGCCGCGCCCACCCGTTCGACGGGCAGGTCGGTGTTCTCCAGCAGCCGGGCGGCATGGCGCAGCCGCGCCTCGCGCAGGGCGCGCATGGGCGACTGGCCGAGCTGCCGGCTGAACAGATGGGCGAAGCGGGAGGGTGACAGCGCGACCGCCTCGGCGAGGGAGCGGACGGTGTGCGGGGCGCCCGGATCGGCGTCGATCAGGTCCCGGGCGCGGCGGATCCGCGGGTCCAGCCCCGGCCGGGGCGCCGTCGGCCGGGCGGCGGCGGTGGTGAGCAGGACGATCTCCTCCAGCGCGCACAGGGCCAGTTCACGGGCCGCGCTGCCGTGCGCCACGGCGACCTGCCCGTCCTCGGACGCCCCGTCGGGCGGCGCCCCGGAGCCGGTCCAGCGGGCGTCGGCCTGCATCCGCCGGAACGCCGCACCGACGCGGTCGTGCACCCCGGCCGGTGCGGAGGTGACCACGTACATCCCGTCGCCGGCCTCGTACGGCCGCAGCCACGCGCCCCAGGACGGGCGGGCCTGGCAGTGCACCCACCAGAACCGCCAGTGCCGGGCCCCGGCCTCGACCTCGTAGCCGTGCCGAACGCCGGGGGCGAGTACGACGAGGTCCCCCGCACCGGCCGAGGCCCGCGCCCCGCCCTGCCACAGCCGTCCCCGGCCCGCCGTGGTCCAGGTGAAGAGCCAGCTCGCGGATCCGCGCGGTCGGCTGACGCCGTAGCCGGGCGGCTGGTCGAAGTGGCCGAGCACGACCAGCCCGGGCGGCGGAGCGGGGACGCCGGGGTCATCGTTGTCCGACCGGTCAGCAGGGACGGGCAATCCGTCAGCACGCACGGGCATCCTCCTCGACGGCCCGCAGGCCTAGCGTTTCGCACCGAGGACACCTGACCGAGGAGTGCGTTCATGACAGTCACGGGCAAGGGCGCCACCGGCGCTTCCATCCTGGACCCGGCCGGGCTCGGGCGGTACCGGGAGGCTTTCGAGGAGGACGGTTTCACGGTGGTGCGCGGGCTCTTCGGGGCCGACGAGATCGACCGGCTGTGCGACTCGTTCGCGGAGCTGCGTGCGGCCGGCCCGGTGCCGGGGCACTTCGAGCCGCGCGCGGCGGACACGCCGGGCGCCGATCCGCTGCACGTGTGGCCCCGGGTGATGCATCCGCACGAGATCGACGACGTCGCGCGGGAGGTGCTGCTGGACGCCCGGCTGCGGACGGTGCTCGAGGTGCTGCTCGGTGAGGAGGTGCTCGCCGCGCAGAGCATGTTCTACTTCAAGCCGCCGGGCGCGCGGGGACAGGCGCTGCACCAGGACAACTTCTACCTGCGGGTGGAGCCGGGGACCTGTGTGGCGGCGTGGGTGGCCTGCGATGTGATCGACCGGGAGAACGGCGGGCTGGAGGTCGTGCCGGGCACGCACCTCATGGACCTGTTCTGCCCGGAGCTCGCCGACCCGGAGGTGTCGTTCGCGCGGGAGTACGTCCCGCCGCCGGCCGGCCTGGCGCCGGTGCCGGTGGACATGGCTCCGGGGGACGTTTTGTTCTTCAACGGGAGCCTGGTGCACGGGTCGCGGCCCAACCGGTCGGCACAGCGGTTCCGGCGGTCGTTCATCGGGCACTACGTGGGACGGTCGGCCGAGCGGATCGGGCGGTTCTACCGGACTCTGGCGATGAGCGGGGCGAGGGTGGAGCTGGCGGAGAGCGAGGGGGCGGGCCCCTGCGGAACGGAGTTCGCAGCGCAGGGGCCGCACTGACCTTTGGGGCGTGGGTTCAGTGCCCGGCGACGGGGTGGGGGCTGTAGGGCAGCTGGAGCTCCTCCAGCTCCTTGTCGCTCAACCGGAGCTCCACGGCGGCCACCGCGTCCTCCAGGTGCCCGGGCTTGGACGCCCCGACGATCGGGGACGTCACCGTGGGCTGGTGGAGGAGCCAGGCCAGGGCGACCTGCGCGCGGGGGACGCCCCGCTCCCGGGCGATGCGGGTGACCGCCTCGACGATGGTGCGGTCGCCCTCCTGGTACAGGCTGCCGCCGAAGGCGTCGGTGGCGCTGCGCTCGGTGGTGGTGTCCCAGTCCCGGGTGAGGCGGCCACGGGCCAGCGGGCTCCACGGCAGGACGGCCACGCCCTGGTCGGCGCACAGGGGGAGCATCTCCCGCTCCTCCTCGCGGTAGATCAGGTTGTAGTGGTTCTGCATGGAGACGAAGCGCGTCCAGCCGTTGAGCCGCGCGGTGTACTGGGCCTTGGAGAACTGCCAGGCGTACATCGAACTCGCCCCGATGTAGCGGACCTTGCCCGCCTTGACGACGTCGTGCAGCGCCTCCATCGTCTCCTCGACCGGGGTGTGCGGGTCGAAGCGGTGGATCTGGTAGAGGTCGACGTAGTCGGTGCCGAGGCGGCCGAGACTGCGGTCGAGCTCGGACAGGATCGCCTTGCGGGACAGTCCGCCGCCGTTCGGCCCGGGCCGCATCCGGCCGTGCACCTTGGTCGCGAGGACGATCTCGTCGCGGCGGGCGAAGTCGCGCAGGGCCCGGCCGACGATCTCCTCACTGGTGCCGTCGGAGTAGACGTTCGCGGTGTCGAAGAAGTTGATCCCCGCTTCCACCGCCTGCCGGATCAGCGGGCGCGAGGCCTCCTCGTCGAGGGTCCACTCGTGCGTGCCGCGGTCCGGAAGGCCGTAGGTCATGCACCCCAGACAGATCCGCGACACGTCCAGGCCCGTCGAACCGAGCTTCACGTACTGCATCGTTGCTGCTCCTGCCTTCGGGAGGGTTTGTCTCGGGAGCGTACGTGTCCGCGGTGGACGGCCGGGGCCGGCCAGGTCGGGACAGGGCGGGGCGCGCGGCCTGTTCGGTCACCGGGGAACCCCGGCGAGTGCCCGGGGGTCACCGGACGGGGAGGGTGTCCGCCCGTTCCGTCTCCGGGCGGGAGCCGTGGATGCGGCGCTCGTTCTCCTCGATCGGGACGTCGTTGATGCTCGCCTCGCGGCGGGTCATCAGGCCGTGCTCGTCGAACTCCCACAGTTCGTTGCCGTAGGAGCGCCACCACTGCCCGTCGGTGTCGCGGCACTCGTACTGGAAGCGGACGGCGATGCGGTTGCCGTCGAAGGCCCACAGGTCCTTGCGCAGGGCGTACTCCTGCTCGCGCTCCCACTTGCGGGTCAGGAACGCCACGATCCCGGCGCGGCCGGTGACGAAGGTGTCGCGGTTGCGCCAGACGGAGTCCGGCGAGTAGGCGAGGGAGACCTTGTGTGGGTCGCGGGTGTTCCAGGCGTCCTCGGCGGCCTGCACCTTCCGCGCGGCACTCTCGCGGGTGAAGGGCGGCAGCGGCGGGCGGTCGGTCATGAATCCTCCCCGGGAGCGCGGGAGAACGAGCGTTCTCCGGCTGGCTGCTACCGTAGGAGAACGCTCGTTCTCCCGTCAAGGAAGGGTCGTTCATGGACAGCGCAGCGGCCCGGGTGCGGGCCTTGGACGCCGCCGAGGAGCTCTTCTACGGGCGGGGTGTGCGCGCCGTCGGCATGGACGACGTCCGCGGCGCCTCCGGTGTCTCGCTCAAGCGGCTCTACCAGCTGTTCCCGTCCAAGGAGCATCTGGTGGTGGCGTATCTGGAGCGGCGCGACACACGCTGGCGCGGGCAGCTGGCCGCGCATGTCGAGCGGCACGGGGAGCCGCGGGAGCGGATCCTGGCCGTCTTCGACCGGCTCGGGGAGTGGTTCGGCGAGCCGGGCTTCCGTGGCTGCGCCTGGCTGAACGCGTACGGCGAGCTGGGGGCCGGCTCGGCGCGTGTGGCCGCCCTGGTGCGCGCGCACAAGCGGGCGTTCCGGGAGTACCTCGGCTCGCTCACGGCGGACGCGGGACTGCCCGACGCGCTGGCCGGGCAGCTGTTCCTGCTGGCCGAGGGCGCCATGGTCACGGCGGGCGTCACCGGGAGCGCCGGACCCGCGGCCGAGGCGCGCGAGGCGGCCCGGCGGCTCCTGGACGCCGTGTGAGATCCCGCCTCATAGCACTGTCAGCGCACCGTCTCGGACACGGTGATGGCGCTGACCGGGCAGGCGCGTGCCGCCTCCCGCAGCAGCGGACTGCCGCTGTCCGACGCACCCGGCAGGAGGGTGCTGAAGCCCTCGTCGTCCTGGGTGAACACCGCCGGGGCGGTGAGGGCGCACTGCCCCGCGCCGATGCAGAGGTGCTGGTCGATGTCGATGTGCATGGCGCACGCCCTTACCAGGTCACGGGGAGTTCCAGCATCCCCTGGATCGTGTCGCCCGGCTTGAAGGGGATCTCCTCGGCCGGTACGGCCAGGCGCAGGGCGGGGAGCCGGTCGAAGAGGCTGCGCAGGGCGATCTCCAGCTCGGCGCGGGCGAGGTTCTGCCCGAGGCACTGGTGGATGCCGAAACCGAACGCCACGTGGTGACGGGCCGGGCGGCTCCAGTCGAGTGTGTCCGGCTCCGGATAGACCGTCTCGTCGCGGTTGATGAGGGAGGTCGCGAAGACCACGCCCTCGCCCTTGCGGATGGTCGTCCCGGCCACCTCGATGTCCTCGACGGCCAGGCGCAGCATGCCGTCCGCGATCGACAGCATCCGCATCAGCTCCTCTACCGCGGCCGGCAGCAGCCGCCAGTCCGCGCGGAGTTCGGCGAGCCGTTCGGGGTGCTGGAGCAGGGTGAAGGTGCCGAGCGAGATCATGTTGGCGGTCGTCTCGTGGCCCGCGACCAGCAGGATGAGGGCCATGGCGATCAGGCCCTCGCGGTCGAGGCCGCCCTCGCTCGGCCGGCGGTGGACCAGGTCGTCCAGCAGGCCGGTGCCGGGTTCGCGCCGCTTGCGGTCGATCAGCTCGCCGAAGTACGTCTCCAGCAGGTCGCGGGCGTCCAGCACATCGGCGGTCTCCGGGCCGCGCAGCAGCCGTCGCGACTGGGTCTCGAAGAAGTCGTGGTCGGCGTACGGGACGCCCAGCAGGGCGCAGATCACCATGGACGGCACGGGCAGCGCGAAGGCGCTCACCAGGTCCGCCGCGGGGCCCTCGGCGATCATCGCGTCGAGTCGTTCGTCCACGATCTGCTGGATGCGTGGCCGGAGTTCGACGGCCCGCTTGAGGGTGAAGTCCCCGACGACCATCCGCCGCTGGGCGCGATGCTCGGGGTCGTCGACGCCGAGCAGGGCCGTCCTGCGGTTGCGGATCCCGGCGAAGCGCTTGGTGGGGGCGGGGAAGCCGGGCCGGTCGCGGTTGGACGACAGGCGCGGGTCGGCCAGCAGCGCGCGGGCGGTGGCGTGTCCGCTGACGAGCCAGGCCTCGCGTCCGTCGAAGAGGGTGATCCGGCTCAGGGGGCGCTCGGCGCGCAGGGCGTCGTAGGCGGCGGGCGGGTGATAGGGACAGGTCCGGCTCTGGGGGAAGGCGACGGGTGCGGTCGTGTCCGTCATGGAGACCTCGCAGACGAGTAGAACGTCGTGCCGATCTTCATTAGATGCCCCAGGCATCTAAGGGGGCGACGCGAAGTTCGGCCAGATCGGCTGCGGGGTCGACATGGCCGGGGAGTGCCGTCCTCTTGTTCGAAACCGGGGGACCGTCACGGGTGGTACGGCCCCGGCGCCCCCGTCTCCGGGCCCACAGAAGCCGGCGCCGGTGCGAAAACCGGTTGCCCGCGCGGCGGGTCAGGCCGCAGGATCCGGCCATGTCTACGTTCACCGTGCTCCTGCCGTCGTCCGTCGCCGTTCCCGCCGCGGCCCGACAGCAGCGCACCGGCCGCCGGGGAGGACCGACGCCGCCGCGGTCATGACGGCCGCGCTCGTCGCGGGGCTGCTCGCCGGGTACGGCATCGCCGTGCCCGTGGGCGCCGTCGGGACCTACCTCGTCTCCCTCACCGCCCGCACCTCCCTGCGCACCGGCGTCTGCGCCGCGCTCGGCGTCGCCACCGCCGACGGGCTCTACGCCCTCGCCGCCACCCTCGGCGGCACGGCCCTGGCGTCCGCGCTGCGGCCGGTGCTCGGGCCGCTGCGGTGGGTCTGCGTGCTGGTGCTGCTCGCGCTCGCGGCACGGGGCGCGGTCATCGCGCTGCGCGAGTACCGCGGCCGGCGGCTCGCGGCCCGTACCGCCCCCGCTCCCCCGGGCCCCGCCCGGGCCTATCTGGGCCTGCTGGGCATCACGCTGCTGAACCCCACCACCGTCATCTACTTCGCGGCCCTCGTGCTCGGTTCCCGGGCCACCGGTCCCGCCGGCTTCCTGGAACAGGGCGTCTTCGTGCTGGCGGCCTTCGCCGCCTCCGCGAGCTGGCAGGTGCTGCTGGCCGGGGGCGGAGCCCTGCTGGGCCGTGCGCTGACCGGCCGTCGGGGGCGACTGGCGACGGCACTGGTGGCGAGCGCCGTGATGACGGCTCTGGCCGTGCGGATGGCGCTCGCCCCGGGGTGAGGTCCGGTTCCGGCCGGATCCGGCGGGGCGGATGATTCCCGCGCGTACGGGTGTTGACGACAGGTGGCAAGGAGCCGCGGACGCGACGATGGGACGGATGTCATGCCTCTCGAGGGCGAGTACGAACCCAGCCCGACACAGTGGGTGCGCAAGCAGGTGGAGCTGTACGAGAGCTCCGGCGGCACGGAGGGGACGACGCTGCAGGGCTCGAACATGCCGGTCGTCGTCCTGACCTCACGCGGTGCCCGGAGCGGGAAACTGCGCAAGACGCCGGTGATGCGCGTGGAGCACGAGGGGCGTTACGCCGTGGTGGCCTCCCTCGGCGGGTCGCCCAAGCACCCCGTCTGGTACTTCAACCTGCTGGCCCACCCGCACGTGGAGCTCCAGGACGGGCCCGTGAAGCAGGACATGACCGCCCGTGAGGTCTCGGGCGAGGAGAAGGCGCGGTGGTGGGAGCGGGCCGTCGCGGCCTATCCCGCGTACGCCGACTACCAGAAGAAGACGGACCGGGAGATCCCGGTGTTCGTGCTGGAGCCGGCCGCGGCCGGCTGAGACGGGGCCGGCCGCCCGGTTGGGGCAGCCGGCGCACAACGTCCTCCCCCGTGGGTGTGAACCTGCCGCGACGGGGCAAGCGAGGTTCAGGCCCCGCCGCGTTCCCCCGTCGCGGCGGGGCTTTCCGCTGCCTCGCGCGCGGGCCGGTCGGTCACGTCCAGGAATATCTCGGCCGCCTCGGGCACCGTATGGGCGATGGAGCGCTTGATGCGGACGGCGACCTCCTCCACGCGCTCGCTGTCCAGGCCGGGCATCAGGTCGACGCGGGCGGCCACCAGGGCCGTGTCGAGGCCGGTCTTCATCGTGAACAGCGCCTCCACGCTGTCGATCTCCGGCTGGGCCCGCAGCAGCGACTCGATCCGCGCACTCGACTCCGGGTCGGCCGCCTCGCCGATCAGCTGGTCGCGGGCGTCACGGCCCAGCCGGAAGGCCACGTAGACCAGCAGCGCGCCGATCGCGAGCGAGGCCGACGCCTCCCACACCACCTGGCCGGTGACCATGTGCAGCGCCATGCCCACGATGGCCAGGGTGACGCCCAGCACCGCGGTGCCGTCCTCGGCGACGACCGTGCGCAGGGCCGGGTCGCGCATCCCGGCGCCCGCCCCGCCCTGCCGGCGCACCTGATACAGCGCCCGCACCAGTGAACCGCCCTCCGCGAGGAGGGCGATCCCGAGCACGATCAGGCCCGCCACATAGCCTCCGAGTTCCTCCTCCGCACCGCTCGTGAGGGCCTCGAAGCCCTGGAAGAAGGAGAAGCAGCCTCCCATCACGAAGATCCCCACGGCGGCGAGGAGCGACCAGAAGAACCGCTCCTTGCCGTACCCGAAGGGATGACGGCGGTCGGCGGGGCGCCGGCTGCGGCGCAGCGCCGCGAGCAGGAACACCTCGTTGAGACTGTCGGCCACCGAATGGGCCGCCTCGGACAACAGGGCCGGCGACCCCGCTGCCAGTCCGCCGATGGCCTTGGCCACCGCGATCACCAGATTGGCCGCGAGCGCCACCAGCACGGTGACGCGTGTCCTGCGATCACTTCCCTCATCAGTCACCTCCGCCGATTGCCCCGGTCGGCGGTGCTCACACCGTGCCGTCGGCGGAAAACGGGGAACGCGTTCACCAGGGTCCACGTACGGCAAGGAGGTCACCCCCATGAGCCGCGACGACGGCGACGACGGCAACACCGGTTACGGGAGGAAGGCGTTCAAACGGTCCAAGGCGCATTTCGCGGACCGCATCACCGCGGACGGCCGGGACGGCTGGCCGGTGGAGGCCGGCCGCTACCGCCTGGTCGTCAGCCGCGCCTGCCCCTGGGCGAGCCGGTCGCTGGTCTCCCGGCGGCTGCTCGGTCTGGAGGACTCCCTGTCCCTGGCCGTCGCCGACCCGATCCAGGACGACCGCAGCTGGCGCTTCACCCTGGACGAGGACGGTCGCGACCCGGTCCTCGGCATCCGCTATCTCAGCGAGGCCTACGACCGGCGCGAGCGCGACTACCCCGGCGGGGTCAGTGTGCCGGCGATCGTGGACGTGCCCAGCGGGCGGCTGGTGACCAACGACTACCAGCAGCTCACCCTCGACCTCGCGACGGAGTGGACGGCCCTGCACCGGGACGGCGCCCCGGACCTGTACCCGGACAAGCTGCGCGACGAGATCGACGAGGTGATGGCGGACGTCTACGAGGACGTCAACAACGGCGTCTACCGAGCGGGTTTCGCCACCGGGCAGGAGGAGTACGAGGCAGCCTGCGCGGGCGTGTTCGGGCGGCTGGAGTCACTCGCGGCCCGGCTGGAGCGGCAGCGGTACCTCGTCGGCGACACGATCACCGAGGCGGACATCCGGCTGTTCACCACGCTGGTCCGCTTCGACGCGGTCTACCACGGCCACTTCAAGTGCAACCGCTGGAAGCTGACGGAGAACCAGGTGCTGTGGGGTTACGTCCGCGACCTGTACCAGACGCCCGGGTTCGGCGACACCGTCGACTTCGACCACATCAAGCGCCACTACTACCGGGTGCACACGGGCATCAACCCGACCGGCATCGTGCCGCTGGGCCCGGACCTGTCCGGCTGGCTGACCCCGCACCGGCGTGAGGAGCTGGGCGGCAGGCCGTTCGGTGACGGCACACCGCCCGGGCCGGTCCGCGCCGAGGAGCGGATCCCGGCGGCGCCCACCCCCTGACCACCCTCATTCCCCCCTTATTACGAGCGATCAAGGAGTTCTCGTGGCCAAGAAGAAGAAGATGTCCCTCGCGTACCAGCCCCTCGGGTTCGTGCTCGGCTGGTCGGGCGGCTGGCTGGGCGGGCTGGCCTTCCGCAAGGCGTGGATGGCGATCCGGCACGAGGAGGACGCGCCGGACGCGCTGGACAAGGACCGCGGCTGGGGCGAAGTGCTGCTGGCCGCCGCGATCCAGGGCGCCATCTTCGCGGTGGTGCGCAGCGCCGTGGACCGGGCGGGCGCCAAGGCCATCGAGCGTTCGACGGGCACCTGGCCCGCCGGCGAGAAGGGCGGCCGGGACTGACGACGGCGCGGCCCCGCCCGGCTTCTGCCGGGCGGGGCCGTTTCGTGTGCGCCCTGCCGTCCGCCGCTGCCCGTGGGGTGCTGGTGCTCAGCCCTGCTTGGGCGCCGTCGGCGCGGTGCGCCGCAGGGTGAAGGAGTGGCCCGCCGGGTCGGCGTAGCCGCGCTCCTCCAGGGGCCCCGAGGGCTCCTTGGCTTCCAGGGGGCGGCCGCCGAGACCGATGACCCGGCGTTCCACCGCGTCGAGGTCGTCGACCACGAACTCCAGGTGGGCCTGGAGGGAGTTCTCGGGACGTGGCCAGCTGGGCGGGGTCGCGTTGACGTCCCGGCGCAGTGCGATCCGGAAGCCGTCGGCGCTCTTGATCTCCACCCGGTTGGCGGTGGCGTCCGACTCCTCCCCCTCCAGCAGTTCCTTGTAGAACACGGCGAGTTTCTCGGGCTCGGCGCAGTCGAGCACGAGGACCCCCGCTTTCACCAGTGCCATGTCTCCTCCGCAGGATTCCGGTCGCGGGGCGGTCGTGCCCCGCGGACCCGTACCTTGCGGATATCCCGGACCGGCGGATTCAGTCGGTCTTCAACCACCGTCCGTCGCCCATGAGTTCGCGCCGCGCGTGAGGGCGGTGAGGTCATGGTTCCGGTGTGACGGGGTCTCCCCCGCGCCCCCGCCGCACGACCGGGGATTCCGGTTGTCCCAGGGAGGGTGGGAGTGTACGCAGCTCAACACCTTTCGGCAGTAACCGAGATCACGGTCCGGTCACGAATGGCGCATTAGCGCCTTGGGCAGCCTCGTACCGCTTCTCGCTTCAACTTTCGAGGCGGGAAGTCCAGTTCGAGTGTGCGGGCGGTCCTGCTGACCGTCCGCTCCCAGGGGTGGAGGGACTCAGCGTTCCGCCTCCCGAAAGGAAACGCATGCCTCAGGACGCCCGGTTCGACCTGCCCTACGACACCCCGTGGCGTCGACGCGGCAGTCGTACCCCCCGCGGTCGTTCGTAGCGAGCCGAAGCCGGTCGCGTGAGTCCGGCTGTCCGGCGAGGCCGTCGCCGAAAGCACAGAACATTCCCGGACACGGCCGTCAACGACCACGGTCGATCGATTCCGTTGCCAGGACCACAGCCCATTGGGAGACCGGTGTGAAATCTCGAGTCGCAGGTGCCGTTCCGAAGACGTCCGTCGACAGCTCGCTCCCGGCGCAGCCGAGCGCCCAACTCCAGCCCACGGAGGCGGGAAACGCCCTGGCCCGCCTTCTGGTGGACCACATCAACGGGAGCACGGAGCAGTACCGAAGGTCCCAGAACGCCCTTCAGCAGCGGCTGAACGCGTTCGGCTCCCCCCACTCCTCCAGCACCACGCTGCATGTGGAGGGAGCCCTCCATCTGGCGCGGCCCGCGTTCCTCCCGCCCGACGAGGAGGGCTACGCCAGGTTGCGGCACCTGGACGCCGGCCTGCGCATGATCGAAGCAGCCTTCCCCCAGGTCAGCACCGACATCGAGGTGTGCAGACTCGCCTGCGCGATGCTGGAGGGGGCCTGGAGGAGCCGGGCACTCACCCCGCCGCCGCGCGAGGAGGAGCAGACGACCGTCTGCGCCTGCCCTCTGTGCCGCCGGCTGCCCACGCCCCCCGCGCGCACGCTGGACGACTACCGCTGGCGGCAGAGCGCCGGTCGTCCCCTCACCGTCAAGACCTGGCCCTACCGCCGGGAACTCGACAGCGTCCTGACCGGTGGCTGGTCCTGGACCCGGCAGATGAACGACCTCGAACGAGACCTCGGCCATCGCCACCGCTTCGAGGACGACATCCTCGTCTTCCACGAGTACAAGCGCGTGGTCGACACCATCGACACAGCGCTCCTCACCCGGCACGTCGAAGACCGCCTGGTCGAGGACTTCAGCACCAACAGCGCACGGGCCCTGGTCTCCGGACTCTTCGCAGCCCACAAGCGCTCCGTCGACGAGTACTGGCTCCAGCAGCACGAGGCGGGCAGCGTCGTGCTCCCCCAGACCAACCCGCTCAGCCAGAGCGCCTACTCGGCCCTGCAGATGCTGGACTGCCTCTTCTGGCACGTCGCCCCCGACACCGAACTCTGGCAGGAGGAGAACCTCGCCTCCCTGCTGCTGTGCCGCGTCATCGACGACATGGCCGATGTACGGGCCGACGCCCTCACCGGCGAGATCAGCAACTTCTGGCTCGCCGACATGCCCACCCACACCAAGGCGCTCTACGCCGCCTGCGCGATAGCACTCGTCAAGTACGGCTGCACGCCCGAGGCCCACAGCGCGATGTGGAACACCTGGCTGATGACCACCACCATCGTCTGGATGGGGCTCACGGGCCGCCACGCCCTGTGGTTCGACGGCATCACCGAGGGCCTCCCCCCGGCCGAGGAGTGCCCGCTGTGCGACCTCCAGCCCAACCCGTGCACCGGCATCCTCACCCACGGCACCACCCTCACCATCGCCCCGCGGCCCACCGCACCGGAACTGAGCCCCCGGACCGCCGAGCTGTCCGCACGCTGCCGGGCCCAACACCCCGCGGCCTGGGCCCTCTTCGACGCCGAGCTCCATGCCTTCGAGGCACTGCACGGCCCCTGGTACGGCAACACGGACAGCACCTGGGAGATCTTGCGCCGCACCTACATCGCCGCCGTGGAGGCATCCAGCGCCGCTCCCTCGCCGGACCGCGCGCGTCAGATCCAGCAGGACGCCGGCGTAGTCGGATCCGAGACCTTCCACACCCTGCACGATCACCGGACCGGGCGGGAGGACACCGCACTGCTCGCCTACATGTTCGGCTGCGCCCATCCGCATTTCCTCTGGAACGCCACGGGCTACCGTCCCACGGGCGTCGCGGGCGACTGGCTCGACGGCTGACGCCTCGATGCGGTGACGGCCTGCCGAGCGGATGAGCCACCGCCCGCACCCACGCACGAAAGTCGCCCGGCCGGAAGCCGGCCGGGCGAGGGACTTCCGGTGTGGCCTAGACGGTGAACTCGACCGGCAGGCTGTCCAGCCGGGACTCCCACGTGGAGGCGGTCGAGCTGAGCTCGTCCGGCGGTACGGCCAGACGCAGGTCCGGCAGCCGGTGCAGCAGGACGTCCACGCCGATCTCGATGATGGACTGGCCGATGTTCTGCCCCGGGCACTCGTGCGGTCCGGCGCTGAACGCCAGGTGCGACTGGTTGCCCTGCACGGCGACGGCCGCTTCGGGCCGTACCTCCGGGTCGAGGTTGCCGGCGGCCAGGCCCAGGATGAGCAGTTCTCCCTCCTGGACGTGATGGCCTCCCAGCTCCAGGTCGGCGGTCGCGAACCGGCCCGGCAGCACGGACAGCGGCGGGGCGTCCCACATGACCTCTTCCACCACCGAGGAGATGTTCAGCTCCCCGCTGACCAGGCCGGACAGCCGGGCGGCGTCGGTGAGGACCCGTTGCAGGACCCGGGCCAGCAGATTGCTGGTGGTGGTGTGCGCGGCGATCAGCACCAGGCGCAGATGGCTGACGACCTCGTCGTGGTCGAGACCGGCCGGGTGCTCCAGCAGGGCCGTGGCGAAGTCTGAGCCCGGCTCGGCCCGCTTGCGCTCGGCGAGTTCCGCGAGGATCTCCATGATCCGCTCGTTGTGCTCGAGGGCGCCCTCACCGCCCTTGAAGACCTGGGCGCACGACTCGATCAGGCGGAGCCCGTCCGCCGCGGGAAGGCCCAGCATCCTGGTGAGCACGAGCATCGGCAGCTGCTCGGCGTAGTCGGCCACGAGATCGGCGCGCCCGGCGTCGGCGAACGTGTCGATCCGCTTGTTCGCGAAGTACGCCACGTGCCGCCGGATGCCCCGGGCAGCCGCCGCCTGCAACCCGTCGGTGACGGCGCCGCGCAGCCTGCGGTGCGGTTCGCCGTCCTGGGACACACAGTCGGGGCGCCAGCCGACCATCGGCATGATCGGCGAGGTCTCCTCGATCCGGCCCTCCCGCCAGTCCCGCCAGATCCGCGCGTCCCGGCTGAACTGGCGGGGGTTGTCGAGCACCCGCCGGTTGTCGCGGTAGCCGAGGACCAGCCACGCGGGGACGTCCCCTTCGAGCAGGACCGGCGCGACCGAGCCGTGCTCCTTGCGCAGCCGCTCGTAGATGCCCGCCGGGTCGGTCGCGGCTTCCGGGCCGTACAGCCGGGTCAGGTCGGCCCCGTGGTGGGCGACGGGGCAGCCCCGCACGGCCTGCAGGCCGGATTCGGTCGAGTCGTTCATCGGGGCTCCATGGCCACGGCCGAGCGTTCCTTCAGATGGTGGATCAGGGCGACGAGGACGTCCCGGCTGGAGGCCCGGTCGCGGGCGTCGAAGGCCACGACCGGGGTGTGCTCGGGGATGTCCAGGGCGTCCCGGATCTCCTCGACCGGATAGTTGCGGGAGTCGGGGAAGACGTTCAGGGCGACGACGAAGGGGACGTCCAGCCGCTCCATCTCCTCGATCGCCCGGAAGCTGGACTCCAGGCGGCGCGTGTCCACCAGGACCACCGCGCCGAGGGCCCCCTTGAACAGCCCGTTCCACAGGAACCAGAACCGTTCCTGCCCGGGCGTGCCGAACAGGTACAGCACCAGGCTCTCGTTGATGCCGATCTTGCCGAAGTCCAGGCTGACGGTGGTCTGCGTCTTGTCGGCGACGCCGATGAGGTGGTCGACGTCGGCGCTGGCCTGGGTGAGGGTCTCCTCGGTGGTGAGCGGCTTGATGTCGCTGACCGACCGGACCATGGTGGTCTTCCCGGTGCCGAACCCGCCGGCGATCATCACCTTCACCGAGCGGGTGTCCCCGGCCGAGCCTCCGGGTTGGTCAAAGCCTTTCAAGTCCACTGAGTACCTCCTCAAGGAGCGCGAGGTCGGGCCCGCGGCCGGCTTCGTGGGCCGGGATGGGGTTACGGGCTTCGACGCGACCTGCGTCCAGCAGGTCGGACAGCAGCACCGCGAGAATGTTGAAGGGGAGCCCGAGGTGAGCGCCGAGTTCGGCGACCGACAGCGGGTCGCGGCAGCGGCGGAGGATCTCCTCGTGCTCGTGCTGCATGCCCGGTAACGGGGCGGCGCGGGAGACGACGAGAGTCGCCACGTCGAGACTCGACGCCGAACCGCCCGGTCCGCTGCGCCCGCCGGTGAGGACGTAGTAGCGCTCGAGACCGGACGGGTCCGACGGCCTGCGGGGAGCACTCATCCAGAGTGCTCCTCCAGGCGAGGAGTGGTGCCGAGGAGCTCACCCATCCTGCGGGCCAGGTCCCTCATCTGGTGCCCGAGCAGGCCCTGGTCGAGGCCTTCCCTGGCGAGGACACCGAGGTACGTCTCCACACCGGCGCGCACGACGAAGAGGTGCCCGCCGTCCACCTCGATCATCGCCAGGCGCAACTGCCCGGCGTACTTGGGGAACTGCTCGGCGACCGGCTGGGCCAGGGCCTGCAGTCCGGCCACCACGGCGGCGAAGCGGTCGACGTCGTCGGGGTCTTCGGCGCCGTAGGAGGTGATGGCCTTGCCGTCGCTGGAGGCCACGAGGGCGAAGCGGATCTCCTGGATGCTCTCGACGAGATCGCGGAGCGCCCAGCTCACGTCTGTTCCTTGTTGCGTCATGAGGAGTGGTCGCTCTCTTCGGTGCGGTGCTCGGTGTACGCGCGGCCGGCGCGGGTGTCGCCGTCGTCGGCCGCCGGGGAGGCCTCCGCCGCGTCGCGTCCGGCGGTGGCGAAGGCGGCGAGGCCCGAGAAGGACGCGTCCGGCGGGACGGCGGCGACGGTTCCCCGGCCGGTCCGGTCGGTCCGCTCGGCCGGCTTGGACGCCTCCGTCTCGTTGCGCCTGCTGCGGCGCCGGGGCAGCCCGCCGGGCGTGGTCTCCCCGGTCTCGGCCGGCGGGGCGGACGTGGTGACCGTCTCGCGGGCCGGGGTGGCCGCGGCGGCGCGGACCTCCTGAGCGGGTGGGGCCGGTGCGGTCACGGCCGTGGGCAGCGGGCTGAAGTACTTGTGCGGGACCACGACCACCACGGAGGTGCCGAGCCACGGCGAGTCCGCGAAGGTGACGCGGATGCCGTAGCGACGGGCCAGGGCGCCGACGACCCGGAGGCCGATGCTGGCGTCCTCGGTGATGCCGCCGAGGCCCGCGCCGGGCGCGGTGCCCGCGAGGGCGTGCTCGGCCTCGCGCTTCTTCTCCTCGCTCAGGCCCTTGCCGGAGTCCTGGATCTCGATGCCGACGCCGTTGGGCACCTCCTTGCCGGAGATGAGGACCGGCTCGGTGGGCGGCGAGTAGCGGGCCGCGTTGTCCAGGAGGTGGGCCAGGATCAGCGTGAGGTGGTCCACCAGGCCGCCGTCGACGCCGAGTTCGGGCAGATGGCGCACCTGGATCCGGTGGAAGTCCTTGATCCGGCCGATGCCTCCGCGCACCACGCTCAGCAGCCGCTGCGGCTCCTGCCACTGCCGGCCGGGCCGGTCCGAGCCGCCGAGCACACCGATGCTCGCGGCGAGGGAGTCGGCGGGGCCGAGCTCCTGGTCGAGCTCCATCAGGCCGCGGGCGACGGCGGGCAGCCGGCCGTGCTCGCCCTGCATCTCGTGCAGCCGGCCGCGGAGCTTGCTGGTCAGGACGTGGATGCGGTTGCCGATGCTGATCACGGCCTGCTCGGCGGAGGTGGAGCGGTCGAACTCCGCCTCCAGGCCGATCAGGGAGGTGCGCAGCAGCTTGCGCAGTTCGGCCTGGAGTTCCGCACTGACCTTGGCGCACTGGCTGACCGTGGGCAGCAGGTCGTCGACGGCCTCGCCGGCGCGCAGCTTCTCCATCGCGTCGGGCAGCTGTTCGTCGGCGAGCAGGGCGACGGCCGCGAGCTGGTGGGAGAGCTGCTCCTGCCAGGCCTCGGCCTGCTCGGCGAGCCGGGCCTCGTAGGACGTGGTCTGTTCGGTCAGCCGCTCCTCATAGGCCCGGGACCGCTCGGTGAGCTGTGCCTCGTATGCAGCGCTCTGGTCGGCGAGCTGCGTCTCGTACGCGGCGCTCTGGTCGGCCAGGCGCCGTTCATAGGTCGCGTTCTGCTCGTTGAGCCGGGATTCCAGCCCGGCGCGATCGGCGGCGAACTTGCGTTCCAGGCCTGCCACATGCTGCTGCCACTGCTGGTTGTGCTCGGCCTGCGTGGCACGGAAGGAGGTCTCCGCCCGGTGCAGTTGGGCCCGGGTGCGCAGCAGCAGGCGTACGCACACGGCACCGGCCGCCGTCGCCGCGACTCCGGCGACGGCCGTGGTTATTCGCTCCGAGCTCATGAACGTGGCGGCAACGGTCCCGCCTCCCAAGCCCAGCGGCAACAACCACCAGCTGTACCAGGCGACAGGGGCCCGCGCCGCCGGTGGCGGAGTGGCGAGTTCCATCTGCATCCTTCGAGGCAACACGATCGAACGGGGGGGTGTGGACCGCACTCATGAGTACGCACCGCGAGTCGGCCGAACGCGATCGCGTCAACTCGCAGCGCCGATCGGAACCTTATCGGGTTTGGACCCGAAAGGATCAACCTCGCCCCCCGGCCGGAGGTGAGGGTTCCGTCACGTCGTGACGGAAGGCAACACGTCGACAAATGTCCTTGCTGGCAGTCGAATTGGACGATTGGCAGGTGGGACGGGTCGCCCTGGCGTCAGCGGGCCGTCTGGAACGTGCGGCGGTAGGCCTGCGGGGAGACGCCGATCGCCGCGTTGAGGTGCTGACGCAGGGAGGCGGCGGTCGCGAAACCGACCCGGCCGGCGATCTGATCCACTGTCAGGTCGCTGGACTCCAGCAGGTGCCGGGCCCGGGACACGCGCTGCTGGATCAGCCAGCGGCCGGGGCTGAGACCGACCTCGTCGTGGAAGCGGCGGGCGAAGGTGCGCTGGCTCATCCGGGCGTGGCCGGACAGATCGGCCAGGGTGAGCGGTTCACCAAGGCGCTCCAGGGCCCAGGCGCGGGTGGCGGCGGTGCTCGCGGGGCCCTGTTCGGGGACGGGCTGCTCGATGTACTGGGCCTGGCCGCCGTCCCGGAAGGGCGGGACGACGCAGCGGCGCGCGACACTGTTGGCCAGCCGGCTGCCGTGGTCCTTGCGCACGAGGTGCAGGCAGACGTCCACGCCGGAGGCGGCTCCGGCGGAGGTGAGGAAGGGGTGGTCGTCGACGAAGAGCACGTCCGGGTCGAGGTCGACGCGCGGGAACATGCGCCGGAACCGGTCGGCGACCTGCCAGTGGGTGGTCGCCCGGCGCCCGTCGAGCAGGCCGGCGGCGGCGAGGACGAAGGCGCCGGTGCAGATGGAGACGATGCGGGTGCCGGGGCGGATGAGCGCCAGCGCGGCCAGGACGTCGCCGGACACCTCGTCGGTGAGGTGGGCGGGCGCGACGGGTGCGATCACCACCGTGTCGGCCGTGGCGAGGGCCTCGGGGCCGTGCTCCACGGTGATGCCGAAGTCCGCGTTGGTGCGCACCGGACGGCCGTCGACCGAGCAGGTCAGGACCTCGTACCGGTCGTCGGCCGCGCCGAGGATCCGGCTGGGGATGCCCAGCTCGAAGGGGTACACCCCGTCCAGGGCCAGGACCACCACACGTTCACGTCGCATGGCACGATCCTATCGAAGGTTGGCAATCTTGCCATTGGCGACCGGCGTGCGGACCGGCACGCTGGTTGACCATGAGCACACAGAACACGATGCGAGCCATCAGCCAGGACGTCCTCGGCGGTCCCGAGGTCCTCAAGGAAGTGGAGATCGAGCGCCCGGCACCCAAGCCCAACGAGGTGCTGGTCCGGGTGCGGGCCGCCGGGGTCAACCCGACCGACTGGAAGCATCGCGCCACCGGCGGTTTCCTGGGCGAGCCGCCCTTCGTCCTCGGCTGGGACGTCTCCGGGGTGGTGGAGGCGGTCGGCATCGGTGTCGTGGCCTTCGCGCCCGGTGACGAGGTCTTCGGCATGCTGCCGTACCCCTACGGGCACGGCTCGCACGCCGAGTACGTCATCGCCCCCGTCCGGGCCCTGACCCGGAAGCCGGCCGGCGTCGACCACGCCCAGGCGGGCGCGCTCCCGCTGGTCTCGCTCACCGCCTGGCAGGCGCTGACCGAGCACGCGGACCTCCGGCCCGGGCAGCGGGTGCTGATCCACGCGGCGGCGGGCGGGGTCGGGCATGTGGCGGTGCAGATCGCCAAGGCGCGCGGCGCCTACGTGATCGGCACGGCCAGCGCGGGCAAGCACGGGTTCCTGCGCGAGCTCGGCGTCGACGAGACGATCGACTACCGCGAGACGGACGTCACCGAGGCAGTGAAGGACGTCGATGTCGTCCTGGACACGATCGGCGGCGACACCTCGCTGCACTCCCTGCGGGTGCTGCGCGTCGGCGGTGTGCTGGTCTCGATCCTCCCGGGCGGCTCGGATGAGCTCTACGAGCAGGCCGGGCGGCTCGGAGTGCGGGCGCTGCGGATGCTGGTGGACGCGGACCGCGGCGGCATGGAGGCGATCGCGGGCCTGATCGAGCAGGGGAAGCTGCGCGCCACGATCGCCGGGACGTTCCCGCTGTCGGACGCGGCCGAGGCGCACACCCTGGGAGACACCGGCCGCACGACGGGCAAACTGGTGCTGCTGAACGACTGACCGGGCGAACGGCGTGCCCGGGCGGCCGGTCGGGCGGGCCGACACGCGGGACCGGCCGCGCCGGGCACGAGGGCCGGGGCCCACCGAGCCGTGCGGGCGCGCGGCCCCGGGCACACCGAGCCACGCGGGCACGCAAGCCAGGGCACACCGAGCCACGCGGGAACACGGGCCCAGGGCACACCGCACAGCGCGGGCGCGCGGGCCGGACACACCGAGCCCCGCGGGCACGCGGGTCGGGGCACACCGCACAGCGCAGGCACGCGGGCCAGAGCCCACCCAGCCGCGCGAGCCTGCAAGTCGGGGCACACCCAACTCCGCAGGCACGCGGGTCGGGGCACACCGCACAGCGCGGGCACGCGGGGCCAGGACACACCGAGCCCCCCGGGCACGCGGGCCCAGGGCACATCCAGCCGCGCAGGCACGCGAGCCAGGACACAGCGAACAGCACAGGCACGCGGGCGCAGGGCACACACAGCCCGCAGGCACGCGAGCCAGGGCTTGCCTGTGGGCGCTGGGCTCGTCTTCGATCCGTCCGGTCGGGGCGGCTGGGTGGCCCGTGATCGGCGCATCCAGAGGACGGACGAGTTGCCAGAGGACCTGGCGGCCGTCCGCCCGGACCTCGCTACACCGCCCGAGCCGTACGGCCCGGCGGCGCCGCGCGGGCGTGAGGGGGCCGGGCCCCCGGGGGGCCGGTCAAGCGCCGACCCCGGCACGGTCCGCGACCAGGCCCGCAGGGCCGCGGAGCCGCCTGCGGCGGTGTCAGAACGTCAGAACCGGCTTGATCGTCTTGCCCGACCTCATGTCCTGGACCGCCCGGTCGATGTCCCCGAAGGGATACGTGCTGATCAGCCGGTGCAGCGGGAGGCGGCCGTCCTTCACCAGGCGGACCAGGGCCGGGATCATGGTCTGGGTCTCGCTGTCGCCGAGGGTGAGGCCGACGATCCGCTTGCCACCAAGGAGGCCGTTGACGTCGAGGGCGACCTCCGTGCCGAAGGGCGGGGCGCCGACGACGACCAGCGTGCCGCGGGCGGCCAGCGCGTCGACGCCCTGGCGCAGGACGGCGACGTTGCCCGTGGTCTCCACGATCCCGTCCGCGCCCTGCCCGCCGGTGATCTCGGCGAGGGCGGGGGCGAGGTCCGTCCCGCTGGTGTCGACGGTGTGGGTGGCGCCCAGTTCCCGGGCCAGCGACAGGCGTTCGGCGACCCGGTCGACGGCGACGATCCTGGTGGCGGGGGTGAGGGCGGCCGCCATCACGGCGGACAGGCCGACCGCTCCGGCGCCCAGGACCACGACCGTGCCGCCGGTCTGCGGTTTCAGGACGTTCCACACGGCCCCGACACCGGTCTGCACGCCGCAGCCCAGCGGGGCGATCGACTCCAGCGGCACGTCCGGGTCGACCTTGACGAGGCTGCGCTCGTCCGCCAGGGCCCGCTCGGCGAAGGAGGACTGGCCGAAGAAGTGGCCGCCGAGGGCCTGGCCGTCCCGGCTGATGGTGCTCGTTCCGTCGGCCCGGCTGCCGCCGATCAGGTTCAGCGGCAGCCACGTCGCGCAGTACGCGGGGTGCCCACCACGGCAGTTGCGGCAGTCACCGCAGGAGGTGAAGGAGAGCAGGACGTGGTCGCCGGGTGCGACGCCGGTGACGGCGGGGCCGACGGCCTCGACGACGCCCGCCCCCTCGTGACCGAGGACCCCGGGCAGGGGGAAGGGCAGTCCGCCGCTCGCCACCCCGAGGTCGGTGTGGCACAGACCGCCGGCGACCATGCGGACCAGCGCCTCGTGCGGGCCGGGCTCGTCGAGGACGACGTCGGAGAGGGTGAAGGGCGCGCCGCCGGACTCGACGACCGCGGCACGGGTGGTGGTGGGCATCGCGATGACTCCTTGACGGTGTCTCAGCCGAGCGAGACGACGACGGACTTGACCTTGGTGTAACCGGCGAGGGCCTCGGGCCCGTACTCGCGGCCGTAGCCGGAGTCCTTGACCCCGCCGAAGGGCACCGCGGGGTCGAGCATCGCCCAGTCGTTGACCCAGACGATGCCCGCCTGGAGCCGGTCGGCGACCCGGTGGGCGCGGGCGAGGTCGGTGGTCTGGACGCCCGAGGCCAGTCCGTACGGCGTGGAGTTGGCGAGGGCGACGGCCTGGTCCTCGTCGTCGAAGGGCTGGACGGTGAGAACGGGGCCGAAGATCTCCTCCTGGATCACGCGGGAGTCGTTCGCCAGGTCGGCGATGACGGTGGGCTTGTAGTAGTAGCCGCCGTCGAGGTCGAGCCGCTCACCGCCGCAGACGATCCGGGCGCCCTCCTTGCGGGCCAGGGCGACGTACTCCTCGACCTTCCTCAGGTGCTTCTCGGCCGCCATCGGGCCGACGACCGTGGCCGGGTCGCGCGGGTCGCCGACCGGCACACCGGGCACGGCCTCGGCGAGGATGCCGAGCAGGGTCGGATACACCGAGCGGGCCACCAGCAGGCGCGGGCCGCCCATGCAGAACTGGCCGGTGTTGAAGACGAAGCCCTTGATGACGGCGCCGACCGCCTTCTCCAGGTCGGCGTCCTCGAAGACGAGGTGGGCGGCGTTCCCGCCGAGCTCCATGGTGACGGGCTTGAGGGCCTCGCCCGCGACGCTCGCCACATACCGGCCGATCGCCGTGGAGCCGGTGAAGGCGACCTTGTCGACGCCCCGGTGCCGCAGCAGCGCCTCCCCCGCCACCGGGCCGGTGCCCGTCACGACGTTCACCACGCCGTCCGGTACGCCCGCCTCCTGGAGCAGCCGGGCCATGTACAGGGCGCTGAGCGGGGTCTCGTCGGCGGGCTTGTGGACGACGGTGTTGCCGGCCGCCAGCGCCGGGGCGAGCTTCGAACCGGCCAGGATGAGGGGGAAGTTGAACGGTGTGATCGCGGCGACCACGCCCAGGGGCTCGCGCTTGGTGTAGGCGAGGGCGTTCATCGGGACGTCGCGCAGGGCGCCGTCCTGGCTCTGGGCGAGGCCGGCGTAGTACTCGTAGTCGTTGGCCGCGTTGGCCACGTCGACCGCGCCGCACAGGGTGATCGGCTTGCCGACGTCGAGGCTCTCCAGGGCGGCGATCTCGTCGGCGTTCTCGCGGATCAGCCCGGCGACCCGGTGCAGCACCCGGCCGCGCTCCCGGCCGCTGAGACCGGACCAGGCTCCGTCGTCGAAGGCCTCGCGGGCGGCGCGTACGGCCGCGTCGACGTCGGCGGGGCCGGCCTCGGCCACCGTGGTGACGACGGTGCCACGGGACGGGTCGACCACCTCTGTGCGTGCCCCGTCGGCGGCCTCGCGCCATCGGCCCCCGATGAACAACTGCCCGGGTGTGCTCTCGAAGGTGGTCATCGCCGCTCCCAGCGTCGTCGCCAAGACTTCAACAAACAGGATTCCTGTCTGTGCGCAGTCTCTGCACAGACAGGAATCCTGTCAATGGTCTAGCCTGCCTCCATGCTCGACTCACAGGTGACCAAGGCGCCCCCTTCCCTGCTCTACATGGTCAAGCAGGTGGAGCTCGTCGTGCGCTCCCATCTGGACGAGTTGGTCAGACCCTCCGGCATCACCGCTCTTCAGTACACGGCGCTGACCGTGCTGGAGCGGCACGACGGGCTGTCGGCCGCCCAGCTGGCGCGCGACTCCTTCGTCACCGCGCAGTCCATCGCGGACCTGGTCCGCTCCCTTGAGGGCCGTGGACTGGTGCGCCGGGAGCGCAACCCCCGCAACCGCCGGGAGCTGCTGATCATGCTCACCGACTCCGGTCGCGAGCTGCTGGCCCGGCATGCCGGACCCGTCCGGGAGCTGGAGGACCGGATGGTGCGCGACCTCACGGCACACCAGGCGGAGCAGTTCCGCCAAGCGCTCACCAAGGCCTGGCACGCCCTGTCGTAGCCCCCCGGCCCCCTGCGGCGCACCCCCCGGAACGACACCGGCGCACACTCCGGCGCGAACCTCGGCCATCTCGGCCGCAATTCAAAGACATATGTCAATCGAACATGCTCAAATTCACTCGATGGGGGGTAACTTGCGGGACGGGGAACGGTGTTGAGGCCGTGGCCCCTCCCCACGCACGGAGCAGGCTGGAGGCGATCTCGTCGTGCGGCAGGAACCTGCACCGCTCACCCGGCATCTGCGCGTCCGCCAGGAACGGGGGCACACGGTGCTGGAGTTCCGCGGCGAGATCGACCTCGCCGCGGCCGCGGAGATCACCCCGCATCTGGACCGGGAGACGGGCCGCCCCGGCGCCCGGGTCGTGATCGACCTCAGCGGGATCGAGTTCTTCGACTGCTCCGGCCTGCGCCTGCTGTACCGGGCCCGCAGCCGGGTGCTCGACCGGCGCGGACAGGTGCTCCTGGTCTGCTCCCACCCGCTGACCCTGCGCGTCCTGCGGATCACCGGGCTGTCCCGGCTGTTGCCCCCGCAACCTTCGCTGGAGGCGGCACTGGAGCAGCCGGAGGCGACCTCCCGTCCCTGACCGCGTGCGCCCCGTGCGCTCCCCGCCGAGGTCGCCCCATCCTGAACCCGGCGGTCTGGCGGCGGACGTCGCGGGCATCCGGACAGTAGGAAGGAGGGCCGTCGCATGACGACTCCCGTCAAGCGCCTCCCCAGGCGCATGCCCGGCTGGGCGAAAGTGGTGGCCGCGCTCGTGCTGGTGCTCGTCGTGTTCTTCGCCGGGCTCCGGCTGAGCGTGCTCCCGGGCCTGAAGGACCTGTTCGGCACCGAGACGCACGACCGGTCCGGTCCCGCGCTGCTGAAGTCCATCCAGGACATCAGCCGTTACGACGCGGCCTCGGGCAACTTCCAGGTCGTCGTGGACCTGGAGAAGGACACCAAGCTCCTGCCCGACGCGATTCGCGGCACCCGCACGCTGTACGTCGGCGCGGGCACCGTCGACGCCTATGTCGACCTGGGCAAGGTCGGCGAGAACGACGTGAAGGTCAACGAGGACCGCACGTCCGCCACCCTCCGGCTGCCGCATGCGCGGCTGGGCAAGCCCGCCCTCGACCCCGACCGCTCCTACGCGGTCTCCAAGCAGCGCGGTCTCCTCGACCGCCTCGGCGACATCTTCTCGGACAACCCCAACGGCGAGCAGGCCGTGCAGAAGCTCGCGGTACGGCACATCGGCGACGCGGCGAAGGAGAGCGAACTGACCGCGCGCGCCGAGTCGAACACCACCGGCATGCTCCAAGGCCTGCTGCGCTCCCTGGGGTTCAAGGAGGTGCGGGTCTCCTACGGCAGCTGATCGGCCTCCGCGGAGCCGGGACGGCGGTGGAGTGCCCCGGCGCAACGCGGGCAACCGAGGGTGGGAGCGGTCCCCGGCGACGTCGCCGGGGACCGTGGCCGGTAACGACCCCCCACGGCATCGTCGGCCCGCCCGGGGGTAACCGCCTTGTCACGCCGGGACGTTGAAGAGTGGAGGACACCCCATGGCCAGTGCAGCCTCACGTCCCCGGACCACCGGGTCCGGGAGCGAGCGACGCCCGCTCCCGTGGCCCGCCCGGCTGCTGGCGATGCTGTGCGCGTTCCTGTTCATGGTCGCCTTCGCCGTGGTGCTGGCCCGGCTGACCCTCCAGCCCTCCCCCGCCTCGGAGGCGCTGACCCACAGCAACCTGACACCGGGC
Organism: Streptomyces sp. NPDC043685; assembly: GCF_056436585.1. NCBI lineage: Bacteria > Bacillati > Actinomycetota > Actinomycetes > Kitasatosporales > Streptomycetaceae > Streptomyces > Streptomyces sp. NPDC043685. The sequence goes on along the minus strand of NZ_JBWKCH010000003.1, from coordinate 869,465 downwards.
AACTCCCTGAAGGCCTATCTCGACCAGCCCGAACTGCGGGACGCCGTCAAGCAGATCGGCGGCAACATCCTGCTGGGCATTCCCTTCGGCGTCCTCGTGCCCGTGGTCGCGCCCCGCACCCGCGGCATTCTGCGCGTGCTGTTCCTGACCGCGATCGTGATGCTCCTGGTGGAGTTCGCGCAGGGCGCCCTGATCACCGGGCGCGCCTTCGACATCGACGACGTCATCCTCAACACCACGGGCGCGCTCATCGGCTACCTGCTCCTGGGGCGCCGCCTCAGCAGGGCCGTGCACGCGCGCAAGCCGCGACGGAGCCGCGCGGAGAGGGAACCGTCGGCCGACAAGGCCTGACACACGGCCGCCGGGCCCCGGGTGCGGACACGGCCTAGTGCACGGTCCAGGTGAACTTGTCGCCGCCCACCCAGCGGACCACGTCCGGATCGTCCATGTCGTGCACGGTGATGCCGAACGCGGCCGCGGCGGCCAGCACGTCGGTGACGGCCCGGGCCTCCCCGACCACCTGGCCGTCGATCTGCACGATCCGGAACGGCGGTGTGCCCGGCTGTACCCCGAGCACCATGATCCGCGGGTGGGATATGTACGGGCTCGCGCTTTCGGTCATGCTTCGAGCGTAGAACGCAACGGGCGCCCGCGCGGGTTCGGGGCGCCCGCCGGACCGGCCGGGCCCCTCAGGGGCGGCGCCAGTCGTGGCCGGTCAGATGGGAGCCGGCCTGCGGGCCCATCCGGAGCATGCCGCCGTCGACGCTCCAGGACGCCCCGGTGACGTACGAGGCGTCCGGGCCGGCCAGGAAGGCGATGACGGCGGCGACCTCGCGGGCGTCACCGGGCCGGCCGAGCGGAATGCCCGGACGGCTCTCGGTGTGCGGGTCGGTGTCCTCCTGCCCGGTCATGGGCGTGGAGATCTCCCCGGGCGCGACGGCGTTGACGGTGATGTGGTGCTCGGCCAGTTCGAGCGCCATGACCTGGGTGAGCAGCCCGAGACCGCCCTTGGCGGCGCAGTAGGGGGCGGCGCCCACCCGCGGCTGGTGCTCGTGGACGGACGTGACGTTGATGATCCGGCCGCCCTCACCGTGCCCGATCATGTGCCGGGCCGCCTTCTGCCCGCACAGGAACGGTCCCACGAGGTCGACGTCCAGGACCTCGCGCACGTCGGACAGCTCCAGGTCGAGGAAGGGCGTCATGGTGCCGGTGCCGGCGTTGTTGACCAGCACGTCGATGCGGCCGAGCCGCTCGCACAGCTCGTCGACGATGTCGGCGGCGTCGGGCAGCCGGGTGAGGTCCATCCGGGCGACCTCGGCCCGCCGGCCGTGCGAGCGCACCTCGTCGGCCGTCTCCTCGGCGCCCTCGCGGTCGCGGTGATAGGTGATGCCGACGTCCATGCCCGCCTGTGCCAGGCGTACGGCGGTGGCCCGGCCGATGCCGGAGTCGGCGCCGGTGATCACGGCGACTTTGCCGGGTGACGCGCTGGGGTCGGGCATGAGGGGCCTCCAAGTCGGCGGGGTCGGGACGATCGCAGTACCCGGGGGGAAACCGGGCAAACGGCGCCTGCCGGGTGCGGCCCGCGGGGCGCTGGGGAACCCTTGAGGTGGAGGTGGCGATGGACCCCGTCGAGGCACTGGAGCGGATCGCCTTCCTGCTGGAGCGGTCCCTGGCACCGACCTACCGCGTGCGCGCCTTCCGTACGGCGTCGCGGGTGCTGAAGGATTTGGGCGAGGATGAGGTGCGCCGGCGGGCGGCGGACGGCTCGCTCGAGGGGCTCAAGGGGGTCGGCCCGAAGACCGCGCAGGTGGCGCGGGAGGCGCTGGCCGGGCAGGTGCCGGGCTATCTGGAGAAGCTGGAGGGCGAGGCGCACGAGCCGCCCGCCGTGCGGGGCGGGCAGAAGCTGCGGGCGCTGCTGCGCGGGGACTGCCATCTGCACTCCGACTGGTCGGACGGCGGCAGCCCGATCGAGGAGATGGGGCGGGCCGCCGCGGAACTCGGTCACGAGTGGGCGGTGCTGACCGACCACTCGCCCCGGCTGACGGTCGCGCGCGGGCTGTCGCCCGAGCGGCTGCGGGAGCAGCTGGACGTGGTGGCGGAGCTGAACGAGACCTGGGCGCCGTTCCGGCTGCTGACCGGCATCGAGTGCGACATCCTCGAGGACGGCGCCCTCGACCAGGAGCCGGAACTGCTGGACCGGCTCGACGTGGTGGTGGTGTCGGTCCACTCCAAGCTGCGCATGGACGCCCGGTCGATGACCCGGCGGATGGTGGCCGCCGTACGCGATCCGCACTCGGACGTGCTCGGGCACTGCACCGGGCGGCTGGTGACCGGCCGGGGGCGGCCGGAGTCGGAGTTCGACGCGGACGAGGTGTTCGCGGCGCTCGCGGAGACCGGCACGGCCCTGGAGATCAACAGCAGGCCGGAGCGGCTCGACCCGCCGCGGCGGCTGCTGCGCCGGGCCGTGGACGCGGGGGTGCTGTTCTCCGTCGACACGGACGCGCACGCGCCGGGGCAGCTGGACTGGCAGATCAACGGATGCGCGCGGGCGGAGGAGTGCGGGGTGCCGCCGGAGCGGGTGGTGACCACGTGGTCCCTCGGGGAACTTCTGGCCTGGACGCGTGAGCGGCGGCTGCCGTCCGGCGTGGCGGGCCGCTGACGTGGTACCCGCGCGGCCGGAGAGAAAGGGACTGCACTTATGGGAAGCGCGGGACGGGCGGCCGTGTTCGATGTCGACGGCACGCTGGCGGACACCAATCATCTGCATGTCGTGACCTGGTGGGAGGCCTTCCGGCAGGCGGGCCACCAGGTGCCGATGCACGCCCTGCACCGGGCCGTGGGCCTGCCGTCGACCGACCTGATCGCCCATGTGCTGGGCGACGACCGGGACACGGACCAGGACGCCGACATCAGCGCCGGGCACAAGGCGCTGTACGGGCAGTACTTCGACCGGCTCCCCGCGCTGCCGGAGGCCGGGGCGCTGTTGCGGCGGCTGCACGGGGACGGCTGGACGGTGGTGCTGGCCACCTCGGCGGGCGGGGCGGAACTGGGCGCGCTGCGCCGGGCGATCGACGCGGACGAGGCCATCGCGGCCACGGCCAGCGCGGACGACGTGGAGCGGGGCAAGCCCGCCCCCGAGCCGGTCGAGCACGCCCTGGAGCTGGCGGGGGTGCCGGCGGAGCGGGCGGTGTTCGTCGGCGACACCGTGTGGGACATGCGCGCGGGCAGCGGGGCCGGGGTGCGCTGTGTGGGCGTCCTGTGCGGCGGCATCCCGCGTGCCGATCTGGAGGAGGCCGGCGCGGACGCGGTCTACGCCGACCCCGCGCACCTCCTGTCGGCCCTCGACGGCAGCCCGCTGTCGTGAAGGGGCGTGAAACCCCCGGTCACGCGGATACCCGCAGTGCATGACGCGTGTGACGAGTGCGGTACGGCGGGTGGCGGGAGGCCTGCGCGGCCGAAGGGACAGGGGCAAGGACGGGGACAGGGACACGGACACGGGAGCGGCTCCGGGCGCGCGACCCCGGGGAGCACCGACGGCCCGTGGGCGGATGCGTGACCTGGAGCGGGGAGCGCGCGCCGCGCGACCGGTGGATGCCGTGCGGCGTGACGCGCGAGGTGCCTGGAACGCCGTACGGGCGGCGTGGCGCGGGCCCGGGCGGGAGCGGGATCTGGTCGTCCAGTCGCTGAAGGCGGCCGGGGCTGCGGTGCTCGCCTGGCTGGTGGGTGGCGTCTGGATGGGCGACCCGCTGGCTCTGATGGCGCCCTGGGTGGCGCTGGTGCTGGTGCAGGCCACCGTCTTCAGCTCACTGGTGCAGGGCGCCCGGCAGTTCGGGGCGATCTGCGTCGGCACCCTGGTCGCCTCGGGGGCGCAGGCGATCACCGACGACACGACGGGCGCGCTCGCCCTGTCCGTGCCGGTGCTGATGCTGCTGGCGAACTGGCCCCGCTTCGGGGACCAGGGCATCTACGCGGCGACCACGGCGCTGTTCACCCTCTCCTCCGGCATGGTGAGCCTGTCCGCCGTCGGGCACCGGGTGGGCCAGGCGGCGATCGGCGCGGTCATCGGCGTCGCCGTCAACGCGCTCGTCCTGCCCCCGATCCATCTGCGGGACGTGCGGGAGAACCTGGCGGCGCTGGCCCGGGAGGCGGGGGACGTCCTGCACACCGTCGCCGCCGACCTGCGGAAGGGCGAGTGGGACGCGCAGACCGCCTACGGCTGGGTCCGAGCCTCGGCCGGGCTGGACCACCGGCTGAAGGCGCTGCGTTCGGCACGCCGGTGGAGCCAGGAGAGTCTGCGTCTGACCTACGCGCCGCTGCGCGCCCTGCACCGGGTCCCGCACGAGCTGCCGTCGGAGGACGAGGACGAGCGGCTCGGCCGGGTGACCGGGCATGTCACCACGCTCACCCGGGCCCTCGCGGTGTCCGTGGACGACAACCGGACGCCGGCTCCGCCGGAGGGGCCCGCCCTGCGCGCGTACGCGCGGCTGCTGGAGCTGATCGGGGACGCCCTGCGCGCGGAGGCCGACAGCCTGCGCGACGGCGGCGAGACCGCGCGGCCGGACGAGAAGGCGGAGCAGGCGATGCGGGAGCTGCACGAGGAGTTGCAGGAGAAGCTGCGCCGTCAGGCCGGGGAGGGGGCCGCCCGCACCGCCGTCCTGGGCACGCTGCTTCTCCAGGCGGAGAACCTGTGGGCCGAGACCACCCTGGGCGAACGGGAGCAGTGACGCACCTCACCGGGCGGGGGTCCCCCGCGCGGAACACCCGGAGGTTGTTGCCCGTTGAACAAGACGTGGGTCCGGGCAGGACCCGCCCCTGAGCCGCCCCGGCCGTGATTCCCCCGTCCGGCCGGGGCTTTCCTTCGTCCACGTGCAATCCGCCCCACCCGGGTACTCGGCACCTCACGCGGAACACGCGGCCGAGAGGAGCGCACGGTGAGCAGCGGAACGGGCAAGCGCGTCGTCGTCACGGGGGCCACCGGCAACGTGGGCACCAGCGTGGTGCGCCTCCTGTCTGAGGATCCGGAGATCGACTCGGTGCTGGGGCTGGCCCGGCGGATCCCCGACTGGTCGCCTCCGAGGACCGACTGGGCCGCCGTCGATCTGGCCTCCGAGCGGCCCGATCTGGTGGAACGGTTCACGGACGCCGACGCGGTGATCCATCTGGCCTGGGCGTTCCAGCCGACCCACGACCCCGCGGCGACCTGGCGCACCAATGTGCTCGGCAGCATGCGGGTCTTCGAGGCGGTGGCGGCGGCCGGGGTGCCGACGCTCATCCACGCCTCGTCGGTCGGCGCCTACTCTCCGGGTCCCAAGGACGAGGCGGTGGACGAGTCCTGGCCGACCCACGGCTGGCCGGACGCCGCGTACTGCCGGGAGAAGGCCTATCTGGAACGCGCGCTGGACACCTTCGAGCGCGACCACCCGGGGACGCGGGTGGTGCGGATGCGGCCCGCCTTCCTCTTCCAGCGGGAGTCCGCGAGCGAGCAGCGCCGCATCTTCGGGGGACGCTTCCTGCCCGGCCCGCTGGCCCGCCCGGAGCTGCTGCCCTACCTGCCCGACATCCCGGGGCTGCGGGTGCAGGCGCTGCACACGGACGACGCGGCGAACGCGTACCGGCTGGCCCTGCTCTCCGACGTCCGGGGCGCCTTCAACCTGGCGGCCGACCCGCCGGTCGACGCGCGGCTGCTGGGCGAGATGTTCGACGCGCGTCCGGTGCGGCTGTCGCGCATGGCGGCCCGGTCGGCGATCGCCGCCGCCTGGGGCCTGCATCTGCTGCCCGCCTCCCCGCATCTGTTCGACGCGGTGCTGCGGCTGCCCCTGATGGATGCGGCGCGGGCGCGCAGGGAGCTCGGCTGGCGGCCGGAGCACACGGCGCCCGAGGTCCTGGAGGAGTTCCTGCTGGGCCTGCGGGAGGGCGCGGGGGCGAGCACGGAACCGCTGCACGGGCGCAAGGTGGGCTGACTTAGCCGGGGCGCTCGACGGGGGCACCACGCAGGCCCTCGTCGAACGCCCCGGGACATGCCCGAGGGCCGCAGCCGACCCCCACAGCCGGCTGCGGCCCTCGGTGGGATGCCCTCCCCCGTCAGGCGGAGGGCTCGTCCGGCACCGGGTGCTCGGGGTGAACCGCTCCCGAGCGCGGTGCTCCTTGCCGGCCCGTCCCCGCTTCGTCCGTGTCGGGGACGTCACCGGCGGGCTCGTCGGTCTCGTCGTCGCTGTGCTGCCGCTCGTTCTTTCCGGTGCCCGTGAAGCGCGGGGCGACCTCCCACGGGTCCTCGCCGTCGTCGGCCTGCTGGTCCGGCATGTCCCGCGGTATGGGCTCACCGTTCTCGCCGGGTCCTTCGAGGCGGTGGTCGGTCACGGCGTGCTCCCTTCTGTGGTCCGGGCGCCACGCGAGTACCTCCGCGGTGATCGGCGAAACCTCAGCGCGGAATCCGTTCCTGAAGTGCCGTCCGCCAGGCGGGGAGCGGGTCCTTCGGTGCCGGGTCGGGGCGCCGTCCGCCACGTGCGAAGAAGTCGGCCAGGGGCAGGATCGCGGCACCGACCGTGACCGCGTCGGGCCCGAGCCGGCCGAGGTCGACGGTGACCTTCCCGGCCGGGTGGCGCAGCGCGTACGACATGGCGTGCCGGCGTACGGCGGGCAGGAAGCGCGCGCCGAGCGCCAGACCGGCCCAGCCGCCGATCAGGATCCGCTCGGGCTGGAAGAGGTTGATCAGGTCGGACAGGCCGGCGCCCAGGTACTCGGCGGTCTCCTCCAGGACGGCCAGCGCCACTGGGTCGGCCACGGTGCCCTCGGGCGGGTAGGCGGCGGCGAGCATCGTGGTCAGGGCGGTCTCCTCGTCGGTGCCGTCCGGGACGCGGCCGCCCTCCTCCCGCCAGCGGGCGAGCAGCGACTCGGCGCCCGCGTACGCCTCCAGGCAGCCGGGGGCCCCGCACCGGCAGCGGCGGCCCCGGACCCGTACCGTCAGATGCCCCCACTCCACGGCGCGGCCCTGGTCGACGTCGGGGGTGACGAGGCTCGCGCCGACACCGGAGCCGAAGAGCACCACGACGGCGTTGCGGGCGCCGCGTCCGGCGCCGAACCACATCTCGGCCTGGCCCAGCGTCTTGGCGCCGTTGTCGATGAAGTACGGCACGGTGTCGGGCAGCGGGGAACCGGCGCGCAGCAGCGCCTCCAGCGGGACGGCGTCCCAGCCGATGGTCTGCCCGTGCACGAGCGCGCCGCGGTCGGGGGTGCGCTCGACGATGCCGGGCACGCCGATGCCGACGCCGAGGAGCCGCTCGGGGGCGAGGTCCGCGGTGTCCAGTACCTCGGCGATGCCCTGCCGGATGTGGTCGACGATGACCTCGACCTCGTACCGCTGCGGCGTGAGCGGGTGCTCGGCGCGGGCGAGTTCGGTGAGGGTGAGGTCGAACAGCTCCACGCGGACCCGGGTCTCGCCGACGTCGACGCCGATCATGTGGCCGCTGACGGGCGCGACGCGCAGCAGGGTACGCGGGCGGCCGCCGTCGGAGTCGACGCTGCCGGCCTCCTCGACCAGCCCGTCGGCGACCAGGTCGGCGACCACGTTGCTGACGGAGCCGGAGCTCAGCCCGGTCGCCGGACCGAGTTCGAAGCGGCTGAGCGGACCGTCGAAGTAGAGCCGTTGCAGCACCGCCGTGCGGTTGGCCCGCCTGAGGTCGCGTACCGTGCGCCCGTTGCGCGCCACCATGTGAATCCCCTCGCATCCCCTGTCCGACCTGCAACATACCGTCGGGCGGGGCTCGGCGCGACATTCCTCCACCCCTTATTTCACGATGTGAGCTAACCGGTGGCCGACCGCGCGGTTCAGCAGCCCTCGGCGATCTCGTCCAGGGCCGCGACGAGCTCCGGGCCGACCCTCTCCCGCACCCAGCGCTGCTGCTCCTCGCCGGCCTGCCGGGGAACCGTCTCGGTGAGCATGATCAGGTACAGGTAGGCGCGGTACAGGGCGAGCCGCAGCCGGGCCGGGGCGCCGAACCCGGCCCGGCCGCCCTCCTCCCGGTAGCCCGCGAGGAACGCCTCGTCGTCCCGGATGTCCCCGAGCAGCGCCAGGGAGACGAAGTCGGCCAGGGGGTCGCCCCAGAACATGCGCTCCCCGTCGATGAGGCCGCCGATGCGGGCCCGTCCGCCGGGTCGGTCGACGAGGACGTTGCCCCGCCACAGGTCGAAGTGGACCAGACACGCGTCGGTGACCTCGTCGAGTGCGCCGTACGCGGACGCGGCGGTGGCGGCCACCGCGTCGACGGGGCGCGGCAGCCGGGCTCCGTAACGCCGGGCGTCGTCGAGGACGGCGTCGAACATCGTCGTGAACGCCGTCCGCCAGTCGGGCGCGAGCGGGCCGAGGGCGCCGGAAGGGTAGCCGAAGCCGGGCCCCCTCACACGGTGCAGGCGGGCCACCTGGCGTCCCAGCTCCGTCCGCAGGGCGGTGTGCTCCGCGTCGGTGAGCGTGTCGTCCCACGGCTCGCCCGGGACGGCCGTCATCAGCAGGTAGTCCTCCCCCGCGGACACCTCCCGCGGGGCGGGGACCCCGGCCCGGGCGGCCGAGCGGTAGAACTCGGCCTCGGCGACGAGCAGCCGCTTCTCGTGCCGCATGCCGGGGACGGCCGCGGCGGGCGGGATCTTCAGCACGTAGCGGCCGCCGTCGGTGAGGCGGAGTTCCTCGACGGTGTTGTACGTGCCGCCGGTCAGCGGGGCGAGGTGGGCGAGACTGCCGGGGTCCAGGCCCGCCGCCTGAAGGATGTGCCGGGCCCGTTCCCAGGAGTCCACCACCGTGTGCCCACCTCTCCCCTGCCGTCGCGGTCAGCCGGCCGCGTACACGTCCTCGACGTAACGCCCGTGCGCGATCAGCTCGTCGAGCCACTGCTCGGCGGCGGCCTCGTCGGTGCCGTCGGCGGTCTGCGTGTGCTTGCGGTACAGCGTACGGAACGCCTCCCGCACCCCGGGCGCCATTCGGGAACCGTCTCCGCAGACGTACACCCGCGCTCCGGCGTCCAGCAGGGCCATGACCTCCTCGGCCTCTGCGGCGATCCGGTGCTGCACGAACCGCACCTCGCCCTCGGGGGTCTCGCTGAACGCCGGGCGCAGAAAGACGGCTCCGGCGGCCTCGGCGGCGCGCAGCTCCTCGGCGTGCAGGAAGTCCGCGTCGGGGGCGTCGCAGCCGAAGTAGCACAGGGCGGGGGCGAGTTCGGCGCCCGCGGCGACGGCCGCGGCGCGGTCGGCGATGACACCGCGGAACGGGGCGAGGCCGGTGCCCGCCGCCACCATGACGACCGGTGCCGCATCGCCGGTGACGTCGATGCGGAAGGCTTCCCGGCACGGCTGCACGCGTGCGTACACGGTGTCACCCGGTTCGAGGGTGGCGAGGTGGCCGGAGCCGGTGCCCCGGTAGACGCCCCTGCCGGAGCGGGCCGGTGCCTCCAGCAACGAGACCATCAGATCCACGTGGCCGGGGTCGACGGCGGGCGAGGAGGAGACGGAGTAGTGGCGGGGGCGCAGCGGGGTGAGCAGATCCAGGAGCTGCGGCCAGTCCAGCGCACCGCGCAGCGCCGGGTGGTCCTCCAGGATCTCTACGAGGGTGCGCGGGTCGTCGGTGAGGGCGGCCAGGGCCGCGCGCTCCGGCGGGCACGGGTTGGCGGCGGCGAGCGCGGCCAGCTGCCCGGCGCTCGGGCGCTCCTGGAGCTCCACGTGGTGGGTGAGGAGCTGCCGTACCGTCACGGGCCGTTCCACGGCGATGCCGTCGCGGCGCGGGCGGGTGGCGCGGATGTCCAGGACGGTGTCGAGGCCGGCGCCGAGCGCGGTGGCGGCGCGGGTCACGAGCTCCGGGGCGTTGGCGGGCAGGACGGTGAGGTGGTCGGCGGTGCGGTAGGTGACACCGTCCGGCAGCGCCACCCGGACGAACCGCTTGCGGCGGGCGTATCCGGGCGCTGTGAGGTCGCGCGCCTCGGTGACGCGCATGGGGACCAGGCCGTGCCGTTCGGCGAGGGCGTCCAGCGGGCCGCCGGTCAGGGCGCGGACCTCGTAGGCGGTGGCGGGTCCGGGGTCGGGGGCCGTGGCGTCCGGGTCGCCGTAGCGCTCCAGCAGGGCGGTGCGCAGGGACGCGGTGAAGGCGCGGACGGTGCCGGAGAGGTCGCCCGAGGCGTCGGCGGCGGCGCGCTCCAGGAGGCGGCCGGCGCCGGACGCGGCGAGCCGCTCGTCGATCCGGGTGGGGACGTGCTGGTAGGTGGCGGCCCAGTTGCGGTCACCGACGCCCAGGACGGCGTACGTCACGCCGGACAGGTCGTGGGTCTCCTCCAGCCGGGCGGTGAAGGCGGTGGCGTCGTCGGTGGGGCGGCCGTTGTAGGAGGCGGCGGTGATGACGACGGGGCGGTCGGCGGGCAGTCCGCCCGCGTAGGCGTCGAGAGGCGCCACCTCGGTGGCACAGCCGATCGCGGCGGCCTCGTCGGCGAGTTGCGCGGCGAAGTCGCGGCAGGTGCCGTAGTTGCTGCCGTGCAGGAAGAGGGCGGCGGTGCCGGGGCGGACGCGGGCGGGCAGGCCCTGCGGCTCGGCCGACTCGGCGTCCTGGACCGGGGCGGCGCCGGGCAGCGGCGGGTGGACGCGGTCGGCGGCGGTGCGCGGGGTGAGCGCGAGGGTGAAGCCCTCGGGCTTGAGGGTGAGGGTCTCCTTGACGGTGAGCCGGTAGTCGGCGTGGTCGCTGAGCCGGTAACGGTGGACGATCATCGCCAGCAGCATGGTCGCCTCGTGCAGGGCGAACTGGCGTCCGATGCAGGCGCGTTCACCGGTGCCGAACGGCTTGAAGGCGTGCACCGGCCGCTCGGCCTCCGCCTCGGGCGTGAAGCGGGAGGGGTCGAACAGCTCGGGGTTGTCGCCCCACACCGGCTGCCGGTGCAGCATCGGGGTGAGGACCAGGGCGGCCTGCCCGGCGCGCAGCGGGATGCGGCCGCCGAGCAGGGTGTCCTCGCGGGCCTGCCGGGCGAACACGGCGGCCGTGGGCCACAGCCGCAGGGCCTCGTTGAGCACCTGGCGGGTGTAGGTCAGCCTGCCGACCTCGTCGTACGTCGGCTCGGGGTCGGCCCGGTCGCCCCACAGCGCGTCGACCTCGCGCTGCACCAGCCGGAGCGCCGTGGGGTGCTTGGCGAGGTAGTACAGCGCGAAGGACATGGCGCCGGAGGTGGTCTCGTGGCCGGCGATCAGGAAGGTGATGACCTGGTTGCGGATGTTGTCGGTGTCGAGGGTGGTGCCGTCGGCCGGGTGTGCGGCGGTGAGCATCAGGGCCAGGAGGTCGTCGGCGTCGCTCTGGTCGGTGCCGGTGCGGGCGGCGATCACCTCGTCGACGACCCGGGCGAGGTAGGCGGAGTCGTCGCGGAAGGCCGCGTCCTGCGCCGAGTAGTCCTGGCCCGGCACGCGGGCGAGGCGGGTCATGCTCCACTCCAGGCAGCGGACCATCGACTCGACGAAGGGGTGCGGTTCGTCCCGTTCGAAGGATCCGAAGTCGTAGCCGAAGCCGGCGAGCCCGATGGTGTCGAGCGTCATGCGGGTCATGTCGTCGGGGACGTTCACCGGCTGCCCGGCCCGGGCGTCGCGGTCCCAGGACGCGATGAGCCGGCGGGCCACCTTCAGCATCACCGGGTGGTAGGTGCGCATGGAGCCCAGCGCGAAGGCGGGCATCAGGATGTCGTGCGCCTTGGCCCAGTTGGGTTCGTCGTTGTAGGCGGTGAACAGGCCGTCGGCGGCGAACTCGCGGACGTTCTCCAGACCGGGCCCGATGTGCTTGGCGAACCGCTGCTCGTCCGCCAGGTCGGCCACGAGATCGAGGTCGCCCACGAACAGGATGTCCCGCCCGTACAGCCGCCGCACGAACACGGGCCCGTGCTCGCGCATCAGGTCCATGGCCTGCTGGACGGGCGCACCGCCGGGGCCGGTGGCGGAGATGTCGGCGACGGGGACGCCGGGGAGGGCGTCGGCGGTCGGGGGAGTCTGTCCGGTGGGGGGCATGACGCGGCAACTGCCTTTCGCGCTACGGAAGTACTGCGCTCCAGCGTGATCCACGGGGTACCGGGGACGGTGCCGTGGCCCTACATGATTGTGTAGGGCGAGCAGGTGCGCCGCTCTTGCGCGGGAGCGGCCCGGCATGGCAGGAGAGACTCGTGGACCTGGCCCGGCAGGAGGCCGTGACCTGGCGCAACCGCGCCCTGCTCCTGTTCGACCGGGTGGCGATGCCGGTCGCGGTGTGCGACGTCCACGGCGCGGTGCTGCTGGCCAATCCGGCGATGGCCGCGGAGTGCGGAACGACGCCGGGGCGGCTGCGCGGCCGTGACGTGCTGGACCTGTTCAGCCCGCGGGAGGCCACGCAGGTGGAGCGCATCGCCGAGGCCCTGCGCCTGCGTCACCGCTCGCGCTACCAGGTATCGGTGCGCTGGCGGGCACCGGGCGGCGCGGAGCGGCACGGCGAGCTGACGGCGGATCCGGTCAGCGACACCGCGGAGGACACCCCGGCCCTGCTGGTGATGCTGCGGGTGGATGCCGAGCCGGTCCCCTCCCCCGCCGCTCCTGCCGAGCGGGAACGGGTGACACCGGGGGAAGCGCGCATCCTGGCCCTGCTGGCCGCCGGCGCCACGACGGCCCGGGCGGCCCGCGAGACCGGCCTCACCACCGACGGGGTGACCTATCACCTGCGTCGCCTGTCCTCCCGCTGGGGCGCGTCGAACCGCACGGAGCTGGTGGCCCGGGCGTATGCCCTGGGGGTGCTCGGGGCCGGGGTGTGGCCGCCCGCCCCGCCGGCGGACGGGGCCTGACGAAAACTCGGTGGCACCGCCTCACCGCGGCTGCCTACCCTGGCCCGGTCCACGAAACCTAGACCCCCTAGGTTTCGCACCGACCACTCCCGAGGAGCCCTCCCGTGCAGCCGCTCACCGAGCAGGACATCCGTGCCTCGTTCATCAACTGCTCGAAAGGAGAGGCCAAGCGCCTGGCCGTGCCCCGGGACCTCGACGAGCGACCCTGGGGCGACCTCGACTTCCTCGGGTGGCGGGACCCGGGAGCACCGGATCGCAGCTATGTGGTGACCGAGCGGGACGGGCGGCTCGTCGGCGTCGCGATGCGGTTCCAGGCCGCGCAGCGCGGGTTCCTGCACCGCAGCATGTGCTCGCTGTGCCTGACGACCCACCCGCGGGGCGGCGTCGCCCTGATGACCGCGCGCAAGGCCGGCCCGGCCGGGCGCGAGGGCAACTCCGTCGGGGTCTACATGTGCACCGACCTCGCCTGTTCCCTGTACGTACGCGGGAAGAAGACGCCGGAGACCGGGTCGCGGTTCGAGGAGAGCCTCACCCTGGAGGAGCAGATCGCGCGGACCACGCGCCGGCTGGACGCCTTCCTCGACAAGGTGTCCGCCTGACCGCCCTCGGTCGCCCCCGCATTCCCCCGGCACTAACGTCCTTCGTGAACGTCCTGCATGGATGTGATCATGGATGCGTTCGTGACGCCGGGGAAGGGGAACTGCCCGAGGATGCGAGAGGTACGTGAGTGGACGGCGCGCGCCGAGCGGATCCTGCGCAAGCGCCGTGATCCGGTGGTCGTGCAGACGCTGCGGTCCGCGACCGCGGCGACGATCGCGTATGTCATCGCGCTGCGGCTGAGCCCGGAACCGGCGCCCCTCACCGCTCCGCTGACCGCGCTGCTGGTCGTCCAGGTCACGCTGTACGCCACGATCACCAACGGCTTCCGGCGGGTGAACGCCGTGGTGACCGGCGTCCTGGTCGCCATCGCGTTCAGCCTGCTGGTCGGCCTGACCTGGTGGAGCCTGGCGCTGCTCCTCGTGGCGTCGCTGGCGGTGGGACGGCTGGTCCGGGTGGAGGAGTACGTACCCGAGGTCGCGATCAGCGCGATGCTCGTCCTCGGCGTCACCACCGTCGGGGACACCGCCTGGGCCCGGGTGGTGGAGACGCTGATCGGCGCGGGCGTCGGACTCGCCTGCAACCTGCTGCTGGCTCCGCCGGTGTGGGTGGAGGAGGCGGGCGAGTCGATCGAGGGCCTGGCGCGCCGCCTGCGCCAGCTGATGCTGCGCATGGGTGAGGAGGCCGCCGACGGCACGCCCGTGCACCGCGCCGAGAAGCAGCTGCACGAGGCGCGCCGGCTCGATCACGACATCGTCGAGGTGGACGCGGCCCTGCGGCAGGCCGAGGACAGTCTGCGGCTCAATCCGCGCGTGCAGGACAGCGTGCTGCACCGGGTGGTGATGCGCACCGGTCTGGACACGCTGGAGATCTGCACGGTCGTGCTGCGGGTGCTCGCCCGCTCCCTCACCGACCTCGCCAAGGAGCGTGAACCGGAGCCGCTGTTTGAGCCCGAGACGGGCGCCGCCCTGGAGCAGTTGCTGTCCGAGATCGCGGACGCCGTGGTGAGCTTCGCGGTGCTGGTGACCACCCACCTCAGCGCGAGCGCGGAGTCGGCGGAGGAACGTCTCGCCGCGGAACTGCGCACCGCGGCGGGCACCCGCGACAAGCTGGCCCTGCTGCTGCGCGAGGAGGCCGAGCGCGACCCCGGGCACTGGCAGCTGCCGGGCGCCGTCCTGACGGAGGTCAACCGCATCCTCGACGAGCTCGACACCGAGCACCGCACCCGGCGCCTGTTCGAGGAGCTGGACCGGGTCTCGCGGGAACAGCGCGCGCGGATGCCCCGGCTGACACGGCTGCGGGAACGGCTGGGCGTCACGGAGCAGCTGTGGCGGAACCGCGCGGGGTTCAGCGGGCGTTCTCGCTGAGGGAGCGCCGGCAGGGGGCCGGCCCCTGATGCGAGGAGCGGGCCGATGGCCGACACGACCGTGCGGATCGACGGGAACACACTGCGGCTGCCGGGCGGGGTGGCGGTCCGCTTCATCCGCACCCTGCGCCTGCCGGAGACCGGCACCCATCCGCTGCCTCCGGGGCTGGGCGAGTTCCCGGTGCGGCGGGTCGCGGACTACGCGGACCGTGTCCCCGAGGAGTGGCGGTCGCGCGGCGGTGTGATGCTCCCCGTGTATCTGCGTGAGGCGATGTGGCTGAGCTTCGCGGGCACCTCGGAGCCGGCCGCCCTCCAGGTCGGCGTCGGCAAGGTGTGCGCGGTCTCGGGCCGCCCCTGGAGCGACCGCCTGGCGCGCGGACCGCAGAACTACGTGGTGCTCCCCCGCCAGCCCTGGCTGGACGGCATCAACTCCGGCACGGGCACGGTCCGGCAGTTCGTGGCCGTCCCGCTCGGCCTGGGCGCCACCGTGGAGGGGCAGGTCACGGGCGAGGAGGTGTGGGGCGGGGTCCAGTTGCGGTCCTTCGCGCTGAACCAGCGGGAGCTGGCGCGGTGGCGTGAGGAGGAGCGGCAGCGCGCGGAGCGGACTCGGGTGATGCCCCCGCCGGGTGGTTACGGCGCCGCGATGCCGGGCGGCCTGCCCACCGCCGGGTCCGGCGGCTTCGGCGCCGCGATGCCCATGGCGGCCCCGCCCGCGTCCTTCGGGGCCCCGATGCCCATGGCGGCCCCTCCCGCGCCGGGGGCGGTCCCGGCGCCCGCCGCCGCTGCCGCGCCGTCGAGTGCTCCGCGCGCGGCCGTGGCGATGGGCCTGGGCGTCGGCGGCTCCATGCGGCAGGAGGTGTACCAGGACGACCGGCCGCTCTCGGACTGGTCGCAGGCCCCGGCGGGGCGGGTGTTCGTGCACCTGGTCACGCCGCCGGAGTGGCGCCGCATCACCGGCGAGGCCGCGCCGCCGTCGCCGGTGGACCGGGCCGCGTACACCCGCGCGGGCCTGCCCTGGTTCGACTGGTTCGACCAGGACGCGGAGGATCTCGCCCCCACGGACACGCTCCGGTCCGTCAAGCCGGTCGGCGACTGGCTCGGCGACGACCACGAGCCCTGGCAGCCGCCCACTCCGGGTCAGACCCAGCAGCTGGGGGACGCCCCGGGCGAGCCGATCGAGGACGGGAACTGGTAGCCCGCCCTTCCCGGCACCCTGTCCGGCTCTCGCACCTCGCGCCACCCGCTGCCGTATTTGCACCCGGCGGCGGGGAAACGCCAAGGTGGCTGTCACGATGGGGACCGGTGACGACCTGAGGGGCGACATGGACAGTGGTGGCTGGAGCAGGCGCCGGTTCGTCGGCGCACTGGCGGGCGGGGCCGCCGCGGCGGCCCTGCCGTCCTGCGACGACGCACCCGCGCCCACGTCGACGTCGACGCCGAGCACGGCGCCCGAGGCGAGTGCCGGCCCGTCCCGCGCGGACCGGCGCCCCTCCGGGCCCCGCCCCCTCCACCTGGGCACCTACACCTCCGTCGAGGGCGGCGGCAAGGGCATCGGCCTGGCCACGTACGACCCGGCCACGGGCCGGATCAGCGCCGACGGCACGATCACCGGCGTCGGCGACCCGTCGTACCTCGCGCACCACCCGGACCGCGGCACGCTGTACGCGGTGGACGAGCGCGACGCGGGTGCCGTGACCGCCGTCCGGCTGTCCGACCGGAAGGTCCTGGGCAGCCGCGGCACCGGCGGCGCGGCCCCCTGCCATCTGTCGGTGCACCCGGGTGGACGCTGGCTGCTCAGCGCGAACTACGGCTCGGGCAGTGTGGCGGTGCATCCCATCGACGCCTCGGGCGCGCTCGGCGAGCGCACCGGCCTCGTACGGCACTCCAGCCCGCCGCCCGGCCCCGGCCAGGAGGGCCCGCACGCCCACCAGTTCGTCACCAGCCCGGACGGAGGCCATGTGCTCGCCGTCGACCTGGGGACGGACACCGTCTACACCTACCGGCTGGACGAGAAGGCCGGCACGCTCACCGAGGTCGCGCAGGCGCACACCCGGCCGGGCGCCGGACCGCGCCACCTCACGTTCCACCCGGGCGGCCGGTACGCCTACCTCGCCAACGAGGTCGACAACACGGTGGCGGTCTGCGCGTACGACCGGGCCTCCGGCCGGCTGACCGTCGGCGAGGCACAGTCCACGGGCACCGGCTCGGGCACGAACTATCCGGCGCAGATCCTGGTGACCGCGAACGGCAGGTACGCCTACCTCGCCAACCGCGGCCACAACAGCCTCACCCGCTACGCCGTCGAGGCCGGCGGCGCCCGGCTCAGGCTGCTCGACACGGTGCCGGTCGGCGGGGACTTCCCTCGTCAGATCGCCCTCTCGCCGGAGGGCACACTGCTGTTCGCGGCGAACCAGAAGTCCTCCACCGTCACCGTCTTCCACGTGGACGAGGCGAGCGGTGAACTGCGCCGCGCGGGCGCGCCCTTCCCCTCACCCGTCGCCGTCTGTGCGCTGCCGCTGTAGGGCTCGCGGGCAGGACGCCGCACTGGCCTGGGACAGCAGGGTGTGCATGCGCTCGGTGAGCTGAGCGACGTCGTCGGCGGGCGCGTGGAACGCCAGGCGTACGTCGCCGTGGGCGCGGGCGCGTTCGATGCGCAGGGTCAGTCCGTGCCGGTCGACGGCGAGCGGCTGGACCCGGACGGCACCGTACAGGCTGCCGGAGTCGACGAGCCGGGTGAGCCGCTCGACGGCGTCGGCGTGGCAGTCGGCGAGGTGGGTCAGCAGCCGGGCCTCGGCCGTGGTGAGCGGGTCGGGCGCTGCGGCGGCGAACTCGCCGAGGTCCACGACCACGGAACCGGACGGCCTGCGCAGCACCACCCGCGTGGGCGTGAAGACGAGTTCCTCCCCGTCGACGGCGAACCAGCCGGCCAGCCACAGCCGGGCGCGGATGCGGCTGCGGACGGGGACGGGTGCGACGTCGGCGAACTCCAGCACCGCGGACGGCTCGCCGCGGGGCGCGCAGATCGCGGCCGCGAGCAGGGCGCTGTCCTCGGGCACGGCCAGACGCACCCGGCCGTCCTCCTCCACGCTGTGCGCGCCGACCAGTTCCTCTCGCGTGCCCTCCGCGGTCACCGCGCAGGACCACGCGGCGGCGAGCACCGAGCGCGCCCGCTCCGCGGCGGCGGGAGCCGCCGTCCAGCCGTGGCTGTCGTCACCCATCCCAGACCTCCTTAGGTAAGCCTCACCTAACCTACCGAAGATCGAGGTGCACGCCAACCACGGCAGAGGTTCTTCAGCGATACGGGAGCGGCCTCAGACCCGCGCTGTCCAGTGCCCGGGGCGGGTGACCGACGTGGGCAGCCGGGTCCCGGCACTCCCCCGCGCCGCGTTCAGCTGCGGCTGGGTGAGGAAGAACGCCCCGGTCAGGTCGGCGTCCGTGAGGTCCGCGTCGCGCAGATCGGCGCCGATCAGGTCGGCGCCCCGCAGGTCCGCGCCGGTGAGGTCGGCGGCGATGAGGTAGGCGCCGCGCAGGCTGGCACCACGCAGGTCGGCACCCTTGAGACGGGCGCCCATGAGGTCCGCCCCCCGGCGGTCCTTCTTGCGGCCCCCGATGCCGGCCCTGGCCAGCTCGCTCGTCCTCAGCAGCAGGACGTTGACCTCCTGGCGGTGCGCCGCCACGTCCAGCCCGGCGAGCTCCTCGGGGGCCATGGCGGTGAGTTCCCGGGTCCTGTCCAGCGCCTTGCGCAGGTCGGCGTGGACGGGACGGGCCGCCGGCAGGGTGAGCGCCTCGCTCAGGTACCACAGCAGTTCGTGCAGCTGCCGGACGACCGGGAACACCTCGAACATGCGGCGGGCCCGCTCCGGCGGACCGGTCCGCCAGTCCTGCCCGCCGAAGGTGATCTGCGAGACGTGCTGCCCGGCGCCGAAGCAGTCGTAGACCGTGCAGCCGGTGAACCCCTTCTGCCGCAGCCTGGCATGGATGCCGCAGCGGTGGTCCTCCCGGAGGTTGCGGCAGGGCGTGCCGGCGGCCTTGTCGACCGCGAAGTCGGCCGAGGCGGCGAAGGGCAGGGCGACGCAGCACAGCCCGAAGCACCGCTCGCAGTCGCCGCGCAGTTCCGCCTGCCCGGCCTGGTGATCTCGCATGCCGTTCAGCATACGAAACGACAACTCACCGCCGGCGTGGGGTCACCTCGCTCCTCCGGGCACCTCCAGCCGCTCCAGCCGCTCGGGGTCGGCCAGGATGTACAGGTCCGTGATGCGGCCGTCGACGATCGTGACGCCCATGACCGACTGGACGCGGCCCCCGTGCGTGTTGACCAGTCCGACCGAACCGTTGACCAGGACCAGCTCCGCGGACTGCGTGAACGGGGCGAACATGAGCGCCTGCTCCGCCACTGCCTTCGCGCCCCGCACCAGCTTGGAGGCGGCGGCGCCCCGGACGAGCGCGCCCGAGTCCGCCCGCAGCAGCACATCCGGGTGCAGAAGGGCCACCAGCGCCTCGAAGTCCCCGGCACGTGAGGCGGCCAGGAAGGCGTCGAGCACCTGCTTCTGCCGGCCGAGGTCCGGCTCGGACGACGGGGTGGCCCCGCGCACCCGGCGCCGGGCCCGGCTCGCCAGCTGCCGGGTCGCGGCCGGGCTGCGCTCCACAATCGGCGCGATGTCGTCGAACGGCACGGCGAACATGTCGTGCAGCACGAACGCGAGCCGCTCGTCCGGCGCCAGGTTCTCCAGCACGACGAGCAGGGCCAGGCCCACGGAGTCGGCCTGGAGCACCTCCTCGGCCGGGTCGATGTGCGACAGGGGCCGCAGCACGGGGTCCGGGACGAAGGCCCGCACCGTGTCGTGGGTGTCCCCCATCGGCTCCTCGCGGCGGGCCGTGCGAGAGCGCAGCAGGTCCAGGCAGACCCGGCCGGTCACCGTGGTCAGCCAGCCGCCGAGGTTGTGGATGTCGTCCGCCTCGGCGCGGCTGAGCTTGAGCCAGGTCTCCTGGACGGCGTCCTCCGCCTCCGCGAGCGATCCGAGCATGCGGTAGGCCACCGCCTTGAGATGCCCCCGGTGTTGCTCGAACCGGTCGGCCAGTTCCACGCTGCCTGTCATGGTCTCCCCCGTCATCCGTCGATCAGCCGCTGATCATCTGCTGAACAGTTCGAACGCCACCGCCGGCCGGCCCCCGAACCTCTCCCCTGTCGCCTCGGCGTGCCCTGTCAGGAACCCGCGCACGTACGTCTCCGGGTCCTCACTGGTCAACACCTCGATGTAGGTGCGGTGTTCCAGCAGGGAGCGCACAGCCCGTTCCATCCCGGCCGTGGCGTCGACGGCGTGTGTGGGCGTGCTGGAACCGGCGACGGCGACCCAGCGCACACCGTCCCAGGGATCCAGGCCCTGTTCGACGAGCTCGGGGAAGATCCACCGGTTACCGGCGTCGCCGGCCGCGTCGAGCGTGGCCCGGCCGACGGCCACGTGGTCCGGGGTGTTCCAGGCGACGCCGCCCCAGGTGTCGCGGTGATTGAGCGTGATGACCAGCTCGGGCCGGTGACGGCGGATCGCGGCGGCGATGTCGCGGCGCAGGGCGGTGCCGTACTCGATGACGCCGTCCTTGTGGCCGAGGAACTCCACCTCCGACACGCCCACCACCGCCGCGCTCGCCCGCTGCTCCCGCTCGCGCAGCGGCCCGCACCGCGCGGGTTCGATCGTGTCGATGCCCGCCTCGCCGCGGGTCGCCAGCACGTAGGCGACCTCGCGACCCTCGTCGGTCCAGGCCGCGATCGCCGCCGAGCAGCCGTACTCGAGATCGTCCGGGTGGGCCACGACCGCGAGGGCACGCCGCCAGTCCTCGGGCATGGGCTGGAGTTGAGTGGTCGTCATGTCCGCAGACTATGGCCCTCGGGGAGCATCGGAACGGAAATCGGCGGTAGCGGGGCGATCTCGATTTCGTCACCTGGCATCGGGAACGAAGGCCTGATCAGGGCTCGTGGCCGATGGGCGCCGCCGCGGGAGCATCATGGCCGTGGTCAGTGCGGTGGCGAGGACGAGCGCGGCGGCGAGGCAGAAGGCGTCGCGCGCGCCGGTGAGCGCGGCGGCTGCCGGGGTGGGGTCGCCGAGTTCGGCGGCATGCAGGAAGAGGCTGCCGAACAGGGCGACGCCGAGCGTGCCGCCGAGTTGCTGCACCGCGTTGAGCAGACCGGCGGCGGAACCCGTCTCGTGTGGGCGGACTCGGTGCAGGGCCGTGGTGAAGAACGGCACGGCGTAGAGGCCCTGCCCGAGCCCGGCCAGAGCCAGCGACGGCAGTAGCAGCCATGGGTAGGAGGCGGGCGGGCTGGTGGCGTACACGGCGGCGGCCGACACGACTCCGGCGAGCAGGGCCAGCAGGCCGACGTTCATGACCCGTGCCCCGTAGCGGGGTACGAGCCGGGCGCCGGCAACCCAGGACGACAGCGCCATCGTCGCCGACCAGGGCAGCAGCGTGAAGCCTGCCGAGAGGACGTCGCGGTGCTGGCCCAGCTGCATCTGCAGCACGACCACCAGCATCAGGCCGCCCACCACGGAGAAGAACAGCACGCTGGACACCAGCGCGGCGGTGAAGCTGCGGTCGACGAACAGGCCCGGCTCGATGAGCGGGCTGCGGCCTTGGCGGGACCGCCGCCGTTGATGTGCGGCGAAGCCCGCCAGCACCGCTCCGCCGGCTGCGAGCATGGCCCAGGACCAGCCCGGCCAGCCATGTGCGCCGCCCTGGATGAGGGGATAGACCAGCAGGGTGCTGCCCAGGACCACCAGCGCCGTGCCGGCGTGGTCCAGCCGCGGTCGAAGCGCGGCACGGTCCTCGTGCAGCAGCGGTGTGGCCGCCAGCACGGCGGCGCCGAGGGGGACGTTGACGAGGAAGACCGCGCGCCAGGAGAGACCCAGCACGTCCGCCTGGGTCAGCGCGCCGCCGACCACCGGGCCGGTCACCGCGGCGAGCCCCATGACCGGGCCGATGGTGCCCATGGCCCGGGCCAGTGCCGGCCCGGTGAACATGGCGCGGATCATGCCGATGGTCTGAGGGATGATCAGTGCGGCCGCGGCGCCCTGCACCGCCCGCGAAGCGATCAGCACCGCCGTGGACGGGGCGAGCGCACACCCCAGCGAGGCCAGGACGAAGCCGACCGTCCCGGCGCGGAACACCCGCCGCCGACCGACGATGTCACCCAGCCGCCCGCCGGTGACGAGGAAGACGGCGAAGGGCAAGGTGTACGCGGCACCGAACCACTGGATGACGGAGGCCGGGCCGCCCAAACCGGCGCGGATCACGGGGGCGACGACGGTCATGATGGTGGCGTCGAGGAGGTTCATGGCCTCGGCGACCAGCAGCACGGCGAGTGCGGCCCAGCGGTGCCGCGGAGGTGGGGTGGTGGAGTACGACATGTGCCCGAGAGTGCGCGCCGCCGCCCGGGCGCCTCCACTTCGAGCGGCCGGATCGCCGGATCATTCCACGGGAGGGTCCGTGATGCATGATTTCCACATGCTGGACGACATCGACCGTGGTCTCATCCACGCCCTGCGCATCGACGGGCGGGCGCCGTTCAGCGTGATCGCCGACGTCCTCGACGTCTCGGCGCAGACGGTCTCCCGCCGCTACCGGCGGTTGTGCGCGGACGCTGCCCTGCGGGTGGTCGGCCTGGCCGAGCCGCAGCGCAACGACCGCACCCAGTGGCTGCTTCGGCTGACCACAGGCCCGCGCGCCGCCCAGGATGTTGCCGAAGCGCTGGCCCGCCGCGCCGACACCTCCTGGGTCAAACTCGCTTCGGGCGGCACCGAGATCGACGCGATCGTGCACACCTCCACCGCCGACGGGCCCGCCGGGCACGCGCTGCTGTTGCACGACATCCCGCGCACGGCCGGCATCACCGCGGTCTCCGCACACTGCGTGCTGCACACCTATCTCGGTGGGCCCACCGCCTGGTCCGGCCATCAACAGGCCCTCGACGCCGCCCAGCAGCGCCGACTGCGCGCCGCCATAGCCGAGGCGGCGTCTGTCACCGCCGCTCCCGGGGCGCGGGCGGCCCTCAGCCGCGCCGATGACGACCTGCTCACCGCCCTCCAGCACGACGGTCGGGCGAGCCTGAGCAGCCTTGCCGCGGCCACCGGCTGGTCGCCCGCCACCGTCGCGCGCCGGCTGGAGCAATTGCGGGCCGGCGGCCGGCTCTTCTTCGACGTCGAACTCGACTCCGCCCTGTTCGGCGTCACCACGCAGGCGCTCCTGTGGATGAGCGTCGCCCCCGGTCACCTCGACCAAGTCGCCCGTACCCTGGCCCGGCACCCCGAGCTGGCCTTCGTGGCCGCCGTCACCGGCCCCCACAATCTCACCGCCCTTGCCCTGTGCCCCGACCCGGCGGCGCTGCACCGCTACCTCACCGAACGCCTGGGCACCCTGAAGGCGATCCGCACCCTGGAAAGCGCGCCCGTGTTACGCATCATCAAGATGGCCGGACCGCTCCCGGCCACCGGCAAGCCGCCCAAGCGACGCCGCTGACTCACACCCGGCACGAGGCGCCGCCGGGCACACGGCACGGCATCACGCCTCGCCCCGGGCCAGTGCGAGCAGCCGGTCGAGGACGCGGGGGCCGCCGGTGCGGATGCCGTCGTGTTCGTACTCGTCGGTGATCCAGGTGCGCAGGCCCCGGATGGAGCGGGCGGTGCGCAGGGAGTGGGCCGTGTCGACGTACATGTCGTCGTGGTAGACGGCGGCCACCACCGGCACCGTGTTGGCGGCGAGACGGGCGGGGTCGTACAGGGGCGTCCAGTCGGTGCGGGCGGCGAGCAGGTCGGCGGTCTCGCGCAGCGGGCGCAGCGCCGGGTCGCAGTCGAACATCCAGGGGTGAATCGATTCTCCGGTGAACAGGAGAGGCTCGTCGCCCGCGAGGGCCTTGGCGGCGTCGAACTGCGGGAACTCGGCGCGGACCCGCTCGGCGGACCAGGCGGTGGGGCGGGCGTCCTGGCCGTAGATCGACTCGTGGATCAGGGCGTACAGCGGGTGGCGGGCGTAGGAGAGCATGGCCTGCACCTGCTCCTGGAACGCGTCGGAGAGCGTGAAGCCCTGCGCGGTGCGCACGAAGGCGTTCTCCAGCAGGTAGTGCAGGCGGTGGGTGCCGTCGCCGGTGCCGAGGGCGATGCCGAGGGACTGGAAGGCCTCGACGGTGAGCCGGTAGCCGTTCGGCAGGACCACGTCGTGGTGCAGCAGGTGGTCGGCGATGCGGCGGGCGCGCTCGGCGTCCTGCGGGTAACGGGCGTAGTGGGCGGTGACCTTGCGTTCGACGCGCGGGAACGCGGCGCGGTAGACGTCGTCGGCGTGGGCGTCCAGGGAGGGCAGCCCGCCGGTGATCACGGCGGTGGTCAGTCCCTCGGGGGCGAGGGACAGGTAGGTGGTCGCGCAGAAACCGCCGAAGCTCTGGCCGAGGACGGTCCAGGGCTCGCCTGCGGTGAGCTGCGCGCGGACGGTCTCGCAGTCGCGGACGATCGAGTCGGCGCGGAAGTGCCCGAGGTAGTCGGCCTGGTCGGCGGGGCCGCCGCGCAGCGGGAGCGTCTGGCGGTTGGCGGGGGTGCTGTGCCCGGTGCCGCGCTGGTCCAGGAGCAGCACCCGGAACTCCTTCAGGGCCCTGCCCAGCCAGCCCGGCCGGCCGACGGACCGGTCGGCGCCGAAACCGGGACCGCCCTGGAGGTAGAGCAGCCACGGCAGGTCCTGGTGCGTCCGGTCGCTGGCGACGACCTCGCGGGCGTACAGCTCGATCGTCTCGCCCTCGGGCCGGTCGTGGTCGAGGGGGACGGTGAAGCGGCGGTCGGTGAGGACGACTCCGGGCTGGCGGTAGCTGAGGGTCAACAGGGCTCCCGGGACGGACGGATTTTCGGGCCGCGTCCCAGTTCATCACAGCGATCGTCCGCGGGTGAGCCGTTCGATCATGAAACCTTGCTGAACGGCGGTTCAGGGTTCAGCGGGCGGACAGGCTGGAGCGGCGCACCACGAGTTCCGGCTGGAGGACGACCCGCCGGTGCTCGTGCGGGCGCGACGACGTGCCCTCCTCCTCGGTCTCCTCCAGGAGCAGGTCGGCGGCCATGGCGCCCATGGTGACGGCGGGCTGGCGGACCGAGGTGAGCGGGACGGCGGCGGCGGCCGCGAACTCGATGTCGTCGTAGCCGACGATGGCGAGGTCGTCGGGGACCCCGACGCCGGCCGCGTACATGGCCTGGAGGACACCGAGGGCGAGCAGGTCGTTGGCGCAGAACACGGCGGTGGGCCGGTCGGCGAGGCCGAGCAGCCGGGCTCCGGCGTCGCGGCCCGCGGCGACGTCCAGCCGTTCGGTGGGCAGTTCGCGCAGCGCGTCGGGCCCGAGCCCGGCCTCGGCGAGCGCTTCGAGGGCGCCGGTGCGGCGGTCGCTGACCTGGTTCAGGCCGGGCGGGCCGCTGACGTAGGCCAGGGAGCGGTGTCCGGCGTCGACGAGGTGGCGTACCGCGAGGGCGCCGCCCGCCACGTCGTCGACGGAGACCGAGCACTCGGTGGTGCCCTCGGCCACCCGGTCGACCAGGACGAACGGGATGTTGTGCCGGCGGAAGGTCTCGATGTTGCGGCCGGTCGCGTCGGCGGGGGTGAGCAGCACACCGCGCACCCGCTGCTCGGCGAAGAGCGAGAGGTACTCGGCCTCCTCGTCCGGGCTCTGGGCGCTGTTGCAGACCATCACGCCGAGTCCCGCCTGCCGGGCGGCGCGCTCGGCGCCGCGCGCGACGTCGACGAAGAAGGGGTTGCCCATGTCGAGGACGAGCAGCCCCATGATGCGGCTGCGGCCCGCGCGCAGCTGGCGCGCGGACTCGCTGCGGACGTAGCCGAGGCGGTCTATCGCGGACAGCACCCGGGCCCGGGTCTCGGCCGCGACCGTGTCCGGGCGGTTGATCACGTTCGAGACCGTGCCGACGGAGACTCCGGCGACGCGGGCGACGTCCTTGATACCCACCGACTGGGCCATCGGGCAGGGACCTCCAGAAGGAAGACGGGGGGCGGCGGGCGGGGCGGCATCACATTACCGGCATGCCGCCCCGTCGACCGGATGCGGTCAGGCGGGCAGGCGGAAGTCCGTCACGTGCAGCGCCGAGGGCGTCGTACCGCTGGACTTCTCCTGGTACATGAAGGACAGCACCCCGTCCTGCGCGACCCGTGTCTCGTCGATGACGACCTCGCCGAAGGCGCCCAGGCCGCTGCCGTCGAACAGGATCCTCCAGTCGGTGTATCCGGAAGCCGCGGAGGCGGCGGCGATCCGGCCGAAGGGGAAGACCGCGTACGCGTTGTCGTACTTGTCCAGGATCAGCTTGGTGCGCTGGCTGGAGTTCAGCGGGACCGGGATCTCGGTCTTCTGCCAGGTGCCGGAGGCGTTCTTGCGGACGTGGAAGGCACGGCCGTTCGCCGTCCGGTCCGCGACGTAGTTCGTGGTGCACTGGCCGAAGCGGCCCGGGACATAGGAGATGATCGCGTGCGGCCGGCCGGCGGAGTCGGTGAACTGGCTCTCCTGGTTCATCAGGGAGTGGTCCGGGTTGAGCGGGTCGATCACCAGGCCGGCGTCGGTCACGGACACCTTGTCGGAGCCGCCGGTGACGCCGACGACGGTGCCGGCGTTGTTGCGCCAGGTGCGGCCCCGGTCGTCGGAGTAGACGTAGCCGGTGTCGTGGTTGGTGATGCCGCCGCCGTTGCACATCACGGCGCCGTTCTGCTCGCGCCAGGTGAAGAAGGAGTGCAGCCGGCCGTTCCGGTCGTAGTCGATGCCGTGCAGATACATGTTGCGGGCGGTCGAGGAGCCGTGCTCGCTGGTGTACGTGCCGGTGGAGGCGGACCACTCGCCGAGGTTGGTCCACTTGGTGCCGTCGTACTCGGCGAGGGCGTTGCGGCCGTTGCCGGAGACGGCGACGCGGTAGCTGAGCTGAAGCTTGCCCTCGGGCGTGGAGACGAACTGCGGGTAGGTGAACTGCGAGGTGAGCGCCAGTCCGTCCAGGGTCGACTGGGGCGCGCCGAAACGGCTCGCGGTCCAGCTCAGCCCCGCCGGGTTGTCCATCAGCCCGGCCACCGACTTGACGTAGGTGAAGCCGTCGCTGTGGGAGTCCATGTTGAGGTGGAGGCGGCCGTCGACCTTGGAGACGCCCATGGAGATGACGTTGTGGGAGTCGTCGTAGCGCAGGGTGTGCCCGACCTTCACGGTCGACCAGGTGCTCGACCCGAGGGCGCGGCGGCCGACGACGGCGTTGCGGTCGGCGGTGTACCAGACGGCGTACTGGTAGCCCTTGTAGGTCAGCAGGCCGTTCTTCTGGAAGGCGTTGTTGTTGACCAGCCCGTCGTACGACACGAAGAACAGGGCCTGGCTGTCGAGGGTGGTGGTGCCGGTCCGGGTGACGGAGGGGCCGGGGTCGGCGGCCCGCGCGGTGCCGGAGGCGAGGGCGGGGGTCACCACCGCTCCCGCGAGGGCGGCGGCCAGCAACGTACGTCTGTGCATCTCGTGGACTCCATCGTCATGCGAGGTGGAACACCTCGGTGAGCGGTTTCATGGCCTCGTCGGGCCGGGCGCCGTCCAGCGACTCGAAGAACGGCGCCATCTCCGCCTGCCAGCGGGCGTTGACGTCGGTGGCTTCCATCCCGGCCCGGGCGGCGGCGAAGTCCTCGGTCTCGAGGTAGCCGACGAGCAGTCCGTCCTCGCGCAGGAAGAGCGAGTAGTTGTGCCAGCCGGTCGCCCTCAGGGCGTCGAGCATCTCGGGCCACACGGCGGCGTGCCGCTCTCGGTACTCGTCGAGGCGGTCCGCCCGGACCTTCAGCAGGAAGCACACGCGCTGCATCAACGACCTCCCAGGGTCTAGAAGTTGAACTGGTCGATGTTCTTGGCCTCGAACACGGTCGGCTTGCCGAGGCTGATCACGCCGTCCTTGCCGATGGTGTACTCGCCCATGGAGCCGGCCTTGAAGGTCTCGCCCTCCTTGCCGGTGATCTGCCCGGAGGACAGGGCGACGGCGGTGCGGGCGGCCAGTTCGCCGAGCTTGGCCGGGTCCCACAGCTCGAACGCCTCGACGGTGCCGTTCTTGACGTACTTGCGCATGTCGTTGGGGGTGCCGAGGCCGGTGAGCTTGACCTTGCCCTTGTACTTGGAGCCCGACAGGTACTGGGCGGCGGCCTTGATGCCGACGGTGGTCGGGGAGATGATCCCCTTCAGGTTCGGGTACTCCTGGAGCAGGCCCTGGGTCTGCTGGAAGGACTGCTGGGCGTCGTCGTTGCCGTACGCCACCTTCACGAGCTTCATGTTCTTGTAGGCGGGCTTCTTCAGCTCGTCCTTCATGAAGTCGATCCAGGTGTTCTGGTTCGTCGCGGTCTGCGCGGCGGACAGGATCGCGATCTCGCCCTTGAAGCCGACCTGCTTGGCGAGCAGTTGCACCTCGGTACGGCCGAGGTCCTCGGCGGAGGCCTGCGAGACGAAGGCGTTGCGGCAGTCGGGCGTGGTGTCGGAGTCGTAGGTGACGACCTTGATGTCGTTCTTCATGGCCTGCTTGAGCGCGGTGCACAGGGCGCCCGGGTCCTGCGCGGACACGGCCATCGCGTCGACCTGCTGCTGGGTGAGCGTGTTGACGTAGGAGACCTGCCCGGCGGTGTCGGTGGCGCTGGAGGGGCCGACCTCCTTGTAGCTGGAGCCCAGTTCCTTCAGTGCCTTCTCGCCGCCCTTGTCGGCGCTGGTGAAGTACGGGTTGTTGACCTGCTTGGGCAGGAACCCGACGGTGAGGCCCTTCTTGGTGGCGGCGTTCGGGTCGGCCTTGCCGGCGGTGGCGGCCGAGGCGTCCTCCTTCGCCACGTCCTTCTTGGTGGTGCCGCCGCAGGCGGTGAGCGCGAGCGCGAGACAGGTGGCGGTGGCGACGGCCGCGCAGCTGCGGCGCAGGGTTGACTTACGCATGACGTTTCCTTTGAACGAGGTTGAGTGAGACGCGCCTGCTTTCAGGGGCGCGGGGAACTGCGCGAACAACCACAGCGGACGGTTATCCGGACGACGACTGCGCACGCAATACGGCGATCTGCCGAGCCACCCGAGGCCCGAGCACGGACAGCACGAGCAGCACACCGGTCACGACGATCTGCGACTGTGCCGAGACATCCTGGAGGCTCATCACGTTCTGCAACGCCCCCAGCAGGAACACCCCCGCGATCGCGCCGCCCAGCGTGCCCTTGCCGCCGTCGAAGTCGATGCCGCCGAGCAGCACGGCGGCCACGACGGACAGTTCGAGGCCGGTGGCGTTGTCGTAGCGGGCGCTGGCGTAGTGCAGCGCCCAGAAGATGCCGGTCAGGGAGGCCATCAGACCGGTCAGGGTGAACAGGATCAGCTTCTGCCGCTTGACCCGGATGCCGGCGAAGCGCGCTGCCTCCTCGCTCGCGCCGATCGCGAACAGCGACCGTCCGAACGGTGTGGCGTGCAGCGCGACCACGGCGATGGCGAGCAGGACGAGGAACGGCAGCAGGGCGTACGGGACGAAGGTGTCGCCGATGCGTCCGGAGGCGAAGTCCAGGTACTGCGTGGGGAAGTCGGTCACCGCGTCCGAGCCGAGCACGATCTGCGCGATGCCCCGGTAGGCGGCGAGCGTGCCGATGGTGACGGCGAGGGACGGCAGCCCCAGCCGGGTCACCAGCAGTCCGTTGACCAGCCCGCACACCACACCGAGCAGCAGGCACACCGGGATGATCGACTCGATGGTCATGCCCTGGTTCCACAGGGCGCCCATCACCGCGCCGGACAGACCGGCCGTGGAGGCGACCGACAGGTCGATCTCGCCGGAGACGACCAGCAGGGTCATCGGCAGCGCGATGAGTGCGATCGGGAGCGTATTGCCGATGAGGAACGACAGGTTGAGGGCGTTGCCGAACCCGTCGACGAACCCGAAGGAGAACAGCAGGACCACGACGAGCAGGGCGCCGACGGCGGAATCCCACCTCTTCAGACCGGACCAGCCGGCCGCTCGGCTCGGGGAGATGTCAGCCATGGCGGGCGTTCCTCTTCTTCAGGGCGGAGGCCACGCGCAGCGCGACGACCCGGTCGACCGCGATCGCGAGGATGAGCAGGATGCCGTTGATCGCGAGCACCCAGACGGAGCTGACGCCGAGGGCGGGCAGCACGCTGTTGATCGAGGTCAGCAGCAGCGCGCCGAGGGCCGCCCCGTAGACGCTGCCGGAGCCGCCGGTGAAGACGACGCCGCCGACCACGACCGCGCTGACGACGGTCAGTTCGTAGCCGTTGCCGGTGCCGGAGTCGACGTTGCCGAAGCGGGCGAGGTACATCGCTCCGGCGAGTCCGGCGAGCGCGCCGCAGAAGGTGTACGCGCCGAGGATCCGCTTGCGGACGGGGATGCCGGCGAGGCGGGCCGCCTCGGGGTTGGAGCCGAGCGCGTACAGCTCGCGGCCGCCGGCGAAGTTCTTGAGGTAGTAGGCGGTCGCGATGAGCACGGCCAGCGCGATCAGCGCCAGATACGGCACCGCCGAGATGCCGCCGGAGCCGAAGTCGACGAAGCCGCCGGGCAGATCGGCCGCGGTGATCTGCCGGGAGCCGACCCAGATGGAGTCGATGCCGCGGATGATGTACAGCGTGCCCAGGGTGACGACGAGCGCGGGCACCTGGCCGAGGCTGACGAGCAGGCCGTTGAGCAGGCCGAAGCCGATGCCCAGCAGCACGGCCAGCGCGATCGCCACGACCGGGTTCCCGCCGCCCTGGAGACAGGTGCCGGCGGCGAAGGCGCTGATGCCGAGCGTGGAGCCGACGGACAGGTCGACATTGCGGGTGATGACGACGAGGGACTGGCCGGTGGCGACCAGGACCAGGATGGTCGCGTTCAGCAGCAGGTCCTTGATGCCCTGCTCGGACAGGAACTCGCTGTTGCCGGCCTGGGTGATGCCGATCATCACCAGGAAGACGACCAGGATGGCGAGTTCGCGCATCTTGAAGACGCGGTCGACCAGCCGGGTGCCGCTCGACTTGGGCACCTCGGCCACGGGGGCCTCTTGCGGGGTGACGACCGTCATGCGGCGGCCCTCCCGGTGGCTGCGGCCATCACGGTTTCCTCGGTGGCGTCGGAGCGGGGGATCTCGGCGGTGAGGCGGCCCTCGTGCATCACCAGCACGCGGTCGGCCATGCCGAGGATCTCGGGCAGGTCGGAGGAGATCATCAGGACGGCCACGCCGTCGGCGGCCAGCTGGGACAGCAGCCGGTGCACCTCGGCCTTGGTGCCGACGTCGATGCCGCGGGTCGGCTCGTCGACGATCAGCACCTTGGGGCCGGTGGCGAGCCACTTGGCGAGCACGACCTTCTGCTGGTTGCCGCCGGAGAGGGTGTTGACCGTATCGGCGATCCGGGCGTACTTGACCTGGAGCCTGACGGCCCAGTCCAGGGAGCGGCTTCGCTCGGCACCGCGGTCCATGAGCCCGGCCTTCACGGTCGTGCGCAGCCCGGTGAGACCGATGTTCCGCTCGATGGACATGTCCATCACCAGGCCCTGGGCGCGACGGTCCTCGGGGACCAGGGCGAGTCCGGCGGCCATCGCCGTGGAGGGCGCGCCGTTGACCAGGGGCTTGCCCTGGACGGAGACTTCGCCGGCGTCCCAGCGGTCGATGCCGAACACGGCCCGGGCGACCTCGGTGCGCCCGGCGCCGACGAGTCCGGCCAGGCCGACGATCTCGCCGTGCCGGACGTCGAAGGAGACGTCGGTGAAGACGCCCTCGCGGGTCAGCCGGCGCACGCTCAGGGCGACCTCGCCGGGTTTCACGTCCTGCTTGGGGTAGAGCTCGTCGAGGTCGCGGCCGACCATGCGGCGCACCAGATCGTCCTCGGTCATGCCCGCGAGCGGCTCGCTGGCGATCCAGGCGCCGTCGCGCAGGGTGGTGACCCGCCCGCAGATCTCGAAGATCTCCTCCAGCCGGTGGGAGATGAACAGCACGGCGGCGCCCTGGTCGCGCAGGGTGCGCACGACGCCGAAGAGGCGGGCGACCTCGCTGCCGGTGAGGGCGGCGGTCGGCTCGTCCATGATCAGGACGCGGGCGTCGAAGGAGAGGGCCTTGGCGATCTCGACGATCTGCTGGTCGGCGATGGACAGGCCGCGGGCGGGCCGGTCGGGGTCGAGTTCGACGCCGAGGCGCTTCATCAGGGCGGCGGTGGCGTTGTGCGTGGCCTTGTGGTCGATCCGGCCGAGGGCGCGGCGCGGCTGGCGGCCCATGTAGATGTTCTCGGCGATCGACAGGTCGGGGAAGAGCGTGGGCTCCTGGTAGATCACGGCGATGCCGGCGTCGCGGGCGTCGCCGGGTCCGTGGAAGGCGACGGGCGCACCGTCGAGCAGCACCTGGCCGGCGTCGGGGCGGTGCACGCCGGCGAGCGTCTTGATGAGGGTGGACTTGCCGGCACCGTTCTCACCGGCGAGTGCGTGCACCTCCCCGGGGAACAGCTCCAGGGAGACGTCCCGCAGTGCGCGGACCGCGCCGAAGGACTTGGAGACGTCCCTCAGCGCGAGAACCGGGGCCGGACCCGTGGTGGACGGGTGGGTCATGAGGGCTCCTCGACGACGTCGGCGGGTCGGCCCTCTCGACGTCGTGAAAGGTTTCAACTGGGTTGCCGGGACGTTAGGCGGGCCGCGCATGTCACGTCAATGGGTTCCGGTCGAAAAAGTTTCGAGGCCGCCAGGTCACGCATA
Source organism: Streptomyces sp. NPDC043685 (assembly GCF_056436585.1). Taxonomy (NCBI): domain Bacteria; kingdom Bacillati; phylum Actinomycetota; class Actinomycetes; order Kitasatosporales; family Streptomycetaceae; genus Streptomyces; species Streptomyces sp. NPDC043685. The sequence goes on along the minus strand of NZ_JBWKCH010000003.1, from coordinate 836,985 downwards.
CATCACGGAATCCGTCTCGACCGGAGGGGTTGACACCCCTTCGGGGGGCCCATAGCTTCGCGTCCTGAATCGTTTCATTCAGTGGTCGTCACGACCCCATGTCACAGGAGCCTGACGTGACCGAGCTCGCAGCGGCGAAGGCCGCTCTCAAGACACAGGCCGTCGAGACGCCGTCGTGGGCCTACGGGAACTCGGGCACGCGGTTCAAGGTGTTCGCCCAGCAGGGCGTGCCGCGCACCCCGTTCGAGAAGCTGGACGACGCGGCCAAGGTGCACGAGTTCACCGGGGTCGCCCCCACGGTGGCCCTGCACATTCCCTGGGACAAGGTCGACGACTACGCGGCGCTGGCCAAGCACGCCGAACAGCGGGGCGTGAAGCTCGGGGCGATCAACTCCAACACCTTCCAGGACGACGACTACAAGCTCGGGAGCATCTGCCACCCGGACGCGGCGGTGCGGCGCAAGGCCGTGGACCATCTGCTGGAGTGCGTCGACATCATGGACGCGACCGGGTCCACGGACCTGAAGCTGTGGTTCGCCGACGGCACGAACTATCCCGGCCAGGACGACATCCGCGGGCGGCAGGACCGGCTCGCCGAGGGGCTCGCCGAGGTCTACGAGCGGCTCGGGGACGGGCAGCGGATGCTGCTGGAGTACAAGTTCTTCGAGCCGGCGTTCTACACGACGGACGTGCCGGACTGGGGCACCGCCTACGCCCACTGTCTGAAGCTCGGGCCGAAGGCGCAGGTGGTCGTGGACACGGGGCACCACGCGCCGGGCACCAACATCGAGTTCATCGTGGCGACGCTGCTGCGGGAGGGGAAGCTCGGGGGGTTCGACTTCAACTCGCGGTTCTACGCGGACGACGACCTGATGGTGGGCGCGGCCGACCCGTTCCAGCTGTTCCGGATCATGTACGAGGTCGTGCGTGGGGGCGGGTTGTCGCCGGAGGTCGCGTTCATGCTCGACCAGTGTCACAACATCGAGGCGAAGATCCCGGCGATCATCCGGTCGGTGATGAACGTGCAGGAGGCCACGGCCAAGGCGCTGCTGGTCGACGGTGACGCGCTGGCCGCGGCGCAGCGGGCGGGGGACGTGCTGGAGGCGAACGCCGTGGTGATGGACGCGTACAACACGGATGTGCGGCCGCTGCTCGCGGAGGTTCGGGGCGAGATGGGGCTGGACGCGAACCCGATCGCCGCGTACAAGGCGTCCGGATGGGCCGAGAAGATCGTCGCCGAGCGGGTGGGAGGGCAACAGGCGGGCTGGGGCGCGTAAGCGTCTGCCGGGTTCTGTCGTCTGCGGGGTGCGGGCCGCGTGTGGCTGGTCGCGCAGTTCCCCGCGCCCCTGAGCAAGTGCACTCACCGCTCCTCCGGAAGTAAGGAAGATTCATGTCCACCCACCCTGAAGCCGCCGCTCTCCTCGCCCGGTCCCGCCGGCTCGGCGCCGATCCCCGTAACACCAACTACGCCGGCGGCAACGCCTCCGCCAAGGGCACCGACACCGATCCCGTCACCGGCGGGGACGTCGAGCTGATGTGGGTCAAGGGGTCCGGCGGTGACCTCGGGACGCTGACCGAGGCGGGCCTGGCGGTGCTGCGGCTGGACCGGATGCGGGCGCTCGTCGACGTCTACCCGGGGGTCGAGCGCGAGGACGAGATGGTCGCCGCGTTCGACTACTGCCTGCACGGCAAGGGCGGGGCCGCCCCCTCCATCGACACCGCCATGCACGGGCTGGTCGACGCCGCGCACGTCGACCATCTGCACCCGGACTCCGGCATCGCGCTGGCCTGCGCCGCCGACGGGGAGAAGCTGACCGCCGAGTGTTTCGGGGACACGGTCGTGTGGGTGCCCTGGCGGCGGCCGGGCTTCCAGCTGGGGCTGGACATCGCCGCCGTGAAGAAGGCCAACCCGCAGGCCGTCGGGTGCGTCCTCGGCGGGCACGGCATCACCGCCTGGGGCGACACCTCCGAGGAGTGCGAGCGGAACTCGCTGCACATCATCCGCACCGCCGAGCGGTTCCTCGCCGAACGCGGCAGGCCCGAGCCCTTCGGGCCGGTGCTCGACGGGTACGCCGCGCTGAGCGCCGGTGAGCGGCGCGAGCGGGCCGCCGCCCTCGCCCCCTACGTGCGGGCCCTCGCCTCCCAGGACCGGCCCCAGGTGGGGCACTTCGACGACTCCGAGGTCGTCCTCGACTTCCTGGCGCGCGCCGAGCACCCGCGGCTCGCCGCGCTCGGCACCTCCTGCCCGGACCACTTCCTGCGCACCAAGGTCCGGCCGCTGGTGCTGGACCTGCCGCCCGCCGCTCCGCTCGACGAGGCGATCGCCCGGCTGAAGGAGCTGCACGCCGAGTACCGCGAGGAGTACGCCGCCTACTACCGGCGGCACGCCGAGCCCGACTCCCCCGCCATGCGCGGCGCCGACCCGGCGATCGTGCTGATCCCCGGGGTCGGCATGTTCTCCTTCGGCAAGGACAAGCAGACCGCCCGGGTGGCCGGCGAGTTCTACGTCAACGCCGTCAACGTGATGCGCGGCGCCGAGTCCGTCTCCACCTACGCGCCCATCGAGGAGTCCGAGAAGTTCCGGATCGAGTACTGGGCGCTGGAGGAGGCCAAGCTCCGGCGGATGCCGAAGCCCAAGGCGCTCGCCACCCGGGTCGCCCTGGTGACCGGCGCCGGCAGCGGCATCGGCAAGGCCATCGCGCACCGGCTCGTGGCCGAAGGGGCGTGTGTGGTCGTCGCCGACCTGAACACGGAGAACGCCCAGGCGGTCGCCGAGGAGCTGGGCGGCTCCGACAAGGCCGTCGCCGTGACGGTGGACGTCACCTCCGAGGAACAGATCGCCGAGGCGTTCCGGGAGGCCGTGCTGGCCTTCGGCGGAGTCGACCTCGTCGTCAACAACGCGGGCATCTCGATCTCCAAGCCGCTGCTGGAGACCTCCGCCAAGGACTGGGACCTCCAGCACGACATCATGGCGCGTGGCTCCTTCCTCGTGTCGCGGGAAGCGGCCCGGGTGATGATCGCCCAGGAGCTGGGCGGTGACATCGTCTACATCGCCTCGAAGAACGCCGTGTTCGCCGGGCCCAACAACATCGCCTACTCCGCCACCAAGGCCGACCAGGCCCACCAGGTGCGGCTGCTCGCCGCCGAACTGGGCGAGCACGGCATCCGCGTCAACGGGATCAACCCCGACGGTGTGGTGCGCGGCTCGGGCATCTTCGCCGGCGGGTGGGGCGCCAAGCGGGCCGCCGTGTACGGGGTGGAGGAAAAGAAGCTGGGCGAGTTCTACGCGCAGCGGACCATCCTCAAGCGCGAGGTGCTGCCCGAGCACGTGGCCAACGCCGTGTTCGCGCTGACCGGAGGGGACCTCACCCACACCACCGGCCTGCACATCCCGGTCGACGCCGGCGTCGCGGCCGCCTTCCTGCGATGAGCGCGGCCGTGAAGTCCTACGCCGCGGTCGACCTCGGCGCGTCCAGCGGACGTGTCATGGTCGGCCGCGTCGGCCCCGACTCGCTGGAGCTGAGCGAGGCGCACCGCTTTCCCAACCGGCCCGTCCGGGTTCCCGAGGGGCTGCGCTGGGACGTGCTCGGGCTGTACGCCGGGGTGCTGGACGGACTCAGGGCGGCCGGGCAGGTCGACTCCGTCGGCATCGACAGCTGGGCCGTGGACTACGGGCTGCTCGACGCGGACGGAGCGCTGCTCGGCAACCCCGTGCACTACCGGGACACCCGTACGGAAGGGGTCGCGGAGAAGGTGTGGGCGACCGTGTCCGCGCGGGAGCTGTACGCCGCGACCGGGTTGCAGTACGCGCCCTTCAACACCCTGTACCAGCTGACCGCCGCGCGCTCGACGTCCCAGCTGGCCCAGGCCCGGCGGCTGCTGCTGATGCCGGATCTGCTGACGTACTGGCTCACCGGCGAGCAGGGCACCGAGCTGACCAACGCCTCCACGACCCAGTTGATCGACCCCCGCACGCGCGACTGGTCGTACGACATCGCCTCCCGGCTCGGTGTCGACCTGAGCCTGTTCGCGCCGCTGCGGCGACCCGGCGATCCGGCCGGGCTGCTGCGCGGGGAGGTGCTGGAGGAGACCGGGCTCGCCGGTCCCGTGCCGGTGACGGCCGTCGGGTCGCACGACACCGCCTCGGCGGTCGCCGCCGTACCGGCGTCGGGCGAGCGGTTCGCCTACATCTGCACGGGCACCTGGTCGCTGGCCGGTCTGGAGCTGGACGCGCCGGTGCTGACCGAGGAGAGCCGGGCGGCCAACTTCACCAACGAGCTGGGACTGGACGGCACGGTCCGCTATCTGCGCAACATCATGGGCCTGTGGCTGCTCCAGGAGTGCGTGCGGGCCTGGGGCGACCCGGATCTGGGCGCGTTGCTGCTGGAGGCGTCCAAGGCTCCGGCGCTGCGGTCGGTCGTGGACGCCGGTGACGCGGCGTTCCTCGCGCCGGGGCGGATGCCCGAGCGGATCGCCGAGGCGTGCCGTGTCTCGGGGCAGCCGGTGCCCGAGACGCCGGCCGAGGTGACGCGCTGCATCCTCGACTCCCTCGCCCTCGCCCACCGTGAGGCGGTCCAGGACGCCCAGCGGCTCGCCGGGCACGCGGTCGACGTCGTGCATGTGGTCGGGGGCGGTACGCGCAACGCGCTGCTGTGCCAGCTCACCGCCGACGCCTGCGGGCTGCCGGTGGTGGCGGGGCCGACCGAGGCCGCCGCGCTCGGGAACGCCCTCGTGCAGGCGCGGGCGCACGGGCTGGTCGGCGACCTGGCCGGGATGCGGCGGCTGCTCGTCCGCACCCAGCCGCTCACGCGGTACGAGCCGCGCGGCGGCACCGAGCGCTGGCGCGCCGCGCGGGCCCGGCTCGGCGGGCACTGACGGGGTCTCCCCCGCGCCTTCCGCCCGGATTACGCTGCACTCATCCGATGATCGAACACTAGGAGCCGCGATGCGTGTCGCCCTGTTCCTGACCTGCGTCAACGACACGCTGTATCCGGACACCGGGCGCGCCGTGGTGAAACTGCTGACCAGGCTGGGCGTCGACGTCGACTTTCCGAGCGCGCAGACCTGCTGCGGGCAGGCGCACTACAACACCGGATACCGTCACCAGGCCGAGCCGCTCGCCCGGCATTTCTCCGATGTCTTCGGCGCGTACGAGGCGATCGTGACGCCGTCCGGGTCGTGCGGGGCGATGGTGCGCGAGCTGTATCCGCGGATGGGCGAGCGGGCCCGGGCCGAGGGGCGCGGGGACACCCTCGCGGCCACGCTGGCGCCGGTGGTGCCCAAGACGTACGAGCTCACGGAGTTCCTGACCGACGTGCTGGGTGTGACGGACGTCGGGGCGTACTACCCGCACAGGGTGACCTACCACCCGACCTGCCACGGGCTGCGCGGACTCGGGCTCGGCGAGCGGCCGAGACGGCTGCTGGAGGCGGTGAAGGGGCTGGAGCTCGTCGAGCTGCCGGGCGCGGACGAGTGCTGCGGGTTCGGCGGCACCTTCGCGCTGAAGAACCCGGACGTCTCGGCGGCGATGGGCGCGGACAAGGTGCGCAACGCCGAGTCGACGGGCGCCGAGGTGCTGTGCGCGGCCGACAACTCCTGTCTGATGCACCTCGGCGGGACGATGACCCGGCTGCGGACCGGCATGCGGCCGGTGCACATCGCGGAGATCCTGGCGAGCACGGAGGAGGAACCGGCCGTATGAGCGGGACGTATCTCGGGATGCCGGCGTTTCCACAGGCCGCGCGGGAGGCCGTGGCGAACACGACCCTGCGCGGCAATCTGCGACACGCCACCCACACCATCCGCGCCAAGCGGGCCAAGGCCGTCACGGAGGTGTCCGACTGGGCCGAGCTGCGCGAGGCGGGCAAGCGGATCAAGGACCACACGCTGCGCCATCTCGACCGCTACCTGGTGCAGTTGGAGGAGTCGGTCACCGCCGCGGGCGGCGTCGTGCACTGGGCCGCCGACGCGGCCGAGGCCAACGAGATCGTCACCCGGCTGATGAAGATGACCGGCGAGCGCGAGGTCGTCAAGGTCAAGTCGATGGCCACGCAGGAGATCGGGCTCAACGAGGCGCTGGAGGCCGAGGGCATCCACGCCTACGAGACCGACCTCGCCGAGTTGATCGTCCAGTTGGGCAAGGACCGGCCCTCGCACATCCTGGTCCCGGCCATCCACCGCAACCGGGGCGAGATCCGGGACATCTTCACCCGCGAGATGGGCGAGTGGGGCCGCCCCGCCCCCGAGGGCCTGACCGACACACCGGCAGAACTCGCCGAGGCCGCCCGGCTGCACCTGCGGGAGAAGTTCCTGCGGGCCAAGGTCGGCATCTCCGGCGCCAACTTCATGGTCGCCGAGACGGGCACGCTCGTGGTGGTGGAGTCCGAGGGCAACGGCCGGATGTGCCTGACCCTGCCCGAGACGCTCATCTCGGTCGTCGGCATCGAGAAGATCGTGCCGACGTGGCAGGACCTGGAGGTGTTCCTGCAGACCCTCCCCCGCTCCTCCACGGCCGAGCGCATGAACCCCTACACCTCGACCTGGACCGGCACCACGGACCAGGACGGGCCCGGCGCGTTCCACCTCGTGCTGCTGGACAACGGCCGCACCGACACCCTCGCCGACGAGGTCGGCCGCCAGGCACTGCGCTGCATCCGCTGCTCGGCCTGCCTCAACGTCTGCCCGGTGTACGAGCGGGCCGGCGGTCATGCCTACGGCTCGGTGTACCCGGGCCCGATCGGCGCGATCCTCAGTCCCCAACTGCGGGGCACGGGCAGCGACATCGACGCCTCGCTGCCCTACGCGTCCTCGTTGTGCGGGGCGTGCTACGAGGTGTGCCCGGTCGCCATCGACATCCCCGAGGTGCTGGTGCACCTGCGGGAGCGGGTCGTCCAGGGCGGCACGGTCACCCGCGAGGGCAACAAGGTGGTGCTGCGGCCCGCGAAGGGGCACGCCGCCGAGCGGGCGGCGATGCGCGCGGCCCGCTGGGCGTTCAGCCACCCGGGCGCGCTGCGCACCGGCCAGCGCGCCGCCTCGCGCACGCGCCGTTTCCATCCTCGTACGCTGCCCGGCCCCGGCCGGGCGTGGAGCGGGACCCGGGATCTGCCGCCGGTGCCGCCCGAGCCGTTCCGGGACTGGTGGCAGCGGACGCGTGGTGGGAAGGACGGCGGCAAGTGAACAGCAGGGAGCGGATCCTGGGGCGGGTGCGGCGCGCGCTGGCGGACGTGCCGGGCGACGAGCCACCCCTCACGCGGGACTATCTGCGCGAGCACGGGCGGCGGACCGTCGCGGAGACGGTGGAGCTGCTCGCCGAGAACCTGGCGGACTACCGGGCGCTCGTGCACCGCACGGACGCCGACGGACTGGCCGCCCTGATCGCGGGGCTGCTGGCGGGACACGGCTCCTCCTCGGTGCTGGTGCCGCCCGGGCTGGACGAGGGATGGCTCGCGGCGACCGATGTGCCGCGTGTGGCGGACCGGGTGGAGAGCACCCCGGCCGAACTGGACCGGGTGGACAGTGTGGTGACGGCCTGTGCGGTCGCGATCGCCGAGACCGGCACCCTCGTGCTGGACGGCTCGCCCGACCAGGGGCGCCGCCGGATCACCCTCGTCCCGGACCACCACATCTGTGTGGTGCGGGTCCCCGACCAGGTCGTGTCGTCCGTGCCGCAAGCACTCGAACGCCTCGACCCGGCACGCCCGTTGACCTGGATCTCCGGCCCCTCGGCGACCAGTGACATCGAGCTGGACCGGGTCGAGGGGGTGCACGGTCCGCGCACCCTGGAAGTGGTGCTGGTGGGTCAGGCCGGGATCGAGTCCACGTAACCCCCGGGCCCGGGAGATCGAGCACCCGGGGGTGTCGCTGGGTACACCCCGCGATACGGGTTCTGCGGCCCGTGTGGTCACGCCCCCTTCTCCGTAGCGTCGACGTCGTGACACAGGGCGTGTCGACGAAGGGGGACGACGACGATGTTCCGCACCGGCGCACGACAGGATCAGGACCCGGAACCCGCGGCCGAGGCGCTGCGGCTGGTCAAGGTCACCAGGACGTACGGGAGCGGCGACAGCGCCGTGACCGCCCTGGACGGGGTGACGCTCGGCCTCGGGCGTGGCACGTTCACAGCGGTGATGGGGCCCTCCGGCTCCGGCAAGTCGACGCTGCTCCAGTGCGCCGCGGGGCTCGACCGGCCCGACGGCGGGATCGTACGGGTCGACGGCACCGAGCTGACGGGGGGTGGCGAGGCCGAGCTGACGCGGTTCCGGCGCGGCCGGATCGGCTTCGTGTTCCAGCAGTACAACCTGCTGGAGACGCTGACCGTCGCGCAGAACACGGTGCTGCCGCTGAAGCTGGCCGGGCGGCGCGTGGACCGGCGGCGGGTGCGGGAGGTGCTGACGGCCGTGGGGCTCGGCGACCGGCTCGGGCACCGGCCGGAGCAGCTCTCGGGCGGTCAGCGCCAGCGGGTGGCGATCGCCCGGGCACTGGTCACCGAACCGCGCGTGATCTTCGCGGACGAGCCCACGGGCGCGCTGGACACCCGCAGCGCCCGGGGCGTGCTGCGGCTGCTCCAGGACACGGTGCGCACGCACGGCCGGACGGTGGTGATGGTGACGCACGACCCGGTCGCCGCCTCCTACGCCGATTCCGTGCTGTTCCTGGCCGACGGCCGGCTCGCGGGCCGGATGGACGCCCCGACCGCGGACGCGGTCGCCGAGCGGCTGGCGCACCTGGGCGACGACGTGACGGCGGGGGTGTGAGGTCGTGTTCATGCTGGCGATGCGGTCGATCCGGCGGCGGCCCGGGCGGTTCCTGGCGACCCTGCTGTGCGCGTTCCTGGGCGCGGTGATCATCATGACGTTCAACGCGATGCACGACACGGCCGGGCAGCCGGGCGTGGACGAGGTCAGCTCGCACACGCTGTCCACCGCGGCGGGCGTGGTCGGCGGCTACGGCACCCTGCTGGTGTTCTTCGCGATCGCCTCGGCGCTGACGGTGAACGTGCGTCAGAGGGCGGCCGAGATGGAGTTGCTGCGCTGCTCCGGGGCGACTCCGGCGCAGCTCAAGCGGATGGTCGTGGGCGAGGCGGTGGTGGTGGCGCTGGTGGGCGCCGCGCTCGCGGTCGGCCCGGCGATGCTCGGCGGCCGGGTGCTGCTGGAGGTGTTCCGGGACAGCGGTCAGGTCGCGCGGTCGGTGGAGTTCTCCTTCGGCCCCGTGGCGTTGCTGACCGGTTTCGACGTCACCCTGCTCGCCGCCGCCGGCGCCGCGTTCCTCGCCGTGCGGCGGGCCGGCGGGAGGAGCCGGCGCCGGGGCCGGGCGCGGACGGTCCTCGCCCATGCCGCGCTGGGGACCGGTGCCGTGGCGGTGACCTCGACGTTCATGTTCTCGGCGACGGACGCCGCGCTGATGGCACCACCGGCGTACGGGGCGATCCTGCTGTCCGTCGGGTGCGCGCTGAAGGCACCGCGACTGCTCGCGGCCGTGCTGGACCGGCTGCCGCTCGATGGTGCGGCCGGCTGGCTGGCGGTGCGCAACCTGCGGCAGCGGGCCGGACAGCTCGCCGGGACCCTGATGTCGCTCATCCTGTTCACCGCGGTCGCGACGGCGACCCTGACCATGCAGGCGGTGGAGAGCGACGCCGTCGCCGCGTCGGGGGTGGTGAAGTCGGTCGACGCGAAGAACCTGGAGACGCTCAACTTCACGGTCGTCGGCATCATCGTGGTCTTCGTCTGCGTCATGCTGGTCAACTCCTTGTACGCGGCCACCAGTTATCGCGTTAGCGAGTTCGGCCGGCAACGGCTCGCCGGGGCGACTCCCGGGCAGGTGCTGGGCGTGGTGGGCGTGGAGGGACTGATCCTGACGGTCGTCGGTGTCTTCTTCGGCACGACGGCGGCGCTCGTGGGCATCGTCCCGTTCACGGTGGTGCGCACCGACGGGGTCCTGCCGGATCAGGCGTTCGGCGTGTGGCTCGCGGTGGTGGCGGTCGGCGCGGCGGCGACGACGGGGACGGTCCTGGCCACGGCCCGGCGGGTGCTGCGCACTCCGGCGGTGCGGGCGGTGGCGTCGGCCGTGTGAGCCGACGGCCGGTGGCGGCCACACGGGCGAGCGCAGATCGCCACGGACTCCGGGCAACGGACCGTTCGTGGCGATCGTCCTGGCGGCAATCCCGTGACAGCCTGGCTGAACAAGCGCTTAGATAGTGGGTGCCCGTTCGCCCGACGCCGCCGTCCTGGAGGCCCCCGTTGTTCACATCCGTCGACGACGTCTCCGCACGCCTCGCCGAGACCGGCTACCTCGCCTCCCCGGCCGTCGCCACGACCGTCTTCCTCGCCGCCCGCCTCGGCAAGCCGCTGCTGGTGGAGGGCCCGGCCGGTGTCGGCAAGACGGAACTCGCCAAAGCCGTCGCCACGGTGGCCGGCGCCCGGCTCGTCCGCCTCCAGTGCTACGAGGGGGTCGACGAGTCCCGGGCGCTGTACGAGTGGAACCACGCCAAGCAGCTCCTGCGCATCAGCGCGGGCCGTGACGAGACCTGGGACCAGGCCCGTACCGACATCTTCAGCGAGGAGTTCCTGCTCACCCGGCCGCTGCTGACCGCCATCCGGGGCGACGACCCCAAGGTGCTGCTGATCGACGAGACGGACAAGGCCGACGTCGAGGTGGAGGGCCTGCTGCTGGAGGTGCTGAGCGACTTCCAGGTGACCGTCCCCGAGCTGGGCACCATCACGGCGACGCGCCGCCCCTTCGTCGTCCTGACCTCCAACGCGACCCGGGAGCTGTCGGAGGCGCTGCGCCGCCGCTGCCTCTTCCTGCACATCGGGTTCCCGGACGAGGAACTGGAGCGCCGGATCGTACGGCTGAAGGTGCCGGGCCTCGACGAGGCACTGGCCCGCTCGGTGGTGCGGGTCGTGGGCGCCCTGCGGGCGATGGACCTGCGCAAGGTGCCGTCGGTCGCCGAGACCGTCGACTGGGCGCGCACCCTGCTCGCGCTCGGCGCCGACTCGCTGGAGGAGACGGTCGTGCGGGCCACGCTGGGGGTGCTCCTCAAGCATCAGGACGACGTCCTCAAGGCGTCCGCGAAGCTGGACCTGGACACGCTGTGACCACGCGGGCGGGCGTTGCCGAACGGCTGACGTCCCTGGTCGCGGCGTTGCGCGCGCACGGCATGCGGATCGGCACCGGCGAGAGCGTCGACGCGGCCCGGGCCGTCGAGGAACTCGGCCTCGCGGACCGGGAGCTGCTGCGCGAGGGTCTCGCCGCGACGCTGCTGCACGGGCCCGGGCAACGGCAGGTGTTCGACCCGGTCTTCGACCTCTACTTCCCGAGCGGTGTCGGCGGCCCGGAGCAGCGGGCGGCGGGGCGCGAGGACCTGCGGGACAGGCTGGCCGAGGCACTGGCGGCCGACGACCGGGCGATGCTGGGCCGGCTGGCGATCGAGGCCGTGGACGGTTTCGGCGGCTACGGCTCCTCGCCGGGGTCGGACGGCTGGTCGTCGTACCAGACGCTCGAACGGCTGCGGCCGCAGACGCTGCTGGCAAGGGTGCGCGACGACATCCGGGGGCAGGGTGGTCGTCAGGGGTTCGCGGACCGGCTGCTGGAGGACGAGATCCGGCGGCGCGTCGACGTCTTCCGCGCTCTGGTGGCCGCGGAGGCACGGCGGCGGGTCGCCGAGCGGCGCGGCAGGGACGAGATCGCCCGGCGGGCCGTCGCCCCGACCGCCGACCGGGTCGACTTCCTGTTCGCCGGGAAGGACCGGCTGGCCGAGTTGCGCAGGACCGTGCAGCCGCTGGCCCGTAAGCTCGCGACCCGTCTTGCGGCCCGTCGGCGGCGCGCCTCCCGGGGCTCGATCGACCTGCGGCGGACCCTGCGCGGTTCGCTGTCGACGGGCGGTGTGCCGATGAAGCCGATCCTGCGCCGGCGTCGTCCCGCCCGCCCGGAACTGGTGCTGCTGTGCGATGTGTCGGGCTCGGTCTCCGGTTTCTCGGACTTCACGATGCTGCTGGTGCAGGCGCTGCACGATCAGTTCGCCAAGGTGCGCGTGTTCGCCTTCGTCAACCGGATCGACGAGGTGACCGCGCTGCTGGAGCACGGCCGGGCCGACCCGGAGGGGCTGGGCCTGCGCATCCAGGCGGAGGCGGCGATCACCGGCTATCACGGCAGCAGCGACTACGGCATGGCGCTGGGCGAGTTCGCCGAGCGGTACGCGGACGCGGTCGGTTCGCGCACCACCGTGTTCGTCCTCGGTGACGCCCGCACGAACCGGAGCGACCCGAACCTGCCCGCTCTGCGGCGCATCTCCGAGCGTGCCCGGCGTGTGCACTGGCTCAACCCCGAGCAGCGCTCCCGCTGGGGCACCGGCGACTCCGTCGCCCCCGCCTACGCCGAGCTGGTCGAGATGCACGAGTGCCGCAACGCCCGGCAGCTGAGCGCGCTGGTGGCGCGGCTGCTGCCGGTGTGACCAGGCGGCGGTCGGCTTGCGGGCACGGGGCCGCGGGGCCGGGCCGCCGGCCCGGCCCCCACCTGCCGCGAGACGTCGCCGGTGGCCGTCGTCTAATCCTTCTTTGCGTACTCCTTGGCCATGCTGCCGGCGAAGTCGTACACCACGCACTGCTCGTCGCCGACGACCCAGGCGTCGTGGCCGGGCGTGCAGACGAAGACGTCGCCGGGGCCCACCTCGCCCTCCGCGCCGTCGTCCATGCGGATGTGCATACGGCCCGAGACGACGTAGCCGTTGTGGTGGATCCGGCAGCCGTCCGTCCCGGCGATCGGGGCCACGGACTCGGACCAGCGCCAGCCCGGTTCGAAGGTGGCCACGGCGAAGTCCAGCCCCGTCATGTGGACGGCTTCCAGGTGGCCTCGGGGGTAGTCGCGCCGCTCGTCCGGCTTGTCGAGCGTCTTCACCTCAAGCATGACGCTCCTCCTCGGTGAGGGTGTGCCTCCATCGTCCGTCCGGCAGGAGGGCCGCGCCATTTCAGCCGGCGCCGCCGCAGAGTTCGGCGAAGCGCGCGGTGTCGATGTTGCCGCCGGAGACGATCACGCCGACCCGGGGCGGCAGCGGGCCCGCCCGGCCGGTGAGCAGGGCGGCCAGCGGGGTGGCGCCGCTCGGCTCGACGACCGTCTTCAGGCGTTCGAAGGCGAACCGCATCGCGTCCCGGATCTCGTCGTCGCTGACCAGGACGACCTCGTCGAGGAGGCGCCGGTTGACCGAGAAGGTCAGCTCTCCGGGGATGTGCAGGGCCTGCCCGTCGGCGATGGTGTGCGGGACCGGGACGCTGACGCGCCGGCCGGCCTCCAGCGAGCGCTTGGTGTCGTCACCGGCCTCCGGTTCGACGCCGATGGTGCGGATGCCGGGGTGCAGGGCCTTGGCCACGGTGGCGCTGCCGGCCATCAGCCCGCCGCCGCCGACCGGGGCCAGCAGCGCGCCCAGCTCCCCCACCTCTTCGAGCAGTTCGAGTGCGGCCGTGCCCTGCCCCGCCATGACATGCGGGTGCTCGTAGGGCGGGATGAGGGTGAGGCCGCGCTCGGCGGCGAGGGCCTCGGCGATGGCGACGCGGTCGCCGGTGTAGCGGTCGTACGGGACGATCTCGGCTCCGTAGCCGGCCGTGGCCGCGCGCTTGGACGGCGGGGCGTCCTCGGGCATGACGATCACGGCGGTGGTGCCGAGCTCGCGGGCGGCCAGGGCGACGGCCTGGGCGTGGTTGCCGGAGGAGTAGGCGGCGATGCCCCGGGACAGCTGCTCGGGGGTGAGGCGGGAGGCGGCGTTGTAGGCGCCGCGGAACTTGAAGGCGCCGACGCGCTGCTGGTTCTCGCACTTGAGGAAGATCTCGGCACCGGCGAGCGCGTCCAGGGTGCGGGAGCGCAGCACGGGGGTGCGGTGGGCGACGCCCCGCAGCCGCGCGGCGGCGTCCCGGACGTCGTCGAGGGTGACCGGTGGGGTGGTGGTGGTCACGCGGGTCCTCCGGTGGTGGTGTCGTGGGCGGCCCGGGCCTGGGACAGGTAGTGGTAGGCGGATGCCCGGGAGATGCCGAGCCGGGCGGCGACCTGCTCGACGGCGCCCCGCACGGCGAAGACCCCGCGGGTATCCAGCCCGCCGAACAGCTCCAGGCGCTCCGCGCGGTCGAGCTCCGCCCAGCTGCCCCGCTGCTTCGACTGGTGAGCGTCGAAGAGGGCGTCGACGACGGAGTCGATGTCGTTGCCGAACGTGGTGGTCGGCACCTCCGCCGGGGTGGCCCCGAGGCCGGCGAGCGCGCCGAGGAGATCGTGGACCCGGGTGACGGCACCGACGTCCACATTGACGCAGAGAGCGCCGAAGACGACTCCGGTGGAGTCCCGCAGGACCATCGTGGAGGACTTCACCCGTGTCCCGTCAGGGGTGCGGGTGACGTAGTTCAGCTCGTCGGACGCCGCGTCACCGCGAGCCAGGACGCGCATGCCGATCTCGCTCATGGCGCCTCCGACCGTCCGCCCGGTCACCGAGCCAGCCACGGCGACGACCGACTTCTCCGGGTTCCGGTAGTCGTGCAGCACGACCTCGCAGACCGGTCCGAAGGTCGCGGCGATCCCCTCCACGACGGGCCTCAGCGCCGAGAGGATCGCATCCCGCTCGGCGTTCGGTTCGACGGCCATTCCGCCTCCTCTCACCCCACAGATTAGACCAGAAGTCCAGCTCCTGGATAGACAGTCCAGCCGATCTCCAACAGTTGGCAATGGTTTTCACATGACTTCGACCCGAACACGCTTTTGACATTCATTCCCATCTAGCGTGCTGTCCGTCTGCCGATCACCCCTGTGCACATCCGCCCTGGAGGAGCCATGCCCCTGTCCACGTCCCGCCGCCTCGCGCTGCTGACCAGCGCGTCACTGGCCCTGCTCGCGGGCTGCGGCAACGCGTCGGACACCGCCGACGGCAAGGGCGCACCGGCCCGGGTGACCGTGGTCGCCTCCACCGACGTCTACGGCGACATCGCCCGGCGCATCGGCGGCGACCGGGTCGACGTCACGTCGATCATCAGCGACCCCGACCAGGACCCGCACTCCTACGAGGCCGATCCGCAGAACCAGTTGGCCCTGTCCAAGGCGAAGATCGTCATCGAGAACGGCGGCGGCTACGACGACTTCGTCGACCACATGCTCAAGGGCGGCCACAACGACTCTGCCGAGGTGATCAACGCGGTCCGCATCTCCGGCAAGACGGCGCCCGAGGGCGGCGAGCTCAACGAACACGTCTGGTACGACTTCCCCACCGTGGCCAAGGTCGCCGACCGGATCTCCGCCGCCCTCGCCAAGGCCGACCCGGACCATGCCCCGGCCTTCGGGAAGAACGCCGCCGCCTTCAAGGCGAAGCTCGCGCCGCTGGAGGAGAAGGAGGCGCGGATCAAGAAGGCGCACGGCGGTGAGGGCATCGCCATCACCGAGCCCGTGCCGCTGTACATGACCGAGGCGAGCGGCCTGGTGAACCGCACGCCCCCGGCGTTCAGCGAGGCCATCGAGGAGGGCGACGACGTCTCCCCGCGGATCCTCCAGGAGAGCCTGGCGCTGTTCAGCGGCAGGAAGGTGAAGGCACTCGTCTACAACCAGCAGACCTCGGGACCGCAGACCGAGAAGGCCGAGGCGGCGGCCAAGGCGGCCGGCATCCCGGTCGTCCCCCTGACCGAGACCCTCCCGAAGGGTGAGACCTACCTCGGCTGGATGACCGCCAACGTCGACGCGCTCGCCGGAGCGCTGGCCAAGTGACCCCGATACCCGGCCAGGACGGCACCCCCGTCATCGCGCTGCGGGAAGCCGCCCTGTCCTACGGCGACCGCGAGGTGTGGAGCGGCCTCGATCTCGACGTGCGGCCCGGTGAGTTCCTGGCCGTACTGGGGCCGAACGGCGCGGGCAAGACCAGCTTCGTCCGGGCGCTGCTCGGCCGGCAGCCGCTGTCGGCCGGCACCCTGACCGTCCTCGGCCGGCCCGCGCGCGAGGCCGCCCGGCACATCGGCTACGTCCCCCAGCAGGCGGCGCTGTCGGCGCAGGCCATGCTGCGCGCCCGCGACCTCGTCCGGTTCGGCATCGACGGCCACCGTTTCGGGCCGCGTCTTCGCACCGGCGGGATCCGCCGCCGCGTGGACGACATCCTCGAGTCGGTCGGCGCGTCGGCCTACGCGGACGTTCCGCTCGGGATGCTCTCCGGCGGCGAACGGCAGCGGGTGCGCATCGGGCAGGCCCTGGCGACCGACCCGCGTCTGCTGCTGTGCGACGAGCCGCTGCTGTCGCTCGACCTGCACCACCAGCGGGCCGTCACCGAGCTGATCGACGCCCGGCGCCGCTCCCACGGCACGGCCGTGGTGTTCGTGACGCACGAGATCAACCCGGTCCTGGGGCTGGCCGACCGCGTGCTGTACCTGGCCCCCGGAGGCCACCGGGTCGGCACCCCGGAGGAGGTGCTGACCTCCGAGTCGCTGTCCCGCCTCTACGGCACGCAGGTCGACGTGCTGCGCGTCCGGGGCCGGGTGGTGGTCGCGGGAGCACCCGACGGGACGGCCGGCCCGCCGCACCACCCCGAGCAGACCCACGAGACGGACGGAGTGCGGGTATGACACTCGCCGACGGGATCTGGCACCAGATCTTCGACTTCACCGACTACGGCGAGCTCCTCGTCCTGGTCCGCAACTCCCTGGTCGCCGGTGTGGCGCTGGGCCTGGTGGGCGGGCTGGCCGGGGTGTTCGTCCTGATGCGGGACCTGCCGTTCGCGGTGCACGGCATCAGCGAGCTGTCCTTCGCCGGGGCGTCGGCGGCGCTGCTGCTGGACGCGAACATCGTGGCGGGCTCGATCGCCGGTTCGCTGCTCGCGGCCGGGGTCATCGGCGTCCTCGGGACACGGGCCCGGGACCGCAACTCGGTGATCGGCATCATCATGCCGTTCGGCCTGGGCCTCGGCGTGCTCTTCCTCGCCCTCTACAAGGGCCGCGCGGCCAACAAGTTCGGGCTGCTCACCGGGCAGATCGTCGCCGTGGACACCCCGCAGATGTCCTGGCTGCTCGGCACGTCCGTCCTGGTGCTGGCGGCCCTGGCGGTCATGTGGCGACCGCTCGCCTTCGCCAGCACCGATCCGGAGGTCGCGGAGGCCCGCGGGGTGCCGGTGCGCGCGCTGTCCCTCGCGTTCATGCTGGTGCTCGGGCTCGCGGTCGCCCTGTCGGTGCAGATCGTCGGCGCGCTGCTGGTGCTCTCCCTGGTCGTCACCCCGGCGGCGGCCGCCGCCCGCGTCACCGCCTCGCCGGTGCTGCTGCCCGTGCTGAGCGTGGTGTTCGCCGTGGTGTCCATCGAGGGCGGCATCCTGCTCGCCCTGGGCAGCAGCGTTCCCATCAGTCCCTACGTCACGACGATCTCGTTCACGGTCTACGCGGTGTGCCGGGCGGCCGGCCGGTATCGCACCCGGCGGTGGGGGGCCCGGCGCACGGCGGTGCGGGCGGCCTGAGACGCCTCACCGTTCGAAGACGACCTGCCCGTCGCGCCGCCGGGGTGAAGCAGGAGGCCGGGAGCAGGGGGCGGCTGACCCTGGCGCGTTCCATGCGGGGCGACACGGGCCGGGAGGACGACCTCGTCCCGAGGCCGTGACGCACCTGCTCACGGCGGCGACGAGCCCGGGCTCAGCAGCGCCGAGCAGTGCCGGGCCGGCCACCTCGCCGCCCTGCGCGCCACGGCGTCGCGCACGTCGAGGAGTTGGAGATCCCGGGCCCGTACACCCGCGCCTCGGGCGATCTGCGCACCCGGGAGGCGCTGCGGTCCGGCGCCCGCTTCACGGCTGTCTTCGGCGGGTCGGACGCGGTGGCCGTCGGGGCCTGGCAGCGTTGCGGGAGGCCGGGTTGCCGGTGCCGCGTGATGCGTCGCCGGCCGGCTTCGACGACGTGCCATTCGCCACCCGGCCTCACGCCGCCGCTCACCACGGTCCGGGTGCCGTACGAGGAACCGGGCCGGTCCGCCGTACGGCTGGCGCTCGAGCGGGAGGAGCGGGCCGCGGGTGCGGACCACCTGGTGCTGAGCACCCGGTTGGTGATCCGGCAGTCGGTGCGGCGCACGACCTGAGCGGCCCGCGAAGGCCGTGCCAGTGGGGCGATGGCGGCGGGCCGCTGCCCCACGGGCGCAGCCGCCGCCGGCGCTGCCCGGCCGGCAGGGCCGGGGGCACCGCCGGCGGCAGTGCGTCAGGCGGCGACGGCGGGTTCCGGTTTCTCCGCGTCGGCGAGCAGGGCCATGAGTTCCGCCCTCGCGCGGGCCACCCGGGAACGGATCGTGCCGATCGGGCAGTGGCTCAGCGCGGCGGCCTCCGCGTAGGGCAGGCCGAGCAGTTGCGTGAGGACGAACGCCTCACGGCGTTCGTCCGGCAGCCCGGCCAGCAGCTCCAGCAGGGCCACGCCGTCGTCGAAGCCTGGCAGGCCGCCCGGCTGGGCGAGTTCGGCCACCGGCCGCCAGTCCGGCAGGTCGGCCGGGCGGGGGCGTACGGCGCTGTACCGGATGCTGTCGGCCACCGCGCGCCGGGCGATGGCCAGCAGCCAGGCGCGTGCCGAGGAGCGGCCCTCGAAGCGGTGCAGGCTGCCGAGCGCCCGCAGGAACGTGTCCTGTGCCAGATCGTCCACCGCCTGCGGATCGGCGCACAGATGGGCGACGTACCGGATGACGTCACGGTGCAGGGCGCGCACGAACCGGTCGACGGCCTGGGCGTCGCCGCCGCGGGCGGCCAGCGCCCAGGCGGTTATCGAGGCGTCGGCCGACGCCGATCTCTCGTGCGGAAGGGGCAGGGCAGGAGTGATCACCTGATGTCCTTCGGGGAATTCCGGGACCGCGCCGGAGCGGGCAGGCCGTGATGCCGGGCGTGCGCGTGTGCGGGTGCGGTCCCGTGAGCGGGGGGTGCGGGCGTGCCCCGTACGGCACCCGGGGAGGCGGGACCGCCTGTGGGTGCGCCGAAGTACGGACAAAACGACCGCGGCCGGGGCGCGCAGGGGCTGCCCCGGGTGATGACCGGCTGCCGTCAGGCGGCAGCGGCTCCCGCGGGTGGTCCCCTGGTGGTGATCGCGTGGACGAGCAGAAGGGTGTGCGGCCTGCGGTGCGATGGCCGTCGTCGTCCGCGCACGGGCGGCGGTGGCGGTGCGGGGAGGGCGGTCAGGAGCCGCAGGGGTGCGGCGAGCCGGCTGCCCAGGGCGCGCAGCAGCCGGAAGACGGCCCGTTCTCCGTGGCCCAGCCACAGGCCGCACAGCAGCGCGGCCAGCAGGTGGGCGGCGAGCATGCCGAGGGACGCGTCACCGCCCGGAGCGTGCCCCGCGTGCCCGAGGGGCAGCGGCAGAGAGCCCATGTCGTGCGTCATGGATCCCATGGCGTGACCCATGGAGCCCTCGCCGTGCCCCATGCCGTTGCCCTTGGGCATGGGCATGGGGGGCGCGGTGTGGCCCATGGACGGCATGGTCATGGAGTGCGTGCCCTGGGCGGACGGTGTCCGCGGCCCGAGCGAGAACGCCGAGTGCAGAGCCGTCTGGACGGCCACGGCGACGGCCACGACCGTCCGCAGCCCGCGCTCACGGCCCGCCAGGCACCAGCCCGCCACGCTCGTCACGGCCCATCCGGCCCCCAGCGTCAGCGGGGGCACGTGGTCGCCGGACATCATGACGTGCCCCAGGGCGGCGAGCACGACACAGACGGCCGCGAACACCGCGGCCCGTATCGTGCGAGCACACCACCCAGCAGTCATGGCGCCTCATCCTCGCATCCGGACCCGCTCCGACACCCATGGGTACGGACATCGCCCGGGCGGGGCACTCAATACCGGCCATGTGATCCAGGGCACTGTCCTGGAGCCGGTGCCGCCCCCGCCGCGGAGCCCGGGCCGCCCTTCGATTGCGTCCCGGTCAGGCCGCGTCACCGCTCCCGGGTGGCGCTCCGGTGCCACGCCCGGAGTCGGCGGCGCAGTCCGCTCCTGCGGCCGGTGCGCCGTGGCCGCCCGGTGCCGCCCAGGGTGTGCCGGGCGGAGCGCCAGGGGTCACCGGGCACCGCGGCGGGGCTCTGTGCCCGCGCCTGGGCCTGGATCTCCTGGTGGGCGTCATGGGCCGTCACCTGGAAGGCCTCTTCGTACGAGGCCATGGCCGCGCGGATCCCGGAGCCGGCGAGCCCTCGACGCCGGACCACCGACGCGAGCCAGGCGAAGAGCCCCATGACGACCGCCAGGGCGCCCGAGACGATGAGGAACGGGAGCAGGTCGCTCGCCCACACGGTGTGCGTCATGCCGGGACAACGGCCTGCGGCTCGGCGGGGTTCCCCCGGGGCGCACGCGCGATGACGGTGCGTCAGTGGTGGGCGTGGACCACGGCGTGCCCCTTGCCGCGGCCGATCATCCACTTGTTGACGGGGGCCGTGATCAGGAAGGCGACCGCGAAACCGCCCAGGAGGGCGTACCAGAAGAGCCCTTCCGACAGGTGGGCGTCCATGGCGCCGGGAGTGAGGGCGATGATCACGTTGTCGACGAGTTCCATCACGGCGATCGAGACCGTGTCCGCGGCGAGCGCGATCCGGATCGCCGCCTTCAGGCGGAGGCCGGCCCGGACCACCGCGAACAGCGTGAAGGAGTAGCCGAAGAGGAACGCGAGCCCGATCGCCAGAACCATCGTGGGCACGTTGCCCCACGCCAGCGCCGTGCCGATCACCATGCCGAGGATCTCGCCGATCGCACAGCCGGTCAGGCAGTGCAGGGTCGCCTTGACGGCGGTTCCCCAGGACGCCGTCCCGTGCGCATGCTTCTCAGGTTCGTGAGCGGTGTGGTCCATGACCCCGACTATATACCCCCTGGGGGTATGTGCGTGGGATCCGGCTAAGGTGAAACGCCATGACGAACCCACCGACCCAACCGACCCAGCGGACCCAGCCGACTCGTCCGACGCCGCAGACGGCGACCCAGCCGACGCCGCCGACCCCACAGACGCCCGCGACACAGGCCTACCTCGCCGAGCTGTTCTCCCTCGAGGGCCGGGTCGCGGTCGTCACCGGAGGGAGTTCCGGCATCGGCCGCGCCATCGCCGGTGCCCTGGCGCGTGCCGGGGCGAGCGTGGTGGCCGTGGCCCGTGGCGAGGCCGGCCTGACCGCGACGGTCGAGGAGCTGACGGCGCAGGGCTGCCGCGCCGCGTGGGTCGGCGCGGATCTGAGCACCCGGGAGGGCGTGCGGACGGCCGCCGAGCGGGCGGTCGAGGCCTTCGGGGAGCCCGACATCCTCGTCAACAGCGCCGGGATCAATCTGCGTCCGCCGATGGACGAGCTCACCGAGGACGTCTGGGACGCCACGATGGCCGTCAACCTGGAGGCACCGTTCCTGCTGGGGCAGCGCTTCGGTCCCGGCATGGCGGAGCGGGGGTTTGGGCGGATCATCCACATCAGCTCGCAGCAGGCGCATCGCGCGTTCGTCCAGAGCGGCGCCTACGGCGCGTCCAAGGGCGGGCTGGAGGCACTGGCCCGGTCCCAGGCCGAGGCGTGGTCGCCCCGCGGCGTCACCTGCAACCTCCTGGTGCCGGGCGTCGTCTTGACACCGCTCAACGCGCGCCTGTCGTCGGACCCGGAGAAGGTGGCCGCCCTCGCCGCCCGCACGATGGTGGGGCGCAACGGCCTGCCCGGGGACTTCGCCGGCGCCGCGGTCTTCCTGGCGAGTGCGGCGTCCGCCTACGTCACCGGTCAGTCGGTGTTCGTCGACGGCGGGCTGTCCGTCCACTGACGCCTCCGGTCGCGCGATGCGCCTGCCCAGGGCGGCGGCCGGGGGCGGCGGCCGGGATCAGGCTCCGGGCGTGTCCCTCCACCACACACCACGAACGGGCCGGCCACCGGCGATCCCCCGAACGGACAGCCACCGGCAGGCGACGACCGGGACCCGGTGCCACGCTGGGCAGACACGACCCGTGGAAGGGAAACATCGCCATGATCACGACGGAGTACGTCCCCGGTTCCCCCTGCTGGCTCGACCTGGGCGCTCCGGACGTCCGGGCCGCCGCGGCCTTCTACGGCGCCGTCCTCGGCTGGGACTACGAGCCCATGGGCGAGAGCGAGGACTTCGAGGGCGGGCTGTTCAAGAAGGACGGCAAGATCGTCGCAGGGCTCGGCAAGCTCACCGAGGAGGGCGCCCGCCCGGCCTGGATGCTCTACTACAGCGTGAGCGACGCGGACGCCACCACCCAGGCGGTGCAGCAGGCGGGCGGCACCGTGCGGGTCGCGCCGATGGACCTCGACGACTGGGGCCGGATGGCGCAGTACAGCGACCCGCTGGGCGGCCAGTTCGCCGTCTGGCAGCCGGGGACGAACAAGGGCCTGGAGCTGGTGGACCAGCCGGGCTCGCTGTCGTGGACCGAGCTGATGACGACCGACGCGGCCGGTGCGCGGGAGTTCTACGGCACCCTGTTCGGCTGGCAGTTCAGCGACATGCCGCTGCCGGGTGACGCGGGCACGTACACCCTGATCACTCCCGCCGGGCTGTCCGAGGACCGGATGCACGGCGGCCTCATGGAACTGCGCGCGGAGGACCTCACGCCGACCGGCGGGCGGCCGTACTGGCACCCGGTGTTCGCCGTCGACGACTGCGACGCGGCGGTGGCCGAGGTGACCCGCGGCGGCGGCAGCGTGCAGATGGGGCCGGTGGACATGGAGGGCGTCGGCCGGCTCGCCGTCTGCCTCGACCCGGCGAACGCGGACTTCGTGGTGCTCGCGCCGTCCGAGAGCTGAACCGGCTCCCCCGCCGGGCCAACCGCCCATCCTGCCGGGCCGATCCGCCGCCGTCCCGTGAATGCCGAGGGACCCCCGTCCCGGCCCGGAATCCCTTCTTGCATATGATGTGCAAATGCGTGACTACAGCATCAGGCGGGCCACGGAGGCCGACGTCGACGAGGCCCGGGCGGTGATGCTCGACACGGTGTACCGCGACTTCGCCACGGGCTATGTGCCGCGGTGGCACGCCGACATCATCGACCCGGTGTCGTTCTACCTCACACCACCCCGGCACACGCTGCTGGTCGCCGTCGACGAGCGGGACGGGACGGTGGCGGCCACGGCGGCACTGGACGCGCGCGGCCCGGCGCACCCGCCGAACCCGCGCTGGCTGGCCGAGCGGTTCCCTTCGGGTGAGACCGCCCAGCTCCGGCGGGTGTACGTACGTCCCGAGCACCGGCGCCGCGGGCTGGCCCGTCAACTCGTCGACGAACTGCTGGAGTTCGCCCGAGCCGACGGCGGATACCGGTCCGTGTACCTGCACACGTACCCGCACTCCCCCGGCGCGATGGGCCTGTGGCGAGCGCTGGGCAAGGAGCTGTGCGACGAGCGGGAGGAGGTGCCCGGCGGGGGCAGCGGCGCCGTGCACTTCGAGGTGCCGCTGGCGTGACGCCGCGCGGCCGACCAGGGCGAGGCCACCCGCCCATACCGCCCACCTAACGAAAATGATATTCATATACGCTATGAGAACCACCCGCCTCCGGCTCATGTCCGGCCTGCTCGCGCTGCCCGTGCTCTCCGGTTGTTTCGCGTCCTCCGGTGACGACACCTCGGCCTCCTCCGGCTCCCCCGCAGGCGCACGTCTGCGTGTCGCCCTCCCCTTCGCCCCGACCGAGAACTACTCGCCGTTCGGCCAGGACGCGATGCTCCTGTCCCGGCTCGGTGTCGTCGAGGGGCTGACCAAGCTGGACGCCAACGGCACGGCCGTGCCCGCGCTCGCCGAGTCGTGGAGCAGTGAGAACGGCGGCAGGAGCTGGGTGTTCACCCTGCGGGACGCGAAGTTCCAGAACGGCGAGGCCGTCACCGCCAAGGCCGTCGCCGGGGCCCTCACGGCCGCCGGGAAGGCCGACCCCACGCCGTCGGCGATATCCGGCGTGCGGCTGACCGCCACGGCCGAGAGCGACAAGCGGGTCCGGGTCGCCACCGCGAAGCCCGACCCCGTGCTGCCGCTGCGCCTGTCGAACCCGTCGCTCTCGGTGTTCGCCCCCAAGGCCTACGGCGCGAAGGGCACGGTGGACGTCGTCGGCACCGCGACCGGCCCCTTCGCACTCACCAAGATCAATGGAGACACCGGGGCCACCCTGGACCGCTTCGACGACTACTGGGGCGGCCGGGCCCAGGCGTCCGGCGTGACCGCCAGGTTCGTCTCCGACGGCACCGCCCGCGCCAACGCCCTGCGCACCGGCGACGTCGACATCGCCGAGTCCCTCCCCGTCGCCCAGGTCGCCTCCCTGGACAAGGACGACGTCCACGAGATCAACACCGCCCGCAACACCAGCCTTTACCTCAACACCAAGTCGGGCGCCTTCACCGACGCCGGGCTGCGGGCCGCCGCACGCGAGGCCATCGACACCTCCGTCATCGCCAAGGGCGCGTACGAGGGGTACGCCGTGCCCGCCCAGGGCCTGTACGGGCCCGCCCTGACCTGGGCCGCCGGCAAGCGCGTCGAACCGGCCGGACGGGCACGGGCGACCGACCCCGACGGCAAGAGCATCACCCTCGCCACCTACAGCGACCGGCCCGAGCTGCCGGAGGCCGCCCAGGTGCTGCAACAGCAGCTCCAGAAGGCCGGTTTCAAGGTGAAGCTGGAGGTGCGCACCTACGCGCGCCTCGAAGGGGACATGATGGCCGGCGCCTTCGACGCCGTCGTCTTCTCCCGCAACATGATGCTGGACACCGGCGACCCGGTCACCGTCCTCGCGAGCGACTACACCTGCGACGCCTCGGGCAACCTGTCGTTCCTGTGCGACAAGAAGGTCGACAAGCTGGTGGCCGACGCCCAGGCCGAGTCGGACACCGCCCAGCGGCAGGCCGCCGCCATGAAGGCGGAAGCGGCCGTCCTCGGCACCGACGCGGTGATCCCGCTGGTGCATCTGAAGCTGGTCGCGGGCATCGCGACCTCCGTGCAGGGCGCGCTGCCCGACCCGTACGAGCGCACCCTCATAGGTACGGGGACCCGGCGCTGAAAAGCTCGCACACACCCTCGATGAACAGAGCGTCCGCCGCTCTGCGCGCACTCGCGGGCGGCGCCGCCCCGACGCTGCTGTGGCGGGCCGCGCTCATGGCCGCCCTGGTGTGCGGGATCGGTCTGCTGCCCTGGCTGTCGCACACCGATCCCGCGCTGACCGTCCTGCGGGCCCGGTCGGCGGACCGCGATCCCACTCCGGAGACCCTGCGCGCCATCCGGGGCCAACTGGGCCTCGACGACGGCCCGCTGCCGCTGCTCGGCCGCTGGCTGGGCGGGCTGCTGCACGGGGACGCGGGCACCTCCTGGGTGTCCGGCGGCCAGGTGCTGCCGGGCGTGGTGCAGGCCCTCGGCGTGTCGCTGCTGCTGATGGCCGGGGCCCTGACGGTCGCCGCGGTCACGGCCGCCGCCGTCTGCGCCCGTACGCTGCGGCTGGGCACGCGGGGTGGGCTCGGGGCGCGCCGTCCCGGTGGGACCGCCACGGCCGTGCTGGCCGCGCTGCCCGAGTTCCTCGTCGCCTCGGTGCTGGCCTCGGTGATCGGTGTGCAGCTCGGCTGGCTGCCCGCACTGGGGTGGTACGGGCCGCAGTGGATGGTGCTGCCCTCGCTCGCCCTGGGCCTGCCCGCCGGGGCGGTCCTGGGACGGATGCTCGACGACCTGCTGCCCGGGGCGTTCGGCGAGCCCTGGGCCATGGCGGCCGCGGCACGCGGTGTGCCGCCGAGGTCCGTGGCGCGGCAGGCGGTGCGCCGCTGCGTGCCCGGACTGCTGACCAACCTGGGGCTGTTCGTCGTCGGTCTGACCGGCGGATCGGTCGCCGTCGAGCAGATCTTCGACATCCCGGGGCTGGGCCGGCTCACCCTGCACGCCGCCCTGGCCCAGGACCTGCCCGTCCTGCAGACCGGCACGCTCGCCCTGGTGCTGCTCGCGGCCACCGCCGGGGTCCTCGCCCGGTTCGCCGCCCGGCTGCTGGTCGGGCCGGCGCTGCGCGACGGGGCCCTGCAGTCCCTGCACCGGCCCCGGCCGCCCGCGCCCCGCGCCCTGCCGCTGCTCTACGGCGCGCTGCTGGCCGCCGTCATCGGATCTGGGCTGGCCCGCGACCCGCTCGCCCTGGACACCCTCGCCCGGCTGCGGCCCCCCTCCCCGGCGCACCCCTTCGGGACGGACGCGCTCGGCCGGGACGTCCTCGCCCGGATCTCCCACGGGGCGCTGACCACCCTCGGCCTCGCCGTCGCGGTCAGTGCCGCCGCCCTCGTCGTGGGGCTGCTGCTGGGGCTGGTGCCGAGGCTGTCCGGGCCACTGGTCGACACCGTCAGCGCGCTGCCGCCGGTGCTGGCCGGTCTCCTCGTCGCCGGCATCTCGGGCAGCGGCCCCTGGACACCCGCCCTGGCCGTGGCCGTCGTGGCCTGGTCCCCGCTGGCCGCGCACGCCTCCTCGCTGCTGCGGGAGGAGCGTGCGACCACCCATCTGACGGCCACCCGGGCGCTGGGCGCGGGCCGCTGGTACCTGCTCCGGCACGAACTGCTGCCCGCCGTCGTGCCCCCGGTCGCCCGGCACGCCCTGCTCCGGCTGCCAGGCGTCGCGCTGGGTCTCGCCGCGCTCGGATTCCTCGGGCTGGGTGCCCAGCCGCCGTCCCCCGAGTGGGGCCTGCTGCTCGCCGAGAACCAGCCGTACGCCGAGCGCGCCCCGTGGGCCGTCCTGTTCCCCGCCGCCGTGCTCGCCCTGCTCGGGGCGCTCGCCGTGACGGCCGCGGGCGGCCTGCGCCTGCCCCGGCGCCGCACACGGCCCGCGCCCCCGGCCGAACCGCCCGCCGACCGGTCCGCACAGGTCCGGCTCGGGCGGCCGGACCGCCCCGCCGCCCTCCTGACGCCCATGTCCGCCTCACCGACAGAAGAACGATGACCGGTCTCCTCTCCCGTGCCCTTGCCCGCAAGTCCGCCCGTACCCCCGACGCCGGGGTACGCGACGGCACCTGGCGTCTGTGCGGGGAACTGTCGCCGCTGCTGCGGCTGCTGATCCTCACGCAGCTCGCCTTCAACATCGGTTTCTACGCGGTGCTGCCGTTCCTCGCCGAGCACCTCGGCACCGCGATCGGCATGGCGGGCTGGCTGGTCGGGTTCGTGCTCGGCCTGCGCACCTTCAGCCAGCAGGGCCTCTTCGTGGTCGGCGGGTGGCTCGTCGACCGGTTCGGGGTGCGGCCGGTGGTGCTGGCCGGCTGTGCTCTGCGCGTCGCCGGGTTCGTGTGGCTCGGGTACGCGGAGGCGAGCGGTGCCGTGATCGGGGCGGTGCTGGTGATCGGCTTCGCCGCCGCGCTGTTCTCCCCCGCCGTGGAGTCCGAGGTGGCCCGTCAGGCGGTGGTCTGGGAGGAGGAGGGGCACGGCCCGCGCACCCGGGTCCTGGCCCTGTTCAGCGTGGCCGGCCAGGTCGGGGCGTTCGCCGGGCCGCTGCTCGGGGCGCTGCTCCTCGCGGTCGACTTCCGCACGGCGTGCCTGGCCGGCGCCGGGGTGTTCGTGTTCGTCCTCGCCGGGCACCTGTGGCTGATGCCGCAGCACATTCCCGGCCGGGTCCGCGTCCGGGAGCGCGGCGGGATGCGTGTCCTGCTGCGCGACAGGCGTTTCCTCGCCCTGTGCTGCGCGTACGGCACCTATCTGCTCGCCTACAACCAGCTGTACCTGGCCCTGCCGGACGAGGTGCAGCGTGCGGCGGGCTCCCAGGCGCCCCTGTCCTGGCTCTTCGCGCTGTCCTCGGTGCTGGTGGTCTTCACGCAGCTGCCGGTGACCCACTGGGCGGGCGAGCGGCTGGATCTGCGCCGCTCCATGGCCGCCGGACTGCTGCTGATCGCGTCCGGGTTCGCGGTGGTGGCCGCCGCCCGGCCCGCGGGCTGGACGGGCACCGCGGGGCTGCTGCCGGCCGCCGGCTTCGTGATCTTGCTCACGGTGGGGCAGATGCTGGTCGTACCCGCCGCGCGTGCCTGGGTGCCGGACCTCGCCGAGGAGGGGCGGCTCGGCCTCTACATGGGTGCGCTGTCGTCCGTCTCCGGCCTGATCGTCCTCGCCGGCAGCGCGGCCACGGGTTCCCTGCTCGATCTGGGCCTGCCGCCCGCCGTGCCGTGGCTGGTCCTCGCGGCCGTACCCGCCCTGGCCGTGCTCCTGCTGCCGCGTCGGGTGAGGGAGGCGGGCGCGGCGGCCTGAAACGCGTCGGGAGGCGCCCCGCGCGCGGCGCGAACCGGGTGCGCGGGGGTGTCATCCGGCGTGCGGCCGTCCCGCCCGGCGATTTCCGGGGCCGTACCGTCCGGGGACACCACTGTGGGGCTCCGCGGTCATACCGCGCCAGTATCCTGGGTCGGCTGCGGCGCCCCTGCCAATCCCCGTGCACGAGCGGGGAGTTCGGCCTGCGGCGACGACCTTCCCACACGCATGAGACGAGGACGAGTGCTGCTAGCGGGCCGCTACCGGCTGGATGTTGAGATCGGGCGCGGTGGAATGGGAGAGGTCTGGCGTGCGTACGACGAGACGCTCGCCAGAGCGGTGGCCCTCAAGCTGCTGCTGCCCCAGGACACCGACGCCACGGCGACCTCCCGGTTCCGACTGGAGGCGCAGACCGCCGGGCGTCTCAACCACCCCAACGTGGTCGGTGTCCTGGACTTCGGCGAGTACGACAACCGGCTGTACCTCGTGATGGAACTGGTCGAGGGCGACAGTCTCGCCGGGGTGCTGACCAAGTCCGGCGCGCTTCCCGCCGAGGAGGTGGCCCGGCTCGCCGCGCAGGCGTCCGCGGGGCTCGCCGCCGCCCACGGGCAGGGCATCGTGCACCGGGACGTCAAACCCGCCAACCTGCTGCTGGACTCCCAGGGCACGCTGAAGATCGGTGACTTCGGCATCGCGCGGTTCCTCGACGACCCGGGCGCCGCGCTCACCGCCACCGGCCAGATCGTCGGCACCGGCCTCTACCTCGCGCCCGAACGGGCCCTGGGCAAGCCCGCCGGGCCCGCCTCCGACATGTACTCCCTGGGCTGTGTGCTCTACCAACTGCTCAGCGGCCGTCCTCCGTTCCAGGCCGACACCGCCGTCGCCCTTCTCCACCAGCACCTCGACTCGGCCCCCGTGCCGCCTCGCGACCTCGGTGTCTCCGGACTCCCCCCGGCGTTCGAGAACTACCTCCTCGGGCTGCTCGCCAAGCAGCCCGAGGACCGGCCCACCGCCCAGCAGGCCGCCGAGTGGTTCGCCGGGGGTGCCTGGCGGGGCCTGCCCGAGCCGCTGCCGGAGGTCTCGCCGCCGCTGCGGCCGCAGCCCGCGCCCACGGCGATGTCCGCGCCCCCGGGCCGGTACGCCGCCGAGGCGGGCAGCCCGACCACGTACGCGCTGCCCGCGACCACGGGGCACCGCACCGCGGCCCGGGCGGCCCAGGCGGGGCGTTCGGGCCGCTCGCGCGGGCGCGGCGGCCCCGGCAACCGGCCGAGACTGGTCGCGACGGCCGCCGCCGCGGCCCTCTTCCTCGCCGCGATGCTCATCGGCATGCGCTGGTTCTCCCCCGACACCACGGCGGAGGGCACGGAACCCGACGCGTCCCCGTCCGCGAGCAGTCCGGCCGCGACGCCGTCCGCCGGCTCCGCCGCGTCCCCCTCCACCGAGCCGGCGTCCGGCCAGGGGGCTGGTCCGGCGTCCGGCCAGGCCGCCGGTCCGGGGTCCGGCCAAGGGGCAGCCGGCACGCCGGCCACCGGCACCGTGACCGACGTCACCGCGTCCGAGCCGGCCGCTTCCCCGACCCCTGCCGCGGCCCCGCCCGGCGCCGTGCCTCCTGCGGAGGAGGCGGGCGACGGCGGCCCGGCGCAGCCGAACCCGCAGGCCCCGCAGGCCGGGCTGGACGGGGAGGGCGACGACGGCGGGGACGAGGGCGGCGACGACTGACACGGCCCGGACGCCGGGCGACGCGGCCGTGCGCGCAGCGCGTGGATCAGCGGGGGGATGCGCCGGTGTGCGAGCGGACGCCCCCTCGCGCGCCCCCATGGGTGGCTTGTCATCGCCCTTACCCCGGCCTTATTGTCACCAGGCCTTGGTGAACGGGAAATCCGGTGTGATGCCGGTGCGGCCCTCGCCACTGTGAATCGGGAAGTCCGGCTCCGGCCCTCACGGGCAGCCACTGGGTCCTTGTGACCCGGGAAGGCGGAGTCCGGGCGGTGGTACCCGTCAGCCAGGAGACCGGCCAAGGCGCGTCAACCATCCACGAGGTGCTGGAGAGGGTCTGCTGAGCCATGCACATTGCCGAGGGTTTCCTTCCTCCGGCGCACGCGGTCGCCTGGGGCGTCGCGTCGGCGCCGTTCGTCGTCCACGGGGTCCGGTCGCTCACCCGTGAAGTGCGCGAGCACCCCGAGAGCACCCTGCTCCTCGGTGCGTCCGGCGCCTTCACCTTCGTCCTGTCCGCCCTGAAACTGCCTTCCGTCACCGGCAGTTGCTCACACCCCACCGGCACGGGCCTGGGAGCCATCCTGTTCCGGCCGCCCATCATGGCGGTGCTGGGCACCATCACCCTGCTCTTCCAGGCGCTGCTGCTCGCGCACGGCGGCCTGACCACGCTCGGCGCCAACGTCTTCTCGATGGCGATCGTCGGCCCCTGGGCCGGATACGCCGTCTACCGGCTGCTGCGGCGTTACGACGTGCCGCTGATGGTGACGGTGTTCTGCGGCGCGTTCGTCGCCGACCTGTCCACCTACTGCGTCACCAGCGTGCAGCTGGCGCTCGCGTTCCCCGACCCGGGCAGCGGCTTCCTGGGCGCGCTCGCCAAGTTCGGCTCCATCTTCGCCGTGACCCAGATCCCGCTCGCGGTGAGCGAGGGCCTGCTGACCGTGCTCGTGATGCGGCTGCTGGTGCAGTCCAGCAAGGGCGAACTGACCCGGCTGGGCGTGCTCCTCGCCGAGAAGCAGGCCCCCGCCGAGTCGGAGGCGGTGGCCCGGTGACCAGGAACACGAAGATCAACCTCATTTTGCTCGTCGCCGTGGCCGCGCTCGCGGTGCTGCCCTTGGCGCTCGGCCTCGGCGACCACAAGAAGGAGCCGTTCACGGGCTCCGACTCCGAGGCCGAGACGGCGATCACCGAGCTGAAGCCGGACTACGAGCCGTGGTTCTCGCCGCTGTACGAGCCGCCGTCCGGCGAGATCGAGTCGGCGCTCTTCGCTCTCCAGGCGTCCCTCGGCGCCGGTGTCCTCGCCTACTACTTCGGTCTGCGCCGGGGACGCCGGCAGGGTGAGCGGCGGGCGCTGGAGCGGGAGGCCGACAGCGCGCTGTCCGGCGCCGCCGCGAAGTCCTCAGCGGAACGGGACTGATCCCGGGTGCTGCCGATCGACGCGGCGGCGCACAGCAGTCGCTGGCGCCGCCGCCATCCCGTGGACAAGGCCGTGCTCGGGCTCGGCCTCACCGTGCTCGCGATCTCCCTGCCGCCCTGGCCGGGTGCGGCCCTGGTGCTCCTGACGGCCCTGGTGGTGCTGCTGGGGCCGGCCGGTGTGCCCGCGCGGCGGCTGTGGCGGGCCTACCGGGTGCCGCTGGGCTTCTGCGTGACCGGCGCGGTCACCCTGCTGGTCCAGGTCGGCGGGCCGGGGGGTTTCGTCTCCTTCGCCCCCGACGGCCCCGTCCGGGCCGGGGAGTTGCTGCTGCGCACCTCGGCGGCCTCCCTGGGCGTGCTGCTGTTCGCCTTCACCACACCCCTGTCCGACCTGCTGCCGCGCCTGATCCGGGCCGGGATCCCGGCGCCCGTCGTGGACGTCGCGCTGGTGACGTACCGGATGAGCTTCCTGCTGCTGGACTCCGTGCGCCGCATCCGGGAGGCCCAGGCGGCCCGGCTCGGGCACACCGGCCGGGCCGCGGAGTGGCGTTCCCTGGCCGGGCTCGGCGCCGCCGCGTTCGTCCGGGCCTTCGACCGGGCCACCCGGCTCCAGGCCGGGCTCGCCGGACGCGGCTACGACGGCACCCTGCGCGTCCTGGTGCCCGAGGCCCGGGTCTCCGTCCGCTTCACGACGGCCAGTTGCGCACTGCTCGCGGGGCTGGCCGTCCTCACCCTCGTACTGGAAAGGCCGCTGACATGAGCGAGCCCGCCCTCGTCGCCCTGCGGGGCGCGTCCTTCGCCTACGAGGACGGCCCGGCCGTGCTCAGCGGCCTCGACTTCGAGATCCGCGAGGGCCGCGCGCTCGCGCTGCTGGGCCGCAACGGCAGCGGCAAGACCACGCTGATGCGGCTGCTCTCCGGCGGACTGCGGCCCCACGAGGGGCGGCTGACGCTCGAAGGGCGGCCGGTGTCGTACGACCGCAAGGGTCTGACCCGGCTGCGGACGACCGTGCAGCTGGTGGTGCAGGACCCGGACGACCAGTTGTTCGCGGCGTCGGTGGAACAGGACGTGTCGTTCGGGCCGCTGAACCTGGGCCTGGACGACACGCAGGTGCGGGCGCGGGTGGCGGAGGCCCTCGCCGCGCTGGACATCACGGCCCTGGCCGACCGGCCCACCCATCTGCTCTCCTACGGGCAGCGCAAGCGCACCGCCATCGCGGGCGCGGTCGCGATGCGGCCACGGGTCCTCGTCCTCGACGAGCCGACGGCAGGGCTCGACCCCGACGGCCAGGAACGGCTGCTCACGACCCTCGACGGGCTGCGCGCCGCCGGCACCACGGTGGTGATGGCCACGCACGACGTCGACCTCGCCCTGCGCTGGGCCGACGACGCGGCGCTCCTCACCCCCTCCGGTGTCCGTACCGGGCCCGCGGCCACGGCACTGGCCCGCACCGATCTGCTGCGCGAGGCCGGGCTGCGGCTGCCCTGGGGCGCGGCGGCGGCGGAACTCCTGCGCGCCCAGGGGTTGTTGTCCGCCGCGGAACCGGGACCGCGGACACCGGACGAACTCGCCGCCCTCACGGCGGCGCGGCCGGGGGGCGTCGCGGGCTGAGGCGTGCGCGTACGAACGCACCGACGGGCGCGCGCGCCCCGCCTGACGGTCTCGCCTCGCCGGGCGCGCTTGCCCCACCGTGCGTGTCTGCCCCGCCGCGCGTCCGCCCCGGCGGGCGCCTTCGCACTGCCGGGCATCCGCCGACCGGGCGGTCGTCCGATATGTGGTTGTCCGGCGTCGCGGCGCCGCACTACGGTGCCGAGGTGGATCTCTTCTCACACACCTGGGCGGCGTTGCGGGCGGCGGTGGCCGAGCTGGGCGACGAGGACTTCGGGCGGCCCTCCGGCTGCACCGGCTGGCTGGTGCGGGACCTGGTGTGCCATCTGATCGTCGACGCGCAGGACGTCCTGATCACGCTGGCCACTCCCTCCGACCGGGAACCGACCCGTGACGCGCTGACGTACTGGGACGTCTCCGACACGCCGCCGACCGGTGACGACCCGCTCGACGCGCTGACCGTCCGGCTGGCCGCCGCGTACGAGGACCCGAACCTGCTGAAGTTCCATCTGGACGACGTGGGGTCCGCCGCCGGCCGTGCCGCCCTGCTCGCCGACCCCGCGGGCCGCGTCGGCACCCGTGACGAGGTCCTCACCGTGGGCGACTTCCTCTCCACGTACGTCATGGAGTGGACGCTGCACCACCTCGACCTGATCGCCTACCTCCCGGACGCGGAGCAGCCGCCCGCTGAGGGGCTCGCCCGGTCCCGGGAGATGCTGGAGCGGATCGCGGGAGGCCCCTTCCCGTCCACCTTCCACGACGTGGACGCACTGCTGATCGGCACCGGCAGGCGGGCGCCGACCGCGGCCGAGCAGGACGGGCTCGGCGCACTGGCCTCGAAGGTACCGCTGTACCTGGGCTGACGTCGCCGTCGCGAAGACCCTGCTCACGGGCCCGCCGTCGAACCACCCCGGTCCAGGTGGGAGCATGGGCGGTATGGACATCCGCAGCAGGAACAATGTCAACGTCATCGGCCGCGACGACGCGCCGGTGCTGCTCCTGGCACACGGGTTCGGCTGCGATCAGAACATGTGGCGACTCGTGGTGCCGGCGCTGGCCGAGCGCTACCGGGTGGTGCTGTTCGACTACGTCGGTTCCGGCGGCTCGGACCTCGGGGCATGGAACGAGGAGCGGTACTCCTCGCTCCAGGGCTACGCCGCCGACGTCGTCGACGTCTGCGAGGAGCTGGACCTGCGGCAGGCGGTGTTCGTGGGGCACTCGGTCAGTGCCATGGTCGGAGTGCTGGCCGCGCAGGCCGCCCCGGAGCGCATCGGGGCGCTCGTCATGGTGACCCCCTCGCCCTGCTACCTCGACGACGAGGGCTACCGCGGCGGCTTCAGCACGGAGGACATCGACGAGCTGCTCGCCTCCCTGGAGGCCAACTACCTGGGCTGGTCGTCCGTGATGGCCCCGGTGATCATGGGCAACCCGGAGCGGCCGGAGCTGGGCGAGGAGCTGACCAACAGCTTCTGCGCCACCGATCCCGACATCGCCCGTGTCTTCGCCCGCACGACGTTCCTCACCGACAGCCGCGAGGACCTGAAGAACGTGGCCGTGCCGACGCTCGTACTGGAGTGCGAGCAGGACGCCATCGCACCCCGTGAGGTCGGCGCCTACGTGCACGCGGCGATCCCCGCGTCCCGCCTGGTCACGCTCGACGCCACCGGCCACTGCCCGCAGCTCAGCGCGCCGCATGCCACCACGGAAGCGATCCTCGGCTTCCTGGAGTCACTGAAGTGATGTGCCGTACGGGCGGCGTACCGGAGCCCGCCGGGACGGGGGGCGACGCGAGCACGGACGCGGCCTTCTCCGCACTGCTGGAGGACAGCGCGGAGGACCTGTACGAGTGTGCGCCCTGCGGTTACCTGTCCACGATGATGGACGGCACCATCGCCAAGATCAACACGACGCTGCTGGACTGGCTCGGCCTGGACCGTGAGGACGTGGCGGGCCGCAAGCGCTTCACGGACCTGCTCACCGTCGGCGGCAAGCTGTACCACGAGACGCACTTCGCTCCGCTGCTGCGCATGCAGGGCGAGCTGCGCGGCATCGCCCTGGACATGCGGCGCCGCAGCGGCGGTCCGCTGCCGGTGCTCGTCTCCGCCGTGATCAAGCACGGCACCGAGGGTGAACCGCTGCTGATCCGCATCACCGTCTTCGACGCCTCCGACCGCCGCGCCTACGAGAACGAGCTCCTGCACCGCCGCCGGGAGGCCGAGCGGGCCCGCGCCCAGGCCGACGAGGCACGGCGGCAGGCGGAGGCCGACCGGGCCAGGCTGGCCGACGCGCTCGCCGTCCTGCAGCGCTCCCTCGTGCCGGACTCGCTGCCCGTCGTGCCGGGCCTGGAGACGGCCGTCCACTACCACACGGCCGCGCCGGACCAGCTCGGCGGCGACTTCTACGACCTGTTCCCCGTCACCGGCGACCGGTGGGCGTTCTTCCTCGGCGACGTGTGCGGCAAGGGCCCGGAGGCCGCCTCCCTGACCTCGCTGACCCGTTACACGCTGCGCGCCGCGGCCCACCACGACCCGGATCCGGCCTCGGCGCTGAGCACGCTGAACGCCGTGCTGCACGAGCGGTACACCGGTGACGGCAACCCCCGGTACTGCACCTGCATCTTCGGGATCGTCGAGCCGGGCGGCGAGCACGGGCCGACGCGCGTGCGCCTCGCCTCCGGCGGTCACCCGCCGGCGCTCGTCCTCCGCTCCGACGGCCGCGCCGACTTCCTGCCGACCCCCGGGGGACTGCTCATCGGCGTGCTCCCCGACGCGCCGATCGGCACCGCCGAGACCGTCCTGGCGCCCGGTGACACGCTCGTGCTGTACACCGACGGCCTCACCGAGGCCCGCCTCGGTGAGGGCCGCGACGACCTGTACGGCGAGGACGCCCTGCACGCCTTCGCCGAGAAGCACGCGCCCGCCGGACCGCACGAGGTGATCACCGCCCTCACCGAGCTGCTCGAGAGCTTCGGCGACGGCCTCGACGACGACACCGCCCTGCTCGCCCTCGGCGTACCCGCCGCTCCTTCCGTCACCGCTCCGGCCACGCATCACACCTCATGAACCCACTCACCGTCACACAGCGCGACACCGCGACCGGCCCCGTGCTGCACGTGGCCGGCGACCTGGACTTCGACCAGGCCCCCGTCCTCCGCGGCAGGCTCGACCAGCTCTCCCTGTCGCCGAGACAGTGCCTGGTCCTGGACCTGTCCGGACTTCGGTTCTGCGACTCCTCGGGCATCACCGCGCTTCTCGCCGCCCGCCAGCACGCCCTGGCCGCCGGCGCCGACCTCGTCCTGGCCGCCGTACCGGCGAACCTGCTGCGCGTCCTCACCCTCGTCGGCCTCGACCAGGTCTTCACCCTGCGCGCCGGCTCCAGCGCCGCGTCATGACCCGGCCCGGACGAAGACCGGCTCGAGGTGTTTCTGCGGCAGCGCGGCCGGCAGGTCCTCCCGGTCGATGACGTGGGAGACGGCCTTCCCGGGCGTCACGGTGCCGGAGGCGGCGGGCCCGAGGGCGTCGGGCAGGTGAGCCCGTACGTTGTCGCGGGCGACGCGCAGCGTGACGCCGGTGAGGTACATGTCGAGCAGCGGCAGCTCGCCCGGGCGGAAGTGGTCGCCCGCGCTCTCGCCGCTGCGCGGTCGGTCCCGGATCGCGCCGGCGACGAGCGCCTCGAGCTGAGCGGCCGTGCGGCCCAGCGGTCGTGTGCTGCGCTTGGCGCGGCACATGGCCACCGTTCCCTCGACCGCGGCGGGACCGGTCCGCCGGTCCTCAGCCGCCGAGGCCCAGTTCCCCCGCGCGCACCCCGGCCTGGAAGCGCGATCCCGCGTCGAGGGTGTCGAGCAGTTCGGCGACCCGGCGGCGATACGTCCGCACCGACATACCGAGCTCCTTGGCCGCCGCCGTGTCGGTGGCGCCCGACCCCAGCGCGCGCAGCACCCTGCGGCTGACGGCGTCGAGCCGGGGTCGGTCCCCGTCCAGGAACGCCCCGAGGTCGAGGGCGCTCTCCCAGGCAGCCTCGAAGAGCGCGTACACGGCGCCCACCAGGGTGGCCCCCGAGGTGACGGTGTACTCGCGGCCGCCCGGGGCGTCCAGGCCGGCGAGGATCGCGTACCTGCGGTCGATGATGATCGTCTCGTGGGGCAGGGCCGTCGCAGCGATACGGACCCGGGCACCCCGGGCGGCGATGTCGCGCAGGTGCTCGCGGCCGCGCTCGTCGGCCAGCACGGCGGGGCCGCACAGCTTGCGGACCTGGGGGCCGCCGGGCTCGCGCAGCCACCCGTAGGAGGCCTGCCGGGCACGGCGCAGCTCGGAGAAGGTGCCGAGATCGCGGACGGCGCAGACGAACTCCTCGCGGACCGAGGAGAACAGGTGCTCGGTGCGCGCGACGAAATCGAGGTCACCGCGGACCGTCACGATGTCTGCCACCCGGCCATTCTGCCCCGTGGCAGCTCATTGCCACGCGTTGGCGTCCGGAACGCCCCGTCGCCGAGGCTGCGTTCATGACCAACGACTTCCTCATCGGCGGCGACCTCCCGGTCGGCCGCGTCGGCTTCGGCGCCATGCGTCTGCCCGCGAACGGCTTCACCGGACCGGCCCGGGACCCCGAGACCGGCCGCGCCGTTCTGCGCCGGGCCGTCGCCCTCGGCGCCGACCACATCGACACCGCCTCCTTCTACACCAGCGACGACCGGTCCGTCCGCGCCAACGACCTGATCCGCGAGGCCCTGCACCCCTACCCGGAGGGCTTGGTCATCGCGACCAAAGTCGGTCCCGCACGCACACCCGACGGAGGCGTGACACAGACTTACGACCCCGCCGCGCTGCGCCCGTTGGTCGAGGAGAACCTCGAAAACCTCGGAGTGGACCGGCTCGACCTGGTCTATCTGCGCATCGGCCTGATGGAACCGCCGCGCGGCGAGTCCGTGGCCGCCCGTTTCGAGGCGCTGGCCGCAATGCGTGAAGAGGGGCTGATCCGCCATCTCGGGCTGAGCAACATCGACTCCGGACACCTCGCCGAGGCCCGGACGATCGCGCCCGTGGCGGCCGTCCAGAACCACTTCCACGCCGGCAAGCGCGACGACGCCCGGCTCCTGGCCGCCTGCGAGGAGGCCGGCATCGCCTTCGTGCCGTTCTTCCCGCTGGGCGGTGGCTTCGGCGACCTCACCGGTGACCGCCTGGCCAAGGTGGCGGAACGGCACGGGGCGAGCGTCCCGCAGATCGCCCTTGCCTGGCTGC
Organism: Streptomyces sp. NPDC043685; assembly: GCF_056436585.1. NCBI lineage: Bacteria > Bacillati > Actinomycetota > Actinomycetes > Kitasatosporales > Streptomycetaceae > Streptomyces > Streptomyces sp. NPDC043685. Next base: position 798,892 of record NZ_JBWKCH010000003.1, on the reverse strand, counting down.
TGGCGGCCTCCCCCGTCACGCTGGCCATCCCCGGCACGGGGTCCCTCGCCCACCTGGAGGAGAACATGGCCGCCCGGTCCATCGCCCTGACCTCGCAGGACCTCTCCGACCTCGCCTGACGCACCGGCAGGGGCACCACGCCCCGCCGCTCGCCGACGCGCGCGACCGTCCCACCCCGAATCCGCCCGCCGCGCCCCAGAGCGCTCCCCGCGCACCACTCACCGGCCGGAAAACGCTTGGACGCCGTGGCCGGCGTCGCGGGACACTTCCGGACTCGACCCGAAACCTCACACATCCGTTGCGGCGACGGCCCCTGCCCGCGCGCACGGCGTGGCGGGCGGCCACAGGACGACACAGGGGTGGGATGGAAACGCCGGAAACACACAGGGTTTTACCGGGCAGGCGCTCGGTGCTGCTCGCACTTCGCTACTACGGACGGGAGTTGTCCCGGCTACGCCGGTGGACGGCACCCGCGATGCTGCTCTCGGCGCTGGGCAACATCGGAATCAACTACATCGCGCCGCTGATCGTCGCCAGGCTCATCGGCGACATCGCGGGGGGCGAGGACGTCACGGCCGGCTCGATGCTGCCGTACGTGCTCGCCTTCGCCGGTGTCCTGCTGGTCGCGGAGACACTGTGGCGGATCGCCCTGCACTGCCTCAACCGTCTCGACGCCCTGGGCATCGAGCACCTCTACGTGATCGGCATGGACGAACTGTTCGCCAAGGACGCCGCGTTCTTCCACGACAACTTCGCCGGTTCGCTGACCAAGCGCGTCCTCAGCTTCGCGTCACGGTTCGAGCCGTTCGTCGACACGCTGACGTTCCAGATCATGGGCAATCTCGTGCCGCTGACCTTCGGAGCGGTGGTGCTCTGGGGCTACGAACCGCTGCTCGTGGCCGGACTGCTGGTCATGATCGCGCTGACGGCCGTGCTGGCCGTGCCCCTGATCCGGCGGCGGCAGCGGCTCGTCGACCAGCGTGAGGAGGCGATCGCCCGGGTGTCGGGCCATGTCGCCGACAGCCTCATGAACATGGACACGGTCCGGGCGTTCGCCGCGGAGGAGCGCGAGGCCGCCGAACACCGCTCACGGGTCGCGATGTCCCGCCGGCTCACCATCCGCTCGTGGGACTACGGCAACCTGCGGATCGACACGCTGGTCGCACCCATGTCCGTGCTCACCAACGTGATGGGCCTGCTGCTCGCGGTCCTGCTCGCCGGGGACGCGCACGGGGTGGAGGCGATCGTCGTCGCCTTCGCCTACTACAACAACGCGACGCGGATCATGTTCGACTTCAACCAGATCTACCGGAGGCTGGAGAGCTCGATGACGGAGGCGGCGCAGTTCACCGAGCTGCTCCTGACACCGCCGACCGTGCTCGACCCGAAGACGCCGGAGCCGCTGCGGCCGCGGGCCGCCGACGTCCGCTTCGAGAAGGTGACCTTCGCCCACCGGGGCGGCCGGCCGCTGTTCGAAGGCCTCGACCTGCATGTGCCGAGCGGGGCCAAGCTCGGCCTCGTCGGCCGGTCCGGCGGCGGCAAGACGTCCCTCACCCGGCTGCTGCTGCGGATGACGGACATCGACGGCGGCCGCATCCTGGTCGGCGGCCAGGACATCAGCAAGGTGCGCCAGGCCGACCTGCGCGCGCGGATCGCCTACGTGCCGCAGGACCCGGCGATGTTCCACCGCACCTTGCGGGACAACATCGCCTTCGCCCGGCCGGACGCCACCGACGCCGAGATCCGCCGGGCGGCCGAGGCGGCCCATGTCACCGAGTTCGCCGCCGCGTTGCCCGACGGCTTCGACACCATGGTGGGCGAGCGCGGCGTCAAGCTGTCCGGCGGGCAGCGCCAGCGGGTCGCCCTGGCGCGTGCGATCCTCCGGGACGCGCCGATCCTGCTGCTCGACGAGGCGACCAGCGCCCTGGACTCCGAGAGCGAACTGCTGGTCCAGGAGGCGCTGTGGCGGCTCATGGACGGGCGGACCGCGCTGGTGGTGGCGCACCGGCTGAGCACGGTCGCCGGCATGGACCAGCTCGTCGTGCTCGACCGCGGCCGGATCGTCGAGCAGGGTACCCACCAGGAGCTGCTCGCGGTCGGGGGCGCCTACGCGAAGCTGTGGCAGCACCAGTCGGGCGGCTTCCTGGACGACACCTCCGGGCGGGCCGAGGCGCTGTAGCGCGGTTCGCTACCCGCCCGGGAGGGCCCGCGCCCGGGCCGCGAGGGCCTCCAGCAGGAGATCCACCGCCTCTTCAAAGGAGCTGTCCGCCATCGCGGGCAGCTCCGGTCGTACCGCGGTCAGGGAGGGGTAGGCCACCGGGTCGAGGTCCTGGTAGACGTCACGCCACGACCGGTGGTCGGCCTCGCGCCGCTGTGCGGGGAGCGCGTGGAACGCCGCCTCCGTGGCGGCGTGGCTGAGCACGGTGTCGATGAAGGCCAGGTAGAGCCGGGCGGCGTCGGCCGGCGGGAAGCCCGCGCCGAGGAGCAGGCCGATCCCGGTCTCGACGGCACGGATCTCGTTGCGGCGCCGGGTCACACGGTGGGCGGCCATCGCGGCCGCCCGCGGATGGGCGAGGTAGCCCGCGCGGACCCGCAGGGCCATCTCGCGCAGTGCGGCCACCCAGTCGTCCCCGGGCGCGAACCCGGCCATGGCGTCGCCGATGATCCGGTCGGCGATGGCGAGCACCAGGTCGTCGGTGCCGTGGAAGTAGCGGTAGAGCGCGGTCGGGTCACAGCCCAGGGCGGCGCCGAGCCGGCGCACGCTCAGCGCCTCGGGCCCGTGCTCGCCGATCAGCCGCAGCGCGGTCTGGACGATCAGGTCCTCCGACAGCAGGACCCCCGACCGGGTCGGTCTGCGGCGCCTGCGTTCCTGCGGGACTCGGGTGCTCATGGCCGGGCTCCTCTCCTGAACACGCCTGAGGCGTGGCGTACTTGAGGCCTGTGGCGCGCCCAAGGCTCTGCGGCCCACCTGAGGCCTTGGCCCGCTGCGACCCGTGGCCCGCCTGAGGCCTTGGCCCGCCTGAGGACCCACGGCCCGCCGGAGGTCTTGGCCCGTCTGAGGCCCGTGGCGCACGCAAGACCTGCGGCGCACCGAAGGCCTGTGCCGCACCGAAGGCCTCCGGCCCACCTGACATCTGTCGCGCACCGGCGGCCACACGCCGTCCGGCGACTCGTCGCTCAACGCAGTGAACGGCCCCCGGCGCCTTACGTCAACAGGGTTGACCCAATACGGGCCCCGGCTGTTCCATCACAGTCCCGCGCGGCTCTTCCCACCCCGTCCCCCGAGGAGCCCCTCATGTCGTCCGCACCGCCCCCGCCCCGCCCCGCGCTGCGCCGTTCCCTCGGTGTCGTCGACGGCGTCGCCATCGCCGCGTCCAGCACCGCGGCCACCACCAGCATCGCCATCGGCATGGGCACGATCGCGACCGTCGTGGGCCTCCAGGCCCCCGCGCTCCTGCTGCTGGCGTTCCTTCCGGTGCTGGGCATCGCCCTCGCCTACGCCCGTCTCAACCGCTCCGAACCCAACTGCGGCAACGGCTACACCTGGGTGGGCAGATCCCTGGGACCATGGCCGGGCTTCCTGACCGGCTGGGTGACGCTGGCCGGCTCGGTGATCTTCTGCGCCTACACCAGCGCGATCATGGGCTCGGTCGTACTGGCCTTCGCCAACAAGGCCGGGCTGCGCAGCCTGGCCGGCGTCGCCCTGGACCCGACGTCCACCGGTGTCTGCACGACGGTCGGGCTGGTGGTGCTGCTCGCCCTCACCGCCCTGGCCGTCACCGGCGTCCGGAGCGCGACCCGGTTCCAGTTCGCCCTGCTGGTCTTCGAGTACGCCGTGCTGCTCGGCTTCTGCGGCTGGGCCCTGGTCACCGGCGACCACGCGGTGTCCCTGTCCTGGTTCAACCCGTTCGAGATCTCCAGCGGCACCGCCTTCGCCCAGGGCATGGTCCTGGCGGTGTTCTTCTTCTGGGGCTGGGACGCGGCGTTCAGCGTCACCGAGGAGACCAAGGACCCGGGCGACTCGGCCCGCGGCGGACTCATCGCGCTGTTCGCGATGCTCGGCCTGTTCCTCTTCGCCTCGGTCGCCTTCCAGCGGGAGATGAGCCTGGCCGAACTCGTCCGCAACGGCCCCCAGGCCCTCGGCCACCTCGGGGAGAAGCTGGCCGCCGAGCCCTGGGCGACCCTGCCGCTGCTCGCCCTGATGTTCTCCGCGGTCGCCTCCGTGCAGGCCACCCTGATCCCCACGGCACGCGGCCTGCTCGCCATGGGCCGGGACCGCACCATGGGCCCGCTGTGGACCCGCGTCCACCCGCGCTACGGCACACCGGCCGCCGGGACGGTCGTCGTGATGTCGGTCGCCGCCGTGATCGCCCTGCTCGCCTTCGCGATCCCGCAGCTGAGCGACATGCTGCTGGCCGCCGTCAACGCCATCGGCCTGATCGTGGCCCTCTACTACGGCCTCACCGCACTCGCCTGCGCGGTGCGCTTCCGCTCGGCGCGGCACGAGGGGGCACGCGAGGCACTGCTCTGTGTCGGTGTGCCCGCCGCGTCGGGGCTGGTGCTGCTGGGGCTGGGCGGTTACCTCGGATATTCGTACCTCACCATGAGCGACCACTTCGAACTGAGTCCGGACAACGGCTGGTTCATGTTCTCGCTGCCCGCCGTGATCGTGCTGGCGGGCCTCGGCATGGCCGCCGTGGCCAAGTACGTCCGGCGCTCGCCCTACTTCACCACCGGGCGCGGCACCGACGCCGACGCCCTCACCCTGCCGATGGACCGCACGCCGGCCTGACCCTCCTTGGAGTTCACCCCGATGTCACACCCCCCTGCCCAGGGCCCCGCGGACCTCGTCCTGACTGGCGGTCCCGTGCACACGGTCGACCCGGCCCGCAGCCGCGCCACCTCGGTGGCCGTGCGCGGCGGGCGGATCGTCGCCGTCGGTCACGACGAGGTGCGCGCGCTGATCGGGCCGCGCACCGAGGTCGTCGACCTCGCCGGGAAGCTGCTGCTGCCCGGCTTCCAGGACGCCCACGTCCACCCGATGGGGGCGGGTCTCGAGCTCGGCCTGTGCCATCTCGGCGACACCACCGACCCGGACGCGTACCTGCGCAGGATCGGGGCGTACGCCGACGCCCACCCGGACGTCGAGTGGATCACCGGGGGCGGCTGGTCCCTGGAGGCGTTCCCCGGCGGCTCCCCCACGGCCGCCGCCCTCGACGCGGTCGTCCCCGACCGGCCCGTCTTCCTGCCCAACCGGGACCACCACGGCGCCTGGGTGAACAGCCGGGCCCTGGAACGCGCGGGCATCGACGCCCGGACCCCCGACCCCGCCGACGGCCGGATCGAGCGCGACGCCGAGGGCAACCCGACCGGGATGCTCCAGGAGGGCGCGGTCGACCTGGTGGGCCGGCTGGTGCCGGACCCCACACCCGAGGAGCAGCTCGCCGGTCTGCTGCGTGCCCAGGCCGTACTGCACTCCCACGGCGTCACCGCCTGGCAGGACGCCATCGTCGGCACGTACGCCAACCTGACCGATCCGGCTCCGGCCTATCTGACGGCGCTGGACCGCGGGCTGCTGACCGCCCGGGTCGTCGGCGCCCTGTGGTGGGACCGCGAGCGCGGCGCCGAGCAGATACCCGAACTCGTGGCCCGCAGAGAGGAGTTGACCCGGGACAGGTTCCGGGCCTGCACGGTGAAGATCATGCAGGACGGCATCGCCGAGAACCACACCGCCGCCCTGCTGTCCCCCTATCTGACCGGCTGCGGCTGCTCCTCGGACAACAGCGGCATCAGCTTCGTCGAGCCGGGCGAGCTGCGGAAGTACGTCACCGAGCTGGACGCGCACGGCTTCCAGGTGCACTTCCACGCGCTCGGGGACCGGGCGGTGCGCGAGGCGCTGGACGCCGTGGAGTCCGCCCGGGCCGCGGGCGGCCACCGCGACACGCGTCACCACCTGGCGCACCTCCAGGTCGTCCACCCCGACGACCTGCCGCGCTTCAGGGCGCTGGGGGCGAGCGCCAACCTGCAGATGCTGTGGGCCGCCCACGAGCCGCAGATGGACGAACTGACCCTGCCCTTCCTGGGGGCGGAACGCGGGGCCCGGCAGTACCCCTTCGGGGATCTGCTGCGGGCCGGGGCCACCCTCGCGGCCGGCAGCGACTGGCCCGTCAGCAGCCCCGATCCGCTCCAGGCCATCCATGTCGCCGTCAACCGCGTCTCGCCCGACGCCCCCGAGGGCACCCCGTCCTTCTTCCCGGAGCAGCGCCTCGACCTGGGCACCGCCATCGCCGCGTACACCGCGGGCAGCGCCCATGTGAACCACCTCGACGACCTCACCGGCAGCATCGCCGTCGGCAAGGCGGCCGACCTCGTCGTCCTGGACCGTGACCCGTTCGCGGGCCCGCCCGAGGAGATCGCCGAAACCCGGGTTCTGGAGACGTTCGTCGAGGGCAGGCGGGTCCACAGCGGCGCGTGAGCCGTGTTCCAATGCTCCGGGGTCCGTACGCGGAGGGGGTGGGACGCGGTGGGGTCGTCGGGGGACGGGGCCATGCGGTCCGTGGTGTGGCTGCTGATGGCCGTCGTGACGCTGGGCGTCGGAGTGGCGTCGGCCCACGAGGTCCGCGGGGCGCTGGAGCGGGAGCGGGAGTACCACGCGGCGCCGGCCTGTGCCGCGGTTCCCGTCGAGGCCTCGGGATGCCGGTGGCAGCGGGAGTTCACCGTACGGAGCGCCGCCGTGAACGGCGGGAGGCGAAACGAGTCTCCGGAGGCGGAACTGGTGCTGCCGTCCGGTAAGCCGTGGGAGGTGACGTTCCGGCGCACCGAGCCCGTGATGTCCGAGATGGAGCCGGGCGAGAAGGTCGTCGGTGTGATCTGGCACGGCCGGGTCGTCGAGGTGCGCGACGCCGAGGGACGGCGCCAGCAGACGTCCGACGGTCCTGTGGGGTGGCCCGAGGACCGGTTGGGCGGTGCGCTGGCCTGCCTCTCGTTCGGCCTCGCGGCCCTCGTCGGCGGTCTGTGGCCGCTGTTCGCGCGGGGCAGGGAGCGCCACGTGAGGGCCGCGAGGATGGTGCGGTGGCACGGCGTCGGTCTGGGCGCCACAGCGATCCTGACGCTCTGGGCACAGGCCGCCAACGACTGGCCGCTGTGGGCCCTGCCGGCGATCTGGGGCCCGCTCGCGCTGCTGATCCTGGCGTCCATGACCGCCTTCGCCCTCGGCGCGCTGCGTGGCGAGCTGGACGACGACACGCCCACCCCACCGCAGCCACAACCACAGGCCGCGCCCAACTGGCCCTGACTCGGCTCGCCTTGATCCTCCCGAAAGGAGGAGACGGTCCGGCCGCCGCATACGATCGGCCGATGGAGAAGATCGTTGCACGGCTCCAGGTGGACGCGACACCGTCGGCCCCTGCTCTCGCACTGCGTCCCTGGAGCCCGGCGGACGCTGCCGACCTGGTCGAGCTGCACCGGGATGACGCCCTGCGCCGGTGGACGAGCGCAACCGTGAACGACCGGGCCTCCTGCCGCGTCGCGCAGAAGAGCCGGTACGTACTGACCACGCGCCTGCCCTCAGCGCCGCCGGCCTACCCCCGTGCCGGTCACCTGCACGTACGGGCACGCGACCTCTGAGCCGAAGTAGGGTGGGAGGCCCTGTTGCGAATCCCCTGTCGCGACGTCTCGCCAAGCCCCCCGGGGGTGGAATGCTCGCCGAGCTGGCGGCGCTGGCGGCCGGAAGGCGTCATTCGGTCGGGCTGCGCCGGGATGGAACCGTTCTCGCCGTGGGCAATGACGCAGCCGGCGAATGCCGGGTCGAGCGATGGGAGAACGTCGTCTCGGTGGCCGCCGGAAATGTCCACACCGCCTCGAACACCGGCAGGTCTCACACGGTGGGGCTCCGGTCGGACGGCACGGTGCTGGCAACGGGGTGGAATGCCGACGGGCAGTGTGATGTCGCCGAATGGCGGGGCGTCACGGCCGTGGCCGCGGGTTGGCGTCGCACGCTCGGACTGCTGACGGACGGCCGCGTGCTGGCCGTTGGCCGGGGTTCGGAAGGGCAGTGCGACGTGCGGTCCTGGCGTGAGATGGTCGCCCTCTCGTGTGGTGACTGGCACTCGGTCGGCGTCCGGTCGGACGGTTCCGCACTGGCCACGGGGAACAACCGGCGGGGGCAGTGTGCCGTTGACGGGTGGCGTGCCCTGGCCGCCGTTTCGGCCGGGTATCTCCATACCGTCGGTCTCAGGACCGACGGGCGGCCCGTGGCGACCGGGGACCGGGCGACCGGGGCGTGCGAGGTCGGCGAGTGGGAGGACGTGGTGGCGCTCGACGCGGGCAGCTACCACACCGTCGGGGTGACTGCGTCCGGACGGGTCCTCGCAGCGGGAGACAACAGCCACGGGCAGTGCGACGTCGGCGACTGGCGCGGCATCGTCGCCGTGGCGGCCGGTTCGACGCACACCCTCGGCCTGCGTGCCGACGGCACAGTCGTGACCGCGGGGAACAATGCCGACGGACAGTGCGACCTGTGAGGTCCGGTCAGAGAGCGGCCCTCCCCGGCCGGTCAGCTCGAAGGCCCCTCCCGACCTCGTGGCTCGGGCTCGGGCTCGGCGAGGCTGCACGACGCCGCGCTGACCAGTCGTGCCGGGTGATCGCTCAGGTCTGCCGGGCGTGCACGGGATGGTGGGCGACGTCGTCCGGGCACGGGCGCTGCGCCTCCCCCGTACGCCGGTGGCGCCGCCAGTCGTACGCCGCGAGGGCCAGGGACGCGGCCATCCCGGCGAGCCCGGCGACCAGCGCGAGGAACAGGGCACCGCGGTAGTCGTCGCTCCTGCTGCCGAGGACCAGGTAGTAGAGGCCGGGCAGGGCGGCGGTGCCCACCGCGGCGCCGAGCCGCTGCCCGGTCTGCAGGGCGCCGCCCGCCGCTCCCGCCATGTGCACGGGCACGTCGCGCAGGGTCATGGTGATGTTGGGCGAGATCACGCACCCGCCGCCGACGCCGCCGAGGAAGAGGACCGGGGCGGCGAGCCAGGGGGCGATGTCCAGGGGCGCGAAGCGCAGCAGCAGCGCGGTGCCGCCCAGTCCGAGGATCACGCCCGTGAGGCCGCCCACCGTGAGCAGGCGGCCGAGCCGGTCCACCAGCCGCCCCGAGACCGCGGCGCCGACCGCGGAGCCGAGGGCGAAGGGCGTCACGGCGAGGCCGGACCGGAGCGGGCTGAAGCCCAGGCCGTGCTGGTAGAACAGCGCGAACACGAGCCAGACACCGCTGAACCCGATGAAGTAGAGCGTGCCGACGCCGGCGCCGATGGCATAGCCGCGCACGGTCGTGAACAGACGTGGGTCGAGCAGCGGCTGCCTTCCGCGGTCGACCAGACGCCGCTGCCAGCGCGTGAAGACGACGAGCAGTGCGGCACCGACGAGGAACATCCACCACAGCCGGGTGAGGCCCCCGGACTCCGCCTGGACCAGCGGATACATGAGCGCGAGGACGCCGAGGCCCAGGAGCAGGACACCGGGCAGGTCGACGTGTTCGCTGCCCGAGCGGCGGGTGCGGGGCAGCAGGTGGCGGCCCAGGAGGACCGCGAGGATGCCGATGGGGACGTTGACGTAGAAGATCCAGCGCCAGCCCTGGGCGCCGTCGGCCAGGGCGAGGATCAGACCGCCGGCGAGCGGGCCGACGGCTGAGGAGATGCCGACGGTGGCGCCGAAGAAGCCGAAGGCCCGGCCGCGTTCACCGCCCCGGAACATCTGCTGGATGAGCGCGGAGTTCTGCGGTGCCATGAAGCCGGCCGCCAGGCCCTGGGCGAGCCGGGCCACCACCAGCAGCGTGATGTTCGGGGCAGCCCCGCAGGCCGCGCTGCACAGCACGAAGCCGCTGAGGGCGAGCAGGAAGATGCGGCGCCGGTCCAGGGCGTCGCCGAGGCGGCCCGCGGTGACGAGGGCGAGCCCGAAGGAGAGGGCGTAGCCGGACACCACCCACTGCACCTCGGCCGCTGAGGCGTGCAGCTGCCGCTGGACGGTGGGCAGGGCGACCGCCACGATCGACACGTCCAGCAGGCTCATGAAACCGGCCACCAGCGTGACCCACAAGGCCCGCCACCGGTTCGGGTCCGGCCGGTAGCCGTCCTGCTGCCCGCCCTGGTTCCGGCCGCCCGCCGCCGACGCTGTCACTTGGGCTCCTCTCACCAGGCACGCACCCGGCGGAACAAGTTCCCCACCGGGTCGGCCGCACACCCGCCGCACACCCGCCGCGGAATCCTCCCGGAGTGCTCCCCGGCGGCGTCTCGCCCTTGCGACCGTGCGTCACGCTCCGTGGCCGGCCGGGCGCCGCGCGAAGGGGTCCGTTTGATCACGTGAGAACTGCGCAGGCGTGCTGGGTAGTACGAACGGCGAAAGGACCACGTGATGGCGGAGACCGACAACGACGAGTCGGTGGATCCCGCGGCGGTGAGACGACACCGGGTGCTGTTCCGGGCGATCGAGAAGCGACGTCACCCCAAACTGCGCCGCAGCGACATCACGGTGACCGATGAGGCGGCGGTCAAGCGCGCCACCAAGGCCGCCGCCCTCGGCAACGCGATGGAGTGGTACGACTTCGGCATCTACAGCTATCTGGCGTCGACCATCGGGAGGGTCTTCTTCCCGTCGGGCAGCGACACGGCCCAGTTGCTCGGCTCTTTCGCGACCTTCGCCGTGGCCTTCCTGGTGCGTCCGCTCGGGGGCATGGTCTTCGGCCCGCTCGGGGACAAGGTCGGGCGCAAGCGCATCCTCTCCCTCACCATGATCATGATGGCGGTGGGCACGTTCGCCATCGGTCTGGTGCCCTCGCACGCGGTCATCGGCCTGTGGGCCCCGGCTCTGCTGATCTTCTTCCGGCTGGTGCAGGGCTTCTCGACCGGCGGGGAGTACGGGGGCGCCTCGACGTTCATCGCGGAGTACGCGCCGGACAAGCGGCGCGGCTTCTTCGGCAGTTTCCTGGAGCTCGGCACCCTCGCCGGCTACGTCGGGGCCTCCGGTCTCGTCGTCGTCCTCCAGATGCTCCTGAGCGAGGACCAGATGCTGTCCTGGGGCTGGCGTGTGCCGTTCCTGGTCGCGGCCCCGCTCGGCCTCATCGGCCTGTACCTGCGGCTCAAGCTGGACGAGACGCCCGCCTTCCAGAAGCTGGAGGGCGGCCAGGCCAAGGCGAGCGAGGCGGCCGACGCCGTGGAGACGTCGGCGGCGGCCGACCTGGGCAAGATCTTCACCCGGTACTGGAGGCCGCTGCTACTGTGCCTGGCGCTGGTCGCGGCGTACAACATCACCGACTACATGCTGCTGTCGTACATGCCGACGTACCTGTCCGACGAGCTGGGCTACGGGACCAACCACGGGCTGCTGATCCTGCTCGTCGTGATGGTGCTCCAGATGTGCGTCATCAACCAGGTCGGGCGCCTCTCGGACCGCTTCGGGCGCAAGCCGCTGCTGATGACGGGGATGCTCGGTTTCCTGTTTCTCTCGCTGCCGTCGTTCCTGCTCATCCGGCAGGGCAGCGTCGTCCTCATCACCCTCGGCCTGCTGCTGATGGGGCTCTCGCTGGTGGCGATGCTCGGCACGATGTCGGCGGCGCTCCCGGCGATATTCCCGACCCAGGTGCGCTACGGGTCGCTCTCGGTGGCCTACAACCTGGCCACCTCGGTCTTCGGCGGCACGACACCTCTGGTGATCACCGCTTTGATCAGCGCTTTCGACTCGACCCTCATGCCGGCGTACTACGCCATGGGCGCCGCGGCCATCGGCGTGATCGCCGTGCTGTGCATGCGGGAGACGGCCAACCAGCCCCTGGCCGGGTCCCCGCCGTCCGTGGAGACGGAGGCGGAGGCGCGGGAACTCGTCGAGGCGCAGTCCCCTCAGCCGCGGTTCTGACCGGCGCGAAAGGCCCCGTCCGGTGCGGACGGGGCCTTTCGCGGTTGGGCCCGGGCAGGCCGGGAACGCGGTGCGCGACACGACCCCGAGGTGAGGCCCGAGGCCATGACCGAGTACGAACGCTCCCGAACGATGCCCGCACAGCCCGAGCACGTCTTCGACCAGGCCGCGGACGTCGGCCGGCTGGACAGCTGGCTGCCGGACGCCCTGCATGTGCGGGCCGGGGAACTGCCGGCCGTCACCGTGCACGAGGACCGTACGGACGAGGACACCTCCGCCGTGCTGCGCGCCCGGCGGGACCAGATGCGGCTGGAGTGGGGCATCCGCGAGCAGGGCGGCTACGCGGGCTGGCTCCAGGTCGCCGGGCTCGGCAGCGGGGCCAGCGAGGTGACCGTGCACCTGTCGTTCTTCGACGACGGCCACGATCCGGGCGAGCAGGCCGTCGGCGACGCCCTGGACACCAGCCTGCGGAGGCTGGAGGAGCAGGTGCGGCCGCACACCGACCACACGGCCGGCTGAACCGCCGTGGCCCGCGCGAAGCGGTACGCCGTCGCGGCGTCCGGGCAGTGGACCGACGAGGAGGAGGGACGCCGCCGCCTGCCCTCCGGTGAGGTGCACGCCTGGGAGCCGGGACGCAACGAGACGGTCTGCGGTCTGTCCCTCAGCCGCTCCCGGCTGGCCCGCTTCCCGCACGTCGGCTGGCCGGACACCTTCCCCGAGTCGGGCGGCGCCGCGGACCGGGTACGGCGCCTGTGCCCACGCTGCGCCTCGGTGGCCGGCCGCCGCGGCCCCGACGCCCGGCCACGCTGGCATCGCACCGACCCCCGGCCATGAGAACGAGCGCCCCGGCTCTGATCTCACCGCCCCCCGGGCCCGTCCCGCTGGATCCCGCGTCCCGCCGCGGCCACATCGCGCATGGCCAGCAGGAATCGCCGCACCACGGCCAGTTCCGCTTCGTCGAAGGAGCGCATCGAGTCGACCATCTCGTGGATCAGCGGCCCGAAGAAGGACCAGCCGAGAGTGACGGCCTCCTCGCGCACGACCAGCAACACACGCCGGCGGTCCTGTGTGTCCCGCTCCCTGCGGACCAGCCCCAGGCGCTCCAGCCGGTCGACCAGGGCCGTGGTCGACGCCGAGTTGATCCCCAGCTGGGCGCCGAGCCACCCGGGCGTGGCGCGCACGTCCTCCCGTCCGGCGTCCAGCAGGTGGATCAACGCCCGTACGTCCGTGGGATGAAGACCGTGCCGACCGGCGAACTCGGCTGCGAACAGGTCCAGTTCCATCGTCACCGCCCGCAGCAGATGCACCAGCCGCAGCCCGGGGTCCTGGTCGTCCATGGTTCACTCCCCTAATATCTCGGTGGTCGAGAATATCGCCAGGCGAGTCATACGGGGTGGGACATGGATGACCAGGCAGCCTTCTTCGACGCGTACGAGGCGGTGCTGCGACGGTGGCCCGTGGACGTGCGCGGCGTCGACGTCCCCACCCCGTACGGCAGCACCCGCGTCCACATCAGTGGGCGCGAGGACGGGGTGCCGCTCGTGCTGCTGCCCGGCGGCGGCGCCACCTCGGTGGCCTGGTTCGCCACCGTCGGGGCCCTGGCGCCCGCTCACCGGGTGTACGCCGTCGACCTGATGGGCGACATCGGCCGCAGCGTGCACGACGGAGCACCGCTGCGGGGCGCCGCCGACCTGTCGGCCTGGCTCGACGCCCTCTTCGACGAGCTGGACCTGGACGGCGCCCACCTGTGCGGGCACTCCTACGGGGCCTGGATCGCCCTCACCCACGCACTGCGCGCGCCCCGCAGGCTCGGCAGGCTCGCGCTGCTCGACCCGGTCGGCTGCTTCTCGGGCATGAGTCCTCGCTACCTCGCCCGCGCGCTGCCGATGCTGCTGAGGCCCACCCCGCAGCGGGTGCGCGCGTTCCACCGGTGGGAAACCGGCCGTGAACCCGAGGACCCGGTCTGGCAGGCGTTCCTGGGCAGCACCGCGACCGCCCGCCGGTCGAAGGTGGTCGCCATGCGGCGCCCCGCGGCGCGGGAGCTGGCGGACTGCGCCGTCCCGGCCCTGGTGGTCCTTGCCGAACGGAGCCGGGCCCACGACCCGCGACGCGCGGCGACCGCGGCACGCCGCCTCCTGCCCGGGGCGCGCGTGGTCACCCTGCCCGGCGCCTCCCACCATTCGCTCCCCACCGAACAACCCGCCGAGCTGAACCGGCTGTTGACGGAGTTCCTGGCCTGAGGACCGGCGGGCCCGCCGCCCGGGTCAGCCGCGCCCCCGGCCGTCGCAGAGCGAGGCGGCGCCGCACGCGGTGGCCCGGGGCCGGATGGGGACGCCGTTGGTGCGCAGCACCTCGCGGACGTCAAGGATCAGCGAGAACACCTCGCGGTTGCGGTCCTCGCCCTGTTCGTCCCAGGCCCGCTGCTCGGCCTCCACGGCCATGCGGTCCTCGGCGAACACGCGCTCGGTGAAGCGCCTGATGAGCGGCCGGGCCAGGCGCAACACACCCGGGATCCGCGGTTTCTCGATCATCAGCAGGCCGAAGGTGTGGCACCTGCGCTGCTCGGCGTCCTCGGGCACGTAGGCGACCCAGAGGCGGAAGGCGGGCCGCTCCGCGTTCTCCGGGACCAGGTCGAGGGTCTGGTACGGGTACTCGGTGCGGATCGTCATGACGTCCCGGGAGTCGCTGCCGCCGAGGCCCTCCGAGGCCAGCAGGCTGGCCCCGCGGTTGCGCTTGCCGCCGGTGTGGCGGAACAGGTATCTGGCCTCCACCGACCGCTCGTCGGTCCGGTGGTCGAGCAGTTCGGGGTGGAGTCTGCCGACCACGCCCCGGTGCAGGAACTGGTGGTTCATGTCGAGCAGGTTCTCGTGCATGAACGAGTAGTGGCAGCGCACGGTCCGGGAGTAGGTCATCGTGCTGTAGCGCGGTGAGCCGAACGCCGGCAGGTCCGGCAGCGGGGTGACGGCCGCCTCGTCGGGGTCGCCGGGGAAGGCGAACACCAGGCCGTACGCCTCGCGGACGGGGTAGCCGCGCACGCCGCGCGGCGGCCTGCCGTCGCCCTTGGCCAGGTACGGGATCTGCGAGATGCGGCCGTCACCGCGATAGGCCCAGGCGTGATAGCAGCAGCGCAGGGCCTCGCCCTCCACGACGCCCATGCTCAGCGGCACCTGCCGGTGGGCGCAGCGGTCCTCCAGCGCGTACACGGTGCCGCTCGCGCCGCGGTACAGCGCGATGCGCTCACCGGCGAACGCCGTCGCGAACGTCCCCTTGGAGCGCACGTCCTTCGACAGGGCGACGGGATACCAGAAGTCCGGGTGCGCGCCGACGCGCCGGAGGTCGATCATGCCGGTGACCGGGTCGCGGTGCTCCGAGGGCCAGTCGGCCCCGGCAGAGAAGGTCCCGGCCTCGTCGGTCTCGGTCATACCTCTCCCTCGCGCGGTACGGGCGGCGACGGCCAGGCGCGTCACATCGGGCAGCACCGGGCTGCCGGTCCGGACGCCCGGGCACCGCCCATCCTGGTCGCGGCGCGCCGCTCACGCCCTGCCCAGCGCGTACGGACGGGTGACCTCGGAAGCGGCCGTACGCCCGCGGCCGGCCGGATGCGGACACGGCCTAGCGGTCGAGGGAGGGCAGGCCGGCCAACCCGGTGTCGGCCATGACGCGGTCCACGGTCTCCCGCAGGGTGCTCTCCGCGCCGATGACGGTCTCGATGCCGCCGGGCAGCAGATCCCGTTCCCGGTACCAGTCCCGCAGTTGTGCCTCACCGACCTCGTGCGCGATCGGCTTGGTGGCATGGCGCAGGAGGGTCTCCCCGAAGGGCACGTGCAGGTAGTAGGCGTGGGTCGGGCCGCGGTGGTCGGCCCGCAGCCGGGTGAGCATCTCGCCGTAGTGGTCGGCGTACAGGATCCCTTCGACCACGACGTGGTACCCGGCGTCCAGGGCGTAACGGGCCGTCAGGTCGATCAGACCGATGTTCACCGCCCCCGGCCGGTCCCTCTCCCGCAGCACGACCCGGCGCAGATTGTCCTGCCCGACCAGTGCCAGCCCCCGCCCGAACCGCTCACGGATCCCGTCCGCCACGGACGACTTCCCCGACCCGCTGTTCCCCCGCAGGAGCACGAGCCGGGTCTCCTCGCTCCCGGTCCTCAACCGGCCGCCTCGGCGTCGGCGTGCGTGTCCCGCCTCGTCGCACGGGCCATGTCAGGGCCGTACCATCCCGCCGACCCACCAGTCGTGGGGCTTTCCGTCGTTGGCGATGCCGCGTCGGCGCAGTGTTCCCTCGAGGGTGAAGCCAAGGCGCTCGGCGACGGCGCGTGAGCCGGTGTTCCCGGTCATGGCCCACCACTCGATGCGGTGGGCGTCGAGCGTGGCCCACCCCCAGTCGCACAGCGCCCGCGCCGCTTCCACCGCATAGCCCCGGCCGCGCTGCTCCTTGACGGCCCAGAAGCCCAGTTCGTACACGCCCCGGCTCACCTTGGTGAGGCAGTGGGAACCGACGAGGTGCGAGGTGTCCTTGCGGAAGGCTCCGAGGACGTAGTCCTTGTCGGTGGCCCAGGCCTCGGGCCACTCCTCGAGCACTTGCTTCTCGGCGTCCCGGCGTTCGAAGGGCACGGGGACCGGCGTGTAGAACCGGATGTCCTCGTCCTGGCAGGCTTCGTACACGGCGTCCACGTCGCCCGGCTCGAAGGGCCGCAGGATCAACCGCTCGGTCGTGAGAGTCACCGGATGCACCGCGTCAGTATGGGCGCCGCCCGGGGCCGGCGACCAGCGAATATCGCCGAGGGCACCGTCGGCGCAGGTCACGGGTGCCGGAGCCGTGCGGTGCGCCTGGACAGACGCACCCAGCGGGTCACCGCCGCTGACCCGCACCGCGGGGCACGCGGAGCGGACGATCCGGATGAAGGCCCGGGGCGGGGGCGGTGGTCCGTCCCCGCCCCCGCCCCGGGCCTCGGGTGTCACTCCTCGTCGCGCAGCCGGGCGGCCAAGGCGGTCAGTGACTCCGTCTCGTCCGTGTGCCCGAGAGCGGTCAGCCGGACGATCGCCGCGTCCAGACGCGTGAGGGCGGGCGCGGGACGTTCCAGGTAGAGACCCTCCACCACACCCGCGAGGCGGACGCACTCGGCCCACTCGCCGACGCGGTCGTCGTCCCGGCCCGGCTCACCGAGCAGGCCGAGCGCCTTGTCCAGGGCGGCCAGCGCGTCCTCGTACTCCCCGGCGTAGGCGTTGACCCGCCCGTGTTCGTAGGCCAGGGCGGTGTCCAGGGAACGGCCGTGGGCCTGGTACCCGGCGGCGCGGGCCTCGTCGGCGATCCGGCCGGCGTCCGCGAGCAGTGCGAGGGCGGCGGGCAGGCCGTCGGAGCCCTGCTGCTGCGCCTGGAGGCGGGCGATCTCACGCAGGGAGTTGCTGACGAACTCGTAGCGCGGGTCCCGGGCGTGCGCGGCGAGCGCCTGGTCGGCTGCCTCCCGGGCTCGACCGAACTCGCCGGACTCGGCGAGGAGTAGGGCCGTCTCCGCGGCGATCACGGCGTGGCTGCCCGGGTCGTCGTCCCAGCCGGCCGACTCGGCCGCGAGGGCGATGAACTCCGCCGTGGCCGCCTTGAGGTCCTCCCCCGCGTGCAGCGCGCGGGCGCGGGTCAGACGCAGCTGGGCGACAAGCCGGTCGTCCAGCTCTCCGGCGACGACGTCGGGTTCGGCCAGCAGGGAGTCGAGCAGGGCGATGCAGTCCTCGACACGGCCCAGGTCGAGGCTGAGCTGCGCGGCGTTGCTGTACGTACAGAACGCGTCGGTGCGGTTGCCGCCGCGCAGGTCAAGCTCGGCCGAGCGCGTCAGGTGCCGCAGCGCCTCGTCGGGACGGCCCAGGCGCATGCAGGTCTCGGCCAGGTCGGCGTGCAGGCGCGTGGTGCCGACGGCGTCGGCCGGCCACTCGGCGGCCAGGCGCAGCCCCTCGGACAGGTCGCTGTAGGCGGCCTCGGGTTCGTGGAGGACGAGCTGGACCCGGCCGCGCAGTCCGAGCGTGCGGGGCAGGTGCCAGGCGGGGCCGTGCGCCCTGAGGTGCTCGAGCAGCGCGTCGGCCTCGGTGACCGCGGCGGGCAGGTCGCCGGCGATGGCGTGGGCGGTGACCCGCAGCAGCCGGGCGCCGGAGAACTGCCCGGCGAGGTCGTGCCGGGAGGCGAAGGCGCCCAGCAGGTCCGCCTCGGCGAAGACCGGCTTGACGTGCTCCTCGCTGCCCGTGGTCTGCAGGCGGAGGGCGAGCGCGGTCGCCCGCAGCCGCAGCAGACGGGCCTCCTGATACGGGGTGAGGCCGGGTGTCTCCTCCTGCAGACGCACCACGTGGGCGTGGGCGGCGGTCAGTGCGGCGGCCCTGGCCTCGGGTCCGTCGGCGCCTTCGGCGGGGATCTCGGCCGTGGCGAGCAGGACGCCGGCACGGGCGATCGCCGCGTGCCCCGGTGCGCCGGCGTCGTCGTACAGGCCGGCGGCCTCCTCGTGGAGGGCGGCGGCGTCGGTGTACTCGTCCTTCTCGTGCGCCTTGTTCGCCTCGTCGGCGAGCAGGTCCGCGCGCAGCCGCACAAGCGGGCCCACGGCCGGGTCGTCGGGGTGGGCGTAGTCGCGGGCGGCGACGAGCGTGCGCAGCCGCGCCCAGCAGGCCGTCGCGTCCGGGTGGCCCTGCTCGTCCAACTCTCTCGCCTTCAGGATGAGTTCGGACAGCGTCTCGGGGACGGCCGGGGCCGTGCGGGGGGCGGGCGCGGGGAGCGGGGCGGCCGGGGCCACCTCGTCGAGGCCGCGGGTGCGCAGGGTCAGCTCCAGGGCGTCCAGGAGCGGGGCGCGGTCCAGTCGGGTGCGGCGGCGGTCAGCGTGGGCCGTGGTGCCGTTGCGGGCGTCGAAGCGGGCGGCGAGGTCGTCGGCGCGGCCGCGCACCTCCGCGCGCAGCCCGGTCACGGTCCAGGTGCGTCCGGCGTACCCGGCAGCGGGCAGGTCGCCGTGCCCGAGGAGCTCGACACGCTGGAGGAGGACCTCCACGCCGGTGAGGAAGTCGAACTGGTCCAGCGGCGAGTCGACCTCGTCGAACAGGCTCCGGTTCTCGGCGAGCAGTTCCAGGCCGCGTGCCTCGTTGCCGGTCAGCGCGCAGAACTCCAGGTGACGGCCGACCTCCCCGGACATCGAGGGGTTGCGGCGGCAGCCCCGGTAGCCGGCGAGGTGCAGTTCACGGGCCCGGTCGGCTTTGCCACTGCGCAGCAGGGGCAGCAGCGCGTAGGACATGGAGCGGGCCGGCTCCTCCTGGCAGGACTCCTTGCCGGCCAGGACCGGCTCCCAGGCGCGCAGGGCGCGCTCGTCGTCACCGGCGGTGAGGTGGTGCAGGGCCCGCTCGCAGATCTCGCAGGCCTCGCAGTCGCTGAGCCGGGTACGGGTGCGGCCCGCCCACAACTCGTAGGCGAGGGTGGTGTCCTCGCCCACGTGGGCGGCGAGCTGGTACGCCTGCCCGTAGTAGGGGTGGAGGCCGAGGCCGGCCTTCTCGTAGCGGTCGCGCATCTCCTTCAGCCACTGGCGCAGGCTGGCCAGCGGGATCTCGGGCAGCTGGCGCAGGGCGTGGCCCACCCACTTGAACCGCCAGAAGAGCATGTGGCGCAGCCGGTCGTCGAAGACGTCGGGCTGCTCGTCGAACAGGGTGAGCAGCCGGGCGAAGACGACGGGTGACTTCCGGGGCTCGGAGCCGTAGGTGTACGCCTCCTGGAGCTCGAAGAGCGCGCGGACGAGCGGCAGGGGCTCCCCGAACTGTTCGGCGGCGTCGACGAGTTCCTCGGCGGTGACGGTGCGGGTGCGGCCGTAGGGGCGCCGGTCGTTCTCCTGGAGCGCCTGGTACAGCTCGTCGGTGGTCTGGGGGTGGGACGCGGTGGGCATCGTCAGCTGTCCTTGCGGAGGGCGTGGGCGAGGAGGTCGAGGAAGGAGCGGTTGATGAGGCTCGACTCGGCGGGCCTGAGCGGGCGCCGGGACAGCATCGCGGCCTGCCCGTAGAGGGCTTCGGCGCTGGTGCGGGCCAGTTCGGGCTCGTCGATCGAGACGGCCGTGCGGACCAGCGGGTTGAGCTGGTTGAGGATCAGCTGGGCCCGCGGTGCCTCCTGGCGCAGGGCGCCGAGGATGTCGCCCCACAGGCCGCCCTCCTGCTCCCGGGCGAGCTGGGAGCGGGTGCGTTCGTGCCGGGCCTCGCGGCTGTCGATGAGCAGGGCGGGCGCGGAGACGGGCTGGAAGGTGCGCAGCGCGACGTCGCAGTCGAAGACGGCGAGGGCGTCACGGGCCTGGGCGAGGTAGGCCGCGGCGGCGAGTTCCGTCTCGCGGTCGACGGGGTCGAGGTGGGCGGTGAGGGTGGCCGGGTCGAGGTCGGCGACGGTGGCCTCGGGCCTGATCTCGGGCAGCCGGTGGACCAGTTCGCGGTCGTAGGTGTAGCCGCCGTTGACGACGCCGAGCCCGGCGGCCGAGGCGATCGCCGCGACCTGCCGGAACTCCTCCACGCTCGACGTGACGAGCACGGTGCGGTGGGTGCGGGCGAACTCGTCGAGGGTGGTGTGCCCGTCGGTGGTCTCGAACGGCAGCCAGGGCAGCAGCATCCGCAGGATCTCGTCGTCGTGCACCGCGAGCGACTTCACGGCCAGGTGGTGGGCCTGGAGGAAGCGGTGCAGCAGCTCCGGGTCGCTGGCGGCGGCCCGGGCGATCCAGTCGCGCAGCCGCTCGGCGAGGGCGTCGCGGACGGCGGCGAGGGTGTCGTCCTCGTAGAGGGACTCGCGGGACGCCGTCGGGCGCAGGCTCTCCGCGTCGACGACGCAGCGGACGAAGAACGCCCACTCGGGCAGGATCTCCTCGGCCTGCTCGGACAGCAGCATGCCCTTGACGTGCACGCGGTGGCCGTGGCGGCGCCCGGCCGGCACCGTCTCGGGCAGCACACAGGCGATGCCCTTGAGGCCCACGGCCGGCAGGTCCAGTTCGATGGTGTCCAGCGGCTTGAAGCCGAAGACCTCCTCGCCGTACGCGGCCAGCGCGCGGGAGCGGGCCCCCGGTGTGGGGTAGGCGCGCGCCCAGGGGGCGGGCTCGGGGTTGACGGACGTGGCCGTGCCGCCGGTGCCGCCCGTGCCGTCGTCGAAGGTCACCGGGTGGCGGAGGAGCGAGCCGAAGTGGCGTGCCAGCGCGTGCACCTGCGCCGGGCGGGTCCACTCCCCCGCGTCGGCGCGCGGGGTCAGCGTGACGGTGGTGCCCGGCCGGGGCCGGGCGGTGGCGGGCAGGGTGCGGACGCTGTAGCTGCCGTCGCCGCGGCCCCGCCACTCGACGGCGGGTGCGTCGGGGGTGCGGGCGGAGCGGCTCAGGACGTGGATCTCGTCCGCCACGAGAAAGCAGGAGAGCAGGCCGATGCCGAACTGCCCGATGAAGTCCCCGCGTTGCTCGGCGATCCGGTCGGCCCGCTTGCTGCTGCGGCCGATGGTGGCGAGGAAGCTGTGCACATCGGCCTCGGTGAGTCCGACGCCGTCGTCCTCGACGCGTACGACCGAGCCGTCGGCGTACAGACGGACACCGAACGCGCCGGTGGGGGCGGCCGGTTCGAGGGTGTGCCGGGCGGTCAGCGCGTCCACCGCGTTCTGCATCAGTTCGCGCAGGTACACGCGCGGGCTGGAGTAGAGGTGGTGGGAGAGGAGATCGACGAGGCCGCGCAGGTCCACCTGGAAGGTGCGGTCGGCGCCGGGCGAGGTCGGGGCGGTGTCGGGGAGAGTCATGAGGCAGTCCGGGGGTGGGATGGATGGCGGCGTGTGGGAATGACGGTGGGGCGGCGCGGGGCCGACGGGGGCCGGGCGGGGAGGGGCGTGTGCGGCTCGGGTGTGAGCGGCGGGCCGGGGTGGTTCCGACGCGGTCCCGGCACGGGTGCTGGAACTTGTACGCCCAAACCCGGCTCGGCCGGACCGGTCGCCCGGACCCGCGCGCCCTCGGCTCGCGGCTTGTGGCTCACTGTTCGCGGGTCGCGGGTCGCTGCTCAGGCTCGGCGGTGCGCTCGGGCGAACTGCTTCTCGGGCTCGGCGAAGTACGTCCAGGGCCATGGGGTGTAGGCGCCGTCCAGCGTCTGGAAGACGCGGCGCACCGTGTGGCGCTCACCGGACAGGGACAGGGCCATGGCGAACATGTTGAAGTCGTGCTGCCAGCCCGGGCGCCACACATAGGCGGGGTGGAGGATGCTGTGGTCGGCCGCCTCGCGCAACTGCGCCTGGATCTCGGAGGTGACGAGGTAGTCCCCGCGCTCCGCCTCGACCCACTCCTCGATGTACGCCATGGCGATCACACAGCCGAGGGGATGCCCCTGCGGGGCCCGGGAGAACGCGTCCTGGGCGAACGCCAGGGCCTGCCCCGGCTTCCCGCCCCAGCGCGGCTGGAGCTGCGACAGCCATCCGAGGTGGGCGTCCAGGTTCAGCGGGTCACGGCGCAGGGCGGCGTCGCGGCGGGTCTCGTTCACGGCGCGGTCCAGCGACATGCCGCGGCCGGAGGTGAGGAGGTGGCACCAGGGGGTGACCCATTCCGGCCGCAGTTCCGCGGCCTCCAGCAGCTGCTCCTCGGCGATCTCGAGCCGCTCGTGGAAGACCCGCCACTGCTCCCGCGTGACGTTCACGGCGCGTTCGGCGGTACGCGCCTCCCAGCCCCAGGTGATGTGACGGGCCCCGGATATCAGCAGGGCGGTCGCCCGGTGTTCCTTGTCGTCCTCGACGGCCCGGCCGATCCAGTCCTGCACGCCGTCCAAGTCGGCGAGCTCCGCCAGAACCCGGCGGTCACGGCCGAGGTCGAAGGGGGGCAGCGCCGCCTTGACCGCCTCCCAGTCCCCGGCGTCGGCGGCCTCGACCAGCGCGAGCACCCGTGTGTCCCCGAGCGCGCGCAGCGTGTACATCCCGTTCTTCTGCCTGCGCGGCGCCGGAAGGACGTGCGGATCCGCCGCCGGTCTCTCCGCACCCCTGCCGAACAGCTTGCCGAACATGCCGCGCCCTCCCCTGGTCCCGCGTGATCGTCCGGTGCAGCATAAGGGGGCCCACCGACACACCCTCCACCGGGTTTTCACCGCGACTTCACGAGGTCGTACGCCCACGGGGAGGGCACCGCCCGCGGGTCGCCGCGCAAGGGCGAGCGACACGCACACCGATGTCGCAGGGGCTGCTCAGCCCTCGGGCACCCGTACCGCCAGGAGGGCCACGTCGTCGTCGTTGCCGGCGGGCCGGACGCGGCGCAGGAGTTGGTCGGTGAAGGAGGTCAGGGGGCGGTGTGCGAGGGCGGCGGCGTGCTGGCGCAGCAGGTCCAGGCCCTCGTCGAGGCTGCGGCGGGGCGCTTCGACGAGGCCGTCCGTGTAGAGCACCAGGGTGGAGCCGGGCGGGAGCAGCGCGGTGGCGTCGGGGCGCCGGGTGCCCGTCTGGGTGCCCAGGAGGATGCCGTGGCCGTCGGTGAGGTAGCGGGCCAGGCCGTCCCGGCTGATCAGCAGCGGCGGCGGGTGGCCGGCGTTGGTCCAGGACAGTCGCCAGTCGCCGTCGTCGGCCGGTTCGACCCGGGCGAAGATCGTGGTGGCCATGGTGACGTCGGTGATGTGCTGGATCGCCTCGTCGAGCCGTTCGACGATCCGGCTGGGGGGTTCGTGCTGGGACCAGGCGTAGGCGCGGAGCATGTTGCGGACCTGCGCCATGCCGGCCGCCGCCTCCAGGTCGTGACCGACGACGTCTCCGATGGCCAGGGCCGTCGACGCGTCGGACAGCGCGAAGGCGTCGTACCAGTCGCCGCCGACCTGTGACGCGTCGGGCGCGGGCAGGTAGCGGACGGTCATCTGCAGGCCCTCGACGCCCGGCATCTGGGGCAGCAGATGGTTCTGCATGGTCTCGGCCACCTTGCGCTGGCGCTGGTAGAGGCGGGCGTTGTCCAGGGCGAGACCGGCACGGCGTGCGATGTCCTCGATGAGGGGGAGGTCCACGGACGTGAAGGCCGCCGGGTTCTCGTCGCGGCCGAGGGTCAGGGCTCCGAGGACCGAGCGGGTGCTGCGGATGGGCGCGATGGCCGCGGAGTGCATGCCGGTGACGTCGAACAGGCGTCGCTGCTCGACCGCGATGCCGGAGTCCGGTGCCCCCTGGTAGGTCTGCGGCCCGGCCAGGTTGGAGGCGACACCGCGCAGGGCCCTGGACAGCGGCATCGGCGATTCCTCCGGGATCGGCGGCATGGGGCCTTGGAGGTCCTCGTGGTGGACGAGCTTGTCCCCGTCGGCGTGGACCACGACGGTTCGCCACACCTCGTCCCGCTCGGTGATCAGGTCGATCACCGCCCAGTCCGCGAGGCGGGGCAGCACCAGGCTCACCAGGCGCCGGAGCGCCTCCTCGACGTCGAGCGTCGAGGTCAGCTGCGCGGTGGTCTCGGCCAGCAGGGCCAGCCGGTGCAGTTCCGACAGCGGCTGGGCCACCGGTTCCCGGTGCGGCTCGCCGGCCTGCGGACGGCCGGGCGTGTGGAACACCACGAGCGTGCCGCCGGGCCGGCCGTCGACGTCGTACGGCGTGATCAGCCAGGAGATGCGCAGCAGGGAGCCGTCGGAGCAGGCGAAGTAGTCCTCGTCGGCCTGGGCGGTGCGACCGGCGTGGAACGCCTGCCGCATGGCGCACTGGGTGCGGGGCAGGAGCTGCCCCTGCGGGCCGCGGTGCAGCAGGTCGTGCGCGTCGTGCCCGATCATGTCCTGCGCGGGCAGGCCCAGCAGGTGCTCGGCGCGGGCGTTCACGGCGATGATGCAGCCCTGCTCGTCCACGACGTAGGCGCCGGTGCCGATGGCTTCCAGAGACCCGGTCAGCGCGATGGACGCTGTCGACACGGACGGCCCGTGAACGGCGTCCGTGTGCTGCGGCCCCGTCATCGCGGCCTCCCTGCTCCTCGGGCCGGCGTCCCGCTCGCCGGCATGCCCTGCTTGCTTGCCCTCCCCGTATGCCCCTACGAGCGTAAATTCCACGTCGTACGGTCGGAGCGCCCCCTTCCGGCCGCCCGTCCGAGTCGCTGACCTGCGGTTTCGCCGATTCGGGCGGTCCTGGGAGGTCGAGACCGCACGCGCGTTCCCGCTCTCCGTGAGCAGGTCGACGAGTGCGGCGGCGGTCAGCTCGGCGGAGCCGGTTCGTGCCGGGCGGCGGAACCCGGCAGCGGCCCGGAGAACCCGGGGCGTCCGCTCACGTCAGGTCCAGATCGGCGTACAGGGGGTGGTGGTCCGAGTACGGGCTCGGCAGCACCCGGTGTCCGAGCGGGGTGATGCCGCGCAGGAAGACGTAGTCGAATTTGCTCTGCCAGTCGGTGGTCGGCAGGCAGGTCCCGGTGGGCGAGGGACGGCACTGCGGATCCGCGTCGGTGGCCAGGGCCCAGATCCGGCCGAGCTCGGGGGCGTCCGGCACGGCGTTGAAGTCGCCGAGCAGGATCGCGCGGTCGTGCCGGGCGACCTCCGCGGCGAGCACGCGCGTCTGCTTGTCCCGGACCGTTTCCTGGCGTCGCTGGGCGAGATGGGTGTTGAAGACCCGCACGGACCGGCCGCCGACCGTGGTGGTGACCGCCATGTAGCCACGGTCCTCGGACCCGCCGTCGGGGTACTCCACGGTGACGGGGTCCGTCATCGCAGCGGCCGAGAGGATCGCCTGCCCGTAGGCCCCCGGGTTCCACGGCGCGCCGCCGCAGCGGCCCCATTTGCGCAGTACGGTCCCGTACTCGACGCGGTAGACCAGTCCGTGGAGGTTCTCCAGGTACTCCCGGATCCTCTCGACGTCGCGCACGCACGCTTCCTGCACGCCGATGACCTGGGGCGCGTACGCGGCGATCTCCGCGGCCCGGTCCACGTCGCTGGTGTCGCAGGGGTTGCAGAGGTTCCACGTCATGACCCGGTTCGGTACGGCGTCCCGGGCGGCTACGGCGGGCCGTCCCCCGGCGTAGAGGGCGCCGCTCGGGGCACTGGGGCCGACCAGCACCACGCAGAGCGCCGCAAGGGCGCCCGCGAGCAACCGTGCGCCCGTGCCGCTTCCGAGCACCTTCGCCTCCCCACGGTGGAACACCCGACGTCTCCCGCACGAGGTTATGGGACGCGGCTGTGGACCCCGCGCGCGGTGCCCTCCCGGACACGGGACCCGGCCCTGGCGCCTTCGCCGGTGAGGGGTCAGGCTGTGCGTAGGGTGGGCGGATCGATGATCGACACGGGCGGTGGCACATGGAGTGGCAGAAGTTCGCCGAGGACATGGCCGTGCTCGCGCGGACCTTGCTGAAGCAGGACTCGGTGCAGCAGACGCTGGACGAGATCGCGGCGTCGGCCGTGAAGCTGGTGGAGGGCTGTGACGCGGCCGGGATCCTCGCGGTGCGCAAGGGCCGTGCCGTCACCGTGTCCTCGTACGGGGACATGGTCGAGGAGTCCGACCGCATCCAGGGCGAACTGGGCGAGGGGCCGTGCTTCGATCTGGCCCGTCGCGCCGACGAGGACCGCGTGTTCCGGATCAAGGACATGACCCTGCCCCAGCCGGACTGGCCGCGGTACGCCGAGGCCGCCCGCGGCCTGGGCATCGGCAGCATGACCGGGGTCCTGCTCTACACGCACGACGAGGACTTCGGCGCGCTCAACCTGTACTCCCGCCGGCCGGGTGTCTTCACCGAGGAGAACGCCACCGCCGGCTGGCTGCTGGCCTCGCACGCCGCCGTCGCCCTCGCGGACGCCCGCACCATCGACCAGCTCGAACACGCCCTGGAGACCCGGCACGCCATCGGTGAGGCCATGGGGATCCTCATGGAGCGGCACGGGATGAGCGAGGACGACGCCTTCAGCGTGCTGCGCAACATCTCCCAGCACCACAACGTCAAGCTGCGCGACGTCGCCCAGCGGATCAGGGACAAGCGCACCGGCGATCGGGCGTGATCAGCCCGGCCCCTCCGCGGCGCGCGCCGGCGCCGCCCTCAGGTCAGGTTCAGCCCGCCGTCCAGGACGACGACCTCGCCGGTGAGATAGGTGCCGGCGACGAGCGTGGCCACGAGGTCGGCCACGTCGTCGGGGCGGGCCGGGCGACGCATGGGGGCGCGCTCCCGCCACAGTTCGTGCGCCTGGGTCCAGTCCTTCGTCATGGGCGTGTCCACCAGCCCCGGCGCCACCGCGTTCACCCGCACCTGGGGCCCGAGCGCGGCGGCGAGCAGCCGGGTCACGTGGTTGAGCGCGGCCTTGCTCGCCGCGTACGGCACCGAGGAGCCCTTGGGCCGGACGCCGGCGTGGCTGGTGATGTTCACGATGCTGCCGCCCGCCGGGGAGCGGCGCAGCGCCGGAACGGCCGCGGTGCACAGCACCCACGGCGCGATCAGGTTGACCTCCAGCAGGTGCCGCCAGTCCGCCGGTGTCGCCGCGGCAAGGTCGTCGTGCGGGATGGGCCAACTGATGCCGGCGTTGTTCACCAGCACGTCGAGCCGTCCGCACCGGTCGAGAGCCGTCTCGACCAGTGCCCGGGCCTCTTCCTCCTCGGCCAGATCCGCCTGTACGTACGTCCCGCCGAGCTCCGCCGCCAGGGCCTCTCCGGCCTCGGTGCTGCGCCGCGAGTGCACGACGACGCGCATCCCGTCCGCCGCCAGCCGCCGGGCGACGGCCTCTCCGATGCCCGAGGTGGATCCGGTGACCAGGGCCACGGGCTGATCCGCTTGTTCGAACTCCATGCCGCCGGATCCTGCCACGCCGGTGCCCGGCGGCAGAGCGGACGTTCCCCGGCGGGGCCTCGCCGTTTCACCCGCTGCCCCAGGGAGAACACGGGCAACGGATCATGCCGCCCCTAACTCCGGGTACCGTCAGGGTATGAGTCACCCGCACCCCGAACTGAAAGCCGCCCCTCCCCTTCCCGAAGGAGGTCTGCGGGTCATCGCCCTGGGCGGCCTGGGTGAGATCGGCCGCAACATGACCGTCTTCGAATACGCCGGCAAGCTGCTCATCGTCGACTGCGGCGTGCTGTTCCCCGAGGAGACCCAGCCCGGCGTGGACGTGATCCTGCCGGACTTCACCTCGATCCGGGACCGGCTGGACGACATCGTGGGCATCGTCCTCACCCATGGCCACGAGGACCACATCGGCGGCGTGCCGTACCTCCTGCGCGAACGGCGCGACATCCCCGTCGTCGGCTCCAAGCTGACGCTGGCGTTCCTGGAGGCCAAGCTCAAGGAACACGGCATCCGGCCGCGCACGGTGCGGGTCCGGGAGAGCGACCGGCGCGGCTTCGGACCCTTCGACCTCGAGTTCGTGGCGGTCAACCACTCCATCCCGGACAGCCTCGCGGTCGCGATCCGCACCGGCGCCGGCATGGTGCTGCACACCGGCGACTTCAAGATGGACCAGTTCCCCCTCGACGACCGCATCACCGATCTGCGCGCCTTCGCCCGGCTCGGCGAGGAGGGCGTGGACCTGTTCCTCACCGACTCCACCAACGCCGAGGTGCCCGGCTTCACCACCTCCGAGCGTGAGCTGAACCCGGCGATCGAGCAGGTGATGCGCACGGCGCCGCGACGGGTCATCGTCTCCAGCTTCGCCAGCCATGTGCACCGCATCCAGCAGGTTCTGGACGCCGCCCACCAGCACGGCCGCAAGGTCGCCTTCGTCGGCCGTTCCATGGTCCGCAACATGGGCATCGCCCGCGACCTGGGCTATCTGAAGGTCCCGTCCGGCCTGGTCGTGAGCACGAAGGAGCTGGAGAAGCTCCCGGATCACAAGGTCACTCTGGTGTGCACCGGCTCCCAGGGCGAACCGATGGCCGCGCTGTCGCGGATGGCCAACCGCGACCACATGATCCGCATCGGCAAGGGCGACACCGTCCTTCTCGCCAGTTCCCTCATCCCCGGCAACGAGAACGCCATCTACCGGGTGATCAACGGACTGACCCGGTGGGGCGCCCACGTCGTCCACAAGGGCAACGCCAAGGTGCACGTCTCCGGGCACGCCAGCGCGGGCGAACTCGTCTACTGCTACAACATCGTCAAGCCCCGCAACGTCATGCCCGTACACGGCGAATGGCGCCACCTGCGGGCCAACGGCGACCTCGCCATCCGTACCGGTGTCGACCCCGACCGTGTCGTCATCGCCGAGGACGGCGTCGTCGTCGACCTCGTCGACGGGCGCGCGTCCATCACCGGCAAGGTCCCCGCCGGCAACGTCTACGTGGACGGAATGGAAGTCGGCGGCGCCACCGAAGCGTCCCTGAAGGACCGCCTCACCCTCGCGGAGGAAGGCGTGGTCACGGTGGTGGCCATCGTCGACGCGGACACCGGCGCCCTCGCCGAGGCCCCCGACTTCCTGGCCCGCGGCTTCGTCCACGACGACGCCACCTTCGAGCCCGTCATCCCCGTCATCGAGAAGACCCTGGCCACCGCGGCCGAGGAAGGCGTCGGGGACGCGCGCCAACTCGAACAGCTCCTCGCCCGCGCCGTGGCGAACTGGGCCTTCCGCACCCACCGCCGCAAGCCCCTCATCATCCCCGTCATCATCGACGCATGAGCCACGGGCCGGGGAGGTGATGGGTCAGCCCTCGCAACGTCAGGTATGTGCGAGGGCTGACCGACGCCGACGGGAACCGGCCGCACACAGTGTGGGCCCGACCGGTACGCCGGTCGGGCCCACACTGCTGCTCAGGTGCCGGCTCGTGTCTGTTGACCCGGTCAGACCGTGACGGGGGTGCCGAGCATCGCGGAAGCCTGCTGCATCGGGCTGAGATCCTCCTGGGGCGCTGCCTGGGGTGCGACGCGGCAGGTGAAGCCGAGTTGCGCCATGGCCCGCAGGACTTCGGCGGCGCTGAAGTCACGGCGGTCCTGGCGCGTGATGACCTGGCCGACCTGCTTGACGGGGTAGTGGCGGCGGCCGATGATCACCGACTGGCCGGTGACCGGTTCGGGCTTGACGCCCTTCATCGATTCCAGCACACCGCCCTTGGTGAGCTCGAAGGGGAAGCGGGCGATGACGCAGCGCATGTGGCCTCACAGAGAGAAGAGAAGAACGGTCCGGGCAGGGGCCAGGTGTTCGGGCAGGAGAGGGCGAGGAGGCCCAGGGCGCTGCCTTGCCGCTTCCTGACCACGAGGGTTCTAGGCCACCGGGCCGAAGCCGGACTGGCGTGCGGGGGTGCGCCTGGTCGCGGAGGTGGGGCGGCGGCGACCTCGGGAGGTGGCGCTGCGCTTGGGGCGTTCGACCACCGGTGCGGTGATGACCACCGGGATGCCGGACGGGGCCTGGGCGCCGGTGATCCGGCTCAGGGCCTCGTCGCCCGAGCGGACCTGGGTGGTCTGCGGCCGGATTCCGGCGTCCGACATCAGACGGACCATGCCTCGGCGCTGGTTCGGCGTGACCAGGGTGACGACGCTGCCGGACTCACCGGCGCGTGCGGTACGGCCGCCGCGGTGGAGGTAGTCCTTGTGGTCGGTCGGCGGATCGACGTTGACGACGAGGTCGAGGTTGTCGACGTGGATGCCGCGCGCCGCGACGTTGGTCGCCACCAGCACGGTGACGTGCCCCGTCTTGAACTGCGCCAGCGTGCGGGTGCGCTGCGGCTGCGACTTGCCGCCGTGCAGCGCGGCGGCCCGCACCCCGCTGTCGAGGAGGTCCTGGGTCAGCCGGTCGACGGCGTGCTTGGTGTCCAGGAACATGATCACGCGGCCGTCACGGGCGGCGATCTCGGTCGTGGCGGCGTGCTTGTCGGCGCCGTGGACGTGCAGGACGTGGTGCTCCATCGTCGTGACCGCACCGGCCGACGGGTCGACCGAGTGCACGACGGGGTCGGTCAGATAGCGGCGCACCAGGAGGTCGACGTTACGGTCCAGGGTGGCGGAGAACAGCATCCGCTGTCCCTCCGGGCGCACTTGGTCGAGCAGCGCGGTGACCTGGGGCATGAACCCCATGTCGGCCATCTGGTCGGCCTCGTCCAGCACCGTGATGCCCACGTGGTTCAACCGGCAGTCGCCGCGGTCGATGAGGTCCTTGAGCCGCCCCGGTGTCGCGACGACAACCTCGGCTCCACCGCGCAGCGCGCCGGCCTGCCTGCCGATGGACATGCCGCCCACCACCGTGGCCAGCCGCAGCCGCACGGAGCGGGCGTACGGGGTCAGCGCGTCGGTCACCTGCTGTGCCAGCTCACGCGTGGGGACGAGGATCAGCCCCAGCGGCTGGCGGGGCTCGGCACGCTGGCCTGCGGTGCGGGCGAGCAGGGCGAGGCCGAAGGCGAGGGTCTTGCCGGAACCGGTGCGCCCGCGGCCCAGCACGTCACGGCCCGCCAGGGAGTTCGGCAGCGTCGCTCCCTGGATGGGGAACGGAACGGTCACACCCTGCCGCCGGAGTTCGGCCAGGAGCTGCTCGGGCATGTCGAGATCGGCGAAGTCCTCGACGGCGGGCAGCGCGGGGGTGATCGTCCTGGGCAGCGCGAACTCACCCTGCACCGCGGCGGGCCGACGGCCGTAACCGCCGGAGCGGACGGGCCCGCCGGTACGGCGCGGTGCCTGCGAGCCGTAGCCGCTGCCGGCCCTTCCGGAATCGGTACGGCCGTCACGGGTGCGGGCGGGGCGGTCGTTCGTGTACGTGCGGTTCATGCGGAACCTTCCTCGATGTGGCGCATATCAAGGAATTCCCGCCGCGATGAACGGCACGGAGAATTACAAGTATGGACCGGTGACAAGAGACAGCAGATCTGGCCGACCGAAATCTTTTCCGGAGGGGCGCAGGTGCTGAAATGGGTGACGCGAGGGGGACCTTGCGATCCGGGCGCCGGCTATTCTCCGGGCGTCCCGCGGGTGAAAACCACTGCGGGATACGCGTGCAGCTGGGGCCCGCACCCCGGAGGATGCGGGCCCCAGCTACAGATGGTGCGTGAGCGTCAGGCAGGAACGATGTTCTCGGCCGTCGGGCCCTTCTGGCCCTGCGCGATGTCGAAGGTCACCTTCTGGCCCTCGAGCAGCTCACGGAAGCCCTGCGCGGCGATGTTCGAGTAGTGGGCGAACACATCGGCGCCGCCACCGTCCTGCTCGATGAAGCCGAAGCCCTTTTCCGCGTTGAACCACTTCACGGTACCAGCAGCCATGTCATATCTCCTTTGGGGCAGTGCATCGGCGTCCGCACCGTGCGGACGCCGTGTCGCCGCGATGATCACCCCGCCCGGAAATGACCGGAAATACAAAAGTGCTCCCGGTCGGCAGAAGCCTGGCGGGGGCACTTGAAGTTTCGGGAACCACAACTGCAACTGAGATCGACAGTAGCACGCCGGAACGGCCCGTGCACGCTCAAGAATTCCACTCCGCTCTTCGCGGCAAAAAACTCCCGCTGCACAGCCCTCCAAAACTGATCCATGGGGAACAGATATTGTGGATTTCGCCCGGGGAATCCATCAGATCCGGACGATGCGGGGCTCGGCCGAGAGCTGAGCGGGACCGGCCGCGCCCCGTACGGCAGCAGGGCCCGGACCGCGCGTCGCGGTCCGGGCCCTGCCCCGTGCGGTGCCGCCCTGCGGCGGCGGTGCGTCAGCTCTGTGCGGTGTCGTCGCCCGTCTGACCGGCGCCCTCGGCCGCGCCTGCCTTCTCGCGCATCTTGCGCACCAGCTCGGCCTTCTGCTCGGCGGCACCCTGGCGGTCGAGGTTGCGGTGCGGACCGTTGTTCTGCCGTTCGGCGCGGGACAGCCTCTTGCGCTTGCCGCCGCCCATGCCCACGGGGTTGTTGATGTTCTTGCTCACGGGTTCTCCCGGAATGAAGTGAAGTAATCTACGGATTCATCGGTGGGGGACGGGCGCGGCGACGTCGGAGGACATCAGCAGGGGCCCGTCACGCTCTCACTCGTAAATCGGCGTCGGGAAGAACATGACCGAGACGTTACCCGGTTCCGCCGGCCCCGCACACCAGCTTTTCCGCCGTCCCGTGTCGACCGGTGCCGGGTGGGACCGCTCTACCCGACCGCCATCCGCCCGGCGGCCACCCGTGCAGGCGCGTTCCCGCAACACGCTCGTCGTCGGCGGCCTGCCGCGACTCACGGGCACCGCGGGCGGACCGCTCGTGCGCAGCGCCTGGAGGGCCGGCTGAGACGCCCTCCTGGGTCATTCGGCTTCCGTTGTCGCGATCACCATCAGCTTGGTCACCTTCCCGTCGTCGCCGGTCACGTCCCGTACGTGCCGGAAGCCCAGGCGGCGGCACAAGGCCAGGCTGGCGGCGTTGTCGGCTCCCACCATGCCGTAGGCCTCCTTCAACCCGAGGTTGTCGGCGGCGTGGCGCAGCAGGCCGTGGACCGCTTCCGTGCCGAGACCGCGACCCCAGTAGGGGGGTGCGAGGGCGGCGATCAGCTCGTGCCCGTCGACGTTCCCGGTCTTCTTCACCTCGGCGTGCCCGACGAAGACGTCCTCCTGCCACAGGCCCCACACGTCGAACAGGCGCTGAGGGTAGACGTCCTTCAGGATGGCGCGGAACAACGTGCGGATGTCCGCCTCGGGCACGCGTTCCTGGCCCATCCAGCGGCAGACCTCCTCGTCGCGCAGCAGGGCCACGAAGGCGTCCTCGTCGTCGGGACGATACGGGCGGAAGGTGAGTCGTGCGGTGTGCAGGACCGGTGTCATGAGGGCTCCGTGAGATGGGTGGGCAGAAGGGCGGACCGGGCCGGGGCGCGCTGCCGGTGAGGCGCGCCCCGGCCCGGTCCCGCGTGACCGCGCGTGGGCGGGTCAGGCTTCGGCGTTCTCCATGCGCTCACGCAGGCTGCGCGGGCGCATGTCGGTCCACACCTCGTCGACGTAGGCGGAGCACTCGGCCTCGGTGCCCTCCTTGCCCACGGGCTGCCAGCCGGCGGGGACCTCGATGCCGGCGGGCCACAGCGAGTACTGCTCCTCGTCGTTGCGCAGCACCTGGTAGCGGGTGTTCTCGTCCATGTCTGTCGGCTCGCTCTCTTTGTTCGTGACGGGTGACGTCGGTTCGGGTCGGTCGTGCGGTGACGGCGGTGGGGCCCGGCCCACGGGGCGGGGCGTCATCGGCGGTCGCGGGCGTGGTGGGCGATGTGGCGCAGGGCGTGGGCGAAATCCTCGGCGACCTGGCGCACGGTGTCGGTGGCGTGCAGGGCGGGCCGGTGGTGCCAGGTGAAGGACAGCCGGCCGCGCTGGACGGCGCCGACGATCTCCAGCGGGTGGGAGCCGCTGTCGCGCGGGTCGTGGTGGCGGCCGAACGAGCCGTGTTCGGCGCGTACGAGGCCGTCCCCGGGGTTCTCCGGGCGGGCGTCCCACTGTCCGAGGTAGTTGAAGACGACCTGCCCGTGGGCGGCGCGGCCCAGGCGCTCGCGCACCTCGGGAGGGCCGAAGGTGCGCAGCGCGCCGAAGCCGAGGCCGTTGCCGGGTACGGCGCGCAGCTGGCGGCGCACCGACTTCACCAGGGTCCGCCAGTCGCGGGCGGGGCCGAGGTCGGCCGGTTCGGGCACCTGGAGGGCGACGGGGTGGACGGTGGTGAACCAGCCGACCGTGCGGGTCAGGTCGACATCGTCGAGGACGTCCTCACGGCCGTGTCCCTCCAGGTCCAGGCGGACGTCCTCGCGGCCGGTCCAGCGGGCCAGGGCGAGGGCGAGGGCGGCGAGCAGCACGTCGTTGACGCGGGTGCGGTAGGCGGTCGGCGCGGCGCGCAGCAGTGCTTCGGTGTCCGCCTCGTCCAGTTCGACGGTGAGCGTGCCGACGGCGCCGGTGTCGGGGCCGGCCGCCGGTTCGGCCGGGAGGGGTTCGGTGTCCACCGCGCGTTCCCAGTAGGGCAGTTCGTGGTCCAGGGCGCCGGAGGCGACGTGTGCGGCGAGGCCCCGGGCCCAGTCGCGGAAGGAGGTGGTGCGTTCGCCCAGGGTCACGGGTTCGCCCTGGGCGGCCTGCCGGTAGGCGGCCTCCAGATCGTCGCGCAGGATGCGCCAGGACACGGCGTCCACGACCAGGTGGTGGCCCACCAGGAGGAGGAAGTCGGGCCGGTCGGCGGCGCCGGTGAACAGGGCCGCCCGCAGCAGCGGGCCACGCGCGAGGTCGAAGCCGGTGTGCAGCTCGTCGGCGGCCTTCTCCATCGCCGCGTCGGCATCCGTGGACGTCAGTCCGCCGAGGTCGTGACGGGTCAGGAGCCCGTCGCGGTCGGTGTCGGCCGCTGGTGGGTTGTACTGGCGCCAGCCGTCCCGGCCCGCGGTGAACCGCATGCGCAGGGCGTCGTGGTGGTCGAGCAGGGCGTTGAGGGCCGTTTCGAGGGCGGTGGCGTCCGCGCCGGGGGCGAGTTCCACTAGCAGGGACTGGTTGAAGTGGGTGTGGCTGGCGCGCGGGCCGGTCAGGAACCATTCCTGGATCGGGGTGAGCGGCACCTCCCCGCTCACCGCCTCGTCGCCGGAGTGCCGGGGTGCGGTGGTGACGACGCCGGCCAGCTCGGCGACGGTCTGGTGGGTGAACAGGTCGCGGGTGGTCACGTGCAGCCCGTCGCGCCGCATCCGGGAGACGACCTGCATGCTGAGGACGGAGTCGCCGCCGAGGTGGAAGAAGTTGTCGTGCGCCCCGACGTCGGCCACGCCGAGGACGTCGGACCAGATGCGGGCGATGCGGCGTTCGGTGTCGGTGCGCGGCGGGGTGTGCGGCCCGGTGGCGGTGTGGGCGGGCCCGGGTTCGGGCAGCGCGTTGCGGTCGGTCTTGCCGTTCGGGGTGAGCGGCAGCTGGGCCAGCGGCACGAACGCCGAGGGGATCATGTGCGCCGGGAGCAGCCCGGCGAGGTGGTCGCGCAGCTCGGGGACCGGCAGGGTCTCCGGGGTGCCGTCGGCGGGGACGACGTGGGCGACCAGCCGTGCGCCGGAGCGGCCGTCCGGGTCGCTGCCGCCGGCGCGTACGGTGACCACCGCGTCGCGCACCAGCGGGCTGCCGCGCAGCGCGCTCTCGATCTCCCCGGGTTCGATGCGGAAGCCGCGCAGTTTGAGCTGGGCGTCGGCGCGTCCGGCGAAGCGGAGTTCGCCGCTCGCGTCCCAGCGGGCGCGGTCGCCCGTGCGGTACATGCGCCCCCCGGGGGCGCCGAACGGGTCGGCGACGAAGCGGGACGCGGTCAGGCCGGGCCGGTGGAGGTAGCCGCGGGCCAGGCCGGGTCCGGACACGTAGAGGTCGCCGGTGACGCCGGGCGGGACGGGGCGCAGGGCGGCGTCGAGGACGTGGACGCGGGTGGCGCCGGCCGGGCGTCCGATGGGCGGTGCGCCCGTGCCCGGGGTGAGCGGGCCGGTCCAGGTGGCGACGACGGTCGCCTCGGTCGGGCCGTACGAGTTGATCATCCGTCGGCCGGGGGCCCACCGTTCGACGAGGTGGGCGGGGCAGGCCTCGGCGCCGACGATGAGGGTGCGCAGGTGCGGCAGGGCCTCGGCGGTCCCCGGGTCGACCGTCGCGAGGGCGGCGGGCGGAATCAAGGTGTGGCTGACGCGCCGCCCGGCGAGGACCTCGGCGAGGCGCTCGCCGACGAGGGGGCCCTCCTCCCCGGTGAGCAGGGTCGCGCCGCTGAGCAGGGACACGCACAGTTCCAGCACGGAGGCGTCGAAGCTGGGTGAGGCGAACTGCAGGACCCGGTCGCCGGGTCCCGCGTCGTAGCGGTCGGCGGCCGAGGCGGCGAAGGCGGCGAGGCCGCGGTGTGTCACCGTGACGCCCTTGGGGGTGCCGGTGGAGCCGGAGGTGTAGATCACGTACGCCGGGTGGTCGACGGTCAGCGGGGCCGTGCGGTCGGCGTCCGTGGGCGCGGTGTCCGGGCCGTCGGCGTCCCATACGGCGGCGGGGTCGTCCAGGACGAGCCGGGCGCCGGCGTCGCGGAGCATGAACTCCCGGCGCTGCTGCGGGTAGTCAGGGTCGACGGGCAGGAAGGCGCCGCCGGCCTTGGTGACGGCGAGCTGCGCCACGACCGTCTCGGCGCTGCGGGGCAGGGCCAGCGCCACGATCCGCTCGGGTCCCACGCCCCGGGCGATGAGGTGGTGGGCCAGCCGGTTGGCGGCGCGTTCCACGTGCGCGTACGTCAGCTCCCGGCCGTCGGCGTCGGCCAGGGCGACGGCGTCGGGGGTATGGGCGGCCTGTCGTTCGAACAGCTCGGGCAGGGTGGCCGCCGGGACGGGGCGGGCGGTGGCGCGGCCCTGGTCGAGCACGGCCTTGAGCGTCTCGTCGGTGGCGAGCGGCAGGGCGCCCAGGGGCCGGTCGGGGTTCTCGGCTACGGCGGTCAGGAGGGTGCCGAGCTGGTCGGCCATGCGTTCGGCGGTGGCCGCGTCGAACAGGTCGGTGTTGTAGGTGAGGACGCCGTGCAGTTCGCCGGTGCCGGTCTCGGCGAACTCCAGGGTGAGGTCGAACGCGGCGTGCCGCAGCTCGGTGTCGATGTCGCCGGCCTCCAGGCCGGGCAGGTCGAGGGCGGCGGCCGGGGCGTTCTGGAGGACCACCATGACCTGGAACAGCGGGGTGCGGCTGGTGTCCCGGACCGGCTGCACCTCGTCGACGACCTGCTCGAACGGGGCCTCCTGGTGGGCGAAGGCGTCCAGGACGGTCCCTCGGACCTCGTCGAGGAACTCGGGGAACGGGCGGTCGGGTTCGACGCGGGAGCGCAGGACGAGGGTGTTGACGAAGAACCCGACGAGGTGCTGGACCTCGGCACGGTCACGGCCGGAGGTGACCGTGCCGATGGTGATGTCCTCGCCGCCGGTCAGCCGGGCCAGGTAGGCCTGGGCGGCGGCGACCAGCGTGGTGAACAGGGTGGCCTGCCGGTCCCGGCCCACCCGGACCAGGCGGCGGGTCGTGTCGCGGGGCAGGACGAGCCGTACGGAGGCGCCGGGGTGGGTGCGCACCGCCGGGCGGGGCCGGTCGGTGGGCAGGTCCAGCGTCTCCAGCCCGGCCAGGTGCTCCTTCCAGTACGCGAGGTGGTCGTCGGTGCCGCGCCCGCGCTGCCAGTGCGCGTAGTCGGCGTACTGCACCGGCAGCGGCGGCAACGTGCCCGTCTCCGCGCCGAGTTCGGTCCGGTAGAAGTGGGCGAGGTCGCCGGTGAGCACGCCGGTGGACCAGCCGTCGGTGACGATGTGGTGCAGGGTCAGCGTCAGGACGTGCTCGTCGTCCGCGAGCCTGAGCAGGCCCGTGTGCAGGAGCGGGCCGCGCCGCAGGTCGAAGGTGCGGGCGCGTTCGGCGTCCAGCAGCTCCGCGAGCCGGGCGTCGCGTTCCCCGTCCGGGAGCGCCGACAGGTCGTGCAGGGTCAGCGGCACGTCCCCGGCCGGGTGGACGATCTGCACGCCGTGGCCGTCGACCGCGTCGAAGGTGGTACGCAGCGCCTCGTGCCGCTCCACCAGCGCGTGCAGCGCCGCGGTGAGGGCGGGCACGTCGAGCCGGCCGCGCAGCCGCAGGGCCAGCGCGGTGACGTACTCGCCGCTGCCCGGCGCGAACTCCTCCAGGAACCACAGGCGTTGCTGGGCGTACGACATGGGGGCGGGCGTGTCCCGGGTGACGGGGACGATCGCCGTGGGCGCGGTGTCGCCGGGGCGTTCCTCGGTGAGCAGGGCGGCGAGGGCCTCGGGGGTCGGGTGGGTGAACACCGCTCGCGGGGACAGTTCGGTGCCGAACGCCTCGGACAGGCGGACGGCCAGCCGGATGCTCAGGATCGAGTCGCCGCCCAGCTGGAAGAAATCGTCCCGCACGCCGGGGCGCGGCACGGACAGGACGTCGGCGAAGACCTCCACCGTGCGGCGCTCCGCGTCGGTGCGCGGCTCGACCGGTGTGCCCTCGGACGCGCCGCCCGCGGGCTCCGGAGCGGGCAGAGCCGCCCGGTCGACCTTGCCGTTGCGGCTGAGCGGCAGCGCGGGCAGGACGACGAACGCCGACGGCGCGAGGTAGTCCGGCAGGGAGCGCCGGGCGAACTCCCTCAGGGCGGTGACGTCTTCGGTGCCGACCACGTAGGCCACCAGGCGGCGGCTGCCGGGCCGGTCCTCGCGGGCCAGCACCGTCACGTCGCTGACGGCGGGGTGCGCGGCGAGGACCGCCTCGACCTCGCCGGGTTCGACGCGGAAGCCGCGGATCTTCACCTGGTCGTCGGCGCGGCCGAGGAACTCCACGGTGCCGTCGGGGAGTCGGCGGGCCAGGTCGCCGGTGCGGTACATACGACTGCCGGGCGGACCGGCCGGGTCGGCGAGGAAGCGGGCCGCGGTGTCGCCCGAGCGGCCCAGGTAGCCGCGGGCCACGCCTTCGCCGGCGAGGTACAACTCGCCCGGGCAGTCCGGCGGCACGGGCCGCAGCCGGCCGTCGAGGACGTGCACGCGCATGTCGTCGAGCGGGTGGCCGATGGGCACGGTGTCGGGGACGGTGACTGCGTCGGTGAGCGCGAAGGACGTGGCGAACGTCGTCGTCTCGGTGGGGCCGTAGCCGTCCACGACGGCCAGGCCCGGGCAGGCGGCCAGGACGCGGCGTACGGCCGCGGCGGGCACGACGTCGCCGCCGGTCCACACCTGGCGCAGGCCGGTGAAGCAGTCCGGTGCGTCCTGCGCGAGGAGCCGGAACAGGCCGGCGGTCAGCCACAGCGCGCTCAGGCCGCTGTCACGGACCAGTCGCCGCAGCAGCGCGGCGTCCAGCGGCCGCGAGGGTGCCACGACGACGCAGCCGCCGGTGAGCAGCGGAGCCCACACCTCGAAGGTGGCGGCGTCGAAGGCCACCGGGGAGTGCAGCAGCACCCGTTCGCACACGCCG
Source organism: Streptomyces sp. NPDC043685 (assembly GCF_056436585.1). NCBI lineage: Bacteria > Bacillati > Actinomycetota > Actinomycetes > Kitasatosporales > Streptomycetaceae > Streptomyces > Streptomyces sp. NPDC043685. The sequence goes on along the minus strand of NZ_JBWKCH010000003.1, from coordinate 759,305 downwards.
CCGGTGAAACGGCTGTCGGTGGCGAGGGCCGCCACGTCACGGTGGCGTACGGCGACGGCCTTCGGTTCGCCGGTCGACCCGGAGGTGAACATCACGTAGGCGAGCCGGTCGGGGTCCGCCGGTGCGGCGACGGGTGCGCCCGGCACGGGAGCGCGCGCGGCGGTGACGTCCTCGGCGGTCAACTCGGTTGCCACGCCCGCGCGTTCGATCAGGGTGCGGCGCCGGTCCTCGGGGGCGCGGGCGTCCACGGGCACGTAGGCGCCGCCCGCCTTGAGGACCGCGAGCTGGGCGACGACGAGTGCGGCACCGCGGTCCATGAGCAGGGCCACCCGGTCCTCGGCCCGCAGTCCGCCGGCGAGGAGCCGGGAGGCCACCGCGTCGGACCAGGCGTCCAATTGACGGTACGTCAGCTCCGTGTCGCCGTCGCGCAGCGCGGGTGCGTCGGGGGTGCGGCGGACCTGCTCGGCGAACAGGTCGACGGGGCTGCGCGGCTCCGCCGGGCGGACGGCGGTGTTCCACCGGTCCAGCACGGCGCGGTCGTCCTCGGTCAGCGCTTCCAGGCCGGTGACGTCCGCGTCGGTCTCCAGGGCGTCGGCGAGGGCGCGCAGGACGACCGTGAGCCGGTCCGCGAGGCGGTCGGCGGTGTCCGCGTCGAAGAGGCCGTCGTCATAGGCGAGGTCGAGGCCGAGCCGGTCGCCGAGGTGGGCGCGCAGGCACAGCGGGAAGGTGGGCGCGTCCTCGGCGCGCACCTCCTCGACCTGTACGCCCGTGCGGGCCGTGGCGGACTCGTCGACGGGGTAGTTCTCGAACACCACCATGCTGTCGAACAGCGGCTCGCCGGGCGGTGTCTCGCTCAGCGCCTGGATGCGGGGCAGGGCGAGGAAGTCGAAGCGCCGGGTGTCGCTCTGGCGCTCCTGCACCGCGCGCAGCCAGGCCACCGCTCCCCCGCCCGCGACGCTGATGCGGGTGGGCACGGTGTTGATGAACATGCCGATCATCGACTCCACGCCGGGCAGTTCGGCGGGGCGTCCGGAGACGGTGGTGCCGAACACGACGTCGTCGCGGCCGCTGTGACGGGCGAGGAGCAGCGCCCAGGCGCCCTCGATCACGGTGTTCACCGTGAGCCCGGCCCGGGCGGCGCTCTGCCGCAGCCGCGCCGACAGGTCCTCGTCCAGCCGCCGGTGGGTCAGGGCTGCGGCGCGGGCGCGGTGCTCCTCGGCCGGCGTGCGGTCGTACGGCAGCGGGGTGCGGTCCGTGAACCCGGCGAGGGTCTCGGCCCAGTGGGCCTCGGCGGCGGTCTCGTCCTGGTCGTGCAGCCAGCGCAGGAAGTCGGCGAACGGGCGCCTGACCGGTGCGGGGGCCTCCCGGCCGCCGGTGAGGGCGGCGTAGCGCTCGCACACCTCGGTGAGGAGCTGTCCGGTGCTCCAGCCGTCCAGGATCAGGTGGTGCGAGGACCACAGCAGCAGGACCTCATCGTCGGACAGCGCGGCCAGGGTGACGCGGGTGAGCGGTGCGGTGGTCAGGTCCATGCCCGCGGCCCGGTCGGCGGCCAGGAGTTCCCCGGTGGCCGCCTCGCGCTCCTCGGGCGTGAGGCGCCGCCAGTCCAGGTGGGTGACGGGCAGTTCCACGCGCCGGTGCACGACCTGCACCGGGTGCGGCAGGCCCTGCCAGTGGACACTGGTGCGCAGGGCCTCGGTACGGTCGGCGACCTCTTGCCAGGCGGCGGCGAAGCCCTGCGGGTCGCTCACCCCGGACAGGCGCACGGCCACGCGGTCGGAGTAGGCGCCCTCGGTGTCCACCAGGCCGTGGAAGAGCATGCCGGCCTGCAGCGGTGTCAGCGGCAGCACGTCGGTCACGTGCCGTCCGTCGCCCACCAGGCGGTCCAGCTCGCTCTGGGCGAGCCCGGCCAGCGGGAAGTCGGACGGGGTGCGGCCACCCGCGTCCGGGCGGGCGCAGTGGGCCGCGATCTCGCGCAGCGCCGCGCACATCTCCTCGGCGAGCGCGCGGACGGTGGACTCGTCGTAGACGGCCGGCGGGTAGGTCCAGCCGAGTTCGAGCCGGCCGCCCTGCACCACGCCGGTGATGTCCAGCAGGTAGGGCCGGGGGGCGTCGGGGTCGGTGTCCGAGCCGGCCGGGGGCAGGGCCGCGCCGTACAGGCCGCTGCCACCGCCGTCGGCGTCCCACTGGCCGTGGTAGTTGAAGCCGACCCGGGGCGCCGGGGCGCCGGCCAGGGGGCTGTCGGGCAGCAGGTGGCGCAGCGCGCCGTGGCTCAGCCCGTGCAGGGGCACCGCGCGCAGCTGCTCCTTGACCGAGCGCAGGGTGTCGTGCCAGCCGGCGTCGGGGGTGACGGTCAGCGCGAGGGGGAACTCGGCGGTGAACCAGCCGACCGTCCGGGACAGGTCCAGGTCGTCGAAGAGGTCCTCGCGGCCGTGGCCCTCGACGCCGACCAGCACGCTGTCGCGTCCGCACCAGCGGGCCAGGGTGCGGCCGAGGGCGCTGAGCAGGACGTCGTTGACCTGGGTGCGGTAGACCTCCGGGACCTGCCGCAGCAGGGCCTCGGTGATCTCCGGCTCCAGTTCCACGGTGACCGTGGCGGCGGTGCCATGGGTGTTGGGGCCGGACCGGCCCGCGGGCAGGTCGGCGGGGGCCTCGGCGGTGCGCCGCCAGTGGTCGAGGTCGCCGTCGAGGGCGCCGGAGCGGGTGTGGGCCTCCAGGCGGGCCGCCCAGTGGCCGTACGCGGTGGTGGCCGGGGGCAGCTCGACGGGGTGTCCGGCGGCGGCCTGCCGGTGGGCGGTCTCCAGGTCGGCCAGCAGGATGCGCCAGGAGACGCCGTCGACGGCCAAGTGGTGCACGAGGAACAGCAGTTGGGCGGGTGCGTGCGGGCCGCGGTCGAGGAGCAGGACGCGTACCACCCGGCCCTCGGTGGGGTCGAGGGCGGCGCGGGCCTCGTCCGCTAGGCGGGCCGCCTCGGTCTCCAGGGCGGGGCCGTCGAAGCCGGTCACGTCGTGCCGGGTGACGGTGCCGTCCGGGACGCCGGGCAGGACCTCCTGACGCCAGCCGTCCTCGTGGCGGCGGAAGCGGGTGCGCAACGCCGGGTGGTGGCGTACGAGGGCGTCCACGGCGGTGCGCAGCACCATCAGGTCGGTGCCGGGGGCGAGTTCGAGGCGCTGCGACATGGTGAAGCGCAGTGGGTCGCCGGGGCTGCGGTCGTCGAGGTACCAGTGCTGGATGGGGGTGAGCGGCGCCTCGGCGGGGGCGGTCGTGTCGGTGGTGACCGGCGCCGACTCGGTGACCCGCAGGGCGAGTTCGGCGACCGTCTGGTGGCGGAAGACGTCCTTGGTGGTCAGGGCGAGTCCGGCCTGGCGGGCCCGGGAGACGATCTGGATGCTGAGGATCGAGTCGCCGCCGAGCGCGAAGAAGTTGTCGCGCGCGCCCACCCGTTCGACGCGCAGGACGTCGGCCCAGATCGTGGCCAGTGTCTGTTCGGTGCCGGGGCGAGGTGCCACGTAGACGGCGGTGGTGTCGGGCTGCACGGGCGGGGCGGGCAGGGCGCGCCGGTCGGTCTTGCCGCTGGTGGTGCGCGGGATCCGGGTCAGCGGCACGAACGCCGCCGGCACCATGTGGTCCGGCAGGGTGCGGCGCAGCGCGAGGCGCAGTTCGTCGGCGGACGGGGCGGTGTCCCCGACGGGCACCAGGTACGCCACGAGCATCAGCCGGCCCGCGTGCTCGCGTGCCGTGACGACGGCGTCGGTGACGTCCGGGTGGGCGAGCAGCGCGGCCTCGACCTCACCGGGCTCGATGCGGAACCCGCGGATCTTGATCTGTTCGTCGGCGCGGCCGAGGAACTCCAGCACTCCCTCTTCGTCGCGGCGGGCGCGGTCCCCGGTGCGGTACATCCGCTCCCCCGGCGCGCCGAACGGGTCGGCGAGGAACCGCGTCGCGGTCAGCCCGGGGCGGTTCAGGTAGCCGCGGGCGACCTGCGCACCGGCGAGGTACAGCTCGCCGGGCGTGCCGGGCGGCACCGGGCGCAGGGCGCCGTCGAGGACGTAGGCGCGCAGGTTGGCGCCGGGGCGTCCGATGACCGGCCTTTCCGGGCGGTCGGTGACGCGGCCGTAGGTGGCGTCGACGGTGCACTCGGTGGGGCCGTACATGTTGTAGGCGGTGACGCCGAGTTGTGCGGCAGCGGACAGTTCGCGCCAGGTGTCGGGGCCCGTCGCCTCGCCGCCGACGAGGAGGACGCGGGGGTGGTGGCGGCCCGGTGCGAGGAGTCCCGCGGCGAGCAGTTCGCGCAGGAACGACGGGGTGACGTTGACCAGGTCGAGGCGCCGCTCGGTGACCTGCGCGCAGAACGCCTCGGGGTCCAGGCGTACGTCGTCGTCGACGAGGTGGACCTCCTGGCCGAGGGCGAGCAGCAGCGGCCCCTCCCAGGAGGTGTCGAAGGAGAACGAGGCGCTGAGCGCGGCGCGCAGCCGCACTCCGTCCGCGGTGTGCGGGGCGACGAGCCCTGCGCGGTGGTCGTGGCAGAGGTTGACCAGCTGGCGGTGTTCCACGACGACGCCCTTGGGGCGGCCGGTGGAGCCTGAGGTGTAGACGATGTAGGCGGCGTGGTCCGGGCGCAGGGGGGCCGGGCGGTCGCTGTCGGTCGGGTTGTGGCCGGGCAGCCGGTCCCAGGGAGCGGCGCGCAGCGTGTCGGCGGTGAGCACGGTGTGCGGGGCGGCGTCCGCCAGGAGCCCGGCGGCGCGTTCGGCGGGCAGGTCGGGGTCGAGGTAGAGCAGGGTGGCGCCGGCCTTGGCCACGGCGAGGACCGCGACCATCAGCTCGGAGGTGCGCGGCAGCCGGACGGCGACCACCCGCTCGGGGCCGGCGCCCAGGGCCACCAGGTGGTGGGCGAGCCGGTTCGCGCGCTCGTTCAGGGCGGCGAAGTCGAGGGTGGCGTCCCGGGCCACCAGGGCGGTGGCGTGCGGGGTGCGGGCGGCCTGCGCCTCGAACAGGGCGGGGAAGGTGGTGTCCGGGACGGTCAGGAGCGGTCCCTGGCCGTCGTGCAGCACCCGCCGCCGTTCGTCGGCGGCCATCAGCTCCAGTGCCCGTACGTCGCGGTCCGGGTCCCGCACCGCCGCTTCCAGCAGCAACCGCAGGCGGGCGGCCAGGCGGCGCACGGTGTCCTCGTCGAACAGGCCGGTGTTGTACTCCAGGTGGCCGGTGACGCCGCCGTCGCCCTCCACGAAGTCGAAGGCCAGGTCGACGGTGGCGTGCCGGACCGGCGGCAGCACCGGTTCGGCGTCCAGGCCCGGCAGCGCGGGTGCTTCGGCGCCCAGGTTGTGCAGGGCGACCATGACCTGGAACAGGGGGGTGCGGCTGGTGTCCCGCTCGGGCTGGAGGGCGTCCACCAGCCGTTCGAAGGGCACGTCCTGGTGGGCGAACGCGTCCAGGACGGTGCCGCGCACCTGCTCGAGGAGCGCGCGGAACGACGTGCCGGGCCGCACCTCGTTGCGCAGCACCAGCGTGTTCACGAACATGCCGACGACATCGTGCAGTTCGGACCGCTCACGGCCCGCGGTGACGGTGCCGACGGCGAAGTCGTCCTGGTCGGCCCAGCGGGACAGCAGGACCGTGCACGCGGTGAGCAGGGTCATGTAGAGGGTGGCGTCGGCCTCCCGGCCCCGCTCGCGCAGCCGGTCGGTCAACTCGGCGGGCAGGGTGAAGGTCACGAGCGCGCCGTCGCGGGTGCGTACGGCAGGACGCGGCCGGTCGGTCGGCAGCTCCAGGGGCGGCACGCCGGCCAGCTTCTCGCGCCAGTGGGCGAGTTGGCGCTCTACCTGGTCGGTGCGGGCGCGCTGCCAGGTGGCGTGGTCGGCGTACCGCACGGGCAGGCCGGGGAGTTCGGGGTGGCGGCCCTCGGTGGCGGCCGCGTACAGCTCGCCCAGGTCCCGGCCGAGGACGCCGAGCGACCAGCCGTCGGTGACGATGTGGTGCACGGCGAGGGCCAGCACGTGCTCGTCGTGCGCGGTGCGGGCCAGGCGGGCGCGCAGCAGGGGTCCGGTCGCCAGGTCGAAGGGCGTGGCGGCCTCGCGCTCCAGCAGCTCGTCCAGTGCGGCGCGCGGATCGGGGGCGGCGGTGAGGTCGTCCACGGTTAGGGCGGCCGGGTGCGGTGGGTGCACCACCTGCCGGGGCTGCCCGTCCTGTTCGGTGAAGGTGGTGCGCAGGGCCTCGTGGCGGGCGACGAGTCCGTCCAGGGCGGTGCGCAGGGCCCGCTCGTCGAGCGGGCCGCGCAGGCGCAGCACGGACAGCGTCGTGTAGTCGGTGCTGCCGGGCTCGAACCGGTCGAGGAACCACAGGCGTTGCTGGGCGTACGACAGGGGCGCCGGGGTCTGCGGGGCGGTCGCCGGGATCGCGTCGGCGGGCGGCGCGGAGGGCTCGCCGGCCGGTTCGCCCAGTTCGGCGGCGAGCGCGGACAGCGTGCTGTGGGTGAACAGCAGGCGCGGGGAGACGTCGGGCCCGAACGCGGCGCGCAGCCGGGCGGTGACACGGACGGCGAGGATGGAGTCGCCGCCGAGCGCGAAGAAGTCGTCCCCGGCGTACACCTCCTCGACCCCGAGGACGTCCGACCAGGCGGCGGCGACGGCCTGTTCGGCGGGGGTGCGCGGTGCGGTCCGTTCGGTGTCGGCGGCGTAGCCGTCCGCCGTGGGGGCGGGCAGGGCCCGCCGGTCGAGCTTGCCGTTGACGGTGAGCGGGAGGGCGTCCATCGGGACGTAGGCGGCGGGCACCATGTGGGACGGCAGCAGCCGTTCCAGGTGGGCGCGCAGCTCGGCCGCCGGGGGTGTGGCGCCGCCGGTGCCGACGACGTGCGCCACCAGACGGCGGGTGCCGGAGGCGTCCTCGAACACGCCGACGGCGGCGTCGGCGACCCCGGGGTGGGCGTGCAGGGCGGCCTCGATCTCGCCGGGCTCGATGCGGTAGCCGCGGATCTTCACCTGGGCGTCCGCGCGGCCCAGGTACTCCAGGGTGCCGTCGGGCCGCCACTTCGCCCGGTCGCCCGTGCGGTACATGCGGCTGCCGGCCGGGCCGAACGGGTCGGCGAGGAACCGGGTCGCGGTCAGGCCGGGGCGGCCCAGGTAGCCGCGGGCCAGGCCCTCCCCCGCCACGTACAGTTCACCGGTCGCGCCCGGCGGCAGGGGTGCCAGGTCGGCGTCCAGCACGTACACCCGGAGGTCGGGTATGGCGACGCCGATGGGGCTGGCGGGGCCGTGCGCGGCGGTGGCGGGGTCGAGCGGGGCGTGGGTGACGTGCACGGTGGTCTCGGTGATGCCGTACATGTTCACCAGGCGCGGCGCGTCGGCCGGGTGCCGGGCCCACCAGTCGGTGAGCCGGCCGACGTCGAGGGCCTCACCGCCGAAGATCACGGTGCGCAGGGCGAGGCGGGCACTGGTGTCGGGGTGTTCGGCGTCGGCGCGGACGAGCGGGTAGAACGCGGACGGCGTCTGGTTGAGGACGGTGACCCCTTCGTCGGCCAGCAGCCGCAGGAAGTCCTCCGGGGAGCGGGCGGTCCCGTCGGGTACGACGACGAGCCGGCCGCCGTGCAGGAGCGGGCCCCACAGTTCCCACACGGAGAAGTCGAACGCGTAGGAGTGGAACAGCGTCCACACGTCGTCCGGGCCGAACGCGAACCAGGGTCGGGTGCGGGTGAACAGCCGCACCACGTTGGCGTGCGGGATCACCACGCCCTTGGGGCGGCCGGTGGAGCCGGAGGTGTAGATGGCGTAGGCGGGGCTCTCCGGCAGGGGGCGGCGGGCCGGGTCGGGTCCTGTGGCCGGGCGCCGGGCGAGGTCGGCCTCCACGTCCGGGTCGTCGAGCAGGACGACGGGCACACCGGTGCCGTCGAGGCGGGCCGCGGTGTCACGGGTGGTCACCAGGGTCACCGGGGTGGCGTCGGTGACGAGGTGGGCGATGCGTTCGGCGGGCGAGTTCGGGTCGATCGGCAGGTAGGCCGCGCCGGACTTCAGCACGGCGAGCATCGCGACGACCTGGTCGGTGGAGCGGGGCAGGGCGAGGGCCACGAACCGCTCGGGTTCGGCGCCGAGTTCGGCGAGCCGGTGGGCGAGCCGGCCGGCGCGGGCGTCGAGGGTCGCGTAGTCCAGGTGCTCGGTTCCGCAGGTGACGGCGATGGCGTCGGGGGTGCGGGCGGCCTGCGCCTCGAACAGGTCCACCAGTGTCTCGGCGGGGCGGCCGGACTCGGTGCCGTTCCAGTCCGTGAGGATCCGGCGCCGTTCCTCGGCCGTCGTCCACGTCAGGGCGCGCAGCGGCCGGTCGGTGCCGTCGGCCAGCCCGGTGAGGAGCAGGCACAGCCGGCCGGCGAGGGCGCGGACGGTCGCCGCGTCGAACAGGTCCGGGTCGTAGGCGAGGTCGAAGCCGAGTCGCTCGCCGTGGTAGGCGCGCAGGACGAGCGGGTAGTTGGTGGCGTCGCGGGAGGTCACCTCGGCCAGCCGGATCCCGGACCCGGCCGTGCGGGCCTCGTCGAAGGGGTAGTTCTCGAAGGCGACCATGCTGTGGAAGAGCGGACTGCCGGACGGCACGTCGCTCAGCTGGGTCAGCTCGGCGAGCGATACGGCCGCGAACCGCCTCGACTCGGCCTGGGCGTCCTGGAGTTCACGCAGCCAGGTCCCGGCGGGACGCCCGGCGTCGACGCGGACCCGGGTGGGCACGGTGTTGATGAACATGCCGACCATCGACTCGACGCCGGGCAGGTCGTCGGGCCGCCCGGAGACGGTCGTGCCGAACACCACGTCGTCCTGGGCGGCGTAGCGGGCCAGCAGCAGGGCCCAGGCGCCCTGGACGACCGTGTTGAGGGTGAGTCCGGCCGCACGGGCGGTGCGCACGAGACGGGCCGACGCCTCCGCGTCCAGACCGGCCGTGTGCACCTCCGCGGAACGGGCCTGGTGGGCTTCGCGCAGGGGGCGGTCGGTGGGCAGCGGGGTGGGTTCGGCGAACGCGGCGAGGACGCCCTGCCAGTGGGCGCGCGCGGCGTCGGGATCCTGGTCGGCCAGCCAGCGCACGTAGTCGCCGAAGGGGCGCCGCAGCGGCGGCCGGAGCTCGGTGCCCGCGGTGAGCGCCGCGTACTCCTCGCACACCTCGGTCAGCACCTGGGCCAGGCTCCAGCCGTCCAGGATCAGGTGGTGGGAGGTCCACAGCAGGTGCAGCCGGGCATCCGGCAGCCGGACCATGGCCAGCCGCAGCAGGGGCGCGGCGGCGAGGTCGATGCCCCGGGCCAGGTCGTCGGCACGCAGCCGGTCCAGGCGTTCGGCGCGGTCCGCCTCGTCCAGGTCGCGCCAGTCGAGATGTGTGACCGGCACCCGCACGTCACGGCGCACGACCTGGAGGGGTACGGGCACGTCCTCCCAGACGACGCAGGTGCGCAGGGCGGGTGTGCGGTCGGTGACGCGCTGCCAGGCGACGGCGAACGCGTGCGGGTCGGCGACGCCGTCCAGGAGCAGGCCCGCCTGGTCGACGTAGACGTCGTCGGGGCCGCCGACCAGCCGGTGGAAGAGCATGCCCTCTTGCAGTGGGGTCAGCGGCAGGACGTCCTCCACGGCCCGGCCGTCGCCGACCAGCCGGTCCAAGCGGTCCTGGTCGAGGCGGGCCAGCGGGAAGTCGGAGGGAGTGCGGCCGCCCGCGCCGGGCCGGGCGCAGTGCTCGGTGATCGCGGCGAGCGCGCCGGTCATGCCGTCGGCGAGGGCGCGGACGGTGTCCTCGTCGTGCACCTGGTCGCTGTAATGCCAGGTGATCCGCAGTTCGCCGTCGGTGACCACGGCGGAGACGTCCAGCAGGTGGTCCAGCGGTGTGTCCGGAGCGATGTCGCGGCCGGGTGCCTCGCCCGCCGGGGCGAAGTCGCCGCCGTCGGTGGCCTCCCACTGGCCGTGGTAGTTGAAGCTGATCTGCGGCAGCGGCACGTCCCGCAGGGCGCGGGCGGCCGGGTCGGGCGAACCGAGGCGGGCCAGGGCCTCGTGGCTCAGGCCGTGCCGGGGCACGGACCGCAGCCGTTCCTTCACCGCCTTGAGGGTGGCGCCCCAGTCGGGCGCCCCGGACGGTCCGGCGGGCGCGAGGGTGACGGGGTACTGGGCGGTGAACCAGCCGACCGTGCGGGACAGGTCCAGCGTGTCGTCCTCGCGGCCGTGACCCTCCAGCAGGACGGTCACGCGCTCGCCGCCCGTCCAGTCGGCGAGGACCCGGCCGAGCGCGCCGAGCAGCACGTCGTTGACCTGGGTGCGGTAGACGGCGGGCACCCGGCGCAGCAGCGCCTCGGTGGTGGCGCGGTCCACACGGGTGTCGAGGGTGCGGACCGAGCCGGCCAGCGGGGTGCCGGGGCGGTCCACGGGCAGCGGAGTGCGGGGCTCGGCGGCCTCGGCCGTCCAGTGCGGCAGGTCGGCGTCGAGGCCGCCCTCGCTCACCCGGCGCGCGAGGTCCGCGGCCCAGTCGGTGAACGGCGTGGCGACGGGCTCCAGCCGGACCGCCTCTCCCCCGGCGGCCTGCCGGTAGGCCTCGGCGAGGTCGGCGAGCAGGATCCGCCAGGAGACGCTGTCCACCGCCAAGTGGTGTGCGGTGACGAAGAGTTGGGGGCGCTCGCCGGTACGGGTGAACAGGGCGGCACGCAGCAGGGCGCCGGTTGCCGGGTCGATCGCGGCACGGGCGGTCCCGGCGGCGCGTTCGCGCTCGGCCGCCGGGTCGGCGGCGTCGGAGAGGTCGTGGCGGGTGAGCAGGCCGGTGGCCGGGCCCTCGCCGGGGTGCTGGAGCCAGGTGTCCCCGGAGCGGGCGAAGCGGGTGCGCAGCGCCGGGTGGTGGGCGGCCAGCGCCTCCAGGGCACGCTCCAGCGCCGGGGCGTCGAGGTCGTGCGGCAAATCCAGCAGCATCGACATGGTGAAGTGCCGCAGCGGGCCGTGGGTGGCGAGGAACCACTCCTGCACGGGGGTCAGCGGCGCCGGGCCCCGCTCGGCGGCGCGGCGGGGCGCGGGCACCTGCGCCGTGCGCACGGACGCGGCGGCGGCGAGGTCGGCGACGGTCTGGTGGCGGAAGACGTCCCGCGAGGTCAGGTGCAGCCCCGCCGCGCGGGCGCGGGAGACGGCCTGGATGCTGAGGATGGAGTCGCCGCCCAGCTCGAAGAAGTTGTCGGTCACGCCGACCCGGCGCGCGCCCAGCACCTCGGCCCAGATGTCGGCGAGGGTCTCCTCCTCGGGGGTGCGCGGGGCGACGAACTCCCGCTCCCGCTCGGCACCTTCGAAGTCGGGGGCGGGCAGGGCACGCCGGTCGACCTTGCCGCTGACGGTCATGGGCAGGGCGTCGAGCGCGGTGAAGGAGGACGGCACCATGTGGTCGGGCAGCACCCGCCGTACGGCGGACCGTACGTCGCCCGCGGCGGGCGGCGCGTCGGGGTCGGCGGGAACGAGGTGGGCGGCGAGCCGGACGTGGCCGTGCGGGTCGGTGACGGCGACGACCGCGGCGGCGGCGACCTCGGGCAGGTCGGTCAGGGCCGCCTCGACCTCGCCGGGCTCGATGCGGTGGCCGCGCACCTTGACCTGGTCGTCGGCGCGCCCCAGGTAGTCCAGGCGTCCGTCGGCGCTCCAGCGGGCCAGGTCTCCGGTGCGGTACATGCGGGTGCCGGGCGGGCCGAACGGGTCGGGCAGGAACCGAGCGGCCGTCAGTCCCGGCCGCCCGCTGTAGCCACGGGCCAGTTGCACACCGGCCAGGTACAGCTCGCCGCCGACGCCGGGCGGCACGGGCCGCAGCCGGTCGTCGAGGACGTAGGCGCGCACGTTGGGCAGCGGCCGGCCCACGGTCGGCCGGCCCTCGCCCTCGATGCGGCAGGCCAGCGCGTCGACGGTGCACTCGGTGGGCCCGTAGAAGTTGTAGGCGGCCACGTCCCGCCGCGCCGCCAGTTCCCGCCACAGGGCGGGTCCGACGGCCTCGCCGCCGAGCATGAGGACGCGCGGGTGGTGGCGTGGGTCGTCGAGCAGTCCGGCGGGCAGCAGCTGGCGCAGGTAGGTGGGGGTGAGGTCGAGGAAGTCGACGCGGTGCTCGACGACGTACTCGACCAGGGCGGCGGCGTCCAGGCGGGTCGCCTCGTCGACCAGGTGCAGCGGGTGGCCGTCGGCCATCAGCAGCACGCCTTCGAGCGAGGTGTCGAAGGAGAACGACGCCGTGAGCGCCACGTTCAGCGGCCCGCCGCCGGCCTCGGCGACGAACCCTTCGCGGTGGCCCGCCAGGAGGTTCGCCGCGGACCGGTGGGTCACGGTCACGCCCTTGGGGCGGCCGGTGGAGCCGGAGGTGTAGATGACGTAGGCGGTGGTGTCGGGGTGCGGCGGGGCGAGCGGACCATCGGTGGTGTCGTCGGCCTCCCGCAGGGCGGCCTCGTCGAGGACGAGCGCGGGCCGCGCGTCCTCCAGCAGGAACCGCACCCGGTCCTCGGGCAGCGCCGGGTCGAGGGGCAGGTAGCCGGCGCCGGCCTTCCAGACGGCGAGGATCGCCACGATCATGTCGGCGGTGCGCGGCAGTCGCAGGGCGACCAGGCGCTCGGGTCCGGCTCCCCGCGCCACCAGGTGGCGGGCCAGGCGGTCGGCGCGCGCGTCGAGCGTCGCGTAGTCCAGGCGTACGTCGCCGGCGACGAGGGCGGTGGCGTGCGGGGTGCGGGCCGCCTGCCGGGCGAACAGCTCGGGCAGGGTCTCCTCGGGCACCGGGCGCGCGGTGGCGTTCCATTCCCGCGTCACCTGCCGCTCCTGCTCGGGCGAGAGCAGGGGCAGGGCGCCGAGCGGCCGGTCGGGGCCGGCGGCGGCGCCGTCCAGGGTGCGCAGCAACTGGTCCGCCATGCGCTCGGCGGTGGCCGCGTCGAACAGGTCGGTGCGGTACTCCAGCAAGCCGGTCAGCCCGTCGCCGTCGGGCACGAACTCCACGCTCAGGTCGAAGGTGGCGGCCCGCCGGGGCACGGCGACCGGGGAGGCGGTCAGGCCGTGCGGGTCGGGCGCGGTGGGCGGCGCCGGGTGCAGCAGGACCATCACGTCGAACAGGGGGTTGCGGCCCGCCTCGCGGGTGGCGCCGACGGCCTCCACCAGCCGCTCGAACGGCGTGTCGGCGTGCGCGAAGGCGTCGTTGACGGTGTCGGCGGCGGAGGTGAGCAGGTCCCGGAAGGTGCCGCTCGTCTCGACGCGGGTGCGCAGGGCGACGGTGTTGACGAAGAACCCGACGGCCCGCTCCAGGTCGGTGCGTCCGCGCCCGGGGGTGAGCGAGCCGACGGTGATGTCGTCCTGTCCGGACCAGCGGGCCAGCAGGGTCTGGCAGGCGGCGACCAGGGCGGTGAACAAGGTCGTGTGCTGCTCGGCCGCGAGCTGCTTCAGCCGGGCCGTGGTGGCCGCCGGGACGGTGAAGGTGTGCACCGCGCCCGCGCCGGACTCCTCTGCGCGGCGCGGCCGGTCCAGCGGGAGTTCGGGGGCGACCGCTCCTGACAGTCTCTCCTTCCAGTGCGCCAGCTGACGCTCCAGCCGGGTGCCGGACAGCTGCTCGCGCTGCCAGACGGCGAAGTCCGGATACTGCGTGGCCACCGGCGCCGGGGCAGGGCTCGTGCCCTGGGCGAGGGCGTCGTAGGCGGTGCACAGCTCGTCGAGCACGACGCCCATGGACCAGCCGTCGGTGACGATGTGATGGGCCGTCAGCAGCAGGACGTGCGCGTCGGGTGCCTCCCGCAGGAGCAGGGCGCGCAGCAGTGGCCCGGCCTCCAGGTCGAAGGGCCGCTCGTACTCGGCCAGCAGGGCCGCCTCCAGGTCGGCGCCGGCCGCACCCGTGAGGTCGTGCACGGGCATCGGTAGGGGCCCGGCGGGGTGGACGGTCTGCGCGGGGGTTCCGTCGTGCTCCTGGAACGTGGTGCGCAGCGCCTCGTGCCGCCCCACCACGTGCTCCAGCGCGGCGGACAGGGCGGTGCGGTCGAGGGCACCGGTCAGGCGCAGCGCCACGGCGCTGTTGTAGCGCGGGTCGCCGGGGCGCAGCCGGTCCAGGAACCACAGGCGCTGCTGGGCGAAGGACAGCGGCAGCGGCCGGGTGCGGTCGGCGCGCGGGATGCCCTGCCGGGCCGCGCCGGGGGCGCCCGCGGCGGCCCGTCCGGCCAGCCGGCGGCGGAGTGCTTCCTGGAGGTCCTGCGGGAGGGCCTCGGCACGGTTTCGCTTCGAAGACGTCATGGTCGTCCGGTCCTCACCGTTCTTCGTGGTCGCTGTCGCCGCGTGCGGCGTCTTCGAGTTCGCTCAGCACCTGTTCCTCCACCAGGTCCGCCAGGGCGGCGACGGTGCGGCCCACCAGGACGTCGCGGGGCGTGAGGCTCACGCCGAAGGTGTCGTTGGCGCGGGAGGCGATGAGCAGGGCGCGCAGGGAGTCGCCACCCAGGGCGAAGAAGTCGTCCTCGGCGCCCACGGTGGTCTCCAGGGCCTCCTCCCACAGGGCGGCGACGGCCTCCTCGGTGGGCGTGCGCGGCGCTGTGTACCCCGCGTCGGGCTCCCGGGTCTCCGGGACGGGGGCGGGCAGGGCGGCGCGGTCGGTCTTGCCGTTCTCCGTGAGCGGGAAGCGGTCCATGACCACGAACGCCGAGGGCACCATCGGGCCGGGCAGGGTGCGGGCGGCGAGGGCCCGCAGATCGGCGCCGGTGGGCGGTTCGGCGCCGGGGGCGGCGAGCACGTGGGCCACCAGTCGCGGCAGCCCCGGTTCGTCCTCCCGCACGCTCACCACGGCGTCCAGCACCGCCGGGTGGCGCACCAGGGTGGCCTCCACCTCGCCGGCCTCGATGCGGTGGCCGCGCAGTTTGAGCTGGTGGTCGGTGCGGCCCAGGTAGCGCAGTTCGCCGCGGGCGTCGCGGCGGACCAGGTCGCCGGTGCGGTACATGCGTGTGCCGGGCGGGCCGAACGGGTCGGCGGTGAAGCGGGTCGCCGTCAGGCCGGGGCGGCCCAGGTAGCCGCGGGCCAGGGCCCGTCCGGCCAGCCACAGTTCGCCGGGGACACCGTCCGGGACGGGACGCAGGCGCGCGTCGAGGACGTAGGCGGCGGTGGCGGGCAGGGCGCGGCCGATGGGCGGTGCCTCGCCGTCGGGTTCCAGCGGGTCGGACCAGGTGGCGACGACGGTGGCCTCGGTGGGCCCGTAGGAGTTGACCATGCGGTGGTGCGGTGCCCACCGGGCGACCAGCTCGGCCCGGCAGGCGTCCGCGCCGACGATCAGGGTGTGCAGGTCGGGCAGGGTGCCGGGGGTGTCCGGCGGGAGGGTGGCGAGCGCGGCGGGCGGCAGCAGGGTGTGCGTGATGCGCGCGTCGCGCAGGACGCCGGCCAGGTCGGCGCCGAGCAGCGGGCCGGGCGGCGGTACGACGAGGGCCGCGCCGTGCGGCAGGGACATGCACAGCTCCAGCACCGAGGCGTCGAAGCTGGGCGTGGCGAAGGCCAGCACGCGGTCCCCTCCGCCGACCTGGTAGTGCGCGGCCTCGGCGGCGGCGAACGCGGCCAGTCCCCGGTGGGTGACGACGACGCCCTTGGGGGTGCCGGTGGAGCCGGAGGTGTAGATGACGTACGCCGGGTCGTCGAGGTGCAGCGGGCGGAGGCGGTCGGGGTCGGCGGGCCGGTGGCCGGGCGTGCCGTCGGGCGGTGCGGCGAGCAGGCCGGCGACCTCCTCGGCGGTCAGGGTGACGGCGGGCCGCGCGTCACGCAGCATCAGCTCGACCCGCTCGGCCGGGTAGCCGGGGTCCACCGGGAGGAACGCGGCGCCCGCCTTGGCCACGGCGAGCTGGGCGAGGACCATGTCCGCCGAGCGCGGCAGGACCAGCGCGACGAGGTCGCCGGGCCCCGCCCCACGCGCGATCAGCCGGTGGGCCAGCCTGTTCGCGCGGGCCTCCGCCTCGGCGAAAGTGAGCGTCGACTCCCCCGACTCGACTGCGAGTTGGTCGGGCCACCGGTCGACGGCCGCCTCGATCAGCGTGGGCAGCGTCGCCGGGAGCGGCGGCGCCAGGTGCGGGCGGGCGGGGCCGTGCAGCAGCCGGTGGCGCTCGGCGGGCGGCAGCACGTCCACCGCGTGCAGCGGCGCCTCGTCGCCGGACGCGGCCAGGGCCGTCAGGGCGTGCACCAGCCGGGAGGCCAGGGCCTCGGCGGTCGTCTCGTCGAAGTACCGCGGGTCGTAACCGAGTTCCACGGTCAGTTCGTCGCCGGGCGAGATCACCACGGTGAGCGGGTAGTTGGTCGCCTCGCGGGCGTCGAGGCCGTGCACGCGCACGCCGTGCGCACCGGCGGTGGCGTCACCGACCGGGTAGTTCTCGAACACCAGCAGACTGTCGAACAAGGGCGTACCCGGCGGCAGTTCGCCCCACTGGTGCAGGTCCGTCAGCGGCACGTGGTCGAAGCGCCGGTCCTCGGCGCGGACGGCCTGCAACTCCCGAAGCCAGGCGGTGCACGGCGTGGACTCGTCCACGGTGACCCGCGCGGGCAGGGTCGTGATGAACAGGCCGGTGATGGTGTCCGCGCCGGGCAGGTCGGCGGGCCGGCCGGAGACCGTGGTGCCGAAGCACACCTCCCGACCGCCCCCGGCGCGCGCCAGCAGCAGCGCCCAGGCACCTTGGACCAGGGTGTTGAGGGTGAGCCGGTGGCGGCGCGCGAAGTCGGTCAGCCGGGCGGTGCCGTCCGCGTCGAGCCGCTGCGACAGCCAGGTACCCGACCGTGCGGCGGCACCCGGGGCGGGCCTGCGGTCGTACGGCAGCGGGGTCGGCGCGGCGTATCCGGCGAGGGCGGCCTTCCAGTGCTCCTCGGCGGCGGCGGTGTCGCGGCCGGCCAGCCAGGCGGCGTAGTCGGCGAAGGGCCGCCGCTGAGGCAGCAGCGGCTCGGTCCCTGCGGCGAGCGCGGCGTGCGCCTGGAGCACGTCCGACAGCACGTGGAAGACGCTCCAGCCGTCCAGCAGGACGTGGTGGAAGGTCCACACCACGCGCACCTCGTCCGCGCCGAGGCGGATCAGGGTGACGCGCAGCAGCGGGGGGCGGTGCAGGTCGATGCCGAGGGCCTTGTCCTCGTCGAGCAGCCCGCGCAGTTCGCTTGCCTGCCGTGCCGGGTCGAGGTCGCTCCAGTCGAGCCGGGTGACGGGCAGCGGGAGGCGGCGGTGCACGGTCTGCAGCGGCGTCGGGACCCCGGTGAGGGCGACGGCGGTGCGCAGTACGGGCGTGGCGTCCACGACGTGCTGCCAGGCGTCCGCGAGCAGCGCGGGGTCGCGCACACCGTCGGCGACGAAGGTGATCTGCTCGACGTACAGGCCCTCGCCGGGTTCGTCCATGCCGTGCACGACCATGCCGGTCTGGGTGGGGGTGAGCGGGTAGACGTCCGTCACGTCCCGGCCGTCGCCGACGAGCCGGTCGACTGCGGCCTGGTCCAGGGCGGCCAGCGGGAAGTCGGACGGCGTGCGGCCGCCCGCGCCGGGCTCGGCGCAGTGCCGGACGATCCGGCGCAGTTCCTCGGCCGTCTCCTCGGCGAGGCGGGTGACGGTCTCCGGCCGGTGCACCGCGCGGGAGTACGACCAGGCGAACTCCAGCCGCTTGTCGGTAACCCGGCCGAGCACGTCGATGAGGTGGGGCCGGTCCGCCGAGCGGTCCATGCCACCGGTCAGGCCCTCGTGGGGCGCCCGCAGCAGACCGTCTCCGGTGGCGCTGAAGTCCTGCTGCCCGAGGTAGTTGAAGCCCACCTGCGGCAGGTCGGGCAGTTCGGGTCCCGACGGGTGCAGGTGCCGCAGCGCGCCGTAGCCCACTCCCCCGCGCGGTACGGCCCGCAGGTTCTCCTTGACGGTCTTCAGCGCGGTGCCGAGGCCGGCGTCGCGGGGCACGTCGAGGCCGACGGGGAACATGGTGGTGAACCAGCCGACGGTGCGGGACAGGTCGACGCCGTCGAAGAGGTCCTCGCGGCCGTGTCCCTCCAGCGCGACCACCACCCGGTCCCGTCCCGTCCAGCGGGCGAGGACCCGGCCGAGCGCGCACAGCAGGACGTCGTTGACGCGGGTGCGGTAGGCGTCGGGGACCTCCTTCAGCAGGCGCTCGGTCTCCTCGGCGCCGAGGCTCACCGTCACGGTCTCCTCGTCGGCGGCGGTGTTGCCGCCGGGGAGGTCGGCCGGCAGGTCGGTCGGGTGAAGGGCGCTCCAGTGGGCGGCCTCGTCGTCGAAGCCGCCGTCGGCGGTGTGCGCGGCCAGGCGCCGGGCCCAGTCGCGGAAGGAGGTCGTCTTCGCGCCCAGGTCGGGGGTTCCCCCGGCGAGCAGTGCCCGGTAGGCGGTGTCGAGGTCTTCGAGGATCACCCGCCAGGACACCGCGTCGACGACCAGGTGGTGTGCGGCCAGCAGCAGGACGGGCGGCAGGTCGCCGTCCCGGTGGCACAGGGCGGCCTTCAGCAGCGGGCCGCCGGTCAGGCCGAACCCTGAGCCGAGAGCGGCGGCGACGGCGGCCGGTTCCTCCGGAGCGCGGTGCACCTCAAGGTGCGGTGCGGCGCCGGGCGGGGTGCCCAGCTGCCGCCACCGGCCGTCGCCCGCGTGCTCGTACCGCGTGCGCAGCGCGTCGTGCTGCTCCAGCACCGCCGCGAGGGCGGCGCGCAGCAGTGTCTCGTCGGTGTCGGGCGCCACCTCGAAGGAGACCGCCTGGGTGAAGTGGGCCGGGTCGCCGGTGAGGGTGTCGAACAGCCAGTGCTGTACGGGTGTGAGGGGGACGTCCCCGACGACCGGGCCCTGGTCGGCCGTGGCGGGGGCCGGGCCGGCCGGTGAGGCGTCGACCGCGGCGGCGAGTTCGGCGATCGTCTGGTGGGCGAAGAGGTGACGGGGTGTCAGGGCCAGTCCGGCCCGGCGGGCCGCGGAGACGATCTGGATGCCCAGGATGGAGTCGCCGCCGAGCGCGAAGTAGTTGTCGGCGGCGCCCACTTCGGGCACGCCCAGCACCTGTGCCCAGATCGCGGCGAGGGTCTGCTCGGTGGCGGTGCGCGGCGGCCGGGAGTCCTCCGTGGTCGGAGCCGCGGACCACACCGGTTCCGGCAGGGCGCGCCGGTCCAGCTTGCCGGTGGCGCCCAGCGGCAGCCGCTCCAGGGGCACCACGGCCGCCGGGACCAGGTGGTCGGGCAGGGTGTGGGCGAGGAACGCCCGCAGCCCGGTCGGTGCCGGGAGGTCGCCGGCGCGCGGCACGGCGTAGCCGACGAGGCGCTTGTGGCCGTCGTGTTCAACCACGCGGGCGGCGGCCGCGGCGACCCGCGGGTGCCGGGCCAGCGCGGCCTCCAGCTCGCCGAGTTCGATGCGGAAGCCGCGCACCTTGACCTGGTCGTCGCCGCGGCCCAGGTACAGCAGGTCGCCGTCGGCGGTCCAGCGGACCAGGTCGCCGGTGCGGTACATGCGGCTGCCGGGCGGCCCGAAGGGGTCGGCGAGGAAGCGGCCGGCGGTCAGGCCGGGCCGGTTCAGGTAGCCGCGGGCCACCCCGGTCCCGGCGAGGTACAACTCCCCGGGCGCCCCGACGGGCACGGGACGCATACGGGCGTCGAGGACGTAGGCGCGGGCGCCGCCGATGGGCCGGCCGATGGGCGGGACGCGGTCGGGGTCGCCCGGGTCGCAGGTGAAGGCGGTGGCGTAGACGGTGGCCTCGGTGGGGCCGTAGATGTTCATCACGCGGCAGCCGGGGATCGCCTCGCGCACCTGCCGGACGGCGCGGGCGGGCAGGGCCTCCCCGGCCAGGACGACGGTGTCGGCGCCGACGTGCACGGTGTCCTCGGCCAGCAGCCGGCCGAGGGCGGAGGGCACGGCACTGAGCAGCCCCGCCCGCCACGGCGAGGACCGCTCGGCGAGGGCCAGCAGGTCGCGGACGACCTCGACCCGGCCGCCCGCCAGCAGCGGCGAGAAGATCTCGAACACCGACACGTCGAAGTTGAGCGAGGTGGACGCCACCACGTGGGCGAGTCCGCGGCCGGTGAACTCGGCCGCGGCCCAGTCGGTCAGCGCCACCACCGAGGCGTGCGGGACGACGACGCCCTTGGGCCGGCCGGTGGAACCGGAGGTGTGGATGACGTAGGCCGGGTGGTCCGGCAGCAGACGGGCGCGCCGCTCGCCGTCGCCGACGGGTGCGGCGGACGCGGCGGCCAGCCGGGCGGCGCAGGCCGGGTCGTCCAGGGCGATCCGCGTGTACGGGCCGTCCGGGAGCCGCGCGGAGCTCTCGGCGCAGGTGATGACCGCGTCGGGGCGTACGTCCTCGAAGAGGAACGCGATGCGCTCGGCCGGGTAGCCGGGGTCGACGGGCAGGTAGGCGGCGCCGCTCTTGAGGACCGCGAGGAGCGCCACGATCAGATCGGCGGTGCGGGGCAGGGCCAGGGCGACGAACCGCTCCGGCCCGGCTCCGGCGTCGATCAGCAGGCGGGCGAGCCGGTTGGCGCGTTCGTCGAGCTGCCGGTAGGTGAGGTGCTCGGCGCCGGCGCTGACGGCGGGTGCGTCGGGGGTGCGGGCGGCCTGGGCCGCGAAGGCGTCCGGGAGGGTGTGCCGCGGGAGCCGCGCGCCCGGTCCGGCGAGGCGGTCCAGCAGGCGGCGCCCGTCGGCCGGTGAGAGCGGGGTGAGGTCGGCGAGGGGGCGGTCGGCGTCGGCGGCGAGCTGCGTCAGGAGGGTGCGCAGGCTCGCGCCGATCCCCTCGACGGTGGCCGCGTCGAAGGCGGCCGGGTCGTAGTCGAGACTCACGGTGACGTCGTCGCCGGGGGCGACGACCACGCTGAGCGCGTAGCTGGTCGGCTCGACGTCGCGTTCCTGCTCGACGGCGATTCCGTGCCGGGCCAGGGCGCCCGCGTCGAACGGGTAGTTCTCGAAGACGACGATGCTGTCGAACAGGCCGGTGCCTCCGGGCACTTCGCTCCACGACTGCAACTGGGCCAGGGACACGAAGTCGTGGCGCCGGGACTCCGACTGGGCGGCCTGCACCTCGCGCAGCCACTCCAGCAGGGGACGGTCCCGGTCGATGCGCAGCCGGGTGGGCAGGGTGTTGATGAACAGGCCCACCATGGAGGTCACGCCGGGCAGTTCGGCCGGGCGGCCGGACACGGTCGTACCGAAGACGACGTCGTCACCGCCGCCGTAGTGGTGCAGCAGCAGCCCCCAGGCGCCCTGGAGCACGGTGTTGACGGTCAGTCCGGCCCGCTGGGCGGTGTCCCGCAGCCGTGCCGACACCTCCGTGCCGAGGGTCACCCGCACCGTGCCCGACGAGGACGCGCGGTGGGCGTCGGCGGGGCGCCGGTCGCGGGGCAGTTCGGTGGGCACGGCGAATCCGGCGAGGGTCTCGCGCCAGTGCTGTTCGGCCCGGGCGGTGTCCTGGGCGGTCAGCCACTCCAGGTAGCGGGCGAAGCGGGCCCGGTCGGGCACCTGCGGGCGGCGGCCGGCGGTCCGGGCCGCGTACCGTTCGCACACCTCGTCGAAGACCTGGGCCGCGCTCCAGCCGTCGAGCAGCACGTGGTGGAACGTCCACACCATGCGCACCCGGTCCGGTGCCAGCCGGATCAGCGCGAGCCGCATCAGCGGGGCCGCGCCGAGGTCGATGCCGGCCTCGCGGTCGGCGTCGAGCAGCGCTTCGGTATCCCGCGCGCACCGCTCGGCGGTCCGGTCGGTCCAGTCGTGGTGGGTGACCGGCACGACGGCCCGCCGCTCGACCACCTGGAGGGGTTCGGCGGTCTCCTGCCACACCAGGCGGGTGCGCAGGATCGCGTTGGCGTCCGCCGTGTCCTGCCACGCAGCGGCGAGTGCGTGCGGGTCGGTGACACCGTGCAGGACGACCTGCACCTGGTTGACGTAGGTGCGGCCCTGGGGGTCGAGGAGGCTGTGGAACAGCATGCCCGCCTGCATCGGGGTCAGCGGGTACACGTCCTCGACGCCGCGGCCGTCGCCCACGACCCGGTCCACGGCCGCCTGGTCGAGCCGGGCCAGCGGGAAGTCGGAGGGGGTACGGCCACCGGCCCCGGGCGCGGCGCAGTGCGCGACGATCTCCTCCAGCGAGCGCAGCATGCCCTCGGCGAGGGCGGCGACGGTCTCCTCGCGGTGGCGGCCGCCGCTGTAGTGCCAGGTGACCTCCAGCTCGTCGTCCTCGACACGGGCCACCACGTCCAGCAGGTGCGGACGCGGCGCCCCGGGGTCCTCGGCGCCGTCCAGGCCGCCGGGCACGGCCCGGACCAGCTCGGCGTCGGCGGCGGACCAGTCGAACCGGCCCAGGTAGTTGAAGCTGATGCCGGGCAGCGGCGCGGCGGCGAGCCGTTCGTCGCCCGCGAGGTGACGCAGCGCGCCGTAGCCGATGCCCCGGTCGGGCACGGCCCGCAGCTGTTCCTTCACGGCCTTCAGCGCGGCGCCCCAGTCGCCCTCGGGCAAGTCGAGGGCGACCGGGTAGAGGCTGGTGAACCAGCCGACCGTGCGGGACAGGTCGAGGTCGTCGAAGTGCTGGTCCTCGCGGCCGTGCCCCTCCAGGCCCACGGCGACGGTCCGACGGCCCGTCCAGTCGGCCAGGACGCGGCCGAGGGCGGTCAGCAGGACGTCGTCGACGCGGGTGCGGTACACGCCGGGGACCTTGCGCAGGAGGTCCTCGGTGCGCCGGCGGTCGAGGCGTACGGTCACGGCGCGCAGGTCGGCGACGGTGTTGCCGCCGTCCAGGTCCTCCGGCAGCGGTTCGGCGCAGTGCCGGGCGACGTCCGCCCAGTGGGCGCGCTGCGCGGCGAGGTCCGCCTCGCCGGTGCGGCCGGTGAGCCGCCGCACCCATTCCCGCACGGACGTGGTGCGCTCCGGCAGCCGGACCGGCTCCCCGGCCCTGGCCTGCCGGTAGGCGGTCTCCAGGTCCTCCAGCAGGACGCGCCAGGAGACGCCGTCGACGATCAGGTGATGGGCCGTCAGCAGCAGGCGCGGGGTCCGGCCGGCGCCGGTGAACAGGCGCGCGGCGATCAGCGGTCCGGTGTCCAGGCGGAAGCCGGTGTGCGCCTCGTGGGAGAGGCGGGCCTCGGCCTCCGAGGCGGCCTGCGCGTCGTGATCGCTCAGGTCGTGCACCCGCAGCAGCTCCGGCACGTCGTCGTCCGCGGCGGAGTACTCCTGGCGCCAGGTGCCGTCCGACGCGCGGGGGAAGCGGGCGCGCAGGGCGTCGTGGTGGGTCCACAGTGCGGCCACGGCGGCGCGCAGCGCACGGGCGTCGACGTCCTCGCCGGTCTCGACGACCACCGACTGGTTGAAGTACTCCGGGCGCGGCGGCTCGGCGTCCAGGAACCAGTGCTGGATCGGGGTGAGCGCGACCTGCCCGGACACCGGGCCGGTGTCCGCGACGGCCGCGCGGGCGCCGGTCGAGGCGGCGGCCAGACCGACGAGCGTGGGGTGGCGGAACAGGTCCCTCGGCGTCAGCGCGAGGCCCGCGGTGCGGGCGCGGGAGACGACCTGGATGCTCACGATGGAGTCGCCGCCCAGCATGAAGAAGTGGTCATCGAGGCCCACGCGTTCCACACCCAGCAGCTCGGCCCAGATGCCGGCGAGCACGCGTTCGGCCTCGGTGCGCGGCGCGCGGTAGGCGGTGTCGGCCGCCGCGGACCACTCGGGCTCGGGCAGCCGGCGCCGGTCGACCTTGCCGTTCGCGGTCAGGGGCAGCTCGGCCAGACCGACGAACGCGGCCGGGACCATGTAGTCGGGCAGTTCCGCGGCCACGTGGGCACGCAGCTCGGCCGCGGGCGGCACGACCGCGCCGGGAGCCGGCACCAGGTGCGCGACCAGGCGTTTGCGTCCCTCGTGCCGGGAGACCGACACGACCGCCTCGGCGATCGCCGGGTGGGCGGTGAGCCGGGCCTCGATCTCGGCGGGCTCGACGCGGAAGCCACGGATCTTGATCTGGTCGTCGGCCCGTCCCACGAAGTGCAGTGCGCCCTCGGCGCTCCAGCGCACGATGTCGCCGGTGCGGTACATCCGCCCGCCGGGCGGTCCGTAGGGGTCGGCCAGGTAGCGGGCCGCGGTGGCGCCGGGGCGCCCGGCGTAGCCACGGGCCAGTCCGGCACCGGCGAGGTACAACTCCCCCGGTACGCCGGGCGGTTGCGGCTGGAGGGCGCCGTCCAGGACGTAGGCGCGGGTGTCGTCGAGGGGACGGCCGATGGGGAGGGCCGCGGGCAGCGGGTCACCGGCGTGGAAGGCCTGGCGGGTGGCGAAGGTGGTGGTCTCGGTCGGGCCGTACACGTCGACGACGGTGAGGCCGGGGCAGGCGTCCAGCACGCGCCGTACGGCGGCGCCGGGCACGGCCTCACCGCCCGTCCACACCTCCCGTGCGCCGCGCAGGCAGGCCGGGTCCTCCTGGGCGAACAGGCGGAACAGGCCGATCGTCAGGAACAGGCAGCTCACGCCCTGTTCGGTGATCGCGTGGCGTACGGCGGAGGCGTCCAGGTCGCCGGGCGGGGCGAGCACGGCCGTGCCGCCGCGCAGCAGGGGCACCCACAGCTCGTAGGTGGAGGCGTCGAAGGCGTGCGGGGAGTGCACGAGCACGCGGTCGTGGCCGGCGAAGGCACGGTCGCGGGCGAGGGCCGCGACGTCCCGCTGCCGCGCGGCCACGCCCTTGGGGGTGCCGGTGGAGCCGGAGGTGAACATGAGGTACTGGACGTTGTCCGGGTGCACGCGCGGCACGGTCGTGAGGTCAGCGGTCGGCCCCTCGGCGTCCGCGTCCGGGCGCAGGACGCGCCCTTCGGGGAGCAGGTCCGCCGCCGTCTCGTGCCACTCCGCGTCCGTGAGCAGCAGGCCGGCGCCGGCCTCCGCGAGCATGGCCCGCAGCCGTTCCCGGGGTGCCCGGCCGTCGAGCGGCACGTACACGCCGCCGAGGCGGGCGAGGGCGAGCTGGACGACGACGAGGGCGGCCGAGCGGTCCATCAGCACGCCGACGGCGGCCTCCGGACGCACCCCCTGCGCGGCCAGTCGGCCGGCCAGGGCCGCCGCCCGGGCGTCGAGTTCGCGGTAGGTCAGCCGCTCGGCGCCGGCCAGCAGTGCCAGGGCGTCGGGGGTGCGTTCCGCCTGCGCAGCGAAGAGGTCCGCGGTGGTCGCGGCGGGGGTGCCGGTAGCGGTGTCGTTCCAGGTGCGGAGCACCTGCTCACGGCGGGCGGCCGTCAGCAACGGCAGGCGGGAGGGGGCCTGTTGCGGGGTGGCGGCGAAGCCCTCCAGCAGGACCGTGAGGTACTCGGCCATCCGCTCGACGGTGCCGGCGTCGAAGAGGTCCGGGTCGTAGCCGAGGCGCAGGGCGAGTTCCGTGCCGGGGTAGGCGACCAGGCTCAGCGGGTAGTTGGTGGTCTCGACACCGTCCAGGCCGGTCAGCCGCAGTCCGTGCGCGGCGGCGAGGTCGTCGTCGACCGGGTAGTTCTCGAACACGACGATGCTGTCGAAGAGGGCGGCCCGCTCGGGCAGGTCGGTGTACGCCGTCATCCGGTGCAGCGGCACCTGGTCGTGGCGCCGGTCCTCGCTCTGCTCCTGCTGGAGCCGGGCCAGCCAGCTGAGCAGCGGCTCGTCGCGCGGCACGGTCACACGGGCGGGCAGGGTCGCGATGAACAGGCCGGTGATGGCGTCGGCCCCGGGCAGTTCGTCGGGCCGTCCGGAGACGGTGGTGCCGAAGACCGCCTCGTCACGGCCCGCCTGACGGCTCAGCAGCACCGCCCAGGCACCCTGGACGAGGGTGTTCATCGTGAGGCCCGCCGTCCTGGCCAGGTCATGCAGCGCCTTCGTGGCGGACTCGGGCAGGGTGACGCGCACCGCCGCGGTCGACTCCGCGCGGTGGCTCTCACGGGGCTCGCGGTCGAAGGGGAGCGCTGTGGTCTCGCTCAGACCGTTCAGGCGGGTCCGCCAGTGCCGTTCGGCCTCGGCCAGGTCGGCGCGCTCACGCAGCCAGGCGACGTAGTCACGGAAGGGACGGCGCTCGGGCAGCGCGATCTGCACCGCGCCGGACAGTCCCGCGTGGCAGGCGAAGACGTCGGAGAGGACCTGGAACAGGCTCCAGCCGTCCAGGATCAGGTGGTCGAAGGACCACACGACGCGGACCTCACGGTCGGAGAGCCGGGCCAGCACCAGGCGCTGGAGCGGTGCGCGGGTCAGGTCGACGCCTCGGGCGCGGTCGCGGTCGAGCAGGTCGCGCAGCCGCTCGTCCCGTTCGGCGGCGGTCAGGCCGCGCCAGTCGGACAGTTCCACCGGCACCGCCGCCCGGCGCTGCACCACGAGCAGCGGCTCGGGCACGTCCTGCCACACCACCCGCGAGCGCAGCACCGGCGTGCGGTCCGTGACCCGCTGCCAGGCCTCCGCCAGCAGCCGGGGGTCGGGCACGCCGTCGAGGACGAACGTCAGCTGCTGGAAGTACACGGCGCGGTCGTCCTGGGAGAGCCGGTGGAAGAGCATGCCGGCCTGAGTGGGCGTCACGGGGTGGACATCCTCCACACCGGCGGGGTCCTCCCCCACGATGCGGTCGACGTGGGTCTGGTCGAGCCCGGCCAGCGGGAAGTCCGACGGGGTGCGTCCGGCGGTACCGGGCCGGGCCGCGTACCGGGCGAGGCCGGCCAGCGCGTCGGCGTAGCGTTCCGCCAGGTCGGTGACGGTCTCCGGCCGGTGCACCCGGTCGGAGTAGAACCAGGTGAATTCCAGGCCGTCACCGTCCAGCCGCCCCACGACCTCCAGTGCGTGCGGGCGCGTCGCCGACGGGTCGGCGTCCAGCTCCAGCGGGCGGACCAGCCCGCGGTACAGGCCCTCGGAGGTCTCGGACAGGCCGAACCGGCCGAGGTAGTTGAAGCTGATCTGCGCGCCGGTCGCCGGGAGGGGTGCGCCGTCGCGGCCCGGCAGGGCAAGGGCGCCGTGGCCGATGCCGTGCCGGGGCACGGCGCGCAGGTGTTCCTTGACCTGCTTGAGCACGGTGTCCCAGGAGGCCTGGGGCGGGACGGCCAGGGCGACGGGGTGGCGGGTGGTGAACCAGCCGACGGTGCGGCTGGTGTCGAGGTCGGCGAAGAGCTCCTCACGGCCGTGTCCTTCGACGTCGACCAGGACCCGGTCGTGCCCGCTCCAGCCGCACAGCACCCGTCCGAGGGCGGCGAGCAGGACGTCGTTGGCCTGGGTGCGGTACGTCTCGGGGAGCGTCCGCAGCAGCGCTTCGGTGTCCTCGGGGCCGAGTCGCACCGTCACCGAGCGCTGGGAGGCGTAGGTGTTGGTGCCCTCCCGGTCCGCGGGCAGAGCCGCCCCGGCCCCTTCGGTCTCGCGGATCCAGTACGCCTGTTCGTCGTCGAAACCGCCGGCGGCGGTGTGCGCGGCAAGGCGCTCGGCCCACTGCCGCAGCGGGGAGGACTTGCGGGGCAGGGCGGCCTCGCCGTCCCGGCCCTCGCGGCGGGCGCGGTAGGCGCGTTCGAGGTCTTCGAGGAGCAGGCGCCAGGAGACGCCGTCCACGACGAGGTGGTGGACGGACAGGTGCAGGACGGGCGGCCGTCCGTCGCCCCGGTCGTGCAGGACGGCGCGCAGCAGCGGGCCCCGGCCCAGGTCGTACGGGCCGAGATGCGGGGTGTCGGTGTCCGGGCCGGTGTGGTGGGTGAGGGGGCAGCGGACGGCCGGGCCGTCGATCAGCCACCGTACGCCCGTGTCCTCGGCGTGGAAGCGGGAGCGCAGTGCGTCGTGGTGTGCGACCACGTCGTCGAGGGCGGCCCGGAGCGTGCTCGCGTCGACGTCGGCAGGCAGTTCCACCGAGAGGGTCTGGGCGAAGTGTCCGGCCCGCTCGGCGGCGCTGTCGAAGAGCCAGTGCTGAATGGGTGTCAGCGGTGCGGCGCCGGTGGCCTCGTAAGGAGCGGACGGGGCGGCGTCCCGCCGGGTGCCCGTCTCGTCGGCGCGGCGGGCCAGGGCGGCGACCGTTTGGTGCTGGTAGACGTCCCGCGAGGTGATCGTCAGACCCGCCTGCCTGGCCTGGGCCACGACCTGGATGCTGAGGATGGAGTCGCCGCCCAGCGCGAAGAAGTTGTCGTCCGCTCCGACCCGCTCCACGTGCAGGACGGCGGCCCAGATGGCGGCGAGGGTCCGTTCGGTGGGCGTGCGGGGCGCGACGTGGCGTGCGGCGGGTTCGGCCGGTGCCGGATCGGGGAGCCGGTCGCGGTCCAGTTTGCCGTTGGGGTTGAGCGGCAGGGCGGGCAGCACCAGGACGGCCGAGGGGACCATGTAGTCGGGCAGGGTGCGCCCGAGTTCGCGGCGTACGGCCTCCGGCTCCACCCGGGCGCCGGGGGTGGCGACCACGTATCCGGCCAGGCGGCGGTGGCCGTCACCGTCGCGGACGGTGGCGGCGGCCTCGGCGACGCCCGCGCAGCCGCGCAGGGCCTCCTCGACCTCGCCCAGTTCGATGCGGAAGCCGCGCACCTTGACCTGCTGGTCGACACGGCCGAGGTACTCGAGCCGGCCGTCGGCGCTCCAGCGCACCAGGTCGCCCGTGCGGTACATGCGATCCCCGGGTGCGCCGAACGGGTCGGCGACGAAGCGGGCGGCGGTCAGCCCGGGCCGGCGCAGGTAACCGCGTGCGAGTCCGCCGCCGCCGAGGTACAGCTCGCCGATGACGCCCGGCGGCTGGGGGCGCAGCAGCCGGTCCAGCACGTAGGCGCGGGTGCGGGCGACGGGACGGCCGATGGGAGGGGCCTGGTCGGGGACGGTGCCGTCGGCGAACCAGGCGGTGGCGTAGACGGTGGCCTCGGTGGGGCCGTAGATGTTCGCCACCTCGGCCGCGGGCATGGCGTCCTTGATGTCCCGGACGGTCCGGGCGGGCAGGGCCTCGCCGGCCAGGACGACGGTGTCCGCGTCGATGGCACCGTCGCCGCCGAAGACGCGGGACAGCGCGGACGGCACGCCGCTGAGCAGTCCGGCCCGGCGCGGGCGGGAGCCGTCCGTGAGGTCGGCGAGGGCGGTGAGATCGGCGACCACCTCGACGCTGCCGCCGGCCAGCAGGGGGCACAGCAACTCGAACACGGACACGTCGAAGTTGAGGGAGGTGGAGGCGACGACGTGGGCGAACCCGCGCGAACCGAACGTGTCCCCGGCCCAGGCGGCGAGCGCGGCCACGCTGCGGTGGGTGACGACCACGCCCTTGGGCCGGCCGGTGGAGCCGGAGGTGTAGATGACGTAGGCGGGATGGGACGGGTCGAGCGGTCCCGTCCGGTCGGCGTCGGTCAGGTCCGTGGCGTCGGTACCGGCCGGATCCGCGACGTCGGCCTCGGCCGGGTCCGGGGTGCCGACGGCGAAGGGGGCCACGTCCTCCAGCAGCAGCGGCTCGCAGTCCTCGGGGAGGGCGTGCGCCGTTTCCCGGGTGGCCAGGACGAGGGCGGGGGCCGCGTCGGCGAGCATGAAGCGGATGCGTTCGGCCGGGTAGCCCGGGTCGACGGGCAGGTATCCGGCGCCCGACTTCAGTACGGCCCACAGCACCGGGAGCAGGCCGGCGGTGCGCGGCAGGCACAGCGCCACCAGGGACTCCGGCCCCGCACCGCGCGCCGCCAGCAGCCGGGCGAGACGGTTGGCACGCCGGTTCAGCCCGGCGTAGTCCAGCCGGGTGTCGCCGCAGGTCACGGCGGTCCGGTCGGGAGTGCGGGCCACCTGCTCCTCGAAGAGCGCCGGGAGCGTGGCGCCGTCTGCCCGGTTCTCGCCCGACGCGGGTGGGTTCCAGGACTCCAGGAGCACGTGCCGCTCGTCGTCGGACAGCAGCGGGAGTTCGGCCAGCGTCCGGTGCGGGCCGTCCGCCATGCCTTCGAGCAGGTGGTGGAGTTGCCGGGCCATCCGGGCCACGGTCGCCGTCTCGAACAGGTCGGTGTTGTA
Organism: Streptomyces sp. NPDC043685; assembly: GCF_056436585.1. Lineage (NCBI taxonomy): Bacteria > Bacillati > Actinomycetota > Actinomycetes > Kitasatosporales > Streptomycetaceae > Streptomyces > Streptomyces sp. NPDC043685. The sequence continues at coordinate 729,482 of NZ_JBWKCH010000003.1, read as the reverse complement.
CTCGACCGTCAGCTCGTGGCCGCCGTCGGCGCGCGGCGCGAACTCCAGCACGAGGTCGAAGCGGGCGGCCGGGCGGGGCAGGGGATGTTCCTCGATGCGTACTCCGGCGGCGGCCGGCGGCCGGGCGGGCGCCGCCTGCTGGACCACGAGCGCCTGCACCAGCGGGGTGCGGCTGGGGTCTCTCGGCGGGGCGAGTTCTTCGACCACCCGGTCGAAGGGCACGCCGTCATGGGCGAACGCGTCCAGCACGGTCGCGCGCATGGTCTGCATGAACCGGTCCACGGTGGCGGCGTCGTCGACCTCGCCGCGCAGTACGACGGTGTTGGCGAAGAAGCCCGTCACGTCCTCCAGTTCGCGGCGGTCCCGCCCGTTGGTGACGGTGCCGAACGCAACGTCCCGCTGCCCGGAGTAGCGGGCGAACAGCACGGCCGCCGCCGCGGCGAACACCGTGAAGACGGTGGTGTCGCGGCCCGCGGCCAGTTGCCGCAGCCGGTCCACCAGCTGGCGCGGTATGTCCTGGCGGTGAGCCGCGCCCGCGGTGGTGCGCACCGCGGGGCGCGGCCGGTCGGTGGGCAGGTCGAGCTGCTGGAGGCCGGCGAGGTGGCGTTTCCAGTAGGCGAGGTCGTCCGCGTCGGCGTCGGGCGTGTGCCGCTCGACCTCCCACAGCGCGAAGTCCGGGTACTGCACGTCCGGCCGGGGCAGGTCGTCGGGTTCACCGGCGGCCTCCGCGCGGTAGAGCGCCGCCAGGTCCCGGGTCAGGACGCCGACCGACCAGCCGTCGGTGACGATGTGGTGCTGGGCCAGCAGCAGCACGTGGTCCCCGGGTGCCCGGCGGATGAGCAGCGCCCGGGTCAGGGGCCCGGTCGCCAGGTCGTGGGGCCGGCGGAGTTCCTCGGTCAGCAGGCGCTCGACGGCCTGGTCACGCCGGTCGTCCGGCACGTGGCCGACATCGGTGGTGCGCAGCGGCAGCTCCGCCTCGGCGGCGACGAGCTGGACCCCCTGTCCGTCGACCGTGGCGAAGGTGGTGCGCAGTGAGTCGTGGCGGGCGGCGAGCCGGTGCAGGGCGCGTTCCAGGGCCGGTGTGTCGAGGGGGCCGCGCAGCCGCAGCGCCACGCCGGTGTTGTACTCGGTGCCGCCGTCGGCGAGGTCGTCGAGGAACCACAGGCGCCGCTGGGCGCTGGAGAGCGGGACGGGCTCCGAGCGCGGGGCGGCGGGGATCGGTTCCGGCGGGGCGGCGGCGGACGGATCGGCGGTCAGGGGGGCGAGCGCGCCGACGGTCCGCGCGGTGAACACGTCGCGCAGGGTGAGCCTGGCGCCGAACGCCTCCCGGATGCGGGTCAGGGTGCGGGCCGCGAGGATCGAGTCGCCGCCCAGGTCGAAGAAGTCGTCGGTGACGCCGACGGTGTCGACGCCGAGGACGTCGGCCCAGATCACGGCCAGGGTCCGTTCGTCGTCGGTGCGCGGTTCGACATGCTGCTCGGCCTGCGCGCCGCCGGGGGCGGGCAGCGCCCGCAGGTCGATCTTGTGCTGCGGGGTGAGCGGCAGCGCGTCCAGCACGACGACGGCGGAGGGCACCATGTGGACCGGCAGGGCGGCGGTGAGGCCGGCCCGCAGCCGGGCCGGGTCGGGCCTGCGAGCGGGGTCGGCGGGAGTGACGTAGCCGATGAGCCGGCCCCGGGCGGGTTCCTCGTCACGTACCACGACGACGGCCTCGCGGATCTCCGGGTCCCGGAGCAGGGCGGCTTCGATCTCGCCGGGCTCGATGCGGAAGCCCCGGACCTTGACCTGCCGGTCGGCCCGGCCGAGGAACTCCAACTCGCCGTCGGCGCGTCGGCGCACACGGTCACCGGTGCGGTAGAGCCGGGCGCCGGGCGGCCCGGACGGGTGGGCGACGAACCGTGCCGCGGTCAGACCGGGGCGGTTGAGGTAGCCGCGGGCCAGTCCGTCGCCGCCCACGTACAACTCGCCCTCGGTGCCGGGCGGCACCGGGCGCAGCGCCGCGTCCAGGATGTGCGCCTCGGTGCCGGGAAGCGGGCTGCCGATGGCGGGTGTCCCCGTGCCGGCGGTCAGTGGTCCGGTCCAGGTGGCGACGATGGTGGCTTCGGTCGGCCCGTAGGAGTTGATCATGCGGCGGCCGGGCGCCCACCGGTCGACGAGCGTGGCCGGGCATGCCTCGGCCCCGACGATCAGGGTGCGCAGCGACGGCAGGCCTCCGATGTCCGCCGGGTCGGGCAGCGTGGCGAGGGCGGCCGGCGGTATGAGGGCGTGGCTGATGCGGTGTTCGTCCAGGACGGCGGCGAGTTCGTCGCCCAGCCAGGGCCCGTTCGGCGGGACCACCAGCAGGGCGCCGGACAGGACGGAGACGCACAGTTCCAGTACGGAGGCGTCGAAGCTGGGCGAGGAGAACTGCAGCACACGGTCGCCCGGGCCGACGGCGTAGCGTTCGGCGGCCGCCGCGGCGAAACCGGCGATGCCGCGGTGGGTGACGGTGACGCCCTTGGGAGTGCCGGTGGAGCCGGAGGTGAAGATGACGTACGCCGCGTGATCGGGGAGCGCCCGGCTCGGGACCGGGTCCGTCTCCGGCTCCTGGCCCTCCATCAGTGCGCGTACGCGGTCGAGGTCGTCCAGGACGACGGCGGGAGCGGCGTCGTCGAGCATCAGTGCCCGTCGTTCGGCCGGGTAGTCGGGGTCCACGGGGAGGAAGGCGGCACCGGTGAGGGCCACGGCCAGCTCGGCGGCGATCAGTTCCATCGAGCGCGGCAGGACCAGGGCCACCGTCCGCTCCGGTCCGGCGCCGCTCGCGACGAGATGGGCGGCGAGCCGGCCGGCCCGCCGGGCGAGTTCCGCGTACGACCAGGTGCTCCGGCCGTCGGTGACCGCGGGGGCGTCGGGGTCGCGCGTCACCCACCCGGTGAACAGCTCACCGAGCGGGACGTGACGGGTGACGTCGCGGACGGGGGCCGGGGGGACGGGCATGGCGGGGCGCTGGGCGTGCGGGTCCGTCATCGGGGTGCAGTCCTTCGGGCGGGGGCGGCGCGCGGACCCGGCGCGCCGTTCTCGGGCGGCGCGTGGGCACGCCGGAGCGGTGCGGGTCCTTGCGTACGGGTCGGGTGCGGGGCGCGATCGGGCCGTGCCGGTGGCGCGCACGGCCGGACCAGTGCCGGTCCGGCGCGCGGCGGGAACGGTGCCGGTCCGGCGCACGGTCGTCAGGCGGTGCCGGGGCGGCACGCGGTCGTCGGACGGTGCCGAATCGGTACGCCGTCAGGCAGTGCCGGTCCGGCGCGCGGTCAGGGGGTGCCTGTGCGGCGCGCGGTGCGTCCGGAGATCTGCAGGCGATCGATGGCCCCGGTGGCGGGATCACGGTGGAAACGGCCGCCCGGTTCGACCCGGCCGGTGGCCGGATCCATCAGGTCGCAGGACAGGTCCGGATAGCAGACCAGCGGGATGGGGTAGTCGCCGTCGACGGACAGGGTCGGCGTGTCGTCCCCGTCCAGTTTGACCACGTACTCGGTGCCCCCGTTGCGGTAGGTTCCGGCGCACTCCGGGAGCGACACGGCGAGTCCGCGGCGGGTGCCGGCGGCCGGGGCGGTGGGCACGCGAACGCCGGTGAGCCGGGTGAGTTCTGCGACCATGTCACGCCACAGGGCGGTGGCGGCGCCCGCATTGCCGGTGAAGGCGACGACGACGCCGCTGTCCGGGTCCGCCCGCAGGTGGCAGGAGGTGCCCTGGGCGTTCCCGTCGTGGCCGCACCACACCCGGCCGTCCTGTCGGAAGAGGGCCAGGCCCAGGCCCCAGGAATCGGCGAGGGCACCGGGGTCGGCGGACGGTTCGGGGTGCCGCATCCGGTCGGCGACGGCGGCCGGCAGTCCGGCGGACCTGCCGATCACGGCCCTGCCCAGGGCGACCAGGTCCTCGGCGCTCGCCAGCAGCGCTCCGGCCGGGGCCTCCACGGGGGCGAGGTTCTGATGGGCCGGGCGTACCAGGCCCGTCGCCGTGTTGAGGGCGTGGCCGCTGGCGAGCGGCCGGGAGGGGGTGGTGTCGCCCAGGAAGGCGGGGACGATGCCCAAGGGCTCCAGGACGAGCGCTGCCACTGCTTCCTGCCAGGTCATGCCCGTCACTTCGGACAGGATGCGGCCGGCGGCGACGTAGCCCGCGTTGGAGTACGAGAAGCCGGTGCCTGGCGGGAACAGGGTGTTCCGGGCGGTGCAGACCGCGGAGAGGTACCGGGAGGCGGTGGTGCCGACGGCACTGTCGGAGTCGGGTCCGGTGGGGAGGCCGGCGGTGTGACTCAGCAGGTGACGCACCGTCACATCGGGTATCAGCCCTGATAAGTCGGGCAGCAGTTCGCTGACGGGTTCGTCCAGGTCCACGTCTCCGTCGTCGGCGAGGAGCAGGACGGCCGCGGCCGTGGCGGCCTTGGTGACGGACCCCAGGGGGACGGCCGTCTGCGCGGTGAACAGGGTGTTCGCCACGGCGTCGGCCGTGCCGGTGTGCGCGCTGAGGACATGGGTTCCTGTGTGGACGGCCAGTTGGGCGCCGGGCACGCGGTGGACGCGCGCGAGGGAGTCGAGGTGGCTGCTCAACTCCTGCTGCAAGGAGGTCGGCGGCCGGTGTGCGGCCGGAGCGGCGGTGGGGTACGGCATGGGGAGGGAACTCCTGGTGAGAGCGGGTGCGGGGAGGGGGACGCGGCCGGCCCGCGAGTGAGCGGTGCGGGTGTGCCCGTCGGCGCGCTTACGGCCTGCTGACGAGGATCGGCAGGTGGCGTACGCCGACGATGACGGCCGGATTCTGGTACGTGACGTCGTCGTACGAGGGCACCACGATGGAGGAGAAACGTTCCATCATCAGTTGCAGGGCGATACGGGCTTCCAGCCGGGCCAGTGGGGCGCCGAAGCAGAAGTGGATGCCATGCCCGAAGGTGAGATGGGGATTGGGGTCGCGGGCCGCGTCGAAGACATCCGGTGCGGTGAAGCGGGAGGGGTCACGGTTGGCAGCCCCCAGGTGCACCATCAGCAGGGTGTCGGCCGGGATCTCATGCCCGCCGAGCACTACCGGCCGGGTGGTGCGCCGGCCCAGCTCGGGGAAGGGCGGCAGCCAGCGCAGGACTTCCTCGACGGCGTCCGGCACCCGGTCCGGGTTCTCCCGCAGTGCGGTGAGCGTGCCGGGATGCCGGTCGAAGGTGACCATGGCGTTGCCGAGGAGCGCGGTGGTGGTGATGTGCCCGGCGACCAGCAGCAGGGCGACGAACCCGACGATCTCCTGGTCCTCAAGCCGTGTTCCGTCGACCTCGGCGGTGAGGAGTCTGCTCGTCAGGTCGTCACCGGGGTGGGCGCGGCGGTGCCGGATGTGGTCGAGTACGTAGCCGTTCATCTCACGCACGGTCGGGGCGATGGCCTCCAACGCCCGTTCCAGATCGGCCATGTCGAGGCTGTCCCCTAGCTGGTCGCCGCCGAAGAGGGTGGCGGCCCACTCCTGGAACAGCCGGTGGTCCTCGGCGGGGATACCGAGGAGTTCGGCGATCACGATGATCGGCAGCGGATAAGCGAGGGTGTCGACCAGGTCGAACCGGTCACGGTCGGCGACGCCGTCGAACAGCCGCGCGCACACGGCCTCGATGCGCGGTGCGAGGCCATGAACCACTCGCGGAGTGAAGGCCTGACTCACCAGGGTGCGGAGCTTGCGGTGCTCCGGCGGGTCCATGCCGACGAAGTTGCCCTGCCGGAAGGCCTCGAAGTCCTCCTGGGTGGGGGCGATCGGCGTCATGTCGGAGGAGTACGTCGCCGGGTCGGACAGGACCGCCGAGACGCCCCGGTGGTCCACGACGTGCCACTGCCGCCGCTCTTCGTCGTACGTCACGGGGCCGGCGTCGCGTAAGGACCGCCATCGCCCGGGTAACGCGTCAAGAGGCGATTCGGCCCCGGTCAGCTGTGTGCTTGTCACCGTTTCTCCTTGAGTGTGGGCGTGCGTGCCCGACGGTGGACCACCGACGGTGCGCGGTGGCCGACCGCGGGCAGTACCGGCCGTCACGGGTTCGGCCATCGGGGGTGCGGCACGGCGGAGCGGTTGTCGCTCCGCGCCGGGTGGACCCTCGCGCGGCTCAGCCGGGCCGGCCCACTGAGGGCGGCCGGCTTGTCCACCCCTCAGGCAATGGCAGCCCTGGCGTCAGCGAAACCGAGGACGGGACAGGGGACGGTGGGGCGGCGGTTCCGAGTGGTCCGGACGCCCGCCGAGCCGCGGACAAGCCTCCACGTGCGCAGCCCGGCATGACGCGCCCAGGGCACCTTGCAGACACCACCACGTCCCCCAGTGACTTCCCCGCGCAGCAGCCCTGCGCAGAACTCCCCTGTCCTTCGATGCCCGTGTCAAGAACACACTTCGACACGATCATCTCGGCCGATTGCGCTCACAGTTTTCACGTTGGGTCACAGGTTGGCAACCCCCCGAAGTTGAAGGGGATGTGACCGTTCAGCGACCCGCCAAAGAGGCCGTGTATCCCGCTCTTTCACCCTCAAACCAAGATTCTGAAGAGAAGGTCGGGCCGCACCACGACGCCTCGGGACACCATCGCGTCCGTCATCCTTGGCCGCACAGCCGCCCGCCTGCCGATTCCGTCACGACGGCCGCTGAACGGCGGTGTTGCCACAGCGGCCTCGAAACAGCCACAAGGCGACCTTCGAGGATCAGACATCGCGGCACCGCCACCCACCGGCCCGGCCACCTCTTTTGAGCCAACCCTGCCCCCTAGGACAACACGGTCCGGGCTCTGTGCGAGAAATGATCACCGTGCGCTGAGCCGGAGGATGAGTGAGGCGATCCGGAGGCCGACGAGACACGAGGCGGCCGGCTCGTCGAAACGGGTGGTGGCATCCCGGAACTGCTCGACTCCTGCCGATACAGCGCCCGATGACCTCACGGTCCTTGCACCGCTTGAGGTCGAAGTTCGGCGGCCGACCCCGGCCCGTGCACGGCGCCGTCAACCCGCGACACCAAGGTGGAGACCGGCGCGGCGCGCTCGCACCCGCAGTTCGCGCACCCGCGTTCGACGGCGGAGTGACGGATCACAACCTCCGCTTGTCACATGCATTTTCGGCCAATCAGCACAACGGTCGGAAGGCCGCTCCTGCCGCATGTCGTCCAGTTCGTGCGTGCTGTGGTTCCAGCCGCCGAGGTGCGCGAACTGCGGCCGGGTTCGAGTGCCAAGCGGGAGGGTACGGCCCAGAGTGCTCGCGTCTTGAGGCTGTGGTCGCCGCGTCGGGGAGCGGACGGTGACCGTTTGGGGGGGGCTGGCTCATGTCGGATGTGATGCGGAGGCGGGAGTACCGGGCGTCTGCTTCTACCACCAGAACCGTGCTTCTCCTCGTGGGACTCAGCCTTGCCGGCGCGGCGGTGGAGATCGCGACTGTCGGCGGAATGCCGGGCCGGCTCAAGGTGGCGGTCATCGTCTGCCTGACGGCTCTGTTCGTCCCTCTGCTCGCTTGGAGTCTGCGGAGCGCGACCGTCATCTCCCGCGAGGGCGTGACGGTCAAAGGACTCAAGCGTGCAAGACGGACGGCCTGGCGGGACATTCAGGGCATCGACATCGAGCCCGGCCCGGGGAGCCATCCCAGAATGCTTGCCGTGATGTACGACCGGCAGGGTCACCGTACGGCGCTGCCGCATCTCGACGACCGGAACGTGGCGTCGCTGGAGGACGAGGTGCTCGCCCTTTGTGCGCAGTGGAAACGGCTGCGCGGTGCGGACTGGCAGCCGGTGCAGCAGGTGGCCACCGCACAGGGATTTTTCCTTGACCTGGCGAGTTCGGTGATGGCCGGCCTCATGGCCGCACTGGCAGCGATCATGTGGTCGGCCGGTGTCTTTGTCGTCCTGCTGCTGCTCGGCGTGCCACAGGAGGCCGAGGACTACGGCCCGCCCCTGTCGGTCCTCCTCTCGGCCGAGATGCTGCTCATCGTGCCTGCTCTGGCATTCACCGTCACCACGATCCGGGTGATGCTCCACCGCGAGCGTTGAGGCGGCACTTCTTCGCCTCCACCTGCCTCGCCCACGGCCTCCCCATCACTGACGTCGCCGAGCGGATGGGCCACAGGACCATCGAGATCACCTTCAAGATCTACCGCCACCTCATGCCCGGCTCCATCAGCGAAGCCGCCAAAACCCTCAACCACGCCCTCGCCGATAAGGCAGCCGGTCGGGTAGACAGCGCTCGTCTCCGATGCGGTCGGCTTGAAGATCTCTCGTCGTAGCGGGTGCGCTGGGCTGCTGGATCAGCTGCCGGCTGGCGTCACGCCGAACATCAGGGTGTGGCGTGGGACGTCGTACTGGACTGTCTGATTGTGCTCCAGCAGATCCTTCAGGACGTCGGCGTCGTCGGCGTCGACCGTCAGGACTTCTTCTCCGGCTCCTTCGTCCAGCACCAGCTGCAGGGTGAAGGTGCCGCGCTGGCCGGGTTCCCCGGCCACCCAGCTGAACTGGTAGTGGTTGACTTGGCGAACCTTGATCGCGGCGTCTGTCAGGGGCTGCTCGACCTGTGTCATGACTGCCGACTCCCTTTCTGTTCCTGTGTTCTTGCCCATGCCTTCCCGGACTCCTGAAATCCACTGTCTGAGGGCAGCGTCTCGAAGTTGCGTACGACGTACTTGCGCAACTGCGCCCGGTCGGCCTCGCGGCGCTCAGTGCCGACGTTCATGCGTTCCTCCGAGCGCGTTATGGCGTCAGCGCCGCCGGCACCGGTGTCTGCGGAGCGCGTCATGTCGGTCGTCTCGCTGATCTCGGCGCGGGCCCACCCGCCCGCTCCGGGCTGGTTGGCCTTTTGCCAGGCCGCGTCCCAGTCGATGCCGTAGCGCTCATACAGGCGGCGCTCCTCGTCCTCGGAGAGGTGACCGCCTGCGTCCACGCCGGGTGCGTCCTTGACCTTGCACTTCGGGTAGGGGACTGCCAGGTGGTCGAGCACCCTAGGGATGTGCTCCAGGGTGATCACAGGCCGCTCACCCTCTCTCTTCTCGCGCGCGGCTCGCTCCATATCCGGCTCACCACCCCAAAGGGTGTGAAACAGGAACAAGCATGTTGAATAGCGAAGCGACAAGCGCGTTCCGGAGGCTGCTCTCACTCCCGGACCGGACCGGGTGGTGTACATCTCACCAAGCCCGTACACGCGTTTGGTGGCAGGTGGTGGGGCTACTCGCACCGGCAAGCCTGCGTCGCAGCAAGGAACAGCGTCGACGGGACCGCGCAGAGACAGACGACAAGGGGTTGGTCGCGATGACCGTCGCGACACAGCAGGGCGGCGGGGGCGGTTCCAGCGGCCTCTACGACGTTCTGGAACTCATTCTCGACCGCGGGCTGGTGATCGACGCCTACGTGCGGGTCTCCCTCATCGGTATCGAGCTCCTCACGATCGACATACGGATCGTGGTGGCCAGCGTCGACACCTACCTTCGCTTCGCCGAGGCGTGCAACCGCCTCGACCTGGAAGCGGGGCCGCGCAAACCGGCCGGGCTCGCCGAGCTCACGGGGCAAGCGACTGAGTCCGGCGCGCGTGGCAAGACCAAGGGAGCCCTGACCGGCGCCGCCGAGACAATCTCCGACGCCTTCCAGCAGACACGCGACGACGGCCGGGAACGTCAGGGCGAGCGGCCCGCCCCGCGCGGCAGAGGTGAATGAGAGAGGAGCACCTACCTCTACGGGATCATCCGCCCCTCCCATCCCTCCTTCCGCGAGGACCTGGACAGCATCGGCGACCCCCGCGGCCGTATGCGTGCTGCGCCAGTCACCTCCTCACCCAACGAGGCGCCACTGGGGATTCCCCACTGGCCCCGAGTACAGGAAAGCCCGGCCTCGCACGGCGGCGAACTGATGTTGAGAAACTCCGGCTATGGGATCTTGGGGAACGTTGGGGCCGGCGCTGTTGTCTCTGGCGGGTGTTGCGCTCGGTGCGGGCGGATCGCTGTTTGGCCAGTACCTCGTCTCGCGAGTAAGCACTCGGCAGCTCGAAGTGCAGGAGTCAGCCGCGCATCGCGCGGAGCTCAAGAACGCGGTCCTGAAGTTCCTGGGCATTGCGTCGCAGGTGGAGAAGGCGGCACTCGCCCACTCGGGCAGTGGCGACACCTCGGCCGATCCCGTGCTCGACCACCTCGTCGACGACCTGTGGTTGGCTCATGCGGAGATCGACCTGGCGGCCAGAAGCGAGCCCCTGCGGGGCGCCGCCTATCGTTATGCAGCCCGCCTCGCCGAGGCCGCCCGGGGTGAGATAGCCGACGGGGCCGCGCTGCGCGGGCCGCAGGCGCAGTTCTTCGACGCGGCGTATAGCGATATGTGGCCTGGCCGGCGACGGGCGGCCGGGGATTCCGTGGCACCTCAGTGAGACGGTGCTGAGAGTGGGGCGATCTTGTCGTGGCTGGTGTGATCACGGCGTCAGAGCCGTCTTGGATACCCCCGTTCAGCGGACTGAGCCCGCGCAGCTTCCGCAAGCTGATCACCGCGCTACGCCGAGAAGGCACGGATCAACACGGCAACCGGGACTACAGCGGGGGCCGGCCGTTGATGGCGCCGCCGGGGTCGTCTGCCAGAGCGAGGCGCGCGGTGATGCGTTTGCCGACCGGCTCGCGCTGGGCTTCGAAGCCCTGGGCGACGGCCATGACGATGTCCAGGCCGTGCTGGCCGACCCGTCCGGCGTCCACGGCCCGGGCTATCGGCAGGGCGGGGCGGAGGCCCACACCTCGATCTCGACCAGTCAGCGGCGGCCCCGGCCGGATGCAGCGGTTCAGGGTGCTGTCCGACGGATCATGTGAGCGCTCTACGTCCGGGACGTCAGGTCTTGCGTGGAGCGGGTGGTCTGACGAATGACGAGTGCGCCCGGCTGAATCCGCATCTTCCCAAGTCAGGACAGCGAGGTGGCCGGTGGGCCAGTCACCGCAAGTTGATCAGCGGGTTCTCAGCCGTGAGGGCTACCGCCCTGTGCCGTAGACGGCGGCCATGGGTGAGCTGCCTGTGGTGACGAAATCGTGGATGCCCGTCAGGTAGGCGTCACGGTCGACCAGTCCGTCGCAGTCAGCGTCGAGCGCGTCCGCCGCCGCCCGGTTGAGGGTGCGCCGTGCCGACTTCGACCGCATGGTGCGGCTCGGATGGGTCCGCTCCCCGCAGTCGATGGAGGTCCGCTTCGGCACGAGCCAGGCCGGGGCCGTCGACGTCGCGCTCTACACCACGACGTTCGTCGACGCGGTGGTCCACGCCCATCCGGTGGTCGACTGGGAGCAACTGCGCGCGGTGGAGAAAGGCCGGCGCTCTCCGCTCGCCTCCCTGCGCCCGGAACCGGCACCCGCGTAAGCCTGCTGAGGGTGCGGCCCTCCGCACCCGGGCCCCTGGTCTCGCCGGGTGCGGAGGGTGGTCATACGGCGTGGGGGCGCGCGGTCTCCAAGCGGTGCAGGCGTTCGTAGAGGGCGCGGACGAGGCGAGCGCGGTTCTGGACGCAGCGCACCGTGCCTCCGATCGTCACGGACAGCCGGCCTTCCGCCTCTCGCAGGACGATGTCGGCGAGCGCCCGGGGGCCGCTGTCTCTCGGCAGTTGGTAGGCGCGGCGGCGGACGTCGCAGGTGAGGGCGCGGGCGTGACCGGTGAGCTGCCCGGCCATTCGTTCGAGGACACGTTCGGCGACGGCGAGTCGTCCCGCTCGGCCCGCGCTTCCGCCATCCATGCACCCCGCCGGGAGCTCGTCCGGCGGGGTGCCGGCATGTGGCCGTTTCAGCCACGGAGTCACCTCAGGCCATGGCCACGACGGCCGAGATCAAAGCCTGTAGGCAGACCCTTTCGGCCTCCTCGTCCGGCAGCGAGAGGTGCTGCATCGTCAGTCCGTCGAAGCCCGCGAGGAAGAACCTCGCGATCGTCTCGGCGGGCTGGGCCAGTTGGTGGCCGGTGCGTTCGGCGGCCTCTCTGATGAGTTTTGCCGTCACTGCCGAGATCCCGCTGTAGTGGCTGTGCAGCGCCTCCCTCAGGCGGGGCGTACGCAAGGCGAACATGGTCAGCTCGGTGAGGAGCTGGTGTGACGCGGGCTGCTGCAGCACGGTGCCCCAAAGGGCCTCGGCGAGCGTGACGATGGTCTCCTCGAAGCTCGCGTCCGTGGGTGCGGTCCGCTCCACCTGGGCGACCAGGTCTTCGGTGAGCTGCTCCATGACGGCCCGGTAGAGGTCTTCCTTCGTGCCGAACGTGTAGTGCACGGTCGCCTGTGCCACTCCCAGCTCCGCGGCGATGGCGCGGGTGCTGCCGGCGGCGACGCCTTCCCTGGTCATCAGGTCGATGGCCGCCTTGATCAGTTGTGGGCGGCGCTCCGCCGCGGATACGTGAGCCATTCCTGCATCCTATGCGACTCAGTCTGCCGAACTGGTCACTCGACAATATCGCCGCTGCGGCAGGGGGTCACGGGTGCGACGCGTGGAGGCGATTGCCCGGCCTGTAGTCCCCGCCGGACGTCTTCAGGCCTCCGATCGTTCCATCAATCGACTGTGTCGACCAACACAATCGAGTGACATTGTCAGCTGACAAAGTCGCCCGTATGGTTCTGGCCAGCGACAGCCTGCGCCGAACGAAAGGCAAGCCCGTGACCCACGAGACCCTGCGCGGAACCGAGCCGATCCCCCAGCGTCCCGCCCTGCCCTTGGTCGGCCACGCCTTCGACATCCCCGGTGGCGCCGACGGCCTGCTCCACGTGATGAAGGAGGCCAAGGAGCTGGGGCCGCTGTTCAAGCTCCGCATCTTCGGCAACGAGATCAACTTCGCCTCCGGCCTCGACCTCGTCACCGAGCTGGCGGACGAGAGCCGGTTCCGCAAGAACGTGCACCCCGACCTCGTGATCCTCCGGGAGATCGGCGGCGACGGACTCTTCACCGCGTTCAACGACGAGCCCAACTGGCGCAAAGCGCACGACGTCCTGATGCCGGCGTTCTCCCTCGGCGCGATGCGCGGCTACCACTCGACGATGCTCAAGGTCGCCCGTGAGCTGATCGGCAAGTGGGACCGGGCCGCCGGCACGGAGCCCGTGGACGTCGCCGACGACATGACACGGCTGACGTTCGACACGATCGGTCTGTGCGGTTTCGGCTACGACTTCGAGTCGTTCAGCCGTGCCGAGCCGCACCCCTTCGTCACGGCCCTGTCGCGAGCGCTCGGCTTCGCCCAGGCCAAGGGGGAGTCCATCCCCGGCACGGAGCTGTTCAAGTGGAGGCAGGCCGAGCGGTTCCACGCCGACGTGACCCTCATGAAGAACCTCGTCGACGACGTGATCCGGGAGCGCCGGGCCTCCGGAGACCAGAGCACCGACGACCTGCTGGGGCGGATGCTGCACACCCCCGACGCCGTCACGGGCGAGCCCCTGGACGACGTCAACATCCGCTACCAGGCGATCACGTTCCTCATCGCCGGCCACGAGACCACCAGCGGTGCCCTGTCCTTCGCCCTGTACTACCTGACCAAGCACCCCGAGGTTCTGGCACGCGCCCAGGCCGAGGTCGACGCGCTGTGGGGCGACTCGGACGCGCCCGAGCCGGACTACGGGGACATCGGCAAGCTGACGTACATCCGCCAGGTCCTCAACGAGAGCCTGCGTCTGTGGCCGACGGCCCCCGCGTACGCCGTGGAGCCGCTTGAGGACACCGTCATCGGCGGGAAGTACGTCGTGCGCAAGGGCGAGTCGATCCAGGTGCTCATCCCGCAGCTGCACCGGGACCCCGCCTGGGGCGAGAACGTCGAGCTGTTCGACCCCGACCGGTTCCTGCCCGAGCGGGAGGAGGAGCGCCCGGTCCACCTGTTCAAGCCGTTCGGCAGTGGAGAACGCGCCTGTATCGGCCGCCAGTTCGCGCTGCACGAGGCGACGCTGGTCCTCGCGCTGGTGATCCACCGCTACCGCCTGATCGACCACACCGACTACCAGCTGAAGATCAAGCAGTCGCTCACCCTCAAGCCCGACGCGTTCACCCTGAACCTGGCCCGGCGCACCAGCGGGGAACGCCGCCTGCCCACCGCCGCGGCCGTCGCCGCGGGCAATGCTCCCGCAGGCCAGGACCGGCATTCGGTCCGGCGTGCCACCGGCACCGCGCTGACCCTCCTGCACGGTTCCAACCTGGGCACCTGCGCGGGCATCGCCCACGAGCTGGCGGCAGACGGCGAAGAGAACGGCTTCAGCCCGTCCGTCACCCCCCTCAACGACGCCGTGGGCAAGCTCATCCCCGGTGGCGGTCCGGTGGTGATCGTGGCCGCCTCCTACAACGGCAGGCCCACCGACGACGCCACGGATTTCGTGGCCTGGCTGGAGGGCCTCGAGCCCGGCGCACTCGACGGCCTGAAGTACGCCGTACTCGGCGTCGGCGACCGCAACTGGGCCGCCACCTACCAGCGCGTCCCCACCCTCATCGACGAGAAGCTCACCGCCGCGGGCGCCACGTCACTGCTCGAACGCGGCGCGGCGGACGCCGCCGGCGACTTCGCCGGCACCGTGGACCGCTGGACCGGCGACCTGTGGACCACCCTGCTGGATCGGTACGGGGCCGCCGGAGAGGCACCGGAGGCCGAACCGGCCGCCGCCCAGGAGATCGGACTGTACGAGCTTCAGGACGCGACCGACTCCATCATCGGAGGGCTCGCGGCACGGCACGGTGTGCAGCCGATGGAGGTGCTCGACGCCTACGAACTGGTCGACACGAGCCACGAGTTGGGTCGCTCCAAGCGATTCCTGAGGCTGCGGCTGCCCGACGGCGTCACCTACCGCACCGGCGACCACCTGGCCGTCCTCCCCAGCAACCCCGACACCCTCGTCCGGCGGGTGGCCGACCGCTTCGGCCTCGACCTGGACCGTACGGTCCGGCTGCGGGCCCGCCGCCGCAGCCGGGGCGCCCTGCCCATCGACCGGCCGCTCACCCTGCGCCGCCTGCTCACCGACTTCGTGGAACTGCAGGATCCCGCCACCCAGGAGCAGATCGCCGTGCTCGCCGAGCACACCGCCTGCCCGCCCGAGAAACAGCCCCTGGCCGCACTCGCGGCGGCGGCCCCCGAGGCCTTCCACGAGCAGGTGACCGCCACCGGACGCAGTGCCCTGGACCTGCTGGAGCGCTACCGCGCCTGCGAGCTGCCCTTCGAACGCTTCCTGGAACTGCTGCCCGTCCTGCGCCCGCGCCACTACTCGATCTCCTCCTCCGCCCAGGCGGCACCCGGCGAGGTGGACCTGATGGTGTCGCTGCTCGCCGCGCCCCACCGGGGCGGCGAGGGCACGTTCCACGGCATCGCCTCGCACTACCTCCAGACCGTGCACGCGGGCGACACCGTCCAGGCCAGGGTGCTGCCCTGCAGTGAGGCCTTCCGCCTGCCGCAGGACACGTCGGTGCCGGTGATCCTGGTCAGCGCGGGCACCGGTCTGGCGCCTTTCCGCGGAGCGGTCCTCGACCGCCACCACACCCGGTCCACCGGAAAGCTGCTGTGTTACTTCGGCTGCGACCACCCCGACGTCGACTACCTCCACCGCACGGAGTTCGAGGAGGCCGAGGCGGCCGGAGCCGTCAGCATGCGGCCAACCTTCTCCTGCGCCCCCGAGGACGGTGCCCGCTTCGTCCAGGACCGCATCGCGAAGGAGCGCGACGAGGTCTGGGCCGTACTGGAGGCCGGCGGACGCGTCTACATCTGCGGGGACGGCCGTCGCATGGCTCCGGCGGTGCGGGAGTCGTTCATGGCGATCTACCGCACGTTCACGGGCGCGGGTGACGACGAGGCCACCGCCTGGCTGGCCGCCCTCATCGAGTCCGGCCACTACGTGGAAGACGTCTGGGCCGGCTGACCGCCCAGCGTGCGATGGCAGACGCCCACCGCCCCGCATCCCCGATCTACGGGCCGCCGACGTCCGACACGTCGGTGGCCGCGCCCCGAAACGCGGCTCATGCCCCCTGACTCGTGAGGCTCTCATGCTTGTTGCAAGCTCGGCACACAGCCGAGGAACCCCGGTGACCTCCGACTCCGCACTGAGGAGCGCGCGGTGAACGCGCGAAGCGGCTCCGCCCTGACCTTCGGCGTGGCGGTGGCGCTCATCGCCGGAGTCACCCTCGGCAACGGCGGGGCGAACGTGATGCCCGTGTTCGTCGACGACTTCGCCTCACGCTTCGGGCTGTCGGACTCCGGCGCCGGGCTCGTGGCTGCGACCCAACTGATGGCGACGGCGGCGGTGACGCTGCTGCTGGCCAAGCGGGCCGCACGGGCGGGACGGGTGCTGATGACCCGCTTCGGGCTGGCGCTCGCGGGAGCCGGCTTCCTGGGAGCGACAGCGGCCACCGGCCCGGTGACCCTGGTCATGGCCAACCTCGTCCTCGGTGCGGGGCTCGGCGCGGTCTACGCGGCGGCCACCGCGGCGCTCGCCGCCACCGACGACACCGACAAGGCGTCCGCCGTCACCATCTCCGGCACGGTCGGTGTGACCGCACTGCTGATCATGGGCGTCCCCGCGGCCAACCACGAGCTCGGGGAGGGCACCGGCTTCCTGCTCATGGCGTTGTGCTGCTTCCTCGCCTGGCCGCTGATACGCCGACTCCCCGACGGCCCCGCCGGTCCCTCGACTCCGGACGCCGGGCCCGCCGGTACGGCGGAGGCGACCGCGGCCAGGCCGTCGGTGGTCCTGCTCCTCGGGACCGCGCTGCTGTGGGCGGTCACCCAGGGCGCGTGGTCGTACGCCTCGGTCCTGGGCCGCCAGCACACCGGTATGTCCCACTCGGCTGTGTCGGCCGTCCTCGCGACCTCCAGCGTCGTGGCGCTCGTCGGAGCGGTGGTGGGCCCCATCGCGGCGCGGCGCTTCGGACGGATGCGGTCGATGGCCGTCTTCGTCATGGCGCAGGCCCTCGCGATGGCGGTCGTCGTCCTCACCCACGACCCCGTGCTCTTCACCATCGCGGCGGTCTTCTGGCAGGCCTGCCAACTGGCCGTCCTCGTACAGATGCTCGCAGCCGCGGCGCTCATCGATCCGACCGGACGCCTGGTCGCCTCCCTCAGCGGCGCGGGCGCCCTGGGCACAGGCGTCGGACCGCCGGCCGTCGGGGCCGTCCTGGACGCCGCCGGGGCGGCCGTCCTCGGCCTCGTCCTGGCGCTCGGCACCTTCCTCGCCTCGCTGCCCCTGCTCCGGATGACGGTGGCCGGCACGGAGGCATCGGCCGGGGGCGGACTCGCCGCCTCCTCCTCCGCCGAGACCGCTCGGTGACCGGACCGGGGGACACCGCCTCGGCGGCCCCGGACAGCAGCGGTCTGTTAGTGGCCGCTGCGGTCCCCTCTGTGGCCGCGGGGGTCAGTTCCCGGCGCTCATGCGGTGCATAGGTTCCCCGCAATCCCTGATCCATCGAAGAAAGGAACAACCGGTGAGTGAGAACGAGTACGACACCTGTGTGATCGGTGCCGGACCCGCAGGACTGGCTGTCGCGAGGGCGCTGACGGAGCGGGACCTGCCGTACACGCACATAGAGCGTCACACGGGACCGGGCGGGCTGTGGGACATCGACAACCCGGGCAGCCCGATGTACGAGTCGGCCCACTTCATCTCCAGCAAGACACTCTCCGGCTACGGCGGCTATCCGATGCCGGACCACTTCGCCGACTACCCGCCGCACCGGCAGATCCTGTCCTATCTGACGTCGTTCGCCGAGGCCTACGGACTCACGGACCGGATCGAGTTCGGCACCGAGGTCCGCAGCGTGGACAAGAACCCGGACGGCACCTGGACGGTCACCCGGGCCGACGGCCGGGCCACTGCACACCGGCAGGTCGTCGTGTGTACGGGCGCGCAGTGGCATCCCAACGTCCCCGACCTGCCCGGCGAGTTCACTGGAGAGATCCGCCACACGGTCACCTACCGCAGCAGCGCCGAACTGCGGGGCAAGCGGGTGCTGGTCGTGGGCGCGGGGAACTCCGGGCTGGACATCGCCTGCGACGCGGCGCGGTCCGCCGGCCACGCGGCGATCAGCATGCGCCGTGGTTACTGGTTCATTCCCAAGCACCTCTTCGGCCGACCGGTGGACACCATCGCCGCCGGCGGCCCGCACCTTCCGATGTGGCTCCAGCAGAAGCTGTTCGGCGGCCTGCTGCGGCTCATCAACGGCGACCCGCGCAGGCTCGGTCTGCAAAAGCCCGACCACAGACTGTTCGAGACCCACCCGGCCATCAACTCGCTGCTGATCCACCACCTCCAGCACGGGGACATCACCGCCCGGCCCGGCATCGCGCACACCGACGGCCGGACCGTCCACTTCACCGACGGCACCAGCGACGACTTCGACCTGATCCTGCTGGCCACGGGATACGTCCACAAAGTCCCCGTCGCGCAGAAGTACTTCGGCGACGAACAACACCCCGACCTCTACCTGTGCTCCTTCTCCCGCGAGCACGAGGGCCTGTTCGGCGTCGGCTTCGTGGAGACCAACTCCGGGGCCTACCAGCTCTTCGACAGGCAGGCCCAGCTGATCGCCTCCTTCATCCGGGACGCGAGGGCCGGGCTGCCGACCGCCGAGCGGTTCACCCGCATGATCCGCGGTGACCGGCCGGACCTGTCCGGCGGACTGAAGTTCGTCGACTCGCCACGCCACACCGGCTACGTGCACAGTGACGCCTTCGTGAAATACCTCGGCAAGGTCGCCGAAGGGATGGGCTGGCGGACCGATGGCCTGCCGCCCCGGGCAACGTCCGTGGGACAGCAGGCGGTGGCGTCATGACGTACGACTTCCGTGACAAGGTCATCCTGGTGACCGGCGGCGCCGGAGGCATCGGCAGCGCCCTGTGCCACCGCTTCGCGGGAGGCGGTGCCCGTCTCCTCGTGGTCGACATCGACGAGGTGCGGGCGAAGCGGACCGCCGCCGAGCTGCCCGGGAGCGGTCACGCCGGGCTGGGCTGCGACCTGCTGGACGGCGCCGCCGTGCAGCGGATGCTCGACGGCGTCGCGGTCACTCATGGCCGTATCGACGTCCTGGTGAACAACGTGGGCATGACCAGCGCCGAGCGTTTCGACGTGCGCAGCGTCGAGAGCATCGAGCGGGAGATCGACGTCAATCTCGTCGCCCCGCTGGTCACGACCCGGCTCGCCGTTTCGCTGCTGCGGGCCTCCGGCGACCCCCGGGTGGTCACCACCGTGTCTCTCGGCGGGATCTTCCCGCTGGGCGAGACCCCGATCTACACCGCCTCGAAGTTCGGGCTGCGTGGCGCGATGCTCGCCATCGGGCTGGACCTGCGGGGCAAGGGCATCCAGGCCGGCTCGGTGCTGCCGTCGGCGACCGACACGCGGATGCTCCGCCAGGAGGCCGTCGACGGCGGGAACTCCATGCAGTTCCAGGACGCGCCGCAGCAGCCGTCCGACGTCGTCAGGGCGGTCGTCAGCCTGCTGGACAAGCCCCGCCTGGAGTCCTACGTCCGGCCCGGCGAGTCCCGGCTGGTGCGATTCGCGATGCTGGCGCCGAATCTGCTGCCCAGGCTCTTCCCGCTGTTCCGCAAGCGGGGGGAGCGGGGCATGGCCCGCTATCTGGAGGACCTGCGCCGCAGGGGACTGGCCCGCCAGGTCGGCGGCGGCCGGTGGGAACTGGTGGAGGAAGCATGAGCGGCACGGTCATCACCGGTGTCGCGGAGACGCTCGACGTCGTCAACCCCGCGACAGGCGCACTGATCACGACCGTACCGGCGGCGAGCGAGCAGGACGTCGTGCTGGCGGCCGAGCGGGCGCACGAGGTCTTCGTCAGCGGCGTCTGGGCCGGCCGGTCCCCGCGGGAGCGAGCCGCCGTCCTGCTGCGCCTGGCCGACCTCATGGAGCGCCATGCCGGGTTTCTGGCCCGGCTGGACTGCGAGGACGCGGGCAAGCCGATCGCGGAGTGCCGTACGGGAGACGTGCCCGCGGCGATCGAATCGATCCGCTGGTTCGCGGAGGCGGCCGACAAGGTCTTCGGCCGCGTCGCCCCCACCGGTCACGAGAACCTGGGCCTGGTGAGCCGGGAACCGGTCGGGGTGGCCGCCGCCATCCTGCCCTGGAACTACCCCCTGGCCATGGCCGCCTGGAAGGTCGGCCCCGCGCTCGCCGCGGGAAACTCCCTGCTGCTCAAGCCCGCCGAGGCCACCCCGCGCTCCACCCTGCACCTGGCCGCCCTGGCCGCCGAGGCGGGCCTGCCGGACGGCGTGCTCACCGTCCTGACCGGCCACGGCAGCGTCACCGGTACGGCGCTCGCCCGCAACCCCCTGGTGCGCGCACTGTCGTTCACCGGTTCCACGGCCACCGGACGCCGCGTCCTGGCCGACGCCGCGGAGACCAACTTCAAGCGGGTCTCCTTGGAGATGGGCGGCAAGAGCCCGCAGATCCTCATGCCGGACGCGCTCGAGTACGGCGACGAACTGATAGACCACATGACCCAGGCCGCGTTCCTGACCATGGGGCAGAACTGCACCGCCGGCTCCCGCGTCCTGGTCCACCACAGCATCGCCGAGGAGGTGCTGGACCGGTTCACCGCCGCCGCGCAGAACCTCACCATCGGCGATCCCGCCGACGCACGCACCCAGGTCGGACCGCTCATCAGCCGTGCCGCCTTCGACCGGGTCGCGGCGGCGGTGGAGGCGGCCCGCTCCGCCGGGGCCCACATCCACACCGGCGGTCTGCCGCACGGACTCCCACCGCGCGGTGCCTACTACCCGCCCACCGTGATCAGCCGGGCCCCGGCCGACAGCGACGTGCTCACCAAGGAGCTGTTCGGCCCTGTCGTGGCCGTCCAGACCTTCACCTCACAGGACGAGGCGGTGCGGTTGGCGAACGCCGGCGAATACGGGCTGGCCGCCTCGGTGTGGACCCGCGACCTCGACGCGGCGTTCCGGCTCGCGCGGGGTGTCCAAGCCGGGGTGGTCTCCGTCAACGCGTACAGCGAAGGCGACATCACCACCCCCTTCGGCGGGTGGAAGCAGTCGGGATTCGGCGGTGCGGAGAAGTCCACCGACGCCTTCGCGCAGTGGACTCGGGAGAAGACCGTCTGGATCCGCACGCGGTGACCGGGTGGCCCGGTGGCGCGTGGGCGGTCGCCTCACTGTTCCGCGGCCTCCCCGCGCAGCCGGGCCGGGGTCACGCCGTGCCAGCGACGCACCGCCCGCCGCAGTGCTCGCACATCGGAGAAACCCGCCTGCCGGGCGATGTCCCGCAGGGTCAGCTCGGGTCGGCGCAGCACCTGCTCGACCCGCTCGCGGCGCACCCCGTCGACGACCGCCTCGTACGTCGTGCCGCACTCGGCCAGCCGACGGCGCAGCGTGCGCTCGCTGGAGGCGTGCCGTCGGGCCTGTTCGACGAAGGACGGTACATCGGGCAGGCTCTGCGCGATCGAGATCTCCAGTACTTCCAGCAGGTCCTGCTGATCGCGCCTCGACGCCACCTGCTCTTCCAGAATCTCCACGACGGCGGTGTAGGTGACCTGGTCGCGGCCCGGCATCGGACGCCCGGCCCACGCCGTGGGGAACACCAGGCGGTTCCCTGCGGCGCCGAAGCGCAGGGGGCAGCGGAACAGCTCCGTGAACGGCCCCGTGTCGTGGGGGGCGGGGAAGGCGAACTCGACGCTCTGCGGGGCGAATTCCGCGCCACAACTCAGCCGCGTGAGGGCGACGACGCTGGCGAACGCCTCCTCCGCCAGGAAGACCGCGACCACCGGATCGAGGGCTGGATCGGGCAGCTCGGTCCGCAGTACGTAGCCGGTTTCCTCCGGCCCGGCGGACCAGACCACCATCGCCCCGGACAGGTTCTGGAAGCGCACGCCAGTCTCGATGGCCTCCCGCAGTGTGTCGGCGGCCATCTGAGCGAACCCCAGCAGACCCCAGGAGGTCAGGTGCTGTGCGGCGCCCACCCGCAGGCCCAGGTGGGCGTCACCGGTGAGCTCCAGCGCACGCCGGATGACGGCACCGCCCTGGCGGTAGGAGACCCGCAGTGCCGCCGAGCGCATCATCGCCTCGTCCAGCCCGACCCGGTCCAGCTCGGGCCGGAGGTCGACCCCGTACCCGTCGGTGACCGGGGCAAGGCAGCGCAGGATGTTCGGCGGGATCGTCGCCGAGGTGCTGCGGCTGGTTCCCGGCGACTGCGCCGGGGCGGGGCTGTCGGGCATGGCGTTCCTTGTGACCGGGTGTGCTCGCTGCGCACACAGTAGAAGGGGCGTGTCCCGATGCTGCTGGAGGGGGCGTCCTCCTCGTCGCCGGCAACGCGCGTGGCTTGACCGGCTTGGCTTTGTCTTTCGTTTGCGCACGCCGCTGCTGCGGCGTCACCGGCTTCTACACCACCGACCGGTTGATCATCGCCAGCGCCGCGTTCCTCGCCGGACGGCTCCCTCTCGCAACCCAGCCCGCGCCGTTCGCGGCCACCGCCGCAGTCGCCGTGCCTGGTGCGTTCCTGACCGTCGTGATCGCCTGCGCCTACGTGACCACCGATGCCCTCGCCCCTGCGGGCCGGACCAGCGAGGCATGCGCATGGCTGATCCTCTCGATCAGCGTCGGACCCTCCGCCGGTACCGCTCTGGCCGGACGCCTCGCCGAGCAGACGCTGGCCAGGGCGGCGCTCCCCGCTTGTACGCCACCATCGCTGCTGTGTTGATCGAGCCGATCTGCCACGTGGCCACGGACTACCTCACCCGCTACGGACGGCTGTGGCCATGAGAGTTGATCTGGCCGCTGCATTGAGTTGTGCAGGGCATGACGGAGGGGCGGTCCGAATTCGGACCGCCCCTCCGTCATGCCAGCCGTTCCACCCTGCGCCCCAGGCGCTCCTGCACGGGGTTCAGCTTGATCGGGCGGGCGAGCTCATCACGGTGTGGACTTTCCGCAGAGAAAGTCATGGACACGTCACTCGTCGCGGAGAGTTGGCGAGGCGCCCTGACTCTAAAAGAAGTGCTTGCGTCCACCGACCGCGCGACCGGTCGCACCCAGGATCCACAGGATGGCGCCAACCAGAATGAGGATGCCACCGATCGTCGTCAGCAGACCCATGCCGACCAGCATGCCGATGATCAGCAGAATAAGCCCAAGAATGATCATTTTAACCCCATCGTCAATTCCGGCTCAGGCGCGTGTGCGTATGAGCTTCACAAGGGCCTGAGTTCGTCCCTTTGTGGGTAGATCCCGACCAGCTCCGAATGCCAGGACCTCGGTGCGATAGCCCTTGTGCCCAGCGACACGGCGTTCACGCCCTCCTTCGAAACTTCGTTCAGTACGCCATCTCCTCGCCCGTCCTCTACTCCGGGAGGTCCGATCACCCCGGACCGGTTCGGACGTTGGTGCCGGAGACGCCGGGCAGCGGCGCCTGCGGGCAGGTCCTCAGGTCCAAGGGCTTCTTCACCCTCGCCAGCCGGCCCTGGGTGACGGGACCGTGGCCGCAGGCCGGTTCGGTGGCTCGCTTCGAGCCTTCCTCTGCTCGTCACACCGCCAGCCCTGATGCGCAGGTACTCGTCTTCATCGACACCCAGATGGACGCGGAGCTGCTGCGGGCCGACCAGAACGGCTGCCTCATGCAGGAAGGCGTAGCTCTGCCCGCTTCGGGCGAGAATGGCCCGACCGTCTTCCGACCCGCGGCCACCAATGCTCACGCGTTTCCGCAGGTCAGCGCACCCTTCCCCGCGCTTTCAACGGCACCGGCGGCAGTTCCGGTGCGGGCAGTGGAGCCCCGTCGTACCCCTTCACCTCCCCGAACCGCGTCCCCTCCATCCAGTCCCGCCGCGCCTGCTCGATCTCCGCCTGCGAGCGTCCGATCCAGTTCCAGAACATGATCAGTTCCTCGTCGAACGGTTCACCGCCCAGCAGCATCAGGCCCGCGTCCGACTCCGCCCGCAAGGGCAGTTCGTCGCGGCCGCAGCCGAGGTAGAGCATGGATCCGGGCAGGAGCGGGACCCCGTCGACGTGGGCCTCGCCGGACATGGACAGCACGGCGTACTCGAAGTCCGGTTCCAGGGGGAGGCGTACGTCCGCGCCCCGGGTCAGGGCCAGGTCGGCGCCGACGATCGGGGTGTAGGCCGTGCCGGGGGACGTCGCGCCGTCGAGGTCGCCGAGGATCAGCGTGGCCGTGAGCCCGGGGGCCGTGACGACCGGCAGCTCGGTGTGGTGTTCGAAGCGCGGCTCGGTGTGGCGGTGGCCGTCGGGGAGGGCGACCCACAGTTGCGCGCCGTGCAGGAAGCGGGCGTGGGAGCGCGGGCTCTCCTCCGAGTGGCTGATGGCCCGCCCGGAGGTCATCAGGCCGAGTTCGCGCGGGCGGATCGTCTGGAGGCTGCCGGTGGAGTCGCGGTGCAGCACCTCCCCCTCGTGAAGCCAGCTCACCGTCTGAAGACCCATGTGGGGATGCGGCGGCACCTGCATGCCCGGCTCGTCGGCGATGTCGTCGGGGCCGTAGTGGTCGACGAAGCACCAGGCGCCGACCATCCGGCGGCCGAGGTTGGGCAGCAGCCGGCGGACTTCGCCGGACTCGCCCAGCCTGACCCTGCGAGGGCTGAGGAGTTCACGCACCGGCTCCGCCACCACGAAGCCACGGCCACCGCACAGGGAGGGGGCCGCCTCGCGCTCAAGATTGCTCATGACGCACAACCTAGTCCGGCGCGGGGGCCGGCGTCAGCGTCACGTTCGGGCGGCACCTCGACGCCTCGGCACCTCGGCACCTCAGCCCGAAGAATAGTAGCCATGTACATAGTAGCCATGTACCGTATCCCGCATGAGCAACGGTTCCGAAGGCGCGACACCCGGATTCCTCGTGTGGCGGCTGTCGACGAAGTGGCGGGTCGCGGTCGACCGCGCGATGGCTCCGCTGGGGCTCACCCACGCGCAGTACGCCCTGGTGGCCTCCCTGCACGGCATGCAGCGCTCGGGCGAGCGGCCCAGCCAGCGCCGCCTCGCCGACCACACAGGACTGGAGCCGCTCTACGTGTCGAAACTGGCCCGCGCACTGGAGACCGCCGGTCTCCTGGAGCGCACCCGTGACCCACGCGACCCGCGCGCCGTGCAACTCGCGCTCACCGAACAGGGTCAGGAGGTCACCCGGCGGGCGATCGAGGTCGTGCACGGGCTCCTCCGACAGCTCCTCGGCCCGCTCGGCGGCCTCGACAGCACCCGCACCCGGGAGTTCACACGTGAGCTGACGGCCCTGCTCGACGCACCTCTTGATCCCTCCAGCGAGAACGAGACGGAGCAGTCATGACTACCACCGCACCCCGCGTCGACCCGCGTGTCATCGCCCTGGCCCACTACGTCGGCCGCGCCCTGCTGGAGCACGTGCTCGACCGGCACGGCGTCACCTTCCAGCAGTCGGTCACCCTGCGGCTCGCCGCCCTCGCCGACGGCCCGGTCGCGCGCGAGCGCCTCGTCGACGGCGTCACCGACGCCCTGAAGACCGGCGCGGCCGAGGTGCACGGCGTGCTCGACGAGCTGATCGACGCGCGATGGCTGGCTCCGGACGGGGCGTCGGACGTCCGGGTCACGGACGCCGGGCGTGAGCTGTACGCCACGACCTCCCGCGAGACGGCGCCCATCACCGCCCGCATCTACGCCGGCATCCCCGCGGAGGACCTGGCCGTCGCGGGCCGTGTGCTGAGCCTGATCACCGAGCGGGCCGGTGCCGAACTGGCCGCCCTGAGCCGCTGATCCGACCCCCGTCCGGCCGGTGGAATAACGAGCCGGAGGGCTCGGTTGTCGGCCTCGAAGGAGGCACCGAGTGAACACGATCCAGGACACGACGTACTACGCCCACGGGACTCCGGCCGAGCGCTGGGAGCGCGCGCGGCTGTTCTTCGACGCCAAGGACTACGCGGCCGCGGCGCGCGTCCTGGCCGGGCTGGTCGAGGAGGT
Organism: Streptomyces sp. NPDC043685; assembly: GCF_056436585.1. Classification (NCBI taxonomy): domain Bacteria; kingdom Bacillati; phylum Actinomycetota; class Actinomycetes; order Kitasatosporales; family Streptomycetaceae; genus Streptomyces; species Streptomyces sp. NPDC043685. The sequence goes on along the minus strand of NZ_JBWKCH010000003.1, from coordinate 703,661 downwards.
GCCCGAGCAGACCGGGCCCCGGCTGCTCCTGGCGCGCTCCTACTACCACTCGGCGCAACTGCGGCGCGCCGAGGACGAGTTGCGGACGATCGTCGAGAAGGACCCGGTGGAGCACTACGCCCGGCTGATGCTCGGCCGCACCCTTGAGCGGCAGAACCGGCACGAGGAGGCGGAGTCGCACCTGCGGATCGCCTCGGCGCTCGCCGGTGACTTCGAGCAGCGCTGACCCACGCTCCGCCCCGGATGCCCGACCCCCCGTGGGGCCGGGCATCCGCGCGTCGGCAGGCGGTCCGCTACCCCTTCGGCGTCGCGTACGACCGCCGTCCCCGCCGGTGGGCGATCTCGCCCAGCAGGATGTCGACGGCGAGGAAGGCCGCCAGCGGGATGCCGAACAGCGGCAGGAAGTATCCGAGGACGGCGACTCCCGCCAGCAGCGGCACGAGGATCCGCGGCGGAACCTGCTGCCAGGCGCCGCGCGGGATCGGACGACCGAAGGCGCTGCCCCGGCCGCGCTGCCACCACATGCGGTATCCCCACACGATCAGCAGGATCAGGGAGCCCGCGAGCAGCATCAGGGCGATCTGGTTGGCCAGCCCGAAGAGGACGCCGGTGTGCAGGTCGATGCCCCACCGGGTGAGCTTGGCGAGCACGGGGTAATCGGCGAATCGCACCACGTCCGTGACCTGGCCGTCGGCCGGGTCGATCGCGACGGCGTCCTGTTTCGAGGGCCAGCCGCGCTGCACCTGCTTCACCACGTACGCCGAGGCCGCGTCGGCGGGCGGCACGATCTCCACCGGGTCGCCGAGGCCCTCGGCCCGGGCCGCCGCCAGGACCTTGTCCAGGCCCACGCCGTGCGCGGCGTCGCTCGCGCGCCCGGTGGCCACGTCGTGACCGGCGTGTTCACCGCCGGCCGCCGCCGACACCGACGGGGTGGCCTGGCCCAGCGAGGTCCGCAGCTCGTCGATGGTGGTTCCGGCGTAGGCCGACCAGGTAAGACCGGTCGCCGACAGGAAGAAGAATCCGGCCGCCGCCCATACGCCGACCGTGCCGTGCAGGCCGAGCGTGCGCCGGCGCCCCTTCGTCCCGCGTACCGTGCGCAGGGCCCTGCGGCGGGAGAACCACAGCACCAGCCCGCCCGCCGAGATGACCCACAGCCAGCTGGCCGCGAGCTCGCTGTACAGCCGCCCCGGCTCACCCAGGTGCAGATCGCGGTGGAACTCGTCGATCCAGGTGCGCAGCGGCAGCGCGCCCGTCGAGCCGTACTGTTCGAGGGAGCCGCGCACCTTCGCGGTGTACGGGTCGACGAACACGGCGAGGGTGTGGCCCTCGCCCACGCCCGGGACGCCGGACAGCATGACCCTGGTCGTCGCGTCGGCCTCGGGTGAGGGGCGTACGGCCGAGATCGTGCCCTCGGGGTGGGCCTTGCGGGCGGCGGCCACCTGCTCGCCGATCGGCAGCTTCTTCTCGCCGGCCGGGACGGTCAGTTCGTGGTCGTACACGAGCTTCTCGGCCTGGAAGGAACCGGCGTACAGCAGGCCGGTGACGGCGGCGACGAGGAGGAACGGCGCCACCAGCACCCCGGCGTAGAAGTGCAGGCGGAGGATCAGCGGGCGCAAGGGGGCCCAGCCGCCCTTCGACGGTGCCGGGGCGGCTGGTTGCGGGGCCTCGTCCGTGGTGGTCGAGGGAGCGGTGGTCATCGGCGGGCTTCTCCGGGGACGTCGTCAGGGCCGTTGCGGTGGGGGCGGTGGCCGTTGCGGTGCAGTAGTCGGGACGGAGGGGCGTCGAGTTCCCGGCGAACCTGTGTGACGTGCGTCACGCTGGAGTGGGAGGTGGCGTGCCATCCTGGCGCGATGGGAACACCGAGCCATCGCCCGCCCCTGGCCGAGCGGGTGGAACAACTCCTCGAAGCGGGGCTCCCGTTGACCGTCGTCGCGGCCGGCGACCCGGTGCTGCGGCAGGGCACCGAGCCGTACGACGGGCAGCTGGGGCCCGGCCTGCTGGCCCGGTTCGTCGAGGCCCTGCGGATCACCATGCGTGCGGCGCCCGGGGTGGGTCTGGCCGCTCCCCAGGTCGGGGTGCCGCTCAGGATCGCGGTGATCGAGGATCCGGCGCCGGTGCCGGAGGAGGTGCGGGTGGCGCGCGGGCGGGTGCCGCAGCCGTTCCGCGTGCTGGTGAACCCCGCCTACGAGCCGGTCGGTGACGCGCGGGCGGCCTTCTTCGAGGGCTGTCTGAGCGTGCCGGGCTGGCAGGCGGTGGTGGCGCGGCCCGCCGAGGTGCGGCTGACCGGGCAGGACGAGCGGGGCCTGACGCTGGACGAGGTGGTCACGGGCTGGCCGGCCCGGATCGTGCAGCACGAGACGGACCACCTCGACGGCGTGCTGTACCTGGACCGCGCCGAGCCGCGTTCACTGTCGTCCCACCAGGCGGTGGCGGAGCGCTGGGGCCAGCCGACCCCGCGGGAGGCCGCGCGGGCGCTGGGTTTCGAACTGCCGTAGCGCGAGCGGTGCCGCTCCGCCGACATTTCGGCGGCGCCCGTGGCGGGGTCCCCGTTCCCGTGACCGCATGTCTACGCCCCGAATTTCCTAGCCGAGGACCCCCTCTCACGCCACCCGTACGTCCTCGGCGAGAAGACCCGGCTCGCCCTGCCGGGTCTGGTGCACTCGGGGGCGAACCTGCTGCTCGCCTACCCGGGCGCGATCGTCATGGTCGCGCACGACGAGGGCGCCGTGGACGCCCTGCGGCCGGACCGGGTGCTTCGCCGCCGGAGGCGGAGGAGGACTTGTGGGACGACGGCCACCGGGAGCTGGTGGTGTCCGCGCACGGGTGGTCCCGGCCGGTGCCGTCCGGGGCGCCGGCCGGGGGCGGCTCACGCGTCCCGGTACGCCTCCAGCAGCCGCAGCCACACCTCGCTGATCGTCGGGTATGACGGGACGGCGTGCCACAGGCGGCCGACCGGGACCTGGCCCGCCACCGCGATCGTCGCGGAGTGGATGAGTTCGCCGACGCCGGGGCCGACGAGGGTGACGCCGCGCAGGATCTCGTCCTCGAGGTCGACGATCATGCGGGCGCGGCCCTGGTAGCCGTCGGCGTACAGGCCGGCCCCGGCGACGGTGGACAGGTCCACGTCGACGGCCCTGACGCGGTGCCCGGCCTGTTCCGCCTCGGCCAGGGACAGGCCCACGGCCGCGGCCTCCGGGTCGGTGAACACGACCTGGGGGACGGCGGCGTGGTCGGCGGTCGCGGCGTGGGCGCCCCAGGGCTCGGCCGCGAGGGTCTCGCCGGTGGCGCGGGCGGCGATGGCGGCACCCGCGATGCGGGCCTGGTACTTGCCCTGGTGGGTGAGGAGGGCGCGGTGGTTGACGTCGCCGACCGCGTACAGCCAGTCGTGGCCGCTGACGCGGAGGCTGTCGTCGACCGGCAGCCAGGAGCCGGGTTCCAGGCCGATGGTCTCCAGGCCGATGTCGTCGGTGCGGGGGGCGCGGCCGGTGGCGAAGAGGATCTCGTCGGCCTCGATGCGCTCGCCCGTGCCGGTGACGGCCACGACCGTCCCGTTCTCCCGGGTCACCGACTCCACCGAGGTGCCCGTACGGACGTCCGCTCCGGCCTCGGTGAGCGCCTCGGCGATCAGTTCCCCGGCGAACGGCTCCATCCGGGGCAGCAGGCCCTTGCCGCGGACCAGCAGGGTGACCTTCGAGCCGAGGGCCTGCCAGACCGTGGCCATCTCGGTGGCGACCACTCCGCCGCCGACCACGATCAGGCGGCCGGGCACGGTCTTGGAGCTGGTGGCCTCCCGGCTGGTCCACGGCTTGACCGCGTCGAGTCCGGGCAGGCCGGGCAGGGCGGCGCGGCTGCCGGTGCAGACGGCTACGGCGTGCCGGGCGGTCAGGACGCGTTCGCCGCCGTCCGGGCCGGTGACCGTGACCGTGCGGGGGGCGGTGAGCCGCCCGTGGCCGCGGTACAGGTCGGCGCCGATGGAGTCGAGCCACCCGACCTGTCCGTCGTCCTTCCAGTCCGAGGTGTAGTAGTCCCGGTGGGCGAGGACCGCGGAGGCGTCGAGGTCGCCCTGCACCGACTGGCGCAGGCCCGGTACGCGGCGGGCGTCGGCACGGGCGATGACCGGTCGCAGCAGGGCCTTGCTGGGCATGCAAGCCCAGTAGGAGCACTCGCCGCCGACCAGTTCGCTCTCCACGACCGCGGTGGTCAGCCCGGCCGCGCGGGTGCGGTCGGCGACGTTCTCCCCCACGGGCCCGGCCCCGAGCACCACGACGTCGTACGCGTTGGTTTCCGTTTCCGTCATGGGGTCAGTCTGGTGGGTGGTGTGCGCCCTGGCCACATGGGTAGGGGCGCGGAATACGTGTCCGGTCGGCCGTGTTGTGCCGACGGCTTGACCCCACCCCAGGAAGTAGGGATGTACGCCATGAGCAGCACCGTGGAGCTCACCAAGGAGAACTTCGACCAGACGGTCACGGACAACGAGTTCGTCCTGATCGACTTCTGGGCCGACTGGTGCGGGCCGTGCAAGCAGTTCGCCCCGGTGTACGAGAAGGCGGCCGGGGAGAACCCTGACCTGGTGTTCGGCAAGGTGGACACCGAGGCTCAGCCCGAGCTGGCCGCGGCCTTCGGTATCCAGTCCATTCCCACGCTGATGATCGTCCGGGACCAGGTCGCCGTGTTCGCCCAGCCGGGCGCCCTGCCGGAGGCCGCCCTGACGGACGTCATCGGGCAGGCCCGCAACCTCGACATGGACGAGGTGCGCAAGACGATCGCCGAGCAGCAGGCCCAGCAGCCGGCGGAGTGACCCGCCGGGCCCTTGTGACGGGCCCGGCGAGGGGCGGGACGCGTCCTAGAAGGGGTAGGGGGCCACGTCTCCGCGTACCGTCGTCCAGCGCAGTTCGGTGAACGCCTCCAGATTGGCCTCACCGCCGAAGCGGGCGCCGGTGCCGGAGGCGGCGACCCCGCCGAAGGGTGCCACGGCCTCGTCGTTCACGGTCTGGTCGTTGATGTGGACGATGCCGGTCGGGATGCGCTCGGCGAGGTCCAGGCCGCGGGCCGGGTCCCTGGTGATGATGCCCAGGGAGAGGCCGTAGGGGCTCTGCGCGGCCAGCGCCGCCGCTTCGTCGGCGGTGGTGAAGGAGCGGACGGGCGCCACCGGGCCGAAGACCTCCTCGGTGTACGCGGGGCTGTGGTCGTCGACGTGGGCGAGGACGGTCGGCCGGTAGAAGAGCCGGTCGTGGGTGCCGCCGGCGGCGAGCTTGGCGCCCGCGCTCGTGCTGGCCTCGACCAGGCCGCTGATCTTCGTGAGCTGGCCCGCGTCGATGATGGGGCCGAGGTGGACCTGGTCGCGGTAGGGGTCGCCGACGGCGAGTGAGTCGGCCTTGGCGGCCAGCCGCTCGACGTACTCGTCGTAGAGGGACGCGTGCACCAGATGGCGTCCGGTGGTCATGCAGATCTGGCCCTGGTGGAAGAACGAGCCCCAGGCGGCCGTGGAGATCACCGCGTCGAGGTCGGCGTCCTCCAGCACGATCATGGCCGAGTTTCCGCCCAGTTCCAGGTGGGCCCGCTTGAGGTGACGGCCGGCGGCCTCGCCCACGGCCCGTCCGGCGGCGGTGGAGCCGGTGAACGAGATGACCGGCACCCGCGGGTCGGCGACCAGGGCCTGGCCGGCGTCCGGGCCGCCGGGGAGCACGTGCAGCAGGTCCTCGGGCAGGCCCGCGGCGGCGAAGACCGCGGCCAGGGACAGCCCTCCGCAGACGGCCGTGCGCGGGTCCGGCTTCAGCAGGACCGCGTTGCCCAGGGCCAGGGCCGGGGCGACGGACCGGATGGACAGGATCAGCGGGGCGTTGAACGGCGAGATCACGCCCACCACACCGGCCGGGACCCGACGCGTGTACGACAGGCGCGGCGCCTCGCTCGGCAGGACCTGCCCGGCGGGGCGGGAGGCGAGGGCGGCGGCCTCGTAGCACTCCTGGGCGGCGACGTGCAGTTCGAAGTCGGCCTTGCCGGGGACGGAGCCCGATTCGCGCACGAGCCACGCGCGCAGTTCGGCGGCGTGCTCGGTGAACAGGTCGCCCGCCTTGCGGAGCACGGCGGCCCGGGTGAAGTGCGGGGTGCGGCCCCAGGCGCGCTGGGCGGTGGCGGCCCGCCCGGCGGCGGCCCCGACGTCCTCGGGCCCGGCGAGGGTGAGGGTGCCGAGGGCCTGGCCGGTGGCGGGCTCGGTGACGGTGTACCCGGGCCCCGTGAGGCGGTGGGGCTGCCAGCTCCTGGTGTCGAGCAACGGCATGACGGCTCTCCGATCGATCGGTCACCGGCTGACGGGGCGGTCGGACTCCCGTGCGTGCGCGGCCGGTTCGGCGGTCACATGGCGGGACGCGCCGAACGGGCGCGGCGGTGTGCGCCTCGGCCCGCGGGTGAACACGTCCCCGTTTTGTTGAGCATGCAACATCCTAGCCGTGCCGCGGCACGAAAGCCCGGTCCGCCGTCCGTCCCCCGGCCGGTCGCGTCGCGTCCCGTCGCGTCGCGTCGGATCAGCTCGACGCGCGGTGCACCACCGTCGCGCCCAGCACCTTGTGCGTCTCGGGTGCGGTGGCGGGCTGGCGGACCGTGCGGTCGACCAGTTCGGCGAGTTCGCGGCCGGAGGGCAGTTCCAGGCGGACGGTGCTGAGCCGGGGCCGCAGCAACCGGCCGAGCACCAGGTCGTCGGCGCCGATCACGGCCGTCTCCTCGGGGATGCGGATGCCCTCGTCCAGCAGGGCCCGCATCAGCAGCATCGCGTACTCGTCGTTGTAGGTGAACACGGCGTCCAGGCCGAGCCCGCGCCACCGGGCGGCGAGCCGCGCCGCGGCCTGCTCGTCGTAGGCGAGGGGCAGTTCGGTGAGCGTGGCGTCCGTACCGCGCAACGACTGGCGCACACCGTCGAGGCGGGGTGCGGAGAACGCCTCGAGACCGGGGTCCTGCGGCACCACGACGCCGATCCGGCGCCGACCGCGGTCGTAGAGGTGGGCGCCCGCGCTGTGGCCGACGACGTCGTGGTCCATCAGCAATGCGTGTGCGCCCTCGATGGTCTCGGGGCCGAGGGTGACCACCGCCCGCGCTCCCGAGCGCTTGAGCACCGCGACGCCGCGCGGGCCGAGCCCGGAGCCGGGCACGAGGACCGCCACGGGTCGTAACTCGGCCCAGGCGCGGGCGGCTTCGTCGCCGTGCGGACCGCCGGTGCCGTACTGCACGACCGTGTAGTCGAGCCCGGCGAGCGAGCTCTGGAGGTCGGCGAGGAACCGGCTGTAGAGCGGGCCGACGGGGAAGGTCGGCGCGGGGATCAGGACCATCCGGCTGTGCCCCGCGCGCAGGCTGCGGGCCGCCGCGTGCGGTACGTACCCCAGTTCCCTGGCGGCCTCGCGCACACGGCGGCGGGTGGGTTCGCTGATCCGTACGGCACTGGTGTTGTTCAGGACGTAGGAGACGGTCGCGCGCGAGACGCCGGCCAGGCGGGCCACATCGGCGCTCGTGGGCACGGAGCGCGACGGTGCGGGGGACGGGGGCGCGGGCGTTTTCGGTATCTGCACCATGACGTACGGCATCTTGGCAGAAGCCCCAATGCGCGTTTCCGGCGGGGGAGTTGTGAGGAAGCCGTGAGCGCTCACGCCGACGGGCGGGCGTGAGTCAGCGCGCCGTGCCGGCCTCCGTCACCCGGTCGACCAGGTCGACCCACGCGGCCTCCAGGCGGGACAGCGGCAGGCCGCACTGCTTGGTCAGGTGATGGATCAGGGCCGGATCGAGCTGCGCCATCAGCGCGTGGGAGAGCAGTTCGCCGTCCGCCTCGGGGACCGCCTGCCGCAGCAGCATCTCGATGTGGTGCCGCAGGACGCGGCGGGCGGGGACGACGTAGCGGCGGCTCGCGCCGGGCTCGGCCGCCAGTTGCAGCTCCAGCTCGTCGGCCGAGCGGCGCAGCATCGCGAGGCCGAACGCCCGCAGCCGCTCCACGGGCGGCGCTCCGGGTCCGAGGGGCGGCGGGCCGCTGAGGAACGCGGCCTGGAACTTCTTCTCGGAGTGGTCGAGCAGTGCCGTCAGCAGGCCGGTGCGGTCGCCGAACCTACGGAAGACCGTGCCCTTGCCGACGCAGGCCTCGGCGGCCACGGCCTCCATCGTGACGGCCTCCGCGCCGCGCTCCGCCACCAGCCGTGCGGCGGCCTCCAGCAGCCGGGCGCGATTGCGCGCGGCGTCGGCCCGCAGGCACGGCTCGTCGGCCTCCAGGGCGGTGCCGAGCTGGAGCAGCTCGGGGTGGTCGACGGGCTCCTGGGGCGTCGGGAGGGGCGGCGGGACGGCGGACATGAAGCCAGCGTAAAGCATCGGGAACAAAACTGGACCGCGGTCCGGTTAGGATGCTAGAACGTTAAACGGACCCCGGTCCGGATCGAAACGCACTGTCTCAGAGCAGTACCTCATACGTGGGAGTCAGCATGTCCGTTCGTATCCTCGCCCTGGTCGGCAGCCTTCGCGCCGGCTCGCACAACCGCCAGCTCGCCGAGGCGGCCGTCAAGCTCGCCCCCGAGGGTGCCGAGGTGGACCTGTTCGAGGGGCTGGCCGAGATCCCCTTCTACAACGAGGACATCGACGTGGAGGGCAACGTCCCGGCCGCCGCCGCGCGGCTGCGCGAGGCCGCGAACGCCGCCGACGGTCTGATCCTCTTCACCCCCGAGTACAACGGCACCATCCCGGCCGTCCTGAAGAACGCCATCGACTGGCTGTCCCGCCCGTACGGCGCCGGTGCGCTGAGCGGCAAGCCGGTCGCCGTGGTGGGCACCGCCTTCGGCCAGTACGGCGGCGTGTGGGCGCACGACGAGACCCGCAAGGCCGTGGGCATCGCCGGCGGCACCGTGCTGGAGGACGTCAAGCTGTCCATCCCCGGCTCGATGACCCGTTTCGCCGAGACGCACCCGGCCGACGACGCCGAGGTCGCCGAGCAGCTGACCGAGGTCATCGCCCGTCTGCACGGCCACGCCGGCGCGACCGCCGCGGCCTGACCGCCCTCACCGCGTGCCCACGGAGGGGCCGAGGCCGGCAACGGCCGTCGGCCCCTCCGGCATGCCGGGAGGGGCCGACGACTCCCGGGGCAGCCCCTCCGGCATGTCCCGGAGGGGCCGACGGCTCCCGGCTGACGCTCCGGCATGTCTCACAGGCGCCCACGGCTCCCGGCCGCACGCCGCTCAGACCGGCTGCGGCGCGCGCCCGGCGCGGTGGATCGGCGTGCCGGAACCGGTGAGCGGCGCACCCGTGCCGCCCTGCCGGACCGCGACGATCTCCGCCGCGATGGACACGGCCGTCTCCTCGGGCGTCCGGGCCCCCAGGTCGAGGCCGATCGGCGACCTCAGCCGGGTCAGCTCGCGCTCGCTCACGCCCGCCTCCCTCAGCCGCCGGTTGCGGTCCTCGTGGGTCCGTCGTGAGCCCATGGCGCCGACGTACGCCACCGGCAGCCGCAGCGCCTGTGTGAGCAGCGGGATGTCGAACTTCGCGTCGTGGGTCAGCACGCACAGCACCGTGCGCCCGTCGGTCCCGGTGCGCCGGAGGTAGCGGTGGGGCCAGTCGACGACGATCTCGTCGGCCTCCGGGAAGCGGGCCCGGGTCGCGAAGACGGGCCGGGCGTCGCACACGGTGACGTGGTAGCCGAGGAACCTGCCCATACGGACCAGGGCGGCGGCGAAGTCGATCGCGCCGAAGACGATCATGCGGGGCGGCGGGACGGCCGACTCGACGAGCAGGGTGACACCGCCCGGGCAAGGCGACCCGTCCTCGGACAGCTCCACCGTGCCGGTACGGCCGCCGTCGAGCAGGGCTCGGGCCCGGTCCAGCACTGCGCGGTCGAGGTCCGGGGTGCCGCCGAGGCCACCGTCGGGTGAGCCGTCGGGGCGGACGAGCAGGGCACGGCCCAGCAGGCCCGACGGGCCCCTCACCACCCGGGCCAGGGCCACCGGTTCGGCCCGGACGGCGGCTTCCAGCGCCGCCCTCTCGACCGGACGGCCGCCCACCCGCGGGGTGATCATGACATCGATGGTCCCGCCGCAGGTCAGACCCACCGCGAAGGCGTCCTCGTCGCTGTAGCCGAACCGCTCGACGAGCACCTCGCCGTCCCTGAGGGCCTGGAGACACAGGTCGTACACCGCTCCTTCCACGCAACCGCCGGAGACCGAGCCGACGGCCGTGCCGTCGGCGGAGACGGCGAGCGCGGCGCCGGGAGGGCGCGGGGCGCTGCCGCCGACGCCGACGACCGTGGCGACGGCGAAGTCCCGGCCCTCCTCCGTCCACGCGTGCAGGGCCCCCGCCAGATCAAGCATCGCCACCCGCCCGCAGCACACGGTCGGGCCGGATCGGCAGATGGCGGTGGCGTACGCCGGTCGCGTGCCACACCGCGTTGGCGACCGCCGCGGCGGCGCCGACGATGCCGACCTCGCCGATGCCCTTGATGCCGACCGGGTCGTCCGGATCGGGGTCGTCCACCCAGTCGGCCTCGATGTGCGGTACGTCGGCGTGCGCGGCGACGTGGTAGCCGGCGAGGTCGGCGCCGTAGAGGCCGCCGCTCGCCCGGTCCCGGACGGCTTCCTCGTGCAGGGCCATGGAGATGCCCCAGATCATGCCGCCGACGAGCTGGTTGCGGGCGGTCAGCGGGTTCACGATCCGGCCGGCCGCGAAGATGCCCAGCATGCGGCGCACACGGACCTCTCCGGTGCCCGGGTCGACGGCGACCTCGGCGAACTGGGCACCGAAGGCGTGCCGCTCCCTCTGGGCGAGGGCCCCGAGGGCCTCGGCCGTGTTCGACCGTACGGTGACGCCTTCCGGCGGGATGTCCGCGCCCGGCGCGAGAACGTCGCGCAGTTCCCGGGCGGCGGCCGTGACGGCCCAGCTCCAGGAGCGGGTGCCGGCCGAACCGCCGGCGATCGACGCGGGGCCGAGGTCGCTGTCCCCGATCCGCACCCGGACCCGGTCGGCGGGCACCTCCAGGGCGTCCGCGGCGACCAGGGTGAGCGCGGTGCGGGCGCCGGTGCCGATGTCCGCGGCGTTGATCCGCACCGAGTAGGTGCCGTCCGCCTCCGCGGTCAGGGCCGCCGTGGACGGCATGGCCATCGTGGGGAAGGAGGCCGCCGCGGTGCCCGTGCCGAGCAGCCAGCGGCCCTCCCGGCGCACGCCGGGCCGCGGGTCCCGTCCGTCCCAGCCGAACCTGCGGGCGCCTTCCCGGAAGCAGGGGATCAGGTTGCGGCTGCTGAACGGCAGCCCGGAGACCGGGCCCACCGCCGGCTCGTTGCGGACCCGCAGCTCGATGGGGTCGACGCCGCACCGCTCGGCGAGCTCGTCGAGCGCCGACTCCAGCGCGAACGAGCCCGGTGCCTCGCCCGGCGCGCGCATCCAGGTCGGCGTCGGGACGTCGAGCTTCACCAGCCGGCTGGCCGTGTGGTGGGCGTCGGCGGCGTACATCGAACGGCTCGCCGCGGCGCTCGGCTCGACGAAGTCGTACACGGACGAGGTCTGGTTCAGCGACCGGTGCTCCAGGGCCCGCAGCCGGCCGTCCGCGTCGGCGCCGAGCCGGACCCGCTGGGCGGTGGGGCTGCGGTAGCCGGCGAGCGAGAACATCTGGCGGCGGGTCATGACGACCCGGACCGGGCGTTGCAGGACGGTCGCGGCCATCACCGCGGCCACCTGGTGCGCACGGGCACCCTTGCTGCCGAAGCCGCCGCCGACGTGCTCGGACCGCACCCGCACCGCGCCGGGGTCGAGGGAGAACAGCTTGGCGAGCTCGTCGGCGACCCAGCCGGTGCCCTGGTTGGAGTCGACGACCTCGAGCCGGCCACCCTCCCACCGGGCCGCCGCCGCGTGCGGCTCCATCGGGTTGTGGTGCTCCTCCGGGGTGGTGTACTCCGCGTCCACCACCACGGTGGACGCGGCGAGTTGGGCCTCCAGGTCGCCCTTCTCCACCACGGCCGGCATGTGCCCGTCGAGAGCGTACGCCTCCGTCTCGCGCCCGGCGTTGAACGCCACGTCGTGCGGCTCCTGGTCGTAGTGCACCACGAGGGCCTCGGCGGCCTCCCTGGCCTGTTCGGAGGTCTCGGCGACGACCAGGGCGACCGGCCAGCCCGCGTGCCGGACCCGGTCGTGCTGGAACAGGCCGACGCTCGGGTCCGGTGGGACGCCCATGACGCCGATGTAGCCGGTGTCGACGCGCGGGGCGTTGTGGTGGTGGAGCACGGTGAGGACGCCGGGCATGCCGAGCACGGCCTCGGTGTCCAGGGCGCGGACGCGGCCGCGGGCGACGGTGGACAGCACCAGCCAGCCGTGGGCGAGGTCGGCGAAGGGGATCTCGCCGGCGTAGCGGGCCGCTCCGGTGACCTTGTCGCGGCCCTCCACGCGCGTGTGCGCGGTGCCGACGGCTGACTTGGTCGCGGTGGTCATCGGGCCGCCTCCTCGGCGAGTTCGCTGAGCACGGCCACGACGAGGTTGCGCATGAGGGTCACCTTGTATCCGTTGTCGGGCAGGGGCCGCGCGGCGGCCAGTTCGGCGTCCGCGGCGGCCGCGAAGTGCGCGGCGTCGGCCGGTGCGCCGGTCAGGGCGCGTTCGGCCGCGCGGGCGCGCCAGGGGTGGGAGGCGACCGCGCCGAAGGCCAGGCGCACGTCGTGGACGTGGCCGTCCCGTACGTCGAGTGCGGCGGCGACGGAGCCGATGGCGAAGGCGTACGAGGCGCGCTCGCGCACCTTGCGGTAGCGGGAGTTGGCCGCCGTGGCGGTGGGGGGCAGGGTGACGCCGGTGATGAGCGCACCCGGCGGCAGGGCTGTCTCCAGCTGCGGGGTCTCCCCCACCGGCAGGTAGAAGTCGGCGAGCGGCAACTCGCCCGCCCCGGCGGCCGTTTCGTACGACACGCGCGCGTCGAAGGCGGCCAGCGCCACGCCCATGTCGGAGGGGTGGGTGGCCACGCAGTGGCCGGAGGCTCCGAGGACGGCGTGGTTGTGGTGCTCGCCCGCGATCGCCGGGCAGCCGCTGCCGGGAACGCGCTTGTTGCAGGGTGAGGTGACGTCGGTGAAGTAGCCGCAGCGGGTGCGCTGGAGCAGGTTGCCACCGACGGTGGCCATGTTGCGCAGCTGCCCGGAGGCGCCGGCCAGCACCGCCTGGGCGAGTGCCGGGTAGCGGCGCCGGACCTCGGGGTGGGCGGCCAGGTCGCCGTTGGTGACGGTCGCCCCGATGCGCAGTCCGCCGTCGTCGGTCGACTCCACCCTGTTCAGGGGCAGTTCGCGTATGTCGACGAGCCGGGAGGGCCGCTCGACACCGGTCTTCATCAGGTCGACGAGGTTGGTGCCGCCGCCCAGGAAGCGGGCCTCGTCGTCCCCGTCGAGCAGCGCCACGGCGCCGGAGACGTCGTAGGCGCGCTGGTAGCCGAACTCCCTCATGCCGCCGCCCCCTTCGTCTCCCGTGCCGCGCGGGCCACGGCCTGGACGATCGACACGTAGGCGCCGCAGCGGCACAGGTTGCCACTCATGCGCTCGCGGATCTCCTCCGGGGTGAGCGGTGGTGGCCCCGCTTCGGGCCGGACGTCGCCGGTGGCCGCGCTCGGCCAGCCGGCCGCGTGCTCCTCGATCACGGCGATCGCCGAACAGATCTGGCCCGGCGTGCAGTAGCCGCACTGGAAGCCGTCGAGGTCGAGGAACGCCTGCTGCACCGGGTGCAGCCGGTCCCCGTCGGCCACGCCTTCGATGGTGGTGATCTCGCGCCCTTCGGCGGCGACCGCCAGTTGCAGGCAGGCCACGCTCCGGCGGCCGTCGATCAGGACGGTGCAGGCGCCGCACTGCCCCTGGTCGCAGCCCTTCTTGGTGCCGGTCAGGTCCAGGCGCTCACGCAGGGCGTCGAGCAGGGTGGTGCGGTGGTCGACGGTCAGCGTGTACTTCTCGCCGTTGACGGACAGGGTGAGGTCGCTGGACGTCGATGGGGGCATGGAAGCCTTCTCTCTCACATCGTGAGGTCATGGAGCACGGGCGCGCCGGACGGCGGTGCCGTCGCGCGGCCCCGCGGGATGCGGGCGGGCCGGCCCGGGGCGCGGCGGCCCCGGGCTGTGCGTACGGACGGCACGCCGATACGATGGGACAAGCGGACAGTTGTCCGTTACCGGGAAAACGTAACGGACAACTGTCCGCTTAACAAGGGTCCGGTTTCGGCCACGGCCCGCGAGGAGAGCGAGTGCGGCAGAACAAGGACGCTCCCCTGCGCTCGGACGCGCAGCGCAACCGCGAGCGCATCCTGGAGGTGGCGCTGGTCGAGCTGACGCGCTCGGCGGACGCCCCGCTGAGCACGATCGCCAAGAAGGCGGGCGTCGGGCAGGGCACCTTCTACCGCCACTTCCCCACCCGCGAGGCACTCGTCCTGGAGATCTACCGACACGAGATGCAGCAGGTCGCCGACACCGCGGCAGCGCTGCTGGAGAGCCGGGAGCCGGACCGGGCGCTGCGCGAATGGATGGACCGGCTCGCGCGGTTCGCCATGGCCAAGGCGGGCCTGGCCGACGCCATCCGCCAGGCCACCAGCGCGCCGGGGCAGCCGGCGAAGCCCGGGCACGCCCCGGTGACCGAGGCGGCCGAACGGCTGCTCCGGGCCGCCGAAAAGGCCGGCACCATCCGGCCCGGAATCACGGCGGACGACCTCTTCCTCGCCATCGGCGGGCTGTGGACGATCGACCCCCACAGCGACTGGCAGCCCCGCGTGACCCGGCTGCTCGACTTCGTCATGGACGCGCTGCGGGTGGGGGCGCCCGGGCGGTGACGCGGGCCCGGACGGCCACGCGGGTTTTGGCCCGTCCGGCCCGTCGGGCGATCGCCTCGCGGGCCAGGTCCGCGGTTCCACGAGCGCGGCGGCCGGCGCCGGCCGGGCGTGAGGGACCCACCCGACCTCGGAGTCCCCTGGCCCCGCCGGGACAGCCCGAGGAGCTCGCGGCCGCGCAGGCCGCTTCGGAGTCCCGGACCGGGCCCGTCACCGCCCCGGCCGCCCCCGTCGCCGAGACGCCCGCCACTCCCCCGGTGCCCCGCCTCCCCGCCGGGCGACTCGGGGTGGGCCCCGCCGTCCCCGTGCTCGAACTGCCTCGGTCCTGGGCCGAGGCCCGCACCGCCCTGCGGTTCACCGCCGAGGGCACCCCGCAGGATTCCGGCCCCCGGGTCGGGCACGCCGATGAACTGGGCGGTGTCGCGCTCCTCGCCGAAGTCGTCGCGCCGGGCGCGGAGCCGCCGCCGGACGTCCGCGCCCTCCAGGCCGCCGCGGCGACGACGACGCCCTGGCTGACGGCCACGCCTCACGCGGTGGTGTCCACGGCGAGCCTGCGGGCCGACGGCCGCCGAGATCAACGTCCACCACTCCACGCTCCAGGACCGCCTGGCCCATGCCGAGCACCTCCTCGGCTGGCCGATCCGCACCGCGCAGGGCCGGTTCCGGCTGCGACTGGCCCTCACGATGCGGCGCCTGACCCGGCCGTGACCCTCCCTCGTACGCCGGGCGGTGCCGCCGCACGCCCGGGCCGTGTTCGGGGACAGGCCCGATGGTGAGCTGCGCCGCCCTCGCGCCGCGCCACGTCGCCTCGCGCCGCCTCGCGCCGGGGAACCGCACCACACCGGCGTCACCGCCCCGCGAAACCACCCCTCGGCGTGATCCGGATCGCGTCGGTGGCCCGCCCCGGCGTCCTCGGCCTGCGGCAGACTGTCCGAGCGCCCTCCGTCCACGATTTCGGGAGCTTGAGGCATGAGCGTGCAGCGGTATCCCCTGACCGGGGTCACGGTGGTCAGCGTCGAGCAGGCCGTGGCGGCGCCCTACGCCACCCGGCAGCTCGCCGACCTCGGCGCCCGGGTGATCAAGGTGGAGCGGCCGGGCGGCGGCGACTTCGCGCGCCGGTACGACACGACCGTGCACGGCCACTCCAGCTATTTCGTCTGGCTCAACCGCTCCAAGGAGTCCCTCACGCTCGACCTGAAGGACCCCCGCGGCCGGGAGATCCTGCACGACCTCCTCGACGGCGCCGACGTCTTCGTGCAGAACCTCGCCCCCGGCGCCGCCGCCCGGCTCGGCCTGGACGCCGCGACCGTCACCGGCCGCCGCCCGGGCCTGATCCCCTGCACCGTCTCCGGCTACGGCACGACCGGGCCCTGGGCCGACCGCAAGGCCTACGACCTGCTCATGCAGTGCCAGACCGGGCTCGTGTCCCTGACCGGGACGCCCGAGGGGACCGCCCGGACCGGGATCTCCGTCGCCGACATCGCCGCCGGGATGTACGCCTACAGCGGCGTTCTCACGGCCCTGTACACGCGTGCCACCACCGGTGAGGCCCATCCCGTGGAGGTCTCCCTGTTCGAGGCGCTCGCGGAGTGGATGGGCCAGCCCGCCTACTACACCCGCTACGGCGGCACCCAGCCCCCGCGTCTGGGCACCCAGCACGCCACCATCGCGCCGTACGGCACGTACACCGCCGGTGACGGCAAAGAGGTGCTGTTCTCCATCCAGAACGAGCGAGAATGGATGGCCCTGTGCGCCGAGTTCCTCGGCCGGCCGGAGCTGGCCGACGATCCCCGGTTCGCCACCGGATCCGACCGTGTCACCCACCGCGAGGAGCTCAACGCCGTCGTCGCCGAGCGGTTCGCCCGTTCCGGCTCCGACGAGATCCTCAAGGACCTGGAGCGCATCGGCATCGCCTGCGCCGGGGTCAACGACGTGCCCGCCTTCCTGGACCACCCCGTGCTGGCCGCCCGCGGCCGCTGGAGCGAGGTCGAGGTGCCGGGCGCCACGGTGGAGGCCCTGCTCCCGCCCGCCGACCTCGCCGGGGTGCCCGCGCGCATGGACCCGGTCCCGGATGTGGGCGAGCACACCGAGGCGATCCTCACCGAACTGGGCCGCACCCCCGAGGAGGTGGCCGCCCTCCGCGCCGACGGAGTCGTCTGACCGGCGCATTCGGTTCAGCGCCGCCGCACATGGACACCTGCGGCCGGCGCCCCTGGTCCGAACGTCACCCGGAGACGGGCATCAGCTCACGAACCGTCCTCCGCGAGGGAGTCGGCGGCCGGTCGCGCCGCAGCCTCGGCCTCCTGCTTCTTCGACGCCCGCAGGCTGGTGAACGTCGTCACCGCCAGCACGAGCACGATGAAGCCCAGCGAGAACGGGATGCTGATCTCGGGGACATGGACGCCGGACTCGTGCAGCGCGTGCAGGACCAGCTTCACGCCGATGAAGCCGAGGATGATCGACAGGCCGTAGGAGAGGTGCACGAGCTTCTTCAGCAGGCCGCCGATGAGGAAGTACAGCTGGCGCAGCCCCATCAGGGCGAAGGCGTTCGCGGTGAAGACGATGTACGGGTCCTGGGTCAGCCCGTAGATGGCCGGGATCGAGTCGAGGGCGAACAGCACGTCCGTGGAGCCGATGGCGAGCATCACGACCAGCATCGGGGTCATGATCCGCTTGCCGTTCTCGGTGACGAACAGCCTGGTGCCGTGATAGCGGTCGGCCACGCCGAAGCGCCGCTCCGCGATCTTCAGCAGCTTGTTCTCCTGGTACTCCTCCTCGTGCTCCTCCTTGCGGGCGTCCTGGACCAGCTTCCAGGCGGTCCAGATCAGGAACGCGCCGAAGAGGTAGAACACCCAGGAGAAGGCGGAGATGATCGCCGCGCCGGCCGCGATGAACACCGCCCGCAGCACCAGCGCCATCAGAACGCCGATCATCAGCACCCGCTGCTGGTACTGCGAGGGCACCGCGAACTTGCCCATGATCAGCACGAAGACGAAGAGGTTGTCGACGCTGAGGGACTTCTCGGTGATGTACCCGGCGAAGAACTCACCGGTGGGCCCGCTCCCACCGAAGTACCACACAACCCCAGGCCGAACAGCACGGCCAGGACGATCCACACCACCGTCCACGTCCCGGCTTCCCTGAGGGACACGTCATGCGGTTTGCGTCCGACGAAGAAGTCGACGGCGACCAGCACGCACAGGGCTGCCACGGTGAGCAGCCACACGGTCAGCGAGACGTTCACTTGGTACTCCTGGTGCGGTGTGGGGGAGGACATGATGATCCGTGGTGGCTGGTTTCCGCCACACCTTCCAGGTGAACAGTGGGTCAAAGCTGCACGTGCCGGAGCGCCTCCAGGACGTCCTGGTCCGTCAGTTGGCCGAAGTTCTCGTACCACAGGCCCACGGCCATGAACGCGGCCGGCCGGTGCAGACAGATCACCTCGTCGGCCTCGGCGCGCATCAGGCCGGCTCCCTCCGGGGAGCACACGGGTGCGGCCAGCAGCACCCGCGCGGGTGCCTGACGGCGGACGAAGCGCAGCGCGGCACGGGCCGTGGAGCCGGTCGCCAGACCGTCGTCGACCACGATCACGGTCCGCCCGCGCAGGTCCGGGGCAGGTCGGCCCTGCCGGTACAGCCGCTCGCGGCGGCGCAGTTCGGCGCGCTCCCGTTCGATGACGGGGGCGAGGGCGCTCTCGCGGATGCCGAGGTGGCGCAGGGCGTCCTCGTCCAGCAGCGGCACCTCGTCGCCGGCCATCGCGCCCACGCCGAGCTCCTCCTGGTGGGGTGCCCCGATCTTGCGGACGACGAGCACGTCGAGCGGGGCGTCGAGGGCGGCCGCGACCTCGCGTGCCACGGCGACGCCCCCGCGGGGCAGGGCGAGGACGATGGGCTCGGGCAGGTCCCCTTCGCGCTGCCGGGTGCGCAGTGTTTCGGCCAGTTCCTCACCGGCCTGCCGGCGATCACGGAACCGCATGACGGTCACCTCCGCTTCCGTGACGGAGAGGCCCCCGCCCGGGCCGGTCCATCCGGGCCGGTCCGGGCCGGTCCGGCTTCCGCGTACCCCCGGCCCCGCGGGCCGATACGCGCCCGCCGGTCACCGGCCCGTGGCGTCCCGCACCCGCTCGTCGCACCACTGCCGGGCCGTCTCGGTGACCTGGTCGAGCGCGCCCGGTTCCTCGAACAGGTGGGTGGCGCCGGGCACCACGTGGAGGGTGTGCGGGCCGGGCAGCCTCCGGGCCGCCTCCTCGTTGAGCCGCAGCACGTGCGTGTCCCGGCCGCCCACGATCAGCAGCACCGGTGCCTCCACCTGGTCCAGGGCGTCACCCGCCAGGTCGGGGCGTCCGCCGCGTGAGACGACCGCCCGTACCAGGCCGGGGCGCCGTGCGGCGGCGACGAGGGCCGCGGCCGCGCCGGTGCTGGCACCGAACAGGACGACGGGCAGGTCCGCGGTGCCGGGTTCACTCGCCAGCCAGTCGAGGGCCGCCGTCAGCCGGCGGCCCAGGAGGGCGATGTCGAAGCGGAGTTCGGCGGTGACGGCGTCCTGCCGTTCCTCCTCCTCGGTGAGCAGGTCGATCAGCAGGGTGCCGAGCCCGGCGGTACGCAGGCCGGCGGCGACCGCACGGTTGCGGGGGCTGTGCCGGGAGCTGCCGCTGCCGTGCGCGAACAGCACGACCGCGTGGGCGTCCGGCGGCACGGTGAGGTCACCGGGGAGCGCGGCGCCCCCGGCGGGTACGGTGACGGTCCGGGAGATCATCGTCGGCCTCCTCTCCCCCATCTCCCTCATCTCGGCCTTTTCGCCCCCACCGCTCTGCCTCTTCCCCCCATCGCTCGACCGCCCCCGTTTCCCGTGGTACCCGCCCCGGGGCGGACGTCCCATGGCGTGGCGCGATCCGTGGGATGCGTGTCGTTGACGCCACGCGACGGGCCGGTGGAGCGTGGGGGGTGTGACCGATCGCCGTGTCGTCTTCGTCGTCTTCGACGGTTTCCAGCCGCTCGACCTCACCGGGCCGCACGAGGTGTTCCACAGCGCGGGCGGGTACGCCTGCGAGGTCGTGGCGCCCCGGGCGGGGCCGGTCCGGTCGGTGAGCGGGCTGCTCGTGCACGCCGGGCACGGCGTGGCGGAGCTCGACCCGGCCGCTGCGGACACCCTCGTGGTGGTGGGCGGCCGGGGCGTCGACCGGGCCCGTCAGGACGAGGCGCTGGTCGCCTGGATCGCCGCCGCCGCGGCCGGTGCCCGACGGGTGGCCTCGGTCTGCAGCGGGGTATTCCTGCTGGCGGCCGCCGGGCTGCTGGAGGGGCGGCGGGTCACCACGCACTGGGCACGCGGGCGGCAGTTGGCCCGGGAGCATCCCGGAGTGCGCGTGGACTGCGACCCGATCTTCGTCCGGGACGGCCGGGTGTGGACGTCGGCCGGGGTGACGGCCGGGATGGACCTCGCGCTCGCCCTGGTGGAGGACGACCTGGGCCGGGACGTCGCGCACGAGGTGGCCCGCCGGCTGGTGCTGTTCCTGCGCCGCCCGGGCGGCCAGTCCCAGTTCAGCGTGGCGCTGTGGTCACGGCAGCCGGCGACGGACCCGGTGCGGGCCGCCGTCGCCGCGATCCACGCCGATCCGGGCGCCCGGCACGACATCGCAGGTCTCGCCGCGCACGCCGGCCTGAGCCCGCGCCACCTGCAACGCCGCTTCACCGCCGAACTCGGCACGCCGCCGGGCGCGTACGTCGAACGGGTGCGGGTCGAGGCGGCCCGGCGCGCGCTCACGGAGGGGGACGAGCCGGTCGAGGCCATCGCGCGCCGCTGCGGTTTCTCGACGGCCGAGACCCTCCGCCGGACGTTCCACCGCCGGCTCGGTGTCGCGCCGTCGGACTACCGCGCCAGGTTCCGCTCCACCGCGGGCCTCCTGGCGGATCCCGCGGAGAAAGGCAGAAGCACATGACGACCTACGGCCTGCTGGTCTTCGAGGACGCCGAGGAGCTCGACTTCGTGGGGCCCTGGGAGGTGTTCACCGTCTCGGCGCGACTCCGCGGCGGCGCCGACACGGCTGTCCTCATCGCGGAGCACCCCGGGCCCGTGCGCTGCGACAAGGGGTTGCGGGTCCTGCCCGACCACACCCTGGAGGACCATCCGCCGCTGGACGTGCTGCACGTGCCGGGCGGGCGGGGCGCGCGTGAGGTCCAGCCGGACAACCCGGTGGTCACCGACTGGATCGGGAAGACGGCGCAGCGGACGGCGTGGGTGCACGGCGTGTGCACCGGCACGTTCCTGCTGCACGCCGCCGGACCCGCCCGGGGACGCCGGGTGGCCACGCACCGCGATCACGAGGACACCTTGGAAGCGCGGGGGGACGTGACCGTGGTCCGGGACGCTCGCTATGTCGTGGACGGCGGTCTGGTCACCAGCCAGGGTGTCTCGGCCGGTATCGACAGCGCGTTGTGGCTGGTCGGCCGGTTGCACGGGCGGGAGCACGCGCGGGCCGTGCGGCGTTCCCTCCAGTACGACCCGGCGCCGCCCTACCTCGCGGACGAGCCTGTCTGATCGACTGGACGGGTGACCGGGCCGCATGGGTGGGCGGGCCGGGGGCAGGTGATGTTGATGGGTGGTGACACGGGCGACGGCGGGCAGGGACGGCAGCCGGGCGAGTGCGGACACCGGGCGGTGCCGCGTGCCGGCGATATCCGGATCGAGGCGTGGGCGGCGTGCAGAGAGCACTGTCTGGCCGAGGCCGTGCTGGCGATGGTGGAGTGTTTCGCCGATGTCTCCGGGGTGCGGCCCACCGCCGTGGACCGGGTGCGGCTGTCCGAGGCCAGTGACGACGATCTGCTCGCCTCGCTGCTCGACGAGATCATCTTCCGGCTGGAGGTGTACGGCCAGGTCCCCGTGGACGTGGAGGCGGACGAGGCCGACGGCGGTCTGGACGTGCGGCTGGCGGTCACGGGCATCGCGGACGTGGAGATCACGGGGGCGGTTCCGACGGCGGTGGCGTGGGACCGGCTGCGGATCGGGCCGGACCCGTTCGGGTGGTCGTGTGCGGTGAGCGTGGACGCCTGATCCCGGCGCGCGGACGCCCGGCCCTGAGGAGTGGGCGCCGGGCCCCGGTCGATCCGGCCCGAGCCGTGTGTCCGCGGACCCCCGGGGGTACCCCGGGCCACATGACCGGCATCGAACTCAGCAGCGACGCGTTCAACGACCACTCCTTCCTCGCGCGCCGGTACGCGTACGAAGGGCCGAACATCTCTCCCCCGCTGAGCTGGAGCGGCGTACCGGACGACGCGGCCGAACTGGTTCTGCTGTGCGAGGACCCCGACGCCCCGTCGGGCACCTTCGCGCACTGGGTCGTGGTCGGCATCGACCCGCACAGCGACGGCGTGGCGGCCGGGCAGAGCCCACCGGGCGGTACGGAACTCGTCAACGGCTTCGGTCAGCCCGGCTGGGGCGGCCCGCATCCCCCGCCGGGCGACGACGCCCACCACTACGTCTTCCGGCTCTACGCCCTGTCGGAGCCGTGCGTCCTGCCCGACGCCCCGCGCGCCGACCAGGTGCACGCGGAGGTCGACAAGCGCCGCCTCGCGGACGGAACGCTCGTGGGGCTGTACCAGCGCTGAGCCCTCACCCCGGCGACACAACGAGTAGTTGTGACGCAGGTGCGTGACGGTTGTTTGCCGCCCGGCCCGCCTCTCGCTTGGATGACTCCCGGACAACACCGGGTTGTCCGGGAGAGCGGGGAGTGCGCCGGGTATGGCGGGCAGGCGGTCGCTGGGGCGGCGGTTCGGGTGGCTGTGGGGCGCGTACGCGGTCAGCACGGCCGGCACATGGCTCGCGTTCGACGCGTTCGCCCTGATCGCGGTCCTGGCGCTGGACGCCGGGCCGGCGCAGGTGTCGCTGCTGGCCGCGGTGGGACCGGCGGTCGGTGCCGCCGTGTCGGTGCCGCTCGGGCCGTGGGTCGAGGTGCGCCGCAAACGGCCGGTGATGATGGCGACGGACCTGATCCGGTGCCTGGTGCTGCTGAGCGTCCCTGCGGCGTTCACCCTCGGCCGGCTCGGCTTCGCCCAGCTGCTGCTGGTGTCGGTGGTGGTGGCGGCGTCCGACATCACCTTCAACGCGGCGGCCGGGGCGTTCCTCAAGGACCTGCTGCCACGGCAGGACCTGCTCGTGGCGAACGGCCGGTTCGAGGCGACGACGTGGACCGCGAGCATGGTCGGGCCACCGCTGGGCGGGGCCGCGATCGGCCTGTTCGGGCCGGTGACGACGGTGGTGGCCGACGCCGTGAGCTATCTGCTCTCGGCGGCCGGTCTCCGGGCGATCGGCGACGCCGAGAAGCCCCCGGCGCGGACGGAACCGGCGGTGACCCGGGCCGGTGACCTGCTCGACGGCTGGCGCCACATCCTGGCCGACCCGGTCCTGCGGCCGCTGTTCTTCAACTCACTCGTCGTGAACTCCCTCATCATGGCGGGGTCCCCGCCGCTGCTGATCCTGATGGTCCACGACCTGCACTTCGCCCCGTGGCAGTACGCCCTCGCCTTCGCGGTGCCCTGCACCGGCGGCCTGCTCGGCTCCCGCCTGGCCCCCCGCCTCGTGGCGCGTCACGGCCGGCACCGGGTCCTGTTCACCGCGGGGGCGCTGCGGGCCTGCTGGCCGGTCGGCCTGGTCCTCACCGGTCCCGGCGCGTCCGGTCTGGTCCTGGTCATGCTGGTCGAGTTCGGCCTGATCGCCTGCTGCGGCGTGTTCAACCCGGTCCTCGCCACGCATCGCCTCGACCGCACCCCCAGGGACCGCGTCACGCGCACGCTGGCCGCCTGGTCGGCCACCGGCAAGGCCGTCACCGCGGCGACGACCGCCCTGTGGGGTGTGCTGGCCGCCCGGACCGGTCCCCGGACGGCCCTCGCGCTGGCCGGTGTCCTGCTGCTCACCACGCCGCTGCTGCTCCCCCGCCGGGAGCACGCCACGGGGACCGGCTCCGAACCGGCCCCCGTGGCGGTGGAACAGGACGGCGGCTGACCGACCCGGCCGGATCAGACCGCCCCGGGCACGTCCTCCGTGACTCCGTTCAGCTCCGAAGCCGGATCGCTGCCGTACGGGCGGGTCAGTATTTCCATGCCGTGACCAGCCGGGTCGAGGAAGTAGACGCCTCGGCCGCCGTCGTTGCGGTTGATACGGCGGGGGTGGTTGCCGTGCGGGTCGGCCTGGATGGGGATCCGGGCCTTCACGAGGCGGGCCAGCGCCTCGTCGAACTCGTCCTCGGAGACGAGGAACGCGTAGTGCTGCATGGGGATGTCGGCGTCGATGGTGAGGAAGTCCAGCGTGACGCCGTTGGCGGTCGTCACCGGCAGGAACACCCCGGTCGGTGCCCCGACTTCGAGTCCGAGGATCTCTGCGAGGAAGTGAGCGGACTTCTCCCGGTCACGGGACAGGACGATGGTGTGATTGAACTCGACTGACACGGTTGAATGCCTCCACGGGCATCTCCGCGGCGCCTCCATGCCTCACCCGGACGGTGACCGGCACGCGATGCCGCGCGCAGGATCGTAGGCAGCGGCGGCGGACGCCGTCGAGCGGTTTTCGGCCGTGTTCCGCGGACGCCGAAGGGGCGGCCGTGCGGACGCCGAGGGGGCGGCCGGAGAACCGGCCGCCCCGTGTGGCGAGTCGTGGGGCTCAGTACCAGCCGGTGTACACCAGGTCGTGGCCGTCGCACGCGAGCAGGGCGCGCGAGACGCGGCCGTTGAGGTTGTTGCCCATCTTCGTGTACGCGTAGTTGATGCCGGAGTCGACGGTCTCCGAGACCCAGCCGTCGGTGCGGCCGACGCCGCTGTCGGAGCGCTGCAGCACGGCTTCGCAGCCGGGCCGGGAGTTCTCGATCCGGGCGAACGAGCCGCACTTGTCGGAGTAGAAGTACTTCAGCGCCATGCCCTCGGCGTACTTGGTGGCTCCGATCTGCCGGAAGGAACCGGTGCAGAAGGAGGTGGTGGGGTACTGCCCCTCCTGCCCGTACAGCCCGTAGTTGCCGCCCGAGTACGACTGGGCCTGGGCGGTGGTCGGAAGGAGCGCCATCACCGCGGCGGCGCCCCCCGCGGCCAGCAGTGTCCTGAGTGATCGGCGGCTCATGAGCCCTCTTTCGTGTGTCGGCGGGTGATGCGGTCGGGCGCGACGGCCGGCCCCGGCCGTCGCTCGCTGGTCGTGACCGTACGGGGCGCCACCACACCGCCGACACCTGACATTCGTCAGGGTTCGAAGCCGCAGTCCGTTCCCTGCTCGGCCGGGCCCTGACATTCGTCAGGACCGCTCGCCGCGTCCGGGCTCCTATCGTGGCGCCGCGGGCCGAGGCCCCGCGGGACCACCCGGGCGATACAGGAAGGGCAACCATGCGCATGCTCCTGCGCGGCGCGGCCGCGCTCGCGGCCGTCGTCACGGTCGCGTCACTCACGAGCGGTGCGGCGGCACAACCCCGGACGGGGAAACCCGCCGGAACCGTCCAGATCTCCCAAGCGCAGATCCCGCCCGGTGTCACCGCCGGAGTGGCCGTCTTCGACCGTGAGGCCGGCACGTTCACCGAACAGGTCAACGCGAGCGCGCAGTTCCGGTCCGCTTCGATCGTGAAGCTTCTGCTGGTCCTGGACTTCCTGTGGGACCGCGGGCCGGACTACACCATTCCCGCGGCGGACCGCGCCCGGCTGGAGCCGATGCTGCGCGGCAGCGACGACAACGCCGCGAATCACTACTGGTCGACGTACGGCGGCCCTGCGATCATCAAGCGGATGACCGAGCGGTCCGCGGTCGGTCTGCGCGACACGGCTGCACCTCCCGCCGGCTACGAGGGCTTCTGGGGCTACACCGCCCTCTCCGCCCGGGACACCGTGTCGATCTACCGGTACATCCTGGAGAAGGCACCCGCGCCCGTCCGGGACTTCATCATGGACAACCTGCGCCGCTCCACGCGCTGTTCGGCCACCGACCACTTCGACCAGCACTTCGGTGTCGCGGGGGCGTTCGACCGGCCCTGGGCGGTGAAGCAGGGCTGGTCCGGGAAGTTCGCCGAGGGCACGTGCGGGCCCGATACGGCCTCCTCGGCATCACGGGCGGAGCCGGCCGCTCCCGCCCCTTCAGGCGTAGCACCCCGTGCCGCGGCGGGCGTGAACCTCACCCGCCCCGCGCTGCACACCACCGGAACGGTGGGCCCCGACGACCGCTCGATCGTGGCCGTGCTGACACTGCACCAGGACGGCACGTCGTACGGCAAGGCGTACACCGACCTGGGCGTCCTGACCCGCTCCCTGAACGTGCCGGGGGCGAAGCGGCCCGCCGGGACCTGGTTCGGCACCTGGGGCGAGTTGGTGAGCGTCCGCAGGGGCCCGAGCACCGGCGACGAGCGTATGACCCGGCTCCCGGCCGGCGTCGAGGTCCTCGTGAGCTGCCAGATCCGGGGCGAGGAGGTCAGCGTGCCGCCGTACACCAACGACTGGTGGGCGTACCTGCCGCAGTACGGGGGTTACATCTCCAGCATCTACATCAGCTCGCCGGACAACCGGCTGCCGAACGTCCCGGAGTGCGGCTCGCCGCGGCCGTGACGGGAGCGGGGGACGAGCGGTGGGCGGGGCGTCGGCCCCGCCCACCGCTCGCGTGCGTGCGGCTCAGCTCTGGTACTCGGCGAGGTAGCGCATCACCTTGTCCACGTGCGGCCGGACCCGCTGCGGCACACCGCGTTCCTCGATGACCGTGCGGTCACTGGTGCGGTAGCCGGCGGCGACCAGCGCGGGCAGGTCCTTCTTCGGCAGGCCGGCCTGCTTGAACCGCTGGTCGAGCCAGCACACGTACAGGCTCATGGTGGAGATCGCGTCCGGCGGCGACATGTGGTCCTTGTCCCCGTCGCCGTCCCCGTCCACCGCCCAGGCGCGGAACACCGACGGCGTCCACATGGCGATGCCGTACTCCTCGCTCGCCGGGCGGGAGGCCTTCGGGTCGAAGTTGCTCTCGGCCTTGATCAGCGCGGCGAGCAGGGCGGGGGTGATCTCCTCGTCGGAGCAGCGGTGGGCCGCGCGGGCGATGACGGGGCGCAGCGCCTCCGGTACGTCGGAGTCCTCGGGGATCTCACCGGTCGGCCGGCCGGGGGTGCCGGTGACGGTGGGGGTCGCGCCGCCGCGCTCATCGTCCTGGCCGCCTCCTCCGCCTCCCCCGAGCAGGGCGGCCCCGGCGACCGCGGCGGCGGTGAGGACGATCAGCCCGGCCGCGACCGCGGGCGCCGTCCGTCTTCGGCGGCGGTGGGGCCCGCCGGTGACGGCCTCCACGCGGGCGGCGACACTGGCGGCCGTGTGCGGGAGGCGGCCGGCGTGGTCGGGGGCCAGGCAGTCGGCGATCAGCCGGCGCAAATCCTCGTCCAGCCCGGCGTCGAGCCGCAGGGGCGCGGTGCCGCGGGCGTAGGTCTGGGCGGCGAGCGAGCGGGCCCGGGCCGTCGCACCCGGGAAGGGGTGCAGGCCGCCGGTGAGCACCTGGTGGGCGAGGACGCCGAAGGCCCAGATGTCGGCCGTGGGCCGGACGACGGCGCCCTGGGTCCCGGTGCGCTGGGACCACCACTCGGGCGGCAGGTGGTCGAGGGTGCCCAGGGGCGGCAAGTGGGCGTGGGTGCCGTCCAGTTCGGCGGTGAGGCCGAAGTCGGCCAGCCAGACCTGGCCGTCGGGGCCCAGCAGGACGTTGGCGGGTTTGAGGTCGCCGTGCACCCAGCCGGCGTCGTGCATGTGGGCGAGCCCGGCGGCGACGCCGCGCAGCACGCGGTCGGCGTCGGCGATCGGCCCGCCGGTGTCCGCGGCGTCCAGCACGTCCTTCAGGCTGGCCTCGGCCCGGTCCATGACCAGTGCGATCGCGCCGTCCAGGGTGGGCAGCCGGGGGGCCTCGACGGTGCACACGGCGTGGGTGCGGACGAGGTGGGGGTGGTCGGCCTCCGCGCTGAACCGGACCTCGCGGGCCACGAGTTCGCCGAGCGCGGCACGCTGCCCGGGGCCCAGGGAGCCGGTCGGCAGCACCTTCACGGCCACGGGCGTGCCGTCGGCGACGGCACGGGCCTCGTAGACGGTCCCCCAGCCGCCGGAGCCGATGACCGGGCCCAGTTCCCAGCCCTCGATGCGGAACCCCTGCGGGAGCCGGGGCGGGCGGGGCGTCTCCAGCTCGTCGTCCCGTTCCTCGGGCGTGGTCACGCGCCTGCCTCCTGCGGGTCCGTGAGGCGGCCGGCGGTGGCGCGGGGCGGCAGCAGTGCGAGGTGCTCCTCGCGGACCAGGCCGAAGCGCAGGGCGACGGAGGCGAGCCGGGTGCGTTTGGCGCCGGTGCGGCCGCCGTCGGCCGTGGCCGCGGTGTCCTCGCCGAGGTCGAGGCGCAGTTTGGTGAAGGCCAGGTAGTCGATGTGGTAGTTGACCGCGGAGCGGGTCAGATCGCGGCAGGACGCCAGCGGCCGCAGCCGCTCCACGATCTGTCCGACGCCGGGCAGAGCGGAGTCGGAGGGGTCGCGCAGCCGGGGTTCGCACAGGGCCACCAGGACGAGGAAGTACTTCGACGTCGGGTCCAGGGCGAAGGGGTGCACGGTCTGTTCGCCGCCGCCCGGCACGGACTGCTCGCCGAGATAGGCGTGCTGGGGTGCGAAGACCTTGAACGCGGCGGTGCCGGACAGGGCGGGCAGCACCACGCGGGAGAACTCGAAGGGCACGGGCGCCCCGAGCCGCCCCGGCGCGACGGTCAGGTACTCGCCGGCCCCTTCCAGGTTCTCCACGACGTACGAGACGCTGCGGCTGAAGTTGGACAGCCGCCAGTAGTCCCCGGCCGCTTCCAGTTGCCCGGCCCGGCGGGAGATCCCCGGGTCGGTCAAGACGATGCGGACCCCCGATCCGCCGCGCCCGAAGTCGGCGATGTCCCCCGGCCCCAGGTGGATCAGTTCGGGACTGCCCGTTCCCTCCGCGCCCCACTGGTCGGTACCGGGCAATTGCACGATGATCGTTTCCACGCGGACTCCCCCGCTGATGTCGCCCCCGATTTGGTCGCGAGGATTGTACGGTCGGCCCCCGCGCCCGGCGGGGCCGCTCAGCGGGCGGTTTTCAGGCGTGGTCCGCGCCCGCTCGCGACGGCGCCGACGCCGGCAATCTCTGTCACGCCGAACGTGGCGTCGTGGTTCCACTGTTCACAGAGTGCCGGCGGTCCGGGCGGGCGATCGCCCGGGACGGGGGAGGATTCGGGCAGGGAGGGCGGTTGTGCGCGGCCACCGGTCGCCGATGGCCGCATCCGGTCAGCCGAGGCAGATGACGAGCAGGCAGAGTTCCTTCGACCCGGAGTCGGAGGTGGAGGCCGCGGGCGGTTCGGCCGCCGCGGGCGGGGCTGTCGAGGGGGCCGTCGGCTGCCGGGCGTCCGAACCGGTTCCGGCGGCCGGTGCTGCCGTCGGCTCGGTGGCCGTCGAACCCGATGAGCCGGACGGGCCGGTCGCACCTGACGTGCCGGACGAGACGGCCGAACCGGCGTTGCCGGTGACGGTGTCGACGGTGTTCGGGACGGTCCTGCGCTGCGGCGAGGTCGTCAGCCGCAGTTCGCGGGGCGCGGCGGCCGCGTCCGTGTGGGGGTCCGTCGGGGTGGTGCGGGGGTCGGCGGCCCGGGACTGCTGGTGGCGCGAGGCGCGGTCGGTGTGCTGCGCGGCGCGCGGGGAGTCGTGCCGGCTCGACGTCGGCTCGGTGTAGGTGGGCGCCTCTCCCGCGGCGCCGCCCATGGTGGTGTCCTCGGGCGTCGCGGCCGCCTGCACGCCGGGCTTGGCGTTGCCGTTCATCGCGGCGACGGTCAGGCCGCCTCCGACGAGCGCGACCGCCGTCGCGACCACGGCCCGGCGCTGGTTCTTCTTCCAGCGGGCCATCTGACGGCGCCGGGCCGCCCGCCCCTCCGGGCGGGCCTCATAGCCCTCGGTGGTGCCGGTCTCCACCGGGCCGTCCTGCTCCGGAAGGCCGGAACCGGCGGCGGGGGCCTCCCGCGGCGGCGGAATCTCGTCCCATCCGGTCCCGTCGTGTCCGCTCTCGGTGGCCGGGTACTCCCAGGCCGGCTCCGCGGAGGCCAGAACGGGCGCGGGGGCGGAGGCCGGGCGGCTGAAGGCGGAGGGGTCGATGTCCGGGGCGTAGGCGCCGCACCCCGGGCAGACCAGGGCGCCGTTGAGGTGCCGACGGCACGAGGAGCAGTAGTCCATGTGTGGTTTTCCCGATCTGGCTGTTCCGGCGGCTCGCCGGCCGCGCCTGGTCACGTTCGCACGTGGGATCGAGCCGTAACGCTAACGAGACTTTGAAAGGGCCGTGTGCAGCCTGTGTGACACCCCTGCACAGATCCTCTGGATCTCGCGTGTGCCTTCGGCGGCCCATGAGTAGAACGCGCGGCATCCGGGGAAGCTCGGGCACCCACCGCCAGGACCGCGCCCCCGGCACACGCCTTCCCCAACTGCCCTGATTTTCCTGCGAACCGACGCACAACCCTTTGGGCAGGCCGCGGGTCACACCATGCAGGAGCAACCACCTCGAAGAGTTGCAAGGGGGAAATATGCGATTCACCCGTTCCGTCCTGGCCGCGTCCGCCGTGGCGGCACTGTCCGTGGGAACGATGACCGCCCTGGCGTCGCCGGCCTCGGCCGCGCCCAACACCACCCCGCAGAAGGTCTGCGGCAGCGGCTACAAGACGGTCAACTCGGCGACCGTCGGCTCGTTGGGGACCGTCTACCTGACCTACAACGCCTCCAACGGCAAGAACTGTGTGACGACCATCCGCAACAACCCGGGCACGGCCGTGGGCATGTCCGCCTGGGTCTCCGTCCCGGACACCGAGGAAAGCGACTACGACGAGGGCGTCTTCACGTCGTACGCCGGACCGACGTACGCCTACGGCAAGGGCCACTGCGTGGACTGGGGCGGCAGCATCGCCAACACGTACGTGCAGGTGTACGGCTCCAACTGCGGCTCTCTGAAGGAGCACCGGGTCACCTTCACCCGCTGACCCCCTCCGGCCGGGCCCCACGGTGACCGTGGGGCCCGGCTTTGCATGCCGTCGTTACGCCCAGGCCGTCACCGGCACGAACGAGCTGTCCTGCCGGAACAGATCCGTTCCGTCGGAGCGCTCCACGCGGAGCTGATAGGCGTAGTGGCGCAGGTAGTACCCCGGGTAGTTGTACGACTCGAAGCGGACCGAACCCGAGGAGGCGCCGGCTCGCAGGAGGAACGTGGCGTCCTTGGCGAAGGTGCTCGTGCCGTCGTTCGGGTCGAAGCGGGCGCGGAAGTCCCAGTGGCGCAGGTAGTTCCCGGCCGCGTCGCGCAAGGAGAGGCCACTGCCGTCGGCGAGACCGGCGACGACCGTGAAGGTGGCGGCCTGCTTGTCGGCGGCGCTGCTGGAGGCGCTCACCACGGGCAGATTGAGCAGCGAGGACTGCTGCTCCCAGTAGCGGGTCGAGTAGTTGGCCGAGCGGAAGGAGCGCGTGACGTTGCGCGCCAGACTCGGACCGCCCGTGACGGTCTCCTTGACGACCGTGAAGTGCCGTGCGGTGCCGGAGATCGCGGGCAGCGCGGCGGGGGCCGACCAGGTGGCGAAGGTGTCGTAGCTGTCGCTGTAGTAGTAG
The DNA here is from genome assembly GCF_056436585.1 of Streptomyces sp. NPDC043685. Lineage (NCBI taxonomy): Bacteria > Bacillati > Actinomycetota > Actinomycetes > Kitasatosporales > Streptomycetaceae > Streptomyces > Streptomyces sp. NPDC043685. The sequence continues at coordinate 672,280 of NZ_JBWKCH010000003.1, read as the reverse complement.
TTCCCGTCACCGTAACCGTCGAAGAACATCCGCCAGCCGCCGTTGTCGAGCTGCATCAGCGCCGGTCCCTCGCGGTAGCTGCCCCAGCCCGCCCAGTCACCCGTCCGGCGGATCGTGTACGGGCCGGCGAGGTTCGAGGCGGTGGCGTACTCGATGTACTTCGTCGTCTCGTTCTTCGGGAAGGCGTGGTAGGTGGAGCCGATCTTCACGATGAACGTGTCGATGTGGTTGGCGCCGATGCCGGCCAGGGCTACGGGTGAACTCCACGCCGTCAGCGCCGAGTTGGTGGCCCTGAGCAGATACGGCGTGAAGATCCACTCGTCGTTCACGGTGGAGCAGGAGACGATGATGTGCACGCTGCCGTCACTGTCGACGAACCACTCGGGCGCCCAGGCGCGGGACAGGCCCGCGACGGGGACGGTGTAGTCGTACAGGAACGTCCAGTTGACGCGGTCGGAGCTGCGGGCGAAGCCGATGGTCGTGCTGGGGTCCTGCCAGGTGTGCGTGGTGTAGATGAGGTAGTAGAAGCCGTCGGTGTGTCTGATGACGCTGGCGTCGCGGATCCGGTTCGCGGGCGGGGTGTACGCCGAGGAGCGCACCAGCCGGAAGTCGGTGCCGTCGTCGGACTGGTAGACGTTGACGGTGCCGTCGTCGCTGTCGAGGAACGGCACGATGGTGTAGCGGGTGGCCGAGCCGTTGGGGGGTGCGGCGGCCAGGGCACTGCCGAGCAGCCCGGGGGTTTCGCCGAGCAGGACCGCCGAGGCGGGCACGGCGACCAGGGCACGCAGCAGCGTGCGGCGGGACGGGGCGGCGGGGCGTGGGATCACGGGCGACTCTCCCTGGAACACCGAGGTTCGATATCCCGAACACGGTTCGGCAACTCGATCAGAAGTGGGGCTCAGAAGGTAAGGGCGGCGCGGAGGTGCGTCAATGGTTTGAACAGGTGCCGATGTGCCCAGTGAGGAGGAAGTGGCCCATGGGTGAACTTCCACTCCTGTCGTCGGCGTTCCCCCACCGGCCACCGGACGTTACCGTTCGGTAGACAAGCCGCTTCCGGAGGTGTCCGATGACGCTCGACCGTTGCGAAGGCCTGGCGGAGACCGCCCGTGCGCTGGCCGCCGGGGAGGTGACGTCGCGGGCGCTGGTCGAGCGGACGCTGGCGCGGATCGAAGCGACGCAGTCCGGTCTCAACGCCTTCCGTGTCGTCCGTGGCGAGGCCGCGCTCGCCGAGGCCGACGCCGCCGACCGTGAGCTGGCCGCGGCCGCGGACGGGGATACGGCCCAGCACCGCGCGCACCGGCCGCTGCTCGGCGTCCCGGTGGCAGTGAAGGACGACATGGACGTGGCCGGTGAGCCCACCGCGTTCGGCTGCTGCGGGGAGTTCCCGCAGGTCGCCGAGGACGGTGAGGCGGTGCGGCGGCTGCGCGCGGCCGGTGCCGTGATCATCGGCAAGACCAACACCTGCGAATTCGGGCAGTGGCCCTTCACCGAGGGACCCGCCTTCGGCGCCACCCGCAACCCGTGGAGCACGGACCACACCCCGGGCGGTTCCTCGGGCGGCTCGGCCGCCGCGGTCGCCGCCGGGCTGGTGCCGGCCGCACTCGGCTCGGACGGCGCCGGATCGGTGCGCATCCCGGCCGCCTGGACGCATCTGGTCGGCATCAAGCCGCAGCGCGGCCGGGTCTCGACCTGGCCGCGCGGTGAGTCCTTCCAGGGCATCACCGTCAACGGCACCCTGGCCCGCAGCGTGGCCGACGCGGCGCTGCTGCTGGACGCGGCGAGCGGCAACCACCCGCAGGACCCGCACCGGCCCCCGCCCGTCGACGTGTCCGGGGCCGTCGGCCGCGACCCCGGACGGCTGCGCATCGCGCTCTCCCTCAAGCCCCCGTTCACGGCGGTGCCCGCCCGGCTCCTGCCCGAGGTGCGCACCCGGGTGGTCGAACTGGCGGAGCGGCTCGCCGCGTTGGGGCACTTCGTCGAGGAGGCGGACCCGCCGTACGGGCAGATCGGGCTGACCTTCGTGCCGCGCGCCACGGCCGGGATCGCCGAGCGCGTGGTCGAGGCGCCCTTCCCGGCGTTGCTGGACCGGCGCACCCTGGGCGCGGCCCGGCTGGGACGGCTGCTCGGCGGAGCCCCGCTGCGGGCGGCCCGGCGCGCGGAGAGCGTGCTGCACCGGCGTATCGGCGGGTTCTTCACCTCCTACGACGTCGTCCTCGCGCCCACCACCGCCGCTCCCCCGCCCCGGATCGGGGCCCTGCTCGAACTGAGCGGCTTCGCCACCGACCGGGCGATGATCGCCGCCTGCCCCTACGCCTGGCCGTGGAACGTGCTGGGCTGGCCCGGCGTCAACGTGCCCGCCGGTTTCACGCCGGACGGGCTGCCGGTCGGCGCGCAGTTGCTGGGCCCGGCGAACAGCGAGCCGCTCCTGGTGCAGGTGGCCGCGCAATTGGAGGCGGAGCTGCGCTGGGCCGACATGTGGCCGTCGCCGCCGGTCACGGCACGTTCCGCCGCTGCTTGAGCGACCGTAGGCTGTTCGCATGGCGGACGCGTCGATGGTCGGGCTCATGGGGCGGGTCACCGGAACGATCGGGCCCGGGCTGGTCGGCGAGGTGATCGTCCGGGTGCGCGGCGGTGCCGAGCACTTCCTCGCCCACCCGGCTTCGGCGGCGGACCGGATCGAGACGGGCACGGTGGTGATGGTGGTCGAGTACCTGCCGCCGAGAACCGTCTACGTCACGCCCGCGTACGACAGTTGAGCCCTCTGCGACGCAGGTGAGAGCCGTACGCGTCAAGCTTGTGCCAAGGATGCCCCGGTGTCTGTACCCGGGCTCCGGGCAGGAGCACACTCCCCTTCGTTCGGTGCCGAGAGGGCACCAGGCAAAGGGGGGCGCATGCCGATGGTCGTCGGCGTCGTGGCGGGGGTGGCGGTTGCCGCCGTCCTCGCGCTGATCGGTCTGTTCAAGCTCATGTGGCGGGTCGCCGAACCCAACGAGGCACTGATCATCTCGGGGTCCAAGCACCGTACGGAGGGCATCGAGGAGGGCATGGGGTTCCGCATCGTCACCGGACGCGGGACGCTGGTGATGCCCGGCGTGCAGGCGGTGCGCAAGCTCTCGCTCGACCTGAACGAGACCGAACTCCAGGTGGACTGCGTGACCCACCAGGGCATCCCGCTGAAGGTGCGGGGCGTGGTCATCTTCAAGGTGGGCGACGACTTCGTGTCGATCGCGAACGCGGCCCGCCGCTTCCTCGACCAGCAGAAGCTGATGTCGGAGCGGGTGCACAACGTCTTCGCCGGTCATCTGCGGTCCATCGTGGGCGGGTTGACGGTCGAGGACATGATCCGGGACCGGGAGAAGCTCACCGGTCAGACGCGGGCCGCGTGCGGCACCGAGATGGAGAAGCTGGGCCTGATCGTGGACTCGCTGCAGATCCACGAGATCGAGGACCCGACCGGCTACATCCAGAACCTCGCCATGCCGCACGCGGCGGCCGTGCAGCGCGACGCGCGGATCGCTCAGGCGGAGGCCAACCGGCTGGCCACCGAGGCCGAGCAGCAGTCGTTCGCGCGGATGGCCGAGGCCACCCGGGACAGCGAAATCCTCCAGGCCGGCTATCAGGCCGAGCGCGACAAGGCGGCCGCGAAGGCCCGGCAGGCCGGACCGCTCGCCGAAGCCGGCGCCCGGCAGGAGGTCGTCGTCCAGGAGACGCGGGTGGCGGAGCTGGAGGCGCACCGGCGCGAGCAGCAACTCCAGGCGGATGTGCGCAAACCCGCCGACGCGGCGGCCTACGAGACGCGCACCCTGGCCGAGGCCGACCGCGACGCCCGGATCTCCTCGGCCCAGGCGCAGGCGAAGGAGACGGAACTGGCGGCGGCGGCCGAGGCGACCCGGGTCAAGACGGCCGCGGGCGCCGAGGCCGAGGCCACCAAGGCCCGGGGCGAGGCGGCCGCGCAGGCGACCCGCGCCACGGGTGAGGCCGAGGCCGCGGCGGCACAGGCCCGGGGCCTGGCCGAGGCCGAGGCGGCCAGGGCCAAGGGCCTCGCGGAGGCGGAGGCCATCAAGGCCCGTGCCGCCGCCCTGGCCGAGAACCAGGAGGCCGTCGTCGCCCAGCAACTCGCCGAGAACTGGCCGGAGATCGTGAAGGCCGGCGCGTCCGCCTTCGGCAATGTCGACAACATGGTGCTGCTCAACGGCGCCGACGGCATGGCGGACCTGTTCGCCAAGGCCCTGACCATGGGCGGCACGGGGCTGGGCCTGGCCCGTCAGCTGCTGGCGTCGATGGATCACAAGGGGCAGGCACCGCAGGGGGCCTCGTCCCTCAACGGGCAGACGCAGAAGGTGCCGCTGGACGACAGGTGACCCGGGCGGCTCCACCCCTTCCCCGTGACGGGCGGACCCGGAAGATGCCGTCGGACGGAAAGTGACCCGGGCGGCGTGCGCACAGAGGCAGCCTCTAGGGTGCCCCCGTGAGCACGCCTACCGATGACAACGTCCCCGGCCGTCACGGCCCCTCCGCCACCGTCCAGGCCGACCCCCGCGAGGTGGGCCCGGTGCGGACGGAGTACTCCCCCGCGCACGACGGCGACCCCGACCCGGGGGAGATCGTCTGGACGTGGGTGCCCTACGAGGAGAACGACGGGCGGGGCAAGGACCGCCCGGTGCTGGTGGTCGCCCGCGAGGCCGGCGGCACCTTCCTGGCCGTGCAGCTGTCCAGCAAGCAGCACGACGACGACCGGGAGTGGGTGGGGATCGGCAGCGGGCCGTGGGACCGGTCGGGCCGGTTCTCGTGGGTCTCCGTGGAGCGGGTGCTGCGCCTGCACGAGGACGGCATGCGCCGGGAGGCCTGCGCCCTGGACCGCATGCGGTTCAACCGGGTCAGGCGCCGCCTTCAGGAACGCTACGGCTGGAGCTGAACGCCTCCTCGAAGGCCCCCAGCACCGCACGGTCCCGCGTCCGGTCCAGGATGCCGAACACCACGTGCTCGAAGGCCTTTGCGAAGCGGCCGCCGGGCGCGAGCAGTGCCCGGAAGGCCTCCGCCACCTGCGCGGGGTCGTTGCGGAACACCCCGCAGCCCCAGGCGCCCAGGACGAGCGCGCGGTAGCCGTGGGCCGCGGCGGTCTCCAGGACGCGTTCGGCCCGGGACGCGAGGGCTCGCGGCAGTTCGGCGGCCCGCTCGGGCGCCGTGCGCAGCACCACGCCCGCGTTGGGTGCCGGCGAGGTCAGGAAACCGGCGGTGTACGGCTCGGCCAGCAGCGCGCCCCGGTCGTCACGGAAGACGGGCACGGCCGGTGAGTGGATGACACGGTCCGTGTAGAACGGGTCGCGGTGGGCCCGGTGGTGGTCGTAGAAGGCCCGGGCCCGCAGGAGGCAGGTGTACAGCGCGGAGGCCCGGCACAGGGCTTCCTCCTGGGCCTGGGCGCCGTTCAGGTAGCCGCCGCCGGGATTGCGGGCGGAGGCGAAGTTGAGCACGGCCACGTGACCGCCGAGCCGGCGGGCCGCCTCCAGGCTGCTCTCGCCCGTGACCTCGACCAGCGTCTTCCCCGCCCCGGTCACCCGATCGGCGGGCACCGGCACCGGTTCAGGACCGTACAGGCGGGTTCCCTCGCGCGCCGCCCGCAGTTCCGCGGCGATGGCGACCTCCCGGCCGTCCGGAGCCCGGTAGGCCCCGGCCGCGACGATCTGCTCGGTCTGCTGCGCGATACCGCGCAGGCGCGCGCTCACGGCGCCACCCCCGTCCGCGCCGTGACCGCGCGCCGCGCGGCCGGTCTTGTCGTGCTCACGCAGGCATCGTGGGCGATGCCGCGTCCCGGGTGCAACCGGGTTTTCGCCACGGGAGAACGCCCGGGAAAGTGCCTGGAAACTCCGGGGCGGGCCGGGTGACGGCCCGGGAACGCCCCGCTTCGCCCCCTTGTGCCGAGCGGCGTGAGCGTCTTGGGTGGGACGGGTGATCCCGGCCCGGGCCGCCGAAGAGCCCGGACCGGTGGCATGGTGGAATCTCAGGAGGATCCCGACATGTCCGATTCGGTAGGTGGCTGTACCCGGCCACGCACCTCATTGTCCGAAGCCGAGGTCGAGGCACTCGTCCGCGGCATCTGCTTCAAGACCGGCCCGCCGCGCCGCCTCGGTGTCGAGGTGGAATGGCTCGTCCACGAGCTGCGCGAACCGCGGCTCCCCGTCACGACCGAACGACTCGAAGCGGCCTACGCGGCACTGCGGCCGCTGCCCCTGAGGTCGGCGCTCACCGTGGAACCCGGCGGCCAGCTGGAGCTGAGCTCGCCCCCCGCCGCCTCACTGACGGAAGTCATCGACACCGTCTCCGCCGACCTCGACGCCGTCCGCGCGGTCCTGCGCCGCGACGACCTCGCCCTCGTCGGCATCGGCCACGATCCCTGGCACGAACCGCGCCGGTTCCTTCGCGAACCGCGCTACGACGCCATGGAAAAGTGCCTGGACCGCACGGGCCCCGCCGGCCGCGCCATGATGTGCGCCTCCGCCTCCGTGCAGGTGTGCCTGGACGCCGGCCACGAGGAGCCCGGGCCGCAGGGCCTGGTGCGGCGCTGGTGGCTGGCCCACCAGCTGGGCGCGGTCCTGGTCGCCGCGTTCGCCAACTCCCCGCTCGCCGGGCACCGGCCGACCGGCTGGCTGTCCACCCGGCAGCTGGCGTGGACCCGGATCGGCGCCGGCCGGGCGGGCGGACCGCGGCTGGACACCGACCCGCGCGGCGCCTGGGCCCGGCACGTGCTGGACTCCCCCGTGATGTGCGTACGGCGGGACGGCGGGCCCTGGGACGTCCCCGAGGGCCTCACCTTCCGGGACTGGATCCGCACGGGCGCCCCCCGGCCGCCCACCCGGGAGGACCTCGACTACCACGTCACGACGCTGTTCCCGCCGGTCAGGCCGCGCGGCCATCTCGAACTGCGCATGATCGACGCGCAGCCCGGCGACGACGGCTGGATCGTGCCGCTCGCCGTGACGGCGGCCCTGTTCGACGACCCGGAGGCCACCGAGACCGCCTACCGGGCCGTGAAGCCGCTGGCCGAGCGGACGCTGGGGCAGCCCGCACCGCACAATCCGCTGTGGCTGGACGCGGCCCGCAGCGGCCTGGCCGACACGGAACTGCGCGAGGTGGCCGTCACCTGCTTCACGACCGCGCTCGACGCCCTGCCCCGGCTCGGCGCCGCACCGGAGGTCGTCGAGGCCGTCACGGCCTATCTGGACCGCTATGTCGTCCTGGGCCGCTGCCCCGCCGACGACCTGCTCGATCGACAGCGCGGCACGGACGGTCGCGCCCACGGGAAGGACTTCCGCCGATGACCGACACCGAGCCCGCCGTCGACGCCGGCGCCGTCGACCCCGAGACGCTCCGCGCGCGGGCGGTCGCCTCCCTCGTCGTGGCCCGTGAGCGCACCACCCTGCTGACGGGCTGCGTCGAGGACCCCGACCTGACCGCGCAGCACTCGCCGCTGATGTCGCCGCTGGTGTGGGACCTGGCGCACATCGGCAACCAGGAGGAGCAGTGGCTGCTGCGGGCCGTCGCCGGGCACGAGGCGATACGCCCGGAGATCGACGGCCTCTACGACGCCTTCGAGCATCCGCGCGCGGAACGGCCGAAGCTGCCCCTGCTGTCGCCGGCCGAGGCCCGCGCGTACGCGGCCGACGTGCGCGGACGGGCACTGGACGTGCTGGAGCGGCACGCGTTCCACGGGACGCGGCTGACGGAGGCCGGGTTCGTCTTCGGGATGATCGCGCAGCACGAACAGCAGCACGACGAGACGATGCTGATCACCCATCAGCTGCGCACCGGCCCGCAGGCCCTGACCGCGCCCGACCCGGATCCGGTGCCGCTGTTCACCGGTCCGTCCGAAGTCCTGGTCCCGGGCGGCCCGTTCACGATGGGCACCTCCGACGAGCCGTGGGCCCTGGACAACGAACGCCCCGCGCACCGGCGTGAGGTGGCGCCCTTCCGCATCGACACCACCCCGGTGACGAACGGCGCCTACCAGGCCTTCATCGAGGACGGCGGCTACGGCAACCCGCGCTGGTGGGCGCCCGAGGGCTGGGCGCACATCAAAAAGCACGGCATCGACGCCCCGCTGTTCTGGCGGCGGGACGGCAAGCAGTTCCTCAGGCGCCGTTTCGGCGTCACCGAGGTCGTCCCGCCCGACGAACCGGTGCTGCACGTGTGCTGGTACGAGGCCGACGCCTACGCCCGCTGGGCGGGACGCCGGCTGCCCACCGAGGCCGAGTGGGAGAAGGCGGCCCGGCACGACCCGGCCGGTGACCGCTCGACGCGCTACCCGTGGGGCGACGCCGACCCGGGGCCCGAGCACGCCAACCTCGGCCAGCGGCACCTGCGTCCGGCACCCGCCGGGAGCTATCCGGCCGGTGAGTCGCCGCTCGGCGTGCGCCAGTTGATCGGCGACGTGTGGGAGTGGACGGCGAGCGACTTCCTGCCGTATCCGGGGTTCAAGGCGTTCCCGTACAAGGAGTACTCGGAGGTCTTCTTCGGACCCGAGTACAAGGTCCTGCGCGGTGGTTCGTTCGCCGTGGACGCGGTGGCCTGCCGGGGCACCTTCCGCAACTGGGACTATCCGATCCGCCGGCAGATCTTCTCCGGATTCCGCACGGCCCGGTCGGAGGACGTCTGATGTGCCGTCATGTGGCGTACGTGGGGCCCGAGGAGCGGCTGGGCCGGCTCCTCGTGGAGCCGCCGCACGCGCTGTACCGGCAGTCGTGGGCGCCCCGGCACCAGCGGTACGGGACGGTCAACGCGGACGGTTTCGGGGTGGGCTGGTACGCGCAGGGCGATCCGGTGCCGGCCCGCTACCGCCGGGCGGGCCCGATCTGGGCGGACCTGTCGTTCGCCGATCTCGCCCGGGTCGTACGGTCCACCGCGCTGCTGGGCGCGGTGCGGGACGCGACCCTGTCGGGCGCGGACGCGGAGGCCGCCGCGGCCCCGTTCGCCGCGGGGACCTGGCTGTTCAGCCACAACGGCGCGGTCAGGGGCTGGCCGGGCTCGCTGGCGGCCGTGTCCCGGACGCTGCCGCACGAGGACCTGCTGTCGCTGGAGGCCCGCAACGACTCGGCCCTCGTGTGGGCCCTGGTGCTGGCGCGGCTGCGGAGCGGCGACGAGGAGAGCCAGGCGATGGCCGACACCGTCCTGGAGGTCGCCGCCGCAGCCCCCGGCTCCCGGCTCAACCTCCTGCTCACCAACGGCGAGACCATCACGGCGACCGCCTGGGGCGACGCCCTGTGGTACCTCACCCGGCCCGGCGGCGGCACCGTCGTGGCCTCCGAACCCTACGACGACGATCCGCACTGGCGGGAGGTCCCCGACCGGACCCTGCTCGTGGCGAGCCGCACGGACGTGCTGCTCACGCCGCTGAAGGACCCGGCCGACGACGCCATGCCCTCCCCCTCGCCGAAGGAGTCCCGTACGTGAGCCCGTTCCACCTCACCCGCACCCTGCCCGAGGACGCCACGGACGCCGCGCTGCGCGCCGATGTCCACCGGGGCCTGACCGGCCGCCCCAAGACGCTGCCGCCGAAGTGGTTCTACGACGCGCACGGCAGCGACCTGTTCGAGAAGATCACCGAACTGCCCGAGTACTACCCGACGCGCGCCGAGCGGGAGATCCTCCTCGCGCACTCCGGCGACATCGCGGCGGCCACCCGGGCGCGCACCCTGATCGAGCTCGGCTCCGGCTCCTCGGAGAAGACCAGGCACCTGCTCGACGCCCTCACCGAGCTGCGCACCTACGTCCCGGTCGACGTCAGCGAGAGCGCCCTCACCCAGGCCGGGCAGGCGCTCGCCGCCGAGCGGCCGGGGCTCGACGTGCACGCGCTGATCGCCGACTTCACCGCGGAGCTGACCCTGCCGGACACGCCGGGCCCCCGGCTGGTGGCGTTCCTCGGCGGCACCGTCGGCAATCTGCTGCCCGCCGAACGCGCCGCGTTCCTGGCGTCCGTACGCGCCCTGCTCGCCCCGGGCGACGCCCTGCTGCTGGGCACGGACCTGGTCAAGGACGAGGAGGTGCTGGTCCGGGCGTACGACGACGGGGCCGGGGTGACGGCCGCGTTCAACAAGAACGTCCTGACCGTGATCAACCGGGAGCTGGGAGCCGACTTCGAACCCGCCGCGTTCGACCATGTGGCGCTGTGGGACGCCGGGCACGAATGGATCGAGATGCGGCTGCGTTCCCGCACGGCGCAGACCGTCAAGGTGCCGGCGCTGGACCTCGCCGTCGACTTCGCCGCGGGCGAGGAGATGCGGACGGAGGTGTCGGCCAAGTTCCGGCAGGAGGGCGTACGCGGTGAACTGTCCGCGGCGGGGCTGGAGCTGGCCCACTGGTGGACGGACGGCGCGGGCCGGTTCGCGCTGTCGCTGAGCGTGGCGCGCTGACACCGGGGAACCCGGGGGCGGCGGTGACGGCGGGAGTCGACGTCTCGCGCTTCGCCGCCCTTTGGGGCAAGGTGGAATGACGCGTGACACTCCCGGCACAGGAACGTCATGGGAACAGGAGCAGCGGCATGTCGAACCACACCTACCGGGTCACGGAGATCGTCGGCACCTCACCGGACGGCGTCGACCAGGCCATCCGCAACGGCATCGACCGGGCCTCGCAGACGCTGCGCAACCTGGACTGGTTCGAGGTGACGCAGGTGCGCGGTCAGCTCGAGGACGGGCAGATCGCGCACTGGCAGGTGGGCCTGAAGGTGGGCTTCCGCCTCGACGAGTCGGAGTAGACGGCCGCGGGCGGGCCCTCCGACCGTCACCGCTTACGCTCCGGCGGGGGCGGTGACGGTCTCAGGTCCGCCCTTCCCGCTCCTGCGCCGCCCTCATCTGCGCGGACCGGGTCACCCAGTCGGCCCGCACGACGGTGAAACCCGCGCGCCGGGCGTCCGCGCAGACCAGTTCGTCGTCGTCCACCAGGACGCGGATCTCGCGGGTGCGGGCCAGCCGCCGCAGCACGGCCAGCTTGGTGAACCGGGCGGGCCGCCGGTCGGCGTCCCCGCGCATGTACACGGGTCCCTCGGGCAGTCCCTGGGCGGCGAGCCAGTACAGCGTGTCCCGACGGCAGCGCTCGGGCCGCCCGGTGAGGTAGACGATCTCGCACGCGCGCGCGTGCTCCTCGACCAGCGCGATGCCCTCCGGGATCGGCCGGTCCTGCGGCGCAGCGGAGAAGAAGCCGTCCCAGTCCTTCGGCCTGCGTTCCAGGAACGTCTGCCGGTGCGCGGTGTCGGCGAGGGTGTTGTCCAGGTCGAACACGGCCAGCGGGGCCCTGCTGCGGTCGTCACTCACGCCGCCCAGCCTAAGCGCATTCGGGACGGACGGGGCCGGGAATTGGTCCGTACTTGTCACCGGGGGCGTGAACGCGCCATGGACGGTGGGTAATTCGCCTTTCCAGTTGATGACTCAAGCACAGCACTGCCATACTCCGCTTCCAGCCTCGCCACCACCGTGGCCGGGGCCGTTCGGGGACTCACACCGCACCCCGAGGCCGTCCACGTGAATCCGGACAGGGAGTTTCCCGGATTCACGAACCCCCCACAGAGCCCGCACCCCACCGCGCGTCCGGCGTCTGTTCACCCTGCCCGAAAACCGGACGCGTCCACCGACCCGGCAGGGTCGAGTGCGGGGCACGATGCAGCGAAGAAGGTGCGCCTGTGCCCGAATTCCTCCCGCGGCGGGATGACACTCCGACATTCCCGCTGCCGCACGTCGAACAAACTCCGCCGGCTCGCATATCCGACCATCCCGAATTTCACTCTCTGCGCCGTGCGCAGCGTCGATTCGGCCTCCGGGCGACGATCGTGTCCGTCGGTGGATTCCTGCTGTATGTGGTGCTGTCGAGTTTTGTGCCCGGGGTGATGAACCAGCCGTTGTCCGGCCGCCTCACCGTCGGACTCGCCCTCGGTCTGGGGCAGTTCGTCGTCATGGGCGTGACGGCGTGGTGCTACACCCGGTACATGCGCGCCCGGGTCGATCCGCTCGCCCGCGGCCTGAGGTCCCGGCTGCACGAGACCGAGAGCCGCCGGGCCCGGTCGGCGGGAGTCCCGCAGCGCACCGGGCGGCCGCTCCCGCCCGGAACGAGGGGGTTCCGCACGTGGTGACCGCCGCCGCCATCGACGACAGCAGCCTGCGGCTGACGTTCGTCCTGTTTCTCACCGTGGTCGTGATCACCCTGTTCACGGCCCTGCTGACGGCTCCGCAGCGAGACGAGATCAGCGAGTTCTACCTGGGCAACCGCGCCATGTCCCCGCTGCGCAACGGCCTGGCCATGTGCGGCGACTACCTTTCCGCCGCCACCCTGCTCGGCAGCACCGGCCTCGTGGCCCTCACCGGCTACGACGGACTGATGTACCTCGGCGGCACCACCGTCGCCTGGATGACGGTGCTGCTGCTGATCGCCGAACCCCTGCACCGCACGGGCAGATTCACCCTCGGAGACACCGTGGCCCTGCGCCTGCCACGGCGGCAGCGGCCGGTCCGGGTGGCGCTGGCGGTCTGCGTCCTGGCCATCGCCACGCTCTACCTGGTCGCCCAACTCGTGGGCAGCGTTGCCCTGTTGACCCAGTTCACCGGTGTGCCGAGCGGCACCACCCGCACCCTGTGCGTGGTCGTGATCGGCGTCTTCGTGATCCTGTACGCCTCGCTCGGCGGCATGCCCGGCGCGACGGTCATCCAGATCATCAAGGCCGTCATGCTGGTGGCGGGCGTGCTGTTCACCGCGGGCTGGGTGCTGCACCACTTCGACTGGAACCCCGACCTGCTGCTGGAGCGGGCCGCCGAGCGCAGCGGCTCGGGCCTGGGCTTCCTCGAACCCGGGCTGCGCTACGGCGGCACCGTCAGCAACAAGCTGGACTTCCTCAGCCTCGAACTGGCCATCGTCCTCGGCCTCGCCGCCCTCCCGCACGTGCTGATGCGGCTGCTCACCCCGCGCGACAGCGGTGTCCTGCGCTCGTCGGTGCTGTGGGCCGTCGGCCTGGTGGGCGCGGTCTGCTTCGGGGCCGGCATCATGGGCCTCGGCGCCACCGCGCTGCTCGGCCGGGACACCATCGAGAGCACGGACCGCACCGGCAACGCCTCGGTGCTGCTGCTCGCCCACGAGCTGGGCGGCAGCCTCCTCACGGCGCTGCTGACCTGTCTGGCGTATCTGACGCTGCTGGCCGTGGCGGTCGGTCTCACCCTGGCCGCGGCCTCCTCCCTCGCGCACGACCTGTACAGCGAGGTGATCCGCGAGGGCAGGGCGAGCGAGACCGAGGAGCTGACCGTGGCCCGGCTGTCCGGGGCGGTCATCGGCGTCCTGGGCATCCTGCTGGCCCTCGTCGCCCGGGGGGCGAACACCGCCACGCTCGCCTTCCTGGCCTTCGCCATCGCGGCGTCCGCGATCCTGCCGACGATCGTCTACACCCTGTTCTGGCGGCGCTTCTCGGCGAAGGGAGCCCTGCTCAGCCTCTACGGCGGACTGCTCTGCTCGGTCCTGCTGACCGTGTTCTCCCCCGTCGTCTCCTCGGCCCGGGGGTCGTTCTACCCCGAGGCCGACTTCGCCTGGTTCCCGCTCCAGAACCCCGGCATCGTCTCCATCCCCGTGGGCTTCCTGCTGGGCTGGCTCGGCACGGTGCTGGACAAGGACCCGGGCGAGGACGCCGCCGCCCATGAGGAGTTCGAGGTGCGGATGCTCGTGGGCACCGGCGACTGACCCTCCCTGCCGCCCGTCGAGGAGGTGTGCGGAACGCTAGGCGCTGAGGGCCGAGCGCTCCGCCTGGGCGTAGAAGTGCGCCCGGACCCGGCGCAGCCACGCCTCGACGGGCGCCTCGACGGGCTCGTCCGGCAGCGCCGTGGGGCCCTCGTCGAAGGCGGCCTCGTACTGCCTGAGCAGGGGCAGCGCGGCCGACGGGTCGGCGGCGACGCGCTCACCGAAGGCGTGGTACTCCTCCGGGTTCTCGACCCGGATCATCAACCGCCCGGTGGTGTACAGCTGAAGCCCCTGCTCGCACAGCCGCTTGAGGTGCCGGGCGTGCTTCGCGGTGCGCCCCCGGGTGTCCGCGGAGAACGCACCGTCGCCGCGGGCCTCCAGCCGCCGGAACTGCTGGGTGGCGTAGCCGAGGTAGGCGTCCCTGACCCGCCTGGCGCTCAGGAACGCCGTGCGGATGCCGATGAGCTCGTCGCCGAGCGGGGTGCGCACCTCGTACAGGTCGTCGGGGAGCCACACCAGCTCCATCGCGGTCGGATTGCCGCCCAGGGCCAGCCGGCACCACTTGGCGGCCTCGTGCAGGGTGCGGTCCGGCGCGGTGCTGACATGGGACTCCTTCGGCCGGCGCAGCCCGTGCAGTTCCTCGGTCGGCGCGGCGAAGAGGCCGAGCCGGTCGATGTCCGAGCCGGGGCGGGCGAGGCCGTAGGCGGTCGATCCGACGATGCCGGAGAGCAGGACGTTGGGGACGGTCACGGTCGGCCGCCTTTCGCTACGGGACACCCGGAACATTGTCCTGACGTGCCGGGACGCGGTCACCCGGTTTTCCGGCGGTGGCCGCGGCGTGCCCACGGCGGAATACCGGCGGCCCCGTCCGGTGTAGAACCTCGTATGGAACCCGTGCGCCTGTCCGTCCTCGACCGCTCCCGCACCCGCGAGGGGCACACCCACCCCGAGGCGCTGCGCGACACCGTGCGGCTGGCGCAGGAGCTGGAGCGGCTCGGATACCACCGGTTCTGGGTCTCGGAGCACCACGGCGTGCCCGGGGTGGCGGGTTCCGCGCCGACCGTGCTGGCGGCCGCCGTCGCGGGCGCGACCCGCACGATCCGGGTCGGCACCGGCGGGGTGATGCTGCCCAACCACCGTCCGCTGGTGGTGGCCGAGCAGTTCGGGGTGCTGGAGTCGCTGTTCCCCGGCCGGATCGACATGGGCCTGGGCCGGTCCGTCGGTTTCACGGACGGGGTGCGCAGGGCCCTGGGCCGCGACAAGGGCGACGCCGAGGACTTCGAGGCGCAGCTCGGGGAGTTGCTCGGCTGGTTCCGGGGCACTTCCCCCACGGGAGTCCACGCGCGGCCCGCCGAGGGCATGAGCGTGCCGCCGTTCGTCCTGGCCATGGGCGAGGGCGCCGGCATCGCCGCGCGGGCAGGGCTGCCGATGGTCATCGGGGATCTCGGGAACCGGGAGAAGATGCGGCGTGGGATCGACCACTACCGGGACCTGTTCCGCCCCTCCCCCTGGGCTGCGGAGCCCTACGTCGTCGTCTCCGGCACCATCGCCGTGGCCGCCACCCCCGAGGAGGCCCGGCGGCTGCTGATCCCCGAGGCCTGGTCCATGGCGTACTCCCGCACCCACGGCACCTTCCCGCCGCTGCCGCCCGCCGAGCGCGTGGCGGAGCGCGCGATGACGGAGAGGGAGCGCGGCTTCTACGAGTCCGGCCTGACCGGGCACATCGCCGGCACCGAGGAGCAGGTCGCGCACGAGCTGGAGACGGTGCTGAAGGAGACGGGCGCGCAGGAGGTACTCGTCACGACCAGCACGTACGACCGTGCAGCCCTGCTGGACTCCTACCGTCGGCTGGCCGCGATCACCTCCGGTTAGAGTCGTCTCCCATGCACGACCGCGACCCCCATGACCCGTTCGTCCGCGTGCGCGGAGCCCGCGAGCACAACCTCCGGGGCGTCGACGTCGACATCCCCCGGGACGTCCTGGCCGTGTTCACCGGCGTCTCCGGCTCGGGCAAGTCGTCGCTGGCGTTCGGCACGATCTACGCGGAGGCGCAGCGCCGCTACTTCGAGTCGGTCGCGCCCTACGCGCGGCGGCTGATCCACCAGATCGGCGCGCCGAAGGTCGGGGAGATCACCGGCCTGCCGCCGGCCGTCTCGCTCCAGCAGCGCCGCGCGGCACCCACCTCGCGCTCCTCCGTGGGGACGGTCACCAACCTCTCCAATTCACTGCGGATGCTGTTCTCCCGGGCCGGCACCTACCCGCCCGGCGCCGAGCGGCTCGACTCCGACTCCTTCTCGCCCAACACGGCGGTGGGTGCCTGCCCGGAGTGCCACGGGCTCGGGCGGGTGCACCGTACGAGCGAGGAGCTGCTGGTGCCGGACCCGTCGCTGTCGATCCGCGACGGCGCGATCGCCGCGTGGCCGGGTGCCTGGCAGGGCAAGAACCTGCGGGACATCCTCGACGCGCTCGGCCACGACGTGGACCGGCCCTGGCGCGAGCTGCCCCCCGGCGAGCGGGAGTGGATCCTGTTCACGGACGAGCAGCCGGTCGTCACCGTGCACCCGGTGCGGGACGCCGACCGCATCCAGCGGCCGTACCAGGGCACGTACATGAGCGCCCACCGGTATGTGATGAAGACGTTCTCGGACTCGAAGAGCCCGGCCCTGCGGGCGAAGGCCGAGCGGTTCCTGACCAGCGCGCCCTGCCCCGCGTGCGGGGGCAGCCGGCTGCGTCCCGAGGCGCTGGCGGTGACCTTCGGCGGCCGGACCATCGCCGAGCTGGCGGCGGTGCCGCTGGTGGAGTTGGCGGGCGGTCTCGACGCGCGGTCCGAGGCCGCCCGGGTGCTCACCGACGACCTGAGGTCGCGCATCGCGCCGGTCGTCGAGCTGGGGCTCGGCTACCTCAGTCTCGACCGCCCCACCCCCACCCTGTCGGCGGGCGAGCTCCAGCGCCTGCGCCTGGCCACGCAGCTGCGATCCGGCCTGTTCGGCGTCGTCTACGTCCTGGACGAGCCGTCGGCCGGACTGCATCCGGCGGACACCGAGGCGCTGCTCACGGTGCTGGAGCGGCTGAAGGCGTCCGGGAACTCGGTGTTCGTTGTGGAGCACCACCTGGACGTGATGCGCGGCGCGGACTGGCTGGTGGACGTGGGGCCGGACGCGGGCGAGCACGGGGGCCGGGTGCTGCACAGCGGCCCGGTGGCCGGCCTGGCGGGCGTCGAGGAGTCGGCGACGGCGCGCTACCTGTTCGACCGCTCCCCCGTGCCGGCCCGGGCGGTGCGCGAGGCGGCCGGGTGGCTGAAGACCGGCCCGGTCTCCCGGCACAACCTGCGCGGGGTGACCGCCGCGTTCCCGCTCGGGGTGTTCACCGCGGTCACGGGGGTGTCGGGTTCGGGCAAGTCCACGCTCATCGGCGAGATCACGCAGGACACACCTGGGGTGGGCCGGCTGGTCTCGGTCGACCAGAAGCCGATCGGGCGCACCCCGCGCTCGAACCTCGCCACCTACACGGGCCTGTTCGACGTCGTACGCAAGGTGTTCGCGGCCACCGAGGGGGCCCGTGCACGCGGTTACGGGGTCGGGCGGTTCTCCTTCAACGTGGCGGGCGGTCGCTGTGAGACCTGCCAGGGCGAGGGGTTCGTCAGCGTGGAGCTGCTGTTCCTGCCCAGCACGTACGCGCCCTGCCCGGACTGCGGAGGGGCCCGCTACAACCCGGAGACCCTGGAGGTGGCGTACCGGGGCCGGACCATCGCGCAGGTGCTGGATCTGACGGTGGAGAGCGCGGCGGAGTTCTTCGCGGACACCCCGGCCGTGGCGCGCAGCCTCGGCGCCCTGCTCGACGTGGGTCTGGGCTACCTGCGCCTCGGCCAGCCCGCGACGGAGCTCTCCGGCGGGGAGGCCCAGCGCATCAAGCTGGCGAGCGAACTGCAACGCGGTCGGCGCGGCCACACCCTCTACCTCCTCGACGAGCCCACGACCGGTCTCCACCCGGCCGACGTCGACGTCCTGATGCGGCAGTTGCACGGCCTCGTCGACGCGGGCCACACGGTGATCGTCGTCGAGCACGACATGTCGGTCGTGGCGCGCGCGGACTGGGTGATCGATCTGGGGCCGGGCGGCGGTGACGAGGGCGGACGGATCGTGGCGGCGGGGCCGCCCGCGGACGTGGCGCGCGCGGCGCGGAGCCGGACGGCTCCGTATCTGGCGCGCGCCCTCACCGGCTCCCGCTGAGAGGGCTACGCCACGAGCACGGTGTGCGCCCAGGCCGGCGCAGCCGTCTGCCGCGGCTGCGCCGAGCGGGCGAGCGAGCGGCGGTCGGGGCTGCTGCCCGGGCGGATGGCATCCGGGACCTCGACCGTGGCGACGAGCCCGCGGGCCGTCACCACCCGCCACACGGAGGCCACGAGGGTGTCCTCGCCCACGTACGCGGGGACCGTGGTGGCCGTCGTGCCACCGGTCCGGTAGCCGATGCGCACCGGCTGGACCGGCACCCCCGCGTCCAGCGCCGCCTGGAAGACGGCCCGGCGGAAGGTGCCCTGGGCCCGGCCGCACCAGGTGCTGCCCTCGGGGAAGGCCGCGACCGCGGCGCCCCCGCGCAGCGCCCCGGCGATCCGGGCGACCGTGTCCGGCAGGGCCCGCAGCCGGTCCCGGTCGATGAACAGGGTTCCGCCGCGCGCGGCCAGCGCACCGACGACGGGCCAGTGCCGCACCTCGGCCTTGGCCAGCATCCGCGCGGGGCGTACAGCGGCCAGTAGCGGGACGTCCAGCCAGGAGATGTGGTTGGCGACCAGCAGCAATCCGCCCGTGGGGGCGGCGGCACCGGTGAAGCGGACCCGGACCCCTGCGGCCCGTACGATCCACCGGCACCACCGCCGGATCAGGGACCGCGGTATCCGGGGGCCGAGGGGCGTCAGCGCGATCCCCGCGAGAAGCAGCAGCAGGACCGCGGCCAGCCGCAGCACGGCCCGGGGCACGGCCCGCGCCCGCACGGTCTCCGGAGTCTCGACACAGGAGCGCGGTGTGCAGGGCGCGGTGGGCAGCCAGGCGCTCATCAGGCCGGCACGAGGGAGAGGAAGTGCCGCAGATAGCGTGCGTTGACGCGGCTCATCGGCAGCAGCACGTACAGGTCGGCGACGCCGAAGTCCGGGTCGTGGGCCGGTTCCCCGCAGACCCAGGCGCCCAGGCGCAGATAGCCGCGCAGCAGGGCGGGCAGTTCGACGCGGGCGGCGGGCGGGGGGCCCGGGGTCCACGGCAGCAGGGGCCGGACCCGGAACTCCGCCGGGGCGAGGTGCCTGCCGCTCACCCGGTCCCAGGTGGCCGACGCGAGGGTGCCGCCGTCGCCGAGCGGGATGGAGCAGCAGCCTGCGAGCCACTCGTGGCCGCGCTCGACCATGTAGCGGGCGATGCCGGCCCAGATGAGGCTGATGACCGCACCGTCGCGGTGGTCGGGGTGCACGCAGGAGCGGCCGACCTCGACGAGCCGGGGCCGGATCCCGTCGAGCGAGGTCAGGTCGAACTCGCCCTCGGAGTACAGCCGTCCGGCGACCGCCGCGCGCTCCGGCGGCAGCAGCCGGTAGGTGCCGACGACCTGGCCGGTCGTCTCCTCGCGGACGAGCAGGTGGTCGCAGTACGCGTCGAAGGCGTCGGCGTCGAGGCCCGGCTGCGGGCCGGACAGCGCGGCCCCCATCTCCCCGGCGAAGACGTCGTGCCGCAGCCGCTGGGCGGCCCGCACGTCCTCCTCGTTCCGGGCGAGGGCGACGGTGTAGCGGGTGGGGGCCGTGGGCTGCGCGGGGCGGTCGACGGTCAGTACGCCGGTCATGGCTCTCTCCTGGTCACGGGCCGGTTCGGTGCGGCGGGGCAGGGCGCTGAGCGGTGTCGTGCGGTCCTCGGGTCCCTGTTCTCCCGACGCCGGCTGACCGTCGCGTGTCATGCACGGAGAGAACGGATGTGGGGTTGCTGAACGGCTCGCGCCCATGGACGCGGGGAACCGCGCGATCCGCCACGACGCACCCGCGACCGCCGCGGCACCGGAGCCCTCTACGCCGCTACCGTTTCACCTTCCGCGCCGCCCGCAGCCACTCCTTGTTCATGCTCGTGATGGACATCAACGGGATGCCCTTCGGGCAGGCGGTGGCGCACTCACCCGCGAGCGTGCACCCCCCGAACCCCTCCGCGTCCATCTGCTCCACCATGTCCAGCACCCGTGTCTCCCGCTCGGGCGCCCCCTGCGGCAGCACGTTCAGATGGTTGATCTTGGCCGAGGTGAACAGCATCGCGGCGCCGTTGGGGCAGGCCGCCACACACGCCCCGCATCCGATGCACTCGGCGTGCTCGAAGGCGAGGTCGGCGTCGGGCTTGGGCACGGGCGTGGCGTGCGCCTCGGGGGCCGAGCCGGTCGGCGCGGTGATGTATCCGCCGGCCTGGATGATCCGGTCGAACGCCGACCGGTCCACGACCAGGTCCTTGATCACCGGGAACGCCGACGCCCGCCACGGCTCGACGTCGATCGTGTCGCCGTCCTCGAACGACCTCATGTGCAGCTGGCAGGTGGTGGTCCGCTCGGGCCCGTGCGCGTCGCCGTTGATGACGAGCGAGCACGCCCCGCAGATGCCCTCACGGCAGTCGTGGTCGAAGGCGACGGGGTCCTCGCCCTTGACGATGAGCTCCTCGTTGAGGGTGTCGAGCATCTCGAGGAAGGACATGTCGGGCGAGATCCCGTCCACCTCGTACGTGGACATCGTGCCGTCTGCTCGGGCGTTCTTCTGCCGCCAGACGCGCAGGGTGAGCTTCATGCGTAGCTCCGCTGGGTGGGGTGGACGTACTCGAAGACCAGGTCTTCCTTGTGCAGGACGGGAGCCTCGCCGGTGCCGGTGAACTCCCAGGCGGCCGCGTACGCGAACTCCTCGTCCCTGCGCGCGGCTTCGCCGTCGGGTGTCTGGGACTCCTCGCGGAAGTGGCCGCCGCAGGACTCCTCGCGGTGCAGCGCGTCGAGGCACATCAGCTCGGCGAGCTCCAGGTAGTCGACGATGCGGTTGGCCTTCTCCAGCGACTGGTTGAACTCCTCGCCGGTGCCGGGCACCTTGATGCGCCGCCAGAACTCCTCCCGGATCTGCGGGATGCGCTCCAGTGCCTTGCGCAGCCCCGCGTCGGTGCGGGCCATACCGCAGAACTCCCACATGAGTTCGCCGACCTCGCGGTGGAAGGAGTCGGGGGTGCGGTCGCCGTCGACGGACAGCAGCAGGTTGAGCCGGTCCTGGGTGTCGGCCAGCACCTCCTGGACGACGGGGTGTTCGTCGCTCACCGCCTCGGGGTGCGGGGTGCGGGCCAGGTAGTCGTTGATGGTCGCGGGGAGGACGAAGTAGCCGTCCGCGAGTCCCTGCATCAGCGCGGAGGCGCCGAGCCGGTTGGCGCCGTGGTCGGAGAAGTTGGCCTCACCGATGGCGAACAGCCCGGGGATCGTGGTCTGGAGGTCGTAGTCGACCCACAGCCCGCCCATCGTGTAGTGCACGGCGGGGTAGATCCGCATCGGCACCTCGTACGGATCCTCGTCGGTGATCCGCTGGTACATGTCGAAGAGGTTGCCGTACTTGGCTTCCACGGCCGCTCGTCCCATCCGGCGGATGGCGTCGGCGAAGTCGAGGTAGACGCCCTGCCCGCCGGGTCCCACTCCCCTGCCCTCGTCGCAGACGTTCTTCGCGGCCCGGGAGGCGATGTCGCGCGGGACGAGGTTGCCGAAGGACGGGTAGACGCGCTCCAGGTAGTAGTCGCGCTCGTCCTCGGGGATCTCGCCCGGGGGCCGGTTGTCGCCCTTCGCCTTCGGCACCCAGATGCGGCCGTCGTTGCGCAGCGACTCGCTCATCAGCGTCAGCTTGGACTGGTGGTCGCCGGTGCGCGGGATGCAGGTGGGGTGGATCTGGGTGAAGCAGGGGTTGGCGAACAGGGCGCCGCGCCGGTGGGCCCGCCAGATGGCGGTGGCGTTGGAGTTCATGGCGTTCGTCGACAGGTAGAAGACGTTGCCGTAGCCGCCGGAGGCCAGGACGACGGCGTCCGCGAAATAGGTGTCGATCTTCCCGGTGATCAGGTCCCGGGCGACGATGCCGCGCGCCCGCCCGTCGACGACGATCAGGTCGAGCATCTCGGTGCGCGGGTGCATCTCGACGTTCCCGGCGGCGATCTGCCTCGACAGCGCCTGGTACGCGCCCAGCAGGAGCTGCTGGCCCGTCTGGCCGCGGGCGTAGAACGTGCGGGAGACCTGCACACCGCCGAAGGAGCGGGTGTCGAGCAGACCGCCGTACTCCCGCGCGAAGGGCACGCCCTGGGCCACGCACTGGTCGATGATCTCGACGGAGATCTGCGCGAGGCGGTGGACGTTGGACTCGCGGGCGCGGAAGTCGCCGCCCTTGACGGTGTCGTAGAACAGGCGGTGCACGGAGTCGCCGTCGTTGCGGTAGTTCTTGGCCGCGTTGATGCCGCCCTGCGCGGCGATCGAGTGGGCCCGGCGGGGCGAGTCCTGGTAGCAGAACTGGACGACGTGGTAGCCCTGTTCGGCGAGGGTGGCACCGGCGGAGCCGCCCGCGAGTCCGGTGCCCACCACGATCACCGTGTGCTTGCGCCGGTTGGCGGGGTTGACCAGCCTGGCCTCGAAGCGGCGCTTGTCCCAGCGCTCGTGGACCGGCCCGGAGGGGGCCTTGGTGTCGGTGACCGGCTCGCCGGTGACGTAGTCCGTGTAAGAGGTCATGTCAGCTCACCACTCCGGTCATGACGGCCACGGGTACGGCGATGAAGCCGGCCGTGAGCAGCAACGCGAGGACGTTCGCGACGGTCTTCAGGGCGCGGTCGCGGGTGCGGCTGCCGGCGCCGAGGGTCTGGGCGGCGCTCCAGAAGCCGTGCCGCACGTGCAGGCCGAGCGCGAGCATCGCGACGATGTAGACGACGTTGCCGTACCAGGTGGAGAAGGTGTCCACGACGTTCTGGTACGGGCGGCCCGCCTCGAAGCCGGGGTGCACGGTGCCGGTCGTCAGGTCGAGGAGGTGCCAGACGATGAACAGGCCGAGGATGATCCCGCCCCAGCGCATGGTGCGCGTGGCGTAGGAGGTACGGGGCTTCTTGTGCACGTACTTGCTGGGCCGCGCCTTGATGTCGCGGCGGCTGAGCTGGTAGGCGGAGACCGCGTGCGCGACCACGGCGGCCACGAGCACGACGCGGACCAGCCAGAGCGTCCACTCGTAGTGCATGAACGGCTCGCCGACGGTGCGCAGCCAGTGCGCGTAGTGGTTGAACTCGCCCGCCCCGAAGAAGATCTTCAGGTTTCCGATCATGTGGACGACCAGGTACAGCAGCATGATCAGACCGCTGACCGCCATCACGGTCTTCTTGCCGACGGTGGAGTCCCACACGGTGCGTGCGAAGGACGGCCGCCGGTCCGTCCGCGTTGCCAGAGCCATGGAACAGCACGCTACGGACCCGCGACTGATCGGTCCAAGACATGGTCCGGCTTGATTCCATAGGCTGGGGCTATCGTGGGAGGATGCAGTTCCAGCAGCTCCAGTACTTCGTCGCCGTCGCCGAGACCCGGCACTTCACCCGGGCCGCCGATCTGGTCCACGTCGCGCAGCCGTCGCTGTCGCAGCAGATCAAGGCGCTGGAGCGGGAGCTGGGGGCGGATCTGTTCCTGCGCGCCCGGGGCAACATCACGCTCACGGACGCCGGGGAGGCGCTGCTCCCCCTGGCCCGGCGCATCCTGGCCGACGCGGACACGGCCCGGCACGAGGTGCAGGAACTGGCGCAGCTGCGCAGCGGGCGGGTGCGGCTGGGGGCGACGCCCAGCCTGTGCACCGGTCTGCTGCCGGACGTGCTGCGCGCCTTCCACGACCGCTACCCCGGGATCCGGCTTTTGATCGAGGAGGGCGGCTCGCACGATCTGGTGCGGGAGCTGGCGCGCGGCGCGCTGGACCTGGCGCTGGTGGTGCTGCCCCTGCCGACACCGGCACCGGCGCTGACCACGGTGGAGCTGCTGCGGGAGGACCTCGTCGTGGTCTCCTCGCCGGATGCCCCGCGTCCCGGCAGGGGGCGGCGCACCGTGCGCGTCGCCGACCTGGAGGGTGAGCGGCTGGTGATGTTCCGGCACGGGTACGACCTGCGGGAGCTGACGGTGGCGGCGTGCCGGGCCGAGGGCTTCGAACCCGACTTCGCGGTGGAGGGCGGGGAGATGGACGCGGTGCTGGGGTTCGTGCGGGCCGGGCTCGGGCTGGCCGTGGTGCCCCGGATGGTCGCGGCGCGGTCGGGGTCCGGCCTGCGGGTCACACCGCTGGCCGGACCGGGCCTGCATCGCACGATCGCGCTGGCGCATCGCAGTGACGTGGCTCCGCCCCGGGCCGCCCGGGAGTTGCAGCGGATGCTGCTGGAGCGGTGAGGGGCCCCCTACCGCGCCGGGAGGTGGCCGGGGGCCGGCCAGGGAGAGGACGCGAGCCGCAGGAGCTCGTCGACGGGCCACTGGTCGTAGACGTGGTCACCGTACTTGGCCGCGAGGACCCGGCCGTCGGGGCCGATCAGGAAGTCGGCCGGCAGACCGAGCCTGCCACCGGGCTGGCTGGCCGCGGGAAGTCGCTCGCGGCCGCGGAGCACCTCCCATCCGCTGCGCAGCACCGCCCCGACGACCGGCCCCCAGGCGCGCGGACTGAGCAGCGCCCGGGGAGCCGACTCGACGCCGAACTCGACGTACAGACGCTTGTCCGGATCGGCGACGACCGCGAAGGGCAGGTCGGCGGTGTGCGGGAGCAACTCCTGGGCCGGCGAGTGGAAGACCACGACCTCGCGGATCCCGGCGGCCTCGATCTCGGCGTGCCGGCGGACCACCGACCGCAGGTGCAGCTGGCACACGGGGCACCCGGCGAACCGCCGGAACTGGAGGTGCACCAGGCGCTCCGGGTCGGGAACACCCACGGGATCGCCCGAGACGGTGGCGAGCCGGCGCGCGGTGACGGTGGAACCGGGCCGTAACGGCCGTGCGGGCATAGGCGTCAGCATGGAGACATCCCTTCGTAGGCGTACGATGTACTCCTACGGAGCGTAAGCGCATCCCGTACACCTGACAAGGTAGGCGTATGACGTACGCTGATGGGCGTCATGCCTCGCCCCCGCTCACTCAGCCACGCCCGACTGGCCTCGGCCGCCCTCGCGGTGATCGACCGCGACGGGCTCGCCGGTCTTTCCATGCGCTCGGTCGCGAAGGAACTCGGCATGAGCACCATGGCGCTCTACCGGTACGTGGACGACCGCGAAGAGCTGGAGAGACTCGTCGTCGACCTCGTGCTGGAGAGCGTGGACACCGAAGCCCCCGACGCGGGGACGCACTGGCACGAACGGATCGAGGTGCTGGTGCGACGGCTGCGCGACGCCATGGCGGCCCATCCGGAGACCGTGCCCCTGACGGTCACCCACCGGCACCGGTCCCTCGCGGGGCTGCGCTGGTCGGAGTCCGTGCTCGGCGTGCTCACGGAGGCCGGGTTCGACGGCGACCGGCGGGTGGTCGCACTGCGGGGCCTGCTGGGCTACGTCATCGGCGCCATCCAGTTGGAGCACCTCGGGCCCCTGTCCGGCGAGGGCACGGTCGCCATCTCCGAGCTGCCGCCCGACGCCTTCCCCCACATGACCGAGACCGCCCGGCACGCCCGGAAGGTCAGTTCCGACCGGGAGTTCCTGGGCGGTCTCGCGCTGCTGCTGCGCGGGTTGGGCACCTGACCCGGTCGCGCGCGGCGGCCCCGGGGCGTCAGCCGGTGGCGTCCACCAGGGCCAGTTCGTGCAGGCGCTCGGGCGGGCCGGGCCTCGCGTAGTACCAGCCCTGCGCCGTGTCGCAGCCGAGTACGCGCAGTTGCTCGGCCTGGGCTCCCGTCTCCACGCCCTCCACGGTCACGGCCAGGTCCAGGCTGTGCGCCAGCGAGACGATCCCCTCGACGATCTTCAGGTCGACCGGGTCCGCGGGGAACTGCTGCATGCTCTGAGTGAAGGACCGGTCCAGCTTCAGGACGCTGACGGGCAGCCGGCGCAGATTGGCGAGGTTGGAGTAGCCCGTCCCGAAGTCGTCCAGGGCGATGTCGACGCCCATCTCCGCCAGCCGCCGCAGCGGCTTCAGCAGGTCGTCGTCGGCACCGATCAGCGCCGACTCCGTGACCTCGAGGCACAGCGCGTCGGGCGCGACTCCGGTCCGCTCCAGGATGTCGACCGTGTCCTGGACGAGGCCGGGGTGCGTCAACTGGCACGGCGACAGGTTCACGTTGATCCGCAGCGGCCCCACCGCCTCGACGCCGCCCTGCAGTTCGCGCCATTCGCGGGCCTGGCGCACCGACTGCTCCAGCACCCAGCGCCCCAGCGGCACGATGAGCCCGGTGTGCTCCGCGAGCGGGATGAACCGGTCCGGCCCGAGCACCCCGTGCTGCGGATGCAGCCAGCGCACCAGGGCCTCGGCGCCCCGGACGCTGCCGTCCCCGAGATGCACCAGCGGCTGGTACTCGATGAAGAACTCGCCCCGCTCCAGCGCCGTCGGCAGCGCCGTGGTCAGGCCGTGACGCGTGATGACGCGGGCGTCCGCCTCCGGATCGGCGAGTTCGAAGCGATTGCCGCCCGCCGACTTGGCCCGGTACATGGTGATGTCCGCGCTGCGCAGCACCTCCGCCGGGCTGCGCTCCCCGGCCGGGCCCTCGACGATGCCGATGCTGCCGCGCACGGTCAGCTCGCGGCCGTCGACACTGATCGGCGCGAGCAGCGCGTTCATGATGCGGCCGGCGAGTTCGTCGACCTCGCGCTGGGTGTCGGGCCCGGTGGTCAGTGCCACGAACTCGTCACCGCCGAGCCGCGCGACCATCTCGCCGGGCGCGGTGGCGCAGGACTGGAGCCGGTCGGCGACCTCCACCAGCAGCCGGTCGCCGGCCGCGTGGCCGAGGCTGTCGTTGACGGTCTTGAAGCCGTCGAGGTCCAGGTAGCACAGCCCGAACCGCTGGCCTTCCCCGGCGCCCAGGGCCTTCTCCAGGCGCTCGAAGAAGAAGGTGCGGTTGGGCAGCCCGGTCAGGGCGTCGTGCGTGGCCTCGTAGCGCAGCCGGAGGTTGAGCAGCCGCCGCTCGGTGGTGTCCTCCATCAGGGCGAGCTGGTACTGCGGATCGCCGTCGGCGTCCCGCAGCAGGGAGACGGTCAGATTGGTCCACAGGACGGTGCCGTCCGGGCGGTAGAACGCCTTCTCCAGGTGGTAGTGCTCCCGCTCGCCCCGCACGAGTTCGTCGTAGAGCCGCCAGGTCTGCGGAGCGTCGTCGGGGTGCGTCCACTCCCGGACGTTGCGGCTGCGCAGGCTCTGCTCGGACACCCCGAACATGCGCAGCAGGGCCCCGTTGACCTGCAGTATGTTGCCTTCGAGGTCGGCCATGCCGATGCCTATGGCCGCGCCCTCGAAGACGGCGCGGAACCGCGCCTCACTCGCGTGCAGGGCCTGCGCCACCACGCCCTGCGCCTGGAGCGCGGCCCGGGCGATGGCCTCCTGCTCGGCCAGGGTCCGCTCGCGCAGCGCCCGGGCGAAACCGGCGGCCATCGCGTGCTGGAGGCGTGCGCACCGGGCCCGCAGGCCCTCCTGGTCGCCGTCGCCGCCGCAGTACAGCACGAGGTAGGCGTCGACGCAGTCCAGGGTGCGGCTGAGCGCCTCCGGGTCGGTGCAGTGCACGTCCACGAGGGCGGCGCCGACCGTCCGGGCCGCGTCGGAGTCGAACGTCCGGGCCAGCAGCGCCTCACTCAAGCGACGTGCCAGGGGCAGCAGTTGGGCCTCGAACTCGGGGCGGGTCGACGACGTCGAGGTCACCGGGAAGACGGCCCGGCTCCAGATCGTCGCGAAGCGGCGCAGTCTGTCCTCCGGCCCGTCCGGCTCCGCGATCACGCCGTACGCCCCACGCCGGCGAACCCCGAGAACGCGTACGGATCCTCGTCCTCCGGTGCGGTGTCGGGCCGCCAGAGCGGCGGCGGCACCAGTCCGGGTTCCACCATGTCGTACCCCTCGAAGAACCGCGCGATCTCCTCGCGCGAGCGCATGATCAGCGGGTTGCGGATGTCCTCGTACACGTCCACCGCGCCCCCGGCCCGCTCCGGCGGCAGGGGGATCCCCTCGTAGGAGGCGTGGGTGAGCACGAGCAGGCTGCCCGGCGGGAGCGCCGCGCCCAGCTCCGCCACCGCCCCGTACGGGTCGTCCTCGTCTTCCACGAAGTGCAGTATGGCAACGAGGAGCAGCGCCACTGGCTGATTCAGGTCGATCAGCCGCTCCACCTCGGGGCTGTGCAGGATCTCCTGGGGCTTGCGCAGGTCAGCGGCGACGACACCCGCGTCCGCGTTGCCCTCCAGGACCGCCTCGCTGTGCGCCACGGCCACCGGGTCGTGGTCGACGTACACCACGCGCGCACCGGGGCGGGCGGCCTGGGCCACCTCGTGCACATTGCCGAAGGTGGGAATGCCGGAACCGACGTCGAGGAACTGGGAGATGCCCTGTCCGGCCGCGTAGCGCACGGCGCGGCGCATGAACGCGCGGTTCGCCTGCATGATCTTGGGGAGTCCCGGCAGGAACTCCATGGCCCTGCGGGCCGCTTCCCGGTCCACCTCGAAGTTGTGCGATCCGCCCAGGTAGTAGTCGTACATCCGGGAGACGCTGGGCACCGAGATGTCGATGCTCCGTGGGGCCCAGGCGGGACGCTCCATCTATCTCTCCAAGGCGTAGGCGATCCGGTGTTCGAGCAGAGGCTACTGATCGCCCGCCAATGGAGCGACCCGAAACGGAAATTGACCATCCGTTCCCGGTCACTGCCTGCGGCACGTGCCGAATTGATACCCCTCCGCATGCCCCTCGAACATATGACGATCAGTGTCCGGGGTGATGCGGAGAGTTCCGGTCCGGAAGAGGAGGGATGTCAGGGGGTCGAGGGGTTCGGGTGAAGGCACGCACAGCGGTCCGCCCCTCCGTGGGGCACGGAGGGGCGGACCGGGTCTGCGCTTCGGATGGGCGGGCATCAGCCCTGGGGAGGTCTCCTCGCTACTCCGAGGCGCCGACCAGCTTCCCGTCGGGCCGCACGGCGTACCAAGTGCCGCCGACGCCCTGCCCGTTGATGTCACCGGGAGCCTTGTCACCGGCGAAGGTGTAGATGGGCGAGCAGTTGATGGTCTGCTGCTCGCCCTGGCCGTCGGTCCGCTCGAAGGTCATGTAGCCCTTCTTCTGGATGCCCTTGGTGTCGGCGAAGTCGACGGGCTCCACCAGCGGCCACTTCTCCAGGCACGCTCCGCTGCAGTTGGAGACCGGCTTCGGCCAGGCCTCGTCCTTCTTGAACCGGTAGACGGTCATGCCGTTCTTGTCGACGACGATCTCGCCGAGCTTGGGGTCCTTGCGGGTGGACAGCCCGGCCTGGACCACTTCGCCACCGGCGTCGGCCCCGCCGCCCTGCGCCTTCTTGCCGTCGGGGGCGAGCGCGTACCACTTGCCGCCCACGCCCTGGCCCTTGACGTCACCCGCGTTGACGTCCTTGGCGTAACGGTAGGCGGGCCAGCCGCCGACCGTGAGCTGCTTGGTGCCGTCGGCCCGGGTGACGGTACCGAGCAGCGCCTTGTCGATGCCCTCGCCGGCCTCGGCGTCGTCGGCCGGGACCGGCGGCCAGGTCTTGGCGCAGTCGCCGTCGCAGTTCGTCTTGGGCGGCTCGGCCGTGTCCTGGTCGAACCGGTACAGGGTGAGGCCGAGGCTGTCGGTGACCACCTTGCCGACCTTCTCGGCCGTGGAGACGGACAGCTTGCCCGCGGGGCTGGACGGACTGGAGGGGCTCGGCGCGGCCGGCTGGCCGGTCGCGGTGGTGCCACCCGTCCCGCTGCCCGCGCCGATGCTCCCGTAGTCCCCGGCCGCGGCCGTCGCGCCCACGTTCTGGCTGGCCGCCGGTGGGCTGTCCTGACCGCACGCCGTCGTCAGCGCCAGGACCGCCGCGGCGCTCGCCACGAGTGAGGCGCTCCGCCAGGAGGTCTTCATCGTCAACTCCCCATAATCGCAAGGGTGTTGCAGCGCCCTGCTGCGCCGCCGCACGGCCATGAGTACGCATGGGGACCCCGGTGGCGTTCAATCGTCGGCCGAATTTCTTTCCGGGACCCGTCACGGGCGCCGCACGTCGTCGCACAGGCGTACACGCAAGACCCCCTGCGGGCTACCGCCGATCAAACCGGTGACACCCGAAGATCCCTCTTTCGGGGCAATGCCCTTGCGCCCCGGCACGTCCTGGCGGCAGAAGGTTCATGATCTTCGTCGTGCATGGACCCCTTTCGACCCAACCCGCCCTTGCCGCACGGGCCTTGGCGGTGGCGACGCTGACCTGGGTGCTCGTCGGCGCACCGGCCGGCGTGGCGGTGGCCGACGCCTGCGCGTACGCCTCGACGGGGCCGGACGGCACCGAGGCGGTGGCGTACGCCGGAAGCAGGAAGACCTGGCCGACCAAGCCGCCGTGCCCACCCCCGACTCCGACCCCCACGCCGACCCCGACCCCGACCCCGCCCCCGACCCCGACGCCTCCGCCGCCGAAGCCGACACCCCCGCCGAAGCCGACACCGGACCCGCCGCCCGCGCCGAAGCCCCCTCCCCCACCGCCGAGACCGGCACCCCCGGCCGAGCCCGAGCCTCCGCCCCCGCCGCCACCCGCGCCACGCCCGGCTCCGCCCCCGCACCGGCCCGCTCCGCGGCCCGTGCCGCCCCCACCTCCGCCCGCGCCCCCCGCACCGGCACCGGCTCCGCCGGCCACGCCCGCACCGGGTCCGTCCGCGGCGCCCGTGCACTACCCGCGGTACCGCGCGACGTCACCGCGGCCACGGACCGCCGACGGCCCGATGTCGCCGCTCACCTTCGTCCTGCTCGTCACGGTGCCCGCGGTGGTGGCCGTCGCCGCGCTGCGCGCGCGCTGATCCCTGAAGCCCTGGAGGTACCCCTTGCCGGAATGGCTTGTTCTCACCCTCGCGATGCTGGCCGCCTGCGCCGTGGTGGTCGTCATCACCTTCCTGCGTCACCGCACGGCGGCCGAGGACGAAGACCCCAGTGAGACCCCGGACGTCATCGAGTACATGACGATGTGGATCGGCGTGGTCTACGCCATCGTCCTGGGCCTGGCGATCGCCGGCGTCTGGGAGGGGCGCAGCGCCGCCCAGGACCACGTCCAGGCCGAGGCCACCGCACTGCACGAGATCTCGGAGCGGGTGCGGGTCTACCCGGCCGACGAGCGCGACCGCATCCGGGCCGACATCCACGCCTATGTGAGCCACGTCGTCACCACCGAGTGGGACTCCATGGCCGACAAGGGCGAGATGACCGAGCGCGGCACCGAGCTCTTCGAGCGGATCCGCCAGGACGTGACCGACTACGAGCCGGCGACGGACTTCGAGGCCCAGGCCTACCAGCCGCTGCTGGACCAGGTGACAGCGGCGAACCAGGCCCGGATCGCCCGGGCGGAGTCGACCGGGGAGACCATGCCGGGCGTGGTGTGGTTCGGGCTGATCGCGGGGGCCGTCGTCACCATCGGGATGATCTTCGTTCTCCAGATCCGCAGGACGACCCGCGAACTGATCCTCGCCGGGCTGTTCTCGGCCCTGATCGCCTTCCTGCTGTTCCTCATCTGGGACTTCGACTCGCCCTACAGCCGGGGCGTGACCGCGTCGGCGGACCCGTTCCTGAACCTCTTCCCGGGCGCCGGGGACTGACGGCGGTCCCCAGCACGGATCCCGGCCGGGGGGCGCGCGACACACCGTCGCCGTCCCCCGGCCGCGTGGGCGGCGTTCCCCCGGGCGGCCCACACCCGTGCCCCATTCGCGCTACTGCGATCGCGCCCTCGTGTGCGCCTTTCTAGCGTTTCGGGCATCGAGGTGCATTTGTGACGTGAGCGGAACAGGTCCGCGACTGCTCCTCGGGGACCCGGAGGATTCACCATGCGCGCGATAGGCCTCGCTTCGGCCGTACTGCTGGGCGCCGGCGCCCTCACCTCCTGCGTGCCCGCCGACGCGGCGATGCGTAACGACTTCATCTTCAGCGTCGCGCCCTCCACCATCAGGCCGGGCGGCGAGGTGGCCCTGCGCGTGGAGCGCAACCGGGCGTGCCGGGGCGAGGCCGTCGTCAACTCGGCGGTCTTCGACATGGTCACCATCGCGCCGCACGAGACCTGGGCCCCGGCCGTCGTCGACTGGGACGCCGAACCCGGCGCCGTCTACGACGTGGAGTTCGAATGCGGCAGGTCGAGCGGGGTGGCACGCCTGACGATCGCGGGCGGCCACCCGACGCATCACCCCACGCACCGCCCCACCCATCACCCCCACCATCCGCACAAGGGGGTGCACGCCGGTGAGGGCGGTACCGTCGCCGGTTTCGACCTCAAGGAGATCGGCCTCGGCGCCGCACTGATCGCCGGGTCGCTCGGCGTCGCCTACCGCTTCTCGCGGCGCCGCACCGACGAGGACGCCGGCTGACGAGGACGCCGGCCGCGTGGATGGACGCCGGGCCGCCTGCACGCCGGGCCGCATGCCTTCGCCCCGGCCCCCCTTGAGAGGGGAGCCGGGGCGAAGACCGTCCACGTGCGAGGCGAGGACGTGTCGGAGCAGTGGCGCGGGTTGCCGCGTCAGATGTGCCGCTCGGCCCGGCGGCGCATCCAGAACACCCCGCCGCCGACGACCGCCGCGGCCACCAGACCGCCGCCGATGGCCATGTCCGTCGGGGTCGCACCGGTGGTGCTGCTGCCGCCGATGCCGCCGCGGACCCCGCCGATGACGGTGAAGGCCTGCGGCTTGGTCAGGGTCCTGCCGTTGCAGGTGACCGTGATGTCGTACGAGCCGGGGCGGGCGTTGCTGTTGATGATGGCGGTGCCCCGCGCGGTCTCGTTGCCGCCGTTGTCCCGGCCGCCCTCGTTACCGCCATTGCCCCGGCCGCCCTCGTTGTCGCCGTTGCCCCGGCCGCCCTCGTTGCCGCCGGTGCCCCGGCCGGCATCGTTGCCGACGCCGCTCCGGTCGCCCTCGTTGCCCTTGCCCGCGTGGTGGGTGGGCGACAGCCGGGTCGGCGCGAACGCGTTGGAAGTGGCCGTGCCGCCGTTGCGGCAGCCGTCGACCGTGATGGTCAGCTGGCCGCCGCGGGCGATCACGCCGGGCAGGGCGACGATGTTGCTGGGCGTGTCCCACGCGAGGGCCGCGGGGGCGGAGAGGCCAACGGCGGCGACCGCTGCGCCTGCGACCGCCAGGGCACGAGTGTTACGCATGTGAACCTCCGCGGAAGACGCCCCGGGACCCGTCCCCGGTCGATCGGCGAGAAAGCGCCTCCCAGAAAGACAGTCAGTTGCCGTGCCCTGTATCGCATGTCGGGAATGGTCCGTCCTGGTGAGCGGGGGTGCTGCGGGGAAACCGCGCGATCGGGTAACGCCGCAGGTCACGGACCGTCAGAAAATTCCTCGGGGTGGCAACTCGGATGGCGCACCTCAGGTCCCCGGCGGCCCGCGGCACGCCTCGCCCGGCCCCGGTCCACCCGTTCGCACCCGCCCCGTCGCCGGTTTCCCGCAAGCCACTTAGCTTGCTGGTATGCGCGATTGACCGGCGACGGCCGCGTCGAGAGGGGATGGCGAATGTCTGCGTCCGAGCTGGCCGAGGCCGAAGAGGAGGCGCGGCCGAAGAAGCGGGCCCCGTGGGGCGTGATAGCGCTGGTTCTGCTGACCGGCCTGGCGCTCATCCGGAACGGTTCGGGAGAGTTCGACGAGGGCCCGCCGCAACCGGCGACGGCGGCCGCGGCCGACAGCCGGGTGCCCGCCGCCACCTTCGCCGGGTCCGTGCGCCCCTTGCCCTACGCGCTTCCGGACCGGGTCATGATCCCGGCGATCCAGGTCGACGCGCCGATCATCCCGGTGGGCCTGGACGCGGACGGCTGGGTCGGCGCGCCGCCGCCGGAGGACCCCAACCTGGCCGGCTGGTTCACCGGTGCCGTCACGCCTGGGGAGAAGGGCACCGCGGTCGTGGTGGGCCACGTCGACAACCAGCAGGGCCCCGCCGTGTTCTACGGGCTCGGGGCGTTGAAGAAGGGCAATCGCGTCGAGGTGGCCCGGCAGGACGGGAAGACGGCCGTGTTCGAGATCTACGGTGTCGAGGTGTTCGAGAAGGACAACTTCCCCGGCGACCGGGTCTACGCGTCCAAGGGCGCGCCGGAACTGCGGGTCATCACCTGCGGGGGCGGTTTCTCCCAGCAGGAGGGCTACGCGGGGAACGTCGTCGCCTTCGCCCGTCTGACCGAGGTGCGCTGAGCGTTCCCGGCCGGGCGGGCGAGGGCCCCGGTGGCGCCCCTCACGCGTAGTGCCGCCGGGGCACGGTGACGCGGTAGCCGGAGTCGAGCAGTTCCGGCAGATAGCGCCGCAGGGCCCGCACACTCTGCGAGCGGTCGCCCCCGGCGTCGTGCGAGAGCACCACGACGCCGGGGGCGGCCCCGTGTTCGACCCGGTCGGTGATGGACCGGACCCCGGGGGTGGTCCAGTCGAGGGTGTCGACGGTCCAGGAGAGCGGTTCCATGCCGAGGTCGGCGCCCAGTTGGAGGGCGGCGCGGTTCCAGGTTCCGTAGGGGGCGCGGAACCACTCGGGGCGCTCCCCGTAGGCGTCCTCGATGACGTCGCAGGTGCGTTCCATCTCGGAGCGGATCTGCCGGCGGGTGAGCCGGGTGAGCAACGGGTGGGACCAGGTGTGGTTCCCCACGACATGGCCCTCGTCGGCCATCCGGGCCAGCAGGTTCTTGTTGCCGACGGCCATCTCGCCGCACACGAAGAACATCGCGCGCACGTCGTACTCGGCCAGGGTGTCCAGGATGTCCGGGGTGTAGCGGGGGTCGGGCCCGTCGTCGAAGGTCAGCACCATGGTGCGGCCGCGGCCGGAGACGCGCAGCAGCGGTTCGCGGCGTACCAGGGTCCGGCGGGGCGCGGCGTGCGGCGGGCCGTAGCCGGTGATGGGCTGGAGGCGGTACGCGGAGGACGTGGCGGGGCGGTGGGCCTGCGGGCCCGCGGCCGGGTCGGCAGGGCCGTCCCCGGTGACCGCCGTGAGCACTCCTGCCGTCGCGGCCGCTCCCACGGCACCGGCGCCCGCGATCAACGCCCGGCGCCGGGTGAGCAGCCGGGAGGGCAACTGATCCTTCTTCATGACTCATCAGTCGCCCGGCGGGTGGCCGACGCACCTGAGCAACACCGGTGTGGCGGCACGCATTCACTCGTTCGGCGTACGCAGGTGGGTCAGCGGCGGCGCACCAGGGGGAAGGGCAGGGTCTCGCGGATCGTCAGGCCGGTGAGGAACATGACCAGCCGGTCCACGCCGATGCCGAGGCCGCCGGTGGGGGGCATGGCGTATTCGAGGGCGTCGAGGAAGTCCTCGTCGAGTTCCATCGCCTCGGGGTCTCCCCCGGCGGCGAGCAGGGACTGCGCGGTGAGACGGCGGCGCTGCTCGACGGGGTCGGTCAGTTCCGAGTAGGCCGTGCCGAGCTCGGTGCCGAAGGCGACGAGGTCCCAGCGTTCGGCCAGGCGCGGGTCCGTGCGGTGCTGGCGGGTCAGCGGGGAGACGTCGGTCGGGAAGTCCTTGTAGAAGGTGGGCAGCTGCGTCTTCTCCTCGACGAGCCGCTCGTACATCTCCAGGACCACGTCGCCGTGCGCGTCGTCGGCGGTGTAGGGCACGCCGGCCCGGTCGCACAGCCGGAGCAGCGCGGTCAGTTCGGTGCCGGGGTGGATCTCCTCGCCGAGGGCCTCGCTGATGGCGCCGTAGACGGTCTTGACGGGCCACCGGCCGGAGATGTCGTACTGCGTGCCGTCCTTGTGGGCGACGGGTCGGCCGAAGGCGGCGGTGGCGGCGCCCTGGACGAGTTCGCGGACGAGGTCGAGCATCACGTCGTAGTCGGCGAAGGCCTGGTAGGCCTCCAGCATCGTGAACTCGGGGTTGTGCTTGTAGGAGACGCCCTCGTTGCGGAAGGTCCGGCCGAGTTCGAAGACCTTCTCCATGCCGCCGACGCACAGCCGCTTCAGATACAGCTCGGGGGCGATGCGCAGATACAGGTCGAGGTCGTAGGCGTTGATGTGGGTGGTGAAGGGGCGGGCGTTGGCGCCGCCGTGGATCTGCTGGAGCATCGGCGTCTCGACCTCGAGGTAGCCGCGCTCCAGCAGGCCCTGGCGCAGCGCCTGGACGGCGGTGGAGCGGGCGCGGATCACCTCGCGGGCGTCGGGGCTCGCCACCAGGTCGAGGTAGCGGCGGCGGACCTTGGCCTCGGGGTCGGCCAGGCCACGGCGTTTGTCGGGCAGGGGGCGCAGGCACTTGCCGGTGAGCTGCCAGGAGGTGACGAAGACGGTCGGCTCGCCCTGGTCGCTGACGCCCGCACGGCCGGTGGCGGTGATGTGGTCGCCGATGTCGGTGTCGGCGCGGAAGTGCTCCAGGGCGGGGCCGGAGCGGTCGCGGGTCAGGGCGAGCTGGTGGTCGCCGGACCAGTCGCGCAGGACGGCGAAGACGATGCCGCCGAAGTCGCGGACCAGCATGATCCGCCCGGCGACGGTGACCTGCTCGCCCGGCCGGACCTCGGCGAGGGTGTGGGTGCGGGCCGGGATGTCCACCGGGTAGGGGTCGGTGCCGTCGGCGCGCAGCCGGTCGAGCTTGTGGTGCCGGACGCGGACCTGGTCGGACAGGCCGGAGAGGGGGTCGGCGGGCTCGGTCCCGTCCCCTCCGGCGAGGCCGAGCGCCGCCAACGACGGCAGGCCCGCCGTGGTGGCGGGCCGCTGCCCGCTCTTCGGGTGCCCTTTTCCCCAGAGTTTGCGCAGGGACGGTACGGAGACGAAACCCTCGGCGATACCGGAGGCGAGGCCGACCCGGGCGAGGGAGGCGGCCTCCGCGTAGCAGAGGAAGCGGGGGTACCACTCGGGGTGGTACTTGGCGTTGGAGCGGTACAGGGCCTCCAGCTGCCACCACTTGGAGAAGAACAGCAGCAGACGGCGCCACAGGCGCAGCACCGGTCCCGCCCCGATGCGGGCGCCTTCCTCGAACACGGAGCGGAACACGGCGAAGTTCAGCGAGACCTTGCGTATGCCCAGCTTGGGGGCGACGGCGCACAGTTCGGCGACCATGAACTCCATGACGCCGTTGGGGGCGGTGCGGTCACGGCGCATCAGGTCCAGGGAGACGCCGTCCCTGCCCCAGGGCACGAAGGACTGGAGGGCGAGGAGCCGGCCGTCCGGGTCGAGGGCCTCGGCGAGCAGGCAGTCGCCGTCCGCGGGGTCGCCGAGGCGGTCCAGGGCCATGGAGAAGCCGCGCTCGGTCTCGGTGTCGCGCCAGGCGTCGGCCCGCTCGACGAGCTGCCGCATCTCCTCCTCGGAGAGGGTGGAGTGGCGGCGGACCCGGCAGGTGACGCCGAGGCGGCGGACGCGGTTGACGGCCTGGCGGGTGACGCGCATGTCGCGGCCGTCGAGGTCGAAGTCCAGGACGTGCAGGATGGCCTCGTCGCCGAGCTGGAGCGCGCCGAGGCCGGAGCGGACGAAGGCCCGGGCACCCTCTTCGGAGGCGCCCATCACGGCCGGGACCCAGGCGTGGCGGCGGGCCACGTCCTGCCAGGCGGCGATCGCGTGCGGCCAGGCCTCCCGGTCGCCGACCGGGTCGCCGCTGGCCAGGCACACCCCGGCCTCGACGCGGTAGGTGACGGCGGCCTTGCCGCTGGGTGAGAAGACGGCGGCCTTGTCGCGGCGGGTGGCGAAGTAGCCGAGGGAGTCCTGGTCGCCGTAGCGGGCGAGGAGGGCGCGGATGCGGGCCTCCTCGTCGTCGTGCAGGGCGGCTTCGAGGCGCTGGGAGCGGAAGAGGGTGGCGGCGGCGTTCAGCAGGGCGAGGGCGCCGAACAGGCCGAGCAGGAAGAACAGGGCGTGCGGCGGGCGGCCGTCGAAGCTCCCGGCGGGGACCAGGCCGCCGCAGACCCGGTTCGCGGCCCACGCCAGGCGTTGGGCGCTGGGCAGGCTGCCGGGGAAGGCCTCGACCAGGGCCCAGCCGACCAGGATCGCCACGACCAGTCCGGCCACCAGGACGGCGAGGGCACGGCGTACGGCGGCGCGGCGGGAGGCGGCGTAGAACTCCTTGCGGGCGTAGATCAGCAGGATCAGGGCTAGGCCGCACACCACGAAGGAGGGGACGGACTCGGCGAACTCGCCGACGGCCATGCCGAGGATGTCGGTGAGGACCAGCAGGCCGAGGTAGACGACGACCAGCCACCAGGCGATCTTCTTGCGGGCGCCGGTCGCGGCGGCGAGCAGGAACAGGAAGACGGCGTAGGCGAGGTTGGCGCTGACCGGGACGAGCAGCAGGTCCAGGAAGCGCACGAGCGGGCGCAGGCCGGTGCGCAGCGGGGGGATCAGGGCCAGCAGGGCGCAGAGCAGGCCCAGTGCCCCGAAGAAGATCGCGAAGCCCTCGGGCACACGGCTCAGCACGCCGTGCGCCCGATGGGGCGGCCGTATCGGGCCTTCGGTGTCCTCGGCCGTCCCGGTGTCCGCGATGACGCTCATGCTTTCGACTGTAGGAACCGCCGGGCCTCCTCGCCCGTCGAGCGCCCGCCCGGCGGCCCGGCCACGGGGTTCCGATAGCCTCGCGGCGTGACGGAACAGCACTCCTCCCGGTTCGAGCGGGGCACGGACGGGCCGAAGGTGATCGTGGTCGGGGTGGACGGCTCCGACTCCTCGTGGCGCGCCGCGGCCTACGCCGCGGGTCTGGCCCGGCGGCAGGGCGCGCTGCTGGCCGTGGTCTACGTGCAGCCGGTGCTGGCGGCGGGTGCGGCGCTGGGGGCGCCGGTGGTGGAGACGACCGACGAGACCGCCGAGGACCTGGTGGCGCAGATCCGGGACGCCGCCGAGCGGCTCAAGGGGATGTTCGAGGTCCGCTGGGAGTTCCACACGTTGCGCGGCGACCCGTACAACGGCCTGGTGACGGCGGCCGACGAACTCAGGGCGGACGCGGTGGTCGTGGGCGCCTCGGAGCAGGCGGGCCACCGCATCGTCGGCTCGGTGGCGGTCCGTCTGGTGAAGGCCGGCCGGTGGCCGGTGACGGTGGTGCCGTAGACCGGAACGGGCGTTTTATCCGATCCATGCGTGGTGTCTTCCGTCGGGCGGTCGCGTGAGCCATCATGATCCGCCGTCAGCCGTTTGCCACTCGTGAAGAGGTGAGGCGCATGGCCGGGATCCGGATGGGTGAGGGGATTCTCCGCCGCAAACCCATCGAGCAGATCGACGAGACGGAAGCCGGCGAGGGCGGTGGGCTGGAGCGGTCGCTGGGGCTGTGGCAGCTGACCGCGATCGGCGTCGGCGGCATCATCGGCGCGGGCATCTTCACGCTCGCGGGAACCGTCGCCAACGGCACGGCGGGCCCCGCCGTGCTCCTCTCCTTCCTCATCGCGGGCGTCGCGAGCGCCGCCGCGGCCCTGTCCTACGCCGAGTTCGCCGGGCTCATCCCGAAGGCCGGCTCGGCCTACACCTACGGCTACGCGGTGCTCGGCGAGCTCGCGGGCTGGTTCATCGGCTGGGACCTGCTGCTGGAGTACACGGCGATCGTGGCGGTGGTCGCGATCGGCATCTCCGGCTACTTCAGCTTCCTGGTCGGCGAGATGGGCGCCGATCTGCCGGCCTGGATGCTGGGCGCCCCGGGCACCGGAGACGGCCACCGGGTCGACCTGTTCGCCGCGCTGCTGTGTCTGCTCACCGCCTACCTGCTGAACCTCGGCATCAAGAACGCGGCCCGGTTCGAGACGGTCGTGGTGGTCCTGAAGGTCCTGGTGGTGCTGCTGGTGATCGGCGTGGGCGTGTTCCACATCGACACGGCGAACTACAACCCCTTCTTCCCCTACGGCGTGGGCGGGGCGTTCACGGGCGCGGCGACGGTGTTCTTCGCGGTGTTCGGCTACGACGCCATGTCGACGGCGGCCGAGGAGTCCAAGGACGCGCAGCGGCACATGCCGAAGGCGATCATCTACTCGCTCGTCATCTCGATGGTGCTGTACGTGGCGGCCTGCCTGGTGCTGACGGGCATGCAGAACTACAAGGACATCGACAAGGAGAGCGGCTTCTCGACGGCGTTCAAGTCGGTGGGGCTGAGCGGGCTCGCGGACGTCATCGCGGTGGGTGCGATCATCGGCATCCTCACGGTGATGTTCACCTTCATGCTGGGCGTGACCCGGGTGTGGTTCTCGATGTCCCGGGACGGACTGCTGCCCAAGTGGTTCGCGAAGACCCACCCGACGCGGCATGTCCCGACGCGGGTCACCTGGATCGTCGGGGTGGCGTCGGCCGCCATCGCCGGGTTCCTGCCGATCGGCGAGGCGGCCGAGCTGACCAACATCGGCATCCTGCTGGCGTTCGTGGTGGTGTGCACGGCGGTGGTCGTGCTGCGGTACCGCCGGCCGGAGCTGCCGCGCACGTTCCGTACGCCGTGGATGCCGGTGGTGCCCGCGGTGGGCGTCGTGTTCTCGATCTGGCTGATCACGTTCCTGCAGTGGCAGACCTGGGTGCGGTTCGCCGTCTGGTTCGTCCTGGGGCTGGTGGTCTACTTCGCCTATTCGTACCGCCGTTCGGAGTTGGCGCGGCGCGGGACGCCGGAGCGGACGTAGGCGCTACTGACCCATCACCAGGCCGTCCCCGGCCGCGCCCCGGCTGAGCACGACGTCGCGGATGCGGTCGCGGACGGCCCGGAGGTCGGCGCCCTCGGCGATCGCCCGGTTGAGGTTCACCACCCGGCCGGCGTCGACGTCGAAGAGCTGCGGCACGAACTCCGCCTTCGTGACCTCCCAGCGCCCGCCGGGCCGCGCCGGCGGGGCGAAGGTGAAACGGCCGAGGGTGGACTGGTTGCCGCGGGGGTCCTTGACGCCCTCGTGGTTGGTCATCTCACCGGCGATCTGGTCGCCCATGCCGTAGATCACCCAGGTGCCGTTGACCTTCTCGTAGGCCTGCGGGACGTGGGCGTGGGTGCCGAGGATCAGGTCGATGTCGGGGCGGTCGCCGGTGCGCGCGGCGGTGAGGCTCCGGGCCAGGGTCAGCTGCCGGTCGTCGGGGGCGTCCTGCCACTCGGTGCCCCAGTGCAGGGAGACCAGGACCACGTCGGCGCCCGCCCGGCGCGCGGCCCTGGCGTCGGCGACGATCGTCGCCTCGTCGATGAGGTCGACGGCCCAGGGCTGCCCGTCCGGGAGCGGGAGGCCGTTGGTGTCGTAGGTGTAGGCGAGGTGGGCGATCCTCGCGGGGCCGGCCCGCAGGACGGTCGCGGTGGCCGCCTCCTCCTCGGTGCGTGCCGAGCCGGCGTGCCGGACACCCGCGCGGTCGAGGGCGTCGAGGGTGCGGCGGATGCCGTCGGCACCGTCGTCCAGCGTGTGGTTGGAGGCGGTGGAACAGCCGTCGTAGCCGGTGACGGCGAGGGCCCGGGCCACCTCGGGCGGGGACTTGAAGGTGGGGTAGCCGGTGTAGACGCCGTCCGCGCCGTAGACGGTCTCCATGTGGCACAGGGCGACGTCGGCGCGGGAGACGACGGGGCGGATCCCGGCGAGCATCGGCCGGAAGTCGTAGCCGGCGTCACCGGCGTCGAAGCGGGCCCGGTCGATGATCGTGCTGTGCGGGAGGACGTCACCGGAGGCGACCAGCGTGAAACCGCGGGGCCCGGCGTCCGGTGCCGGGCGTCCGGGGCCGGGTGTGTCGTGACCGCGAGCCTGGCAGGCGGCGCCTGCGGCGAGGACGACGGTCAGGGCCAGGGCGATCTGTCGACTGCGTGCGAGCATGCATTCACCCCACTGTGGGCGTTGTGGTCGTATTTACACACGAACAGGAAAGAAGGCCCGCGTCGCCTCACGCGGCTCCGACACGCTCATCGGCCCCTCCGGCACCCGCATGGCCGGGCGCGCCGACCGTTCGTCGAACCGTTCGTCGACGCGATCGACCGTCCGCCGCACAGCCGGGTACGTGCCCTGTGCCCCGGCCGCCCCCTGCGGTGGCATACGGCCATGACGGCCGGATCCACACTCATGAACGGAACGACCGCCGAGCACGAGCTCGCCGCATTGCAGCGGGAGCACGGCCGGCCTCTCTTCGCGCTGCTGCTCCGGCTCTGCGACGGTGACCGGCAGCGCGCCGAGGACCTGGTGCAGGAGACGCTGGTGCGCGCCTGGCAGCACCCCGAGGCCCTGCGCGCCGACGACTTCGACTCGGTGCGGCCCTGGCTGATGACCGTGGCGCGGCGGCTCGCGATCGACGCCCGGCGGGCCCGCCAGGCACGTCCGGCCGAGGTCGGCGACGCGGTGCTGGAGAACGCGCGGGTCAGCTCCGACCACGCCGAGCGGGCCGCGGCGATGCTCGACGTCCGCCGGGCTGTGAAGACACTCACTCCGGAGCACCGTGAAGTCCTGGTGCTGGTGTATTTCCAGGGGGCGAGTGTGGCGGAAGCCGCGTCGGCCCTCGGGATCCCGCCCGGTACCGTGAAGTCCCGCGCGTACTACGCGCTGCGCGCCCTGCGCAGGGTGCTCCCGGGATACGCCGCCGACCTGCGGTGAAACCAATGGGTGGGTCAAGCCTCCGTAAAGCGCCTTGCCGGGGACCCCGGTTGAGTAATCGGCTGTCCTCATCCGTGTTCCGGAGGGGGCCGTCAGTGTCCCCGGGGGCCCGGTGTCGGGCGACGCGCACGTACCGGAGGAAGGCAGGAAGGGATGCTGGACGAAGAGCAGGGGAGCACGGACGGTGCCGACGGTGAACTGACCGTCCCCATGGCGTGGTTGTACGCCGAGTACATCGCCGACGAGCTGCTGCGGACCGGCGATCTGATGCCGCCGACGTCCTTCGAGTTCCGCGCCGGGCGGGACGCCCTGGCGCTCACCATCTTCCTGTCCGACACCGACGGGGAGCTGTCCGGCATCCGGGTGGTCACCCAGCTGGAGACCTGGTTGTCGCTGACCGCGTACGACCAGCCGTGGCAGGAGTGGGTGCGCGACCGGCTGGCGCAGCTCGCCGTGGGCGCCGCGCGCTCGGGCCGGCCCGCCCCGGACCTGGACCTCGCGCGGGAGGCCTGGCGCTGGCTGCGGGAGACGGAGCTGCTCGCGCCCGATCTCAACGCGGTGCCGGGGGGCGCGCCGGTGGTCGGGGAGGACGAGGGACCGAAGGTCTGGACGCCCGCCTGGCAGCTCGGACTGCCGCTGGGACACCTCGCGATCCATCTTTTTTAGACTTCCGCGGCCCGGGACCAATCCGCGGGCCGGAGGGCTCCGAATCCTTTGGTTGCGATTGTGTCACCGGCTTGAGTGATTCCGCTGCCTGGTCCGTACCGGTGGGAGCAAGGAGTAACCCCACCCGCACCCAACGGCACGAGGATTCGGCATGAGGTCCCTGGAGAGGCATCGCGACGTCGCGGCCTACGCGCTCGGCGTGCTGGACGAGGCGGAGGCCTTCCGCTTCGAGGACCACCTCATGGAGTGCCCTCGGTGCGCTGCAGAGGTGACGGAATTCGGCGCGACCACACGGCAGTTGATGCTGTACCGGCGGGCGACACCCAGGTTCGTGCACCCGATGGCACAGCCCGGGCCGCGCATGCTGGACGGGCTGCTGGCCGAGGTCGCGACCCGGCGCCGGGCCGGACGCAGGCGCCTGCTGTTCACCCTCGCCGCCTCGGTGGTCTTCGCGGCCTCGGTGCCCGGCATCGCGATGATGGCCGAGGGCGACTCCCCGCAGCCCCGCACGGTCGCGGCGACCGACACGCGGACGGGCGTGTGGGCGCAGGTCACCACGGCGGACGAGGCCTCCGGCAGCCAGGTCGAACTGAAGGTGAAGGACGGCTCGGGACCGCGCGCCTGCCACCTGGTGATCATCGGCCACGACGGCACCGAGGAGACCGCCACCAGCTGGCACGGCCCCGGCCACGACGACCCCAACACGATGATGGCCAGCTCCTCCATGCATCCCGAGGACATCGCCCGCTACGAGATCCGCTCGGCGGCCGGCGAGGTCCTGTGGAGACTCCGGCCGAGCTGACCATCCGTCCGCCCCCGCCGCCGGGCGCCCGGCGCGCCCCGGTGTGAGACTGCTGGGTGACGCACCGGGACAGCGCGCGAGGGGAGACGAAGTGACGACGGCGGAGACCGGCGACAGTCGTCTGGAGGAGTTCCTCGCCGACCCGCGGACCGCGGCGCTCGACCTGACCACCGCGGCCGCCCGCTGCACCAAGGCCCTGGGGATCCCGCGCTCCGTGGTCTACCTGGCCGACATCCAGCAGCGCCGGCTCGTGCCCCTCACCGACGTCACCGCGTCCCTGCTCGTCGACGACTCGCTCGCGGGCTGGACCTACCGCACCCAGTCGCTGCGCGTGACGGACTCGGAGTCGGGCGGCATGACCGCCTGGCTGCCCCTGGTGGACGGCGCGGAACGCCTCGGCGTCCTCGCCGTGCACGTTCCCGCGCTGACCCCGGCCGTCCTGCGCAGCAGCCGGGCCCTCGCCACGCTGATCGCCATGATGATCACGACCAGCCGGGCGTACGAGGACTCCTTCGTCCGGCGGACCCGCACGCACCGGATGCGGCTGCCCGCCGAGATGCTGCGGGCCTTCCTGCCGCCCCGCACGATCGGCACCGCCCATGTGGTCTCCACGGCCGTGCTGGAGCCCGCCTACGAGATCGGCGGGGACGCCTTCGACCACTCCCTGACCGAGACGACCCTGCACGCCACGGTCCTCGACGCCATGGGCCACGACCTG
Source organism: Streptomyces sp. NPDC043685 (assembly GCF_056436585.1). NCBI lineage: Bacteria > Bacillati > Actinomycetota > Actinomycetes > Kitasatosporales > Streptomycetaceae > Streptomyces > Streptomyces sp. NPDC043685. Next base: position 627,824 of record NZ_JBWKCH010000003.1, on the reverse strand, counting down.
GCCGCCGGGCTCACCACCGCCGTGTCGCTGGCGGCGTGCCGCAACGCCCGGCGGACCGGCGCGGACCTGCCGGAACTGGTGCAGTGCGTCGACGAGGCGCTGGCGCAGTGGCTTCCCGACCAGTTCTGCACGGGTGTCCTGGCCCAGCTGGACCTGGCCTCGGGAGTGCTGCGGTGGGCCAACTGCGGTCATCCCGCCCCGCTGGTGATCCGGGACCGGCGGCTGCTCGGGGACGCCATGCTGCGTGAGCCAGAGCCGCCGATGGGCCTGCCCTCCCTGCTCGCGGGACGGAAGCGGTCGGTGCACGAGATCGCGTTGAAGCCCGGCGACCGGGTGCTGATGTACACCGACGGGGTCACCGAGGCGCGGTCGGCGGACGGCGGGGAATTCGGCCTCGAACAGTTCGCCGACTACATCATCCGGGCGACGGCCGCCGGTGAGCTGGCGTCCGAGACACTGCGGCGTCTCATCCACTCCATCCTCGACTCCTCGACCAGCCGGCTGCGCGACGACGCGACCATCCTGATGTTCGAGTGGGCGCCGCCGTCCCGGTGACCCGGGCGCGGTTCGCGGGTCACTTCAGCAGGCGGGACATCCTGCGGTCCGCGAGCGGCTTGCCGCCCGTCTGGCAGGTCGGGCAGTACTGGAGCGAGGAGTCGCTGAAGGACACCTCCCGGACGGTGTCGCCGCACACCGGGCACGGCTCACCGGTGCGGCCGTGGACCCGCAGTCCGCTCTTCTTCTCGGCCTTCAGCCGCCCGGCCGCCACGCCCCGGGAGCGTTCGACCGCCTCGGTGAGCGTGTCGCGCAGGGCCGCGTACAGCCGCGCGGTCTCGTCCTCGCTCAGGGACGCCGCCAGCTTGAACGGCGACATCTTCGCCGCGTGCAGGATCTCGTCGCTGTAGGCGTTGCCCACGCCCGCGATCAGGCTCTGGTCCCGCAGGGCGCCCTTGAGCTGCCGCCGTTCACCGGCCAGCAGCCGGGCCAGGCGCCGCTCGTCGAAGTCGTCGGCCAGCGGATCGGGACCGAGCCGGGCCACGCCGGGGACCTCCCGCGGGTCGCCCACCACGTACACCGCGAGCCGCTTCTGGGTGCCGGCCTCGGTCAGGTCGAAACCGGCGCCGGTCTCCAGGGCCACGCGCAGGGCGAGGGGTCCCTTGCCGGGGCGCGGGGGCCCGTCGGGCAGACGGTCCTTCCAGTGCAGCCAGCCCGCGCGGGCCAGGTGCGTCACCAGGTGCGGTCCGTCGGCGGTGGCCAGGTCGAGGAACTTGCCGTACCGGCGCACGGCGGTGACCTCGTGGCCCTCCAGTGCGGACAGGGGCGGTTCGTACGTCTTGAGGACGCTGATCGCGACGGGCAGCACCCGTACGATCTCGTGGCCGACGAGGTGCTCGGTCAGGAAGTCCTTGAGCGCCTCGACCTCGGGGAGTTCCGGCATGGTTCCAGAGTGCCACGCGGGGTCAGTCCTGGCCGGGCACGACGAACTCGCACCACACCGCCTTGCCGCCGCCCCGGGCCTCCACGCCCCACACGTCGGTGAGCAGCTCGACCAGGAGCAGGCCCCGCCCGGAGACGCCCGACTCGCCCGCCTCGCGGCGGCGCGGCAGGGCGCTGGAGGAGTCCTCCACTTCGACGCGCAGGCGGCGCTGGGAGCCGGTGAAGGCCCGCAGCGTCACGACCGCGGAGCCCTCGGTGTGCATCAGGGCATTGGTGATCAGCTCGTCGGCGACCAGTTCGATCTCGTCGGCGCGATCGCCGGCTCCCCAGGCGGCGACCGCGGTGCGGATCATCCGCCGGGCCTCGGTCAGGGCGGCCGGGTCGCCGGGGGCGACGTGCTGCTGGAGCCGGCGGCCGGACTGCGGGTGGTCGGGGCCGCGGCGGCGCAGCAGGAGCAGGGCTACGTCGTCGTCGCCGCAGCGCTCGGCGGCCACGTCGATCAGCCGGTCGGCGAGCTTCCGTACGTCGTCGGGGCCGGTTTCGACGAGCGCGCTCAGGGTGCGCATGCCGTCGTCGAGGTCGGCGCCGGGCTGCTCCACCAGGCCGTCGGTGCACAGCAGCAGCGTGTCGCCCGGGTCGAGCTCTATGGCGCTCACCGGGTATTCGAGGCGGCCGAACTCGGCGGACAGCCCGAGTGGCAGCCCGCCCGGGACGGTGACGCGGCGGCAGGAGCCGTCGGTGTGGCGCACCAGCGGGTCGATGTGGCCCGCCCGGACGATCTGGAGGACGCCCGTGGACAGGTCGGCCTCGGCGTAGAGGCAGGTCGCCGAGCGGTCGGTGTCGAGTTCGTGCAGGAAGACGGAGGCCCGGGCCATGACGGTGGCCGGCGGGTGGCCCTCGGCGGCGTAGGCGCGCAGCACGATGCGCAACTGGCCCATGACGGCGGCCGCGTGGGTGTCGTGGCCCTGGACGTCGCCGATGACGGCGCCGACCCGGCCGCCGGGCAGGGGGATCAGGTCGTACCAGTCGCCGCCGATGTCCCGGCCGACGGAGCCGCCGATGGTGGCGGCGCGGTAGCGGACGGCGACGTCGGCGCCGGGCACGCTCGGGATGGTCCGGGGCAGCATGGCCTGCTGGAGGCCCTGTGCGAGGTCCATCTCCTGCTCGAAGAACATAGCCCGTTGCAGGCTCTGCGCGATGCTGCTGCCGAGGGCGACGAGGATGTTGCGCTCCTCGGGGGTGAAGCCGTACCGGTCGCTGTAGAGCAGGCCCATCGCGCCGATCGGCCGGGCCTGGACGATGAGCGGCAGATAGGCGGCCGAGGTGATGTCGAGGCCGGTGATGTGGGGCCACAGGACCGGGTAGCGCTCGGCGAACTCCTGCGGTGACTCGATGAAGCAGGGGCCGAGCGTCCGCACGGCCTCGCTCATGGGGTAGGGCTCGTCGATCCTCGTGACGCGGGTGCCGGGCACGAAGCTGTCCGTGGGGCCCTCGGCGACCAGGCGGATGCGGTCGGCCTCGACCAGGCCCATGACGAGGCTGGTCGCGCCGAGGTGGACGAGGCCGTGGGTGTCCTTGAGGACGTCGATGACGTCCTGGACGGTGCGGGCGTGGGCGAGGGCGGCCGTGGTGAGTTCGACGACGCTGGTCTGCTCCCTGCGGGCCTCGTCCTTGGCGGCCTGGTCGCGGCGGGCGTCGCTCTCGCCGAGCTCCTGGGTGGCGTCCCGGACGATGCCGATGATGCGGCGCGGGCGTCCGGTGTCGTCGCGCCGGATGTAGCCCTGGGTGTGGGTCCAGCGCAGGGTGCCGTCGCGGCGGCGGATGCGGAAGTAGGCGCCGTAGTTCTCGCTGCCGTTCTTCAGCGCCTGGGAGACCGCGGTGTCCAGGCGTCGGGACTCGTCGGGCGGCACACGTTTGGCGAGGGTCTCGGGATGGTCGTCGTACTCGTCGGGGCGCACGTCGAAGATGTCGTGGGCCTGGGCGTCCATCTGCATCAGGCCGGTGTCCAGATCCCAGTCGAAGCTGCCCATCCGGTTGAGCGCGAGGATCGGGTCCGGGTGGGCGGGCCAGTCGTCCGGGAGGGAAAGGGCGTTCGCTCCCCGATCAGCCATGGGCCCACCTTGCCAGGATTCGTCCGATTCTTCGACCGGATGTGCCGAGTGTACGGGCCGCCCCGCCGGAGCGGCCCTCAGTCACCGAAGACGCCTGTGGGGCCGCCGGGGATGCGTCCGGCGGCCCGGTCGTCGGGGATCAGCCCGGCTCCGTCGGGCGGATCGGGGTCGTCCGGGACGGCCGCGGGGCCGACCTCGTCGAGGCCGCCTGGGTCCTCCGGGGTGGCCGGCTCGTCGGGAAGCGGGACGGTCTCCTCGGGTCGGGGCAGGGCCGCCTCCGTGTTCGGGTCCCTTCCCGGGCGGCTGGGGGCGGCGGGGATGTCGCGAGGGACGGAGCCGCCCGGGTCGGGGGCCGGCTCCGCGAACGGATCCGATTCGGGCACGGCCTGGGGCCGGGGCGGGGTGGGCGGTGGGGACGGCTCCGGGGTGCCCGTCACCCGGGCCGGTGACGGCAGGGCCCGGTCGTGGCGTACGTCGTGGCCGGTACGACGCTCGATCCAGGTCCGGGCGACGACGTCGACGATCGTGAAACCGGTGACGGCCCGGGGGGCGGGCGTCACGACGATCACCTCGCCTGGCCGGTAGCCGGGCCAGGGGGTGCCCCGCGTGACCGGCGTGCCGCGCGGCGCCGTCGGGGGGCGCAGCGGGTTGCCGCAGGCGCAGCGCACGCGCGGCACGCCCCGGTCGTCGACCAGGACGGCGCTACCGGCCTGGAGGACGGACGGGTGACGGGTGACGCGTCCGGCCCGCAGCCCGTGGCCGGTGACGCGGGTGTCGGCGCGCAGCACGACCGGGGTCAGCGCACGGATGTAGTCGGGGACGGCCGCCGGGGAGACGCCCACGACCCGGGCGAAGGCACGGCGCCGCACCCGGTCGCGGGTGAGGTGGCCGATCTGCCGGCCGATGTCACAGATGCCGGTGCGCTCGGTGCCGCCGTACAGGCCGGGTGTCGCGCCGGACAGGGAGCGCGGCCCGCTCCGGGCGGTGAGGGCCCGATCGGTGCCGCTCGGCGTTCGCGGGGCGGGAGACGGGGTAGCCGCCGTGAAGGCCGTGGAGTCCGTGAAGGGGTCGGGCCCCGGCGCGGCGGCCGGCTGGAGGAGGAGTTCCTCCCGGGCGTGCGCGTCATCTCCATGACCGGTGGCGTCGCCGCGCCCGGTGATGTCGTCGCCGCAGCCGGAGAGGAGGAGCACCGTCACGAGCGCGCAGGTCGGAACGAGGGTCCCGGTGGGTGTCCGCACCTCGTCCTCCCGCTCACCTCGGCCCTTTTCGGCCCCTGCGTCACTATTGTTTGCTTCGCTCACTCGGGTCACGCAACCGGAAGCGCCGGTACACGCGGCGTGACGACCGGGCCGGGCGCCGCACCGGAAGGAGGACCGCACGGCCGTGGACTGGTTCACCGCGTCCGGCTACTGGCTGACCCGGCTGGTCTTCCAGCGGGCGCTGGCCGCCGTGTACCTCGTGGCCTTCTTGACGGCGGCCCTTCAGTTCCGCGCCCTGATCGGGCGGCGCGGCATGCTGCCGGTGCCGGGGTTCGTCGAGCGGGTGCCGTTCAAGCGGGCGCCGAGCCTGTTCCAGCTGCACTACTCGGACGGTTTCTTCGCGCTGTGCGCGTGGACGGGCTGCGCCGTGTCGGCGGCGCTGCTGGCCGGGGTGGACTCGCTGCTGCCGTTGTGGGGCGCCACGCTGCTGTGGCTGGTGCCATGGGTGCTGTACCTGTCGATCGTGAACGTCGGGCAGACCTGGTACTCGTTCGGCTGGGAGTCGCTGCTGCTGGAGGTCGGGTTCCTCGCCGTGTTCCTCGGCAACGACGAGGTGGCGCCGCCGGTCGTGGTGCTGTTCCTGCTGCGCTGGATCCTGTTCCGGGTGGAGTTCGGGGCAGGGCTGATCAAGATGCGCGGCGACGCGTGCTGGCGCAAGCTCACCTGTCTGGACCACCATCACGAGACGCAGCCGATGCCGGGCCCGCTGAGCTGGTTCTTCCATCACCTGCCCAAGCCCCTGCACCGCGTCGAGGTGGCCGCCAACCACGTCACCCAGCTCGTGGTGCCGTTCGCGCTGTTCACCCCGCAGCCCGTCGCGACGGCCGCCGCGTCGCTGATGATCGTCACCCAGCTGTGGCTGGTGCTGTCGGGCAACTTCGCCTGGCTGAACTGGATCACGATCGTGCTGGCACTGTCGGCGGTGCGCTTCCCGGCCGATCCGCCGGACCTGCCCGGCGCGCCGCTCTGGTACGTCGTCGTGGTGCTCGCGGTGTCGGCACTGCTGGCCGGCCTCAGCCACCGGCCGGTCCGCAACATGCTCTCCCGCCGCCAGGTCATGAACCGCTCCTTCGACCCGCTCCACCTGGTCAACACCTACGGGGCGTTCGGCAGTGTGAGCCGGGTGCGCTACGAGGTGGTGGTGGAGGGCACGGCCGACGAGGTGCCGCGCGCGGAGTCGGGCTGGCGGGAGTACGAGTTCAAGGGCAAGCCGGGCGATCCGCGGCGCTGGCCGCGCCAGTTCGCGCCCTACCATCTGCGGCTCGACTGGCTGATGTGGTTCGCCGCCCTCTCCCCCGCCTACGCCGAGCCCTGGTTCGGGGCGCTGGTGGAACGGCTGCTGGAGAACGACCGGGACACCCTCAGGCTGCTGCGCCGCTCACCGTTCCCGCCGGACGAACCCCCGACGTACGTGCGCGCCCGCCTGTTCCGCTACCGCTACACGACGTGGCGTGAGCTGCGGGAGACGGGCGCGTGCTGGGAGCGGACGTACGTCAGGCAGTTCCTGCCGCCGACGCGGCTGGCGAAGCCGGTTCACAGGCCGTAGACGCGGGTGGCGGTGGCTTCGAGGATCTGCGGGTGGTCCTTCGGGTCGGTCAGGCGGCGGGTGAGCTCCAGGGTGTCGCCGTACGGCAGCGCCCGCGTGGACACCGGCCAGTCCGAGCCGTGCATCAGCCGCTCGGGGCCGAACGCCTCCAGGGCCACGTCGGCGTAGGGGCGCAGTTGGTCGACCGTCCAGGAGGCGGGGTCGGCCTCGGTGGCCAGGCCGGACAGTTTGGCGACCGTGTTGGGCAGGGCGGCGAGGGCGCGCAGGCCGGCCGCCCAGGGTTCCAGGGCTCCGGCGGAGATGGGGGGCTTGCCGAGGTGGTCGAGGACGAAGGTGAGACCGGGCAGGTCGGCGGCGGCCCTGACGCAGGCGGGCAGGTGGTGCGGGAGCACGACCAGGTCGTAGACGAGCCCGGCGTCGGCGACGGCGGCCAGTCCGCGGCGCACGTCCGGGCGCAGCAGCCAGGCCGGATCGGGTTCGCCCTGGACCTGGTGGCGTATACCCTTGAGGTACCGGCCGCCGGGGAGGGCGCGCAGGCGGGCGAGTTCGTCGGCGACGTCGGGGCGGGTGAGGTCGGTCCAGCCGACGACCCCCGCGATCAGGTCGTGCTCGTCTGCCAGGGCCAGGAACTCGGGGGTCTCCTCGGCCACGGTGACGGTCTGGACGAGCACCGTGCGGTCCACCCCGGCGGCCCTCGCCTCGGGTTCGAGGTGCTCCATCGTGAAGTCGCGCCGCAGGGGCGCGAGTTCGGGGCCGGTGAGCCAGTCCTGGTCCCGGACGGACAAGTCCCAGACATGGTGGTGGGCGTCGACCGCGCTCATGACGGCAGCTCCCGGACGACGGGTGAACGGGCGCAGTCCTCGCGCTCCGGGACCTCGCGGTGGGCGGCGACGCGGCCGGTGCCGTCCTCGGTGTGCGGGGCCGCTCTCATGACGGCTCCTCGCGGGGTACCGGGGCGTCGTCGGGCAGCAGGCCCCCGGCGCGCAGGTCCTGCCAGAACCCGTCGGGCACCCGGGCGGCGAACTGGTGGGCGCAGTCGCGCACTTCGTGCGCGGAGCGGGCGCCGACGAGGACGCTGGCGACGGCCGGGTGGGCGGCGCAGAAGGCCAGGGCGGCGGCGCGCAGCGTGGTGCCGTGCCGGTCGGCGACCGACTTCAGGCGCAGGGCGCGCTCGACGAGGGCGGAGGGGGCGACGGTGTAGTTGTACCTCGCCCCGGGTTCGGGGTTGGCCAGCAGGCCGGAGTTGAAGGCGCCGCCGATCACGACGGACGTGCCGCGTTCGTGGGCCGCGGGCAGCAGGTCGGTGAGGGCGCTCTGGTCGAGCAGCGTGTAGCGGCCGGCGCACAGCACCACGTCGACGTCGGTGTCGCGGACGAAGCGGGTGAGCATCTCCGCCTGGTTCATCCCGGCGCCGATCGCGCCGACGACCCCCTCGGAGCGCAGGCGCTCCAGCGCCGGATAGCCCTCCCGGAAGGCCGCTTCGGCGTGCTCGTCGGGGTCGTGGAGGTAGACGACGTCGACCCGGTCGAGGCCGAGGCGTTCCAGGCTGGACTCCAGGGTGCGGCGGATGCCGTCGGCGGTGAAGTCCCATACGCGGCGGTGGGTCGCGGGCACGGCGAAGCCGCCCGCCAGGTCGTCACCGGAGCCGTCCGAGGGCTCCAGGCGGCGGCCCACCTTGGTGGAGATCGTGTACCGGTCGCGCGGGTGGGCGCGCAGGGCGGCACCGAGGCGGCGTTCGGACAGGCCGAGGCCGTAGTGCGGGGCGGTGTCGAAGTAGCGGATGCCGCGCTGCCAGGCGGCCTCCACGGCGTCGTGGGCCTGCCGCTCACCGACCTCGGTGTACAGGTTGCCGATGGCGGCGGCGCCGAAGGACAGGGGGCTGACCGCGACTTCGCTGCGGCCGAGCCGGTTCACCGGGCCACCGGGCGCGGCCGCAGGCCCTGCATGCCGCCGTCGACGGCGAGGGCCGTGCCGGTGGTGGCGCCGGACAGGGGGCCCGCCAGGTAGGCGACGGCGCCCGCGACCTCGGCTGCCGAGACGAGCCGGCCGGTGGGCTGGCGGGCCTCCAGGGCGGCCCGTTCGGCGGCCGGGTCGGGCGCGGCGTCGAGGAGGCGGCCGACCCACGGGGTGTCGACCGTGCCCGGGTTGACGCAGGTGACGCGGATGCCCTCGCGGACGTGGTCGGCGGCCATGGCCAGGGTGAGGGAGTACACCGCGCCCTTGGTCGCGCTGTACAGGGCGCGCTGCGGCAGGCCGGCGGTGGCGGCGACGGAGCAGGTGTTGACGATGGCGGCGTGCGCGGAGGCACGCAGGTGGGGCAGGCAGGCGCGGGTGGTGCGGACCATGCCGACGACGTTGACGTCGTAGACGCGGTGCCATTCGTCGTCGGGGTTGTCCTCGACGGTGCCCTGGGCGCCGATGCCGGCGTTGTTGATCAGCACGTCCAGTCCGCCGAGGTCGGCGACCGCCGCCGCGACGGCCTCGCGCACGGACTGGTCGTCGGTGACGTCCGCGCGGTGGCCGATCAGCGGCTCGCCGACCGGCGAGGGGTCGAGGTCGAGGACGGCGACGCGGGCGCCGCGCTCGGCCAGGAGCTCGGCGGTGGCCCGGCCGATGCCGGAGGCGCCGCCCGTCACCAGGGCTCTGAGGCCCTCGAAGTCGCTCATTCAGTGCTCCTTCACGAGGTCGGCGGCCCAGAACGCGCCGCCCGGGTAGCTGTACCGCGCGAGCGACTCGGGCCGCATGGCCGCCGAGAAGCCCGGCGCGGTGGGTGCCATGTAGTGACCTTCGCGGATCACCACCGGGTCCAGGAAGTGGTCGTGCAGATGGTCGACGTATTCGATGACGCGGTTCTCGGTGGTGCCGGTGAGCGCCACGTAGTCGAACATCGACAGGTGCTGGACGAGTTCGCACAGGCCGACGCCGCCCGCGTGCGGGCACACCGGTACGCCGAACTTGGCGGCGAGCAGCAGGATCGCGAGGTTCTCGGGGACGCCGCCGACCCGGGCCGCGTCGATCTGGACGACGTCGAGCGCGCCGGCCTGGAGGAGCTGTTTGAAGACGATCCGGTTCTGCACGTGTTCGCCGGTGGCGACCTTCACGGGGGCGACGGCCCGGCGGATCGCCGCGTGGCCGAGGATGTCGTCGGGGCTGGTGGGCTCCTCGATCCAGTAGGGGTCGAACTCGGCGAGGGCCTGGGTCCAGCGGATCGCCTCGCCGACGTCCCAGCGCTGGTTGGCGTCGACGGCCATGCGCACGTCCGGGCCGATGACCGAGCGCGCCACGCGGCAGCGGCGGATGTCGTCGTCGAGATCGGCTCCGACCTTGAGCTTGATCTGCCGGAAGCCGTCGGCGACCGCCCGGGCGGCGAGCCGGGTGAGTTTCCCGTCGTCGTAGCCGAGCCAGCCGGGCGAGGTGGTGTAGGCGGGGTAACCGCGCTCCAGCAGACGGGCCGTGCGCTCCTCGGCGCCCTGCCGGCCCCGGCGCAGCAGCGTCAGGGCCTCCTCGGGGGTGAGGGCGTCGGTGAGGTAGCGGAAGTCGACCTGGCGCACGAGCCAGTCGGGTTCGGCCTCGGCGAGCAGCCGCCACAGCGGCAGACCGGCGCGTTTGGCGGCCAGGTCCCACACGGCGTTGACGACGGCGCCGATCGCCATGTGCATCACGCCCTTCTCGGGTCCGAGCCAGCGCAGCTGGCTGTCGCCGATCAGGTCCCGGTCGAGGGTGGAGGGGTCGGCGCACAGCGCGTCGAGGTCCCGGCCGACCAGGTGCCCGCGCAGCGCCTCGATCGCGGCGACCTGCACCTCGTTGCCCCGCCCGATGGTGAAGGCGAATCCGTGCCCCTCGTGACCGTCGGCCGCGTCCGTGCGCAGGACGACGTAGGCCGCCGAGTAGTCGGGGTCCGGGTTCATCGCGTCGGAGCCGTCGAGTTCGCGCGAGGTGGGGAAGCGGATGTCGTGGGTGTCGACCGCGGTGATGCGGGCGGGCGTCGGGGACACGGAGGGCCTTTCGGGTCGGGACGCGGCGGGGAGGTCGGTCCTGGGCGGGGCCGGTGGTGCCCCGGGCGGGCCGTGGGCGGTGAGCACCAGGGGCTCCGGAGGCCGGCACACCCGCGCCGGGTCCCGTGACGTGTCCGGTCTCCGCCCTGTGCTTCCGGGCATCCCAGGGAGCTCCCTCCGACCGGTGGTCCAGCAGATGTCCGCATATTTATCAGACCACTCGCCCGCCGGGACACCCTCCGACAGCAGATTGTCCCATCTCCGACCCGGAGTGGTCCGACCACTTGGCTGGTTACACTGCGCCGGAGCGCGTGATCGGAGGAACGGCGTGGACGACGGAACAGCCCCGCAGAAGGGCACCGTGACGCAGCGCGCCATCGACCGGATCAAGGCGATGATCGGCGAGGGCCGGCTGGAGCCCGGCCAGCGGTTGCCGACCGAGCGCGATCTGGCCGCCCGGCTCGGCATCTCGCGCAGCTCGATGCGGGAGGCGATCCGCGCGCTCACGGTCCTGGGCGTACTGGAGGCCCGGCACGGCTCGGGCATCTACGTCACCCGGCTGGAGGCCGGCGATCTGCTGGAGACCTTCGGCGTCGTGGCCGACCTCTCGCGCGGCCCGCAGCTGGTCGAACTGCTGGAGATCCGGCGGGTCCTGGAGTCGACGGCGACGGCCCTGGCCGCCGCGCGGATCACCGCGGACCAGCTGGCCGAGGTGGAGAAGCACCTGGCGGCCATGAACGCCACGGACGATCCGGAGGAGATCCTCGCCCACGACCTGGCCTTCCACCGGGAGATCGCGGCGGCCGCGGGCAACGAGACGATGGCCGCGATCCTGGAGGGCCTGTCCTCGCGGACGTTCCGCGCCCGCGTCTGGCGCGGCTATCAGGAGGAGGGCGCCTTCGCCCGCACCCGCCGCGAGCACGCGGCCATCCACCGGGCCCTGGCGGCCCGCGACCCGGAGGCGGCCCGCACGGCGGCGGCCGCGCACGTGGGTGAGGTGGAGCAGTGGCTCCGGGCACGGCTCGGGCCCTAGGGCAGTCCCAGGGCCCGGTTCCGCGCGGCTACTTGAACTGGCCGGGCTGATAGTCGCCCGCCGGCTGCTGGAGTATGACGTTCAGCCGGTTCGCGGTGTTCATGAAGGCGATCAGGGTCACCAACGCCATCAGCTGTTCCTCGTCGTAGTGCTTGGCGGCCCGCTCCCACACCTCGTCCGGCACCCCGCCGGCGCCGTCGGCGATCCGGGTGCCCTGCTCGGCCAGTTCCAGCGCGGCGCGCTCGGCCTCCGTGAAGACCGTGGCCTCCCGCCACCCCGCCACGAGGTGGAGCCGTACGGCGCTCTCGCCCGCGGCGGCGGCCTCCTTGGTGTGCATGTCGAGGCAGACCGCGCACCCGTTGATCTGGCTCACGCGCAGCGAGACCAGTTCCCGGGTGGCGGCCGGCAGCGGTGACTCCACCACCAGCCGCCCGACGGCGGAGAACTGCTTGACGAGCTTGCTCGCGCTCGGGCTGCCGAAGATGTCCAGTCGTGCGCTCATGGTGAGCTCCTCTGCCGTTGTCGGTGCGTACACCCCTATGAGGCAGCGGCCCCTCACGATGTGACATGGACGGATGTGACCTGCGTCTCCCCTCTCCCCGGCAGCCCCGCGGAGGCGCGGGGGCAGGCCCGGGCCCGGCCTGTTCATCCCGTGCCCGGCGGGGTCACACTGGGCCGTATGCGGCTTCGGGGCATCGCCTGCGCGGCCGCCGGAGTGTTGCTGGCCGTCACCACGGGCCGCACCGGCGGTGCCGGGGACGCCGTGCCCGCGACCTCCACGGCCTCGGCCCGGGTCACTGGGGCCGGTCCCCGCACCGCCTCCCCCGCCCCGGCCGACCCCGTCTCCCTCCAGGCCCTGATGCGGCGCGAGCACACGGGCTCCGGCCTGCGTCTGGGCACGGTGCTCGACCGCACCTCCGCCTACACCCGCCACGCCGTCACGTACGAGGCGAACGGCCTGACGATCTCGGGGATCATGAACATCCCCCGGGGCGACGGCCCCTTCCCGGCGCTGGTGCTGGCCCACGGCTACATCGACCCGGACGTCTACTCCAGCGGCCAGGGCATGCCCCGCGAGCAGGACCGCCTGGCCCGGCGCGGCTACGTCGTCCTGCACACCGACTACCGCAACCACGCCCGCTCCGACAAGGACCCGGACAACGACGTGAACCTGCGCCTCGGGTACACCGAGGACGTCATCGGGGCCGCTCTGGCCCTGCGCGATGCCGGGCGTCCCGAGATCGACGGCGACCGCATCGGGCTGTTCGGGCGGTCCATGGGCGGAGGCGTCGTGTACAACACGCTGGTCGTGGCACCGGGCCTGTTCGACGCGGCGGTGGCGTACGCCCCGGTCAGCGCGCGGCCGGAGGAGAACATCGACCACTTCCAGCGGTCCGACGGCGACCCCGTGGTGGCCGAGATCGAGGCCGAGCACGGCACGCCCGAGACGAACCCGGCCTTCTGGCGCGGTGTCACGCCCCTCGGCCACCTCGACCGTGTCACCGAGCCGCTGCTGATCCAGCACGGCACCGCGGACGACACCTGCCCACCGGCCTGGTCCCGGGAGACCGCCGCCGCCTTCGCCAGGGCGGGCAAGGACGTCGAGCTGCGCGGCGTCCCCGGCGAGGGGCACACCTTCGGGCCGAAGTGGGCGTCCTCGATGGACGTCACCGAGGCCTTCCTCGCGCGGCATCTGCGCTGAGCGCGCACCGCGGTGACGCACGCGAGCGGTCGGCGATCTCGACGCGCGGTCCCCACCCGGTGCACAGTTCTCCCTACGTACTCGTCAGTAAGTCCGCCCTCTGCCCTCCGAGGAGCCGCTGTGACCACCTGGGCCGGCCGCACCGCCGCCGAGATATCCGCTGCCGTACGCGAGAAGCGGGTCACGCCCCGCGAGGTGGTCGCCGAGCACCTCGCCCGGATCGAGCGGCTCGACGGCCGGGTCGGGGCCTTCCGCACGGTGCGCGCCGAGGCGGCCCTGACCGAGGCCGACGAGGTGGCGGCACGCGGTGACTTCGCCGAACTGCCGCTGGCCGGGGTGCCCGTGGCCGTCAAGGACAACCTCGCCGTGCGCGGCGAGTCCCGGCGGATCGGCTCGGCGGCCACACCGGACACACCCGCCCCGCGGGACCATGTGACGGTGGCCCGGCTGCGAGCCGCCGGCGCGGTGGTCGTGGGGCTGACGAACGTCCCCGAGCTGTGTGTCTTCGGCACGACGGACGGCGTGCTGGGCACCGCCCGCAACCCCTGGGACCCCACGCGCTCGGCGGGCGGTTCGTCGGGCGGCAGCGCGGCGGCGGTCGCCGCCGGGATGGTGCCGATCGCCCTCGGCAACGACGGCATGGGCTCCCTGCGCATACCGGCCGCCAACTGCGGTCTCGTCACCATCAAGCCGGGGCAGGGAGTGGTCCCGACCGGCGACGGGGACAGCACCTGGTTCGGCATGGCGGAGAACGGGCCGCTCGCCACGACCGTCGAGGACGCCCGGCTGATGTTCTCGGTCCTCGCCGGCCTCGCACCCGCCCCCGTGTCCGCGCCCGGTGTCCTCAAGGTCGCTCTGTCGCTGCGCAGTCCGCTGGCCGGCGTCAGCGTCAGCCGCCCGTACGCGGCGGCCGCCCGGGACGCGGCCGGGCTGCTGATGCGGGCCGGCCACCAGGTACGGCGCGCCGACCCGCCCTACCCGATGTCCCTCGCCACGACCTCCCTGGCCCACTGGACCGCGGGCACCGCCGCGGACGCCCGGCCGCTTCAGGCCCGGCTGCTGACGCGACGCACCAGTGTCCACGCCCGGCTCGGCCGGCCCTTCCTGCGCACCGCCGCGTCCGGCACGAGCCGGGACCGGCTGCGCCGGCGGCTCGAGCCGTTCTTCGCCGAGCACGACGTGCTGCTCACACCGGCGCTCGCCCGCCGTTCCCCGAAGGCCGGGCCCTGGCACGAGCGGGGCTGGCTGGCCAACGTGCTGGCGAACACGGCCTACTCGCCGCTGACGCCCCCGTGGAACCTGACCGGCTGGCCGGCCATGTCCGTGCCCTGCGGGACGCTCCCCTCCGGGGCGCCGTGTGCCGTCCAGCTGGTGGGCCGCCCGGGTACGGAGTCCCAACTCCTGGAGCTGGCAGGGCAGCTGGAGGAACGAAACCCGTGGCAGCGGACGGCGCCCATGGACTAAGGTCGGCCGGGTGACTGCCGGGTCGGCCGTAGGCCATGCACGAGTGAGGCGCCCGGCCTCGGCGTGAGCGCGGCGGGGGTGACCCCGCCCGGACCCGCCCGAGTGCCGGACAGGGCACGCGCCCCGCCTCTCGTCTCCGTGTCTTCCTTCTTTCCCGCGCCCCTCAGCGGCGCCTCATCACGGACCACGAGACCCGGAGACGAACCCACGCATGTCCTTCATCCCGCACGCCCCCGAAGCGCCGACCACGATCGCCCACCTGAACCACACCGCCGTCTACGCCCGCGACCGCCGGCTGTCGGCGGACTTCCTCGCGGCCGTCCTGGGTCTGCGGGTGGGCGCCCCCTTCGGCCCGTTCCTGCCCGTCGACCTGGGCAACGGGGTCACCCTCGACTACTACGAGAAGACCGACGAGCCGATCCAGTCGCAGCACTACGCGTTCCTGGTGCCCGAGGAGCAGTTCGACGGCATGATCAGCCGCCTCGAGGCGCTCGGCGTCACCTACTACGCCGATCCGAACCACACCCGTGCGGGCCGGGTCAACGACCTCTTCGGCGGCCGCGGGGCCTACTTCGCCGACCCGGACGGCCACAACATGGAGATCATGACCCGCCCGTACGCCCGGCCCTGACCGCCATGAGCGCCATGACCGCCCGGACGGTCACAGCGCGCGGTACATGATGTGCAGTCCCACCCGGCCGTGCCGGGGGTGGTCGAACGCCTCGGGCACGGTGCCGAGGATCGTGAAGCCGAGGGAGGTCCACAGCCGCACGGCCGGGTTGGTCTCGACGACGGCGTTGAACACCATGCCCCGGTAGCCCGCGGCCCGGGCCTCGGTCAGCAGATGTTCGGCGAGGGCCCGGCCGTAGCCCCGGCCGCCCCGGCCGGGGTCGACCATGAACCCGGCGTTGGCGATACGGGCCGCGGGACCACCGTAGTTGGGGGTGAGATAGGCGGAGGCGACCACGGCGCCACTGTCGTCCTCGACGACGTACACCCGCTTCGCCGGGTTCATCCACAGGACCCGGGCCTCCTCCTCGGAGGTACCCGGGTCCCAGGCGTAGGTCTCACCCGCGGCGACGATGCGGTGCCAGAACGGCCAGATGCGAGGCCAGTCGTCAGGCGTCGCTTCCCTGATCAGCATGATCGTGAGTCTGGCACGTCCATGCGCCGCGATCGCGGTGGGGGCTGCCCGCTGTCAGTCGACGCTGGGCAGGATGTGGGGCTCCGCGAGGTCCTCCTCGTAGCCCGCCAGGCGGATCGGGGCCGAACGGGCCCACACGTCGAGGCTGCCGAGCTCGTCGACCCGTCGGCCGGCGCGCTCGCCGCGTTCCTTGGGGCGCTGATCGCGATTCGTCTTCTCCGGTGTCACCGCGCACTCCTTATGTGTCGGTCACCCTCGGGACGTACGCGCCGGTCCTGCTGCGCCTGACGCCCGCTCGGGCCTCTATGTCACTTGCAGTTCGGACGCGGTGGCGCCGGTCGATTCACGGGAGAGCCCGTGGTGTACCGGCTGGTCCCATGACGGACGTGGGTGTGGGTAGGACCCCGTGGTGCTGTCCGTCCGCATCAGACTAACCAGATGAGCAGGGCCCCGCTCGATGGGGCTGAAAACAGCCGGTAACGATCCCGCGTCATCTGCCGTTCAACTCGGGTTTCCACGCGGGTCTGTAGGCAGAAGCCCCTTTTGTGAATCACCCGAACGGCGTACGTCGGCGATGGCGCTTTCCAGCCGGTCGCGCCGTTGACGAGCCGCGGCCGAGCCCGAGTGGCTCGGCTCACGGCCCGTCACGTGGGGCGCGTGACTACCACTTCCCGGGCGCGTAGTCCTTCATGAAGACCCCGTACAGGTCCTCCCCCGCCTCGCCCCGCACGATCGGGTCGTAGACGCGGGCCGCGCCGTCGATCAGGTCCAGCGGTGCGTGGAAGCCGGCCTCGGCGAGGCGCAGCTTGTCGTAGTGCGGCCGTTCGTCGGTGATCCAGCCCGTGTCGACCGAGGTCATCAGGATGCCGTCGGTCTGGAACATCTCCTGGGCGCTGGTGCGCGTGACCATGTTCATCGCGGCCTTCGCGGCGTTCGTGTTGGGGTGGCCCGCGCCCTTGTAGCCCCGCCCGAAGACGCCCTCCATCGCCGAGACGTTCACGACGTACGCGCGTTTGCTCGCGGCCTTCCTGGCGGCCTCGGCCATGGCCGGACGCAGCTTGCTGATCAGGATGAAGGGCGCCGTGTAGTTGCACAGCTGCGTCTCCAGCAGCTCCACCGGGGAGATCTGCTCGATCGTCTGCACCCAGGTGTTGGAGTCGACCACGTCGGGCACCAGCCCGCCCGCGTCGATCGCCGTGCCGGCGAGGTGCCGTTCGACGCTGGCGTTGCCCGCGACCAGGGCGAGGTCGGCGACCTGCTGGGCGTCGAGGCCGCTCGTGCCGAGGGGCAACGCGGCGAGGCCGTCCACCGCACCGGAGTTGAAGGCGCCGATGACGTGGTGGGCGGGCAGCTCACCGGCGGGCAGCGGCGCGCTCTCGCCCTCGACCAGCGCGGCGTAGGCGGAGGGCAGACGGCGCACGGTCTGCGTCGCGTTGTTGACGAGGATGTCCAGCGGTCCCGCCTCGGTGACCTGCTCGGCCAGGGCCACGGCCTGGGCCGGGTCGCGCAGGTCGATGCCGACGACCTCCAGGCGGTGCAGCCAGTCCGCGGAGTCGTCCATGGCCTTGAAGCGGCGGATGGCGTCCTTCGGGAAGCGCGTGGTGATCGTGGTGTGGGCACCGTCGCGCAGCAGCCTCAGCGCGATGTACATGCCGATCTTGGCCCGGCCGCCGGTGAGCAGGGCACGCTTGCCGGTGAGGTCGGCGCGGACGTCGCGCTTCTCGCGGTTCATGCGGGCGCAGTCCGGACAGAGCTGGTGGTAGAAGTAGTCGACTTCCACGTAGCGGGTCTTGCAGGTGTAGCAGGACCGCGGGCGCTGGAGTATCCCCGCGATCCGGCCCTCCTCGGTGCGCGAGGAGGGCAGCAGACCCTCGGTCTCGTCGTCGATGCGCTGGGCGGACCCAGTCGCCGTGGCCTCCGTGACCGCCTTGTCGTGGGCGGTCTTGGCGGCCCGGCGCTCCTGGCGGCGGCGCTGCTTGACCGTGCGGTAGATCCCGGCCGTGGCCCGGCGCACCGCGATGGCGTCCGGGTGGTCGACCTCCAGCTTGTCGAGCTCCTCGAGCACGCTGAGGCAGACGGCCAGCCGCTCCGGGTCGATGCCGGGTCCGTGCGAGTGCCCGCTCGCCTCGTCCATGGCCTGCGGGCCGTCCTCTGTCACCGTCATCGCCGCTGTCGTTCCCTGCTCTGCCGTCGCGGCGCGCCGGTCGCGCCCGCTTTCGAACGGCGAATTCTACGGAGCGTCGGGCCGCACCGCCAAAGTCGCCTTGATCACGGGCGGCAGGCCTTGATCAGCGTCGCCACCTCCTGGGAGACGGCTGTGGCCAACAGGTCGAGGTCGGGGACCGCCTCGCCGTCGGCGACGAGGCCGTAGTGGACGCTGCCCCGATAGGTCGACACGGCGACCGCCAGGGAGTGGCCGGGGGCCAGCGGGGCGAAGGGGAAGACGGCGGTGAGGGGGTGGCCGCCGAGTTTCAGGCCCAGGCTGGGCAGGGGCACGCTGGTCACCAGGATGTCGAACCAGAGCCGGGCCGCCTGGCCGACCAGGGGGCCGCCGAGCCGGTGGGCGAGGGCGGGGACGTGGTCGGCGAGCAGGGCGACGGCGCCCGCGCCCCGGTTGGGGCCGGCGTCCTTGTTGCGGTCCATGGCGTTCCGGACCGAGGCGAGGCGGGCCAACGGGTCCGGGTCGTCCACCGGTAGCCGCATCAGGTACCCGGAGAGCCGGTTGCCCTGGGGGTAGGCGGTGCGCGGCCGGCGCTTGGACACCGGGATGAGGGCGCGGGGTGCGATGTGCTCGCTGCCGTCGCCGCGCTCGTCGAGCCAGCGGCGCAGGGCGCCCGCGACGACCGCGATGAGGACGTCGTTGACGGTGCCGCCCACGGTCTTGCGGATCCGGTGCACGTCGTCGAGGTCGAGCACCACTCCGGCGGTGCGGCGGGTGCCGCTCGGCTCGCAGGTGAGCGCGGGGGTGGAGCGCACGTCGAGCGAGGAGCGGGCGACGGACGCGCCGATGTCCAGGGCGCGACCCACGTCGGACAGGGCGTCGCGCATCATCCCGGGCAGATCGCGCACGTCCGGCACGAGGCCGCGCGGGGGTGCGGCGGGGCGGGGCCGGGGCGGGGGCATGTCCATCGGGTCCATGACGCCCGCGGCCAGGGTGAGCGCCCGCAGGCCGTCGGCCAGGGCGTGGTGGAACTTGAACAGCACCGCGAAGCAGACCCCGTCCTCGCCCGGCAGCACATGGGCCTCCCAGGGTGGCCGGCCGCGCTCCAGGGGACGCTCCATGAGCCTGCCCGCCGCCGCCTGGAAGTCGGCGGTCGGGGCGTGCAGCCGCACATGGTTCAGGGGGTCGAAGTCCGGGTCCGCCTCGCGGGCCGCGCCGCCGAAGGCCAACGGCCGGCGCAGGGCGGAGGGCAGCGGCTGCCACACGTCGCGGATGCGCATCCGCAGTCCGGGAACACCGGCGGCCCGGGCCGCGAGCAGGTCCGCCGCGTGGGCGCCCGCGGCGGGCGAGTGAGCCGAGAAGATCCCGAGCGCACCGAGGTGCATCGGGTGTTCGGGGGACTCGATGTTCCAGAACGCCAGATCGAGAGGAGCGAGCAGGTCAGCAGTCAAGGGCTTGCCTCGCGTGGACGACGGGTGGGCCAGCAGTCAACCGCCCCCAGCCGATTACGGTCAAGTACGATCGCGCTACGCACAGTTAACAACACATGAAGCCCCGCCCGGCGAAAAGGGTGGGACTCATGGTGCATGTGCGGTCAGTCCAGCACAGATCGCGCCGCCGGGCACCCCGTGTCACCCGGGAGGCGTCACGGAAGCCACCCGGTCGGCGCCGGCCCTCGACCAGAGCCGGCGCGCCCCGTGTCAGGGGACCAACTGCCCCTTCCCCAGGGCGATGACGCCGCCCTTGGACACCGTGTACAGCTCCGCGTCCCGCTCCGGGTTGACGCCGATGGTGGCGCCCGGCGGCACCTCCACGTTCTTGTCGAGGACGGCACCGCGCACCACCGCGCCCCGGCCGATGTGCACGTTGTCGTGCAGCACCGAGCCCTGCACCACCGCCCCCGGGTCGACCACCACCCCCGGCGACAGCACGGACCGCGTCACCTGTCCGCGGACCAGGCAGCCGGCGCTGATGATCGACTCGCTGGCGATGCCGCCGGCGTTGAAGCGGGCCGGCGAGAGCTGGTACGAGTGCGTGTAGATCGGCCAGCTGCGGTTGTACAGGTTGAAGGCGGGGCGCTCGGCGATGAGGTCCATGTGGGCCTCGTAGTAGGCGTCCAGCGTCCCCACGTCCCGCCAGTAGCCCTGGTCGCGGGTGGTCTCGCCGGGCACGTGGTTGGCGCTGAAGTCGTACAGCGCGGCCTCGCCCCGCTCGGTGAGCTGGGGCAGGATCGAGCCGCCCATGTCGTGCACGGAGGACTCGTCCTCGGCGTCCCGCTTGAGCGCCTCGATGAGGGCCTTGGTGGTGAAGATGTAGTTGCCCATCGAGGCGAAGACGCAGTCCGGGTCGTCCGCGAGGCCCGGCGGGTCGGCCGGCTTCTCCAGGAAGCGCTCCACCGTCTGCCCGTCCGAGCCCGGCGTGATCACGCCGAACGACGAGGACTCGGTGCGCGGCACCCGGATCCCCGCGACGGTCACGCCCGCGCCGCTCTCGATGTGCTGGGTGAGCATCTGGCGCGGGTCCATGCGGTAGACGTGGTCGGCGCCGAAGACGGCGACGTACTCGGGGCGCTCGTCGTAGATCAGGTTCAGCGACTGCAGGATCGCGTCGGCGCTGCCCAGGTACCAGCGCGGGCCGAGGCGCTGCTGGGCGGGCACGGGCGTGACGTAGTTCCCGAGCAGGTTGGACATCCGCCAGGTCGTGGTGATGTGCCGGTCCAGCGAGTGCGACTTGTACTGCGTCAGGACGCAGATGCGCAGGATGTCGGCGTTGACGAGGTTGGACAGGACGAAGTCGACCAGGCGGTAGGTGCCGCCGAAGGTCACCGCCGGTTTGGCACGGTCCGCGGTCAGGGGCATCAGCCTCTTGCCCTCACCGCCCGCCAGCACGATCCCCAGGACCGAAGGACCACCACCTCGCATGGCCGCTCCCCTCACGCCGATTTCCCGATGCCTGCCCCTGAGCAGTACCCACTAAGCCTGTTTGACGATCTCCTCGTAGAGCCGGACCGTGCGGCGGGCCACCGCGTCCCAGCCGAATTCGCCGACCGCGCGCTCCCGCCCGGCCTCGCCCATCCGCCGGGCGGCGGCCGGATCGCCCAGGACGGTGTCCATGGCCCGGGCCAGGCCCGCCTCGAAAGCGTCGCCGGGCGCGACGAGCAGGCCGGTGGTGCCGTCGTCCACGACCTCGGGGATGCCGCCGACCGCCGAGGCGACCACCGGCGTGCCGCAGGCCATCGCCTCCAGGTTCACGATCCCGAGCGGCTCGTACACCGAGGGGCAGACGAACAGCGCGGCGTGCGTCAGGAGCTGGATGACCTCCGGGCGCGGCAGCATCTTCGGGATCCAGAACACCCCGTCGCGGACCTCGCTGAGCTCCGCGAACAGCTCGCGGAACTCCCGGTCGATCTCCGGCGTGTCCGGGGCCCCCGCGCACAGCACGACCTGCGCGGCCGGGTCGATGTCCCGCACCGCGCGCAGCAGGTGGGGAACGCCCTTCTGGCGGGTGATCCGGCCGACGAACAGCACGTACGGGCGGGAGCGGTCGAGGCCGACGCGGTCCAGGGCGTCCGTGCCGTGGTCCGGCCGGTAGAGCGTGGTGTCGATGCCGTTGTGCACGACGTGGACCCGCTCGGGGTCCAGCGCCGGGTAGCAGCCGAGGATGTCCTCGCGCATGGCGGCGGACACGGCGATCACCGCGTCGGCCGCCTCGATCGCGGTGCGCTCCGCCCAGCTGGACAGGTCGTAACCGCCGCCGAGCTGCTCGGCCTTCCAGGGGCGCAGGGGCTCCAGGGAGTGCGCGGTCATCACGTGCGGGATGCCGTACAGCAGCTTGGCGAGGTGGCCGCCGAGGTTGGCGTACCAGGTGTGGGAGTGCACCAGGTCGCGCCCTTCGAGGGCGGCGGTCATGGCGAGGTCGACGGAGAAGGTGCGCAGCGCGTCGTTGGCGCCGTCGAGCGCGGACCAGGGCCGGTGGCGCCGCACACCGTCGGCGCGGCCCTCGCCCCAGCAGTGCACGTCCAGATCGACGAGCGGTCTGAGCTCGCGGGCGAGGAACTCCACATGGACGCCCGCACCGCCGTACACATCCGGCGGGTACTCCCGGGTCAGCAGTCCGACGCGCACCCGCAACTCCCTGCTCTCAGCGGCCTTTCCCTTTCATGGTCACCCAGAAGAGGCGCGTGGGGAAGAGCGGGGCGGCCGTGTGAAGCAACAGTCACCGCAGACGCCCCCGCCGGGCACCCGGTAGTACAGGCAGCAGCTGCGGCGCCGGAAGGCGGTGCCGGTCAGGCTTCCGGCGCCCTCGAGCAGGGGGTGTGCGAGGAGTTCCGAGGTCAGGGAACGGGCCCGGGCGGCGACGTCCGTGCGGCCGTGCCGCCGGGCCCAGCGGTCCAGTTCCCGGGCCGCGCCGGCCAGCGCGGAGGCGGCGTTGCCCCGCAGCAGGCCCGGCGCGAGACGGTGGTGGGCGCGCAGGGCCGCCGCCAGGGGTAGGAGGTGCCCGCGCAGCACGACGTCCGCGACGGTCGCCGCGTCCCCGGGCAGGGGCCGTACCTCCGTGAGCCACAGGTCGTCGGGGGCGCTGCCGTCGGCGTCCCACCGCAGCAGCCGGGCGTCGAGGTCGGGGACACCGCCGTACAGCGCGGCGCACCCGAGGGCGATCGACCAGAGCCGGGCCGCGAGGCCCTGGTGGGTCACGGACGCGGCCACCCGCGACTCCGGTGCGCGCAGCGCGGTGGCCACCTTCCGCACACGAAAAATCAGGGGATTTACCGACACATCCGGTGACACGACGGCATAGGCCTGTGCGAGAGTGGGAAGAGAACTCGCCGATGCTCCGGCCGGCGCTCCTTCCGTACGCAGCACGAAGAAGCCGGCGAGCGGGCGGAGCGCGGCAAGGTCGGGGTCGAGGTCCACGAAGAGCAGTAGTACCAAGGCCCCTAGGGGATGCGACCCGGTGGCCCCCTCACCGGAGCGCCCACCCTGGGGATGACGGGGTTCGACTCGTACTCCATCGGCAGTAGGACCCAATGAGTGCTCAGGGACGACGACGGGAAGACCTGGACACGGCAGGGTGTTGGTCATGAAAGCCCACCTTTCGCCGCGCCGGGCCGAGCGCCCCCGCCTGACGCAGAGGAGCAGCCGATGAGCGCCCTCGCGTTGTCCGTCCTGCTCTCCCTCGTCTCGGCGTTCGCCTACGCCGGCGGGGCGATCGTGCAGGAGCGGGTGGCGGAGTCCTCGCCGGGCGAGCAGTACGCTCCGCTGCGCCGGCCGGGCTGGTGGGCGGCGGTCGGGCTGAACGGCCTCGGTGGTCTGCTGCACGTGGTGGCGCTGGCCTATGGTCCGCTGAGCCTGGTGCAGCCGCTGGGCGCGCTGACCATCGTGGTGGCCCTGCCGATGGCGGCCCTGTTCGTCGGCCGCAAGGCCGGTGCGACGGCCTGGCGGGGCGCGATCATGGCGACGGTGGGGCTCGCCGGTCTGCTCTCCCTGGTCGCCGCGTCCGACGCGCGGTCGCTGAGCGCGGCGCAGCGGGTGGCCGTCGCCGTGGTCACGGCCGGTGTGGTCGTCGCGCTGATGATCGCCGCCCGGGCCGCGCACCGGCACCCGGCGGTGCGCAGCATGCTGCTGGCGACGGCCTCCGGAATCGCCTTCGGCATGTCCTCCGTCTTCACCAAGACCGTCGCGGTCGACTGGACCGGCGGCGTGTCGGCCGCGGACGTGCCGTCCCTCGCGGTGATCGGTGTGCTGGCCACGGCCGGCATGCTGCTGTCGCAGGCCTCCTACCGGGGTGCCGGCCTCGCGGCCCCGCTGGCCACCCTGACGGTCGTGAACCCGGTGGTCGCGGCGGCGGTCGGCATCACGATGTTCGGCGAGACCTTCCGCTACGGCACGACGGGCACGGCACTCGCGCTGAGCTGTGGCGTGGTGGCCGCGGGTGGCCTGATCCTGCTCACGACGGAACGGCTCACGCACGGCCGGCCGGAGACTGCGGAGGGCCTGCCGGCGGGACCCGTGCCGGAGGTCGTGGGCGAGGCTTTGGAGGAGGCGCCTGCCTCACTGCTCGTGACGGCGGACGGGGAGCTTCTCACGGCAGGGCCGGAGCCTCGGCCGGCCGCGACTGCCGCGGTGCTCGTGCCGGGGCCGGGGACACCTGCGGTACTCGTACCGGGATCGGTGATCCCCGCGGTGCCCGCCCCGGGGCCGGGGGTGACGGCGGTCGCGGCCAGGGCGGAGGCCCCGGCGGAGATCCTGGCGTCGGTGTCGGTACCGGACGTACCGGCCGCGGTCGGGATTCCGGTGACCGTGCCGGTATCGGACGCACCGGCCGCCGTCGGGATTCCGGTGACCGTGCCGGTGCTGGACGTACCGGCCGCGGTCGGGATTCCCGTGACCGTGCCCGAGACGCCGGCCGCGATACTCGAACCCCTGCCGGTGCCGGGGCCGGACGCGGAGGTCACCGGGGCGCTCTCCGTGGAGGACGGGGCGTACGAGAGCGGGGAGTCGTCGGTGCCGGTGCCCGACGAACGCCCGCTCTACGTACCCTTCTACGGCATCCCGTACGTGCCGCTGCCCACGGTCGACCGGCACCGCATGCGTGTCAGATCCTGACGCCACCGGCCCGGAGATACGCCACCGGGTCGACATCCGAACCGAACCCGGGCCCCGTCCGCACCTCGAAGTGCAGATGCGGGCCCGAGCTGTTCCCGGTGGAGCCGGAGCGGCCGATGCGCTGACCTGCGCTCACCGACTGCCCGTCCCGCACGGAGATCGCGGACAGGTGGGCGTACTGGCTGTAGCGGCCGTCGGCGTGCCGGACGACGACCTGGTAGCCGAACGAGCCACCCCACCCCGCGCTGACGACGCTGCCCGCCGCGACCGACTTGACGGTCGTGCCCGTGGGCACGGGGAAGTCGATGCCGGTGTGGTAGCCCTTCGACCAGGAGGAGCCCGCCTTGCGGTAGGGCGTGCCGAGCGAGGCGCTGACGGGGGCGACGAGGCCCTGCCGGGTGGCCGTGGACCGTCCGGCCCGCTCCCGGCTCTCCTCCTTGGCCCGCTCCTTGGGCCGTTCCTTCGCCCGTTCCTTCGCGTGGTCCTGGGCCGGCTTCTTCGCCGGGGGCTCGGCCGACGGCGTCGGACGGTGCGCGGGGCGCGTCTTCGTGGCTCCGTCGCCGCGCAGCGCGAGACGCTGACCCGGCACGATCAGATCGGGGTCGGACCCTATGGCCGCCCGGTTCACGGAGTACAGACCCCGCCAGCCGCCCCGGACGTCCTGCTCGTCCGCGATGCCGGAGAGCGTGTCACCCCGCACGACGGTGTACATCTCGGCGTTGCCCGCCCGGGACTGCGGTGTGGAGTGCGGCCGTACGTCGTCGAAGGAGGTCTTCCTGGCCGCCTCCTTCCGCTTCGTGCGCTCGGCGGCCGGCCGGATGTCGGGCTCGGCACCGCCCCGGGTCAGTCCGGCTCGAGCCGAGCAGACCGGCCAGGCGCCCGGGCCCTGCCCGTCGAGGACCTTCTCGGCGACGGCGATCTGCTGGTCCTTGCTCGCCAGGTCGGCGCGGGCCGCGTAAGCCCGGCCGCCGTAGGCCTCCCAGGTGGACTGGGTGAACTGCAGCCCGCCGTAGAAGCCGTTGCCGGTGTTGATGCTCCAGTTGCTGGTGGACTCGCAGGCGGCGACCTTGTTCCAGGTGTCGACGTCCGCCGCCTGGGCGGCGCCGGTCCCCATGAACGGCAGCGCCATACCCGCGCCGCCCGCTGTGACGGTGAGTGAGGCGCGGTTGATCCTGTTCGGCTGATACCGGCGGTGCCGGCCGCGTACGGCCATCGAAAGCCCCCCTAGACATGCGTCAGGAGGGGCAAAAGTAAGCGCTGCGAACCGGCCAGAACAAGACGGCTTTTCGCCGCCCGGGAGCCCAAATGGCCGGTATGAGGCCCCTGTTGCGCGACGTGCGCCCCGATGGTGCACCGCGGACGGCACACCGTGCGCGGGTGCGCCGTGCGCGGGGACGCGTGCGTCGGCTGAGTGCGACGGGGGCTGCCGCGCGTATCAGGCTGCGCGACGTCGTGCCACCCGCGCGTGCGGACGAAGGAGCGGCACGTAAGGATGGTCGGCGGGTGGTGCCCGGGGCACCTCCCGGCGTCAGCACCGATACCGAGGTCTTTAGGAGCGAACCGAATGAGCAGTACAGCGCAGATCGGCGTCACGGGTCTCGCGGTCATGGGCCGCAACCTCGCGCGCAACTTCGCCCGCAACGGCTACACGGTCGCGGTGCACAACCGGACGCCGGCGCGTACGCACGCCCTGGTGGACGAGTTCGGCGGTGAGGGAGAGTTCATCGCGTGTGAGAGCGCCAAGGACTTCGTTGCGGCGCTGGAGCGGCCCCGCCGGCTGGTCGTGATGGTGAAGGCCGGTGAGCCCACGGACGCGGTGATCCAGGAGTTCGCGCCGCTGCTGGAGCCCGGCGACATGATCATCGACGGCGGCAACGCGCACTTCGCGGACACCCGGCGCCGGGAGCGCGAGCTGCGCGAGCAGGGCATCCACTTCGTCGGCATGGGCGTCTCCGGAGGTGAGGAGGGCGCGCTGAACGGCCCGAGCATCATGCCGGGCGGCCCGAAGGAGTCCTACGACTCGCTGGGCCCGATGCTGGAGAAGATCTCGGCGAAGGCGGCGGACGGTTCGCCGTGCGTCTCCCATGTCGGTCCGGACGGGGCCGGGCACTTCGTGAAGATGGTGCACAACGGCATCGAGTACGCGGACATGCAGCTGATCGGCGAGGCGTACCAGCTGCTGCGGGACGTCGCCGGGTACTCCCCCGCCGAGATCGCGGAGATCTTCCGGACCTGGAACCGGGGCCGTCTGGACTCGTACCTGATCGAGATCACGGCCGAGGTGCTGTCGCACGTGGACGCGGAGACGGGCAAGCCGTTCGTGGACGTGGTGGTGGACCAGGCCGAGCAGAAGGGCACCGGCCGCTGGACCGTGCAGATCGCGCTGGACCTGGGCGTGCCGGTGTCGGGGATCGCCGAGGCGGTCTTCGCGCGCTCGCTGTCGGGCCACGCCGAGCTGCGGGAGGCCTCGCGGGGGCTGGCCGGTCCGAAGGCGCGGCCGCTCGGCGAGGCGGAGGCCCGGGCGTTCGCCGACCGGGTGGAGCAGGCGCTGTACGCGTCGAAGATCGTCTCCTACACGCAGGGCTTCCACGAGATCGACGCGGCCCGCGGCGAGTACGGCTGGGACATCGACCTGGGTGCGGTGTCGGCGCTGTGGCGGGGCGGTTGCATCATCCGTGCGGCGTTCCTGGACCGGATCCGGGCCGCGTACGACGCCCGGCCGGACCTGCCGAGCCTGCTGGCGGACGCGACGTTCGCGCAGGAGATCGCGGACGCCCAGGAGGACTGGCGTGAGGTGCTGGTCGCCGCGACCCGTCAGGGCGTGCCGACGCCCGGTTTCGCAGCGGCCCTCGCCTACTACGACGCCCTGCGCGCGGAGCGGCTGCCGGCGGCGCTGACTCAGGGGCAGCGGGACTACTTCGGTGCGCACACGTACCGCAGGGTGGACCGCGACGGTTCGTTCCACACGCTGTGGGGCGGGGACCGGTCGGAGACCTCCGCGTAGGCGCTGCCGCCGGGGGACGTACGCGGGGCGGTGGACGGCAGGGTGTGCCGTCCACCGCCCCGTTCGCGTACCGGCGTCAGGACAGGGGCGGGCCCGGCTCCGGGTTCGGTACGGGCTCCGGACCCGGCGGGATCGGGGACGGGTCGGGCCCCGGTACAGGGCTGGGACCCGGCGGCGCCGGCGGGGTCGGACCCGGCGGCGGGGTGGGCGCGGGCGGCGGCGGGGTCGGCTCCGGGCCCGGCGGGGGCTGCGGGTTCGGGACCGGGTCGGGATGCGGCTCCGGGCCCGGTGTCGGGGCCGGCGGCACGGGGTCGGGGATCGGGTTCGTCATCAGGTCCTCCAGCCAGTTGGGTCGACTCCGGCTCTGGACTACTGCCCCGCCTACCCGGCCCCCGCCTCCCCAGTCACTCCCCCGCAGGACGGGAGGGGACCAGGTGGGGGGGTAGCGGGGCCGGGCTCGGGTGTCCGGCGGGGCGGGCCCCGTCGTCAGAAGCGGCCGGGGTGGGCCCTCAGCCAGTCCTTGGCCGCCGCCAGGAGCTCCTGGTCGGCCGGCTGCGCCTCGTCGGGATGGCGTTCGGCCCACTTGGTGACGTACGGGCAGAGCGAGGCGACCGCGCTGTGCTCGCGGCGGGCGAGGGCGAACAGCTCGCGGGCGAGCGAACCGGCGATGCCCCGACCCTCGTGGGCCGGCTCGACGACCGTGTGCACGGGTACGAGTGCGCGCTCGGGGCTGCCCAGCACGAAGTACTCGATGCGGCCGACGACTTCACCTCCGGACACGGCCTCCAGCCGGCCGGCCTCCCGGTCGTCACGGATCTCCGGGTCGCCGGTCTCCGGGTCGCCGGTCTTCGGGTCGGTCATCGCCACGCTCCTCCTCGGCTTCGGTCAGGCCCGGACGGCCTGCGGGCTGCGCTCCTGGTCCGAGCCCGGCACCGGCTCGGACGGGTCGGCACCCAGGGCCACGATCCGGTTGTCGTGATCCACGTGCACGACCCGGGGAATGAGTGCCCGCGCCTCGGCGTCCGTCACCTGGGCGTAGCTGATGATGATCACGAGATCGCCGGGGTGGACGAGATGGGCGGCGGCCCCGTTGATCCCGATGACACCGGACCCGCGCTCCCCCTCGATGACGTACGTCTCGAGCCGGGCGCCGTTGGTGATGTCCACGATGTGCACGAGCTCGCCGGGCAGCAGATCGGCGGCGTCGAGCAGGTCGGCGTCGATGGTCACGGATCCCACGTAGTGCAGGTCGGCCTGGGTGACGGTGGCTCGGTGGATCTTGGACTTGAACAGAGTACGCAGCACTTTGGACTCCTGAAGGACGGCTCCCTGCCGGCTTTCTGCAGGTCAAGGGCGGTCATCACTGTACAACTGGCACGCGCTCGACTCGGGGAGTGTGAGGAACATCGCTCGGCTCCCCGGCTCGCGACTGACATCAGTCGGACGCGGACGCGGGCTTCACGCACCGGCGGGGACGATCCAGCCGATCGGCCCAGTCGTCGAGGGCGATCAGGACGGGCAGGAGGCCGCGGCCCTTGTCGGTGAGGCGGTACTCCTCACGTCCGCGCACCGGGAGCGCGTCCGCCCCTGCCCGAGCGGGCCAGAGGGACGCCTCGCCGTTGAGAACCGTCACAAAGGCGTTCGGTGTTTCCGGGAGGCGAACAGGCGCCGATGGGGCTCTTGCGCGGGAAGATGTGCGGCCCAGGTCCGGCCTCGCAGGTGATTTTGCGGTGATCCATTGACCGCGGCCAAGACACCCGGATAGAAAGATCACGACCAGGATCGCGATCGCGGATCCGGTCCGTACAGCTCTGCCCCGGGGGATTTCGCTTTGCCGCACACAGATGCACTTCGTGCTGCCCGCGCGCTCGTGGTCGAACCCTCTTCCCCGGTGACCCCCAATGCCGAACTGCGGGCCGCAGCCGAACGGGTCGGCTCTCGGACGGAGCCGGCGCCGGCCTGAGCGGGCCGGCCGGTGCCCGTCCGGACCGCATGTGTCAGACCCGTCCGACCGAGACAAGTAGGCGAGCACCATGACCGTACAGCGACGACACGACCCGGACGAGCGCGGCTTCGCCAGCGACAACTACGCGGGTGCGCACCCCGAGATCCTCGCGGCCATCGCCGTGGCCAACGGCGGCCACCAGGTCAGCTACGGTGCCGACGTCTACACCGAGCGCCTCCAGGAAGTGGTGCGCGGTCACTTCGGCCCCACCGCGCACACGTACCCGGTCTTCAACGGCACCGGCGCGAACGTCGTCGCGCTGCAGACCATGCTCGACCGCTGGGACGCCGTGATCTGCGCCGAGTCGGCGCACATCAACGTCGACGAGGGCGGGGCGCCCGAGAAGGTCGCCGGGATCAAACTCCTGACGGTGCCCGCATGGGACGGCAAGCTCACCCCCGAGCTGATCGACCGTCAGGCATGGGGCTTCGAGGACGAGCACCGTGCCCGGCCCAGGGTCGTCTCGATCGCCCAGTCCACCGAGCTCGGCACCTGCTACACGCCGGATGAGATCCGTGCGATCTGCGAGCACGCGCACGGCCTCGGCATGCTCGTCTACCTGGACGGCGCCCGGCTCGCCAACGCCGCCGCCACCCTCGGCGTGCCCCTGCGTGAGATGACCACCGACGCCGGCGTGGACGTCCTCTCGCTCGGCGGCACCAAGAACGGGCTGCTCTTCGGCGAGGCGGTGATCGTGCTCAACGAGGGCGCGGTGCGCGGCATGGCCCACCTGCGCAAGACGAGCATGCAGCTGGGCTCCAAGATGCGTTTCCTGTCGGTGCAGTTCGAGGCGCTGCTGGGCGGCGACCTCTGGCTGCGCTCGGCGGCGCGCTCCAACGCGATGACCCAGCGGCTGTACGAGGCGGTGCGCGACCTGCCGGGCCTGGAGATCTCCCGCCCGGTGCAGGCCAACCAGATCTTCGCCGTCCTGCCGCCGGCCGTCACCGAGCGCCTCCAGAAGCGTTTCCGCTTCTACACCTGGGACGAACAGGCCGGCGAGGTCCGCTGGATGACCTCCTTCGACACCACCGAGGGCGACGTGGACGCGTTCGCGGCGGCGATCGCGGAGGAACTGGCGGCGGAGCGAGGCCAAGGACCGGCGGGCGCGCTGACCACGGCCGAGCGCGAGGAACTGGTGCGACTGCGCCGTAAGGTCCGCGCGTTGGAAGAGGCGATCGAAGTGCTGAGGGAAGAGCATGCCCTCACCGCGAACAGCAGGACGAAGTAGCCGGGCGGCGGAAGCCCGGGAGGTCGGGAGTTCGGGCGAGGCCCTGATCCCCGGGCGGGGGAAGCGCGAAGAGGTCGTCCCGGCTCACTCGGCCGCACAGCACGTGTGTCAGCCGGCCAGGCGGTTGATCTTGCGGATCTGCTGGTCGAAGACCCGGGCGGGCACGAGACGGCGCAGCGTGCGCACGCGTCCGGCCGTTGGCCCGGCGGTGTAGCGCAGCTTCGGCCTGGCCTCGGTCGCCGCCGCGACGATCGCCTCGGCGACGACGGCGGGCGCGTCACCGTTCCTGATCGCCTCCGCCAGCACGCGGTCGACGGTCTGCCGCTGCTTCGCGTAGGCGTGCAGGGGTGTGTCGGGCTTCGCGCTGTTGGACTCGAATCCGGTCCTGGTGTAGGCGGGTTGGACGAGAATCGACCGGATGCCGTACTCACGGACCTCGTGGTCCAGGGACTCGGAGTAGCCCTCGATCGCGTGCTTGGAGGCGGCGTAGACGGCCATGTACGGCTGGGGGACGAACCCGAGGACGGACGAGATGTTGATGATGCGTCCGCGCTTCTGGGCGCGCATGTACGGCAGGACCTCCGTGACCATGCGCATGACCCCGAAGACGTTGGTGTCGAAGACCGCCCGGGCCTGCTCGACGGAGGTTTCCTCCGCGGCGCCCGTCGAGCCGACACCGGCGTTGTTGACCAGGACGTCGATCCGCCCGAACCGCTCGCTCACCTCTTGGACCGCCGCGGCGACCGAGGCGTCGTCGGCCACGTCGAGGCCGACGAGCGCCACACCGTCGAGCGGGGTGACGCGTGAGGTGTCGCGGCTTGTGCCGACGACGTCGAAACCCGCTGCCACCAGTGCGAGCGCGGTCGCCTTACCGATGCCGGAGGACGCACCCGTCACGAGTGCCACCGGCCGTTCTGTCGTCATCATGACTCCTGCGCTCATCGAGAAACCGATCGGTTTCACCACCGTAAACCGATCGGTTTCCTCTGGCAAGTCCAGGCAGGGAAGAGGCGAGCACCCGGGGCGACGCGTCAGCGCATGCCTGCCGCGTCGAGCAGGGTGGTCACCGTGGGCGCGACGAGGCCCGCCAGTTTGTCCGCCCCGATGCCCGCGCGAGCGCTGGCGCCGTCGAAGACCAGGCTGAGCTGCCGGGCCAGCAGACCGGGGTCGCTCGCCCCGCCCCGCTCGGCCTCGGCGCGGAAGAAGGCGGTGAGGTTCTCCTTGACCTGATGCGCGACCCGGCTCGCGGGGTGACTCTGGTCCTTGAGTTCGATCTGCGCGGCCAGGAAGGGGCAGCCGTGGAACTCGGGCGCGCCCGACTGCGATTCCACCTGCTCAAAAACGTGCATGATCCGCTCCCGGGACGAGCGTTCGTCGTCCGCCGCGGGCAGAAGTGTCGTCACGTAGGCGGACGTGCGCTGCTCCAGGCTCGCCGCGAGCAGATCGTCCTTGCTCTCGAACAGCTGGTACATGGAGCGCTTCGACACCCCCGCCGCTTTGCACAGCGCCTCGACGCCGATGCCAACGCCGTCTCGGTAGGTGAGCGTGGCCGCCGCCTCCAGCAGCCGCTCCCTGGGACTTCGCTTCACTTCGGTGGTCATGCTGCGAGGTTAACTCGATCCCCACAGAATGAAAACTGATCGGTTTCCAGGGAGGGGCGCCGTCGAGCGGGGGCGGCTTTCACCAGGCCGGGACCGCCGTCTTCCCGGGTGGCGCCTCCACCGGGATGCGGTGCAGTCCCTTGCGGTCGTACCACCCCAGTACGCCGACGTCATGCCGTCGCCCTTGCCGAGCTCCTCCTTCAGTTGCTTCTCGTCCGTCACCTTGCAGTCGACCTCGCCCTCGCTCGTGGGGGACGCGGAAGGGGTGAGCGCCCCTCATGACGTACGGGCTTCTCCCCCGGTGGACGCCGAACGTGGCGCCGGGGGCTGCCAGCCGCCGGTGACTTCCTTGACGGGCTTGTGCGGAAAACGGCGCTTGGCGTACTCCTGCGCGTGGGAGCCCGGCAGGACGTAGAGCGTTTCCTTCTTGTCCCGCAGCGGTCGCAGCACGGTGTCCATGAACGTCTTGCGGTCGTCCAGATAGGGACCGAGGACGTCCTCACCGGCGGGGCACACGGCCACGCAGTAGCCGGACTTGTAGCCGGGGGGCGAGCTCAGGCTCTGCCACATGGAGGCGCTCTCGGAATCGCTGACCCGGGAACGGTAGTCGGCGGCGTCCTCGCTGTCGGCCACGGTCTGCGCCCAGTCGGTGAACCCGCTCATGAACTCGCGGTAGTTGTGGGTGGTGCAGGCCAGCGCGTCGAAGGCGCCGTCCTTGGCGATGGCGCCGACCGGGCAGACGGCGACGCACAACTTGCAGTCGATACAGGGGTTGTAGTCCAGCGGCTGCCCGTACTCGCTCACCTCCGCGTCCACCAGGACGGTGACCAGCAGGATGAAGCTGCCGAACTTCGGGTGGATGACGTTGCGGTGCAAACCCATCACGCCGAGCCCTGCGGCCACCGCGACCGTCTTGTGCGCCACCACCCAGATCCGCTCTTTGGGGAAGCGGTCCATCTCCTGCGGGAAGCCCACGGACGGATTGAGCGCGCGGTAGCCGGCGTCCTGGAGCGCCTGGGTGACGCTGCGCGCGGCGTGGTTGGCCTGCTCGTCGGCCTGGTGGAACTCCTGGTTGGCCACGCTGCGCGCCGTGGAGCGGCAGTTGTCGCGGTTCATCCGGACCGCCATCGCGATCAGGGAGCGGGTGCCGGGCAGCGCGGACTGCGCGTACTCGCGCTCGCCGGCCAGGTCGGGGTGGTCCAGGCCGACCGCGGCCGCGTCGTCCGCGCCGGCCGCCAGGCACAGCTCGCGCAGCCAGGCCGCGTCGATCACCGCCGGCGGGCGTGCCGCCTCACCGGCTCTGCGCCGGGCGAGCACGGCCTGGACCGAGGGGTGGGCGGCAAGCTTCGCCGGAAGTCTGGGACTCGGCGCTTGTCCGTCGGCGGCACGCGCGGCAGTCATCCGATGCTCCTGGTGAGTCGGGGTCGAGCCTCGCCTCCACGGCGAGAAACCGATCAGTTTTCACACCGTAAACTGATCGGTTTCCAGTTGGCAAGTCCATGCCGCGGGCCGCTCCGCTCCTCTCGCGGCACCGGTGACCACGGGCGCCCCGCCGGGGAACAAGCGTCGCGCTTGCTCCTGGAAACCGAACGGTTTACCGTGTTGGAAACCGATCAGTTTTCTAGTTTTCGTGGAGGCAGTCATGACCGCTCTGAAGGGCGCAAGCGTCTTCGTCACCGGGGGCAGCCGGGGCATCGGCAAGGCGCTGGTGGAGGAGCTGTACGTGCGCGGCGCCGCCAAGGTCTACGCCACGGCCCGCGACCCGCGCAGCGTGACGCACCCCGACGCGGTCCCGGTGCGGCTGGAGGTCACCGACCCGGCCTCCGTGGCGGCGGCCGCCGCACAGGCGGACGACGTCACCGTGCTGATCAACAACGCCGGCGCGGCGGTCGGCGCCTCCTTCCTCGACTCCCCCGTCGACGACGTGCGCAAGGAGTTCGAGACCAACTTCTACGGCCCCCTGCTGCTCACCCGCGCCTTCGTGCCGATCATCGAGCGCAACGGCGGCGGCCACATCCTCAATGTGCACTCCGTGCTCTCCTGGCTGGCCCTGGGCGGCTCCTACAGCGCCTCCAAGGCAGCCCTGTGGTCGCAGACCAACTCCCTGCGCCTGGAGCTTCAGCCCCTTGGCATCGCCGTCACCGGACTGCACGTCGGATACGTCGACACGGACCTGGCGGCGGACGTCGACGCACCCAAGTCCGCCCCTCGTGACGTCGCCGCCCTCGCCCTCGACGGCGTCGAGACCGGCGCGTACGAGGTGCTCGCCGACGACATCACGCGCCAGGTCAAGGCGGGCCTGGCCGGCGACCTGACGGAGCTGTACGCCCAGCTGGCCGCGTAAGTGGTACTGGCCCCGGGCGACCCAGCTCCTGTTCCTGGATGAGGAGTTGGGGCATCGCCGTTAGGTTAGGCTAAGCTAAATCGAGCTCCCCTGGCCCGGGCCTGCCCGGTCCCGCCATGAAAACGGAGTGACCGCGTGACCGTGACACCCGCCCGAGCAGGGGATCCGTCCGCCCAGGCTCTTCCCTGGCCCGAGGAGCTGCGGGGCAGTGTCGTCGTCGTCAAGTTCGGCGGCAACGCCATGGTGGACGCGCGTGCCCAACAGGCCTTCGCGCGGGACGTCGTGGAGTTACGGCACGGTGGTCTGCGCCCGGTCGTGGTGCACGGCGGCGGGCCGCAGATCAGCGCGATGCTCGACCGGCTGGGGCTGGAGACCCGTTTCGAGGCCGGGCTGCGGGTGACCACGCCCGAGACCATGGACGTCGTGCGCATGGTGCTGACGGGCCGTGTGCAGCGGGAGCTGGTCGGGCACATCAACGCCCACGGGCCCTTCGCGGTGGGCCTGACCGGGGAGGACGCGCACACCATGACCGCCGTGCGGCGGCCGGCCCGGGTGGACGGCCGGGCGGTGGACCTCGGTCTCGTCGGCGAGGTCGTGGACGTCAACCCGGTCATGGTGCGCGCACTGCTGGAGCGGGGGCACATCCCGGTCGTCTCCCCGGTGGCACGCGGCACGGACGGGCAGGTCTACAACGTCAACGCCGATCTCGCGGCGGCTGCCCTCGCCGTCGCTCTCGACGCCGAGCGGCTGGTGATGCTCACCGACGTCGAGGGGCTGTACGCCGACTGGCCGCGCAGCACCGAGGTGATCGGGCGTTTGACGGCCGGTGCGCTGGACGAGCTGCTGCCCGGTCTCGCGAGTGGGATGCTGCCGAAGATGGAGGGCTGCCTGCGTGCCGTCCGCGGCGGGGTGCGCAAGGCGCATGTCGTGGACGGGCGGGTGCCGCACGCGGTGCTGCGCAGTGTGCTCGCAGCGGCCGGTCCGGGCACCACCGTGGTCCCCGACGAGGTCACCCCGTCCTGACCAGCACGTGGGCGTTGCGTCGCGGGTCCAGGGACTGCGCCCAGGGCCGCAGCGCCTGCCGGGCCGTCGTCCGTGTGAAGCCGTGGCGGAGGAACAGTCCCGCGCTGCCGGTGGTGGCCGTGAACAAGGTGTCGAGCGACCTGGCGCGTGCCGTGGAGAGCACCGCGCGTAACAGTCCGGCTCCCGCTCCGCCGCCCTGCCGGTGCGCGGCCACGCAGAAGTTGTAGACCACGCCCGCGCGTTCGCCGCCCTCCCGCGCGTCCATGGAGTACTCCCGCAGGCCCACGCAGCCGTCGAGGGCGCCGTCGGAGGCCTCCAGCACCAGGAAGTCGGCGGCCTGGGCGGCGTAGAGGGAGACGGGGCGTTCGCGCAGCGCGCCCGAGCGGACGAAGGGCCGGGACAGGGCGGCGAGGGCGAGGGCCTCGTCCGGGCGGGCGGGACGTACCAAGGGCGTCAGCACCGGAAGGGTGTGTGGCGGCGCGGCGGGGGGCGGCGTGGCCGTGGTCAAGGGGTTCCTTCCTCGGTCCGGACCGGGAATCAGGAGCCCGGACGGCTCGGGACGCCGCCGACGTATGTCTCCACCACCTCGATGTCGCCGATGCGCGAGGTGTCGACGCGCCGGGGGTCGTCGCCGAGGACGACCAGGTCGGCGTGTTTGCCCGGGGTGAGGCTGCCCAGCCGGTCCTCCCAGTGGCAGGCCCGGGCACCGGCGGCGGTGTAGGCGTGCAGGGCCTGGTCGACGGTGACGGCCTCGCCGGGACCGATGAGCCGACCGGACAGGGAGGCGCGCTCGACCATGAACTGCACGGCGCGCAGGGGCGATCCGTCGGCGACGGGGCGGTCGGAGCTGCCCACGAGGGGGATGCCGTGGTCCAGGAACGCCTTGCCGCGGTACATCCAGGGCGCCCGTTCCTCGCCCATGATCGAGGCGTAGTCGTCGCCGAAGCAGCGCAGGAAGGTGGGCTGGACGACGGCGGTGACGCCGAGCCGGGCGAAGCGCGGGAGCTGGTCGGGCCGGATCAGCCCGGCGTGTTCGATGCGGTGGCGGGCCTCGGGGCGGGGGCGCAGGCGCTGGGCGCGCTCGATGGCGTCCAGGGCGATGTCGGCCGCGCGGTCGCCGATGGCGTGCACGGCGAGCTGCCAGCCGGCGAGGTGGCCGTCCACGATGAGCTCGGTGAGCGCCTCGGGGTCGTCCTGCAACTGCCCGGCGTGGTCGAGTCCTTCGTACGGGCTGGTCAGCGCTGCGGTGCGGGCCATCATGCCGCCGTCGGTGTAGATCTTCAGTGCGCCGACGCGGAGCCGGTCGTCGCCGAAGCCGGTGCGCAGGCCGAGGTCGAGGGCGCGCGGGATGCCGTCGCTCGCGTGGGCGGTGACCGGGCGCAGCCGGTCCGCGGCGACCATGAGCTGCACGCGCAACGGCAGCAGGCCCTTGTCGCGCGCGAGTTGGTAGGCGCCGAGTTCGACGGGACTGTGGCCGAAGAGAGTGCCGCCGATGCCCGCTTCGGCGCAGGCGGTGACGCCCTCGGCCAGGCAGGTGCGGGCGGCGCGGCCGATCGCCTGGGCCAGGTCCTCCTGGGAGTACGGCAGGCGCAGGGCACGGGCGGCGCCCATGGACTGTTCGGCGAGGAAGCCGTTCTCGTGCGGGAGGTCCGCGGGCAGCAGGTCCAGGACGGCGGTGTTGACGACGCAGCCGTGCCCGGAGTCGTGCAGCAGGTAGAGCTTGCGGCCGTCGCTGACCCGGTCGAGGTCGGCGGCGGTCAGGTGGCGGCCCAGGGCCCGCTGGTCGTAGCCGGCGATGCTCACCCAGTCGCCGGGGGCACGGCTGCGGGCGACGGCCTCGGCCACGACCTCGAGTACGTCGTCGATCCGGGTGCGGCCCGCGATGCTCGGGGTGGTCTGCCGGAACCCGGTCCAGGCCAGGTGGACATGGGCGTCGATGAAGCCCGGCAGCACCGTGGCGCCGTGCAGGTCGACGACCTCCCGGGCGGGCAGGGACGTCACGGCCTCGTCGAGACCGACGATCCGGCCCCGCCAGATGCCCAGCTCATGAGCGACCGGGTGGTCCGGATCCATGGTGAGGAAACGGGCGTTGGTCAGCCTGGTGCACAGCATGGGCAGGGTCAGGCGTCCTGCGCCGCGGCGAGGGACCGGGGGCGCAGGTCCGTCCAGTGGGTCTCGACGTACTCCAGGCATGCCTCGCGGGTGTTCTCGGCGAAGGCGATGGTCCATCCCCCGGGCACCTCGGCGAAGGACGGCCACAGGGAGTGCTGGCCCTCGTCGTTCACCAGGACCAGGAAACGGCCTTCGTTGTCGTCGAAGGGGTTGGTGCTCATGCGCGGTGCCTCCTCGAAGGGCCAAGATTAGGTTAGGCTCGCCTAATTGACGGAGCTTAGCCTTTGCCCCTTCCCTCTCACAAGGAGACGTTCATGCGCCTGGCAGCGGCCGACTGGGAGGACGCCTTCGCGGAGTTCGGACTGCCGGGCAGGCCGGGCAGTGACGTGTTCTGGGCCGCCGCGGGCGCGCCCGCGGCGGTGCCGGACGGCGACGGCGGCTGGGTGACCCTGTTCCTGTGGCGCGGATCGGAGCCGGTGACCGTCGAGTTCGAGAGCTGGTCGGGTCCCGTCGCCCTGCGCCGGTGGGAGGACTCGGACTGCTGGTACGCCGAGGTGCGCATGCCGGCGCGGCTGCGGGTGACGTACCGGTTCGTGGCGGGGGACGTCTCCCGTGCCGACCCCTTCAACCCGGCCGGTGCGGGCGGCGAACGCTCCGTCGCCTCGACGCCGGACGCCCCGGAGCAGCCGCACTGGCCCCTCCTCGGGGCCGACGCGGTGCTGCCCGTGCCCCGGGCTCGGATCCGCTGGGCGAGTGCGCGGCTGGGCGGGCGGCGGACCGTACGGGTCCATCCGGCGGGGGGCGGGGGGCCGGTGGTGCTGCTGCTCGACGGGGACGACTGGCTGTATCTGCATCCGGCCATGACGGCGTTCGACTCGGCGGTGGAAGCGGGGGATCTGCCGCCGGTCACTCTCGTCTTCCTGCCCGCCAAGGACCGGGCAGCGGAGTTCACGTGCCGGCCGGAGCTGTGGGAGGCGGTGCGGGACGAACTGCTGCCGCTGGTGGCCGAGTCGGGAGTCAACGCCGATCCGGAGCGGCTCGTGGTCGCCGGGCAGAGCCTCGGGGGGCTGAGCGCGCTGTACGCGGCGCTGGAGTTTCCCGAGATGGTGTCGCGGGTCGCCTGTCAGTCGGGGTCGTTCTGGTGGACGGCTGATGCGTCGGGGTGGGCCGATCCGCTGCGCGGGCCGGCCGGGGGTGCGATGGCCGAGCGGCTGCGGGAGGGTGCTGATTTGTCGGGTCTTCGGGTCGCGTTCGACGTCGGTGAGCACGAGGACCGGATGCTGCCCCACTGCGAGGTGACCGAGCGTTCGGTGGAGCGCGCGGGGGCGACCGTGCGGGTTTCCCGGTCCGCATCGGGGCACGACCGGGCCGGGTGGCGTCACGCCCTGCTCAGGGATGTCGGCTGGGCCCTCGGCGAGTAGCCGCCCGCGAGCCGCTGGGCTGGTCGCGCCCGCGGGGCCGAGCCGTACACCGGCTCGGCCCCGCGCCCCTGGGGGCATGGCCCCCAGCCCCTCGGCGGCTACCGGGCGACCGCCAGGCCGTACGCCTCGTCCTTGGACAGCAGATTGCGGTGGGTGTCCTCCGCCGTGATCGTGCCGTCGTCCAGGACCAGCACCCGGTCCGCCGCGTCCAGGAACGCCGGGCTGCTGGTGATCACGATCGTCGTGCGGCCCCGGCGCAGCTTCGCCACGTTGCGGGCGATGAGCTGCTCGGTGACCGCGTCCACCGCCGTCGTCGGGTCGTGCAGGACGAGGACGTCGGCGTCGGCGGCCAGGGCGCGGGCCAGGGACAGGCGCTGACGCTGGCCTCCGGAGAGGTTGGCGCCCCGGTCGCGGACGCCGTGGTCGAGGCCCTCGCGGTGCAGGGCCACGACGTCGGTCAGCATGGAGGCCTCCACGGCGTCCTGAACGGTCCGGCTGGTGCCCGACGGGTCGATGTTCGAGCGGAGGGTGCCCGCGAAGATCTCCCCGTCGTACGGGTTGACCAGCAGGTGCTCGCGGACCGCCTCCACGGACAGCTCCGCCAGCTCTTGGCCGCCGATCCGCACCGTCCCCTCGTAGGCGGTGGGCGGGACGCGCACGGCCAGGACGGCGGCGAGATCGGCCGCCGCCCGCGGCTGATACGGCGCGACGGCGACGAACTCCCCCGCCTTCACGCGGAACGTCACATGGTTCAGGGCACCGTGGCGGACCGCGTCGATCTCCAGGTCACCGCCCGGGGAAGGGCGTCCGGAGCCCGGGGTCGTCACCGGCGGGGCCGACAGCACCAGTGCCATCCGCTCGGCCGAGGCCCGCGCGATCATCACGTACTTGGGCATCTCCGAGAACAGCTTCAGCGGCTCCATGATGAACTGCGCGAGCCCCACGGCCATGACGAGTTCCCCGATGGTGATGCGGCCGTCGAACGCCAGCAGGCCCGCCAGCAGGGTGACGGCACCGGCGAGGACCGCGTTGAGGGCCAGCGCGGTGCCCGCGTAGGCACCGTTCACCTTGGCGACGGTGATCGACTGCTGCTTCGCCTCGGTGCTGACCCGGCGGTAGGACCGGAACGCGGCGTGGTTGCCGCCGAAGCCGTGCAGCGGGCGCAGGCCGGTGATCAGGTCGGCGACCTTCGCACCCGCCCGCGCCACCCGGGCCTGCTGCTCCTGGGTGCTGCTGCCGATCCGCTTGGACATGACACTGAGGACCGACAGGATCGCGACGGTCCCCACGATGACCAGCAGTCCCAGCCGGACATCCGCCAGGCCCAGCGCGACCGCCGCGACCAGCACCGCGACGAGCGAACTGATCAGCAGCGGCACCACCTCGATGATGTCGGCGGTCTGGTCGGCGTCCTCGGTGGCGATGGTCAGCACCTCGCCGGACTTCAGATCGACGTCCCGGGCCACGGGTTGCAGGCCGCAGGCCGCGACCTTCACCCGCCAGCGGTGTGCCTCGGTGGTGTTGGCCTTCTGCAGGATCCGCATGCCGAAGCGCCACGACAGCGACACCGTCGTGATGATCACGGCCAGCGCGCCGATCGACAGGGCGAGGGCCTGGAGGCCGCGGCCGTCGCGCATGGTGTGCTCGACGATCAGGCCGAGCGCGATGGGGAAGGCCGTCTCACCGGCCTGGTACAGGCCCATGAGGAGGGTGCCCCAGGCCATCGCGCCGAGGTTGCGCCGCAGGGCGGTCCGAAGGATGGCGGCCCCTTGGCGGGGCCGCTGCGTGTCAGTTGTCATCGAGATGGCGGGCAATCGCTTCCGGGGTTCGCAGGGTGAACAGATCGCGGATCGTGATCACGGGACCGTACTCGCGGCGGAGCAGCCCGACGAGCCGCACCGCCAGCATGGAGTGTCCTCCCAGGGACACGAAGTCGCTCACCGCGCTCACCTCGTCGTCGTCCAGGTCCAGTGCCTCGGCGAAGTACTCGCAGACCACGGTCTCGGTCTCGGTGCGCGGGCCCCGCTCCCCCGCCGTGGTCAGCGCGCCCAGCGGCTTGGCCTCCGGCAGCGCCTTGGTGTCGGCCTTCCCGTTCACCGTCAGCGGGATGCCGTCGACCTGCGCGTAGTGCGTGGGGCGCAGGAAGTCCGGCAGTCCGGCGCCCACCTCGGCGGCGACGGACGCCAGCTCCGCGCCCTCCAGCACCAGGTAGGCGGCCAGCCGGTACGCGCCGTCGACCTGGGGGTCGGGCTGGGCGACCGCGGCGACGAACCGCACCGCCGGATGGGCCGCGAACAGCGCCTCGACCTCGCCGAGTTCGACGCGGTGGCCGCGGATCTTGACCTGCTGGTCGGTGCGGCCGAGGTACATGAGGTTGCCGTCGGGCCGGCGGACCACCAGGTCGCCGGTGCGGTACATGCGCTCGCCGGGCGCGCCGAACGGGCAGGCGACGAAGCGGTGCGCGGTCTGGGCGGGCTGCCCCAGGTAGCCGCGCGCCATGCCGATGCCCGACACGTACAGCTCGCCGGGCACACCGTCCGGCAGCGGCCGCAGCCACGGATCCAGGACGTACACGTCCGTGTTGTCGATGGCCACGCCCACCACGGGGTCCGCGCACTCGAAGGTGCCGACGCCGAGGGTGTTGATGGTGTACTCGGTGGGCCCGTACAGGTTGTAGCCGACCGTGCCCTCGGTCTCGGCGAGCCGCTGCCACAGGGTCGGTGTGACGGCCTCGCCACCGAGCAGCACCAGCGCCGGCCGTCGACCGGGGTTGTCGAGCAGGCCCTCGGCCACCAGTTGCTGTGCGTAGGTCGGGGTCACGTTGACGACGTCGATCCCGTGCTGAAGGCAGTAGGCGACCAGCCGGGGCGCGTCGCGGCGCAACTCCTCGTCACAGATGTGCACTTCATGGCCGTCCGCGAGCCACAGCAGCTCCTCCCACGACATGTCGAACGCGAAGGACACGGTGTGCGCGATCCGGAAGACCCGGTGGCCGTGCTGCGCCAGCACGGGTTCGAAGATGCGGCGCTGGTGGTTGATCAGCATGTTGGTGAGCCCGGCGTACTCGGTCACCACGCCCTTGGGCTTCCCGGTCGAGCCGGAGGTGTAGATCGTGTAGGCCGGGTGCCGCAGCCGGTCGGGGTCCTCAGGTGCGAACGTCACGAACGGCTCGGCCTCGGGAAGCGGCCGGTCCAGCTCGATCAGCTCGCCGGTCAGCCGGGGCGAGACCGCGCTCACGGTGAGGATCAGGTCCGGCCGGGCGTCCTCGACGATGGCGGCGATCCGCTCGTCGGGATGGTCCAGTTCCAGCGGCACGTACGCGGCGCCGACCCGCAGGACGGCGAACAGGGCCACGATCCAGTCGAGGGAGCGGGGGATCGCGAGGCCCACGGTCGTCTCGGGTCCGATGCCGCGTCCGGCGAGCACGCCCGCCACGGCCCGGCTGCCGTCCCGGAGTTCGCCGAAGGTCATCGTCGCGCCGTGCGCGACGAGCGCCACCCGCTCCGGGTCGCGGTCGGCCGCCCGGTCGAACCGGTCGACGACGGTGTCCGTGCCGACGTCGGTGCGTGCACCCGGCTCGGGCACCGGGCCCGGGCCCCGCAGCGCGCCGACCGGCCCGGTCGCCCGGGAGAGGTCCTCCAGGACGCTCAGGTAGTCGTCGAGGAGACGGCGCGCGTTGCCGGTGTCGCCGTCGCGGTATTCCAGCTTGACCGTGAGCCGGTCGCCGGGCGTGACGACCCAGGTGAACGGATAGTGGGTGGAGTCGTCGGCCTTCACCGAGGTGATGCCGTGCCGGGCGTTCATCTCGGCGAACGCGTCCATGTCCAGGAAGTTCTGGAGCACGAACAGGTTGTCGAACAGGGTGTCGTGGCCGCTGGCCCGCTGGATCTCGCCGAGCCCGAGGTGTTCGTGTTCCATGGCCTCGACCCGGGCGGCCTGGACGGCCGACAGGTAGGCGCCGACCATGTCGTCCGGGCGGGCCCTGGTCCACATCGGCACGGTGTTGAGCAGTACCCCGACGATGCCGGACAGCCCCTCGCCCTCGCGGCCGGACACGGTCACGCCGAACACGGCGTCGCTGCGGCCCGTGTGGGCGCCCAGCAGCAGCCCGAACGCGCCGGTCAGCACCGAGTTGAGGGTGACGCCGTGCACCCGGGCCGCTTCCCGTGCCAGGTCGGACTGTTCGGCGGACAGCGTGTGCACGAGGGCCTTCGGCAGGTCGTCCGAGAAGGACGGTGCTGGTCCGGCGAGAAGCGTCGGGCCGGGCAGAGCGGCCAGGTGGTCCGCCCAGAAGCGCTCGGACACCGCCGGATCCTTGGCGGCGAGCGCCCGGGCGTGTTCCTCGAAGGTCGGTGTGGCCGGCGTCGCGTCGAAGGGCTCGCCGGCGAGGACGGCACGGTAGGCGTCGAACAGGTCGCGCAGGACGATCTCGCGGGACCAGCCGTCCCACAGCAGCAGGTGGTAGCTGAGCAGCAGGCCGTCCCGGTCGCCGGGCAGGTGCACGACGGTCAATCGGATCAGCGGCGGCTCGCCCGGGTCGAACCCGGTGTCCCGGTCCCGGACTCGCAGGGCGTCGGCCTCCGCGTCCGAGGACACGGCGACCGTGCGGACGTCGACCCGGCGCCCGGCCTTGAGGACCTGGACCGGGTTGCCGTCGTCGTCGGTGCCGAAGCCCGCGCCGACGACCGGGTGCCGTGCGATCACGTGGGCCATCGCCTCGGCCAGCGCGTCGGTGTCGAGGCGCCGGTCGAAGGTGAACCAGTTCTGTGCGACGTAGTGTCCGGCGGCGCCCGCCAGCTGGGCCTGGAAGAACAGTCCGCGCTGGAGGGGGGTGACGGGGGCCGTGCGCTCGGCGGTCGTCGCGGCGTCCGCGAAGTGCCGCAGTGCGCTGCGCCAGTGTTCGGTGATCGCGTCGGGAACGCCCTCGGCGAGGACGAACTCGGCGAGCAGACTGCCGGTGCTCTCGTCGGTCCACGCGTTGACCTCGACGGCGTACGGGCTGCCCTGGTCGCCCCTGGCGATGGGCAGCGCCTGGGACTCGCTGCCCCGGCCGAGGTAGTTGAACAGCACCTGCGGGCGGGCCGTCAGCAGCGGCGCCGTCTGCGGGTTGAGGTACCGGAGCCGGCCGTAGGCGACGTGCCCGGCCTCGTCCGGCTGACGTTCGGCGACCTCGCGCGCCGCCGCGACGGGATCGGTGTGCGGGGTGAGCCGCAGGGGTGCGATGGAGGTGAACCACCCGA
Source organism: Streptomyces sp. NPDC043685 (assembly GCF_056436585.1). Classification (NCBI taxonomy): domain Bacteria; kingdom Bacillati; phylum Actinomycetota; class Actinomycetes; order Kitasatosporales; family Streptomycetaceae; genus Streptomyces; species Streptomyces sp. NPDC043685. Next base: position 583,389 of record NZ_JBWKCH010000003.1, on the reverse strand, counting down.
CGGTACGGCTGTAGTCGTGCTCTTCGAGGACCGGGACCCGGCCGTGCCGCTCCAGGTCGATCGCGAGGTCGGTGGGCGACGGCTGGATCCGGGTCAGCGCGGTGCGCAGGGCGCCGCACAGCAGCTCGGTGAGACCGACGCCGAGTGCGGCGGGCGCGGTGCGCGTGAGGCGCTCGCTCACCTCCGGGTCGAGCGCGACGGTGGTCTCGCGCAGGGCGCCGGGGGCGGGCAGCAGTTGGGGCGCCTGGAGTGTGGTGATCCAGCGGCCCAGGTCGTCGACGGCGTGGGCCGACCGGAGGGTCAGGGCTTCGGCGTACTCGGCGTAGGAGGTGGTCGGCGGGGCCGGGTCCTGTCCGCGCAGGGCCGCTGCCAGGTCGTCGAGCAGGATCAGCCAGGACACCGCGTCGACGGCCAGGTGGTGCACGGTGACCACCAGGGTGCGGGGGGCTTCCAGCCAGGCGAACGCGATGACCTCGCCGTTCTCGGGGTCGAGTTGCCCGGCGGCGTCGTCGGCGACGGCTGTCGCGTCGGTGGTGTCCGGGCGGACGACGGTGACCTCGCCGGCCGGGTCGGTTCGCAGGGTCCACACGCCGTGTTCCGTGTGCAGCCGCAGTCGGAGTGCGGGATGTGCGGCGACCACGGCGTTCGCGGCGCGTACGGCGTCGGCGTATCCGGTGCCTTCGGGGGCCTGGAGGGTCCTGGCCTGGGCGAAGCGGGTGAGGGAGCCGCCGAGTTCGCGTTGGCGGAGGATGATCGGGGTGGGGGGCAGCGGGCCGTCTTCCCGGTGGGTGGCCTCCGGGATGGCTCGGGGTGTGCTTGTTCCCAGGTGTTCGGCCAGGGCGCGGGGCGTCTTGAGCAGGAAGACGTCCCTCGGGGTGATGGGCAGGCCCAGTGTCCTGGCCCTGTTCACGACCGTGATGGCGATGATGCTGTCGCCTCCGGCGCGGAAGAAGTCGGTGTCGGCGGTCACGGCGGTGCCGGGCAGGGTCTCCGTGAAGATCTCGGTGAGTGCGGCTACCGGGGGCATGTCGCCTGCGGGTGCTTCGCGGCTGATCGCGTTCCCCGCGCCGCTCAGGGCGTGTTCGGCCAGCGCCTTTCGATCCAGCTTGCCGTTGACGGTCAACGGCAGAGCGTCGATCGGCAGGACCCGGCCCGGAACCATGTGGACGGGCAGCCTCGACGACAGACGGGCGGTGAGGTCGCCGGGCACACCGCCCACCACGTGCGCGACCAGGTGGTCACCGGTGTCCGCCACCGTCACGGCCACGTCGGTCACGCCGTCCAGGGCTCTGATCGCGGCCTCGACCTCACCCAACTCGATGCGGAAACCCTTCAGTTGCACCTGGTCGTCGGCTCGGCCGGTGAACCTCAGTTCGCCGTCGAGGGTGCGGACCGCGAGGTCGCCCGTGTGGTACATGCGGGAGCCGTCGGCCGCGAAGGGGTCCGCCACGAAGCGGCCCGCGGTGAGGCCGGGCCTGCCCAGGTAGCCCAGCGACACCTGGTCACCGGCGACGTAGATGGCGCCCTCCCGGCCCGGCGGCACCGGCCGGAGCCGGTCGTCGAGGAGGTGGGTGACCAGGCCGGGGATGGGGCCGCCGATGGGGCTCACGTCCTCGCCGGGGCCGAAGTCCCGTTGGGTGAGCACCCGGTGGGTGACATGGACGGTGGTCTCGGTGATGCCGTACATGTTGACCAGCTCGGGGGCGGTGGTGCCGTGCCGCTCGACCCAGCCGCGCAGCCGCCCGAGGTCCAGGGCCTCGCCGCCGAAGACGATCCGGCGCAGTGCGGGCAACGGCTCGCCCGCCAGCCGGTCGGCCTCGATGAACTGGTAGAAGGCCGACGGGGTCTGGTTGAGGACGGTCACGCCGCGTTCGCGGACCAGCCGGTGGAAGTCGACCGGGGAGCGCGTCAGCCCGTACTCGGGCACCAGCAGCTCACCGCCGTGCGCGAGCGCGCCCCACAGCTCCCAGACGGCGAAGTCGAAGGAGAAGGAGTGGAACTGGACCCAGACGTCGTCCGGGCCGAAGTCCATGGCGGGCCGGGTGCGGGCGAGCAGGGTCACCACGCTGGAGTGCGGGACCACGACGCCCTTGGGGCGGCCGGTCGACCCGGAGGTGTAGATCACGTAGGCGGGGGTGTGCCAGTCGGGCTCGGGGCCGGGATCCGTGCGGGCGGCCGGGGGTTCCTCACCCTGCACCAGGACACGGGCCGCGACGCCTGCGCGGGCCAGGAGACGGGTGAAACGGTCGCGTTGGGCAGGGTCCACGAGGACGACCTGGGGGGCGGCGTCGGCGAGGATGTACTCCAGCCGCTCGTCCGGGTACGCCAGGTCCAGCGGGACGTACGCACCGCCCGCGCCGACGATCGCGACCAGGGCGACGACCTGTTCGAGGGAGCGCGGGACGGCCACGGCGACCCGTCGGCCCGGGCCCACTCCGGCCGCGCGCAGGGCCGAGGCCAGGTCGTCCCTGGCGTCGGACAGCTCACCGTAGGTCAGGGAGCGGGTGGCGCCGTCGAGGCCGCACTGGGTGACGGCGGTGGCCGCCGGGTCGCGGCGTGCGGCGGCGTCGAAGAGCGCGCCGAGGGTGGTCGGCGCGATCGGCGCGGGACGCTGTTCGGTTCCCCGTGCCAGCGCGTCGACGGGGGTGTCCGGGTTCGTGAGCAGGGTGGCCAGGGTGCGGGTGAAGGTGCGCAGGATCGCGCGGGCGGCCGGCTCGTCCAGCAGGTCACCGTCGTGGATGAGGTTGAAGCGCGGGCGGCCGTCGTGCGTGCGCTCGGCCACCAGGGTCAGCGGGTAGTGCGGGGCGCCCTCGTTGACGATGTCCGTGATGGTCAGGGTGTCGCCGGGGCGGCCGAGCGAGGCCGGGTCGGTGGCCACGTCGAACACCACGAGGGTGTCGAAGAGGGGACCTGAGCCGGCCTGGCGGCCGATGCGTGCCAGGGAGACGTGCTGGTGCGGCAGGACCGCGCTCTGGTGGTCGCGCACCGAGGTGAGCAGATCGCCCGCGGTGCTGTCCGGTGTCCAACGGACGCGTACGGGGATGGTGTTGATGAACAGGCCCACCATGTCCTCGATGCCGGGGAGCTCGGCGTCGCGGCCGGAGACCGTGGAGCCGAACACCACGTCCCTGCCCTTGAGGATGCCGCCCAGGGTGACGGCCCAGGCGCTGTGCACGGCGACGCTGAGCGGTACTCCGGCCTCGCGGGCGGCGGTGTCGATGTCCTCCTCGGGTTCCACGGCGGTGTCGGCGAACCGGTCGGAGGGGGTGTGCCCTTCGGCGACCAGCGAGGGACCGGGCAGCCCGGCGAGTTCCTCGCGCCAGACGCGGTCGCTCTCGTCGGCGTCGCGGCCGGCGAGCCAGTGCACGTAGTCGGCGAAGCCCCCGAGCGGGTGGACGCTGCCCGGGGCGTGGTACTCGGCCAGCAGCGCGCGCAGCATCGGCGGCACGGACCAGCCGTCGGCGATGATGTGGTGCACGGTCTGCACCAGGACGTTCCGGCCGGAGCCGGCGCGCAGCAGGGTGTAGCGCATCAGCGGGCCGGAGGCCAGGTCGAAGCCGGTGCGGCGGTCCCGTTCGGCGAGGTCGCGTAGCTCCTCGTCGGTGATGCCGGGGCGGTCGAGCGTGGTGAAGGGGGCCTCGACGCCGTTGTCCAGGACGCAGACCACCCGGCCGTCGGCCAGGGCGGTGAAGCGGGCGGCCAGATTCGGGAACAGCGTGAGCAGGCGGGTGGCCGCCGCGGCGAGCCGGTCGGCGTCCACCTCGCCGTTGAGCGTGAGCAGTTGCTGCTCGACGTAGGCGCCGGCGGAGTCGTCGTCGAAGACCGAGTGGAAGTAGAGGCCTTCCTGCAACGGGGTCAGCGGCAGGATGTCCCGCAGCGCCGGGCCGTCGAGGGTGTCGACGTCGTCCTGGGTGAGCGGGACCAGGGGGAAGTCGCTGGGCGAGTGGCCGCCTTCGTCGAGCGCGGCGAGTCCGGCCAGGGCCGTGCGGAAGTAGTCGCCGAGTGTCGTGATCTCGGCGTCGGTGAACATGCCGTCGGGCCAGGACAGGGTGGTGACCAGTTCGTAGGCGCCGGAGGCGGCGGGTTCGGCGATCGCGTTGAACTCCAGGGCGCGCGGCAGGCGCATCCGCGGATCGCGCTTCTCGCCCAGTTGGCCTGTGCGACCCGCGAGTTGCCAGTCCCCGGGGGTGCCGGCGGCGAAGCGGCCCAGGTAGTTGAAGAGCACCTGGGGGGCGGGGGCGTCGAACTCGGTGTGGGTGAGGTAGCGCAGGGCGCCGTAGGAGACGCCGTTGTCCGGTATCCGGGCGAGGTCCTCCTTGACCGCCTTCAGGGCGGCTGCCAGGTACGCGGGGGCGGTGAAGTCCGACGTGGTGCCGGGGTCCACGGTCACCGGGAACAGGGTGGTGAACCAGCCCACGGTGCGCGACAGGTCCGGCTCGAAGCCGGCGGAGGGCGCCACGAACCGCCCCTCGCGGCCGTGGCCTTCGAGTTCGATGTGGGCGAAGGTCTGGTCCTGGCCGAGGTCGCGGCGTCGGCGGGCGAGGGCGACGGCGAGTGCGGTGAGCAGGACGTCGTTGACACCCGCGTGGAACATCGCGGGGATCTCGTTCAGCAGCGCGGCGGTGATCTCGGGGCCGACCGAGACGGTGCGCAGGCGTTCGTTCGCGACGGTGTCGGTGTGGGACAGGGCGCGGCGGGCCAGCGGCTGGTCCGCACCGGGCAGGGGGCGGCGGTAGGGGGAGCTGTCGACGTCGAAGGCGGCGCGTTCCAGCAGCTGGGTCCAGCGCCGGAACGACGTGCCGACCGGGGGCGGTTCGATGGGCTCGCCCGCGGTGAACTGCCGCCAGGCGGTGGCCAGGTCGTCCATCAGCACGCGCCAGGAGACGCCGTCGACGACCACGTGGTGGGCGACGAGGACGAGCTGGCGTGCCCGGAAGCGCCAGACCGCCCGGAGCATCACGCCGCCCATGGGGTCCAGCCGGTCGGTGGCGAGGGCGAGGCAGGCGTCGAGCGGCCGGTCGCTCTGCTCCCAGCAGGGCTCGGCAGGGGCCGCCTCGGGGATGTCGAAGCTCCAGCGGCTGCCGCGCACGAGCCGGGCGCGGAGCATGTCGTGCCGGGTGACGAGCGCGCCGAGGATCGCGTCGAGGGCGTCGGCGGTCAGGTCCGCCGGAGTGTTCAGGACGACCGACTGGACGAAGCCGTCGACGGCGTCCGTGGTCTCGCCGAGCCACTGCACGATGGGCGAGCCGACGACGGTGCCGGTGGCGACGTCGGCGTGGTCGACGGCGGTGACGTCCTCGCGGCTCGCGACCGCGGCCAGCGCGCCCACGGTGCTGTGGGTGAGGATCTGCCGTGCCGTCACGTGCAGGCCCCGCTCGCGCAGTGCGCTCAGCAGGGAGATGGCCAGGATGCTGTCGCCGCCGAGCTGGAAGAAGTCCTGGTCGACCCCGACCTCGTCGAGGCGCAGCACCTCCGCCACGGCCGCGCACACCGCGCGTTCGTCGTCGGTGGCGGGGCGCACGAGCGCGCCGGCGCCCACCGTGGGTTCGGGCAGCGCGTTGCGGTCGAGCTTGCCGTTGGCGGTGAGCGGGAACTCCTCCATCACCACGATGTGGGCGGGGACCATGTACTCGACCATGTGGGCGCCGGCCCACGCCTTGACCTCGTCCGCCCGCAGGTCCTCCCCGCCGGCGGCCGGTAGGACGTAGCCGATCAAGTAGGTGCCGCCGGCGGCGTTCTTCTTCGCGACGACGCAGGTGTGCCGGACGCGGGGGTGTTCGGCGAGGCCGGCCTCGACGTCCTCGAGTTCCAGCCGCATGCCGCGGATCTTGATCTGGTTGTCGGCGCGGCCGAGGAAGTCCAGCGATCCGTCCGGGGCGAAGCGGGCGAGGTCGCCGGTGCGGTAGAGGCGGGAGCCGTCGTCCGCGAAGGGGTTGGCGACGAAGCGGGAGGCGGTCAGGCCGGGCGCGCCCACGTAGCCGCGGCCCAGGAGAAAGCCGCCGACGTAGAGTTCGCCGCCGACGCCGACCGGGACCGGGCGCAGTTCGTCGTCCAGGACGTAGAGCTGGGTGTTGGGGTTGGCCTTGCCGATGGAGGTCGACAGGCGTTCGGCGGCACCCCGGTAGATGACGTGGGAGACGCCGATGGTCGTCTCGGCCGGGCCGTAACCGTGGTAGAGGGGAATGTCGAGCTTGGTGCGGAACCGCTCGTACAGCTCGGGGGTGAGCACCTCGCCGCCGCACCACACGTGCCGCAGGCTGTCCAGGCGCCCGGAGTCGCCCGCCATCTCCAGCAGCACGTCCAGCATGGACGACACCAAGTAGGTGAAGGTGACGCGCTGTTCGGCGATGACGCCCAGCAGGTGATGCGGATCGCGTTCGCCGCCGGGTCGCAGGACTACGAGCCGGCCGCCGGAGACCAGCGGCAGGAAGATCTCGTTGATGGAGATGTCGAAGGACAGCGGGGCCTTGAACAGGGAGGCGTCGTCGGGGCCGAAGCCAAGGATTTCGTTCACCTGCCACAGCAGGCGCTCGCTGATGGCCTCGTGACGGATCATCGCGCCCTTCGGCCGCCCGGTGGACCCGGATGTGAAGATCACGTAGGCGAGCGCGTCGCCGAGGGCCGTGATGCCCGTCCCGTCCGCCGGATACGAGCTGTAGCGCCAGTCGGCGAGGTCGACGGCCACGGCGTCCGGTTCGGCCGGGTCGTGCTCGCCCGAGGAGTTGAGCTGCACGACGACCCGGGCGTCCTGGATGACGACGGCGCGGCGCGCGGCGGGCCACTGCGGGTCGAGCGGTACGAAGGCGCAGCCGGCCTGGAGCACGGCGAGCAGCCCGATGACCATGTCGGCGGAGCGGGTCAGGGAGATGCCCACGACCTGCTCGGAACCGAGCCCGCGCGCGAGCAGATGGTGGGCCAACTCGCTGGAGCGCTCGGCCGCTTCACGGTAGGTCAGTGTCCGGTGCTCGTCGACGACGGCCACGGCGTCCGGCCGGGCGCTCGCCTGCTCCCGGAACATCTCCACGATGCCGGGGCGGACCCGGTCGGCCCGGTTGTCGTTCCAGCGCGCCAGGGTCCGGAGCCTGTCCGCGACGCCGGACGGGCCGATGGTGCCGAGGGGCCGGTCAGGGAAGTCGGCCAGGTCGTCCAGCGCGAGTTGCGCGTCCTCGGGTGGGACGCCGTCGGGGACGGTGAGGCCGCGGCCGTCCGGGGCGAGGTCCCAACCGCCGGGCGTGCTGCCGCCGTTGTCGACCCAGCCGAGGACATCGGCGAAGAGCGTGCCGGGGGTGAGGTCGATGCCTTCGGGGCTGTCGCCGGTCGCCCAGTACGCCAGCCCGATGGCGCAGGCCTCGAGGATGGTCCGGTCGGGGTAGTCGCCGATCCTCCGGCGCACATCGGCCAGACGCTCGGGAGACGGCAGGGTGAGACGAGCACGCGGTTGCATCATCGAAGACTCAGCGTCCCTTCCAGAATGTGGAGTTAGGCTAGCCTAAATAAGGCTTACCTAACTACCCTCTCGCCAGGCCCGCCACAGTCGTGCGTACCGGCCTCCCGCGGCCACCAGTTCCTCGTGCGTCCCCTGCTCGACGACCCGGCCCGCGTCCAGCACGGCGATCCGGTCCGCGGCCATCGCCTGGGTCAGCCGGTGCGCCACGAACAGGGTGGTCCGGCCCGCGCAGGCGGCCCGCACGGCCCGCTCCAGTTCGGCGGCGCCCTCGCTGCCGGCCTCCGCGGTCGACTCGTCGAGCACCACCACCGGCGCCCGGCCCAGCACCAGCCGCGCCAGGGCGACTTGAGCGACCTTGGTGACGTCCAGGCGCTCCCCGCCCTCGCCGACCGGGGTGTCGAGCCCCTCGGGCAGCGCGGCGACCCAGCCCCCGGCGCCGACGGTGCGCAGCGCCTCCTCCAGTTCGGCGTCGGTCGCCCCCGGCGCGGACAGCCGCAGGTCGTCGGCGAGCGGGCCGGCGAACACATGGGTCTCCTGGGTCAGGATGCTCACCAGGGCCCGCGCCCCGGCCTCGTCCACATCGGCCAGGTCGGTCGTCCCGATGCGCACCGATCCGGCCTCGGGGGTGCCGACACCGGCGATGAGCGCGGCCAGGGTGGTCTTGCCCGCCCCCGTGGCGCCGACCAGGGCGAGGGAACCGCCCGCGGGGATGGTGAGGTTCACGTCCCTGAGGACCGGCTCCTCGGAGCCGGGGTAACGGAACGTCAGCCCCTCGACCGTCACCGGGTACGCCCCGGCCTCGGCGAGCGCGACGGACGGGTCGCCGACCAGCCGCTCCTCGGCGCACTCGCCCAGCACCCCGACCAGGCGGGTCAGGCTCGCGCCCGACTTCTGCGCCTCGTCGAAGGTGAACATGATGGCGCCCAGCGGGGTGAACAGCCGGTGGAACAGCAGCGGGGCCGCCGACACCTCGCCCAGGGTGGCCGCGTCCGCCTCCAGGAGGGCGTAGCCCACCACGAGGATCAGGACCAGTCCGATGAACTCGGCGCGGTTCTCCCGGCCCACGAACCGGCCGAAGAACCGGAACACCTCGACACCGAGTTCGCGCACCCGCCACGACTCGGCGGTGACCTTCTCGCGGAAGGCGCCCTCCAGGCGGTACGCGCGGACGGTGTCGATGCCGTTCAGGCCGCTGATGAACGCCTGGGCCCGGTCGGCCTGGGCGACGCGCTGCTTGCGGTAGAGCGGGGCGGAGCGGGGCAGGTACCAGCGCAGGGCCAGCGCGTAGGCGGGCAGCGCGCCGGCGCCGGCCAGGCCGAGCCGCCAGTCCAGCCCGAACATGCCGAAGGTGGCGATGACGACCAGCACGCCGGCCGAGAACACCGTCGGGACGGCCGTGCGGATACCCTTGGACAGGACGGCCACGTCGTCGCCGACCCGGGAGAGCACATCCCCCCGGCCGACCTGTTCGACGCGTGCGCTGGGCATGCCGAGCACCGCCCGGACGGCGCCTTCGCGCAGCCGTGCGAGCAGATCCGCCCCGAGCCGTCCGATCAGGTAGGTCGACACCGCGGTGGCCGCCGCGCCGAGGAGCGCGGCGGCACCGATCAGCACCCCGACCGTGACCAGGACCGAACGGTCCTCTCCCCCGACGACCCCGTCGACCACCCGGCCGAGCAGGAGCACCGGGAGGACCTGGAGCGCCGCCCCGGCGACGGTGGTGAGCACGGTGGCGGCCGTCAGCCCGGGCGTCTCGCGGCAGTGTGCCGCGACCCAGCGGGCTGCTTCGCGTCCGGTCGTGGTGCGCAGGGCCGCCGGGGCGACGCGCGTGTCGGTGGTGCTCACTTCCCTACTCGACCGACTTGACGAGCTCGTCGATCGCGTACGGCATGGACAGCAGGGTGCCCTGGGAGATGGCCGCGCCGACCGCGGGTCCCTCGCTGTCGAGCAGGTAGGACACGTTGCCCTTCTTCACGGCGTCCAGGTTGGCGAACAGCTTGAACTTCTTGAGCGCCTCGGTGTCGGCTTTGTCGTTGATGACGAAGATGTGGTCGACGTCGACGAGGTCGATGCGCTCGGGCGAGAGCGTGGTGTAGAAGTTGCCGCCCGCGACCTTGTCAATCTCGGTCTGGTACGTGTAGCCGATGCCGGTGATGAGCCGGCCGCGTACGTCGGTGGAGGTGAAGGGTGCCACCGAGTCCTTGTACCAGGACAGCGCGACGGCGGTCTTCTTGGCGAGCTCGGGGTGCGCCTTCTTGGCCGTGTCGAGTTGTCCCTGGATGTCGTCGACCATCTTCTGGCCCTCGTCGGCCTTGCCGAGCGCCTTGGCGATGTGCAGGGCGTTGTCCTGCCAGGGGGCGCTGAAGGGCTCCTTCTCGGCCTTGGTGCGCGCCACGGTGGGGGCGATCTTCGAGAGCTTGTCGTAGGCGGCCCGGTCGATCTCGGAGTAGACCGCCACGATCAGGTCGGGGCGCAGGGCGGCGATCTTCTCGTAGTTGGGGCCGGAGTCGCCGTTGCTCATGACGACCTCGGGCTTGGTGTCGCCCCACTTGTCCTTCACCCAGGGCCACTGGGTGTTGATGTCGGGGCTCTTGCCGGGCGGGTTCGGGTACTGGTCGACCATGCCGACGGGCTTGATGCCGAACGCCAGGACGGTCTGGTCGTCGGTGTAGCCGACGGAGACGACCCGCTGGGGCGCCCTCTCGACCGTCGTGGATCCGAAGGCGTGCTCCACGGTGACCGGGAACGCGCCGTCGGCCGCGGCCGGGGCGCCCTCGCTCTTGTCACCGGCGGTGTCCGACGAGCCGGAACCGCATCCCGCGAGGAGACCGACGCCGAGGGTGGCCGCGGAGAGGACCGCCGCCAGTCGCCGCCATGGCTTCCCGGGCGTCGTTCGATGGAGGAGCATCCAAATCCCCTTGCTTTCGCGCTAGTTCGCTGCACCCTCGCCTAAGGGCAGCCAAACCTTACCGCGACTTAATGAGGTAAGCCTAGCCTTACTCAGATGCGTCTGCCGGGACGTGCCCCGGCCGCACGTGGGTGCGCCCGATCGGCACGACGAGTGGCCGGTCGCCGACCGGGTCCTCGATCACCTGGGCGCGCAACCCGAAGGCCTCGTGCAGCAGTTCGGCGCTGACGACGTCCCGCGGATGGCCCTGCGCGAGGATCGAGCCCTCCCGCATCACCACGAGGTTGTCGCTGTAGCGGATGGCCAGGTTGAGGTCGTGCAGCACCATGACGACGGTGCGGCCCGCCTCATGCAGGTCGTCCACCAGATCGAGGACGTCGATGGCGTGCGCCAGGTCCAGATAGGTGGTCGGCTCGTCCAGCAGCAGCAGATCGGTGCCCTGGGCCAGCGCCATCGAGATCCACACGCGCTGGCGCTGCCCGCCGGACAGTGCGTCGACCGGGCGGTCGGCCAGGTCGGACACTCCCGTCATGGCCAGGGCGCGTGCCACCACGTCGGCGTCGTCGGACGACCACTGCCGCAGCCAGCTCTGGTGCGGATGGCGGCCCCGGGCGACCAGATCGGCCACGGTCAGCCCGTCCGGCGCGACCGGCGCCTGCGGGAGCAGGCCGAGTTTCCTCGCCACGTCCCGGGTCCTGAGCCTGCCGATGTCCTCGCCGTCCAGGACGACGGTGCCCCTGGCCGGCTTCAGCAGCCGCGACAGGGTCCGCAACAGGGTCGATTTCCCGCAGCCGTTGGGGCCGATGATCGTGGTGATCACGCCCGGCGGTATCGACACGTCGAGCTCGTCGATGACGACCCGGCCGCCGTAGCCGACCGTGACGCCTCGGGCGGCCAGCCGCGCGGCGCCGCCGACCGCGGCCTCGGTGACGGACTGTGCGACCACGGGTCCCCCCTTGTTGCTTAGGTTCACCTGACTCTTGTACCTCTACCGGAGGTTCGCCCGCACCAGCAGGTAGACGAGGAAGGGCCCCCCGATCGCGGCGGTGACCACGCCGACCGGGAGCGAGACCGGCAGCGCCGTGCGCGCCACGAGGTCCGAGCCGATCAGCAGCAGCGCGCCCACCAGGCCCGAAGCCGCCATCGGCGGTGTGGGGCAACGCGCCAGACGCATCGCCACCTGGGGCGCCACCAGCGCGACGAAGGGAACCGGGCCCGCCGCGCTCACCGCCACACCAGCCAGCAGCACGGCGCACAGCAGCAGGACGGCCCGCACCCGCGCGTACCGGACGCCCAGCCCGGCGGCGACCTCGTCGCCGAAGTGCATCGGCTTGAACTGGAAGGCGACGCACGACACGACGGCCAGGAGGACGAGCCCGCACCACAGGGCGGTACGGACCTCGTCCCACGCGCGGTCCTCCAGCGAGCCGACCAGCCACGCCTGGGCCCGGGCCACGTCCCTGATGTCGGCCGTGACGAGCAGCCAGGTCGTGATCGCCTCCATCACGGCGCTCACACAGATGCCGATGAGGATGAGCCGGAAGCCGTCGACCCCGCGCCGCCACGCCAGGAAGTACACCAGCAGGCCCGTGCCGAGCCCGCCCGCGAGCGCGGCCGCCGACAGGCCCACGGAGTCGGTGATCGCCGTGGCGGCCCCGCCCGAGACCGTCACCAGGAAGACCGCGACCGTGCCAGCGCCCGAGGTGATGCCGAGTACGTCCGGGCTGGCCAGGGGATTGCGCGCGATGGACTGCGTGATCGCCCCGGACACCCCGAGCGCGACGCCCACGACGAGCCCGGCCAGGGCGCGCGGCATCCGCAGGTCCATGATGATGAACTCGTCGACCCGCTCGCCCCGTCCGAAGAGGGTGGCGATCACCCGCGTCAGCCCCACGGGGAAGTCGCCGACGGCGATGGACCCGCAGAACACCAGGAAGGTCGCCGCGGCCAGCAGCAGTGTGACGCACACGATCCAGGGCCGCCAGACGAACGACACCCGGCCCAGCCGCACCCCCGGCGGCAGCGACGGCTTCACATCGGTCGCGTTCATGCGCTCCTGAACTTTCCGCGCCACACGAGCACCGCGAAGAAGGGGGCGCCGAGGAGCGCCACGAGGACACCGGCGTCCAACTCGCCCGGCCGCACCACCAGTCGGCCGGCGATGTCGCAGAGCAGCAGGATCACCGCCCCGAGCAGACCGGCGTACGGCACCAGCCAGCGGTAGTCGGGCCCGGTGAGGTACCGGGCGACGTGGGCCACCATCAGGCCGAGGAAGGCGACGGGCCCGCACGCCGCCGTCGCCGCGCCCGCCAGCAGGGTGATGGCGGTGATGCCGACGCTCCGGCTGAGCGCGATGTTCACGCCCAGGCCCCGGGCCACGTCGTCCCCCAGGTTGAGCAGGTTGAGGGAGGGCAGCGTGCTCAGGGCGAGCACGAGTCCGACGCCGACGAACGCGGTCACCGGGCGGATGACGTCGAATCCGACTCCGGCGAGGGAGCCGGCGTTCCAGAACCGCAGGGCGTTCAGCGCCGCCTGGTCCGACAGTGCGACGGCGGTGGTCATCGCGGCGAGGAACACGGTGACGCCCTGCCCGGCCAGGGCGAGGGTCAGCGGATTGCCGGCCCCTCGCCCGATGCTGGCGAGTCCGAACACCACGACACCGGCCGCGGCCGCCCCGGCGAAGGCGAACCACACGTACTGGAACGGGTCGCCGAGGCCGAACACGGCGATGGCCACCACCACCGCGAACGAGGCTCCCGAATTCACGCCCAGCAGGCCGGTGTCGGCGATCGGATTGCGGGTGAACCCCTGGATGAGTGCCCCGCCGACGCCGAGCGCCAGACCCGCCACGATCCCGAGGACCGTACGGGGCACGCGGACGGTCTCGACGATGAGTCTGATCTCCGTGAGCCGCCGGTCGGCGTCCGGGGTGCCGGTCAGCGCGTGCCATACCTCGGCGGGGCTCAGGGCGCGGGCGCCCACGGCCAGCGACAGGACCGCGGTGATCGCGAGGACCGCCAGAAGGATGCCCAGACCCGCCACCCGTCGCCGACGGGTCTGCGTGGAGCCCCTGGGCGTGGGGCGCTCCACTGCGGCAGTCGTGCCCATGTCGACGTACGTTATCCCTTGCGCTGTCGGCGAGTTGAGGAAGGTGCCCCCGCTAACGGGCCGCACTGCCCGTGCCGTCGGCGAGGGTCCGCGTCCGGTCCGTGGCGGACCCGGCCCCGCGGCCGAGGAGCGAGTCGAGGATCTCGCCCACCCTGATGGCGGTGTTGGAGAGCAGGGACGAGGTGATGCCGTGCGTGTGCTCGGTACCGCCCTGGAGGTAGATGCCGCAGCGCAGGGCGGGGTCGGTCGCGATGCGCCAGTCGCGTTCGACACGGACCCGGCCCTCGTCGTCGCGCAGGCAGCGGTCGGCGACCTCGCCGAGCAGGCCGGTGGGGTCGGCGGGGCTGTAGCCGGTGGCCAGGACCACGACGTCCGCGTCCAGGTCGGTGTCCTCGCCGGTGACGAGGGAGGTCACGGTGACCCGGACGCCGGACGGGGCCTCCTTGACGCCGGTGAGCCGGGAGACGTTGAGGAACCGCAGGCGCTCGGTGCCGAGGACCTTCTCCTGGTACGACTGCCGGTAGAGGTCGTCGATCAGGTCGATGTCCACCACGGAGTAGTTGGTGTTGCCGTGGTAGTCCATCAGCCGGCGCTTGACGTCCTCGGGCGCGGCGAAGTATTCGTCGACCGCCTGCGGGTCGAAGATCCGGTTGGCGAAGCTGCTGTCGTCGGCGGGGCTGTAGCCGTAGCGGGAGAAGACCGCGCAGACCTCGGCCCCGGGGAAGCGGCGGTGCAGGTAGGCGACGTTCTCGGCGGCGCTCTGACCGGCGCCCACGACGACGAACCGGGAGGGCGAGGTGCCCTCCAACTCGTCGACTCTGGCGAGCAGTTCAGAGTTGTGCCAGACGCGTTCACCGCGCTCCACACCCTCCGGCATCAGGGGGCGCAGGCCGGTGCCGACGACGAGGTTGCGGGCCCGGTGGACTTCGAGGCCGCCGCCCGAGCGGACGGTCACCTCCAGGTGGTCCACGACGCCGTCCCGGGTGACGGGCGCGACGCCGACCACCTCGCGGCCGTAGGAGACCATGTCGTCGACCTGCGCCGCGGCCCACTCGAAGTAGTCGTGGAACTCCACGCGCAGCGGGAACAGGTTCTTGTGGTTGATGAAGTCGATCAGCCGGCCCTTGCTCTGCAGGTAGCACAGGAAGCTGTAGGGACTGGCCGGGTTCCGCAGCGTCACCAGGTCCTTGAGGAAGGAGACCTGCATGGTGGCGTCGTCGATGAGCATGCCGCGGTGCCAGCCGAAGCGGGGCTGCTGCTCGAAGAAGTGAGCGGTGACCGCCTCCTGCCCGCCGGCGCGGGTGTTGTGCTCGCGGAGCGCGATGGCCATGGCCACATTGGACGGCCCGAAGCCGATACCGATCAGATCGTGGACCGGTGCTGTGTCACCGGGGAGAACCTGCGACATGTCACTCCCATCGTGCGGGGCAGCCGCGTATCAGGTGTGGAGGGAAGGAGAGTCGGGCATGCCCAACAGAGCGACACGCCAAGGAACTTAGGTGAGCCTAAGCTAAACCGGTGATGGTGTCGACAGGGCAAAACGGACTCCCGTCGCGGGGGAAATGCTCAACTCGCCGATCTCGCACACCCGTTGCGTACTAAGGTAAGCCTTGCTTTACTTGTCTCGGCCAACACCTTGCTCTGAGGAGGAACCCCATGCGGGTCGTCATGTTCGGTTACCAGACCTGGGGGCACCGCACCCTGCGAGCCCTCCTGGAGTCCGAGCACGACGTGGTGCTGGTCGTGACCCACCCCAAGAGCGAGCACGCCTACGAGAAGATCTGGAGCGACTCCGTCGCCGACCTCGCCGAGGAGCACGGCGTCCCGGTGCTGATCCGCAACCGGCCCGACGACGAGGAACTGTTCGAGCGGCTCAAGGCGGCCGACCCGGACATCATCGTGGCCAACAACTGGCGTACGTGGATCCCCCCGCGCATCTTCGGCCTGCCGCGTCACGGCACCCTGAACGTGCACGACTCACTGCTGCCCAAGTACGCCGGGTTCTCCCCCCTGATCTGGGCGCTCATCAACGGCGAGCCCGAAGTGGGCGTCACCGCGCACATGATGAACGACGAGCTCGACGCCGGTGACATCGTCCGGCAGGAAGCGGTGCCGGTCGGACCGCGGGACACCGCGACCGACCTCTTCCACAAGACCGTCGACCTCATCGCGCCGGTCACCATCGGCGCGCTCGGCCTGATCGCCTCCGGGCAGACCGAGTTCACCCGGCAGGACCGCTCCCAGGCCTCCTTCTTCCACAAGCGGGCCGACGAGGACAGCCGCATCGACTGGAACTGGCCGGCCGAGGACCTGGAGCGCCTGGTGCGCGCCCAGTCCGAGCCGTACCCCAGCGCCTACACCTTCCACAAGGGCAAGCGGCTCGACGTCCTGGCCTCGTTCGTGTCCGAGGGCCGCTACGGCGGCACGCCCGGCCGCGTCTTCTACCGCGAGGGCGACGGCGTGGTGATCGTCGCCGGCGCCGACGCCCGCACCGGACGCAACCACGGCCTTGCCATCACCCGCGTACGCACCGAGGACGGCCGGGAGCTCCCCGCCACCGAGTACTTCACCTCCATGGGCGGCTACCTCACCGGCCGGCCCTGACACCCCCTCAGGACCGACGGCCGTAACGGCGTTCGGGCCGGCCGGTGGCGCCGTAGCGCAGGGACACCTCCACGTCGCCCGTGCCGTGGAAGTACTCCAGGTAGCGGCGGGCGCTCACCCGGGACAGTCCGGTCACGGCCGCGCATTCGGTGGCGGACAGAGTGCCGTCGGCCTCCCGCAGGGCCCGTTCGACCAGTGCGGCGGTCTCCACGCTCATGCCCTTGGGCAGGGTGGGGGCCGGCGCGGGGGCGAAGGCGCCGGCCAGGACGCGGTCCACGTCCGCCTGGCCCCGGACCACCGTCGTGAGCAGCCGGCCCCGCTGCGCCGCGTAGCGCTCCAGACGGAGGCGCAGCTCCTCGAACCCGAAGGGTTTGAGGAGGTAGTCGACCACGCCGCGGCGGACGGCCCCGCGTACGGTGCCGGCCTCCTGTGCGGCGCTGATGACCATGACGTCGCAGTCGTGGCCGGCCGTGCGCAGCCGGGGGATGACGTCGAGTCCGAACAGGTCGGGCAGGTACAGGTCGAGCAGGACGAGGTCGGGGCGCAGCTCGTCCACCGCCGCGATGGCCTGACCGCCGGTGTGGGCCACGCCGACGACACGGAACGGCTCGACGCGTGCGACGAACGCGCGGTGCACCCGGGCCACCATGAAGTCGTCGTCGACGACCAGGACGTCGATCGTGCCCGGCTTGCCGCTCGCCGCGGTCATGAGGCCGCTCCTTCCGCCACCGTGCCGGTGAGGCCGTTCGCGGACCAGCGTGGTCAGGGCCGGTCCGATGCCGCACTCGGTGAGCTGCCCGGACCGGGCGCGTCCTTGGGCGGTGCCCGGGCCCCGGCGCAACCGCTCGCCGACGGCCGTGGGGTCGGTGGAGCTGACGATCCGCCCCGCGCCGAGGCCGCCGCGAGGGACCGCTCGTGTGCCGAGTCGCACCATGATGACCTCCACCAGCGCAAACCGAAAGGGAGGCGCCAAGAGGAGGTCAGGAACGCGGGAAGGTCAGGAGGCGTTCGCGCGCGGGCCCACGCCGCTCAGCTTCCGGACGCTCCCGCCGAGCTTCGCGCGGAGCGCCTCCAGCACCCCGGGCTTGGCGCTGACCACCCAGCGCATGCCGACCAGGTACGTGCCCCCGTACACGCGGGCGGATTCCAGCCAGGTCTCCTTGAGCCGCTCCTGCGGGAAGGTGGTGATGAGGTAGTCGCCCTGCCGGGTGTGGCACACGCCCTCGCGCAGCTCGTCCGCCTCGGTGCGGATCTTCACCTCGCAGCCGGTCAGACCGGCGATGACCTCCACCTTGGCCGGCGCGACCACCCCGGCGGCGGGAGCCGCGGACCCGCTCGGCGTCGCCGCCGCCCCACGGCCGTCGTCGCCACCGCAGGCCGTGACGAGGACAAGCACGGCCAGGACCCCGGCCGCCGCGGCGGTGCGGCGCCGGGTGCGGTACGGGGTCCTGGGGGTGGATCGTACGTGCGGTCGCTGCTGGGACACGTCGCCTCTCCGGGTGCGGTCTTTCGGCCTGTCGGCAGGAGTACTCGACGGGAGTACGGACGGGTCCGGGCGGGTGTTCACCGCTCTAGGCGGCCTCCTCCACCTCCGTCGCCCGCGGACCGCCGAACTGGGTGCGGTACAGCTCCGCGTAGCGCCGCCCGGCCGCCAGGAGTTCCTCGTGCGTGCCCCGTTCCACGATCCGGCCGGCCTCGACGACCAGGATCTGGTCGGCCGCTCGGACGGTGGACAGGCGGTGGGCGATCACGACGGCCGTGCGGCCCTCGAGGGCTTCGGCGAGGGCTTCCTGGACGGCGGCCTCGGAGGTGTTGTCGAGGTGGGCGGTCGCCTCGTCGAGGATGACGACGCGCTGGCGGGCCAGCAGCAGCCGGGCGATGGTCATGCGCTGCCGTTCGCCGCCGGAGAGGCGGTAGCCGCGTTCACCGACCACCGTGTCGAGGCCGTCGGGCAGGGACCGTACGAGGTCGTCGAGACGGGCCCGGCGCAGGGCGTCCCACAGTTCGTCCTCCGTGGCCTCGGGGCGGGCGAGCGAGAGGTTGGCGCGGACGGTGTCGTGGAAGAGGTGGCCGTCCTGGGTGACCATGCCCAGGGTCTCCCGCAGGGACGTGGCCGTGAGGTCGCGGACGTCGACGCCTCCGATGCGTACGGCGCCCTCGTCGGTGTCGTACAGGCGCGGCATCAGCTGCGCGATGGTGGACTTGCCCGCGCCGGAGGAGCCGACGAGCGCCACGGTCTGGCCGGGTTCGGCGCGGAAGGACAGGCCGTGCAGGACCTCGTCGCCGCCGCGTCCGTCGAGGGACGCGACCTCCTCCAGGGAGGCCAGGGAGACCTTGTCGGCGGCGGGGTAGCCGAAGCGGACGTCGTCGAACTCGACGGCCACGGGCCCGTCGGGCACCGGGCGCGCGTCCGGCTTCTCCTCGATGAGCGGCCGGAGGTCGAGCACCTCGAAGACCCGCTCGAAACTCACCAGGGCGCTCATCACCTCGACGCGCGCCCCCGCGAGCGCCGTCAGCGGCGCGTAGAGCCGGGTGAGGAGCAGCGCGAGGGAGACGACGGCGCCCGGTTCCAGGGTGCCGCGCAGGGCGAACCAGCCGCCGAGGCCGTAGACCAGGGCCAGGGCGAGGGCGGAGACCAGCGTGAGGGCGGTGATGAAGGCGGCCTGGGCGGTGGCCGTGCGGATCCCGATGTCCGCGACCCGGCGGGCCCGTTCGGCGAACTCCCGCGACTCCTCCTCCGGCCGGCCGAAGAGCTTGACCAGGGTGGCGCCGGGGGCGGAGAAGCGCTCGGTCATACGGGTGCCCATCGCCGCGTTCAGGGTCGCCGCCTCCCGCTGCATCCGGGCCATCCGGCTGCCCATGCGCCGGGCCGGGAGCACGAACACCGGCAGCAGCACCAGCGCGAGCAGGGTGATCTGCCAGGACAGCGTGAGCATCACCGCCAGGGTGAGCAGCAGGGTGACGAGGTTGCTGACCACGCCGGAGAGGGTGTTGCTGAAGGCGCGCTGGGCGCCGATGACGTCGTTGTTGAGCCGGGAGACGAGGGCGCCCGTACGAGTGCGTGTGAAGAACGCGACCGGCATGCGCTGCACATGGTCGAAGACGGCGGTCCGCAGATCGAGGATGAGGTGTTCCCCGAGTGTCGCCGACAGTCTCCGGCCGAGGATGCCCAGCGCCGCCTCCGCCACCGCGATCAGTGCGATGAGCAGGGCCAGGCGTACGACCCTGTCCTCGTCGCCGCCCGAGACGATCGTGTCCACGACCCACCCGGCCAGGACGGGCGTCGCCACGGCGAGCAGGGCGCTGCCCACGCCGAGCAGGACGAAGAGGGCGATGCGGCGCCGGTGCGGGCGGGCGAACGCGCCGATGCGCCGCAGGGTCGCCCGGGCGAAGGGGCGGCGCTCTTGTTCGGCGTTGATGACGCTGTGCAGCTGTGTCCACGCTGTGGTCTCCATGCTCATGGGAGAGACCGTAGAACCTCAAGCAATGTTGAGGTCAAGGAGATGGCACTTTCACCCCGACATCCCGCACAATCGGCCCGATCCCCCTCTTCCCCGTCCCTTCGCGCAAAGGCCCCGATGACGCTCCCCACACAGCCGCTCCCGGCGCGCAATCCCCAGTCCCCGCTTCCGCAACCCGCAGTTGGCACGGCCTGGACAGCCTCTTCCGATGTGACAGCGGTCCAACTCCCCGAACTCCGCCCGGGACGACTCCCCCGTCGCGTCCCGGTCCGCCGCCTGCGGCAGATCCTGTGTCTGCTCCCGCTCCTGCTGGTCACCGTGGTCGCGGTGCGGCACCGGTCCGTGCTGGCCGAGGGCTTCGCGCACCTGCGCACCGCCGAGTGGCCCTGGCTCGTGGCCGCCGCCGGGGCGACCTGTCTGACCTGGGTCGCCGCCTCCTGCACCCGGCAGGGCGCGGTCGTCGAGCGGCTGCCCCGACGGCGGCTGCTGGCCACGCAGTTCGCGGCGGGCGCGGCCAACCATCTGCTGCCGACCGGGCTGGGCGCGAGCGCGGTCAACCTGCGGTTCATGACGGTGTGCGGGCTGCCGCTCGCCCGCTCCTCGGCCGCCCTCGGTCTGTACCTGCTCGCCGAGAGCGTCGGCCGGGTGGTGCTGCTGGGTGCCCTGCTGATCGCGTTCCCCGACGCGCTGCGCCTCGACGCGCTGGTGCCGGAGACGGCGTACGGCCCGCTGCTGGCCGGGGTCACGGCGGTGCTCGTGATAGCGGCGGCCGTGCTCGTGCTCGTCCGGAGGCTGCGCTCGGCCCTGGTGTCGTTTCTGCGGACGGCGCTAGGCGAGGCGCGTTCGGTGCACACCCGTCCGGCCCGGGCCCTGGCGCTGTGGGGCGGGTCCTTCGCCTTCCCAGCGCTTCAGGCGTCCGTACTGGTGCTGGTGGGACGGGCGCTGGGACTGGACGTTCCGGTGGCCCACATGGCGGTGGCCTACCTGGCGGCCACGGTCGCCGTCGCCCTGGTACCCACCCCGGGCGGGATCGGTTCGGTGGAGGCGGCGCTGGTCATGGCCCTGGTGGCGGCGGGCGGCCCGGCCGCGGTGGCCACCGCAGTGGTCCTGGCCTTCCGGGTCATCACCGTCTGGCTGCCCCTGGTGCCGGGCGCCCTGACGCTGGCGGCGCTGGTCCGACTGAAGGTGATCTGACGGCGGAGAGGGGCTGAACGAAGCTGTTCGACTGGCCTATGGCGGCCTGCAAGGGACGTCGAGCCGCTGCCCCGAATACAAAGAAGAAGTTTTGCATATCAGCCGATGCGATGGGGTTGATGGCTTCCGCTGCCAAGCTTTAGCTTGGCATGCATGGATGATGAGACATCTGAGCCGACCGCGGAAGACCTGGCGCTGGCCGAGTCGTTGCGCTGGGCGGTGTCGCGGCTCGCTTCCCGGCTGCGCGCCGAACAGCCGGGCGCCGGCCGGCCATTGACCCGGTTGGCCGCCTCAGTGCTCGGAAATCTTCGGCACAGCGGTCCACTGACCCCCTCGGAACTGGCCGCCATCGAAGGCCTGCAGACCCAGTCGCTGACCCGGGTACTCAACGAACTGGAAGAGCAGGGCCGCATTCGCCGTTCGCGCAGCGAGGTGGATGCCCGTCGCCAGAACATCCAGATCACCGAAGCAGGCCGGGAAGCCTTGCGCGAGCATGTGCGGGACGGCAACGCCTGGTTGGCCTCGGCGCTGCGGCAGACACTGTCCCCGGCCGAGCGCGGCGTGCTCCGGATCGCCGCCGGGCTGCTCGAACAAGTAGTAGAGGCCAAAGGGACCGCGGAGGGACGCAGCGGGCCGGCGAGGACGCCCGCGCCGGCAGAAGGAGCGGCTCCCGCGTTATGACTGCTCATTCCACCGGAAAGTCATCGCACCGTCTCCCCGGTCCGCACGCCACCGGCCTCCAACGGGCCCGGATGCTGCCGGTGTTGGCGGGGCTGAGTGCCGCCAGCCCGCTGGCCACGGACATGTACGTGCCGGCGCTTCCCGATCTGGCACGCTCCTTAGGTACCAACGCCTCGGCCGCGCAGGGGTCGCTGACCGGCTTTCTCGTGGGCATCATCGTTGGGCAACTCGTTCTGGGGCCCCTCAGCGATGCGGTCGGCCGCCGCCCTGTGCTCGTCTGGGGCTCCCTGCTGTTCGCCGCCTTCTCCGCCGCATGCGCCCTGGCGCCCACGGTGCAGGTGCTGAACGCCGCACGGGTGGGGCAAGGCATCGCGGGAGCAGCCGGGATCGTCGTCTCCCGAGCGGTCGTCGCCGACCTCTTCGACGACCGGGAACTCCCCGTCGTCTTCGCCCGGCTGGGAGCAATCACCGCCGCGGCTCCGGTCCTGGCCCCGCTGATCGGCGGCGCCCTGCTCCTGGCGGTCTCCTGGCGCCATGTCTTCGCCGTCCTCGCCCTCGTCGGCCTGCTCCTGGCCTTGGGTGTGCTGCGTTGGGTTCCGGAATCCCACCCACCCCACGCGCGCCTCACCGGCGGACTGGCCGCCAGTCTGCGCGCCATCGGGAAAGTCGCCGCACAACGCGCGGTGCTCACACCGGTACTGGCGCTCGCCTTCGGCGGGGCAGCCGTCTTCGCCTACATCGCCGGGACCACCTTCGTCTTCCAAGACATCTACGGGCTCTCCGCAGCCCTCTCCAGCCTCATCTACGGTGCCAACGCCGTCGGCAACATGATGGACAGTCTGGCCTATGGCTCTCTGGCCAAGCGCCGGTCGCCTGAGACCCTCCTCATCAGCAGCGGCATCCTGGCGACAGCTGGGCCGGCAGCACTGCTCGTCGTCCAGACGACCGTGGGCAACACCATGGCCTTGACCTGGTTGGGCCTGCTCATCTCCATTACCGCGTTCGGGGTCTTCTTCCCCGCCGTGATCACCATTGCGCAAAGCCGGGGACGCGCGGCCCCCGGGGCCACCTCCGCCCTCCTGGGCGGGAGCCAGTTCCTGTTCGGTGCGGCCGTCTCACCCTTGGTCGGGTTGTTCGGCGCGCACAGCCCCGCCCCTATGGCGGCAGTCATGGCCACATGTCTCACTCTGGCCACCCTTGCCGCCGTCGCGACCAGGTTGGGAGGAACCTGCCTCCGCCTCTGTTCGATTCATGGTTCGGGGCGGCGCCGCTTGAGGCGGCCGCGATGGGCTGTCAGTCCTTTCTGTCAGCATGCTGCCGTGACAGACACACATGACCAGCGTCCCGACGAAGCCACTCTCGACTTCCTGCGCTCCGTGTTCCCGCCGGAATGGCGCGAGCCGGCGCTCGGGCATCAAGCCGTCGCGGAGTGGGAGCAGGAGAACGGGGTGGTCCTGCCGGAGCCGTACAGAACCTTCATCGCGGAGGTGAGCAACGGGTCGAGCCGGGGCCCCGCAGGCGATGGCGGTCTTCAGCCGCTCGGTCGGCTGCCCGGCACGTGGCCCGACCTCGGCCCCCGGCAGCCTGGGGAACCGTTCCCCCTGGAGGCGGCCTGGGGCTGGGAGGACGATGAGAGTGTCGACCCCGAGGACCCGCGGATCGATGCCGTGTTCAACAAGGGGTCCATTGTTCTCGGGTCCGAGGACGGGCAGTCGTTCTGGCTTCTGCTGACCACCGGCCCCCGCCGCGGCGAGGTGTGGATGGTCGCCGACGTCGGCGCCGTCCCAGCGCACGGCGACCAGGCATGGGGCTTCGAGGACTGGGTGCGACGTTGGCACACCGGCGACGACTGGTGGGACTGACCGCTTCGTCCCGCACGGTCGCAGGTTGCGGACTGTTCGAATCTTCGGTGCCTCCCGAAGTGGGGTTCGAGCGATGTCGCGGTCGTGGCGCTTCGCCACCCCTAATGCCCGGCGGTACGTGTGGTGAGGTCCTCGTCCGTGATGGCGCGGACCACCCGGCAAGGGGTTCCGACCGCGACCGTCATCGGGGGAATGCTGCGGCTGACGACGCTGCCGGCGCCGATGACCGACCCGTAGCCGATACGAACGCCGGGCAGGACCACCACGTTGCTGCCGATCCACACCTTGTCCTCGATCACGATCGGTTCCGAGAACCGTCCGAAGTCGGCACGTCGTTCGGGATGCACCGGGTGTCCCGTCGTGGTCAGCGTCACGCTCGGCGCGATCATGACGCCGTTGCCTATGCGTATGTCCACGTCGTCGACGAACGTGAGGTTCACGTTCCCGAAGAAGTCGTCGCCGATGTGGACGTTGCTGCCGAACCCGGCATGGAACGGCGGCAGCAGCACCGTGCGTTCACCGACCGAGCCGAAGATCGCGGCGAGCAGCGATCGACGCTTCTGCGTCTCGCCCGGTGGCGTGTGGTTGTACTCGAAGATCTGCTCGGTGCGGCGCCGCGGGTTCTGGAAGGCCGCTTCCGACTCGGTGTAGACAAGTCCTTTGGCGATCCGGGCCAGGACTTCTTCCTCCTGAGCATGTCCCACAGCGGAAAGCTCCCTTCGTCCGAACCGCCGGACCCAGCACCGGCGCGGTCGCGGTCGACCCCGCGCAATCCGAGCCTACGTGCGCCGCGAAAAGAGGGTGATTCCTTTCGGACTGCGGATGGTGGTCCGGCCGGGGGTCGTCGCAGAGGACGACGGTGAGTCCCGTCCAGGGCGCCGTTACTCCGGTGGAGGCGGCCGCCCGCTTCGTCTCCGGCGTGGGACGCAGCGGGTGGGGTCGCCGACCTGTGAGCGAGCCGGTCGTGACGGTGTGTCATGTGCAGCAACTCACCCTGCGCCGGCCCCCGTCTCCGGTACGGACCCCCGTGCGGGATGCGGCAGGATGAACGATCGTGCCGACCGCGGGTCAGGGTGGTCGGACACGCTACGGACATCCCGGAAACGAGCAGGTGACGACGTGACGAGACTTCACATCCGGCCGCCGGTAGCGGCGTCCGCCGCCCTCGACCGTCCCGGAGGTGACCGGTGAACCGGGCACTCACCGTGGACGATCTGCTGTTCGCCGGCATCGCCCTCGGCTCGGGTCTGCTGGCGGCGTTCGCGCTGCGCATCCTGCTGCGCTGGCTGGGCGGGCACGCCGACCGCACCCGCTGGACCGGCGACGACGTCATCGTGCACGCGCTGCGGGCCGTGGTGCCCTGGGCCGCGGTCGTCGGCGGCGTCGCGGGCGCGGCGGCGGTGCTGCCGCTGACGCGGGCGGTGCAGCACACCACCAACCAGGTCCTCACCGTGCTGCTCATCTTCGTCGCGACGGTGTCGGCGGCGCGGGTGATCACCGGGCTGGTGCGCACGGTCACGCAGTCCCGCTCCGGGGTCGCCGGGTCGGCCACGATCTTCGTCAACATCACCCGGATCCTGGTCCTGGCGATCGGCTTCCTGGTGGTGCTCCAGACCCTGGGCATCTCCATAGCGCCGATGCTCACCGCCCTGGGTGTCGGCGGTCTCGCGGTCGCGCTGGCGTTGCAGGACACCCTCGCCAACCTCTTCGCGGGCATCCACATCCTCGCCTCCAAGACCGTCCAGCCCGGTGACTACATCCGGCTCAGCAGCGGCGAGGAGGGCTACGTCGAGGACATCAACTGGCGGCAGACCACGATCCGCAACCTGTCGAACAACCTCGTCGTGATCCCCAACGGCCAGCTCGCCAAGGCGAACATGACCAACTTCATGCGCCCGGAGGAGCAGCTGACGGTCCTGGTCCAGGTCGGGGTGGCCTACGACAGCGATCTGGAGCACGTGGAGCGGGTGACCAACGAGGTCATAGCCGAGACGATGACCGAGGTCGAGGGCGCCGTGGCGGACCACGAGCCGATCATCCGGTTCCACACCTTCGGCGACTCCCGCATCGGCTTCACCGTCATCCTGGGCGTCGGCGAGTTCAGCGACCAGTACCGGATCAAGCACGAGTTCATCAAGCGCCTGCACAAGCGCTACCGCCTGGAGGGCATCCGCATCCCCGCCCCGGCCCGGACCGTGGCGCTCCAGCAGGGCGCGGTGGTCATCCCGCAGCAGCGCACCGGCGCGATCGAGCCGGGCGAAGTGGCCTCCGCCCGGCTCGACTAGCACCTCACCGCCTCACGGCGTCACCGCTCACCGCGTCACAGCGTCGCGGAGTTGTCGTGGTGCCCGCTGTCCCTCCGGCCGCGCGGAGCCGTGAGGGACGGCGCGACGGGCGTCACGGTCCAGTCGGGGTGGCCCGGCATACGCGGCGTCTTCGTGCCGTACAGCCAGTCCCGCAGGAATCCGGTGAGGTCCTGTCCTGAGACCTCCGAGGCGACGGCGATGTAGTCCTCCGTGGAGGCGGAGGAGTCGCGGTAGCGCTCGAGGAAGGCGCGCTCGACGGCGTTGAAGGCCGCCTCGCCGATCTGCTGGCGCAGTGCGTACAGGACGAGGACGCCGCCCAGGTAGCGCTGGCTGTCGAACAGATTGGCCGCGGTGGGCGCGGCGACCGGCCCGGAGGTGCGACGCCACTGGTCGCCCATGGCGTAGGTGTCCTTCATCCGGGCTTCCATGGTGGTCAGGCCCTTGGAGTCGGCCCAGCCGCGCTCGTAGCGGTACAGCAGCCCGTAGAAGTCGGCGTGGCCCTCGTTCAGCCACAGATCGGCCCAGGTGGCGGGGCTGACGCTGTTGCCGAAGTAGGAGTGGACCAGCTCGTGCATCATGTGCGAGCCGATCTTGCTCTCCTCCTGGAGGAGGTAGTTCGGCTTGTAGAGCGTGAGGGTCTGCGTCTCCAGGCCGGTGAAGTCGAAGGCGTCGGAGGCGTCGTTGTTGCAGGGCAGCAGGCCGTACGTCTCGAAGGGGTACGCGCCGAGCCGCTGCTCGACCCAGGCGATGAGGGCCGGGGTGAGCGACAGGGCCGGTTCCAGGGCGGCGGCCCGGGCCACGGGGACGACGTCGCGCAGCGGCAGGCCGTGCGGACCCTGCCGGTCCTTGATCACGTAGTCGCCAACGGTGATCTGCACCACCTCGGTGGCGATCGGCGAGCGCGAACGGTAGGTGTACGCGGTGCGGTCACCGGAAAGCTGTTCGGTGCGCTCCAGCATGCCGCTCGCGACGCCCCGCAGTCCGGCGGGCACGGTGATGCGGAAGGTGAAGTCGGCCTTGTCGGAGGGGTGGTCGTTGCAGGGGAAGACGGTGTGCGCCAGGTTCGGCTGGCAGCACACCGCGAATCCGTCCGGAGTGGCCACCCAGCCGCCGGCGGGCGGCGGGGTCCGGCGCGGGTCGGCGCCGTAGGCCACGCGCACGGTGACCCGGGCCTTCGCCGGGAGCCGGCAGGCGGGGGTGATCCGCAGCTTCTCGGCCACCTGCTCGAAGGCGGCCGCGCGGCCGTCGACGCTCACCGATCGAATGTCCAGGCCGAGCGCGTCCAGGGAGAAGCGGCTCAGGGCCTGGGTGGTGCGCAGGGTCAGGGTCGCGGTGGCCTCGACGAGCTTGGTCGTGGCGTCGTACGCGAAGTCGAGGTGGTAGGCCCCGACGCGGTAGCCGCCGTTGCCCAGGTCGGGGTAGACGGAGTCACCGAGGGTCTCGGGGCCCGGGGTGCCGCCTGTCCTGGTGGCCGCCTGGGCCGGTACCCCCGTGGTCAGTGCCGCCGCCGTGCCGAGAAGGGCGACCGCCGGGGCCGTCACTCTGGTGCGATATCTCATGGTCAGCTTTCGCTCGTACGGCCGGGTGGTCAGGTCCGGCCGTGGCTTGAAGTGAGTGATCTCTCTGCAGGACTCGGGAACGGCCCGATCGGTTGCACGAAACTGGGCGCGGACCCCTGTCGAGACGAGGTCGATCACGAGATATCTTGATGTCGAGCAATGTTGCAGACGTGGAGCGGAGCACCCGGTGACTGACTCGACCATCATCTATACGCACACTGACGAGGCCCCCGCCCTGGCGACGTATTCCTTCCTGCCGGTGGTCCGGGCGTACGCGTCGCAGGCGGGTGTCCCCGTGGAGACCCGCGACATCTCGCTGGCCGGACGCATCATCGCCGTGTTCCCGGAGTACCTGACCGAGGACCAGCGCATCCCGGACGCCCTCGCCGAGCTCGGTGAGCTGGCCAAGACGCCCGCCGCCAACATCATCAAGCTGCCGAACATCTCGGCGTCCATCCCCCAGCTCAAGGCCGCCGTCGCCGAGCTGCAGGGCCAGGGCTACGCGCTGCCGGACTACCCGGACGACCCGAAGACCGACGAGGAGCGCGAGATCCGCGCCCGCTACGACAAGATCAAGGGTTCCGCCGTGAACCCGGTCCTGCGTGAGGGCAACTCCGACCGGCGCGCCCCCGCCTCGGTCAAGAACTACGCCAAGTCGCACCCGCACCGCATGGGCGCCTGGACCCCCGAGTCCAAGACGAATGTGGCGACCATGGGGCAGAACGACTTCCGCTCCACCGAGAAGTCCGTCGTGATCGCCGAGGACGGCGCGCTGCGCATCGAGCTGGTCGGCGACGACGGCACCACCACCGTGCTGCGCGAGTCCGTACCGGTCACCGCCGGCGAGGTCGTCGACGCCTCCGTGATGCGCGTCGCCGCGCTGCGCGAGTTCCTGACCGCGCAGGTCGCCGAGGCGAAGGCCCAGGGCGTGCTGTTCTCCGTGCACCTGAAGGCCACGATGATGAAGGTCTCCGACCCGATCGTCTTCGGCCACGTGGTGCGCGCCTTCTTCCCGAAGACGTTCGCGCAGTACGGCGACAAGCTCGCCGCGGCCGGCCTCACCCCGAACGACGGTCTGGGCGGCATCTACAAGGGCCTGGAGGCCCTGCCGGAGGGCGCCGAGATCAAGGCCTCCTTCGACGCCGAGCTCGCCGAGGGCCCGGAGCTGGCCATGGTCGACTCCGACAAGGGCATCACGAACCTGCACGTCCCCTCGGACGTCATCGTCGACGCCTCCATGCCGGCCATGATCCGCACCTCCGGCCACATGTGGGGCCCCGACGGCCAGGAGCACGACACCCTCGCGGTGCTGCCGGACTCCTCCTACGCGGGTGTCTACCAGGCCGTGATCGACGACTGCCGGGCCAACGGCGCCTACGACCCGTCCACCATGGGCTCGGTGCCGAACGTCGGTCTGATGGCGCAGAAGGCCGAGGAGTACGGCAGCCACGACAAGACCTTCGAGATCGCCACCACGGGCACGGTCCGCCTGGTCGACGGCAACGGCACCGCGCTCATCGAGCAGAGCGTCTCGGCCGGTGACATCTTCCGCGCCTGCCAGACCAAGGACGCGCCGATCAGGGACTGGGTGAAGCTGGCCGTCACCCGCGCCCGCGCCACCGGCGACCCGGCCGTGTTCTGGCTGGACGAGACCCGCGCGCACGACGCCAACCTGATCGCCAAGGTCAACACCTACCTCGCCGAGCACGACACCGAGGGCCTGGACATCCGGATCCTCAACCCGGTCGAGGCGACGAAGCTGTCGGTGGAGCGCATCCGCCGCGGCGAGAACACGATCTCGGTGACCGGCAACGTGCTGCGCGACTACCTCACCGACCTGTTCCCGATCCTGGAGCTGGGCACCAGCGCCAAGATGCTGTCGGTCGTCCCGCTGATGGCGGGCGGCGGCCTGTTCGAGACGGGCGCGGGCGGCTCGGCTCCCAAGCACGTGCAGCAGCTGGTCAAGGAGAACTACCTGCGCTGGGACTCGCTCGGTGAGTTCTTCGCCCTGGTTCCCTCCTTCGAGCAGTTCGCGAAGGTCACGGGCAACGCCCGCGCGCAGGTCCTGGCCGACACCCTGGACCGCGCCACGGCGACCTTCCTCAACGAGGACAAGTCCCCGACCCGTCGCGTCGGCGGCATCGACAACCGCGGCAGCCACTTCTACCTGTCCCTGTACTGGGCCCAGGAGCTGGCGCGCCAGACCGAGGACGCCGACCTGGCGAAGGCCTTCGCCCCGCTGGCCGAGACGCTCGCGGCGAACGAGCAGAAGATCGTCGACGAGCTGATCTCCGCCCAGGGCAAGCCCGTCGACATCGGCGGCTACTACCAGCCCGACCCGGCCAAGGCCGCGGAGGCCATGCGCCCGTCCACCACGTGGAACGAGGCCCTGGCGTCCCTGAGCTGACGCTCCGGGCCACATCGGCCCCCCGACTCCGCCCCGGCCGGCACCGCGCCCGGCCGGGGCGGAGTCATGTGCGCCCCCGGGCCCTCGACACTGCCCCGGGCCTCGCCACTCCCCCGGCCCCTCGACGCTGCCCCGCCCTCACCGCTCCCGGGGGCCTTTCACCACTCCCGTGTGGCGATCAGCTCCTCCACGTCCGCGTCCGGGAAGCCGTACGCCCGCGCGAGGAAGGCGAAGTCCGCGGCTATCTCCTCCCGGGCCACCGTCTCGATCTCGCTGCCGGCCGCATGGAACGCGGCTTCCAGGTCGTTGAACTCCTCCGTGGCCGCCCGCGTCAGCGCGTACAGCGTGCCGAGGCCGGTGGGCCGCTCCGACTCGATGCGCTCGCACAGGGCGAGCAGGATCGCGCGTCCGCGGTCCACCACGTGATCGGGGTAGTACGGGTCCTCGTACAGACCTCGGAGAAACGGGTGGGTGCTCACCTGCTCGTTGCTGATCGGCATGACGTCCTCGGTCTCGGCGGTCCGGCGATGTGACACCTGATCGTGCCGCACCCCACTGACAACGTCCCCGGAGCCGCCTCATGACCGACGCCCCTTCCTCCTTCGCGCTGCTGCCCGGGGACGCGCGGTCGCCCATGATCCTCCATGTGCCGCACTCCGCCCGGGAGATACCGCACGCCGTGCGGGCTGCAAGATCCTGCTGGATCTGCTCGTCGAGCCCGGCGACAGTGAGGAGAACCCGATTCCGGTCGCGATCGAGACCTCCTGCGGCTTGCTCGTGGCGGTCCTGAGGACCGGCAAGCGTCGAATCCTCGCGATCAACCCGATGGCCACCGCCCGCTACCGCGACCGGCACTCCGTCCTGCGCAAGAAGTCCGACCCAGGCGACGCCCTGATTCTGGCGAACATCCTGCGCACCGACATGCACGCCCACCGCACGCTGCCCCATGACAGCCACTCGGGCGGGCCATCGCAGTTCTCGCCCACGCTCAGCAAGATTTCACTCTGAGACCGGCAGCAGCTGTCCAACCAGCTCCGCTCACTACTACGGGAGTACTACCAGCCGCGCTGACGGCCTTCGAGCCCTGGCGCAACGGCCTGTGTCGGCCGGAGGCCCGGGAACTGCTGAAGGCGGCTCCGACCCCTACGCGTGCTGCGCGGCTGCCCCGCACCCCGCTGGAGGCCGCGCTCAAGCGGGCCGGCCGCAAGCAGGGCGTCGCGGCCGAGGCCGAGCGACTTCGTGACGTCTTCCGTGACGACTGCGCCCACCAGCCACCTCTGGTCGAGGACGCGTTGGGCAAGCAGATGAGTGCCCTTCTGGTCCATCTGGAGGCCGCCTGCACCGCCACCGACGATCTCGCCGAGATGGTCCAAGAGGCTTTCCCCAGCACCTGGACTCCGAAGTGATCTTGAGCTTTCCTGGTCTCGGCGTTCAGCTCGGCACCCGGATGCTCGCCGAGATCGGAGACGACAAGTCCTGCTTCGCCGACGCCCGCGGTCTGAAGGCCTACGCCGGTGCCTGGCCCATCACCAGGGCCTCCGGCAAGAAGTCCGGTATCACCAGGCGTTGGGGTGAGAACGACCGGCTCAACCAGGCCGGCTGTCTCTGGGCCTTCGCCTCCATCACCGCGTCACCCGGCGCCAAGACCCACTACAGCCGAAGAACTACCGGTACTCGACCAACCACCGGGTCGTGATCGATGCCGACACACGGCTCGTCGTCGCTGTCGGCCGGCCGCTGCCCGGCAACCGCAATGACTGCACGGCGTGGGAGCTGTCCGGCGCCAAGGATGCCGTCGGGAAGACCACTGTCTGCCGCCTGAAGGGCGACTGCGTCCATCACGCCATGCTCGGCATCGCCCGCCTGCACAACCTCACCCTCGCCGGGCAACGGAGGAACAAGCAGGTCAACGAGCATGTCGTAGATCATTTACGGGACAGCCCTCAAACGCTGTTTCTGTTGGTGGCCGGACCTTCAGCCCGTTAGTCATTTAAGCCGAACAGGCGTGGTCCAAGCTGAGCGGCGAAACAAATCACATTTTTCCCTCGCCCACCCTCCACTTGGGGCAATGG
Organism: Streptomyces sp. NPDC043685; assembly: GCF_056436585.1. Taxonomy (NCBI): domain Bacteria; kingdom Bacillati; phylum Actinomycetota; class Actinomycetes; order Kitasatosporales; family Streptomycetaceae; genus Streptomyces; species Streptomyces sp. NPDC043685. Next base: position 551,780 of record NZ_JBWKCH010000003.1, on the reverse strand, counting down.
TGGGCGCGGATGCCTTCGTATGCGGACCCGTCTCCAGCAGCATGAACAGGTGAAGCAGACGGGTGGTGGGTACGAACCCGCTGAAACGTTCGACGAGATCCAGGCCAGCGTCGGGAAGCGCCTGGACGACGTCGCCAAAATCCTCGCCGGTGCCCTGGTCACGGTGGCCGGAATCATGACCGCGCTCGGGCTGACGAGCGATCTCGTCTTCGTGGCACTCAACAACGAGTCCTGGCCCATCTATGTGGCCTCACTCTGCGCCATCCTGGCGATCGTCTGCAGCATCGTGGCACTGCTCATCCACCCGACCAAGAGGGGCAATCTGTGGGAGACCGTCGTACTGGCGATCGGAGTGGTTCTCTACATGGTCGCCCTGAGCGTGGCGGTCGTCGGCGCGGCCAAGGCAGCTGGCGGGAACGGCCGACCGACGATTAGCAACGTCGAACTCGATGGACCGAGGTCGAGCCTCAGGCTTAAATTCGACGTACGGGCAGACGGCGTTGATACATGGGCGAGTGTCGGCGTCTATGTCGTCGCCGTGGATGCTGACGGGGAATCACTCAATACCCGAGACCAAGAGCCCTACACCAGCAGCCTGAGGCCCGACGGCAAGGGCAGGATCGAACAGCACGTAAGCATCCCGATCTCCGCAGCACGAGACGCCTGGGGACTCGAAATCAACGCGATCAACGCCAGCGGTACCGACGAATGTGAGGCCCGGGCGGCGCATGGATCCGCGTGTACGACAATCCAGCTTCCTTGATCACGTTCTTTTTAGACGTCGGCCAGTGGGCGGTATCCGATGAGGGCTGCAGCTATGCCGGCGAAGGCGAGGAAGTGCTCGGCTTTGCGTTCGTAGCGGCGGTGCAGGCGTCGGCATCCGGCCATCCAGGACACGGTCCGTTCGACGACCCAGCGGGGCGGCCCAGACCCTGCGAGGACCCAATGCCCTTGCGGGCGATGCGGTGCCGGATCCCTCGACTGCGGAGCCATCGCCGCAGGTGGTCGTAGTCGTAACCCTGGTCCGCATGGAGCTTGGCCAACACCGTTGGGTCGTCGAGAGAACGGTCTCCTGGCTGGGCGGATGTCGAAGGCTGCACCGCCGTTACGAGCGAAAGGCCGAGCACTTCCTGGCCTTCGTCGGCATAGCCGCCTCCCTCATCAGCTACCACCGACTCACCAACTGAAACGGTGTCTCAAGGTCTGAGAGCACGCGGTGAGCTGACTTGTTCAGCCGCCCCGGCTCGGACACACGGCTTCGGAACACACCGGCGCTTCCGGCAGCGACCGCATCTGTCGTCAGAGCCTGCAGTGATGCAGCCCGGGGGAAGGGCGAGGCCACCGCCAGGGCCAGATGCCAGCGGCCTGCGCGCAGATACGCCCACTGCTGCCGCAGAGTGGTGAGGAAGGACTGCATCAGCTCGACCGATGAGGAGTCGCTGATAGCGAGCCGGGGACGGCGGCGCACGGCGATCGACAGGTGGTGCACAGCGCCATCGCCCGCTCGCAGCCAGGCTGAGGGCATCCCTCAACTGGCGCTCGGCGGCCAGCCGGTCAACACGGACTGGGTCCGGATCTCGCCCACGCCATGACCGCCCTCGGCGTCGCGCTCCATGAAGAGGTGACGCTCGACCTCCTGGTGGACGACCTGTCACACCGGGCGCAGACGTCGACACCTCCGTGCCGGGCTCCGGGAGCCACCTGGGAGCCGACTTCAGAGCGGCCAAGCCCTGACTGTGCACACCACTGCTGCGCTGCTGGCCTTCGGTGCTGACCCGGAGCTGGCAGATCCAGATGGTCACACGCCCATGAACATGGCCATTCACTACGGCCACGACCTAGCGGTAAAGCTGTTGCAGGCCCACATCAGCAGGAGAGCCGCCGGTAGCAGATGAGGGTGCAGGCGATGCTGGTGAAGGCGAGGAAATGCTCGGCTTTGCGCTCGTAGCGGCGGTGGAGTCGGCGGCATCCGGCGAGCCAGGACATCGTGCGTTCGATGGTCCAACGGTGGCGGCCGAGACGGGCCGAGGGCTCGATGCCCTTGCGGGCGATGCGATGCCGGATGCCGTGCCCGCGTAACCATCGCCGCAGGTGGTCGTAGTCGTACCCCTTGTCGGCGTGGAGCTTTCCCGGTCTGCGCCGCCGGCGTCCGCGCCGGGAGCGAATCGGCGGTATCCCCTTCACTAGCGGGACCAGCGCCTGGCTGTCGTGCAGGTTCGCCCCCGAGATTCCGACGGACAGGGGCAGACCGGCCCGCTCGGTGATCAGGTGGATCTTCGAGCCGTACTTGCCCCGGTCGACAGGATTCGGACCTGTCAGGTCCCCCTTTTCAGGGCTCGCATGTTCACCGAGTCGATCGCACAGCGGGACCAGTCCAGCTCGCCGCGGGCGCCAAGTTCGTCGAGGACCAGGCGGTGGAGCTTGGCCCACACCCTTGCCTTCGTCCACTCAGCAAAGCGCCGGTGTGCCGTCGCTCCCGACGGCCCGAACGACGCGGACGGCAACTGCTGCCACGTGCAGCCCGACGTGGCCACGAACACGATCGCAGCCAGCACCTCCCGGTCACCGTGCCGACGCCGACCGCCTCCCTGGGGCCGCGACGGAGCCTCCGGGACCACACGCTGGAACAGCTCCCACAACTCATCCTGCACCAGCCGCTCCACGATCGAAAGCACGACCGACAGCCTACTGACCCAAATGAGATGACGTCTTAGTACTCCAGCAGGGCTTTGCTGTCTGATCTGCGGGTTTCGCTGGGCGGCTGGAGTATTAGTCCGCACCTAGCACGGAGCGAACGAACTCGGAACCGTAAACCCGGCGCCGCCGGTAACCAGGATGCGGATCGTGGGCAGCTTCTAGCTCCACGATATGTGACCGAATCGGCCATCAAGTCATACGCTGTCGCCATGCGAGGCATTCTGTTGGCCGGTGGCACTGGTTCCCGATTGTGGCCGCTTACTCGATCGGTATCCAAGCAACTGCTGCCGGTCTTCGACAAACCGATGATTTACTATCCTATTTCCACCTTGGTCATGGCCGGCATCAGCGAAATCCTGATCGTCACCACGCCCGACGACCAGCCCCAGTTCGACCGTCTGCTCGGCGACGGCAGCCAATGGGGCCTCCGCCTTGAATATGCGGTGCAGGCACGTCCGGAGGGCATCGCGCAGGCTCTCGTGCTCGGTGCGAATTTCATCGGGGACGAGTCTGTCGCCCTGATTCTGGGCGACAACATCTTCCACGGCAGCGGTCTCGGCACCAGGCTCGCCCAGCACTGCGACATGAAGGGCGGCAGGGTGTTCGCCTACCCCGTCGCCGACCCGTCGGCGTACGGGGTGGTGGAGTTCGACGAGCTGGGGCAGGTGCTGAGCATCGAGGAGAAGCCGGCCCGTCCGAGATCCAGGTACGCGGTTCCCGGACTGTACTTCTACGACAACCGGGCGGTGGAGATCGCCCAGGGCCTACGCCCCAGCCCCCGTGGGGAGTTGGAGATCACCGAGGTCAACCGGGCCTATCTGGACATCGGTGAGCTCTACGTCACCCCGCTCGACCGGGGCACGGCCTGGCTGGACACCGGGACCTTCGCCTCGATGGTCCAGGCCTCGGAGTTCGTCCGGGTGATCGAGGAGCGGCAGGGCCTCAAGGTCGGCTGCGTCGAAGAGACGGTCTGGCGGTCCGGGCTCATCGGCGACTCCCAACTGCGCCTGCTGGCAGAGCCGCTGATCCACAGCGGGTACGGCCAGTACCTTCTCGGGCTGCTTGAGGAGGGTGAGCGGTGCAAATCTGCGAGTTGACGATCGCCGGCGCCTTCGAGATCGTCCCGCATACAGGCCCCTAGGCCAATTGCATGAAACGCAGTGACATTCGTGTCAACTGTCGGCGTGGAATTGGGACCCTGCCGACTGATGTCGGCACGCTGCGCAACGGCATGGGCGCTCCGGGGCCGTCTCTGACGTGCCGATGTGGCATGCCCATGCGACTCGTACCCCACTTCTACGTATCAGTTTTCAGTACTGTAGGAAGGTTCCATTGTGAAGCGCCAGTCTCTTCGCAGATCGTGGGTCCGGGCCGCCACTACGCTCTCGGCGGCGGGGACTCTTGGCTTGCTTGTCAATCTCGGTTCGTCGACGACCGCTCCAGCCAATGCGGCAGTTATGTCCGTCGATTATTCCATCGGCGTGCCAGGCCCGAACGGTGCTGTGAGTGCCACTTCCGAGCCCCGCCCACCGCGGCCGGCCAAGGACGGTCACCCACCAAGCGGGCACCATGGCAAGCCACAGAAGCACCCCCGCCCACCAGGCACCGGCCCCCAGGGCCCCCGTGGCCCCCAGGGCAGTCAGGGGTTCCAGGGCACGCAGGGATTCCAAGGCACGCAGGGCACGCAAGGGTTCCAAGGCACGCAGGGATTCCAGGGCACACAGGGGTTCCAGGGCACACAGGGCACGCAAGGGTTCCAAGGCACGCAGGGATTCCAAGGCACACAGGGGTTCCAGGGCACCGGGTCCCAGGGTTCCCAGGGCAGTCAGGGCACGCAGGGCACGCAGGGATTCCAAGGCACGCAGGGATTCCAGGGCACACAGGGGTTCCAGGGCACACAGGGCACGCAAGGGTTCCAAGGCACGCAGGGATTCCAGGGCACACAGGGCAGCCAGGGCACCGGGTCCCAGGGTTCCCAGGGCAGTCAGGGCCCCCAGGGCACTCAGGGTTCTCAGGGCACCGGCTCCCAGGGCAGCCAGGGCGGGGCGGGCCCGCAGGGCACTCAGGGCAACCAGGGTGGTACGGGAGCTCAGG